>NZ_AZEC01000004.1 GCF_001435585.1 Schleiferilactobacillus perolens DSM 12744
GCTCAGCTTGGTAGAGCACTACGTTAGGGTCGTAGGGGTCGCAGGTTCGAATCCTGTCTTCCCGATCCGGACAATTAATTTAATAGAGTATGCGGAAGTAGTTCAGTGGTAGAACATCACCTTGCCATGGTGGGGGTCGCGAGTTCGAATCTCGTCTTCCGCTTTTTTTACCGGGAAATAGCTCAGCTTGGTAGAGCACTACGTTCGGGACGTAGGGGTCGCAGGTTCAAATCCTGTTTTCCCGATCACTAAGAAATAGGAATCAGATCGATTGTCACCCGACATCGGTCTGTTTTTGTATGTATTGGCAAAATTCTTGATGAGAATCAATCGGAATACTCGACAGCGCCCAGTTCCTTGTTTAGACTAGAGATGGTACGTAAGATTCGATTGGTTTGTCTGATCATTGATGCTTTTCCATGAGAAAGTTGTTTTCTTGGACAAGCATCAATGACTGGGGTAAAATACACGTCGAATCAAGTCACAGTTGATGACGATGTGCGGGGGTTGCATTTTACAGCAGTTTCGGTATAATATTCCCCACATCATAAAATGATGGTTACATTGCAAACTTCTAATCGTTTCCTAGTCAACCAGGCCCAATTGCCTTTGACCAGAAACGCTTTGCGACTACGAAAGGAGCGAAAGCCCTTTGGATAACTTATTTACGAACAGCTCCCGTAACGTGTTGGCATTAGCCCAACAGCAAGCGCGCTACTTCCATCACCATGCCGTCGGGACAGAGCACTTGTTGCTCGCGTTGGTCCTGGAAACGGATGGGGTGGCCGGCAAGACTCTGCGGCAACTGACGATTTCGCCAGATGACGTGAAAGAAGAGATCGAGCGCTTCACTGGTTTCGGAGCGACTTCTGCTTCTGACCAACCCGATGAAACAAGTTATTTACCCTATTCACCGAAGGCTAAACAGATCCTGTCCTATGCCGGTGATGAAGCCAAGCGCTTAGGTGCCAGCAAGATCGGTACAGAGCACATGTTATTGGGTATTTTACACGAAGACGATATTTTGGCAGCCCGAATCTTGACTAACCTGGGATTAAGTCTTTCTAAGACCCGCCAAGTATTATTGAAGAAGATGGGTGTTCGGGACACTGGCAAGCAGCGGCCCATGGATCGGCGCGGGGCCAGTGGCAGTGCGCCGCAAGGCACCCCGACATTGGATGGGTTGGCTCGTGATTTGACCCAATTAGCCCGGGAAAACGGGATGGATCCAGTGGTCGGTCGTGAAAAAGAAGTCCGGCGGGTGATTCAAATCCTTTCTCGGCGGACAAAGAACAACCCGGTCTTGGTCGGTGAGCCAGGGGTTGGTAAAACCGCCATTGCGGAAGGCCTGGCCCAACGCATCATTGAGGGCAAAGTACCGGAAGACATGACCAACAAGCGGCTGATGATGTTGGACATGGGTTCCCTGGTCGCTGGTACGAAATACCGGGGCGAGTTTGAAGATCGGTTAAAGAAAGTGATTGATGAAATCTATCGTGACGGTAATGTGATTCTCTTCATTGATGAATTGCATACCTTGATTGGGGCCGGTGGTGCAGAAGGCGCCATTGACGCCAGCAACATCTTGAAGCCAGCTTTGGCTCGGGGTGAGCTGCAACTGATCGGGGCCACCACGCTGGATGAATATCAAAAGTATATTGAGAAGGATTCCGCGTTGGAACGGCGGTTTGCGACCGTGCAAATCGATGAGCCGACTCCAGAGGAAACCGAACAGATCCTGAAGGGTTTGCGGCCCCGCTATGAGCAGCATCACGGTATTTCAATCAGTGATGAAGCTTTGCACGAAGCTGTGGTCCTCTCTGATCGCTACATTACGAACCGCTTCCTGCCTGATAAAGCGATTGATTTGATGGATGAATCGGCCGCTAAGGTACGCTTGGATTCTGCTGACAAGAAGTCCCCGGAAGACAAATTGCAGGATCAGATCCGAGATTTGATCAGTAAGAAAGAAGCAGCGATTGAGAATCAAGATTTCGAAACTGCGGCCAACTACCGTGAGCAAGAAATGGGTTTGAAGTCGAAGCTGGAAGTCACCGCAGCCCAAGATGATACTTCAGGTCTTCGTACGGATATCAAAGTGACCGGCGAAGATGTTGCCCAAGTGGTTTCCGAATGGACGGGCGTACCGTTGACTCAGTTGCAAAAGAGCGAGAGTGAACGTCTGGTCAATCTGGAGAGTGTGCTGCATAAACGGGTGGTTGGTCAAGATGAGGCCGTCTCAGCGGTTTCTCGGGCCATTCGCCGGGCCCGCAGCGGCTTGAAGGATCCGAATCGGCCGATTGGTTCGTTCATGTTCCTGGGTCCCACCGGGGTTGGGAAGACTGAATTAGCCAAGGCCCTGGCCGAAGCAATGTTTGGTTCCGAGGACAACCTGATTCGGGTCGATATGTCTGAGTACCAGGAACAATACACCACTTCTCGGTTGATTGGTTCACCGCCAGGTTACGTCGGGTACGACGAAGGCGGTCAGTTAACGGAGAAAGTCCGCAACAAGCCGTATTCTGTGGTCCTCTTTGATGAAGTCGAAAAAGCCCATCCCGATGTCTTCAATATTCTATTGCAGGTATTGGATGACGGCTACTTGACCGATTCCAAGGGTCGCCGGGTCGATTTCCGCAACACAATCTTGATTATGACTTCTAACTTGGGAGCCACCGCTGTCCGTGACGATAAAGCGGTCGGCTTCGGTGTCCAAGATAAGGGCCAGAGTTACGATTCAATGCGTGAAAAGGTGATGGCGGCACTGAAGCAATTCTTCCGGCCAGAGTTCATTAACCGGATCGATGAGGTCGTGGTTTTCCATGCATTAGACAAGGAACAACTGCGGGAAATCGTGAAGATTATGGCCAAGCAAGTATTGCAACGGCTGGCTGAACAGGACGTGCAAGTGAAGATGACGACTGCAGCGCTGGATGTGGTGGCCGCGAAGGGCTTTGACCCTGATTATGGGGCCCGCCCGATCCGTCGCGCACTGCAGCGGCAAGTGGAAGATGCGGTGAGTGAAATGATTCTGAACGGTGATATCAAGGCCGGTGATCACATTACCATCGGTGCTCGCAAAGGCAAGATCACTGTAAACGTCAAGCACCCGCACACCAAGTCCACACCACCCAAGGAAACCGTTAAAGCTTAATAATTGAAAGAAGCGGAGCAGTAAAGCGGATAATACGCGCTTGCTGCTCCGCTTTTTGGATACTCTGGTCTGACGCGACCATGCCTGCTACAATAAGAACATTGCAACAGAAACGAGAGGATGGCATACGTGGCAGAGATAATTGCGACCGTAGAATCAATGGAACAAGCCGAGATGGTAATGAAAGCTGGGGCAGATTGGATATACGCCGGCGAAGACGAATTTGGGCTGCGCCTGCCCCATAGTTTTGACCGGGATGAATTAACCGATCTAATACAGGCTGTTCATGCCCAGGGAAAGAAAATTGTCGTGGCCGTCAACGCCATTTTCCACAATGACCGTATCGTGAAAGTCGCGGACTACTTACAGTTTTTGACAGATCTGCAGGTGGACATGGTCAGTATCGGCGATCCTGGCGCCATTCACTTGCTGCAGCAGAATCATTTTCCATTGCCATACTTATATGATGGGGCCGACTTGGTGACCAGTGCTCGGCAGATCAATTTTTGGGCCAATCACGGTGCCGTGGCGGCTCAAGTGGCAGCAGAAGTGCCCTATGGTGAATTAAAATCGCTGCAGCAGCACGTCCAGGTGCCGATTAGTTACTTAGTCTATGGCGCCAGTGCGATCCACCAATCCGGCCGGCCGTTACTGGATAATTACTTCTCCTTTGTGCAAAAGCACCAAGAACGCACCGACCGTCAGCGGGGGCTGTTCATTTCTGCGCCGCATAAACCGGACACCCACTATTCCATCTATGAGGACCGCAATGGGACCCACGTTTTTGCCACCAATGATGTGAATCTGATGCCGGAATTGACGAAAGTCCATGAGCTGGGCATTCAGTACTGGAAGATGGACGGGCTGTTTGTCCACGGCC
The DNA here is from genome assembly GCF_001435585.1 of Schleiferilactobacillus perolens DSM 12744. GTDB lineage: Bacteria > Bacillota > Bacilli > Lactobacillales > Lactobacillaceae > Schleiferilactobacillus > Schleiferilactobacillus perolens. The sequence continues at coordinate 4,035 of NZ_AZEC01000004.1, forward strand.
AGCAATTTGCCCAGATTGTTGCTGCCTTCGCCCATGCCCGGGATGCGCTGGCCAAGGGCACCTGGACTGCCGAGCTGGCGGCGGATGGTCAAAGAATCGTCACTGACAATACCCCGGTGAATCGAGAAACAGATACGGGCTTCTTCGATATTGATCCAGAAAGTGTGAAATAAATGGAACGAACATTGAAACGACCAGAAGTACTGGCCCCAGCCGGTACATTAGAAAAATTGAAAGTGGCCATTGATTATGGGGCGGATGCCGTGTATATCGGCGGCGATGCCTATGGTTTGCGGACCCGGGCCGGCAACTTCTCCTTTGATCAGATGAAGACCGGGGTCGAATATGCCCATGCCCGCCATGCCAAGGTTTATGTGGCGGCGAATATTGTGGCTCACGAACAGGATCTGCCTGGGGCCGAAGACTTTTTCAGGAATGTCCAGGCGCAAGGCGTGGATGCCGTGATCGTGTCTGATCCGGCGCTGATCGAGACCTGTATTCTGTCCGCTCCTGGTTTACCCGTGCATTTGTCCACTCAGGCATCTTCTTGTAATTGGGAGACCCTGAACTTCTGGCAGGATGAAGGGCTGGAACGGGTGGTTTTGGCCCGGGAGGTCGGGATTGAGGAAATTCGCGAAATGCGGAAGCACACCGACATCCAAATCGAGGCTTTTATCCATGGGGCGATGTGTATCGGCTATTCCGGCCGGTGTGTGCTGTCTAACCACATGGGACTGCGAGATGCCAATCGGGGCGGCTGTGCGCAAAACTGTCGCTGGAAGTACGATCTCTTCGATCTGCCCCAATTGGGGGATAAGCAGTCCCTGTTGGGGACCGACGACAACGGCAAGCCCGAAGCGTTCTCCATGAGTGCGGTGGACATGGCCATGATCGAACACATTCCTGATCTAATTGACGCTGGTGTCGACAGTTTGAAAATTGAGGGTCGAATGAAGACTGTGCATTATGTGTCCACGGTGGCTAATGTCTATTCCGCCGCAGTGGATGCTTATATGCGCGATCCGGAACACTACCAGACTGATCCGGCCTGGGTGGATGAATTGTGGAAAGTCGCTCAGCGCGGCATGTCCACTGGCTTCTATTACGACACCCCCGATGAACAGGATGAACTGTTGGGTGAGCAGCGCAAGCGGCCCAGTTACGCCTTTATCGGCGAAGTAGAGCACTACGATGCCGCCACGCAGACCGTGACGGTGCAGCAACGGAACAACTTCGGTGTGGGTGACCACATTGAATTCTACGGACCAGGGTTTACCCATTACGCCATGACGGTCGAAGATTTGCATGACGAAGACGGTGAGGCCATTGACCGTGCGCCCCATGCGATGCAGATCGTCACATTCCATTGCCCGCACCGCGTGGCTCCTGGTGACTTTCTGCGCGGATTGAAGGTGCGGCGTCACACCCGTACTCATGTGCAGGCGTAGTCATGGTGCAGATTCAAGTTCTACACCGCCTGACACCGGCCGAACTCAAACGGCTGGGACAAATCTGGTTAGCCGGTAACCAGGAAGCGCATGGTTTTATTCCCACCGAGTATTGGGAAAAGAACCAGGCGGCGTTATTGGCGGCACTCCCGGATGCCGAAGTGACCGTGGCCCTGGATGCGGCTGGCCAAATCATCGGGTTTGCCGGGATGCAGGGCGACTTTCTGGCGGGCATCTTTGTGGCGCGTCAGGCCCGACAGCAAGGCGTCGGCACGCAGCTCATGCATCATTTGCAACAGCACCACCACCGCATCACGCTGCAGGTGTATGTCAAAAATCAGGCGGCGGCTCGATTCTACACAGCGCTCGGCTTCACGACGCTGGCCCAGGGTACCGATGCAGACACTGGGGAAGCAGAAGCCACCATGCAGTGGCATCAGTGAAACCCACGGGGTTGACTTTTCATTTCCACGTGGTAAACTACTAAAAGTATATGTCTATGAGTCGGAAAAAGCAGGTTGCGATCTATTGTCCGTAACGTGCAAATAGGTGGTCAAAAACAGCACGTACGTTTTCGTACACAGAGCGGTTTTTGACCTTTCTTTTGCCCAAAATTCGGAAAAAGACGCATTCTTAATAAAATCTTAACATTTTGTCGCTGCCGACTCCGGTCAACACTTATGAGGGGTGAATCATTTGTCAGGTCATTTAGTGAAATATGGTAAACACCGCACCCGCAGAAGTTATGCACGGATCAAAGAAGTGCTGGATCTGCCGAACCTGATCGAAATTCAAACGAATTCGTATCAATGGTTCTTGGACGAAGGCTTGAAGGATATGTTCGATGACATTATGCCCATCGACGACTTCCAAGGCAAACTATCTTTGGAATATCAAGGATACAAGCTGCTGGAGCCTAAGTACACGGTAGAAGAAGCACGCGCACATGATTCGAACTACTCTGCACCGCTGCACGTCACTTTACGGCTCACCAACCATGACACTGGGGAAATCAAATCCCAGGATGTCTTCTTTGGTGACTTCCCGTTAATGACTGATCAGGGGACGTTTATCATCAACGGGGCAGAACGAGTTATCGTTTCCCAGTTGGTTCGTTCTCCCGGTGTTTATTTCAATTCACAAGTCGATAAGAACTCCCGGACAACTTGGGGCACCACGGTGATCCCCAACCGGGGCGCTTGGTTGGAATATGAAACAGACGCCAAAGATATTTCTTACGTCCGGATCGACCGGACCCGTAAGCTGCCCATCACCGTATTGTTACGGGCGTTGGGTTATGGTTCTGACTCCGACATCATCGACATCCTGGGCGATTCTGAATCCTTGATGCTGACGCTGGAAAAAGATATCCATAAAAACACAGAAGACACCCGGGTTGACGAAGCCTTGAAGGATGTTTATGAACGGTTACGGCCAGGCGAACCGAAGACGGTTGATAGTTCTCGCTCCTTGCTGTATGCGCGGTTCTTTGATCCCAAGCGCTACGATACTGCGCCCGTGGGTCGGTATAAATTTAATAAGAAGCTGAACCTGAAGACGCGCTTGTTGGACCAAACATTGGCGGAAACACTGGCTGATCCGGATACCGGTGAAGTCATTGCCAATAAAGGCGACGTCGTGGATCGGCACGTGATGCAAAAGTTAGCACCGTACTTGGATCGTGACGACTTCAAGACCGTCACTTACACCCCGGCAGAAGATGCCGTGGTGCCTGATCCCATGACGCTGCAAATCATCAAGGTGTATTCCAAGGCTGATCCAGAACGGGAAGTTAACATGATCGGTAACGGTCACATTGATCCCAAGGTGAAGCATGTGACACCGGCTGATGTCTTCGCTTCCGTCAATTACTTCTTGAATTTGCAAGAAGGCATTGGCTCCACCGATGATATCGACCACTTGGGCAACCGGCGGATTCGTTCTGTGGGTGAATTACTCCAGAACCAATTCCGGATCGGTTTAGCCCGGATGGAGCGGGTCGTCCGGGAACGGATGTCAATTCAAGACGCCAATACCGTGACGCCGCAACAATTGATCAACATTCGGCCAGTGGTGGCCTCCATCAAGGAATTCTTCGGTTCTTCGCAGTTGTCCCAGTTCATGGACCAGAACAACCCGTTAGCCGAATTAACCCACAAGCGCCGTCTTTCTGCCCTTGGACCGGGTGGTTTAACCCGGGACCGGGCCGGTTATGAAGTGCGGGATGTACACTATACCCATTACGGCCGGATGTGTCCGATTGAAACTCCTGAAGGCCCCAACATTGGCTTGATCAACAACTTAGCCACCTATGCCCGGGTCAACAAGTACGGCTTCATTGAAAGCCCGTATCGCCGGGTATCTTGGGAAACCCATAAGGTTACCGATAAGATCGATTATTTAACTGCCGACGAAGAAGATAACTATATCGTGGCGCAGGCCAACTCGGTACTGAACGATGATGGTTCTTTCCGGGATGACACTGTCCTGGCGCGGCATAAAGATGAAAACTTGGAAATCAATCCTAAGAACGTCGACTACATGGACGTTTCTCCTAAGCAGGTTGTCTCTGTCGCTTCCGCATGTATTCCTTTCTTGGAAAACGACGACTCCAACCGGGCCTTGATGGGTGCCAACATGCAGCGGCAGGCTGTTCCTTTGATCAATCCCCACGCACCGTTGATCGGTACTGGGATGGAATATGTGGCAGCCCATGACTCTGGGACCGCGATGCTGGCGCAGCATCCTGGGACCGTTGAATATGTGGACGCCAAGGAAATCCGCGTTCGTCGGGATGACGGTGCCTTGGACAAGTACAAGCTGACCAAGTTCCGCCGGTCTAACGCGGGTAAGAGTTACAACCAACGACCGATCGTACGTAAAGGCGACAAGGTCGACAATAATGAAATCATTGCTGATGGGCCAGCTATGGAGAACGGCGAGTTAGCCTTAGGGCAAAATCCGCTGATCGCCTTCATGACTTGGAACATGTACAACTATGAAGATGCGGTTATTCTGAGTGAACGACTGGTCAAGGATGATGTCTACACTTCCATTCATATTGAAGAATATGAATCTGAAGCGCGGGACACCAAGCTTGGACCGGAAGAAATCACCCGGGAAATTCCGAACGTCGGTGAAGATGCCTTGAAGGACCTCGATGAATTCGGGATCGTCCGGATCGGTGCTGAAGTGCGGGATGGCGACATTCTAGTTGGTAAGGTCACACCTAAGGGAATGACCGAACTGTCTGCGGAAGATCGTTTGCTGCACGCTATCTTTGGGGAAAAGGCGCGGGAAGTCCGCGATACTTCTCTGCGGGTACCTCATGGCGGCGGCGGTATTATCCAAGACGTGAAGATCTTCACCCGGGAGGCCGGCGATGAGCTGTCCCCTGGTGTCAATATGCTGGTCCGGGTATACATTGCTCAGAAGCGGAAGATTCAAGTCGGCGATAAGATGTCTGGTCGACACGGGAATAAGGGGACTGTTTCCATCGTGGTTCCTGAAGAAGATATGCCGTACTTGCCAGATGGCACGCCGGTTGATATTCTCCTGAACCCCATGGGTGTTCCTTCCCGGATGAACATTGGTCAGGTATTGGAATTGCACTTGGGTATGGCCGCCCGCAATTTGGGTATTCATATTGCCACACCAGTCTTCGATGGGGCCCAGGATCAAGATCTTTGGGATACTGTCAAAGAAGCTGGGATGGCCGAAGATGCCAAGTCATTGTTGTATGATGGCCGCACGGGCGAACCTTTCGATAGCCGCATTTCTGTTGGGGTAATGTATTACCTCAAACTGGCCCACATGGTCGACGATAAGATCCATGCCCGTTCCATTGGACCGTACTCCTTAGTGACGCAACAACCCCTTGGTGGTAAAGCGCAGTTTGGTGGTCAGCGGTTTGGTGAAATGGAAGTTTGGGCGCTGGAAGCATACGGCGCTGCTTACACCCTGCAAGAAATCCTGACATACAAGTCCGATGACGTGGTAGGCCGGGTCAAGACCTATGAAGCCATCGTGAAGGGCGAACCGATTCCCAAGCCTGGCGTACCGGAATCGTTCCGGGTGCTGGTCAAGGAATTGCAAGCACTGGGCTTGGATATGAAGGTCCTGGATTCCCACAAGAATGAAATCGAATTGCGGGATATGGACGATGACGACGATGACGTACTGAATGTGGACGCGTTGTCGAAATACGCTGCGGAACAAGAGGCCAAGAAGGCTCAAGAAGAAGCAACGAAAGCCACGACAGCAGCCACGAATAGTGACAGTGCTCCGGCTAAAGCCAAGAGTACCGACACCAAGACAGACGGTCAGTAGGACGCGCAATAAACAGGAGGTCACGCATTGATAGACGTCAATAAGTTTGAAAGTATGCAAATTGGCCTCGCTTCACCAGATAAGATCCGTTCTTGGTCTTATGGTGAAGTGAAGAAGCCAGAAACCATCAACTATCGGACACTCAAGCCGGAACGCGATGGCTTGTTCGACGAGCGTATTTTCGGCCCCACCAAGGACTGGGAATGTGCCTGCGGCAAGTACAAGCGGATTCGGTATAAGGGAATTGTCTGCGATCGTTGTGGGGTCGAAGTGACCCGGTCTAAAGTACGGCGGGAACGGATGGGCCATATTGAATTGGCTGCACCGGTTTCTCATATCTGGTACTTCAAGGGCATCCCTTCTCGGATGGGCTTAGTGTTGGATATGTCCCCGCGGGCATTAGAAGAAATCATTTACTTCGCGTCTTACGTCGTCATCGATCCTGGCGACTCTGATATGGAGAAGAAGCAGTTGTTAACTGAACGGGAATACCGTGAAAAGCGGGAACAGTTCGGTGACAACTTCAATGCCAAGATGGGTGCCGAAGCGGTCAAAGAATTACTGCAAGACGTTGAGTTAGAGAAAGAAGTCGCAGAACTCAAGGAAGAATTGAAGTCTGCGTCTGGGCAAAAGCGGACCCGCGCGATTCGTCGGTTGGACATTCTGGATGCCTTCCTGGAATCCGGTAATAAGCCGGAATGGATGGTCATGGATGTGATTCCCGTGATCCCGCCTGATCTGCGGCCGATGGTTCAATTGGAAGGCGGCCGGTTTGCCACTTCTGATCTGAACGATTTATACCGGCGGGTCATCAACCGTAACAACCGGTTGAAGCGTCTGCTGGATTTGCACGCCCCGAACATCATCGTGCAAAATGAAAAACGGATGCTGCAAGAAGCCGTCGATGCGTTGATCGATAACGGTCGTCGTGGTCGTCCGGTGACTGGTCCGGGTAACCGTCCGCTCAAGTCCTTATCCCATATGCTGAAAGGTAAGCAAGGCCGGTTCCGGCAGAACTTACTGGGTAAACGGGTGGACTACTCTGGTCGTTCCGTTATCGATGTCGGCCCGACATTGAAGTTCTATCAATGTGGGGTACCGCGGGAAATGGCGTTGGAATTATTCAAGCCATATGTGATGCGGGAACTCGTGAAGCGCAGTTTGGCTTCAAACATCAAGAATGCCAAACGCCAAATCGAGCGCCAAGACGATGATGTCTGGGATGTATTGGAAGACGTCATTAAAGAACGGCCCGTCCTGTTGAACCGGGCACCAACATTGCACCGGTTAGGGATTCAAGCCTTCGAACCAGTCTTGGTCGATGGTAAGTCCATTCGGTTGCACCCATTGGCTTGTGAAGCTTACAACGCCGATTTCGACGGGGACCAGATGGCGATCCACGTACCGCTGTCTGATGAAGCCCAGGCTGAAGCCCGGATGTTAATGATGGCAGCCCACCATATCTTGGCCCCTAAGGATGGTAAGCCCATCGTGACACCGTCTCAGGACGTTGTGTTGGGGAACTATTACCTGACCTTGGAAGACAAGGGCCGTCGTGGCGAAGGTATGATCTTTAAGGATACGAATGAAGCCGTTTTGGCTTATCGTACCGGTAAAGTGCATTACCACAGTCGGGTTGGTTTAGCTGTTGATGGTTTAACCCAGAAGCCCTTCACTGATGAACAACGGCACCAGATTTTGGTCACCAGTATTGGTAAGATCCTCTTCAACGAGATTTTGCCAGAAGACTTCCCGTATCTGAACGAACCCACTGCGGATAACTTGACCAATGGCGTTCCGGATAAGTATTTCCTGAAACCTGGTCAAGACATTCATGATTACTTGGCCAATGCTTCACTCATCCCGCCTTTCAAGAAAGGCTATTTGAGCGATATCATTGCCCAGGTCTTCAAGATCTACAAGGTACAACGGACCAGTGAATTGCTGGATGACATGAAGACGCTGGGTTACACGATCTCCACATTGTCTGGGATTACCGTGGGGATTGCTGATGTACCGGACTTGCCTGATAAGCAGAATATTGTGGATGACGCCCATAAGAAGGTCGCCACAGTATCCAAGCAGTTCCGTCGTGGTTTAATTACCGATGACGAACGGCATAACCGGATTATCAGCATTTGGAACGAAGCGAAAGATACCATTCAACAACGGTTGATTGATAGTTTCGATCCGGCCAACCCAATCTCCATGATGAGTGATTCTGGTGCCCGGGGTAACATTTCTAACTTCACCCAGTTAGCCGGGATGCGGGGTCTGATGGCTGCGCCAAACGGCGGGATGATGGAAGTGCCCGTTACCTCGAACTTCCGTGAAGGTTTATCCGTCATGGAAATGTTCATGTCCACCCATGGTGCCCGTAAAGGGATGACCGATACGGCGCTGAAGACTGCCAACTCTGGGTACTTAACCCGACGGTTGGTCGATGTGGCCCAGGATGTCATTGTCCGGGAAGAGGACTGTGGTACTGACCGTGGCGTGAAGGTATCCGCGATTCGTGAAGGTAACGAAATGATCGAACCGCTCCACGATCGAATTTTTGGTCGGTTCACGATGAAGGCGGTCAAGGATCCAAAGACAGGCGAGACCATCGCCCCGAAGAACACACTGATCGACGAAGACTTGGCTGAAAAGATCGTCAATGCCGGCGTTGAGAGTGTCACGATCCGTTCCGTCTTCACCTGCAACACGCAGCATGGTGTTTGCCGTCGCTGCTATGGTCGTAACTTGGCCACTGGTGAAGAAGTCGAAGTCGGCGAAGCAGTTGGTACTGTCGCTGCTCAGTCCATCGGCGAACCAGGGACTCAGTTGACCATGCGTAACTTCCATACCGGTGGTGTAGCCGGTGGTGAAGATATTACCCAAGGGCTTCCTCGTGTGCAAGAAATTGTGGAAGCGCGGAATCCTAAAGGTCTGTCTGTGATTACCGAAGTGACTGGTGAGATCAGTGCGATTGATGAGAACCCGGCTGAACATACCCGGGAAATCACCGTCGAAGGTAAGACCGATACGCGGACTTACAGCGTGCCTTATGCGTCCAGTGTCACTGTCAAGGAAGGCGACCATGTCCACCGTGGCGACAAGTTGACAGTCGGCTCAATTGACCCGAAGGAACTGATTAAAGTCCGTGATGCCCTGACCACTGAGAACTACCTGCTGGATGAAGTCCAGAAGGTATATCGGATGCAGGGTGTGGATATCAGTGATAAGCATATCGAAGTAATGATTCGGCAGATGTTGCAAAAGGTACGGGTCATGGATCCGGGCGATACCGACATCCTGCCAGGAACCTTGCTCGATATTGCGGACTTCAGCGAACAGAACCATCAGACCTTGATCAAGGGTGGAATTCCTGCCACTGGTCGGCCGGTTCTGTTGGGGATCACGAAGGCTGCACTGGAAACCAACAGTTTCCTGTCTGCCGCTTCCTTCCAGGAAACGACTCGGGTATTGACGGATGCGTCAATCCGCGGCAAGAACGATCCGTTGATTGGTTTGAAGGAAAACGTCATTATCGGGAAGATCATTCCGGCTGGTACCGGGATGGCGAAGTACCGGGAGATGGAGCCTTTGACTGTCGGCGCGAAGCCGGATAATGTGTATTCGATCTCCGATATTGAGGCGCAGATGAAGCGTCAAGCAGAGGAGAAGGGTACGGCTGCTGATAGTAATGCGACGGATGATGACCCAGTTCCGACGAAGGATGACGGTCCGAGTTCGAAGTAACAGGTTGAATTAGGTACAAATGGAGCGCGTCTCGCGAGTAAAATTGCGGGGCGCGCTTTTTTGGTGCGCGATTGCCGTGCCAATGCTGCGCAAGCTACGGTGGCAGGGGGCTGGAACGCTGTGACGGCGCTTTGAGCCCGCTGAGGGGCGCGGTCTCAAAGTCGCCTAACTGCATATAAACTTGCCCAGGACCGGGGCAAGTTTATTGCAGTTTCCACAGCTGAGCCCCCTGCCACCTTCGCTTGCTCCGCATTGGCACTAGATTGAGCGTGACCGCGGAACCTCCCATTGCAAAAAAAACGGTCGGTCACCAGTGGTAGGCGGTGATGACGACTAGTGCTGCGATGTAGAGGATGGGGAGAAAAGGGATGGGCTTTTTTTGGTGGTGGGTGAGGAAGGTGATGAGGAGACCGAGGGTGCTGGCGGTGAGGAGCCAGTGGAGGATGGGGTAAGGACCGAATATCAGCGTGGCGAGGGTGATGAGTTCGAGGTCGCCCGCGCCCATTTTTTGCCAAAAGACTGGGAAGATAAGAATCGCAGCGGCAGCAAAAGCGGCCCACCAGTGGAGCGGATGCTGTGTGGCCACTGCAATCAGTAGACAAAGAATTGTCCCAAGCCAAAACCAGCGGTCGTCGAAAGCATAGTGGTAGAGGTCGCTGGCGGCGAGGAAGCTTAATAAGAATAGGAAGAGCAAAAGGACTGGGGATTGCCAGAGGGCGGCCGTCATGATGAGCCCGCCGCTTGCGGCACCACAGAGTTCACCGAGCCAAAAACGTGGATCGATGGCGGCGGCACAATGGCGGCAACGGCCGCGAAGCAGCAAATAACTAAGTACCGGAATATTGTCATAAAAGTGTATTAAGCGCTTACAACTGCTACAATAAGAACGGTGTGGCTGCGAGACGGTTTGGGTCGTGCGCCAGGCGCGACAGAGTAAGAATGAACCCCAGCATGCGCCAGTCAGGGTTCCCCAAAGAATTAACATGATGATCACCTCACTCACTACGTACGCCAACCACACTATTGTTTGCGCACGGGTTTCCGCGTATTCTTAAGTTTGAGAATGTGCGCTAGGAAAGGAATGGATGGGAGTATGTTTGCATACGATAAGCTACAAGACCTCAATGGCCTAGAGACAGATGTGTACGCCTACATAATGAAAAATCGCGACAAGGTGGAGAAAATGACGATTCGTGAGCTGGCTAAAGAAGCCCATGTATCGACCACGACGATTTTGCGGTTTGCCACAAAAATGGGATATGAAGGATTCGCGGAATTGCGCTTTGCTCTGAAGCAAGATCGATTGAATCAAGAACAGCAGGGACATCCAGATTCCTTTGACATCACGGTACCGTTGGCCGATTTTTTTCATAAGGTGAATACCACTGACTTTGAGGATCTATTGGACAAGGCCGTGGATTGGATCGCCGATGCGGATATGATTTTGACCTTTGGCATCGGCACCAGCGGCTTTTTAGCTGAGTATGGTGCCCGCTTCATTTCTAATATGGGAAAATTAGTCCTGCCGATCATTGATCCATTCCAACCGATGCCCACGGATAAGAAGTTATTCGCCAATATCGTGGTGTTAGTGTTGTCCGTGTCCGGTGAGTCCCGGGAAGTGCTGGATATGGTTGGGAAGCTTCAGCGGACAGATGCCAAAGTCATTGCAGTAACCAATCACACCAATTCGACTTTAGCCCATCTTTCGGACCTGACGATTGCGTACTATATGCCGGAAGTGACCAATGGCACGCTGAACATGACGACCCAAGTCCCTGTGGTTTATCTGTTGGAGCTGATGGGACATCGCCTAGATCAGCGGGTCAATGGCCACCAGCAAGATACCCAAGAGAAGCCAGAAGCGTAACACGTCTTCTGGTTTGTGACATGTGCCGAAATCTTCGCCCCCGTTTTTTACCTGGTAATTGCCTGTACTTAGGGTGTGATAGCGGATACACTGAACATATCGATAGTCAATCACATCAATATGTCTGGAGGATCATCATGAGTAAATTACCAAAGAATTTCTTGTGGGGCGGTGCCGTCGCGGCGCATCAATTAGAGGGCGGCTGGCAGGCCGGCGGTAAAGGCGTCAGCGTTGCTGACGTGATGACAGCTGGCGCCAATGGTGTCGAGCGGAAAATCACAGCGGGTGTACAGCCCGGTGAGAACTACCCGAACCACGATGCCATCGATTTTTACGGCCACTACAAGGAAGACGTTAAACTTTTTGCGGAACTAGGTCTGAAGGCTTTCCGGACATCCATCGCCTGGACCCGGATTTTCCCCAACGGCGATGATGCGGAACCCAACGAAGAGGGTCTGCAGTTCTACGACGATTTGTTTGATGAACTCCATAAATACGGGATCGAACCAGTGATTACGTTATCTCACTTTGAGATGCCTTATCATTTGGTGACGGAATACGGTGGCTGGCGCAGCCGCAAGGTTATCGATTTCTTTGTGCGCTTTGCGACCACAGTATTCAAGCGGTACAAGGATAAGGTCAAGTATTGGATGACCTTCAATGAAATTAATAACCAAGCCAATTATGAAGGCACCTTCGCTCTGTTCACTAACTCCGGTATTCAAATCAAGCCGGGGGAAAATGCAGAAGCCGTGATGTATCAAGCAGCACATTATGAAACAGTCGCCAGTGCACTGGCAGTGCAGATCGGCCACCAGATTAATCCGGACTTCCAAATTGGGGCCATGATTGCCATGGTACCCATCTATCCGGCCTCCCCAGATCCGCGCGATGTCTTTAAGGCAGAACGGGCAATGCAGACGCGTTACTGGTTTGCAGACGTGCAGGCCAAGGGTGAATATCCCCACTGGTTACGGAAATATCAAGAAAACCAGGGATTCAATCTGGATATTACTTTGGCGGACATGGATGTCTTACAGGCTGGCAAAGTCGACTACATCGGCTTCAGCTACTACATGTCCTTCGCGGTGAAGGCCCAGGAAAAAGAACCCGCCAGTTACAAGTATGTCGAATCCCGGGACTTGGTTGCGAACCCGACCTTGAAGCAATCTGATTGGGGCTGGCAAATTGACCCTCAAGGGTTGCGCTACGCCATGAACTGGTTTGCAGACCGTTATGATCTGCCGCTGTTCATTGTCGAGAACGGCTTTGGCGCTGTGGACAAGAAGGAAGCCGATGGCAGTGTCCACGATCCATACCGGGTCGACTATCTGCGTCAGCACATTGAACAAATGGAACTGGCCGTGGAAGAAGACGGGATTGATCTGATGGGGTATACGCCGTGGGGCTTCATTGACTTGGTTTCTGCTGGGACTGGGCAAATGAGCAAACGCTATGGCTTTATCTATGTAGACAAGGATGACGACGGCCAGGGTACCTTGGCTCGGTCGAAGAAAGACTCCTTCTACTGGTACAAACATGTGATTCAAACTAACGGTGAAGATCTCGGTGATGTCACCGTGCCTAGTAAATAGGCCAAGCAGGAAAACCGCTCTTCGGAGCGGTTTTCTTGTATACTGGGTGGGTGAGAAAGGGGCGGTTAAGTTTGCCGAAGCAAAGAATGGAAGCCTTTACCGACGCAATTTTTGCGATTATTATCACGGTCATGGTCTTGGAACTGCATCCGCCGACCAGCGGCCAGTTTAGTGCCCTGTGGGGGCTGCGGCACGCCTTTGCCATCTACCTGGCATCTTTTTTAATTTTGGCCGTGTATTGGAATAACCATCACCATCTATTCCAGATCGTCCGGTCCATCGATGGGACCGTGTTGTGGGTCAATACGATTTTTATCCTGGTCGTTTCATTATTTCCCTTTGCCACCGCTTGGGTGGGGGACAATCATGTGGATAGTGTGGCCCCAGAGATGCTTTTTGGCACCGTGATGTTCTTAATGGATGCCATGTTTTTTGTCCTTGTGCGCGCATTGATCCATGCCGATGGCGAGAATCCGGAGATTCGGAAATTAGTGGGAAAGGGATACAATAAGCCTTATATTTCCATGGCGGGTAATATTGTGGCTATTTTCCTGGCGTTCATTTGGCCGCCGTTGACTGTCATTGTCGACACATTATTACTGGTGTTGTGGGTGATGCCGGAACGGCGAATTGAGCGGCATGTGAGCAACGGCCGTTAAAGTGGGAAAACAGTATAATAGAGTAAAGGATAGAAATGGGGCTTTATTATGGCAAGAACAATTGGTGTCATCGGTATTGGTCATGTGGGTGTGACAACATCATTTAATATTGTGACGAAAGGCTTAGCGGATACACTCGTCATGATTGACAGCAAAGAAGGTTGGGCGGAAGCAGAACGGGCCGACTTAAAGGACAGTCTTGGCGGGTTAAGTACGTACACCAAACTGATCGCGAATGATTACAGCGCGTTGCGGGATGCAGATGTTGTTATTTTCTCTGCAGGCGATATTAGTGTGATCAAGGATGGTGACCGTAACTCTGAGATCAAGACCACCAAGGCGGCGATTGATGACGTAGCTCCGAAGCTGGCAGCGTCTGGTTTCCACGGAGTCTTGATCGATGTCAGTAATCCCTGTGACGTGGCGGTTTCTTATTGGCAGGAAAAGCTGGATCTAGGCCGCAATCAAATCATCGGGACTGGCACTGCCCTGGATACATACCGGATGCGCCGGGCAGTAGCCGAAGCAGTCCGTGTTAATGTCGCCGATGTGCGCGGCTACAACATGGGGGAGCACGGTGCAGATCAATTCACGGCGTGGTCCTCTGTGCGGGTCAATAACAAACCGATCAAAGATTTTCCCAATGTGAAACTGGATGAAATCTCTGAAGCGGCCCGGCTGGGCGGTTGGCAGATCTTCAGGGCTAAGCACTACACCAGCTTTGGTATCGCCACGATTGCCTGTGAGATTGCATTGGCGGTATGCAACGATGCCCACCGGATCTTCCCGTGTTCCGCGTATGATCCGGAGTTTGACATTGCTATTGGCCACCCCACGACGATTGGCCGGACAGGGGTGATCGATAATCCGCCGATGGGGTTAAGCGGTGATGAAGTGGATGCCTATGCCCATGCGGCAGAAACCATCAAAGCAAATTTAGCAAAACTACATGCGTTAAGTTAAGCAAACAACCAAGCGCCCTGTCAGGATATAGATCCCGGTAGGGCGCTTTTTGAATCCGGTTACCAGTTTCACACTTGGCACTTGTTTTTTCCCTGAGTCTCCGTTTTTTCAGCTCTGAAAACGCTGTACAAAGCTTGCGGGTATGCCATAATAAAAGCGTGTTCATATTACAAATAAGCATCAGTCATTATTCAGCAATCTTATAGGGGGATTCAAGCATGAATGACTTTATCAACAACAAAATCATGCCGCCCATGATGAAATTCGTGAACACGAAGGCCATCATGGCGCTGCGGGATGGGATGGTATTTTCAATCCCATTTATCATCGTCGGTTCCGTATTCTTGATTATTGCGAACTTCCCAGTTCAATCATGGATTCAGTTCATGAACGAGACTGGTTGGGCCGCTTGGTTGAACCAGGCTTATAATGCATCCTTTGGTATCATGGCACTTTTTGCCGTGCTAGGGATCGGTTATTCCTGGGTAAAGAACGAAGGGTTTGAGCCATTATCCGGCGGGATTACCGCTGTTGTTGGTTTCTTACTGGTAATGCGTCCCACTACGGCCATCTCCAATGCGGCCGGCACGAAGGTATTAATTAAGGACCCATCTTATCTGTCTGGTTTCATTGATCGGACATGGTTAGGGGGCCAAGGGATGATCGCCGCTATCCTGATCGGAATGATCACTGGTTGGGCATATTCCTGGTTCTTGAAGAAGAACATTCGGATCAAGTTGCCAGAACAGGTACCCGCTAACGTTTCCGATTCCTTCACCGCGTTGATTCCTGCATTTGCAGTTACCGTGGGTTGGGAAATTGTGTATATCCTGTTTGACAAGTTCGGCAGCACCACAATGACTCAATTCATTTACAAGATGATTCAGACGCCGTTGCAAGGGGTCACCGACTCCTTCGGCGGGACGATGGTCATTGCCTTGATTATCCCGTTCATGTGGTTCTTCGGGGTCCATGGCGCCATCATCATCGGCGGTATTGTTGGACCGTTACTGCAAGCCAACTCCTTGGACAACGCCAAGATCGTTTCTGCCCACCAGGCTTTAACCGTTAAAAACGGCGGCCACATTGTGACCCAAGCTTTGCTGGATCAATTCGGTACCGTGACTGGTTCTGGGATGACAATTGGGTTGGTCATCTTCATGATTATCTTTGCCAAGTCGGCCCAAATGAAGTCACTGGGTGCTTTGGAAATTGCGCCGGCTATCTTCAACATCAATGAACCGATTCTATTCGGCTTGCCGATTGTGTTGAACCCGTTGATGTTCATTCCGTTCTTCATCACGCCAGCGATTTCCATGGGCTTAACCTACTTCGCCATCAAGATTGGTTTGATTCCGTTGTTCAATGGGTCGTATGTCCCTTGGACGACGCCAGCGGTTCTGTCCGGCTTCCTGGTCGGCGACTGGCGGACAGCCATCTGGCAATTGTTGATGCTGGTCATGACGTTCTTCGTTTATCTGCCATTCGCCATCCGGTTGGATCGGACGATGTATGCGGACGAGCAGGCGACATTGGCTAAAGAGGCTAAGACGAACTAATCCTAATAGGTAGTAAAAAACACGGCGATCTCACAATTGAGATGGCCGTGTTTTTGGTCTCCAGCCGTGCCAAAGCTGCGCGCGGTGTGGTTTCCACAGCTGAGCCCATCCCACCTCCGATTGCTCCGCATTGGCACTATATCCATCTGGATTCGAAAGTTTGTGTCAGCTCTGCTAATGGACTAAGCCGAGAAGAATACCCAGACCGGCGATCACGAAAATTAAGCCGATTACAAGTGCGAAACCAAAACCCAACCATAGGAAGATCCGGTTATTTGGTGGTGGGGATTGGCGGAATTGTTGGTATTGGCGTTGGGTGATCCAGAGTTGGAAGAAGCCGGCGAGGATGGCGATCCAGCCGTATAAGATGTGCAAATTCAATGCTCCTTTCACGAAAGTGACTTGAGTGTGTCGCTGATTACCAACTAATATGGTATCCTAGTTGCATTGACGATTATTATCAATCAGGATATTATCCTGTGCTGGCGGTTGCTTTCCGCCAGTGAGCATGGTATTATTTTCAAGGTGCTTTTTCATCCAGTGTTTCCGTGTCGGAACGTGCTGAACTGCTGATTTAGCATTTGTATAGTCAATCTGGGTTCGCCTATTTTTTTAGACACGTGGGCACGCCTGGATATGTGGACAGTAAATAAAAAATTAATTAACAGATTCTGGAAGGAGGACCCTCTACATGCCAACAATTAACCAATTGGTACGTCAAGGTCGTAAATCTCGTACATCCAAGTCTGACGCTCCGGCGTTGAACTTCGGCTATAACAGTATGAAGAAAGAATTAACCGATAATCCCGCACCGCAAAAGCGGGGTGTCGCTACTCGTGTGGGTACCATGACCCCGAAGAAGCCGAACTCCGCATTGCGTAAGTATGCCCGTGTTCGTCTGTCTAACTTGATCGAAGTCACTGCTTATATTCCTGGTATTGGTCACAATTTACAGGAACATAGTGTTGTCTTGATCCGTGGCGGCCGTGTGAAGGACCTGCCTGGTGTGCGTTACCATATCGTTCGTGGTGCGCTCGATACTGCCGGTGTGGATGGCCGGATGCAAGGCCGTTCTAAGTACGGTGCTAAGCGTCCCAAGAAGTAATTCAAATAATCGATAAAAACGCAACAGGAGGTTTTTGAGCAATGCCAAGAAAAGGACATGTTCCGACACGTGATGTACTGCCGGATCCAATCTACAATTCAAAATTAGTATCTCGTTTAATCAACCACTTGATGTATGACGGCAAGCGCGGAACCGCAGCAACGATTCTGTACCATTCCTTCGACATCGTAAAGAGCCAAACTGGTAACGATCCCTTGGAAGTCTTCGAACAAGCGATGAAGAATGTTATGCCTGTTCTGGAAGTCAAGGCACGTCGTATCGGTGGTTCTAACTACCAGGTACCTATCGAAGTACGGCCGGAACGCCGGACGACCCTGGGTATGCGCTGGATCGTCAACTATGCTCGGTTACGGGGCGAACACTCTATGGAGGAACGTCTGGCCGGGGAAATCATGGATGCTGCCAATAATACTGGTGCAGCCGTGAAGAAGCGTGAAGATACCCATAAGATGGCAGACGCCAACCGGGCATTCGCACACTATCGTTGGTAATCAACGCTGTTGGCTATTCTTTGAATCGAAGTTTGGTTCACGGAATAGCCAACTTTTCCACCTGTATCTATTCGTAACAATTTTGGAAGGAGAAACATTAATTCATGGCTAATACGCGTGAATTCCCTCTGGCCAAGACTCGCAATATCGGGATCATGGCCCATATCGACGCAGGGAAAACAACCACGACCGAACGTATTCTGTACTATACCGGTAAGATTCACAAAATTGGCGAAACCCACGAAGGGGCTTCCCAAATGGACTGGATGGCACAAGAGCAGGAACGTGGGATTACAATTACGTCCGCAGCCACCACTGCCCAGTGGAAGGATCACCGGATTAACATCATCGATACCCCCGGACACGTTGACTTCACAATCGAAGTTGAACGTTCCTTGCGGGTCCTTGATGGGGCCATCACTGTCCTCGATGCCCAGTCTGGGGTTGAACCGCAGACAGAAAACGTTTGGCGTCAGGCAACGACTTACAGTGTACCGCGGATTGTTTTCGTCAATAAGATGGATAAAATTGGCGCAGACTTCGACTACTCTGTTAAGACGCTGCATGAACGGTTAGGCGCAAACGCCCACGCTGTGCAAATGCCAATCGGTGCTGAAGATTCATTCGAAGGCGTCATCGACTTGATCGACATGAAGGCCGACTTGTACGACGAAGATGAATTGGGCACAAAGTGGGATACCGTCGACGTCCCTGCAGATTACTTGGATGAGGCCAAGAAGCGTCGGACTGAGCTTGTTGAAGCAGTCGCTGATGTGGATGACGACATCATGGAGAAGTATCTGGAAGGTGACGAAATCAGCAACGATGAATTGCGCGCTGCGATTCGTCGGGCCACTATTGACTTGAAGTTCTATCCTGTTTTAGCAGGGTCTGCCTTCAAGAACAAAGGTGTACAGATGCTGTTGGATGCCGTCATTGACTATCTGCCGTCTCCTTTGGATGTTAAGCCATATAACGCCACAGATCCGGATACTGGCGACAAGGTTGAACTGGTGGCCGGCGATGACAAGTCATTCGCTGCCCTGGCCTTCAAGATTGCCACTGATCCCTTCGTTGGTCGGTTGACTTACATTCGGGTTTATACCGGTTCCTTGGAATCTGGTTCCTACGTCTTGAATGCGACGAAGGAAGTCCGTGAACGGGTTGGTCGTTTGCTGCAAATGCACGCTAACCACCGTCAAGAAATCCCCGAAGTCTTCTCCGGTGATATTGCTGCGGCGATCGGCTTGAAGAACACCACCACTGGTGACTCTTTGACTGATCCAGATCACCCGTTGATTCTGGAATCTCTGGAAATTCCTGATCCCGTTATCCAAGTCTCCATCGAACCTGATTCTAAGGAAGACCGGGATAAGCTGGACAATGCGATTCAGAAGCTGTCTGAAGAAGACCCGACCTTCCAGGCCGAGACTAACCCAGAAACTGGTCAAACATTGATCGCCGGCATGGGCGAGCTGCATTTGGATATCATGGTCGATCGGATGCGCCGTGAATTCCACGTGGCTGCCAAAGTTGGTGAACCACAAGTGGCTTACCGGGAAACATTCACGAAACAAACCTCTGCACAAGGCCGGTTTGTTCGTCAGTCCGGTGGTAAAGGTCAATATGGTGATGTCTGGATTGAATTCACACCGAACGATCCCGGCAAGGGCTTCGAATTCGAAGACGCGATTGTCGGTGGTGTTGTACCGCGGGAATACATTCCAGCTGTTCAACAAGGTTTGAAGGAATCCATGGCTAACGGTGTCTTGGCGGGTTATCCGTTGATTGACGTGAAGGCTAAGCTGTATGATGGTTCTTACCACGAAGTCGATTCCTCTGAAGCGGCCTTCAAGGTTGCCGCTTCACTGGCTTTACGGAACGCTGTACCGACTGCCGGTGCAGTTATCCTTGAGCCGATCATGAAGGTCGAAGTCGTCATGCCTGAAGAATACATGGGTGACGTCATGGGCCAGATTAATGGTCGTCGGGGCCGGATCGAAGGTATGGAAGACCGCGGCAATGCCAAGGTAATCAACGCCTTTGTACCGTTATCCGAAATGTTTGGTTATGCGACAACGTTACGGAGTGCGACTCAGGGCCGTGGTACTTTCACCATGACCTTCGACCACTACGAACCGACGCCTAAGAGCATCCAAGCAGAAATCATCAAGAAGAATGGTGGCAACAACAACCCGCGGGAAAACTAATTTCCTAACACCGGGTGTATACACCGAGCCCCTGGACGCTAACTTGTTCAGGGGTTTTCTTTTTGCCTTGAAAATACTTGAGAATGTTTTATGCTAAGAAGTGGATCAAGAATCATTCTAAAGTAGGATCTGAGGTAGGAGGAATTTTATGAGCTTTATTGGAGAGACATTACCGGACTTCACCGTGAAGGCATATCAGGATGGCGATTTCCACGATGTCAGCCGTGCCGACATGATGGGTCACTGGTCAATTTTGGCATTTTATCCAGCCGACTTTTCGTTTGTTTGTCCCACTGAGTTGGGTGATCTACAGGATCACTATGCACAATTTCAGAGTCACAACGCGGAAGTGTACTCCGTTTCTGAGGATACCGAATTTGTCCATATGGCCTGGCACGAACAAAGTCCGACTATTGGTAAGATCCAATATCCGATGTTGGCCGATCCCGCCGGTGTGTTAGCCAATGCACTGCAGGTGCGACAGGAAGCCAGCGGTCAAGCTTACCGGGCCACATTTATTATTGACCCGGAAGGTAATATTCAATCCTATGTGGTCAATAACATGGGAATTGGCCGGAACGCCGATGAGATTTTACGGACTCTGGAAGCTGCCCAGTTTGTGGCGGCTCACGGTGATCAGGTTTGTCCCGCTAATTGGCATCCGGGTGACAAGACGTTAACCCCGGGGGCCGACTTGGTTGGTAAAATTTAGTTCGGTTGTTGTTCCGCTGAGTTTGACGAGGAGGGCGGCACAACAAGAAGAGGCAGACCCGCGTAAAAACGGTTCTGCCTCTTTTATTGTCTAGTTATATTGGCTGGTTATTTTGATTGAAGAATCCGGCGGACGTTGGCGGGTACCGCGCTGGCGGAACTGACAGGGTTAGGGCCTTCCGTGGCACGAGTTTGAGAGACCTTGGCCTTGAGATAAGTACCTGGTGTCAATGGTTTTGGATCTTTGTTAGAGATTTCCACCGGGATCGTGACCTTCGAACCATCTTCTCGGACAAATTGAATATTGTAGTCGTAGGAATAAAGTTGCTGACCATCCTCAACGACCTTCTTACCGTCCATATCCACGGTTTCTGTCTTTTTCGGTACTGCCGGGGCAATGGCATAGGCAGTCTTGGCATTATAAGTCTTATTCCAGTATTGGTAGCTATAAAGACCGCCGACACCGATTAATATCACAAGGATTACCCCTAAAATCTTTTTCATTTCGCTTTCCTGCTTTCCTTAAATGTGTGATATGAGTATAGCAAGCTGAACAAGGGTAGGCGCGAACGAAAATGTAAGGTCATTTGGCGGGAAATAGTAAGGCACCTAAATAGTTTGACAAGACTATTAATTGGGTGTACTATACTAAACAGTTAGGTACCTGATATTTAGGTACCGAACAAATAAAACAATTCAAGGAGTCGAAAATTTATGAGCAACAATTCGCAAGATGTATTCCGCGCGTTTCGTCGTTTCGGTCACTTCAGCCGCCGTTTAGCTTGGCAGCAACCGCAACCACCGCACCATCATGGGCAGGCCCGCCTGTTACGGGTGATCGCTGATCAAGATCAACCCACCTCCGCCCAATTGGCAGAGATCTTGGATATCCGGCCATCGTCCGTGTCTGAACTCCTAGGCAAACTGGAGAATGCTGGTTTTATCACCCGGGAGCAAGATCCCGATGATAAGCGTGCCAGCCGCATCCATATTACGGAAGCCGGCCAAGCCAAACTCAGTGAAGCAGAGAAGGCCCAAACCGACTTTGCCGATCAAGTCTTAGCCGGTCTCTCTGATGAAGAGCAGCAGCAACTGTTGGCTTTGTTAAACAAGGCCAATGATCATTTGGCAGAAACAGTGAAGGATATTCCCGATGATGACCAGCCGCCCTTTGGTTTTGAGGGTCCCCATCGTCATCATGGTGGTCCGCACGGTTTCGGCGGTCCGCGTGGTCCCCGTGGCTTTGGCGGCGACGGCCCGCACTTTGGCCGTGAATTTCCGCGGTTCTAATTGAGCCATCCAAAATAACGGTCGTCCATTTCCTGATGTAGGGAACGGGCGACCGTTTTTTAGTAGGCTGAAAATTTTGGGAAAAGAAATGCAACCGCTATAATTAAGGTAACGAAAGTACCATGACAGGTGGGGATCACTGATGCTATGGAATTTGTTTTTGTTGGTTGTGTATTCGATGGCGGCTTACCTGCGGCTTCATCATGAGAATGAAGTGCGCCTGGGAAACAAGCCGTTACCGATTCCGAAGCGGATTAAGCTCCAGACGATTGATGGGAATCCTTACGAACAAAAGCTTAGAGATACTAACTTCCGTCAGTGGTTAGTCTTGTTCGCAATGACGTTTCTTGTGGGTTTCAATTATCTAGTGCTAGAACCGGCTTCTAATCGTGGGTGGACCATCAGTTTAGTCGTTGCCGTAATTCTAGTGGTGGTGACGATTTACTATATGGTAGTCATGCGCGAACTTTGGCTTAGTGCAGAGCGCGCAGGGACAAAGGATACGAACTCGATCTAACCTAAAAGGCAGTGATACACATTTTTGCGCGTATCACTGCCTTTTTTATCTGCGTTTTTTCGGACGAGGCTTAGGATGGATTTCGTCGATTGAAATATCGGCCTGAGAGCCGAATAAAAGCATGAAGTCGTCTTTTAAGCGCATCTGATCAGTTGGCCAGGCGGGGAGTGCGTAATGATAGGCATTACCGTCTTGAGAAATGAGATGAGTGCGATGATTATCGATCAATTTTTGGATTTGGGCGGCAATTTTTTCGTTCGCCATCATTTTATCATCGTGTAAATTGACGACTAACCAAAAATCGGTGGTAATGGGACTCACGAATCCCATGGCACGCATTGTAATGCCGCTACCAAAGATGTAGAAAACAAAAGTCGATACACCAACAATCAAAAGATACAGCCCCAGAATCGTAGATAGCCAGAGATACGCATCGACTGCTTGGGTAGGCAAGATAGATTGGACGACACTATTGGAGCCGACCAATAGGCCACCAATGAGTGTCGCCAGCATACCGACAGCTGGTCGCCATTGATGTTTTTTCTGGTAGAACTCAGCGTATGACTTTTGTGTCCCGGGCATCTGGATGATTTGATCCGGCATATTTTCAATTGTCACATAAATCACGTTGAAGAATAATGCAGGCGTGAGTTTCTCAGTGACCAAATGTACCACCAACGGGCTTTCCGTTGTCAGTGTTTCCGTGGTGAGAAATACATAGGCCCGGTAATTTTGAGGATCTTTGGTGAACTCGCACCAATTGCCCCGCCGGCGGACAAAGATTAATCCTCGTTTGGCCTGGCGATCAAAATAATCTGATTCCGACTGAATTGACGCTGACCGTAAGTGATGTCGCCACATGATGTCCATCTCCCTCTGAACCGTTTTCCTACAACCATGGTAGCATCTTTTGACCAAAATCATAGTATTATCTCCTGAATTCGAAAAAATCGGACTAAAGCCCCATGGAACGGGTTACTCAAAACGGAACGCCGTTTTCGAAACAGTTGTTTACGGTGCCATCGTAATCGGTTACACTAAAAGTGTAGTTATTTATTTGGGACATCAAAACACCGAGGGGGTGTGGGACAAATGACAAAAGACCGTGCAGAAGTTGAACAGCGGCGTAAGGCTCAGGGTATCACCAGTATGTATTTCAACCGGTACTTGGCAATCCGTTATTTGAACGCTATTTTTTTATTCGCCAATCTCTACTGGGTGATATTGATGGTGGGGACCCGCCAGACATTGTGGATGTGGCCGCTGGCATTATTGCTGGGCGTCACTGCAGTCACGGTCGAGCAGGTGCGGAAGTATTGGGATCGAAGTAACCGCTTACCAATTACCCGCATTACTTATTTTTTTCAGGGTGCTAGCAACGCACTGGCATTGATTTTTGTCGCTGCAGGCAAGTTACAGTGGGTTTTCCCATTTATGTCTGCTAAAAGTGTGCCGACAGTGCTGATCGTTTTGGGCTTAGGCTTGTTGATCGCAGTATTTATTGAATACAAGACCTACAAGATTGAGCACGATAAGGATCGGCGTTATCTGCGCAACATGAAGAATTATCAAGAAAGTTTGCAATAGCAATCATTAGGAGGATTTTTGACAATGGATAATGGAGAAAACAGTAAATTCTTCAAATTCATGAACGACCACTTGATGGGGCCAATGGGGAAATTGGCTTCATTCCGAATCGTACGGGCCGTCATGGCAGCTGGTATGGCTTCCATCCCGTTCACGATCGTGGGGTCCATGGTTTTAATTATCAGTGTTTTACCCCAATCGTTCAAAGGCCTGCAGGGCCTTTGGAGTGTCAGCTTTGATCGGATCAACGACTTGTACATGTTGGCTAACACCGCCACAATGGGTGTCTTGGCACTTTACTTTGGTTTGGTGTTTGCCTATGAATATACTCGCATTCAACAATCTGAAGAAAATGTTGACGTCAACCCGATCAACGGTGCTCTGTTGGGTTTAATGGCTTTCATGATGTGTGTTCCTGAACTCATGATGAAGGATGGCGCCATGAAGCTGATCAACATCAACAACAAGACCCAAACAATCATTGCTGGTTGGGAAATGAATAATGGTGTTACGCGGATCGGTACGACAGGTATTTTTACAGCTATCATTATGTCGATTGTGGCAGTAAAAATTTACACAGCCTGTGTAAAGCACAATGTCACAATCAAATTGCCGCCGGCCGTTCCAACTGGTGTAGCCAACGCATTTACTGCGTTGATTCCGGCCGCATTAATTGCACTGGTTGTTTTAGTTATCAACGGTGCGTTAGTTGCTTTGAACACAGATATCTTTAAGGTAATCGCAGTACCGTTCAGTTTCGTCACGAACTTGACCAATACATGGATCGGAATTATGGTGATTTACTTCATCATGCATGCTTTGTGGATCGTTGGTATTCACGGGGCTACAATCGTAACATCATTCTTAACTCCCATCGTGCTGTCTAACATGATTGCCAATACTAAGGGTGCTAACATTCCTTTCGCCGGCGAATTCAATAACTGCTTCGTCACTGTTGGTGGTTCTGGTGCAACGTTGGGTATGTGTATCTTTATTGCCTTCTTTGCTAAATCTGAGCAACTCGGGGCAATTGGGAAGGCAGCTCTTGTACCGTCACTCTTCAATATCAACGAACCAATCATCTTTGGTTTGCCAATCGTGTACAACCCATATGTCGCCGTACCGTTCTTCCTGGCACCGATGACATCTGCTTCTGTCGCTTACTTCGCCATTAAGTTCCACATGGTGAAACCACCAATCGCTCAAGTGGCATGGCCAACTCCCGTCGGCATGTCCGGATTTATTGGTGCTGGTGGTGACTGGCGTGCAGCCGTATTAGGTGTTGTCTGCGCGTTAGCTGCTTTCATCATCTGGTTCCCGTTCATCAAGTCTTACGATACGAAGCTTCACGCTAGCGAACAGGCTAAGGAAGCTGAATTAGCCAAGGCTGCATAAAACAATTCCACACAGATTCGTGTATACTATAGAAGTCATCTTCCACTGGAAGGTGGCTTTTTATATTCTTTTGAAAACAACCCTTGTAATCAGGGAAGTTCTCTTGTAGAATATCAAAGGTGCTGTTTTTTCAGGGGGATACTACACCCCTCTGATGGAAACAGGGCAGTAGCTATGACGTGGGAGGTTGCGACACGCCCGGGTGCTTTGCCACGGGTCAGGCCGGAAATTTCTACTGAGCTAGTCTACTTTATGAAAATAGACGAAGGAGGTAACACAATGGCAAAACAAAAGATTCGTATTCGTTTGAAGGCATATGAGCATCGGACATTAGATCAGGCGGCTGATAAGATTGTGGATACAGCACAACGTACCGGCGCTAAGATCTCTGGCCCGATTCCGCTGCCTACTGAACGTTCCCTTTATACAGTGATCCGTGCACCCCATAAGTACAAGGATTCCCGGGAACAATTCGAAATGCGGACCCACAAGCGTCTGATCGACATCATCGATCCCACGCCTAAGACGGTTGATTCACTGATGAAGTTGGATCTGCCTAGTGGTGTCGATATCGAAATCAAGCTGTAATTATTATCAAATCAAATTTATTGGAGGTGTACTCATGGCCAGAAAAGGTATCTTAGGAACAAAGGTAGGTATGACTCAAGTCTTCACCAAGAACGGCGAGTTGATCCCTGTTACAGTCATCAAGGCTGATCCCAACGTGGTATTACAAGTTAAGACCGCGGAAACGGACGGCTACGATGCAGTACAATTGGGCTTCGACGATCTGCGCGGTGTATTGAGCAACAAACCTGCACAAGGTCATGCAGCAAAAGCTAACACGACGCCTAAGCGCTACATTCGAGAAATTCGGGACGTTGCGCTGGGCGACTACGAAGTTGGTTCAGAAGTCAAAGTCGACGAATTCAAGACCGGCGACATCGTGGATGTCACCGGTCGTTCGAAAGGCCATGGTTTCCAAGGTAACATCAAGAAGAATAACCAGTCCCGTGGTCCTGAAACCCACGGTTCTCGTTATCACCGGGTACCCGGTTCAATGGGTTCCATCATCAACCGGGTCTTCAAGGGTAAGGCCCTGCCCGGTCGGATGGGCAACCACCGAGTGACGATGCAAAACCTCGAAGTGGTGTCCACTGACACTGAAAACAACGTGATTTTGATCCGGGGTAATGTACCGGGTGCAAATAAATCATTAGTTACGATTCGCTCCGCTATTAAAAACAATAAATAACATTTACGGAAAGGAGGAGCACTAAATGGCAGACGTCACATTATACAAACAAGATGGCACTGAAAACGGCACAATTACGTTGAATGACGAGATCTTCGGTGTTGAACCGAACAACTCCGTTATCACGGATGCCGTCATCATGCAACGCGCTGGACAACGGCACGGTACCCATGCAGTCAAGAATCGCTCCGCAGTTCGCGGCGGCGGTCGCAAACCTTGGCGGCAAAAGGGGACTGGCCGTGCACGGCAAGGTTCGATCCGCTCACCGCAATGGCGTGGTGGTGGTATCGTCTTTGGCCCGACTCAACGGTCCTACGCTTACAAGTTGCCTAAGAAGGTACGCCGCTTGGCAATCAAGTCCGCACTTTCCCAAAAGGTTTTGGATGGCGATTTGATCGTCGTGGATACGTTGAAGTTTGACGCTCCCAAGACGAAAGAATTTGCAAACGTATTGAAGAACCTGAAGGTAGAGAGCAAGGCACTGATCGCCATTGAAGCTGGCAACGAGCAAGCTGCTTTATCCGCTCGGAACTTAGCTAACGTGAGCGTTGTTCCCGCAACTGGCGTTAACGTGTTGGACGTTGTGAACAGCGACAAGCTGGTCATCACCCAAGCAGCGCTCTCCAAGATTGAGGAGGTGCTCGCATAATGGCAGCAAGAGATATTATTTTACGCCCCGTTGTGACCGAACAATCAATGGATCAGATGGACGACAAGAAGTATACCTTCGATGTTGTACCCACTGCCAACAAAGTGGCTGTACGCCACGCTGTTGAAGAGATCTTCGGTGTTCAAGTCAAGAAGGTTAATATTGCCAACGTGAAGCCCAAGAAGAAGCGGGTTGGCCAATTTGTCGGCAAGACAAAGAAGCGGCGCAAAGCAGTAGTGACTTTGACTGAAGACAGCAAAGAAATCAAACTGTTCGAAGATTAAGCAAGATGAATTTTAACAACTAGGAGGGGAATCGCGTGGCCATTATTAAGTACAAACCGACGACGAACGGTCGTCGTAATATGACCGGTTCCGACTTCGCTGAAATTACTAAGTCGACACCGGAAAAGAGCCTGTTGGAATCCAAGAAACGGATTGCAGGTCGTAACGCTCACGGGCATATCACTGTTCGGCATAAGGGCGGCGGTCATAAGAAGGCTTACCGGATTATTGATTTCAAGCGGACTAAAGACAATGTCAAAGCAACGGTCAAGGCAATCGAATACGATCCTAACCGGACGGCTAACATTGCTTTACTGGGTTACGAAGACGGCACTAAGTCCTACATCATTGCGCCTAAAGGGCTCAAGGTAGGGGCGACGGTTGTTTCCGGCGACCAAGTCGATATTCAAATCGGTAACACGATGGCATTGGGTAACATCCCTGATGGGACGACTATCCATAACATCGAAATGCAACCAGGCAAGGGCGGCCAATTGGCTCGTTCCGCTGGTGCATCTGCTCAAGTATTGGGCAACGAAGGCAAGTATACGTTGGTTCGTTTAAGTTCCGGCGAAGTGCGGATGATCATCTCGACTGCTCGCGCTACCATCGGTTCTGTCGGTAACGAACAACATGAATTAATTGCCATTGGTAAAGCCGGTCGTAAACGCTGGTTAGGCGTTCGGCCAACTGTTCGTGGGTCTGTTATGAACCCTAACGATCACCCGCATGGTGGTGGTGAAGGTAAAGCACCCATCGGTCATCCGTCTCCAATGTCTCCATGGGGCAAGAAGACCCTGGGCAAGAAGACCCGGAATACCAAGGCACGTTCAGAGAAGCTTATCATTCGTCATCGGAAGGGCAAATAATCATTATGATGTTGTCCTTTGTAATTTACGCATAAGGGAGGTTTACGAATGGGTCGCAGTTTGAAAAAAGGACCGTTCGCGGACGAGCACTTGCTGAAGAAGATCGAAGCCCAAGAAGGCAACGAAAAGAAGCAAGTTATTAAGACTTGGTCCCGCCGGTCCACAATTTTCCCGAGTTTTGTCGGTAACACGATTGCCGTTTATGATGGTCGGAAGCATGTCCCCGTGTACATCCAGGAAGACATGGTTGGCCACAAATTAGGCGAATTCGTACCGACCCGGACATTCCACGGTCACGGTACTGACGATAAGAAGACAGCACCTGCAGCACGGCCTGCAGCACGCTAGTAAGGGAGGAAAGAACTCATGGCTGATACAATTACCTCAGCAACCGCCATTGCGCGGACAGTCCGCATCGCTCCCCGAAAGGCGCGTCTGGTCATTGATTTGATCCGTGGACGCAGTGTTGCGGAAGCGCTGGCGATTTTACAATTTACACCCCGCGCCGGCAGCCCAATCATCACGAAAGTGTTGAAGTCAGCTGTTGCAAACGCTGAGCACAATTATGATCTTGAAGCGCAAAACCTGTATGTCTCCGATGCTTTTGTTAACGAAGGCCCAACCCTCAAGCGGTTCCGTCCTCGTGCCAAAGGCTCCGCTTCACCAATTAACAAGCGGACGAGCCATATCACGGTCACCGTATCTGAAAAAGAAGAATAAGGAGGGAATTACGAGTGGGTCAAAAAATTAATCCGATCGGCTTCCGGGTCGGTGTCATCCGCGATTGGGATGCACGCTGGTATGCCGAGCGCAAAGATTTTGCAGACAATCTGCATGAAGACCTGGAGATTCGCAACTACATCGCTAAGCGATTAGTTGATGCCTCCGTTTCCCGTGTGGAAATTGAACGGGCCGCAAACCGGGTCAACGTCTCCATCCACACTGCCAAGCCAGGTATGGTGATTGGTAAGGGTGGTGCAGAAGTGGAAAACCTGCGCAAGCAGTTGAATGACTTAACTGGCAAGCGGGTCCACATCAACATTGTCGAAATCAAGAAACCTGATCTGGATGCTCATCTGGTTGGTGACTCTGTTGCCAAGCAGCTGGAAGCCCGGATCGCATTCCGTCGGGCAGAACGGCAAGCAGTTCAACGTTCCATGCGCGCAGGCGCAAAGGGTATCAAAGTATTGGTATCTGGTCGTTTGAACGGTGCCGACATTGCCCGTAAGGAAATGCAGCACCAAGGTACCGTGCCGCTGCATACGCTGCGTGCCGATATCGACTACTCCTGGGACGAAGCCCACACCACTTATGGTAAGTTAGGTGTGAAGACTTGGATCTACCGGGGCGAAGTATTGCCTGGTCAAAAGCCAGCAGCAGACGATGAAGGTCCTTCACAAAACCAACGTTCTGGTCGTCCGCAAAATCGCGGCAATCGTCGTGGTGGACAAGGCCAAAACCGTGGTCAAGGGCAAAACCGGGGCCAAGGTCAGAATCGAAATCAAAATAGAGGAGGGAAATAACCCATGTTAGTGCCTAAGCGTGTCAAGCACCGTCGTGAATTCCGTGGTAAAATGCGGGGCGCTGCGAAGGGTGGTAAGTCAGTCGACTTCGGTGACTATGGTTTGGAAGCACTGGAATCGCACTGGATCACTAACCGGCAGATCGAAGCCGCACGTATTGCCATGACTCGTTATACCAAGCGTGGCGGTAAGGTTTGGATCCGTATTTTCCCTCACAAATCCTACACTGCTAAAGGTGTTGGTGTCCGGATGGGTTCCGGGAAAGGTGCACCTGCAGGTTGGGTAGCACCCGTTAAACGGGAAAAGATCATGTTCGAAATCGGTGGCGTGACAGAAGCTGCTGCAAAGGAAGCTTTGCGGTTAGCCTCTAACAAACTCCCAATCCGGACCAAGATCGTCAAGCGTCAGGAAGTAGGTGGCGAATCTAATGAAGGCTAAAGATTTTAACGAAAAAGTCCGTGGTATGTCCACAGACGAAATGCTTGCACAAGAAAAGCAATACAAAGAAGAGCTATTTAACCTCCGTTTCCAACAAGCGACTGGTCAGTTGCAAAACACTGCGCGTTTGTCTGAAGTTCGCAAGAGCATTGCTCGCATTAAGACCGTTTTGCATGAGCAAGCGGCTAGTAAATAATCGGAAGGGAGACAGTTAACTTGAGCGAAGCAACTATTGAACGTAATCACCGCAAGGTATATCAAGGCCTTGTTGTTGCCAACAAGGGTGATAAGACCATCACGGTTGTCGTCCAAACATACAAGACAGATCCCACTTACAAGAAGCGGATCAAGTATACCAAGAAGTATTACGCCCATGATGAAACCAACGAAGCAAATGTTGGCGATACTGTGCGGATCATGGAGACACGTCCGTTATCCAAGACCAAGCACTTCCGGTTATTGAGTATTGTGAGCAAGTCCGTCCAGATTTAACGCACACTGTTGACGAAAGGAGGAACAACTAGTGATTCAACAAGAAACTCGGTTAAACGTCGCCGACAACTCTGGTGCACGTCAACTTTTAACGATCAAAGTTCTTGGTGGTTCTAACCGTAAAACGGCTAACATCGGTGACACTATCGTTGCAACTGTAAAACAGGCTACACCAGGTGGTGTTGTCAAGAAGGGTGACGTCGTTAAAGCCGTCATCGTGCGTACCGTCTCTGGTGCCCGCCGTGTCGATGGTTCCTACATCAAGTTCGACGAAAATGCTGCGGTACTGATCAACCCGGACAAGAGTCCTCGGGGAACACGTATCTTTGGCCCTGTTGCACGGGAATTGCGTGAACACGATTTTATGAAGATCATTTCCTTAGCACCAGAAGTTCTTTAATCCACCAATTCCAAAACAGCAAGGAGGCAACAAAGCATGTTTGTGAAAACCACAGATCGCGTTCGGGTAATTGCAGGCAAGGACAAGGGTAAGGAAGGCGTTGTCACACGTGTCTTTCCTAAGAATAACCACGTCATTGTCAAAGGCATCAACATGGTCAAGAAACACCAGAAGCCGACCCAAGACAACCCGCAAGGTTCTGTCACTGATGTGGAAGCACCGATCGATGCGTCCAACATTCAGTTGTTAGATCCCAAAGACGGCAAGCCTACGCGTGTCGGTTACAAAGAAGTAGACGGTAAGAAAGTTCGTTATGCCAAGAAGTCTGGTCAAACGATCGAATACGCCGCCCCTGCTGAAGACGCCAAAGACGACAAGAAGTCGGCTAAGGACGATAAGTAGGACTACCAGCGAAAGGAGGAAAATAGTTAATGGCAAATCGTTTAGAAGAACGTTACGTTAAAGAAATTACGCCATCCATGATGGAAAAGTTCCATTACTCATCCGTGATGCAAACCCCTAAAATCTCTAAGATCGTTTTGAACATGGGTGTTGGTGATGCCGTATCCAATGCGAAGAACTTGGACAACGCTGTCGATGAATTACGTCTGATCGCTGGTCAACAACCGTTGATCACGAAGGCTAAGAAGTCCATCGCCACATTCCGTTTACGTGAAGGCATGTCCATTGGTGCAAAGGTCACTTTGCGCGGCGAACGGATGTATGACTTCTTAGACAAGCTTATCAATGTTTCTCTACCGCGGGTGCGTGACTTCCGTGGTGTCAGCAAGAATTCCTTCGATGGTCGGGGTAACTATACTCTGGGCATTAAGGAACAATTGATTTTCCCAGAAATCGACTATGATAAGGTCGATCGTGTTCGCGGCATGGACATCGTTATTGTAACGACTGCCCAAACCGACGAAGAAGCACGGGAATTACTGACCCAAGTCGGCATGCCGTTCAGCAAGTAAGGAGGAGCACTTTGGCTAAGAAATCGTTAATCGTGAAGAACCAGCGGCCTGCTAAGTTCAGCGTGCAGGCTTACACACGTTGCCAGCGTTGTGGTCGGCCACACTCTGTTTATCGTAAGTTTAAACTGTGCCGGATCTGCTTGCGTGAGTTAGCTCATGAAGGTCAAATTCCGGGTATGCACAAAGCGAGCTGGTAAAACCAGTCAGAAGGAGGTTAAAACCACATGGTCATGACTGATCCGATTGCAGACTACTTGACACGGATTCGTAACGCCAACATGGTGCGTCATGAATCCTTGGAAGTTCCTGCATCCAAGATGAAAAAAGATATGAGTGAGATCTTGAAGCGTGAAGGCTTCATCCGTGATTACGAGGTCATCGATGACAACAAACAGGGCATTATCCGCATCTTCCTGAAATATGGTAAGAACAATGAGCGGGTTATCTCCGGTTTGAAGCGGATCTCTAAGCCTGGACTGCGCAGCTATGTGAAGTCCGACAATGTACCCAAGGTATTGAATGGTTTGGGTATTGCGATTATTTCTACGTCTGATGGTGTTATCACAGACAAGGAAGCACGGGCCAAAGACGTTGGCGGCGAAGTTATCGCTTACGTTTGGTAATTCACTAATAGGAGGTGTAACACAGTGAGTCGTATTGGATATAAAGCGATCACCGTCCCTGCAGGGGTTACGGTGACTGTCGATGGCGATCAATTGACCGTCAAAGGCCCTAAGGGTGAAATGACACGTCAATTTGATTCTGCCATTTCCATTAAGCAAGAAGACAACGAAATCCACTTGGATCGCCCCAATGATTCTTTGAAGGCAATTCACGGTACGACCCGGTCCAACCTGTACAACATGGTGGTCGGTGTCACCGAGGGTTATGTGAAGAAGTTGCAGCTGGTCGGTGTTGGTTATCGTGCGCAATTGAAGGGTGATACCCTGATCTTGAACGTTGGCTACTCTCATCCAGTAGAGATGCACGCCCCCAAGGGTGTTAAGATCGAAGTACCTTCTAACACAGAGATCAACTTGAGCGGTATTTCGAAGCAGGTTGTGGGCGCATTTGCAGCCACGATCCGCGACGTCCGCCCGCCTGAACCTTATAAGGGTAAAGGGATCCGTTACGTTGACGAATATGTTCGGCGTAAGGAAGGTAAGACTGGTAAGTAATTTACCGGTTTTTGTTTCATTGTTACTTGGCTGGCCAATGAACCAGCCATCGAAAATATTTGTATGAGGTGAACATTGTGATTTCGAAACCAGATAAAAACAAGACGCGGCAACGGCGTCATGCACGTGTCCGCGGCAAGCTTTCTGGTACTGCAGAGCGCCCACGTTTGAACGTATTCCGTTCTAATCAACACATCTACGCGCAAGTAATTGATGACGTAGCGGGTGTTACGCTCGCAAGTGCCTCAACTATTGAGTCCGACTTGGCTCAAGGTTCAAAGACAGAGCAGGCTTCTAAAGTCGGCGCTGCTGTTGCCAAGCGGGCAACTGACAAGGGCATCACTGAGGTCGTCTTCGACCGTGGCGGTTACCTATATCATGGCCGTGTTCAAGCCCTGGCTGAAGCAGCTCGGGAAAACGGCTTACAATTCTAATTCAAAGGAGGCAAATACTTTTATGGCAGTTATTGATCCTAGTCATTTAGATCTGGAAGACAACGTCGTATCGATCAACCGGGTCACCAAGGTTGTCAAAGGTGGTCGTCGTCTGCGTTTCGCAGCGTTGGTTATCGTTGGCGATCATGAAGGTCACGTTGGTTTTGGTACTGGTAAAGCACAAGAAGTACCAGAAGCCATTCGTAAGGCCGTGGAGAACGCCAAGAAGAACTTGGTTGAATTACCGATCGTTGGCACAACGATTCCCCACCAAGTTATCGGTCATTTCGGTTCCGGCAGAATTTTGTTGAAGCCGGCCGTAGCTGGTTCTGGGATCGCTTCTGGCGGTGCTGTCCGGGCCATCATGGAATTGGGCGGTATCGGCGATATCACCAGCAAGTCCCTTGGCTCCAATACCCCCATTAACGTCATTCGCGCAACCTTCGATGGTATTGCACAAATGAAGACCGCCGCTGAATTAGCACAATTGCGCGGCGTACCAGTTGAACAACTTACTGCTGAATAGGAGGAATCACCGTGGCACAATTGAAGATTACGTTAATCCGTTCCGTTGCCCACCGGATTCCCGAACAGCGTTTAGTTGTTAAGGAATTAGGCTTAGGGCGGGTCAACAGCACTGTTACGCTGCCAGATAACGCAGCGACACGCGGTGCCCTGACCAAGATTGCACACTTAATCGACGTCAAAGTCATTGAGGACTAATATAAAGCAATAAGGAGGTGCACGATTTGAAGTTACACGAATTACAACCAACTGTCGGCTCCCGCCACCCGCGCAAGCGTGTCGGTCGTGGTACCAGTTCTGGTACCGGTAAGACTGCCGGTAAAGGTACGAAGGGTCAATTGGCACGTCAAGGCGGCAAGACTCGTCTGGGCTTTGAAGGTGGCCAGATGCCTCTGTTCCGGCGTATGCCGAAACGCGGTTTCAATAACATCAACCGCAAGGAATATGCAGTCATCAACCTGCAAGATCTCAACCGTTTCAACGACGGTACTGAGATCACTCCGGCACTCCTCGTCGAATCTGGCGTGGTCAAGAAACAATTAGCCGGCATCAAATTATTGGCGAAGGGTGAATTGACTGCGAAGAGTCTCCATATCAAAGTCGCTAAATTCTCACCAGCTGCCAAAGAAGCTGTCGAAGCAGCAGGCGGTTCTGTTGAGGTGATTTAATGTTTGCTACTATTCGGAATGCTTTCAAGGTCAAGGAGATCCGTAACAAGATCTTCTTTACTCTAGGCATTTTCATCGTGTATCGGCTGGGTGCCCAAATTGCAGCACCAGGGATTGATGCGGCCAGTTTGACTAAGATTTCCCAATCAGGACTGATTCCTTTATTGGATACAGTTTCTGGTGGGGGCTTGGCCAACTATTCCATCTTCTCGATGGGGGTTTCTCCATACATCACGGCGCAAATCGTGGTCCAGCTGTTGCAGATGGATATCATTCCCAAGTTTGTGGAATGGAGCAAACAGGGTGAAGTCGGTCGGCGTAAGCTGAACCAAGTGACCCGTTACCTTACGATCGTGTTGGGCTTCTTACAGTCCATCGGGATTACGGCTGGGTTTAACGCGTTGAGCCAATATAAACTGGTCAAAACGCCTAACCTAAGCACGTATCTGACCATCGGGATCATCTTGACTGGTGGGACGATGCTGTTGACTTGGCTGGGTGAACAAATCACGGATAAGGGGATCGGCAATGGTATCTCCATGTTGATCTTCGCCGGGATTATCGCCCGCTTGCCAGATGGTATCTACCAATTGGTGTCTGAGCAGATTATTAATCAGGACTCCGGCAGTCTCTGGTTGGGTATTTTGTTCTTGGTAGCAATCGCGGTTGTTATTTTCTTGATCGTGCAATTTACTACCTTCATGCAACAAGCCAACCGGAAGATTCCGATTCGATATACACGCCGGGCTGTCGGCGGGGGCAGCGAAAGCTACTTACCGCTGAAGGTCAATGTGGCTGGGGTGATTCCCGTCATCTTCGCCAGTTCGTTCATCGTGACCCCGCAGACCATCTTGATGGTCTTCCAGGGTAAATACGGTGACACAGGCTGGTATCAGACTTTGAGCAACATTTTCAGCATGCAGACCACGACCGGTGCGATTATTTATACCGTATTGATCGTTCTGTTCACTTTCTTCTATGCCTTTGTGCAAGTTAATCCGCAAAAGGTATCCGAGAACCTGCAAAAGCAGGGAAGTTATATTCCCAGTGTATGGCCAGGGAATAGTACTGAGAAGTACCTCTCTAGCGTCTTGATGCGGTTATCCACAGTCGGTGCCCTCTTCTTAGGGGTCATTGCGTTGTTACCGCAATTAGCGGCTAACATCTGGGGCTTGCCCCAATCCATCGGGTTAGGTGGTACATCACTCCTGATCGTCGTGGGGGTTGCGCTGGAAACAGCTCGACAGTTGGATGGCTTACTCATGAAGCGTAAATACGTTGGGTTTATTCGAGAATAGGAGTCGCATGCATGAATTTGATGTTAATGGGCTTGCCTGGTGCTGGTAAAGGTACCCAAGCTGAGAGAATCGAAGATGCTTTCCCGATTGTCCATATCTCCACAGGGGATATGTTCCGGGAGGCCATGGCGAATGAAACACCGGTTGGCTTACAAGCGAAGTCTTATATCGACAAGGGCAATTTGGTGCCGGATTCCGTCACCGACGCCTTGGTCAAAGAGCGCTTGAGTCAACCGGATGTGGATAAAGGTTACATGCTCGACGGTTATCCCCGGAATATCAACCAGGCGCATGCTTTGGATGATATTACTGCGGAGTTGAACAAACCGTTGGATGCTGTCATCGATATCCAAGTGGACCCAGACAAGTTAATGAAGCGGCTATCTGGCCGCATCATTTGCAAAAACTGCGGAGCTACTTACAACAAGTTCTTCAACCCGCCTAAGGTTGCTGGGACATGTGACCGTTGCGGTCATCATGAATTCTATCAACGGGACGATGACAAACCGGAGACGGTGAAGAATCGTTTAGACGTGAACATCAAGATGAACACGCCGTTGATTGATTTTTACCAGAAGAAAGGCATTCTGCACCGTGTCAATGGTGATCAAGACATCGATTCGGTGTTTGCAGAAGTTAAACAAGTTCTCCAGCAATTCGCGCACTGATCGGGTCGCTTGGCAATATTGAATTGCCATGTTATACTTTGTCAGTATGTTGTGTGGGGATAGCTCGCACATTTTTTTGCGTATTGTAGATAAATTGAGGAGGAAGCCTTTCTTGGCCAAAGACGATGTCATTGAAGTAGAGGGCAAGGTTACTGATACCTTACCCAATGCCATGTTTAAAGTAGAACTGGAAAACGGCGCTACAGTGTTGGCCCATGTTTCTGGTAAGATTCGTATGCACTACATTCGAATCCTGCCAGGTGACCGGGTGACTGTAGAACTGTCTCCTTACGATCTGACTAAGGGTCGGATCACTTACCGTTTCAAGTAGCTCAAGTAAACGAGCTGCGCACCCCAGACGGCTCATGCTAAGTCAGTACCGGCTAAAAATCCAAATTCCGGATTTTTGCCGGTCCTGCCTTAGCAAACGCCGTCTCCCGGGGTGCCCAGCTCTCTGTCAAAAGGAGGACTAACCTTATGAAAGTACGTCCGTCTGTAAAGCCGATGTGTGAACATTGCAAGGTTATCAAGCGTAAGGGTCGCGTCTGCATTATTTGCTCCGCTAACCCTAAGCATAAGCAACGTCAAGGCTAAAATTTGGAGGTGAACTAAATGGCTCGTATCGCAGGTGTAGATTTACCCCGTGATAAGCGAATCGTTATTGCTCTGACCTATATCTTTGGGATCGGCAATACGACTGCACAAAAGATTTTGAAGAAGGCTGACGTCTCTGAAGACGTTCGGACTCGTGATTTGACTCCCGACCAAGAAGAGAAGATCCGTGCCGCTATCGACACAATTCCTGTTGAAGGTGATCTTCGTCGGTCCGTTTCGATGAACATCAAACGGCTCCAAGAAATCGGTTCATATCGTGGTATGCGTCACCGTCGGGGTTTGCCCGTCCGTGGCCAAAACACGAAAAATAATGCCCGCACTCGTAAAGGTCCTAAGACCTCGATTGCCGGACGGAAAAAGTAATAAAGGGAGGTTAATGAATGGCTACTCGTAAGAACACACGGAAGCGCCGTGTGCGGAAGAATATTGAGTCCGGCGTGGCCCATATTCACTCAACGTTTAACAACACATTAGTCATGATTACGGATCCGCAAGGAAATGCCATTGCCTGGTCTTCTGCTGGTGCACTCGGTTTTAAGGGCTCCCGTAAGTCCACACCGTTTGCAGCCCAGATGGCTGCCGAATCTGCTGCTAAGGAATCTATGGAACACGGCATGAAGAGCGTCGAAGTGGCTGTCAAAGGTCCTGGCTCTGGTCGTGAAGCTGCAATTCGTTCTTTACAAGCGACTGGTTTGGAAGTTACCGCGATTCGTGATGTGACACCGGTACCGCATAATGGTTCCCGTCCACCAAAACGTCGTCGTGTATAAGGCCCCAGTTGCGTAATAGCAGTTTGTATTGCCGCTTTTATTTGATCGAAGACACGTTTTGAAAGGGGTACTCATCACTAATATGATCGAATTTGAAAAGCCGAATATTACTAAGGTCGACGAAACTACGAATTATGGCGAGTTTGTCGTCGAACCTCTGGAACGTGGTTACGGCACAACCCTTGGTAATTCGCTACGACGCGTCCTTTTGTCCTCTCTGCCCGGGGCTGCTGTGTCGAGTGTTCAAATTGATGGCGTACTGCACGAGTTCTCCACCATTGATGGTGTCTTGGAAGACGTCACTCAGATTATTTTGAACATTAAGAAGCTTGCCTTGAAACTGAACACTGACCAGGAGAAGACTGTAGAGATCGATGCGGAAGGACCAGCCACCGTGACCGCTGCCAACATCATCACGGATGACGATGTTGAAATCCTGAATCCTGAGCAATACATTTGCACGATCGCCAATGGCGGTCATCTGCACATGCGGATGACTGTCAAGACCGGGCGTGGATATGTACCGGCAGATCAGAACAAGAGTGATGATATGCCGATTGGTGTATTACCCGTCGATTCCATTTTCACCCCGATCGAACGTGTTAACTACCAAGTCGAGAGTACCCGTGTGGGTAAGCGTAACGACTTTGATAAGCTGACGCTGGCGGTATGGACAAATGGTTCCATCGGTCCCCGCGAGGCGATTTCTCTTGCTGCCAAGATCCTCACTGAGCATCTGGCTGGGTTTGTGAACTTAACAGATGAAGCCAAGAACGCTGAAGTGATGGTTCAGAAGGAAGAGAACCACAAGGAAAAGATGATGGAGATGACCATCGAAGAGTTGGATCTCTCTGTTCGTTCCTACAATTGTCTCAAACGGGCTGGCATCAACACCGTTCAGGAGTTGACCAATAAGACCGAGGCGGACATGATGAAAGTTCGTAACTTGGGTCGTAAATCACTTGAAGAAGTGAAGACGAAGTTAGCTAATTTAGGGTTATCCCTGAAAGACGCCGACTAATACATTCAGAAGGAGGGAATCATTCATGAGTTATCGTAAACTCGGCCGTGATAGTTCTGCTCGTCGCGCTTTATTGCGGGACTTGACGACTGATCTGATCATCAACGAACGGATCACGACAACTGAAAGCAAGGCCAAAGAAATTCGCAAGACGACTGAAAAAATGATCACATTGGGTAAGAAGGGTGACCTTTCTGCTCGTCGTCAAGCGGCTGCCTTTGTCCGTGACGAAGTTGCTGACATCCGCGAAGAAGACGATGACGTGGTTGTACAATCTGCTGTTCAGAAGTTGTTTAGCGATATTGCACCGCGTTACAAAGAACGTCAAGGCGGTTATACCCGCATTATGAAGACATCTCCTCGTCGTGGCGACGCTGCGCCGATGGTGATCATCGAATTGGTTTAATCCCCAAAACGACAATCATATACTTCAATTAAAATCATTTCTTTGGCGAAAAACGAGCGCTACGATGATGGATTGGCAACTCCGAGTCTAGCTTGGCCTGGTTGTCCCATTTGGGGCTTCAGTGCTCACCAGAGAACTGGTTTTTTTGTATGCAGAGGGCGCCTACGCTCCTGGTCGGCGAAGCCCGTTTAGATGGGGGCGGCGATAAAGCTGTTTCCAGCCGTGCCAAGGCTACGCAATCTCCGGTGGCAGGTTGCAGCAAGTGCGTAGCCACAGGCGTAGCAAGCTGTGACGGCGGTTTGAGCTACCTGCCACCTCCGATTGCTCCGCCTTGGCACTATACTCGAACTTCTGTATTAGTATTTAGCACCATTGAGCAGTTTTTGCTGCATGAACAGATAATTTCTTGGGACGTCTGACTTTTGGTCGGCGTCTTTTTTCGTTATACTAATACGGTATGTACAATGAACGAAAGCGGGGCAACGATGTGGAAGAACCGATCATTACCATTGACCATCTGACGGTGAAATACGCCGAACAGCAGCATCCAGCGCTGGATGATATTAGCCTCACTGTGCCGGCCCATTCTTGGACGGCCATTATTGGGCACAACGGCAGTGGCAAGTCGACGATGATTAAGGCGTTAACTGGGCTTGTCACAGCGGATGCAGGCACAATGACGGTGGCGGGAATGCCGGTGGATGAAGCGCACATTTGGGATATTCGGCGCAAGATGGGAGTCGTTTTTCAAAACCCCGAGAACCAGTTTGTCGGGTCTACGGTCGCTGATGATGTGGCGTTTGGTTTGGAAAATGCCCAAATACCTCGGGATAAAATGATTCCCCGGGTACAAAACGCTTTAGCCCAAGTGGGTATGACGGACTTTGCCACCCGGGAACCGGCTCATTTGTCTGGTGGTCAGAAGCAGCGGGTGGCTATCGCGGGAATTGTCGCACTGGCCCCGGATATTATTGCCTTGGATGAAGCCACCAGTATGTTGGACCCGGAAGGCCGGGTGGCAGTGCTGCAGACAATTAGGAACCTGAAGGCCCAGCAGGATTTGACGATCTTAGCCGTGACCCATGACCTCGAAGAGGCGGCCGCTGCGGATAACGTCATCGTCATTGACAACGGTCACTTGGTGGCCAGCGGTACGCCACCGGAAATCTTTGCGCGGGGTGAGAAACTGATCGATATGGGACTCGCTGTCCCGTTTACGGAACAACTGAAGACGGATTTAAGCAATGCCGGGGTTCCGTTACCCGCGCACTATCTTACAGAAGAGGAAATGGCAGAGCAGATATGGAAATTGTACTCGACCATGTAAGTTATACTTATCAAGCCGGGACACCCTTTGCCGGTGATGGTCTGCGGGATGTCAGTGTGACAATCCCCGATGGCGCCTACACCGCCATTATTGGTCAAACCGGCAGCGGTAAGTCCACCCTGTTGCAACACCTCAATGCTTTGCTCAAACCAACGGCAGGCACGGTCAAAATCGGTGATCGTCTGATTACTGCCAAGACCAGCAATAAGAATTTGAAGCCGTTGCGGGCAAAAGTCGGACTGGTATTTCAGTTTGCCGAAAACCAGCTTTTTGAGGAGACTGTGGAAAAAGATGTCGCCTTTGGTCCCAAGAACTTCGGGGCCACGGAGGAACAGGCATTGACCCAGGCCCATCACGCGCTGCAACTCGTGGGCATTGATGAACAATATTATCAGCAGTCGCCCTTTGACTTGAGTGGCGGTCAAATGCGCCGGGTGGCGATTGCGGGCGTATTGGCCATGGAGCCGGAGTTGTTGATTCTGGATGAGCCTACTGCCGGTCTGGATCCCAAGGGCCGCGCTGAGTTGATGGGGTTATTTGCCACTTTACACCGTGAACAAGGGATTGGGATTGTTTTAGTGACCCATCAAATGGAAGACGTGGCCAATTTTGCTGAACGGGTTCTCGTAATGGCCCACGGTCAACTGATCAAGCAAGGGACACCGGCTGAAGTATTTGCTGATCCGGCGTGGTTGGCCGCGCAGCACCTAGGGCTGCCCCGGGCCGCACAGTTTGCCCGCCAACTTCAGGCCAAAGGTGTTCCGCTGCCGGCTGTGCCGTTAACTGAAAAGGCACTGGCCCAGGAGCTGATTCAAGTTTTGCACCCTGAGGGAGGGAGACCGTCATGACAAACTTGATGATTGGTCGTTACCTGCCCGGCGACTCCTTGGTGCATCGCATGGATCCACGGAGCAAGATTGTCTTGGTCTTTTATTTTATCTGTATCGTGTTCTTGGCGGACAACGGACTTTCATATTTGGTTTTGGGACTTTTCACACTATTGGCAGTGTTATTGACTAAGATCAAACTCATTTATTTTTGGCGCGGGATTCGCCCAGCCATTGTCTTGATTTTGTTTACCGTCATGATTCAGGTGTTCTTCACCCGCGGCGGTCAAATCTTTTGGAGTTGGGGACCGTTTGCGTTGTCAACGGCCGGCTTACTCAACGCTTGGTTCATCTTCCTGCGCTTGGTGATCATCATCTGTATGTCCACGCTGTTGACGCTAACGACTTCGCCATTGGACATTTCCAGCGCGTTATCGTCATTGATGACACCGTTGAAGTGGGTCCACTTTCCCGTGGATATCATTGCCCTGATGCTTTCCATTGCGTTACGCTTTGTCCCCACACTGATGGATGAGACTGTCCGAATCATGAATGCCCAACGTGCCCGTGGCGTGGATTTTGGCAGTGGTAATTTGATTCAGCAGATCAAAGCGGTCGTCCCAATACTGATTCCACTATTTGTCAGTGCTATCCAGCACGCCGAAGATTTGGATGATGCGATGACAGCCCGCGGTTACCGCACCGATGCACCCCGGACGACCTACCGGATTATTCAGTGGCATACGCGGGACACGTTGAGTTTCGGTGTCTTTATCGTGCTCACTGTCATTATTCTATTTGTTCGGACGGCATAAGAAAGGAAGCTGATGATGCCCCGTTATCGTGTGATTTTAGCCTATGATGGTACTAAGTTTCATGGCTTCCAAAGCCAACCCAACTTACGCACTGTGCAAGGAACGATTGAAGCGGCACTCTTAAAAATGACCAAAGGAACACCGGTGACTGTTTTTGGCGCCGGTCGGACAGATGCCGGGGTGCATGCTCGGGGGCAGGTCGTTCATTTTAATTTCCCGGGAAATATTCCTCCGAGAAATATGTTACTCGGCTTGAACTCGATGATGCCATTGGATGTCGTAATCAAGGATGTTGCCATTGTACCTGAGACGTTCCATGCCCAGTTCTCGACAGTCGGTAAACGATATGGTTATCGGGTCTCGCGTACACGATTCACTGATCCGTTCAAGCGGTTCTATACTGGTCATTATCCGTATCAGTTGGATCTGGGGCGGATTGAAACAGCCATTCAGGATGTGGTGGGCACTCATGATTTCACCAGCTTCGCGGCTTCCGGTGGTGTGATTAAGAACAAGGTGCGGACAATTTATACCGCCCGGATGGTCGACCACCCGGATGAGGACGAAATCTATTTCGAGTTTATCGGTAATGGCTTTCTCTACAACATGGTTCGTATCTTAGTGGGTGTGCTGCTGGAGATTGGCAATGACCGGCGGCCTGTGGATGAATTTCCCCGGTTATATGCGGTGAAAGATCGGCAGGAAGCACGAATCACAGCGCCGGCCAGCGGGTTGTACTTACAAGAAGTGTATTACGATGAAGCCGCACTGCAACAAGCGGTGGCTGAACGACAATAGTGTCATTCGGGGGCGGACTTTTATGCCGCCCCTTTTTTTGTTGTCGAAGCAGGCAAGGTGGGATAATCTGAAGGTAAGAATACGCGTGCTAGAGAACGTAGCTAGGCTTTTTCAAGCGGGCACGATATGGTAAAGGAGGATTACCCATGGCGGATCAAAATTTTGGACAGCGATTGAAACAAATTCGCCAGGAGCACGGGCGCACCCAACAACAAGTCGCCACAGACCTTTTCGTATCGCGCCAGACTGTTTCCAGTTGGGAGACAGGACGCAACTTGCCTGATTTGCATACCGTTCAGCGCTTGGCTAAATACTACAATGTGTCGGTTGATGACTTGCTGGATGGCACTCCAAGGCAATTTCATCAATCTGGACGACCGACGACTTTATTAGGACCCAGCGTCGCCGTGATGGTGATTGGGCGACTGGCGTTTGCGGCCACTAGCCGCATGTTGATCCTGTCTGACATCTTGCTGGCGATTCTGATTGTTATGCTCATTGGTTGGTGGCGGCGGGTCATTCCTGTACAGGGACTGCGAATTATGGCAGGCGCAACGGGAGTGTTTTGTATTGGTGCGGCGTGGATGAATCTTTTTGCAATGGATTTTGGTTTGCAGCTGGTG
Source organism: Schleiferilactobacillus perolens DSM 12744 (assembly GCF_001435585.1). Taxonomy (GTDB): domain Bacteria; phylum Bacillota; class Bacilli; order Lactobacillales; family Lactobacillaceae; genus Schleiferilactobacillus; species Schleiferilactobacillus perolens. Next base: position 48,386 of record NZ_AZEC01000004.1, read on the forward strand.
TATCTGGTCACGGCTGCTTTACTGATTCTTCCAGTCGCAGGTGATGCCATTTTTGCACTGCGGCAGCACTTGATGACAAAACGATGAAAGGATGGATGACATGCGACACAAAGTTTGGTGGGGTATCAACATTTTTTTCGCGGCTGTTTTTGTGAGCGGTGCGATGCTTATCATGCTGCGTCAAGTGGACGGTGCGGGCCATGTCGAAACGTTCGGATCGCGGATGGCGGCATTAGGCGTGCTAGGGGCCTTTGCCTTATTGATTGTTGTCATTGAAGCACTGGTTTGGTTTTTCAGTCGGCCGCGCAAAGAAAGATGATACTAGTGAGCAAGCAAATATGCCTGACACTACTCTAACGATGAGTGGCGCCAGGCATATTTGTTTTAAATTCGATTCCGCGTTAGGTATTTTGCAACGCTTTAACTTCCACGTCTGGATTGGCTGTCTTAATTTGTTTTTCATAGGCAATCGCGTTCCGAGACAAAATGATTAAATCAGCATCCACGGTACTTTTAACGAGATCCTGCACACCAGCCTCGCGCCAATCATAATCAGGATATGCTTTTTTCAGTGACGCCAATGCTTTTTTGTCGTATTTTGAATTCAGCATGGCGTTCACGATGGAACTGCTTTGATAATCCACTGGATTGCTCTCTGTGGCCAAAATTCCTTTTTTCATGATGATGACCTCCAAACATTTTTTTAAAGCACGACAACCTGCTACCAACAGCTTAAATATACTGCTAAGCGGTTACATTTAAAGCTTGCGTTGGGCTGATTTAATACTCATTCTTTAGATGGATGGGGTTATTCGACGCGCCTTTTACGCAATCATGGTATCCTGAAAATAAGAGGTGAAGGTCATGTATACTGATTTGAAAGATAAGGTTGCCGTGATTACCGGCGGATCAAAGGGGATCGGCCGTGCTATTGCGGAACGATTTGGGAAAGAACATATGCACGTGGTAGTGAACTACAACAGTGACGCCACCGAAGCCCAGCAAGCTGTTGATGTCATTGTCAAAAATGGTGGTCAGGCAGTTAGTGTATACGGTGATGTGAGTACCGAACACGGCGTCCAGGGATTACTGGATGCGGCGATTAAACATTTTGGCGGTCTAGATGTGTGGGTCAACAATGCTGGAATGGAGATTCAGGCGCCCACCCATGAATTGTCGCTGGCTGATTGGAACAAAGTGATTAGTATCAACGAGACTGGCGTATTTTTGGGGGCTAAGACGGCTCTGCGATATTTCAAGGAAAATCACAAGCCCGGCGATATTATCAATATGTCGTCAGTGCATGAGCAGATTCCTTGGCCAACATTTGCGAGTTATGCGGCCGCAAAGGGTGCCGTGAAGTTGTTTACGCAGAGTATTGCCATGGAATATGCCAAGGATAACATTCGTGTGAATGGTATCGGACCGGGCGCAATCAACACACCGATTAATGCAGAAAAATTAGCAGATAAAGAACAATACGCGCAAACAGTGGCAATGGTGCCGATGGATCGGATCGGCAAACCAGAAGAAGTCGCAGCAGCGGCCGCTTGGTTGGCTTCGTCGGAGTCCAGTTACGTGACAGGCATCACCTTGTTTGTAGACGGCGGCATGACGCTTTATCCCGCATTTAAGGATGGTCAGGGTTAATGTCAGGTATTTAGTTTACACATAGTGAGCTATCCAATTTGAGTATTAGACAGTCTTGCCGCTCATCGTTACGCTAGATCACAGAAGGTGTGAATCGATCATGCATAAACAAACGAAGTTGATTATTGGCAGTGTTGGCGTCGTGGTTGTGTTGGTAGCACTGGTCGGCTTTGTTTTGAACCGGCAACAGGACAGTGCGCAGTCTCAGTATGTCCAGATTACGACGCCAACATTATTCTTCCATGGGTGGGGGAGCAGCTATCACGCCGAGGAACATATGGCGAATGCAGCCAAACAAGCGGGCGTGACTGATACGATTATTCGGGCAGACGTTAGCCGGCAGGGCAAGGTGACTCTGGTTGGGCAGATTCCGGCCAATGCTAAGAATCCCATCGTAGAAGTGAATTATGCCGACAATCGAAATACCCATTATCATACGGATGGCCGTTGGATGCGCAATGTGTTGGTTGCACTGCAAGCCAAGTATCACATCACAAAATTTAATGTGGTGGGGCACTCAATGGGGAATATGGCGATTGCATTCTATTTGTTGGATAACGCCGGAAACAACAAGCTGCCAAAACTACAGAAACAAGTGGATATTGCGGGGCATTACAACGGGATTCTTGGAATAAACGATAAACCCAATCAGATGAAATTACGCAAGAGTGGGCAGCCAACGGTAATGGACGCTGATTATCAGGAATTACTCGGCTTGCGTCAGAAATATCCTTGGAAACAAGTAGATGTCTTGAATATTTACGGCGACAAAGATGATGGGACCCATTCCGACGGCGATGTCAGCAATGCATCATCCAAATCATTGCGGTACCTAATTGCAGACCGGGCCAAGTCTTACCGTGAGAAAAAGATTGTGGGCCCGGATGCGCAACATAGCAAATTGCACGAAAATCCAGAAGTCGATCGGTTGTTGATCAATTTTATTTGGCAGAACTAGAAACTTAGGCTGGGGAAAAATCCCAGTCTTTTTTTGTTTTGGTCTTGCAACTTTTCGATTTCGTTGTATAGTAAGTGAGTGCTCACTTACCAATGAAAGAAATCGAAGGTGCAACAATTGACCGATACCATTCAAGTCCATGACCTGCAACAGGGGTATGGCAAAACCATTGTATTACGTGATATCAACCTCACCGTCGCCAGCGGGGACATTCTTGCCCTGATTGGCCCCAGCGGTGCGGGCAAAACGACGCTCATCAGCACGATCATGGGCATGCTGAAGCCTAAGGCGGGCAGTGTGACCGTTTTAGACACAACCATGCCCAATCGTCAGATCTTGGCGAAAATTGGCTACATGGCCCAAACAGACGCTTTATACGATGTCTTGACTGGGCGGGAAAATCTGGATTTCTTCGGCACCATGCAGGGAGTGACGAAGGCGCAAATGGCCGAACGTATTCCCCATGCTGCCGGGGTTGTTAATTTAGATGATGACCTCAACAAATACGTCAAGGATTTTTCCGGTGGGATGAAGCGCCGCCTCTCGCTGGCAATTGCGTTGATTTCTGATCCGCCCCTCTTAATTCTCGATGAACCGACTGTGGGTATTGACCCGGAACTACGCCAGCAGATCTGGCAAGAACTGCACAAGATTGCTGATGAGGGTAAGACCATTCTGCTGACGACCCACGTGATGGAAGACGCCGAAGAGGCCGATCACGTCATGATGATTCGCAACGGCGAGGCGATTGCTCAAGGTACCCCAGCAGAGCTGACCAAGCAGTATCAGGTCGCTACGATTGAAGAAGTATTCTTACAAGCAGGGAGGGATCAGGATGCGCATCGCCGGAATGATTAAACGGGTATTACGGGAAATGCTACGGGATAAACGGACCATTGCTTTGATGTTCATCGCGCCGCTGTTTATCTTGACGCTGATTTATTTCCTGTTTCAATCCAACGTTACCACAACCGCCACGCTGGCGGTCCGCGGGGTTGATAGTACCCTGGTCTCAGCGGTGGACACCGACCACGTGACTATTAAGCACGATACGTCCAAGCAATCCGCGGACAAAGTAATTCGGAAGCATGATTATGCCGGGATGCTGATCCAAAAGGGGGATAAGCTCACCCTCACCTTGGCGAATAGCGACCAAACAAAGAGTGCCGTTCTCAAGCAAAGCCTACAGGCTGCCCAAATTAAGCTGAAAACTAAGGCGGCGGCCTCAGCCATCAAGCGGGAAGCGGCCGCCATCAAGAAATTGCAGCAAGCCCTGGCAGCAGCGACCCGTAATCCGGCGGTGGCCGCTCAAACACCGGCGCAGCCGAGCCAGAGTAAAAATTACACGGTCAAGACCCACTACCTATACGGCAGCAGTGATTCCACGTACTTTGACACTCTGTTGCCGATCATGATGGGCTTCGTCGTGTTTTTCTTCGTCTTTCTGATCTCCGGTATCGCGCTGCTCAAAGAACGCACCACCGGTACCCTCTATCGGTTGTTAGCCACACCAGTGAAGCGGGGTGAAATTATCAGCGGCTATCTGGCGGGATACGGCGCCTTTGCTTTAGTCCAAACCTTGCTGGTCGTGCTATACACGATCTTTGTCTTCAAAGTGCAGATCATCGGCAGTATTTGGAACGTGCTGCTGATCAATATCTTGCTGGCGGCGGTGGCGTTGACCATGGGCTTGTTCATTTCGACCTTTGCCTCGTCCGAATTCCAGATGATGCAGTTCATTCCCATCGTGGTCATTCCCCAAATTTTCTTCTCCGGCATCATTCCGGTGAGTACCATGCCCAATTGGCTGCAAGCCATTGCCCACATCATGCCGTTGTATTACGGGGCCACGAGCATGAGCAATGTGGTTGAAAAGGGTGCTTCCCTGACCAGTATCGCCCCGAGTTTATTAATCCTACTGGTGTTCGTTGCCGGCTTCTTGATGCTCAATCTAATCACGATGCGTAAGTATCGGAATGTGTAAAAAAGGGGAGGACCAGTATGGCTCTAAATAATGTCGAATCTCTCTTTGCCGCCAGTCTGCAAGATTCCGATTTGTCGGCGAAGCAAAAGGCCGTGTTGCGGGCCAGCTTGACACTTTTTGCCGATAAAGGGTACGATCGCACCTCCACTGCAGATATTGCCCGGCTGGCGGGTGTGTCGGAAGGGACGGTCTACAAACGGTTCAAGACCAAACGCGACATCTTTGAAGCCATCACCACACCGTTTGTGGATCAAGTTCTGCCCACAGCAGCGGGAGAATTCTTTAAGGAAATTTCCACTGCGGGATTTCCCGATTTTCGCAGTTTATTAACCTTCGCTGTCCATGATCGAATCGTATTCGGTCTAGCAAATCGCCGAGAATTAAAGATCTTTGTCCAAGAAATTGTTGCCGATCCGCAGATGTTCAATGCCTTAGCCGCCCGAGCCAGTCAGTTATTCACCAAGGGTTTGGCGCCATTGTTTAAACAGTTTCAAGACACTGGTGAATTGGTGCAGTGGGATGCCATCCGGATTGGCCGGTACATTATCAGCACCGTTCTGGGCTATGTGCTCCCTAGCGTCATCGCGAGGACACCGGAACAAAATGTGGATCAAGCGACGCAAGAGATTGTTGAATTTCTGTTGAAAGGCCTGCATCCTTAAGTACTGTGCAGACAAAAAAGGTGATTTCAAAGCCCTGGAATGGGGCTGAAATCACCTTCTTTTTATGCCGCAATTTTTTGTTTGGTCTGCAACTTCGTGGTATTGAGCAACAGCGAACTGGCAACCGCTGACAAAGAGCTTAAAGCCATCCCTAAGCCCGCCAATTCTGGACTGAGGATAAGTCCCAGACCGGCAAAGAGGCCGGCGGCGATGGGAATGCCCAGCGTGTTGTAGATAAACGCCCAAAATAGATTAAGCCGAATGCGGTTGAATGTTTTCCGCGCTAGCGTGAGCGCCGTGACGACATCCATCAAGTCGTTTTTGATCAGCACGATCCCACCAGACTCAATGGCAATATCGGTACCGGAACCCATGGCAATGCCAACATCGGCGGTGGTCAAAGCCGGCGCGTCATTGATACCGTCACCCACGAAGGCGACCGGGGCCTCTTTTTGCAGCTTGGCCACCACGGCGGCTTTATCGCCGGGTAAAACATCCGCGATGACGTCGTCAATACCGACTTGGCTGGCGATGGCTTCAGCGACGCGCTGGTTATCACCCGTTAACATCACGGTGTGGTAACCGCGTTTCTTCAAGGCGACGATGGCCGGGGCAGAGCTGGCTTTGGGCGTGTCTTGGATCGCAATCAGGCCCAGCGCAGCACCTTTAACGCCGACGACCACGACGGTTTTGGCCTCTTTTTGCAACGCGTTCATTTGGCTTTGCAAATCGGGGGAGAGGGTACCATGGACCATCTTCGTATTGCCAATGAAGGCGGCTTGACCATTCACCGTGGCGGTGACGCCTTGACCTTCCACAGCTTGGAAATTTGTGACTGGTGCCGCAGTGACTTGCGCCGCCTTGGCCTCGGCCAGGATAGCGGCAGCTAAGGGGTGCTCAGACGCCGCTTCCAAACTGGCGGCGGTTTGCAGAACGGATTGTTCATCACCGATGATATCGGTGACCTTGGGTTTCCCCACAGTGATCGTGCCGGTTTTATCGAAGACGATGGTTTTGACAGTATTCGCTGCTTCCAGCACTTCACCGTTTTTAATTAAGATACCCAGTTTCGCACTGCGGCCGGTACCGACCATTAACGCGGTCGGGGTCGCGATCCCGAGCGCACAGGGGCAGGCGATAATGACCACAGACACGGCGAATAACAACGAATTGACCAAACTGGCATTCAAGAAGACGTACCATACGGTAAACGTCGCAATCGCCGCAATCAGCACAACCGGCACAAAAATATCGGCAATCTTGTCGACGGTCTTTTGAATTGGGGCATGACTAGTTTGGGCTTTTTTCACCATTTCAACGATCTGGGCCAAGAGGGTATCATCACCGACTTTACCGGCGCGAAAAAGGAAGGTGCCATTGCTGTTCATCGTGGCGCCGATGACCTTGTCGCCAACCTTTTTGGAGACCGGCATACTTTCACCAGTCACCATGGATTCATCAATTGTGGAACTGCCTTCAATAATTTCCCCATCGACAGCAATCTTTTGCCCGGGGCGCACACGGATCACATCGCCGACTTTGACTTCGGCTAAAGGTACCCGCACGGTTTGACCATTCCGGACGACTTCAGCGTCCTTGGCCTGCAAATCCATCAACTTACCGACGGCATTGGATGCGGTATCCTTCATCCGGGCTTCTAAGTATTGGCCGAGCAGGATGAAGGTGATGACGAACGCCGCACTTTCAAAGAACACGGCGCGATTGGTTAAGAGGGCATAGACGGAATATAGGTACGCGGTCACCGTACCGATGGCCACCAGGGTATCCATGTTGGCGTGATGATGCCGGAAGCTGGCCCAGGCACTCTGGATAAAAGGCCAGGCCGCCACGGCCATAATTGCGGAGGTCAAGACGAATTGCGTCCAATCGCCGCCCGGCAGCATGAAACCAAAGGGCATGCCGATCATGTTCACCAATAGTGGTAAGGAGAATATCAGGGAGAAGATGAACCGATTGCGTACGGTCATCATTCAATCACGACCTTGCCGTGGGCCATGTCCATGCCGCAGCTGAAGGTATATCCCCCAGGTTTGCTGGTGTCGATGGCAAATGTTTGGGCTTCGTTGAGCGGTAAGTCAGTCTTAATGTGGAAAGCGGGCAGTTGGACTTGGTCCAGACAGCCGACATTGCTGATGCGTTTAAAGGTGAGTTGCGCGGGAACGCCTTGCTTCAAAGTAACCTGGGCGGGCTTATAACCGCCATCGACGATAATGTTTGCTTCTTGCTTATTCATGTGTGATTGCCTCCAATTATTTAATGATCAATTTTCCATGAAACATATTCATTCCGCAGGCAAATTCGTACTCGCCCGGTTTAGTCGTGTCGATATCGATCGTGTGGGCTTGATCCTGGGGTAAAAAGTCGTTGATCCCCATATCCGGGAACACCACGTGATCCAGACAGGTGGATGGGTCTTTACGCAGGAAAGTGAGTTTGGCGGGTAAGCCCTGTTTGAGAACCACCGTTTCTGGCGCATAGCCGCCGCTCACCAAGACCTGGGCATCTTGCCCCGTCTTTTCGATTTTCGCGGCGACGGCGGCAGTCTCATGATGGCCGAAGAACCACCACCCGATGAATCCAATGAGTGCTACAGCAGTAAGTAATACAGTAAGTTTGATCATGACGGCCTCCTATGTTTACATCTGTAAACTAACTAAAATTATCATATCTCTGAAGTTTACAGTTGTCAACAACTATTTAAAATTAGGTGGGACGAGGCGATAGTTGAAGCGCTATCAACATTTTGAGATAATCTGGATAAAGGCGATCATATCAAGGGAGCAACGATTCGTTTCCCCCATGGCAACGGGGCGTGTCTCCTTATTGTGGTGGCACATTGTTATCATCATTTTGAGAGGGGGCGTAGAGTTAATGATTGAATTTGGTGCGACATTGAAAAAGATTCGATTACAAAAGGGATTCTCCCAACAGTATGTGGCAGATCAATTGAACCTGACGCGGCAGACAATTTCCAAATGGGAAAACGGTCGTGGTTATCCAGACTTTGAAAATCTAATTTTGCTGAGTGAACTGTATGGCGTATCCATTGACAAGTTAGTCAATCGTCAAACTCTAAATCTAGACCCCGTCAAGGTGTTAAAGATGAACAAAAAGAGAGAAAAGGCGATGTGGCTGACCAAGCGCGCGAAGGTGTTCGTCATGGCCATTGTGGTGGTGTTGTTTGTCCTGGGTGGGAAATCAATCTACGATGACCGTCAGATGCGATTGTCAGATGCAGAGGTTAATCGTTATTTTGTATCGATCACCAATGTTAAGAAAATTCGTTACGAAAAGAGTAAGGACGGTCGATTGACCGAGCTGACGGCCATTGTGCTGAAAAACGATGAGGTGTTACATTATCCGACACTGTCAGAATTGAAAAAAAGAAAATTGGTAATTCCCAATAAACCAACTGATTCCAATCTGGTTACCGAGCCCGAGAATGTCCAAACAATTTTTAAATCGCTTTTGACGAAAAATGCCCAACGCAAATGATTGACTTCCCCACCGAATCCGGTTACAAAGGAGGTAGTATCCGATTCGGAGGAGGTTAATCAACATGGCTAAACAGGAGCAACCAATGATCAATATTCACCGCCAGAATCCGCCGGCATGGTTTAAGCAGGCTGATTTTGGCATTTTTATTCACTGGGGGGTGTACAGTGTCCCCGCATATGCGCCAGTGGAAAGCGAAGACTTTGATACGATTAAGAAACACCATAGTATTCGGTACATGTATAAACACACGCCTTATGCGGAATGGTACGCCAATGGTCTGCGTATTCCGGGCAGTTCGGTATGGCAGTACCACCATGAACATTACGGCGACCACACCCCATACAGCAGTTTTGCCAAGAGTTTCCAGCAGACAGCCCAACATGTGGATGTCGAGAAGTGGGCAGATATGTTTGCCAAGGCTGGTGCGAAGTATGTGGTGGTCGTGACCAAACACCACGATGGGTTCGTGATGTACGACACCGATGTGGCCAACCCGCAGGTCGATGACTACCATCTCAATTTTGACTTTGTCGGCGAACTAGCTCAAGCAGTGCGTAAACGCGGTCTGCGGTTTGGCGTCTACTACTCCTCTCTGCTGGATTGGACATTCACACCGAAGCCCATTCGGACGGCGGCGGATATGATGTTAGGAAACGATTAGAGTCAGACTTACTTGGATTATGCTTGGGATCAGTGGCACGAACTAATCAATCGATATCATCCTGATATTTTGTGGAGTGATATTGGCTATCCTGTTGATCCCCGCCTGCCGCAGTTATTCAAGGACTTCTACCAGGCTGTGCCAGAGGGCATGGTGAATGATCGGTGGGGGAGTTATCCCAATTGGCTGCGGCATTCCTTTAACAAACCGTTATTCAATTTAGGCGCAAAGATTGTGACTGGCCGTTCGAATAAGGGTAAGGACACACCGCCGCTGTATTATGATTATCGAACGCTAGAATACACGGCCGACTGGCACGGTACGGACTATTTCGAAACAACCCGCGGGATGGACAAGTCCTTTGGCTATAATCAATACAGCCGTCCGCAGGATTACATCACCGCAGATGAAGTGCGCCAGATTGTGGCGAAAGTCCGGCCACAAAAGGGGCGGTTATTGCTTAATGTGGGACCGGAGAAAGATGGCAGTATTCCACCCTATCAAGAGAAGATTTTACGGGACTTGGCTGCGCAGCAACCGTAATATACCGATCACTATGTTTACCCGCTATGACTAAGTATCCAATATAGGCATTCGACATGCATACGCCACCCCAATACAATGGGATGAGATGGAAAGAACGAAAGGAGTGTATTGATGGCCGACGATGTACTCACAAGAGCACTGAAAGGTGAACCAATCCAATTCGACGATCCCGGATTCCAAGCAGTAGATGATTTGGTTGCCCGCAATAGCCGTATTCTGGCTGAACTCAACACGAATTACCATCAGCACGATGATGTGATTGCGCTATTGAGCAAGATGCTCCAAACGCGGGTGTCGCTCACCAACAATTTGTTGCCGCCGTTACAGACGGATTTTGGCGGGCACATTTTCCTCGGCGAAGACATCTTCATCAACCGCAATTGTATGTTCGTTGATTTGGGTGGGATTTATATCGGCGATCGGGTACTGCTCGGTCCCGGGGTGACGATCCTGACAGTCAACCATGAAGAGAATCCAGCAACGCGGCGTAATCTCCATTGCCAAGCAGTGCACATTGAAGCCGGCGCCTGGTTGGGCGCGAATGTGACTGTGCTGTCCGGAGTGACCATCGGCAAGAACGCCATCGTGGGCGCCGGGTCACTGGTGACCAAAGACGTCCCGGCGGAAACAGTGGTCATTGGTTCCCCAGCTCGGGAGGTACGCAAGATCAAAACTGAGTAGTCAGTGAATGTGAAACAGACAGGGGGGAGAACCATGTATGTGGTGAAAAAGTTCCTGCATTCCGACAAAACCATCAATATTGTGGGATTGGTGCTCATCGGTGTATGTATTTTTGCGGCGGTGAGATTTCGGTATTGGACATCCACTTTCACGGTGGATGATGGCATGAGCGGGAGTTACCTTTACGCCCAGATGTTGCTCCGGGCGGTTGCTTACTTGATGGTGTGGGTGATTGTTCTGATATTTGGTGTGCGTCTTTCCTTTTATAGCAGCGAGAAAAAATAACCAAGTCTTATCAGAAAAGATAGCAAGGGCCCAGCAAGACGATGTCGTTTTGCTGGGCCTAATTTTATTGATGAGTGGAAGAAGTCAATTATAAGCGATCGCATTGGGTAAAAATCCGGCCCTTAATAATACCGGTTCCGCCAATCATAGCCCAGCACATAACCGTAACCATTACTGGTCATCAGCCGACCCAAAGCAGCGAGATCATCTTCGAACTGTTGGGGATAAGCCGGTCGTTTTCCTAAACTTTCTTGATAAATTGTATTGGTTAATCGGGCAATGATGACTTGTGGTGCATTCTTGTCTAGGTCTTTATAAGCTTGCAGAAGAAAACCGCGGATTTTTGGAAATTCAGGACCGAGAATGGTGTACATATCTGAAAATAGGGTTTGAGTTTGCTCAGTAATGGAAGGCTTGGACATTGAATCACTTCTCCTTCTTAGGATGTGGTGCAAGGTTAGGCAATACCACTACTTTACCAAAACCTCGGCTGCTGGCCAAAAATTCATGGGCTTCCCGGGTTTCAGCTAGCGGGAAAGTTTTAACGGGGGAGACATCAATTCTGTGCGCCTCAATGAACGTGATGATCTCCTGAAGCCCCGCAGCGGAGACATGGTCACCTGAAGAGAAGCCGGTGAGGTACCGATTATTTGGAATATCACTGATGGGGTCGAAGTCTTGCAAGTACCACACGCCGCCGAGCTCGCCGGTGACGTTGACGATGCCGAATTCGGTCAGGTGCTGCAACGAATCCCGGGTTGATGCCGGGCCAATCAGATCAATGATCTTATCGAAAGGCCGGATATCGGCGGGCAGCTTCAGTGCATCCGGTGTGACGAGGATTTGATCCATGCCGACTGCGGCCAGCAATGGTTTCTTTTTCGCTGATCGGGTCGTACCAACGATGTCCGTATGCCGGTTCAGCGCTTGGATCAGCTTGAATACGGCAACACCGACGCCGCTGGTAGCGGCCCGAATCAAGATGCGGTCGTGCGCTTTGACCTGCAAACTGCGGACAATCCCCCACGCAGTGTAGTAAGTTTCAGGCACGGCCGCTAAGTCGGCCCAAGAGAGGTCGGTGGTGACCGGACAGATCTGATCATTGGGCAGCAGTACATACTCGGCATAGCCGCCATCGAAGGCCCGACCCATTTCGCCCATGATGGAAATGACTTTCTGGCCCCGCCGAAATTTGTCTGGGGCGGAAGTTTCGTCAATCGTTCCGACTGCCTCAATACCCAGAATTCGGGGAAACTTCACGCTGGGTGATTCGCCTTCACGGGTGAATATCTCGGAATGGTTAATGCCGAAGCCGCGCACTTTGACCCGCGTCCAACCAGGTTTGACCGAAGGAGTAGGAACATCGACGTATTCTAATACTTCAGGACCGCCGGGATGGGACACAACAATTGCTTTCATGATGGCAGCATCTCCTTTTTCGATCATTTTAACATTAACGCTTGCCTTGAAGTGCACTCCAAGGTATACGATGTATTCAGGTTAGCGAAAGGAGTTCTGCATATGGGTAAAGTGATCGTAATCACGGGTGCTTCCAGCGGCATTGGGGAAGCTACCGCTAAATTATTGGCGAAACAGGGGAATCCAGTGGTGCTGGCTGCTCGGCGGGAGCAGCGGCTGCAAGAAATTGTGAAGGATATCGAGGCTGCAGGCGGGCAGGCTGCTTACCAAGCGACCGATGTCACTGATCGCAAACAAGTGCAGGCACTGGCGGATTTTACCATCCGCAAGTTCGGCAAAATTGATGTTTGGATGAACAACGCCGGCTTGATGCCGCAATCCACCTTTGATCAATTGAAGGTCGACGAATGGGACCGGATGGTGGATGTCAACATTAAGGGCGTGCTTTACGGTATTGCCGCTGCGTTACCAGTGATGCGTAAACAACAGAGTGGGCAGTTTATCAACTTGTCGTCTGTGGCCGGCCATGTTGTTCATGCCGGCAGCGGCGTCTATGCGGGCACGAAGTTCGCGGTCCGGGCCATCAGTGATGGGCTGCGCCAAGAAGAGGCCGCAGCGGGCAGCCATATTCGGGTGACAGTGATTTCTCCTGGCGCCGTGGCGACTGAATTGCCGAATACGATCACTGATCCGGCAACGAAGAAGAATGTGGACGCGTTCTACGCGGAAGATGCGATCGCTGCCGATCGGATTGCTGAAGCCGTGGCTTATGCGATTGCGGCTCCGGAGGATACATCAATTAACGAGATTTTAATTCGACCAACTAAACAAATTGTTTAAAAGGAGTGCGCATCATATGGATACAGTTAAATTGAATAATGGCGTAGAGATGCCCATCGCCGGGTTCGGCGTGTTCCAGATTCAAGATCAAGACCAGGCAGAACAGGCAGTCGTGGATGCGATTCATGCCGGCTATCGCTTAATCGATACCGCTCAGGCTTATGGTAATGAAGAAGCTGTGGGCAAGGGTATCAAGCGGTCTGGTGTCCCCCGGGACCAATTATTTATCACCACGAAGGTTTGGATTACTGATGTAGGTTACGAAAAGACCCAAAAGGCCATTGACACATCCTTGCAGAAGCTGGGCCTGGACTATCTCGACTTATACTTAATTCACCAGCCTTATAATGATGTTTACGGGGCGTGGCGCGCCATGCAGGAAGCGGAGCAGGCCGGTAAGATTCGGGCCATCGGAGTATCGAACTTCGAACCCGATCGCTTAATGGATCTGTCTGCCTTCAGTGGTGTCACTCCCACAGTCAACCAGATTGAAATTAATCCGTGGCAGCAGCAGAAGGAAGCCTTGGCTTTCATGGCGAAGGAAAATATCCAGCCAGAAGCCTGGGCACCATTTGCGGAGGGCAAGCATGATATTTTCCATAATCCGCTTCTCGAAGCAATTGGGAAGAAGTATGGCAAGTCCGTCGGTCAAGTGATCCTGCGCTGGGTGGTCCAACAACACATTGTGGCCTTAGCCAAGAGTGTTCATGCCGAACGGATGGCTGAGAACATCGATATCTTCGACTTTCAACTGAGTGATGATGATATGGCCCAGATCAGCCAATTGGATCGCCACGAGAGTCAGTTCTTTGACCACCGGGATCCGGAACAGATTAAGCGGTTGGCTACTTTACACTAATTTAAGATGAAAATGGCGGCGCCTCGTGGGTGCCGCCATTTTTGCAGGTGCTAGAATACTGGATACAAGGAGGAACATGCGCATGGATAAAAGATTGGTCAAAATCAGCAAACGCCTCTCACTTGCGTTACGGCACCAGCCTGATCGACTCGGCATCCAGCTCGACGCGTATGGCCGAGTCAATTTGCCCACGCTGCTGGCGCAGTACAATGCTCATTATCAAACACCAATTGACGAGAAGACGATTCGCACGATCATGGCCCAAAGCGGCAAGCAGCGTTTTGCCATTGAAAATAAAAAAATTTGGGCACGCTATGGGCATAGTGTGCCGGTGAAATTATTACAACCCCCGGCTGTTCCCCCGGTATTCCTGTACCATGGTACGTCGCACCAGTCGGCAGTGATGATTGAAACAGAGGGGCTGCGAAAAATGGACCGGGATTTCGTTCATCTTTCGACCACTGTGCCCATGGCTGTCAGCGTTGGCCAGCGGCATGATCCACATCCGGTGATATTCCAAGTGGCGGCACAACAAGCCGCTAAAGAGGGGTTCTTGTTTTATCCCACTGAAAGCCAAGTCTGGCTGGTGGACCAAGTTCCGGCACGCTATTTAACAGTTATGCATGTTGCTGGCGATCGGTCCAGAAGGCCACAGGACACATGAGAACGAGAACTAGCAACGCAATCCAAAACGTGTTGGCAAAGGCGGATGTGAGCCGCTGGTGCTCATCAGTTGTGATGTGCAGTTGAGTCTCTTGTAATGTTTGTTGTTGTGCAGTTAAGCGAATACTTTTTGCGAGGGCATCCTGTTTGGCCAGTAATTGCTGACTATCCGATTGCAGAGTACGAGCGTCAGAGACCGATCCATTGACTGCCAAGCGGGTTGTCTCTTGGAGAAGTTTTTGGTTACCAGCAGTGAGTTGGTCACTGGCGTTCGCTAAGACGCGTAGGTGAGATGCTTTTGCTGGCAAGGGTACATTTACTGATTCTCGCGCAGCCACCAGGACTGCGGTGTGGGCAGCCTTGCTGTTATGGTTGATCAGGTGAATCATGGCTGTTTGGACTGAAGGAGATAGTTGACTCGTCTGAACAGTTTGATAGGCATTTTGCCGAATGACTTTTGTGGCTGAGTTAACGTTGTTATTCAAAATACCAACGAGTAATGCAATTCCCAAACACGTCCCCAACTGGCGGGCGGCGTTGACCATACCAGAGGCGATCCCTGCCTTCTCCACTGGAATATATTGTACGGCAGAAACCAAGGACAGATTCGTTAGTCCGAAACCGAAACCGAGTACCGCCATGGCAAAGGCCATTGCAAAATTGGTCATTGTGTATGTGATTTGAGTGAGGAGTAATCCGCCCACGGCCATCAGAGCCGCACCAATCATGTTTACCCAGCGATAATTCAGTTGATGTGCTAGTCGACTCCCCAGGGGTAGCGCAATAATCACCATCAAGGAACTGAACATGATGATGTATCCTGCATGGAGCGGAGTGAAACCACGAATGTTTTCAAGATAGAAATTGAAAATGACGCTATAAATCACAACAGCAAATCCACAGGTGAAGTACATGACGGTGGAGGAGAGAAAAGTGCTGTCGCGGAAAAGATGGAATTCCATGAGGGGGTCCTGTTTTCGTAAATCAATACTGATGAATACCCCCAAAGCAATGATTGCAGCCGCAATCATAGTCAGAATGGGCACAGAGGTCCAGCCGTAGTCGTACCCTTTGAGGAGCACGAAGGTTGTGAGAAATAACCCCGTGGTGAGCAGAATAATTCCGAGATAACCGATCTGTTTAGAAATAGTGGTATCGTAGGACTCGCGAAAGCATAAGGCAGTGAGAAACAAAGCGAGCAGTACGATGGGAATGTTGACGAAAAAAATGGCGTGCCAAGACCACCAATGAATTAGTAGACCCCCAATAGGCGGACCAGCCGCCGCCGCAGCTGCCCCAGCAGCGCCAATAATGGCGACCACTTGGTTGGCCTGTCGACGACCGAAGCGGTCAACTGCTAACGGGATAACCACAGGCAAAATGATTGCACCGCTCAGTCCTTGGAGCGCCCGCATTGCGATCAATATCGCAATTGAGCCAGCCGTTGCGCAAAACAGGGAACCTAAACAGAACAGAGTCAGTCCAAAAAGTGTCACTTTCTTACGCCCAAGCTGGTCTGCTACCTTAGCTGCGGGAATCATGAACACCGAGATAACGAGCACATAAATCGTACTGATCCAGTTACTGGTGACCAAGGTGGTCGAAAAATCCTTAGTGATGGTTGGTAAAGCAATGTTGGTGATTGTGGAGTCTAGAGTCACAATGAACATCATGAGACACAGGGCAATCAGACCACCTATTCTTTTTGAAGCATTAGTCATGATGAGATCTTCTTTCCTGTTTCGATGAAAAACTGTTTCATATAGAAACCGATTGGCAAAAAATTATTTTTGCCGTTCAGCCAATTCTTTTTTAAAGTAAGCTTCTGTCTCGTTGGCAATGGTGCCGAGATAGGGCAAGAGTTCAGGCGGGACCTTTGCAAAAATAGCAATTAATTGCTGGTCCAAATAAGCATCGTAATCCGCATGGTGTTGCCGAGCCACTTCGCCCTTGGTGGTGAGCCGAACAGCTAACTGATTTTCTGAGTTGGCCGCAAACGCTTTTGCCGCCATTCCTTTTTTTACCAATTTCTGCACGGTCTTTGTCGCGGTGCTTTTGGACACATCCAAATATTGTGCAAGCTCTTTGAGACTGCTGTCTGGGTGATTTCCGATGGCAGTGATTGCCCGGATTTCCGGTGGGTACAAGTCCACATCAGTACCATACTTAGCTGAGGTTTGGTCGAGCGCATTATACAGCCGGGTAATATGTTCAAAAGGTTTGACAATCTTTTGTTCAACTTCATTTTGATCCATGGGTGACGGCCTCTTTCAATTAGTTTCCATATGAAACAGATTCAGTATGCAACCAATGAATCATGTTGTCAACAAGAATTTAATTAGACGTTTCTGAAATGTAAATGCTAAAATGAAAACTTACCGTTTGGTAGTTTTCTGACTGCCAATATCGATTAAGGGGGATTTTGTTCTATGCAATCTATTTCGGAGTTTTTTACGAAGATGTTTGTCTTCAACGCCAGCGCCACCCGTAAGCAATATTGGCTGCCATATTTTGGCATCATTGCGTTAACCGTATTAGTCGCCTGGGCGACTGGTGCCTCAGAGTTTGTCTATAATGCGGGCATCCATGGGGCGTTCAAATTAGGATTACGGTTAGGCAATAATGGGCGTGCGTTAACCTTTTTGATGTACTACATCGTTGTCCGGATCGCTAACTTCACATTGCGCGCGCGGCGTCTGCATGATACGAATCGCAGTAATTGGTGGATCTTCATCGATATGGTGCCGGTGATTGGTCAGATTTGGCTGTTTATATTGACGGTGCTGCCCAGCAATCCGATGATTAATCGGTGGCCGGTGAACCAAACGGATGCCGAATGAGTACATATAAGCAGCATCGGCTTTTGAAAGTGATTTTGGCGGCACAAGACAGTATTTCAGCAAATGGAGAATCACCGTGCTAAAATTAATTTAAGACGGTTGGCAGAGAATCGAAATACCGTTAACGGATTGAAAGGAATGGAATATATGCAGTCAATCAAGGAATATTTCACGAAGATGTTCGTCTTCAGTGCCAGTGCGACTCGGAAGCAGTTTTGGATTCCGTATTTTGCAGTCATTGTGATCACGGTGGCGTTGGCATACGCCACAGGCAGCACAGAATATTTGCGGACAGGTAAATTCAACCTTCTTCTGACTGGACAATCAATGATTTTTGGCATTTACCTAATCGTTGCTTGGATCGCCAACTTCACGATTCGAGCACGGCGGTTACATGATACCAACCGCAGCAACTGGTGGATTTTTATCGTCCTGGTGCCGCTGATCGGTGGCGTTTGGTTGTTGATCTTGTTCCTGCTTCCAAGCAAGGCAGACACCCGCTGGCCGAAGAACCAATCAGAAGTGCAATAATAACCGGCAATAACAAAACGGGGCATTGGCCATCTGGGGTCAGTGTCCCTTTTTTTTGAAAGAAAATGGCAACGTGCAAATTGATCATTAGAAGGACATTTGGCTCACTTTTGCCAGGTATCCTTCTCTTTTTTCTGCTGTGGAATTGGTAATGCCGCCGTAGTTGGACCACTTCACATGGCGAATCCCTAACTGTTTCAACGTCGTCTGGATAAAGACTTTTTTGATGGCATTGCCGCATGCCCAGCGTAAGTAGAATGTAGGTGAAGTGGAGGTGGTGAGCACGTATCCTTTGCGAATATTGGTGAGTGTACCTTGAACCCCCGTTTTTGTGACCACATGGGTCAGTTCTGGCCCTTCTTTCATCACCTTATCGATGAACTCCTTCAACATTCCCGGCAAGTCATTCCACCAAATGGGGGTGATTACAATCAACGCATCTGCCGTCTTCAACTGTGTCAAGTATTGGCGGACCAGCGGATCATGAGTTTGACCGCGATGAAAAAGGCGTAGTTCCTCCGCGTCATAGGCCGGGTTGAACCCATCCTGGTAAAGATCGATCACATCATAAGAATCGCCCTGTTGGGTTAGTTTGGTGACTACTTTTTCCAAAACGGCATGGTTAAAGCTGTGAATATACGGGTGGTCGTACACGATAAGAAATTTGGTCATACTTTAAGCTTCCTTTCAATGGGCAAGCATTTCTTCAAGTGTCTTGGTTAATAACGCGCGGTCGTATGTGGCGGCACCATTTTTAATCAGAAGCGCATAGCCGAGAATAAATGCCCAAACCTGGGTAAAAAACTGCTGGGCGGGAATTGTACTTTGGGCTTCGGCCAAGGTGGCGGTGATGAGGTGTTTCGTTAATGTGAGCAGTGGAAAATCGGCAGCATCTGCATTTTCTGAATATTGTGCCACGGCCTGGGGATTGAAAAAGAGAAAGTCGATTACATGGGGCTGGGCGGCGCTTGCTTGGAGCAGCTGTTCGCCGAGAATCAGCAACTTTTCTTTGGCACTTTGATATGCGGCAAGCTGGGTGGTCATCTGCGCCGCCCATTGGTTGGACAAGGTCACTGTGAGTGCGCGGAAAAGCGCATCTTTGCTGGCAAAATGTTTATAGAACGCGCCAGTAGTTAATCCCACTTGGCGGGCCAGTTGACGCAGCGATACCGCATCGCTGCCGTGTGCTTTGATCGTTTCCAAAGCAGTCGCAATAATACGTGCTTCTGTATCGTTTGTTTTCCCTGCCAAAAAACCATCTCCTTTAATTGACGCCCATAGGATAACATCGTTATCCTATGGGCGTCAATATATTTTTATATAGTAATTAGGTTAGAATCATTCCCGTAAGCTGAGCCGTATTCCGCATAATAGTGGCTATTAATGGTATATTCAAAGCAGTGAGCGTGGGGAGATGAAGACAAGATGTCCGAAAAAAACGAGCAAAAAACACAGGCGGCACCGCCCAATATGACCACCGGCGGCGAGCGCCTCAGCTACTGGTCTTATTTCGTCGGCCAAAGCATGTCCTACACCATGCTGGGCGGTTTTTTAACCACTTATATGATGATGATCGGCATTGATTTGACGAAAATTGCTACAGCGATGGTGCTTGTCAAAATGTGGGATGCGGTGAATGACACGATCTTTGGGGTGATTTTTGACCGTGTGAAATTCAAGAGCGGCAATAAGAGCTTACCTTGGATTCGGATGACGCTGGTATTGATTCCGCTGACGACCGTCTTTATTTACCAAATTCCGGGTACGCTCAGTCAGACGGCGAAAATTGTGTGGTTCGTCGTCGGCTACATTTTGTGGGATACTGCCTACACCTTGAGTGATATTCCGATTTATAACCTGGTCACCATGATGACGAATAATCTGATTGAACGGAACAGTATTTTGGCCATCGCCCGAGTCTTTGCCCTGGGTGGGGCCTTTGTGACCTCCATGGCGGCCACGGTTTTGGTTAGTGAAAAGGTGGGGTTCAGCTTTGCCCAAACGGCGCTGTTGATTTCGTTAATTGTGGTGTTGACGATGATTCCGGTGGCAATTAAGGGTAAGGAACGGATTAAGGTCAAACCCACCGAGGAGAAGTACAATTTCGGCAAAATGATCCACTATTTGCGCAGTAACAAATACCTGCTGCTTTTCTATGCCGGTTATATTATTTCCGGTATTCTGATGACCCAGACTGCCATTGATCTGTTTGTTTCCTACTATCTATTTGGCAGCGCATTGTTCAGTACCTTGATGCTCGTGCTGTCGTCCGCGCCGATGATTATCATTTCTCCGTTGATCAATCGAATTTTGAAGCATGTGGATAAGTTCCGACTGTTCTACTGGGCCAATGTGGCCTTTGTGATCACGGGCTTCGTGGTTTATCTGGTGGGATACAAAAACGTCTTCCTATACATTGGTTTGGTTGTGCTGCGCTCAATCCCGTATGGCCTGATTTACACGATCAATCTCACCTTTACACCGGATACCGTGGAGTATGGTCAATTTAAGACAGGCGTGGATGCCCGCGGCGTGGCTTTTGCCATCCAGTCCTTTGCAGCAAAGTTCACCTCCCTGGCCCAACCGGTGGGACTTTTTATCCTCAGTCTGTTTGGCTGGGTCACCATTGATGCCAGCAGCTTTGCCCAATTACAGAGTATGCACATTGCGCAATCCGCCATGGCCCTCAATGGCCTGTGGATCACCGCCACGCTGATTCCGGTGATTGGCACAGCATTGGCGCTGATCCCGTATCATTTCTATAAATTGAACGATCGGGATGTGCAAGTGATGGCGAAATTCAATGCGGGGGAGATCACCCGGCCACAAGCGGAAGCGGCCTTGTCGCGAAAATATTGAAAACGGTAATGATTATCGACATTGCTTGACGGGTGTTTAATGGTGCGCTATTCTGCAACAAAACGCTTTTTCAATGGGGACTGGAGATTGGGATAATCGTGCCATGTCAAAGAAAACGCAGTGACCATCAGCGAACATTACTCTTGGCCGTTCTCAGCATGTTGGTGCTGGTCACGGCTCTTTTTGTTTTGCGGACACCAGCCGCGGCGGCTGAAACGTTACCTGAGAAACCGGCGGATTATGTTTACGATGGTGAAGGGGTATTAACAGCGACCACGATTGATCACGTCCGGCAAGTTAATCAGATTTATGCCGGAACTCGGAATGCACCGGTGATTGCCCTGGTGACGATGAAACAGCAGGGCGCCGATATTAACCAACTGGCTTCCGATCTTTTTCAAAAGTGGGGGATCGGGCAAAAGACCAGTGATAATGGGGTGCTCATCATCAGCAATCTATCCAATGGGACGCGCAACACTCGCATTGAAGTCGGGTATGGCTTGGAGGCGGTACTCACGGATGCGCAGTCAGGGGATATCTTAGAGGACAATCGGGCATTGTTAAAGTCGAAAGTGCCTGCGGAAGTCGATGAGGGTTTAAGCAATGTGTTCACCAGCGTCAATGCGATCGTGAGCCGAACAGCCACGAGCAAGAATTATGCGGCTGCTCAAAGAACACCGACCACCACGCAAACCAACCAGAATTCATGGGGCTATGCGGATTATCTTTTCGTGGCATTATGTATTGTGCCAGCGATTTTTGGATTACTGCGGAAATTTGTTAAGAACACCCAGAAACAACAAGTGGCCGCAATTTTTGACCCGGAGCATGATTCACACAATGCAAAATCCAGTCGCGTGGGTTGGACCCTGGCCCGTTTTCGAATGACGGATCAAGTCCATTATGTGATTTCTTGGCTCATCGTCGGTGTGACCATCATCGTCCTCATTTTCTTTCGTTCTAACCGCTGGTTGGAAATTGGCTGTTTGGTGGTGTTTGTCGGCTTCTTTTTCAGTGACGGCAATGGTTCTGGCGGCTCAGGCGGTTTCGGCGGATTTGGTGGTTTTGGCGGCGGCTCAGGCGGAGGTTCCGGCGGCGGCAGTGATGGCGGCAGTCCGACTGGCGGCGGCTCCTCTGGCGGGGGCGGCGCGTCGATCTAGGCGAGTGATCTATCTGTCAAGACGTTGGCGAAACTTATCGTTGACTTCAACGGGTTCAACCGGTATGATTAGTAACGGTATTGTTTGCCCCACTATAAGCCCCGGAAACTTAATTGGTGTCAAACAGCACTGGAAAATTGGAGGAACACATTTTGCGTACAACTTATCTGGCTAAGCCAACTGAAATCGAACGTAAATGGTACGTGCTTGATGCAGCTGATATTGCATTAGGTCGCGTATCAACCGCTGCTGCAACAATTCTGCGCGGCAAGAATAAACCACAATTCACTCCGAATGTGGATACGGGTGATAATGTGATTATTATCAACGCCGCCCAAGTCAAGTTGACCGGCCGCAAGGCTTCCCGGAAACTTTATCAAAATCACAGCAACCATCCAGGTGGCTTACGGACGCGGACTGCCGGAGAAATCCGGGACAAGCATCCGGAAGAATTGGTCGAAATGTCGATCAAGGGAATGTTGCCTAAGAACTCCTTAGGTCATAATCAATTCCTGAAGCTGCATGTCTATGCTGGTGCAGACCACAAGCATGCCGCTCAAAAACCTGAAGTGCTCGATATTAATAAGTTGATTTAAGGGAGGAATAACTAGTGGCACAAACTGCAGCATACACCGGCACTGGCCGGCGAAAAGATTCTGTTGCCCGTGTTCGCTTGGTACCTGGTACCGGCAAGATCACGGTCAATGGCCGACCGGTTGAAGATTACATTCAATCAGCACTTTTGATTCTCGACTTGAAACAACCATTTGGCGTCACCGAAACTGCCGACACTTACGATACATTCGTTAATGTTGACGGCGGCGGTTACTCCGGCCAAGCCGGCGCAATCCGTCACGGCATCGCCCGTGCGTTGCTTGAAGTAGACCCCGATTTCCGTGGTCCCTTGAAGAAGGCTGGGTTATTGACCCGTGACCCTCGGATGAAGGAACGGAAGAAGCCTGGTCTGAAGAAGGCTCGTAAGGCTTCACAATTCTCCAAGCGTTAATCTTCGGTTAACATATTGGACAATGAACTCTCTGGCAAATGCTGGGGAGTTTTTTTGTACGCAAAAAAAGCCCCACTGAAGCGGGGCCAAGTTGGCAATCAGTATGGTCGGTCACCATCCGTACCGGGCTTATCAATACCGAGACTGCTGTATTGATGCAGCTTAGGGTCTTGGATTGTTTTGACGATCAAATCGGCAATACTTTTTCGAGAAATCGTTGTACCTTTGAAAGGTGTTCCTTTCTCTGTGAGTTCATAATCGATCTCATCGTCATTGGTCATGTACGCCGCCCGAATGATCGTGTCGTTAATCGCTGAATCTTCGATAATTTTCGCTGCTCGGCGTGTATCATCCATGACTGGCGTGCCGATGGATTCTTCTACCCAGCGACCGAATTCACCGGGCACTTCGTGATATAAACCCAGACCGGTCACATAAATCAATCGGTTGACATGGGTAGCCGTCATGGCCTTGACGATATTTTTCGCCATGGGTTCAAATTTCCCACCCAAGTTGGCATAGACCAAATCTTGGTCACGCATAGCTTCCAACACTCGGGGATAGTCGTTCACATCGCCATTAATCACTGTCTCTCGATTTGGATCGGTTGATCCTAACCGATTCGGATGGCGTAAATATAACGTTAAATGGTCGGTTGTTTCTTTCAGCAGTTTTTCGCGGACTATGCGGGCAATTTGTCCGTTTGCCCCTAGAATCAAAATATTCAATTTTTCGTCCTCCTTGTTTCTGACTCTTAGTCTAGAAGTTTGAGGGACACATTACTAATACTGATTATTAATATGGATTGATGATTACAGCTTATGGGAATTCTTTTGAAATTTGTCTTGCCTTGAAGTGCAGACCAAGGTTTATAGTGAGTCTTGATGTTAAGTCAATGTGTGTTGAAGCACAACAATGGAGGGAAAGCAATGAATTTACTTATTTTAGCAGCAAATGGACAGATTGCACGGATCGTTGAATCACGTATTTTGAAAGAAAAACAGTTTGCCGACGTTAAATTAACCCTGGGGTTGCGTAAAGCCAAACGGTTAAGCAACTTGCAAGATAATCCGCGCGTGACGTTGATGGAAACAGACCTGAACGATGCCGCAGAGGTCAATCGGGCAATGGCTGGACAAGACATGGTGTTCACCGCTGTCGTGGATCATGATCCGCAAAACACGATGACTAAGAATGTGATTGCAGCAGCCAAGGCCAACGGCACCAAACGGATCATCTCGACGAGTTTGCTGGGCATCTATGATGAAGTGCCTGGTGAGTTTGGTCGGTGGAATCATCAAATGGTTGATCGTGGTTTGTCGGCTGCGATTAATGCCGACAAGTTGTTAGCCCAATCGGGTATCACATACACGACGCTCCGCTTACCTTGGCTCAATGACCGTAACGAGGTTAAATACGCGATCACCACCCGCAACGAACCTTACAACGGTGTTTCTGGTTCTCGTCAGAGTATCGCCGATGTGGTGCTGCGAATTGTGGCTGATCCCACATTTGCGGCCAACGATAGTATTGGTATCGCTGATCCAGCGACTCAAGGACAGGATCGGCCCGTGTATTAAAAAATAGCTTTCGCGACAATCCTGCACTGGTTCTGCTTGTGAGAAAAAGGGTTTTGCCTAATACGGCAAAGTCCTTTTTTATTTCGTGAATCTTTGGAACTCATCAAAAATATTTTCAAAATAATGCTTGCCATGGAGTTCAGACCAAGGTTTATGATCTATATATTCAAGCATACAGAGGTGAGAAAAATGAAAAATAGAATTAGCGCAATTGTTGTTCTGGTTATTGTCGTGGTCCTGGCGGCAATTGGTATTTATACCAGAAATCAGACAACGAATCACAACGCTGCGACCTCATCGTCGTCAATTAAAACAAGCGGTTCGGTAGCAAAGAAGAAGGAGACAGCGAAAACTAAGGCTCCAGAGCCCACATTGATCGTCTACTATTCCAACTCTGGTACCACCCAGGGCGCCGCAGAAAATATTCAAAAGAAGACTGGAGCGGACATTGTCGAGATGCAAATTACGCCAGCGTACCCGAGTGATTATAGTACGCTGACCCAAGTCGCTAAGAAGCAGATCAATGATAATGCCCGGCCAAAGATCACGAATCTGCCTGACCTGACAAAGTATCGGACAATTCTATTGGGTTTTCCAACTTGGTATCATCGTCCCCCGATGTTTATCAATACATTCTTTGAACAAGCCAACGTGAAGGGAAAGACAATTATTCCATTTACGACGTCGGCGAGCAGTCCGATGAGTGAAAGTACACCGTTCTTAGAGAAAATGGCTCAGGGTACCGGGGCCGCTTTGAAAGAAGGATTCCGGGCGAACGATGATCAGGCGACTACCCGATATTTGGAGCAGGCCGGCTTGTTAAAGAATTAAGCGAAGTCAATAAAAGTTATGGCCGACATAGCAGTCAGAGCTGGCCGTGTCTGATAGGATGCTCGGAAAAGTTGAAGAGCAGTAACAAACTCGCAATGACAATAGCAAAAACCATCGCCGGCGGGTAAACCACTAGCGCAATCAGTAGGCCAATCATTTTGGTAGCAAGATCTAAGATCACTGTTCGGTCAGACGTGGTATACAGCAAACCAAAATTTGCCCTTGGGTTCAGCTTGCGCAAATTGAGTGAAAGTGCCACGTTAATCAGCGAAATCAAGATTATGATGGCACCATAAAAGACCTGCGCAGTCGTATTATTAAAGTTTTCCGACACAATGCTGGTGGTGTATGGAAATAGTGATGAAAAGAATAGCAACACCAGTGTGAGCAGAGTGGTAGTCATGTCGATTTTTTTAACGAGAAGCCAGTTGTTGTGATGTGACACCCACATTAAGCCTAACCAGAAGAAAGAAAGCGCGTAGGCAAAGAAATTTGCCCGCAACGCCCAAAGCCCGGCCCAGTTAATGGTGTCGGGCTTTTTCAATTCCAATACCAGGATTGCCATAATGATTGCCAAGACGGCGTCTTCAAACGCAGCCAATCGTTCTTTACCCATTGTTTTAGCCCCTTTTGTTCTAATTATACACGGCCATGTAGTGAGATGAATGGTATCGGTCATCCGATGATTTGAAGAAAGTAGTGAATAAAGCTTGCGTTGGAGTGCAGACCAAGGTTTATCATTCAAAGTGAAGTGGATATCAAGTATAAGAATATGGAGGACACAGAAATGAAAGTGGCAGTATTTATTAAACCAGGCGAAGTCAAAGCAGAAGAACGCAGCAAACCGACGATTCAAAAACCCACAGATGCTATTATTAAGATTGTCCGGGCCAGTGTGTGCGGCTCTGATCTGTGGTGGTTCCGGGGCATTTCTCATCGGGATGCCAATACCACTGTGGGTCATGAGGCAATTGGGATTGTGGAAGAAGTGGGTGCAGATGTGAAGAACGTCAAGCCCGGTGATTTCGTCATTGCGCCATTCACCCATGGGTGTGGCCACTGTGCGGCCTGTCTGGCGGGATTCGATGGGGACTGCTTGAACCAAGAAGCGGGTGGCAATGGCGGCTATCAGGGCGAATACTTACGGTTCACCAATGCCAATTGGGCGCTGGTCAATATCCCCGGTCAGCCCAGTGATTATTCTGACGAAATGTTGGACTCTCTGGTGACTTTAGCCGATGTCATGGCAACTGGGTATCATGCCGCCGCCAGTGCTGAAGTGAAGCCCGGTGACACCGTTGTCGTGATGGGTGATGGGGCAGTCGGTCTATGTGGGGTCATTGCCGCTAAACTGCGTGGCGCTAAGCGAATTATCGCCATGAGCCGGCACGCAGATCGGCAAGCATTGGCCAAGGAGTTTGGCGCCACCGACATTGTCCCGGAACGCGGCGATGAAGCTGTGCAGAAGGTCATGGCATTGACTGGCGCAGGCGCTGATGCGGTCTTGGAATGTGTCGGCACGGAACAGTCCGTGGATACAGCTGTCAAAGTGGGTCGTCCAGGGGCAGTCGTTGGTCGGGTTGGTGTACCGCAGAAGGCGGAAATGAATACCAATCACTTGTTCTGGAAAAATATCGGTTTGCGCGGCGGAATCGCCTCTGTGACGACGTATGATAAGCAGATTCTGTTGAAGGCTGTCTTAGATGGTACAATTCACCCAGGCAAAGTCTTTACCAAGAAATTTGATTTAGACCATATTCAAGATGCCTATGATGCCATGGATCAGCGCCAAGCGATTAAATCCTTGCTGGTCGTCAGTCAATAAGCAGTCGGTTCACAATAAAGGAGTAGTGGTGGCATGACAATTGATGAAGTGAGTAAAAAGTTCAACTTGACTAAAGATACATTGCGTTACTGGGAACGGATTGGTCTTTTACCGGATATTCCCCGGAACGACAGCGGTTATCGGGATTATGATCAGCACGCGGTCAACTGGGTGTATTACATCATGGTGCTGCGCAAAGCGGGGATGGCCATTGAATCGCTGACGGAGTTTGTAAAATTGCTGCGGGAGGGTGATCAAACAGCTGATGCCCGGAAAGCATTGTTTATCAAACAACGCGATGACCTCGTGGAACAACGGGCGAATATTGACAAAACGATTCGCTACCTCAACTTTAAGATCGATCACTTTGAAGATCACATGTTGAGCTATGAGAATGAGAAGTTAGCCTATGAAGGCGAGTTTGATGATTCGCCGGCCCAAACGACGCAGAAATCGAAATGATGACCTGTGCAAAAAATACTATTTCTGGACCTGAGTACCACCCGCTGCCCGCATGTCCGCCAATTAGCTGACCGGGTTTTGGCGGGCAGCCAATATGCCACTGTTCGACCAATCACTGATGGGGCGGCGATGCTGTCCAAGCAGGCCGGTCAACGCACAGAAATTCGTGAATTGGTCGACGACGCCCATGTCGTGGTGGTCGGTGCATCCCCTGATTTGGCCAGTCATACCCAAGTGACGCAAGTGCTGACGACTCAGGCACCGCGCCATTCCTTTCCCCGGAAGAAGCTCATCTTGATTGTGGATGCAGACGCGGCGATGGAGCGCGTGATCTCAGTGTGGTGCCACGCGGCGGTGCACCTCGATATGGATTTTGAAGCCGTGGTGCGAGATGAAGAATCCGCGTCTCGCACCGCCTATTATCTGCATACTGGGCGGGCCAATCCACCGCAGATGAATATTGTTTTTCGCTTGCGGCATGGCACCCATCGATAAAAAATAGACCTCCTGATGAAAAATCAGGGGGTCTGTTTCCGTTATCCGGCAATTTTGTCACTGTCCGGGGTGGTATGAATGGCCATATAGATCAATTCCAGCGAGGTCACAAGCAAACAGCTGGGCGGATAAAAATAGATTAAGATGCCCACCACAACAGTTTGGGTCAACAGCCGCCAACTCTGCATAAAACGAAATATTGGCATCCGCCGAATCCGGGCGGCTTTCTCCCCGTTCGTGGCGTCTAAGTCAGTGGCCAGGGCCATACTGAGGTACAGGTAAGTCTTGCTCCACAGAAAGAAGACCAGTAAGTAGAAATATTCTGGTGCGCGGGCTTGCAGATAACGGCCCGCCCATGCTGTTGCCACGGGCAATAGGGACATCGCAAACAACCATGCAATATTCAGCCAATAGACGCGTTTTGAAATGCGATCCGCCAAAGAAAACATGTAGTGGTGGTTGTACCAAGCCACGGCGATAAATAAAAAGCTGACGCCGAAAGCGAAGAGATAGGGACCCTCATGGAGAATAGCCGTCCATTGCGGCGACTCTGGTGTTTTGAATTCTAAGACCATAATGGTCATGATGATGGCGACGACGGCATCGGTAAAAGCTTCCACACGTGCTTTGTTCACTAGGTACATTCCCTTCAAAAACTCTTTTGACTTCAGTATAAACCGTTGAATACGAATTCATCGAAAATTTCGTCCTGTAACCTATTGAAGGCTGATCCAGATGGCAGTATGATGCGCTAATTGATATGGCGTGGGGCCACTTTAGAAAAGAAGGGGAAAAATGGGACAAATTGTATTGTTAGCCGTGGCGTTGATATTTTTTACGCGGCATATTTTTCAGTATGAAAAAGTTTCTCGGTTTGAAGTTGTAACGCTTCCAGCATACGCTTTGATTGTTGGCGGTTTATCCATTATTCACCGACCGCCGGCGTTATTGCCGTTGCTAATCACCCTAATCGTGGGAGCACTGATCGGTTGGTTTCAAACCACTGGATTGTCGTTTCACCTGAGCGAGAAACAGGATCAATTCCACCGACCGATTGTGCTGGTGCGCCGCAACTGGCAGTATTTACTGGGCTGGGTGATTATTTTCGCATACGGGATTGGTTTCTTACTTTGGTCCGGTGAGCAGGTCAATGTGTTGACGGAATTGGGCAATGAGTTGCTTAAAGAGCTTTTTGTTTTTGAAAACTTTTCTCAATCCGCGACTTAGAACATTATGCTGCAAACGGCGGTGGCTAGTATTGTCTACTTCCAAATCGCCAAGCAAAAGGAACCGCAGCTAGGCGCAGCGATTGCGTATAAACGTAATGGAGTGAAATAACGATGTTGCGCCGTGCGGATGTTGTTGCTTCGTCAACTTTCTGAAAAATGTGGTACGATATCCCAGTAACTCTATTGACTCAGGACATCAACAGAAAGAGGATTCGTCGTGGACGACAAGAAGCATTACCGTTTGAAGAGCACCTGGAAACTTTCAGAAAGACACCATATGGCCATTCCCTGGGACCAATTAGTCCGGGAAGCCGATTTGCCAGCCATTGACGCCGGGATCGCTGAACGCTCGGCGATTGTCGGACGTATCGGCATTATTTTACTTTCCTGCGGGACCGGAGCCTGGCGGGTGCGGGAAGCCATGAACACCGTCGCCCGGTCGTTGGGACTGACTTGCTCCGCCGACATCGGATTGATTTCGATTGAATACACCTGTTTCAGTCCAACTCATCATTATTCACAAGTGTTATCTCTTTCCAGCAGTGGCGTGAACACCGATAAGTTGGATCGCATGGAACGCTTTGTCCACAATTTTGATAAGAAGTACGCTAATCTGACCTTGGCTGAACTCCATCAAGAATTGGATCGGATTCAGACGCATTCGGGCAATTATTCCGTCCTCGTCGGCGGGTTAGCCGCGGCGTTGGCCTGCAGTGCCTTCGTATTCTTGCTGGGCGGCGGTTTGGTGGAAATGTTTTGTGCCTTCATCGGCGCCGGTATTGGTAACTTGGTACGGGGCGAAATGATCCATAAACAAATGACCATCTTAGCCTGCGTCGGAGTCGGGGTCGCAGCGGCGTGTCTGTCATACGGCATCGTCTTTCAAACACTCGTGGCCTTATTCCATGTGGCCGCCGGGCACGAAGCTGGTTATATTGGGGCGATGTTGTTTGTGATTCCGGGCTTCCCGTTCATTACCAGCATGCTGGATATTTCCAAGCTGGACATGCGCTCTGGGATGGAACGGTTGGCTTTCGCTATCATGATTACGACAGTGGCTTCCCTGGTGGGTTGGCTATTTGCCTTAATGGTGCAATTGCGACCGGGGAATTTCTTGCCTTTATCTTTAGGCCCCGTCGTTTTATGTCTGTTACGGGTGGCGGCCAGCTTCTGCGGTGTCTACGGCTTCTCGATTATGTTCAACAGCCCGCAACGTATGGCAATCACCGCCGGCCTAGTGGGCGCTGTGGCGAATACACTGCGGTTGGAGCTGGTTGATCTCACTGCTGTACCGCCAGCCGCAGCTGCTTTTGTCGGGGCTTTGGTCGCCGGCTTGCTGGCATCAGTGATTAACCGGTATGAAGGTTACCCGCGGATTTCACTCACGGTGCCTTCAATCGTGATCATGGTGCCGGGCCTTTATATTTATCGGGCAGTGTACAACATTGGTTCCAATTCATTGAGTGTCGGCGCAATGTGGTTGACGCGAGCAGCCTTGATTATTATGTTTTTGCCGATGGGACTGTTTTTGGCCCGTCTATTATTGGATAAGAAGTGGCGGCAAAGCGATTAAAAAAATCGTCGGCTTGCGTCCGGCGATTCAAGTCAAGTTATTTGAATAAACGCAACGATACCAGTTTATCTAGATCATTGGATGAGCTGGTTTTTTTCTATAGCGTTTTGTAAACTCACAAGTTTGTTGAATTCTCAAGGCGTATATTATTGCTTACCGGATGTCCAACCGCTTTTTGATTCTTTCGCGAGAAACAGTTTCTCCATGGCTGGCTTTGATGTTAATGACAGCACCGCGGTAGTCTTCTTCATCCTCAATTCGGTCAAGAACAGCCTGACGCATATATTCGGATGCGGAAATACCGTGGCGTGCGGCAAGCACCTTGATTTGGTTGTATTCTTCATCTCTAAAGTGAAGCGTAGTTAATACTGTTTTACTCATATGGCTCACCACCTTTAGTGTTATTAAAGCAGAACAAAGGTTTTAAGAAAAGTATTTGGTCCGCAAAGTGTCTTCACGATTGGTTGGCACAAAAAAAGAAGCCAATCAAAATGCTCAAATTGGCTTCTAGATCAATCAGAATTACTATTTTCCGGTAATATCTTCAGCAATTTCATGGCGCCGAGCAATCAATGGCAACAATAGACCCAAGGCCAGCAAACCGATCGGGGTCACGATGTTCAACCCGAATTGGAACCACCAACCAGCCACACTATGGACAAACGCACCCTTTGGAATCATGCCCAACACACAGGCAAAGGCGGTGAAGAGGAAGCACCACAGCCCCACAATGAAACCGCCGGTCTTATGTTTCATGAACATATACGTGGAGTGGAACTTGTCGAGTTGACGACTAAGCAGCATGTAAGCCAGGAAGACGAACAGATAGCGCATCGGCATGACGATGGCGTTCAAGTTGAGCAGCCAACCGTAGAAGTCGTTCATTCCTTTGATCCCCAAGGCCGGTAAAACAATGATGATGCCTACCAGAATCGCCGTCATCAGATAACCATTGGTGTAAACACCGCGTTTATTTTTCTTAGACAACGCTTTGGGAACAAAGTGCGGATCGGCATCTTCCAGCAGCATCCGCAACGGGGCGTCGATGGACACGGCCAGCGCCGCCATGGAGGCCATGGCGTTGGCGATGGCATAGATCCACATGAAGAGGTTGCCGACATGATAGAAAGCACCCAACCGTTGGAAAGCCATATAGGCCCCATTGGCGTACAGATCAGCCGGCAGATGATGGGCGTCAAAGATCATACCCATGGCGAAGGACCCCAGAACGGCCGAGACCGCCACCATGATTGCTAAGGCAATCATGCCTTTGGGGAATTCCTTAGCGGGATCATGGGTCTTGTTGACGTAGGGCGAAATCTTTTCCGCTCCGCCCACGGCGAAGACCAGCATAGCGATGGTTGTCAGGTAGTTCAAATCAAACTTAGGAATGTAACTGGATAATTGATCCATATGGGCGGTGGCGATGCTGGAACCCGTCATCATAGGCGCGGACACGCCCAAAATGATGAACAGGATCGAAAGGACAAACATCGCGGAACCGGCGATACTGCCCAACCGGTTCAATGTGGTGATCCCCCGGGAAGACATCCAGAGGAAGATGAAGAATAACACTAAACAGAGCAGTTGAACGACCAGTGCATTGGCCGTCTTAACGAAACTGCCGTTGCTTTGGAAGAGCCAAGAAAAGGCGATTAGAATCGTCTGCGGCTTCTGGGAGAGGTAAGGCACATGCACCACCCAATACGTCCAAGCGGCGAAGAATGCCAGTCGTTTGCCGGACAGGTTTTGAATCCACGACGATACACCGCCGCCTTCTGTGGCGAAGGTGGCCCCCAATTGACCAACCATCAATGTATAGGGCACGAAGTACAGGATCATAATCAAAATCCAGGAAACGACAACGGTCAATCCTTGATTGTAGAAATTGTTGACGACGTTCCCTAAGCCCCAAACGGCTACGAACGCCAGCAACGCGATATTATACCAGCGGAGTTGTTTCTGCGAAGTCTCTGTTGCCACGATTTTTCCTTCTTTCTTGCTTGTGAATAACGAGCACAATTAAAAAGACAACACACTATTATAGTGGAACTAGTAGTGTGTTGTCTTGTGAAAAATTTAAGTATTCGCTGGCAGAAAAGGAGCGTTTCGTGGCGCGGATGTGAGAAATGGGCTAGACCAAACAGTCTGAAAAAGCAAATTGGAAAACGATTTTCTCATAAACCGGTCGATTATTCGGCCCGAGTGGTCAAAGGCCGCTCGTAAATACGCAGCTGGTCACCCCAGGGCTGGTAGCCATCACCAATGTAATGGAACTCTTGGCGCTCATAAAAATCAGTTAAATCCGTCGCGGCATACAGATGGTCAAAACCTGCTTGCTGGGCATCTTGGCTCGCGCGATGAATCAGTTGTTGAGCCACACCTTGGCGGCGAAATTCGGGCAAGACAAAAAGCGCACAGAGCCAAGGAAACAGATCCATTCGACTGATAAAATCGTTGGGAATCAAACCGGCCCCGCCGACGATTTGAGCATCCGGTATGAATGCCAGATACCATTGGGGCAATGCCGTATGCGGGTGCACACTATGAGCGAGACAGTCCGCATAGACCGGGTTGCTTTCCGGTGTGCCCCAATGGGCCTGGAAAAAGGTAATCATTGTAGGCAGTAATTCTGGTTGTTCTCGTAAGGAGGTCACACGGATTATTTCTGCCGTACTGTATCCCACCATTTCTGTAATTCGGCAGTGGCCTTATTCGTCTTGTCCACGACCTTGTCCGGCATCCCTAACGAAGCTAGGCTATGGTTGCCCAGCAAACCATCGATTTCCTTGGCATAATTGCTGGGATCCGTGGCGTATGAATAAAATGGCGCGATTGGCACGGTACCAAAATCCATCTCTTCAACTAAGCGCAACAATGGCGTGGACGGGTGACCGTTCCACACAGGGCCGCCCAGCAGTACAATATTCACATCCTTCAAACTCGGTAATTCACCCGCCAGGTCCGGATATTGGTGGCTCTGACGCTGGGCTTCTGCAACGTCGTTCGTTTTGTACATATCATCTGGGAAAGGCTCAACGACCTGGATTGGATACAGTGTGCCGTGCGTGACTTTTTGTAAAATATCGGCCATTTTTTCAGTGGCGCCGGAAAGAGAAAAATACGCAATAAGTGCTCGATTTGCCATAGGGCATCCCTCCATTTACTTCTAGTGTAACGGTTCACGATACAGAAGAACACAATCCCGCTCGCTAATATAAAAAAACGCACCAACGTTAACCAGCGGCTAACTTTGGCACGTTCGATGCGGATTCGTCATTAATAGCCCTGACTCAGATCGACTTCATTTTGGGCCAGCGTTTCGTCCTGCAAAAACTGTTGGACGTTGTTTGTAAAAATCTCTGATGCGGCATCGTTCATTTCCGCAAAGTTGCCGGAAACATGCGGAGTCATCAAAACATTGGGTAAGTCCCATAATGGTGAGTTGGCGGGCAGCGGTTCCTGCTCGTAAACGTCCAAGGCCGCCCCCCGTAATTTGCCATTCTTCAAGGCGGCAACTAAATCCGCAGTCACCACCGAAGGCCCCCGTCCGACATTGATGAAGAAGGGTTGACGGGTCAAGGTCGCAAAGAACGATTGGTTAAAGAAGCCCTTTGTCGCCGGAGTGAGGGGCATAATATTGATGATGAAGTCTGCCCGGTGTGCAAACTCAGCACTTTGCTGATCTGTACCCACTTCTGCAAAGGGGGCCACGGGTCGCCCGTGGTGGGAAATCCCCAGGACAGTGACGCCAAATGCGGCAAGAGCTTCAGCAATTTTTTGGCCAATATGGCCGGTGCCAAAGATGACTGCAGTTTTATTCGTTAATGTAAACATATTGCTGCGGACACCTTGCTGATCCCAGAAATTGGTTGGTGTCTTTTTACTGCTGGCGAAGATACCCCGGGCAAAAGCCAGGATGTAGCCGACGGTAGATTCAGCGATCGGAATCGCATGGATGCCACTGGTGTTGGCTAACATGATATGTTTAGCCCGCAGTACATCCAACGGGAAATAGTCAACGCCAGCAGAATAGGACTGAATGAAACGCAGGTCGTTGGCAGTGGCTAAAGCTGGCGCCAGATCCCGTTGCCAGCCAAAAATAGCTGTGATACCCGCCAAATTATCGTTTTTTAGATCAGAACGGTGCACAATTTGGGTACCGATGGCGGTTAATTCTTCTACAGCAGCATCCGATAAACCCATGAGGTCAAGTATACGCATAGGTGATTCCCTTTCTATTTACGAAACAGTCGTTTTTTGCAGCCGAGCATTATAGGCAGTGCCCCACACCGCCATGGCGTCGATCACTGGTGCTAAAGTGGCCCCAAACGGGGTGAGGGCATATTCAGTGGCACGGCCATCAATCGACGCAGCACTTTTCGTAATCACGTCGTCTGCTTCCAACTGTGCCAGCTGCAGCGCCAGCATCCGCGGCGATACCGACGGGATTGCCTTATTCAGGGTACTAAAACGTGTGGCATCTTGATGAATCAGATGATACAAAATGACACTTTTCCATTTCCCAGCAATGATTTGCATGGTACTTTCCACAGGACAACCTGCTGCACAATCATAAGCTTCCCGCATTGGATCACCCGCTTTCCGATGAGTTACATTTTGCTCACTTACATTTCTATAGTAAGCCGACTAACATAATCAGTGCAAGTGAGAAAGGAAGATTTCAATGATGAAAGCAATTGGTTTCACCCAACATTTACCGATTACAGATGGACATAGTCTGGAAGATATCGAATTACCTAAGCCTGCACCGACTGGTCACGACTTGTTGGTCAACGTTCAGGCCGTATCGGTCAATCCGGTGGATACGGGCACCCGCGGCGCTGGACACCGACAGTTAGCCCAGCCGAAAGTACTCGGTTGGGATGCGGTCGGGACTGTCGATGCAGTAGGAGATCAGGTGACCTTATTCCAGCCTGGAGACCGCGTTTTTTACGCCGGTAGTTACAAACGTTCTGGCAGCGATGCTGAGTATCAATTAGTCGACGAACGCATTGTGGGTCATGCCCCGCAGAAATTGACGGATGCCCAGGCGGCGGCCGTGCCACTGACTAGTCTCACAGCTTGGGAAGCCCTGTTTGAGAAACTGCATATTCCGCTGGATGACCGGCAAACCAATCAGCGGCATACCATCTTAATTATTAATGGCGCCGGTGGGGTCGGATCCATGGCCACCCAACTGGCAGATTGGGCCGGTATACACGTAATCGCGACGGCTTCTCAACCAGAGTCGATTGAATGGGTCAAAAATCATCACGCAGAGATTGTCTTGAATCATCGCCAACCACTTCCGGCGCAACTCCATGCGGCGGGGTACAAAAACGTGGACTACATTTTGAATCTCTCCCACTTGGATGAACATTGGGCAGAAATCGCGGAGATGATTCGCCCTGACGGCTGGGTGGCCGCCATTACCGAGAATCGCCGGGGGATTGATCTACAGAAGCTGACGAGGAAGCGGGCGACATTTGCTTGGGAGTGGATGTTTTCTAAATCCTGGTACGGGTATGACTTGGCTTCGCAAGGGGCCATTTTGAACCGCATTGCCGGTTTACTGGATGCCGGTACGCTGCAGGATACACTCACAAAAACATTGAGTCCGCTCAATGCCGCCAATCTGCGGCAAGCCCATGCGCTGGTGGAATCTGGCCATATGATCGGGAAAGTCGTCGTTGCCGGACCTTGGGCGTAAAGGCCATACAAAAAACCGCCACGATTGTGACGGTTTTTTCTCGTACCTGATTAATTTTTAGAATTCTTCGTACACAGCGGGATCCTGGTTGGAGTAACGACCATCTGGCCGGGTGAGACCATTGATCTTGACCATATCGTCCGCACTGATTTCGAAGTCGAAGACGTCTTTGTTTTCTTCTTGACGACTGGTGTGCGTTGACTTCGGAATAGGCAATACACCGCGTTGAATGTGCCAGCGCAGGATGATTTGACCAGCGGACTTATGATATTTGTCCGCCAATTCGTTGATTACCGGATTCTTTAGGACATTATTGGCACTGGCTCGGCCCAGCGGACTCCAAGCTTCAGTCAAAATGTGGTGGGCGTTATCATAATCAATTTGTGCCTGCTGATTGAAGTACGGGTGCAGTTCTACCTGATTAATGGCGGGCATGACACCCGTTTCTTTTTGCAACTTATCCAAGTGTTCCGGTAAGAAATTGGACACCCCGATGCTCCGGACTAAACCAAACCGTTGAGCGTCAATCAGTGCTTGCCATGCTTCGACATACAGGCCTTGTTTTGGATTAGGCCAATGAATTAAATAGAGGTCAAAGTAGTCTAAACCAGCGCGATAAAGTGACTCTTGAATGGTATTAATCGCATCTTGGCGGTGTTGATAGCGGCCAGGCAGTTTTGATGATACCAAAATGTCTTGCCGGGCAATGCCGCTGCGTTGAATGGCAGCCCCCACCGCGCCTTCATTTTCATAATTGTAAGCGGTGTCGAGCAGCCGATAACCGACATTCAAAGCGGACACCATGGCGTTGACGCCGCTGGCACCGTTAAGTTTATACGTGCCGAAGCCAATCTTTGGTAGCTGTAATCCGTCTGCGAGTGTGTATGTATCCATTCTATCCATCCTTTCAATCTTGAGCGGCTCGATTTTGAAACCCCATCTTAGTGTTTAATATTTGCTAACCGGGCCGTCATGTCTGCCTTCGTGCCAACAGAAATAAACAATGGACCATCTGACTGGGCGATGATACTGTCCCTCAAACTGCCTAAGTCGTAAGTGTCAAAACCAGCGGCATCAATTAATTTGGCGACAGTCGCTTTGGCATCGGCATTATCACTGGCGATGGGGACAGCGATCCGGCGGGCATTACCGGCGGGTTTAGGTAATGACGTGATCCGCGCCATCGCAATCGTGTTGAAGGCCTTGACGACTTTATCACTGTGCAATTGCCGCGCAACAAACTCGGAGGTGGCCTCTTCGTGCTTTTCCAGATTCATAATACTGCCATCCCGGTTGGGGAAGTAATTCGTGACATCCAAAATAATCGGATCGTTGGGAAACGGCACGGGCAATTCCCGAATCGCGAAGAAAGGCACGGCGAGCACGACTAAATCCTGCTCAGCAGCCTCTTCAATCGTCCCCGCAGTCGCCCGCGGCCCCAATTTATCGACCAACGGCTTCAGACTATCGACGCTGTGCCGGTGACTCATCACGACATCATTGCCAGCGTGGGTAAACAATTGCGCTAATGCTTTCCCCACATTACCTGTACCAATAAATCCAATTTTCATGACAACCATTCCTTTCGCGTATACTCCCTGAGCATCCCTTACACCTCTAGGATACCACCCAAGTACTAAGGTGCGCATGGGGAAAGGCCCCAGATTTAATTTTCGTATATGAAATTTCTGAAAGTTGACAATTATGTGGTGGGAAAAGCAGTACGGTAGTGATGTGATAGTTTGGCTGACTTGTGGAATATACCAGCTGAACATGGGTTAACGAAATTTTGTTATACATATGGGGGACTATGAACATGAGAAAACAACAGGGAAGGAAAACTTGGCTGCATCTGGGTGTGTTTTTATTGTCGGTGTTAGCTACTGGCGGCGTACTAGCGGGGTCAGTTGAAATGGTGGCGGCAGATACCATTGGGAACGTCGTGGATAATGCACCGGATGTGAGTGCGAATAATGGTGGGTCTTATGTGCCCAAGTTGGGCAGTGTGGATTCAAATGGTAACGCTGAGCCTAACACGCCATGGAATACATATTACATTCCTAGTTTGCAACGGGAGCGGACTGCTTCTGAAGGCTCGTTTGTTAAGTGGGGGTATAATGGCTGGATTAAAGACTCCGCCGATGGTTATGAAGGCGGTGATACCAATGACAAAGTTACGACACCTAGCTCGGCGTACGATGTGATTCAAAATATGGCAATCGGGCCATCTGACTTCACACAGACAGACAAAGAGTGGAGCGAGGGCACTATTGGGACAACGACTAATATTCAGTTTTTGGACTCCTATGCTGACCACGGGGATGCTTTCTTTTCCATTAATTATGTTGACAAAGACAATTTGATGGATGTTTCAGATTATCAAACAGCAGCGGATTTTGCACAAGGCGGGACAGCTTTAACGACTAACCGAGATAAGATGTTTATTCAGCAAGAAAATGGGCAAGATACTGTCCATTCAAAAGTTAGTGGGCCCAATTATCGACTTGCCGATGGGCAGTCGTTCAGAAATGGTTACTTACAGGTGACGGGGAATGTCCCAATTAGGGCACAACTTGCTCAATCAGAGACAACTGTGGATGGAATGTTGGCTGGTAATTGGGGCGTCATGGTTAGAGCCAAAGTTGCAAAGGGGATTGATGTCCGCTCATTTGCTGCATCAATTGATTGGAGCAAATCATATTATAATTTAAATATTGATACGGCAAAGGTGAATATCCCACTCGTGACAAATAAGCCAATTCGTGGACTCACATTTCCGCTTCAATTTGATCATCACGTTTATTTGGACCCGCATGATCCTCAGGCGTTTTTCTTAAAAGTTAAAGGTATTCCTTTTAATTTCAACACCGCAAAGTCTGGAGATCTTTCATGTGCACAAATGCTTTTACCAAAGAGTTCAGCAGACTATGCTGATTATTTGCATAATCGAATAGTACAGACAGCGAGTGATTCAGACAATGGGCAACAAAGCGCGACTACTTTGGATAGATTGACGACAGATCCAAGCCAAACTGATTACAATAGTAGTGCTGATCAGACCTCACTAGATGATGATGAGCTATCCCATGATGGAATTCCTAATTTTCCAGAGAGTACGGCGTCGAAGCTATCTAACAACTCTGTTTGGGATCCAATCGCAGGGCTCGTTAATGAAGTTGCTCCCAAAGATCCGGGTGGTTATTTCCTCCAATTATTAACGGGCCTTTTTGTCGCTAGTCCGGTTTATTCACTGGGAAATATTGGGAGAACGGTAACACTATTGAATTCACCAATTTACCCTTCCACGCGAGCGACTGTAACTGAGCCAGACGGATGGTTGAAAGCCCTATGGATTGCTCTCAATATCCCATCGCAGCTGATTCAACCACTTATTTCCTCTATTACTTCAGAGTACATGCAAAAACCGTTTTACGGCAATGCACATATTAATTTTTCCTTTGATATGTCAAAGTATCAAGGGAGTAAACAACCGCTCATTTCTGCGTTATCTGAGGGCAAATTATTTGCATCGCCATATGCAGATGGCGGTTTTAATAAAGGTGATGGCAAGGGCGATGATGGGAGCAAAGTTTCAACAGATTCAACCAATGCTAATCGTTCACCTATACAAATTTCGATGTACGATTCCTCTCAATTGGTTGATCCATATGGGACTACCTGGCATGATTCCCGTGGCCAATTCAAAATCCAAACTGGCGATAAACAGGGCACCGCATTGGACCGCACGACCAGTAAAGATCAGTACGGTAATATCGTTTATCCCAATTCGCACTTGTTGACTCAACTACAGGCGGGTACGTCACCAATGGATTATGCCGTTATAAAAGAAGATCAAGTCAATAATGGGCGGAAATATCCCACTTACACCAATTTCACTTCATGGACGGGCGCCATTGTGCCGTACGATCGCGATTATTGGGATGAAAACAGCACGCATAAGAGCAAGACAGATACGTTACACTCCGACGGTAAAATTGGTGATGATCTGAACTATCGGACGGCGACACCTGATCCAGGGTCTGATGGAATTTTGGTCAACGCGGGTATTAATAATCAATCTGTGGTCAAGTCATATACAGATCCGGGCATACCATCCGCAACCCAAGCAGGGACCATTGATCCGATGCGTTATGCCAACGTATATTCCCTGTATGACTATTCAAAGAGCACGCCGTCGCCTGTAGCTGAACCCACAGAAGTTTATGACACTACAGACAATCCGGTTAAAGTGAGTGTGAACAATGCCGATGGTGAGAACATCACGGGTACTAATGTCAATAAATCGTTGAAGAATGCAACGTGGAAATACACGGGCACCATGGGGCCAGATAATCTAGCTTTAGCCGACGCCAGTTTGGGATTGGACCAGTCATTGAATCCAACTTTGGATTTGACCCCTGAGGTGCTGCTTGCAGATCGTAAGGCGTTGGAAAGTGGTACGCAGGTAATCAAGCCGACAGGGACTTATCGGGATTCTTTGGCAAAATATACCAAGGATGGTTTTCGTACTGACTTATCCGGTACGCTCAGCCAGCAGGGCATTTTACCCACCACGGCAAAGCAGCCTTTCCAGGTAACCCCAGATACGCATGGCTTGGATATGGATTTGGAAAGTAAAGCTGGGGGCAGACAGCATCCATCACAAATCCACCAAGACGATACATTTGATTTAGCTTCGGACGATACAGCTTCCTTGAAATATCAAGCACCCGTGACTGGTGCAGCATCTGACTATTTCTTCGATCACATTGTCAAGTTTGCACGCTTAGCAGATGTGCATACGGTGACTGGATACACTGTCCCTAAGTACGATCCGAGCAAAGTCGCGTCATCCGCGCAAACAGATGATTGGCTTGAGCCACAAACATATGATCAGGGCAATGAGAGCTATGTTCAAGACAACAACTTTCTATTACTGAGCCAGAACGGCTTAAATGATTCGTATTTACTGAAGAAGTCATTTTCCGAAACTGGCAACCCAACGACACACATTTTAACCGGTGAACAGGAAACTGTTGGGGTGACAACGACCGCGACCAAGAATCCAAAGAAGGATGGCACAAAGTCATTCGTTGTCCGAATTCCCAAGATCCCTGGCACGACGGTGAGTGATTTCAACGTGACCACTGCTGGTGCTTCTGTCGGTGATCAAGTGGATACAGGCGGCTGGATGGGGGACAATTTTGTCAGTTACCCAGTCACGTTTACCACAGTACCGGAGACAATCACCTGGACATACAAGTATCAAATTGCCAGTGCCGCAGATTCCGCGAAAGTACCGCTGCTCACTGAATACATGGATCTGCTGTTGGACTCCGACAACAACATGTTTGGGGAATCCAATGGGATCGACTTTAATGTGTATCGTAATCCATCGTTGACACATGTACCGACTTTAGATTTTGGAGAACATAGTCTTCCCAAGACTAAAACAGATACTGGCCAAACATCCTATGGGTTGAATACTAAGAATTCAGACGCACTGAAGGATGCACAGTTTACAGTGGTTGATAATAGTACCACCATAGCGGGTCAATCATCGTGGCGACTCTTGATGGCCATGAGTCCGTTTGTGAATGGTGCTAGTTCTCATAATGACTGGCAAATCGACTGGGGCGAGCCGTCCACGAGTACGAGTGTAGGCGATAAAGAGCAGCAACCATCAGATTATCAAGATCCAACACAATACACACCAACACCTGCGCAACCGTTACCCAAGGATGAATGGTGGCAATATTACAACCACCAGGCACAGGATCTAAATTCTGATTGGAGTTCGAAGCAGCTGTATTATTTGAATCGCTTGCACGAAAAAGATGTGGATGCACGAAAGGGATTAACACGGTACTATCCAAGTGCACAACTAATTTTACCAGCAGGCAGCGACAATCCAATCGGCGGCCAGTACAAGGCGACAATTCGGTACACGTTAGGATCGAGATCAGACGGCATCTGATCTACTGAATGAAAAACAATCTCCCGGGTTTGATCCGAGAGATTGTTTTGTCTGGCACAATCGCGACCTGGTACAATTAAAATAGTCGAAATGAACGGGGGAGTACGATGCGACGATTTCGAAATAGATGGATTGGTTGGTTGGTTCTTTTAGTGGCTTTCCTCGGTTTGGGCACGCCGATCGTGCACGGCGCCAGTAGTCAAAAGTCCTATGCGATCAATGTCATCCTACCGTCAACGCAAATGAACGCTCAGTTGCAGTACTGGCAGTTAAAATTACCCCCAAAAACGGAGCAGACCTTGCAAACGCAGGTCATCAATACCGGCAAAGAGAAGATCACAGTCCGGGTGCAGGCAAACAATGCCACGACCAGCACCAATGCTGTCGTGATCTATTCGTCCACCCAGAAAGATATTTACCCCCGTGCAGCCGTGAGTTTTGCTTCGTTGATCCAAGGCCCGCGTACGCAGTCGGTGACTTTAGATCCGAAGCAAAGTAAAATTGTGACCTTCAAGCTGAGGACGCCATCCAAAGATTATGATGGTGTGATCCTCGGGGGTATTTATACAGTGGCCACTGTGTCACCTGCCGATGCGCAAATCCGCACGGAAGTGGCATACAAGAAGAGTGTGGTGCTTCAGGGCAAAGACATGAATGTGAAGCCCACTGTGAAGTTTGGTCAAGTTCAGCCCGTGGTCCAAGCGGGTAAACTGGCGTTAGCACTGCCAGCCACCAACAACAAGGCGATGTACGCCGATGGGGTGACCACGGATCTGACGGTGACCAACCGCACGACGGGCAAGAAAGTTTTTCATAGTGCTGGAGTAGATTTGAAGTTTGCCCCAAATTCCCAGTGGCAATGGACTTTTCCCATTAAAAATCTACCCGGTGGCGATTATCATCTGCGCCTTGTGACAGCTGGTCGAATTCTGAAACGGCAGGTCGTCAATCAGGACTTTAGCATCACTGGCGCCCAAACCAGCCAGATGAACGCTTACAACACGTCCCATCAGGATCAAATGAAGCTCGTTTGGATCGTCATCGGTATCCTAGTCGTGGTGCTGCTTGTGGCGACATGGGTATATCTGTATTACCGGTCGCGGAATCGGGCGATCAAGCGCCGGACGAAGTAACAAAAAAGGTCAGCCTGCAAATGAATTGCGGACTGACCTTTTTGTACACTGGTAAAAAATATGGAGATTACAGGGCTCGAACCTGTGACCCCTTGCACGTGAAGCAAGTGCTCTCCCAGCTGAGCTAAACCTCCAAGAACCAACATCTATAACTATAAAACTTACAGCTAAAAATGCAAGGGTACCGGGTCACTTTTTTTCGTCGGGCGGGCTGTCTGTGTCATGTTTGGCGTGCCAAGCTTCGATTTGGGCCAAGCGGGCGGCAAATTTCACCTCGGAGCCTTGGTCGGTGGGGTGATAATAATGGTGGCCAACCAGGTTGTCCGGCATGGTCTGCATGTTGGTGATTTTATCCTTGGTGCTGTGGGCATACTGATAGTTTTCACCGTAGTGCAGATCCGCCATGAGCTTAGTCGGCGCGTTGCGCAATTGCAACGGCACTGGTTCAGCCACGGTGGCCTGGGCGTCTTTCTTGGCGGCATCATAGGCGGTGTAAGCGGCGTTGGACTTTGGGGCTAAGCTCAGATAAATGACACACTGGGTCAAATTCACAGAACATTCCGGCATGCCAATGAAATGAGCGGCTTGATATGCCGCCACGGCAATTTCCAATGCCCGGGAGTCGGCCAACCCAATATCTTCACTCGCAAACCGGATCAGTCGGCGAGCGACATACAACGGATCTTCGCCGCCCTCCAGCATTCTGGCGAGCCAATACACGGCGGCGTCGGGGTCACTGTTGCGCATGGATTTATGTAATGCTGAAATGATGTTGTAGTGTTCCTCGCCTTTTTTGTCGTACAGCAGTGATTTTTTGCCCAACAAGGGGACTAACACCTGCTTGGTTAAAGTGATGCCGCCCTGTTTATTCTTTGGGCTATTGAGCACGGCCATGGCCAAAGTATTCAGCGCAATTCGGGCATCACCGTTGGCAAATTCGGCCATGATTTGCAAAGCGTCGTCATCAATCTGCACTTTTTGCGG
Source organism: Schleiferilactobacillus perolens DSM 12744 (assembly GCF_001435585.1). Lineage (GTDB taxonomy): Bacteria > Bacillota > Bacilli > Lactobacillales > Lactobacillaceae > Schleiferilactobacillus > Schleiferilactobacillus perolens. The sequence goes on from NZ_AZEC01000004.1 coordinate 93,311, forward strand.
CCCCAATCCCGCCGGACTGGCAATCGCTCGTTGAATAATGGCGGTGATGTTCTCTGTGGTGAGCGGGTGCAGCACGAAGACTTTGCACCGGGAGAGCAGGGCGGAGTTGATCTCAAATGATGGATTCTCGGTGGTTGCCCCGATCAGAGTGATACTGCCTTTTTCGACGAAGGGTAAAAAGGCGTCCTGCTGGGCTTTGTTAAACCGGTGAATTTCATCCACAAAGACGATGGTGTGCTCGCCAAATTGCCGGTTGCCCTCGGCCGTCTTCATCACGTCGCGGATTTCTTTAATCCCGCTGGTGACGGCGGAGAATCGGATGAAGTGGGCCTTGGTTTGGGCGGCGATGATCTCCGCCAATGTGGTCTTGCCAGTGCCAGGCGGGCCCCAGAAAATTAGAGAAGGGACATCGTCATGGGCGATCATTTCCCGCAACGCACTGTTTTCGCCCACCAACTGGTCTTGACCAATGAAATCAGCCAGTGTCTGGGGGCGCATGCGGGCGGCCAAGGGTTCATGGGCCGTGTTCACAGAGTCGAATAATGACGCCATTACGAATCATCCTTTCTAAGTTGAAAAAAGTTTTGAAAATGTCTTGATTTTCCAGTAAAATCAAGTGGAAATTGCGCACTTATATATTGGGAGGACAGCCATCGTGCACAAGATAGATTATCGAAATAAACCACCGGGTCAAGTATCGGCATCTGCATAATGCCCGTTTCTGACGGCTGGTAAAACCGAACGTTCACCAGCTAAGCACGCCATTTTGGAGGTAACGCAATATGCAAGACGATACACCCACCAAGAACCATTACATCCCATGGATCGTGGTGGCCTTGATGGATTTCGTGACCGTGATCGGTTTCGACGATATTATTTATAACTTTCAGAATCAAGGGCTGGTGGCTGTCACCAGCTGGGTTCTGATGACCTTCCTGTACGTGATTCCTTACTCCTTGATCGTAGCACATCTCGGGTCGACCTTCAGCCGCGACGCGGGGGGAATTACGAGTTGGGTGCGGGAAACGAACGGCGACTTGATCGGTTATTTTGCCGCCTGGTTCTACTGGATCACCGGGTTGCCATACGTGGTCGATGTGGCCAATTCTGTGGTTGTTTCCTTTGGCTGGATGGCCAATGGGGACGGGGACATTCAATCGCATATGAACAACGCCTGGTTCGGCCTGTTGACCGCCGTGGTCTTTGTCTTCTTCATTTGGTTCCAAAGCCGCTTCAAGAACAAGTCTTTGGAAATTATGTCGGTGATCGGCGGTGGGGCGATGTTTATCATGACAGTGCTCTTTGTCTTCATGACCATCGCCGGCTTGAGTGCGGGTAACCCCATCAAGACCCAACCGTTCAACTTTGGGGCGTTTTTACCCAAACATTTCAACCTGCAATTCTTGGCCACCTTCGCACTGTTCATTTTTGCCATGAATGGTTCAGAATTAGCGGCGCCTTATACGGCAGACATGAAGCACCCCAGCCGAGATTTCCCCAAAGCATTGAAGCTGATCGCTGTCATGACCATGTTCATGACGCTATTGGGCACCTTCTCGTTGGGGGTGTACTTCAATGCCCATCATCTGCCCAATGATTTGAAAATGAACGGGTCGTACTATGCGTTTCAGGCGATCGGTCGGCAGTTTGGTTTGGGCAATATTTTGCTTTATCTGTTCGCTGGTGTCCAGTGTATATACATGCTGGCCCAACTGGCGGTCATTTTGGACGCCTCAACACGGGTGTTCCTCGGGGATATGGCCAAGAAATACATGCCCACGCAATTGACGAAGGTCAACGAGGACGGTTTGCCGATCAACGGCTACTGGATGACGACGATTCTATGCGGCATTATCATGGTCGTCGCCGGATTCCTGCCCCAAATTAATGATATTTTTAATTGGTTATTGAACCTGAACGGCATTGTCTCGCCGTTCTCCACGTGCTTCTTGTTCTGGGCGTTCATGATGGTCCGCCTGCATTCCGATCGGTATCCGACACCGAGTTATACCTATTTAAAGAATGACAAAGTCGGATTTGCCGTCGGCACTTGGATGTTTGCGATCACACTGTTCTTCGCCATCATGGCCTTCCAGCCGGTGGATGCAAAACCAGGAACGAACTTGTATACTTGGTCGCTGATTTTGAACATCGTGGTGACGATCGGCATGATCATGCTCGGGGTACTCATGCCCTGGATCGCCAAACGCCAACGCCAAAAGGGTTTGGCATTCGGCCGTCCCACCTGGTACCTGGCCACAGCACTATTGCTAGTTGGTGGTGTCGCCATCTTTAGCTACGGCATCTACCAAGAAATCGTCCCCGCCAGCTTCGGCATCTGGCGCATCGTGATCACCATCCTCGTCGACATCGCCGTCGCCTGGTGGTCCCTCAAAGTCACCGCCAACGGCCGCCATCAAGTCATCGCAGAATAATAAGACTTTGAACCATACTAAAACGAGAACTATGGCTAATTTTTGCCAAGGCTCTCGTTTTTTAGTGCCGTATGGATTTACGAATCACGATACAGGTAGTGCCAATGCGGAGCAAGCGGAGGCTGAAATGGGGCTCAGCTGTGGAAACCGCAATAAACTTGCCCCGGTCCTGGGCAAGTTTATATGCGGTTAGGCGACTTTGAGACCGCGTTCCTCAGCGGGCTCAAAGCGCCGTCACAGCGTTCCAGCCCCATTTCAGCCGGAGATTGCGCAGCATTGGCACGGCAGGCAGGCTTAAGCCCAGTCTCCATGCCGGAACACCGGCACACTGCTCCCATCCCCTTTGATCCCATCAATAGCCATATCCGCACTCCCAACCATGAAGTCCACATGAATCAAACTCCGGTTAATCCCCGCCGCCAGCAACTGCTCATCATCCATCTCAGTGCCACCAGCCAACGAAAACGGGTACGCCGCCCCCAACGCCAAATGGTTCGACGCATTTTCATCAAACAACGTATTAAAGAACGTAATCCCCGACTGCGAGATCGGTGACGGATCCGGGACCAACGCCACTTCACCCAATGATCGCGCTCCCGCGTCCGTATTCAACAAGTGCTGTAAAACGTCTTCCCCCTGTGCAGCCTGTGCCTTCACGACGCGGCCGTTAGCAAATTCAAACCGCATTCCGGTCAATGTTTGGCCGCTATAGGACAACGGCTTGGTGGCTGTGACGTAACCATTGATGCGGTTCCGATCCGGTGCCGTAAACACTTCCTCGGTGGGCATATTCGGCACAAATCGTTCACCCTGGGTATTTTGAGAAGAGGCCGCCTCCCAGACGTGGTGGGCCGGCAAGCCAATATGCAAATCGGTCCGGGGAGAGGTGTAGTGCAATTCAGTGAACTGCTGGTCATTTAACCACTGCGCTTTCTCTAGCAGCAGAGCAATGTGTTTATCCCAAGCGGCTTGATAGTCCGGGGTATCCAGCCGGACGGTTTTGAAGATCGCAGCCCACAACTTGGCGGTGGCAGCTTGTTCGTCCAGCTCAGGGAAAACTAATTTTGCCCACGCCGGACTGGCGGCAGCCACGACGGTCCAGCTTACCTGATTATTCTGGGTGGCGTCCCGCAACGGCCGCAGAACCGATCCCTGGGCTTGCCGAAACTTGGCGATCCGCTGGGCATCAATACCGGTCAGGTTGTTGGGATCACTGGACACCACAGAGATCCGCTTGGCGTGGTGGGATAACCAGTAGTTGATCTTCTCACCTTCATAGGCCGGGATCGCCAGCAGACGTTCTTCCGGTTGATGCAGCATGTTTTGCCGGGCAATGGCATCATTTTGCCAGGCCACTTGCACTTCGGCGGCACCGTGGGCATAGCTGGCGGCCACGATCAGTTCGGCCAACTGGGCTTGGTCTGTATTAATTTGCAGTACCACCGTATCGTTTGGTTGCACATTGACCCCGAACGTCACAATGAGGTTGGCATACCGGGAAAGCTGTTCTGACAAGGAAAATGACATAAAAATCCTCCATTCATAACGTGTTCAAGTGACTTTTAGTATAACATGCCGCGAAAAAAGTACAGATGTTCGTTAATTACCCCAAAATAATAGTTAAAAAACGGTTGTTAACTTTACAAGATGTGATAATATAACAGTGGAAGCAATTGCAATAACTGTTGCCGTTGCTCTGAGGAGTTTCGGGGTTTGTTGAGTGGACGGATTTTCATATTGAAAAATAACGTTGGAATGCAAAAGAGGAGGCGCCCCCATGGCTCGTAAAAAGACGATTACGAAGGACATGATTTTAACCAGTGCCTACAACTTAGTCGTCAACGAAGGATTCAAGAGCTTTACGGCCCGCAACATTGCAAAATCGATGGGCTGTTCAACCCAACCCTTGTATCTGGAATTCAGTTGTATGGATGATTTGAAGGAAGCGGTAATCAAGAAGATTCAGGATTATCTGCGTCAGGATGTTTTTAACCGGCACTATACCGATGATCCGCTGATTGATCTTAGTCTGTCTTATGTGGATCTTGCGCGCAACGATAAACAACTTTATCGGGCAATTTATATTGAGGACCATTTTGGGCACGATGCCATGCGCCGTTTTTCTTACGATTTAGGCATGGAACGCCTGCAGCTTTATCCCAACGTCGACCACCTCACCGAACGCCGTAAGAATGACATCATCACCGGCAATTGGATCATTTCCACCGGTATTTCTGCCTTAGTGTCCGCTGGCTACTTGGATATTACGCAGGAGCAGATGATTCAGATCCTCACGGCCCAAATCAACGACTTTATTAACACGGACCGGTTCCAAAGCAACGATTGCACGCCGATGCATGCCTTTCAATCCTCCAGTGCGAAGGATGTCCATCCCCGGCTGAATATTCGTTAACGTCAATGACACTGTTGTGGAAGGTGCGATTTCTGCGACAGTGTTTTTTTGTGTTTTCGCAAAGACCGGGTAACCTGGTTGGTTCAGTTCCAGACAACCGGTATAATGAACTTTGAATTGAGTGTTTAGTAGAAAGTGGGTATCGTCTTGGCAAAAGTAAAAGTGATGACGGTGTTTGGCACCCGGCCGGAGGCTATCAAAATGGCCCCGGTGGTGCTGGCGCTGAAGAAACGGACCGATGAATTCATTCCGGTGACCGTCGTGACCGGGCAGCATCGGGAAATGCTGCAGCAGGTGCTGGATATTTTTAAAATCAAACCGGATTACGATTTGAATATCATGCATCAAAATCAAACGTTGGCGGATATTACGACCCGTGTCTTGGAGAATCTGGGACCCATCGTGATCAAGGAAAAGCCAGACATTTTGCTGGTGCATGGGGATACCACCACGACTTTTGCGGCTGCCACCGCTGCCTTTTACCAACAAGTCGCCATCGGCCATGTGGAAGCCGGGCTGCGCACGTGGAATAAATACTCACCGTTCCCGGAGGAAATGAATCGGCAATTGACCGATGTCCTGGCAGATATGTATTTTGCGCCGACGACCACCAGCCGGGATAATTTATTGAAAGAAAACCACCCGGCTAAAGAGATTTATATCACCGGGAATACCGCCATTGATGCGTTGCAGTATACGATTCATGACGATTATCACCACGCCGTGTTGGATCTGGTGGATCCGCAGAAGCGGATGATCTTGGTCACCATGCATCGCCGGGAAAATCAGGGCGAACCGATGCAGCGGGTCTTTAAAGTGATGCGCCGAGTCATCGACAGTTATGATGATGTCGAAATCGTTTATCCGGTCCATCTGAATCCCGTGGTGCAAAAGGCCGCCCACGATATTTTGGGGAACGACCCGCGGATTCATTTGATTGATCCTTTGGACGTGGTGGATTTCCACAACCTGGCTGCGCGTAGTTACTTTATCATGAGTGATTCCGGCGGTGTTCAGGAAGAAGCGCCGGCATTGGGTAAACCCGTGCTGGTTTTGCGGGATACGACGGAACGGCCGGAAGGGGTCGCCGCGGGCACCCTGAAACTGGTGGGTACGCAAACGGCGGAGGTTGAGTCCGCCATGCGCCAGTTACTGGATGATCCGACAGAATACAAAAAAATGGCGGAAGCCAAGAACCCATATGGTGACGGCCACGCCACCGAGCGGATTCTGGACGCCATCCTGTATCAATACGGCGATCGGCAAGAACGACCGACTGAATTTAAGTAACAATCAACGAGACGAAAAAAGCGCAGCGAGCAGAAATTACTCGATGCGCTTTTTTGCGTCCCGCCGTTGCCTGATTCGTTCTGCGGCAAAATGATTTTGCTTCAGAAAAGTCCAGCGCGACGTGGCGTAATTGAACAGACCGACCAGGATTTGATCCCCGATCTTAGTCCACATACTGGGAATGTGAATGAGGGAAATACCGACAAACATGATCACATTATCGGCCACCAGCGATAACAGGCGGAAACCGAGGAAAGACACCGCTTCACTCGTCACCACCAGCCAGTCATCATAGCGGCTATGGAAAACCAATGATTTGGTCAACAAGAACGACACGATGTTGCCAATCAGCCAGGCAATGTTGTTGCCAATGATGTATGGCCATTGCCATACATGGGTAAACAGGAAATAGACCCCGACATTCACCGCAGAAGCGATGAAGCCATAAAACGTATACCGTAAAAAGTGGCGGTAGCGATGATACAGCGCATGCCAGTTGACCATTTAATCACCCTAGTTCTCGGCGTGATAGGCGGCTACCAATTTGTCTGCGAAGTCATTCAGTGCTTCAATGTCGTCTTCTTCCGGGGCCAAATCCACTTTCACGACGGGTGCCCCTTCCTTGGCGCCGGTCTTTTTGAAGGCCTCCGCAAAGTCATCCACAGATTTGGCAAAATCATCATAGAAAGTATCGCCAGAGCCGGCACAACCAAAGATTTTGCCGCTCAGATCTTCCTCTTGTAAGTCCTCAAAAAAATCGACTGCTTCGTCGGGCAGTTCGCCGTCGCCATATGTGTAGGTGACCACGATACAGATGTCGTAGTCTTCAAATTCCGCCGCATCGGTTTGGGAGATCTCTGATACGTCGATATCGACATTCAGGTTTTCAAAGGCTTCTTCCAAGACGTCGGCGATTTCTTCGTCGTTCCCAGTCATTGAAGCATACACAATTTTGGCACTTGCCATTCCAATTCCTCCGATTGCTGATGAATTTCAGCTTAAATAGATACCAAAATTATAGCAAACAGAGCAAGGAAAGCAATTTTGATCAAATTAATTGATTGAGCGGCGTGAAATCAAGACCGATGTCGGCGGCGGCTTGGCCCAAAGTGAGGTGGCCGTCATAAGTGATGGTGCCGCGGTACAGGTCCTTGTTTTCTTTCAACAATGCCGGTAAAGGCTTCGCGGCCAGCAACTGCGCATAGTGAATCGTGGCGTTGCTCAGGGCATAGGTAGCCGTTTGCGGTACTGCCCCAGGCATGTTGGCCACGGCATAGTGAATGACGCCTTCGTTCACATAAGTGGGGTCATCCCAGGTCGTGACTTTACTGCCGGTTTCAAAAATACCGCCTTGGTCAATGGCAATGTCAACAATCACAGAACCATTCGGCATATCGTGGACCATTTGGCGACTGACTAACGTTGGTGCCCGGTGACCAGGCAGCAAGACTGCACCAATGGCAACATCTGCCGTCAGCAAGGATTTGGCAATATTACTGGTGTTAGAAAGCAAGGTTTGGACCCGGCCATTAAATTGTTCATCAATTTCCTTCAGCCGATCCACGTTGATATCTAAGATGGTAACTCGGGCGCCCAGACCCAACGCTACCCGGGCGGCGTTGGTCCCAGCGACCCCGCCGCCGATGACGACAACGCGACCCTTGCGGACACCGGGGACACCGGCCAGCAGGATTCCTTTACCGCCATTATTCTTTTGCAGGTACTGGGTACCGATTTGGGCAGCCAGACTACCGGCAATTTCACTCATGGGGGATAGCAACGGTAAAGAGCCGTCATCTTTTTGCACGTTTTCGTAAGCCACACTGTTGACCTTTGCCTTTAACAACGCTTCGGCCAGCGGCTTATTGGCGGCTAAGTGCAGGTACGTATAAAGCAATAACCCCGGCCGCAGGAAATGATATTCAGATTCGATCGGTTCCTTGACCTTCATCACCATGTCACTGGCCCATACGTCAGCAGCGCTGGCTAAGGTGGCCCCCACCTCTGCGTAAGCCTCATCGGGGATACCAGAACCAATTCCGGCCCCGTGTTCCACATAAACAGTGTGGCCGTCATGAATCAATTCGTGGACGCCCTCAGGGGGCAGCGCGACTCGATTTTCATTATTCTTGAGTTCTTTCGGAATTCCAATTTGCATACATACCACTCCAATTCTTACTTCTACCATAGCGTAAGTGTTTTCAAAACGCAAAATCGACAACGCTGCGGCAATTCAATCGCTTTCAATAATAACGGCTGTTGTGCTATTCTAAGAGTAATTAAATAACGTGGGCATGGGGGCTTGGACATGGCGAAAACAAAACAACGGTCGCGGTTTTTGCAGATGTTGATTGATTCCTTTAGTTTCAAGAGTTCTGGACTTTCTTTTACTCAAAAGCTCAAGATATCCTTACCGGCACCGATTCTGTCGGTCAGCCAGGTAATCATTCATCAGGTGTACATCAAGTACTATACCGATGTGATCGGTCTTAGTGCTGGCTTGGTGGGGCTGGTTTACTTAATCTACAATATTTGGAATGCCGTCAACGATCCGCTGATTGGGGCGTTGATCGATCGCCAGCCGTACAATCCCAAACATGGGAAGTATGTGTATTTGTTGCACGTCACCGTACCATTCATGATGATCACTACTTTGGCCATGGCGTTCACCCAGCCCAGTTGGAGCCAATGGGCGAAATTTGGCGTATTCACCGCCGAGCTGTTCTTCTTCGATACTGCCGCGACGGCCTATGGGGTGGCGTATGGGTCCTATGTGCAGATCGCCGCACCAACCAAGGAAGAGCGGTTGGACATTGGCACGATTGGCAACTATTTAACCTATGCGATGTCCTTTTTAGCTGCAATGATTCCCACTTTATTGCTATTCCGCGGGGGCAACAAATCATTATTTATCCCGGTATTATCCATCGTCGTGGCCGTCCAAACTGTGGTCTTCATCCTGGCGCTGCGGGGGTTGAAAGATACTCCGGAAATGTATGCCACGCTGAAACCGGCCAAACGGAACAATAAAGAAACCTTGAGGGCGTCCTGGCAAATCATCAAGTCCCGGCCGTTCCTCACGAGTATCGCGTACAGCATCATCGCCATGAGTGCATTGGGCTATTATTCCACATCGTACTTGTATTACATGGATGCGGTGATTCACGCGAAGGGCACCACCGCGACCTTGCTGGGCTTTATTACCCACCTGATTGCGTTGGCGCTGATGCCGTTGATGAACTATTTTGTGAAAAAGTGGGGAACGAAGATCAACATCTATATCGGCATGATTCCGGTCACCATTGGTTATTTGGGATTGACCGTTGCCCATACGGTGGGGGAAGTTTACATTTATTACGGTTTGATCGTCTTCTGTACGATTTACTTCGCCACTGCCGCGGCCCCCATGAACGCCTTGATCATTGATGAAGACGAATGGCGCACCGGCGTGCGGAAAACCGGTTTATATAGCGGTCTGTTTTCCATCTTCAATACGTCGTTGGCCAGCATTCAGATGGTTTTGTTTACCACGATCATGAGCCGGACCGGCTATGACGGGACCAAAGCGGTGCAAAGTGCCGCGGCCATCCGGGGGTTACGCTTTGCCACCGGTATTTTGCCCCTGATCTGTATGTGGATCGGGCTGATTGCCATTATTCTGTATCCCTTTGATCGGAAAAAGGAGCGGCAAATCTCTGCGGAGAGTCGCAAGATGCGGCAAACGGTGCGCACCGACACACCGCCTGCGCAGCAATCTGCCGATGGTCAACTCTAAGCAGGCAGATTCGTTGCAACTTTTGCACGAATGCGTTTTAATGGAGCAACATTGATGAAAATGGTCACTGACGATTGGTCGGCATACCTCAAGACGGAGGTGTTTTGCCCGTTCTTATGCTATAATCGCCATTGAAACAAACAAGGAGGAATCGACGGTTGATTACATTAAAATCACCTCGCGAATTGGACGGTATGCAGCGGTCAGCGCAATTATTGGCGGCGACCCATATCGGTTTACGGGACATTATCAAGCCTGGCATCTCCGCATGGGAGATCGAAGAATTTGCTGACCATTTCATTACGAGTCATGGCGGCAAGCCTTCCGAAAAGGGCTTTGAAGGATATAAATATGCGACGTGTGTCGCGGTCAACGACGAAGTCGCCCACGCTGAGCCCCGTAAGAATTTAATCTTACGCAGCGGCGACGTGGTGAAAGTCGACATGACCGTGAATTTGGACGGTTATGAGAGTGATTCTTGCTGGGCCTATGCGGTGGGCAAACTCTCATTAGAGGATCAACACTTGATGGCGGTCACGCATCGCGCACTGTACTTAGGTATTGATGCGGCGCAGGTGGGTAACCGGATCGGTGATATTGGTTATGCGATTCAGAGCTACGTCGAAGGCGAAGAAGGCATGGGCGATGTGCGTGATCTGATCGGTCATGGCATTGGCCCGACGATGCATGAAGCACCCAACGTACCGCATTATGGCGAACCGGGCCAGGGTTTGCGGTTGCGTAATGGGATGACAATTACGATTGAGCCGATGGTGAACTTGGGGACTTGGAAGATTAAGTCGAAGACGCTGCCCGGTGATACTTGGGAATATTATGTGTCTGCGGATGAGTCGAAGTCTTGCCAGTATGAGCATACTTTGGTGATTACGAATGACGGGCCGAAGATTTTGACGAGTCAAGATCCGGAGTTTGATGCGAAGTATTTGTATAATGGTGTGACTGAGAACCCGTTTGTGGAGAAGGTTGCGAAGTAACTAGGTGCGTCCAGGCCGTGCCAATGCTGCGCAATCTACGGCTGAAATGGGCTGGAACGCTGTGACGGCGCTTGAAGCCCGCAAAGTGCGCGGTTTTCAAGACGCCTAACCACATCCGCGCGCAAAAACCGCGCGCGGTGTGGTTTCCACAGCTGAGCCCATTTCAGCCTCCGATTGCTCCGCATTGGCACTGGATATGGCGGGATTCTGACTATTGTCAGAGTCCTGTTTTTTTATGCTTCAGGGGGCGGGGGAGCGTCTTTCTCTGGTAGAATTAGAGGAGTAGATCAATAGTAGAGAAGGTGACAGTGATGGCGAGGCGGGGGTTTCCGCATTATCGGTTGATGCATGCGACGGGGGCGAAGCGGCAGGTGGTGCCGGGGTTTGTGACAACGGCGCGGCCGCGGTCTAAGTTTGCGTTGGTGGGCGACTTTTTGAATGCTGTGATTGCGCGCTTTTCGGAGCCGGGGGTGATTACGGCACCGCCGATGATTACATACTATTTATTGTTATCCGTTTTCCCGTTGATCATTGTCATCGGGAACATGCTGCCAATGTTTGGATTGACGCCGGAATTTGCTTTGAGTTATTTGAACCCGGTGGTTCCGCGCAGTATTTTGAATGCGCTTGAACCGGCCGTCATTGCATTGTTGCAGGATCGTTCCGGCAGCTTGCTGTCCTTTGGTATTGTGACCACGCTGTGGACTGCCAGTCGGGGGTTCAATGCCATGCGCAACGCGATGAATTATGCCTATGGGTTGCCGCCGGCGGCCAGTACTCGACAAAGCTTGATCAATTTTCTGGGCCGGCGCCTGTTCAGTTTTGTCATTACGCTGGGGTTTGTGCTTGCCCTCGGCGTGTTAATGGTGCTCTTTATTTTCGGCGGTCAGTTTCTAGAATGGCTCACGCCGATATTGCGGCTCCCTGTGGCGTGGTTAGCGACTTATCGGACCTTACGCTGGCCGGTGGCAGTGGGCGCCATTTTGGTTTTAACAATGATGTTGTACTTTTTACTGCCTAACGCCCGAATCTGGTGGTGGACGATCTTTCCGGGGACAATCGTGTCTACCGGCGGCATTCTACTGTTATCCCAAGGATTCTCCATTTACATGCGTTACTTTGGGACGGGTTGGAACTCCTATGGCCGGATCGGGACGATCATGATCGTGCTCTTGTGGATCAACTGGTCGGCCACCATTTTTGTCTTTGGGGCGGTGGTCAACGCCATTACGCAAGAAGTCCGTCATGGTGAATCGGAAGTCAGCGCGGGCCGAATTGCGGATTTACGAAAAATTCACAAAAGACACATGGCAAAGCGGTAGTTTTTTACCCCTATTACCGTTATGATGGTTTTATACCGTTACATTAAAAAGTGAGGACTGATTAATCAATGAAGGTACGCAAAGCAGTGATTCCGGCCGCCGGGTTCGGTACCCGTTTGTTGCCGGCTACAAAGGCAATGGCTAAGGAAATGTTTCCCATTGTTGATAAACCGACGATTCAATTTATCGTTGAAGAAGCCAAGAAATCGGGGATCGAAGACATTTTGATCATCACTGGCAAAGGCAAACGACCCATTGAGGATCATTTTGACTCTGCTCCCGAGCTGGAAGAACAATTGCGTTCGCAACACAAGGATCATTTATTGAAACTTGAACAGGAGACCACGAACATTGGGGTCAACCTGTACTTCATCCGCCAATCCTACCAACGCGGTTTGGGGGATGCAGTCCGTTTAGCGAAGTCCTTTGTCGCCAATGAACCATTCGTCGTCATGTTGGGCGATGATTTGGCCATGAGCGATGTGCCGCTGACTAAGCAATTGATGGATGATTATGAGAAGACCCATGCGTCCACTTTGGCGGTCATGCGGGTACCTCATGATGAAGTGTCTAAGTACGGGGTGATCAATCCCACTTCAGAAATGGAACCTGGCTTGTATAACGTCAAGAATTTCGTGGAGAAGCCGCCGGTGGATAAAGCGCCCAGTGATTTGGCCATTATCGGTCGGTATCTGCTGAATCCAGAGATCTTTGATTTGCTGGATACGCAGGAACCTGGCCGGGGCGGTGAGATTCAACTGACGGATGCAATTGATCGGTTGAACAAGACGCAGCGGGTGTTTGCTCGGGAGTTTACGGGTAAGCGGTATGATGTCGGTAATAAGTTTGGTTATGTGCAGACGACGATTGAGTATGGTTTGCAGCATCCGGAGATTAAGGATGAGCTGCATGCGTACTTGAAGAAATTGGTGGCGGGGTTTGATGATGCACCGGCGCCAAAGAAGAAATAACCAATATTTGTGAATTTGAAGGGGCAGCCGTGATGGCTGCTCTTTTTTTGGCCCCCAGGCGGCCGCCAATGCTTCGTAATCTCCGGTGGCAGGGGGCTGCGACGCGCAGCTAGTGCGTAGCCGCAGGCGTAGCTAGCTGTGACGGCGGTTTGAGCCCGCAAAGCGCGCGGTCTCAAACACGCCTAACCACATCCGCGCGCAAAAACCGCGCGCGGTGTGGTTTCCACAGCTGAGCCCCCTGCCACCTCCGATTACTACGCATTGGCTATCCCCGACTCACCACTGAATTTGCGCTAGAAAAGATGTTCAACCCAGCCAAATATGTTTGTTGACTAAGCGAAAACCAAAGATCAGGACTGGTCCCTCCTTGGTGATCACATTGATTTGGTCGGTGGGGCGGTTAGCTTCTTTTAGGAGGGCGGTGAGTTCCCATTGGCGGCGGGGGTGTCCGGTGGGGTCGAGGTGGAAGAGCGCGGCTGGGGTTTCCACGTTGGATTTCGTCCAGCTGATTTCGGTGACGGGGATGGGTTTGCCTTTTTGGTCAAAAAAGATGGGCACATTGGGCCGGATATCGGCCATTAATAATAACAATTCACCCACATGCATAATGATCGCGGTCTCCTTTCCTGACTACCTTAATTGTAACAAATTGGGAAAATTGAAAAACACTTAAGCCAGTGGGTAAACGCTAGTATTTAAGGCGGTCCTCCGGTATGATGGAGTTTCAGAAAAGCATCCGAACGGAGGAGCCATATTTTGCGACAGGTAGTCGTGTTAAGCGCTAAACGGACCCCTATTGGTAAGCGGGGCGGCGCGTTAAAGGATTTGTCGGCAGTGTCTTTGGGTATCCATGCGGCCAAGGCGGCAATTGGTGAGAGCGGCGTGGATCCGAATACCATTGATCAGGCGATTTTTGGGCATGTGCTGGCGGCCGGTAACGGCCAAAATGTTGCCCGGCAGATTGCTTTACAGGTGGGAATGAGCGATGACAGTACGGCGATGACCATTAACCAGGTGTGCGGTTCCGGGTTGAAGGCCGTTCATTTGGGTCAGGCGGCCATTCAGTTGGGCGAAGCCAACATCGTCTTGGTGGGCGGCACCGAGAGTATGTCCAATGCCCCCGGGCTGATTCGTCATACCGATAATGACACTGCTCCGGCGGTAGAAGAGAGTTTGAGTACGGACGGACTCACAGATGCCATCAACCATGAACCCATGGGCATGACGGCCGAGCGGGTCGCCCGCGATTTTCATATTTCCCGAGCAGCCCAGGACAAATTCACATTGATCTCCCATCAACGCGCGGCCCTGGCCACCAAGGCGGGCCGCTTCACTGATGAGATTGTGCCGATTGGTGAAATGACGACGGACGAGGGCATTCGTCCGAACACGTCCATGGACAAATTGGCGCAGCTGCGGACGATTTTCACAGAGGATGGCACGGTGACGGCGGGGAACGCCTCTGGCATCAATGATGGCGCAGCAGCCTTGGTCTTAATGGCCAAAGATGTGGCCGAGGCCCATGGCTTGCCGTGGCTGGCTGAGCTGACTGCCTTTGACGAACGGGGGATTGCACCATCCGTCATGGGGTTCGCGCCCGCCCGGGTGATTCCCCATGTGGTGAAAAAGGCTGGCTGGACACCTGCTGATGTCGATTTGTATGAACTTAACGAGGCATTCGCGGCGCAGTCTTTAGCCGTCATGCGCGCATTAGAATTACCCGCTGACAAGGTCAATGTGAATGGCGGGGCTTTAGCACTCGGTCATCCGCTGGGGGCGTCTGGCGCCCGCATTCTCACGACTTTGATCTATGCCTTGCAGGAACGGCATTTACATCGTGGTGTGGCCGCACTGTGTATTGGTGGTGGGATGGCAGTCGGGATGGGTGTGACACTGCCCGATGACTAAGAAATTTTGGCAGCTCAGTCCCGCTGAGCGACGGGTATTGCTGGTTGATCAAGGAATCCTGACGCAGGCCCAGGCTGATTTTTGGTCTACTCAGACAACTTTACCAGAGACTGTTTTGCTGGGGTTGAGTGAAAATAATATCGGCCAAATGAGCCTGCCCGTGGGCGTGGTACCCAATGTGCAGATTGCCGGCAAGGCAGTGACGATTCCCTTGGCCACTGAAGAACCATCCGTCGTGGCGGCGATTAGCCATGGTTTCAAAATGATGAGTCAGGGCCGGACCATTCAAGTGGTTAAAAATATTCATGGCGTGACGGGTCAAATTGGCTTACAGCATGTATCTGCTAGTGATTTAACGATCCTACAAGATCATCAGGCCGATTTGCAGCGTATTGGCTTGGCTGCCCATCCCACTTTGACCAGTCACGGCGGCGCCATTCGTCAGATACAAATTAAACGGGTGGGCCAAAGTGATGCAGCCATCATCGTCACGGTGGATTCCGGCAACGCCATGGGGGCTAATATCATGAATGATATTTTAGAAGCCATGGCTCGTACGGTCACTCAACTCACCAACGCAGAAGTGCTCTTTGCCGTGCTGACGAATGACGGCCGGGATAGTCTCACTCAACTCACCGTGACAGTTGCCTTTGATCAGCTCACCACCAAAACGTGGTCGGGTGAACAGGTTGCTCAGCGGATCCAGGCTTTGGCGGATTGGGCGCAAACAGATCCGCGGCGGGCAGTGACCCATAATAAAGGAATCATGAACGGCGTCGAAGCTATTGTGCTGGCGACTGGCAACGATACCCGCGCGGTGAATGCGGCTGCGCATGCCTATGCGGCGGTTTCCGGCCAATATTGCGGTCTGAGTCACTGGCACGTGGAAACGGATGGCTTGCACGGAGAAATGACGCTGCCGCTGCCAGTTGGCACTGTGGGCGGCGCCACCAAAGTCTTGCCGAGTGCGCAGCAGGCATTGGCGCTATTGCACCAGCCGAGTGCAGTCCAGTTACAGGCCATTGCCGCCAGCGTCGGCCTGGCTGCGAATCTGGCGGCACTGCATGCGTTAGTGACCGATGGTATTCAACGTGGGCACATGCGGCTGCAGTATGATTCATTGGCTGTTCGAGTCGGCGCCACAGCGGCAGAAATCGCCCCGTTGGCGGCCGCTTTAGCCGCGGCCGATAAGCCTTCGGAAACCCTGGCCCAACAGTTGTTAAGCCAATTACGACACAAAGGAGAAAATTGATGGATATTGGGATTGACGCAATCGGTCTTTTCACCCCCCACTGGTATGTGGATCTTGTGGATTTGGCCCACGCCCGCGGTGATGAACCGGCGAAATATACGATTGGGATCGGTCAGGACCAGATGACTGTCACCCCGGCCACTCAAGACGTGGTGACGCTGGCAGCCAATGCGGCCAATCAGTTGCCAGCAGACAGTCTGGACGAGCGGCTGGGCATGGTGATCGTCGGTAGCGAATCCGGGGTTGACGAAAGTAAAGCCGCGGCCATTTCCGTAGTCAAGCTGCTGCATCTTAATCCGTGGGTGCGGGCGTTCGATATTAAAGAGGCCTGCTACGGTGGTACCGCCGGTTTATTGGCGGCCCGAGACTTTGTCGCTGCCCATCCGGATAAAACAGCACTGGTGATTGCCAGCGATATCGCCCGCTATGGTTTAGCCAGCGGCGGCGAAGTCACCCAGGGCGCTGGGGCCGTGGCGCTGGTTGTGAGTGCGCAACCTAAATTATTGGTGCTGCACGACGATGCGCTGGCTTACACCGAAGACATCCCGGACTTTTTCCGACCCACTGGCATGACTGTGCCGGTGGTGGATGGCCATTATTCCACATCGGCCTATCTGGATTTCGTCGGCAAGGTCTTTGCCCGCCATCAGTCCCAGCATCATGATCAATATGGCGACTATGCGGCACTGCTTTTCCATTTGCCTTTTACCAAAATGGGAAAGAAGGCATTGGCCGCCCTGGCACCAGCCATGAATGATGCAGACCACCAGCGATTGACGGAACGATTGGCCGCCGCTAGTCAGCTTTCTCGCCGCATTGGCAACATCTATACCGGTTCTTTGTACTTGAGCTTAGTGAGTTTAATATGCGAAGATAAAACTATCCGATCAGGCGACAGAATCGGCCTGTTCAGTTACGGTTCCGGTGCGGTGGGCGAATTCTTTAGTGGCACATTGCAACCGGATTTTGCCAATCGGATTGACCAAGCGGGTATCCAGCAGATGCTCTCTGCCCGGGTGCGACTGAACGTGCTTGAATATGAGCAGGTCTTTACCGCGCAACTGCCCTTAGGTGACGCCGATGCGACAGTGCCGGTTGAAGAGAGTACCGCCCGCTTTAGTGTCGGTGGACGCGCCAATCATGCCCGCTGGTACCGTGATCAACAACAAGAAAAAGGAGCTTAAACCTAATGCAATTTGGTGTTTATGGATTGAAACCGGAAGAAAAAGTATTCTTTGATGCCTGGGCCCAAAATAACGGTGTCACGATGAACTATCACACGGCGGGCTTAAATGGCCAAAGCCCTGCAGATTTTGCTGGGGACGACGCCATCGTGGCGTTGCAGACCGTGCCGTATCCGCCCGCAGCCATTGAAGCCATGGCGGCGGCCGGGGTTAAGTATATGGCGTTGCGTAACGTGGGCATGGATAATGTCCCATTTCCCACATTAGCAGCTAAGGGCATCCAATTGGCCAATGTGCCGGCATACTCCCCGCAGTCCATCGCTGAATTTGCGGTCAGTTTGACCCTGCAGCTGGTGCGTAATTTCGGTTATGTCATTCAGGCCATCAGTGCGCATCAGTACACCGAGGCAATGCAGCGGACCGGCAAAGAACTGGGTACCATGACCATTGGGGTAATCGGTACCGGCCGGATCGGCGCGTCTGCCGTGAAGTTGTTCAAGGGTTTTGGCAGTAAAGTGATCGCCTATGATCCGTATCCGAATCCGGCATTGAAGGACGAAGTGGAATATGTGGATGATTTGGCGGATCTGTGGCCGCGGGTGGATGTGATTGACCTGCACATCCCCGGGACGAAAGAAAACACCCATCTGATCGGAGCGGCAGAAATTGCCCAGATGAAGGACGGGGTCTATATTGTGAACACGGCCCGGGGCAACTTGATTGACACCCAGGCACTGCTGGCTGGTTTGGCCAGTGATAAAGTGGCCGGTGCGGGGATCGACACGTTTGAGTTTGAGTCGGATGTGTTCCCGCAATGGGAGAAGAACGAGGAGCCGACGAATGCTTTGTATGAGCAGCTGCTGGCGGACCCGCGGGTGATCATGACGCCGCATATTGCGTACCATACGGAGACTGCTGTGGAGAACATGGTGGAAGTGTCGCTGGGTAATGCGAAGGCGTTTGTGGAGACGGGGCATGCGCCGAATGAGGTGGATGTGCAAAAGTTAGCCCAGGCTTAATTAGGTTCTATTGCCGTGCCAATGCTGCGCAAGCTGCGGCTGAAATGGGCTGGAACGCTGTGACGGCGCTTGAAGCCCGCAAAGTGCGCGGTCTTCAAGACGCCTAACCACATCCGCGCGCAAAAACCGCGCGCGGTGTGGTTTCCACAGCTGAGCCCATTTCAGCCTCCGCTTGCTCCGCATTGGCACTGTATCGCACACTCTTCGTGATTTAGGTTAACGACACAATAAAGGCCGCTGGATTTATCGTCCGGCGGCCTTTTTGGATTATTTAGACTGGTGAGATTCTTGATAGTCGGCGATGATTTGGGCGTGGGAGCCGACGATGGGGGTGGGTAATGCGGTGAGGTTGAACCAGGCAAAGTTGTCTGATTCGTCATCGCTGATCACGGGGGTGGCAGCCACGTCGTGAATCACGTAGGCCGTGATGACAGAGTAGAAGATGTCACCGTTGGGTGCTTCGGCGCGGTGGTTTCGGCCGGAATAGATGCCCAGCAATTGTAACTGGTCCTTGGGCAAGTCGATGCTGCTTTCTTCTTTGACTTCCCGCACCACGACGTCCGCGGTGGATTCGCCGAGTTCCATGAGGCCGCCCAGTAATCCCCAGCGGTGTTGCGGTTCGTGGCGGCGCTGCATTAACAGACGGTGGTGATCATCGAAAATCAGCACGCAGCTGCCATTGAGAATGAGCGGGCGGTGACCGATATACTGTCGAATATCTTCCACATAACTCATTAATCAGTCTTCTTCCGCATACTCATCAATAGCGGCCAATAAATCGTCCACGCTGGTCAGAATTTTTCCGTTCAGTTTGATCAGCCCAGTCGTGTAAAGATTTAAATAATGAAACTGGTTCTCGGCTACTTGCTGTAACGCATCCAGCTTTTGCTGGTTGTCCGCGCCCAGGCGACGCGTATCTGTGTACAGACCCAGGATTGGGACTTTGGCTTGGTAGGCGACGCCAATTTCACTGGCCACGCCGTTATCGATGGTCGGACCATCCAAGACGGCCACGAGCAAGTCGCTGGCCAAAACTTCGTCCGTATCGGCTTTGGCAATCATCAACGAGTTCGCGTAATTATTCTTGTCGTTGATACTGGCGTTTTCCTGGGGTAAATACACTTCGATCAGCGGATATTGATCGCGAATCTGGGCGACGACCCGGGCGTTGAACTCCGCATCAGCTTGGGAGAAAAGACCATTGGCAAAATAGATTTTCATGGGCGTATCCTACTTTCTCAAAGATAATTTAACGATGCATTCGCAGCGGGCAGTTTCTGGGAACATGTCGATGGATTGCAGCCAATCCACATCGTAGGCCTCGGTTAAGGTGACCAGATCCCGGGCGAGGGTGGACGGGTTACAAGAAATGTAGACGAACTTCGCCGGCTTTTCTTGAATGATGGTTTTACGCAAAGCAATGTCCAAACCAGTCCGGGGCGGATCGACGATCAGAGCGGTGGGGATGAACCCTTCCTTGTGCCAGCGGGGAATGACGGCTTCAGCCTTGCCCACGGTATAATGGGCATTGGTGATCCCGTTGATCTCAGCGTTGTGCTGGGCATCGCGGACGGCGGCGGGGATGACTTCCATCCCGCGCACTTCGGCGACGTGCCGCGCAGCGGATAACCCCAATGTACCGACACCCGCATAGGCATCAATCAACTTATCGTCTTTACTGAGAGCCAAAGCCCGTAACGCAATGTTATACAACTGCTCGGTTTGGACCGGATTCAGCTGGAAGAAAGCTTCAGGGGACAAGACGTATTTGTTACCGCGCAGTTTCTCAGTGATCGTACTTTCGCCGGATAAATGGATCGTGTTGGGACCCCACAATAATGAGGTGTCCTGGAAGTTCACATTTTCCATCAAACTGGTCACTTGGGGCATAGTGCGGCGAATGGCGTCCCGGAGCAAATCCCGGCCATGGAAGTTTTCTTGACTACTGATCAAGGTCACTTGCAGATCATCGGTACTGGCCGATTCCCGGACCACCAGGGTACGCAAGCCTTCCTGGTGTCGTTTGAAGTCGTAAATGGGCGCGTCGATGGCGTTGAGAATTTTGACCAATTGATTGATGGCTTGCATCGTCCGCTTGGTCTGCGTGATACTATCGGTAATGGAAACCAAGTCATGGGTTCCCGGTGCATACATGCCGGCAATGATGCGGCCGTTCTTAACAGCCAGCGGGAATTGGGCCTTGTGCCGATAGTGGGTGTGATTGGTCATGCCGATACCCGGTTTGATTTTATAATCCTTGTAATCCCGGGGAGCAAACTTCTCCAGCGATTGCCGCAGGACATCGTCTTTGAAGGCGACTTGGGCAGCGTAGGCCATGTGGTTCAATTCCACTCCGCCGACCTTGCCATAGTTGGGATCGGTGGGCTGTACCCGGTCGCGACTGGGCTTTTCAATATGGGTCATGACCCCGCGCAGAAACTTCGGAGCGACTTCAGTCACCGTGACTGAGGCTACTTCTCCAGGTAAGACGCCGGGGATAAAAATGATTTTATGACGAAAATAACCGATGCCTTCGCCGTTGATGCCGAGGCGCTTGATGGTAATAATGACCCGTTCGCCGACGGAAACGTCAACGGGGGCGGTGGTACGAGAATATCGAGACATGAATGATTAATCCTTTCAGGAGGTAGAGATGGCGACAATTACAAAAATTTCGGCCCAGAAACGACCGGGCCGCTACAATATTTTCTTAGACGGGGAATATGCTTTCGCTGTGGATGAGGGCGTATTGATTCAATTTGCACTGGCCAAGGGAGATGAATTGACCCCTGAGCAGGTGACCCACATCCAGGAACAGGATAACTTCCGCCATGCTTATAATATCGCAATTAACTACTTGGCGCACCAGTTGCGGACTCGGCACGAAATCTGGGCTAAGCTGGAAGAGAAGGAAGTGGCACCGGCCTATATCAAACAAGTGGCCGCCGAGCTCACGAAACAGGGCTACTTGGACGATGAAGCTTACCGAGACAGCTTCGTCCGGACCCAGATTCTGACTACTGCGAATGGTCCGCGGGTCATCGAACGCAAACTCCGGGAGAAGGGCATCAGCCCAGATCTGGCCAATCAAGACGCCATTACCGATGTGTATCCAGAGTCGGAACAGTTGGACACATTGGCCCGGTTGATCGACAAGCAGCGCAGTCATTACCGGCGGGATTCCAGCCGGGAACAACAACGCAAGATTCGCCAGTATTTGTACACCAAGGGATACGATGGCGATCTGGTGACCCGCGCGATTGATGACGCCGACTTCACCCCGGACCCTGCGGACGAAGCGGCCGCCCTGGCCCAGCAAGCGGAGAAATACTGGCGGCGATATCGCAGTAAAGGTTCAGCGTACCAGAAACAAAAAACAAAGCAAATGTTGTACCAAAAAGGCTTTAGTTTCTCGGATATTGACGCCTGGATGGATGAAAACGACATGGAAAACGACGATTAACAGAGGCTAAAAAGTCCCACAAAAAGTAGGAAAAGCCAGTGGTGACGTGCTTGTAATCGTTATCACAATTAACAACTTTTTCTTTTAAATCTTGAAAGCAGTGTCCCTTATATTTTCGATAAGCTGGAAGTGAGCACAACAGCGATCAACGAAAATCAGGGGGCTATTTTTATGTTTAAGCGGGGCGGTGGTCAACGCACAATTAAATGGATAATCTACATGATGCTGACCTGGGCGGTGGTCGGCAGCTTTTTCATGGGGTCTTTAGTTTCGGTGCAGGCGGACACTGTCGGGGATGTGTTTGATAATACCCCGGATATTAACGGAGAGGTCCCAAAGATTGGTACTGTCCCTTGGAATACCTATTGGGTACCGGGGATTGAGCGGGAGCGGAGTGCCAAGGAAGGGTCGTTTGTTAAGTGGGGATACGACGGCTGGGCTGTGGATGATCCGTTAAATCGATGGCAAAAGACGCGTTTATATCAGCCGATGCCGATTACGAAGGATAATAGAGAAGACAAAGGTGGACTACTGAATACCACCGATTGGGAAACTGGTGTTACCGCTTCGCCAGCGTCGATATTGTTCAACAAAGACGCGGCAGGCAATCCCATCACCGGTCATGGTGATGCGTTTTTCTCGTTGAATTACGTGAATAGCCCAGAACTGATTGATTTCAGCCGACCAGACCTGGCACTGGCTTTTGCCAAATCCGGTCAAGGTGGGACACCCTTGGATTACAATCAACGGAATGAAATTTTCAACACCCAAAATGTCACACCGCGAACTAAGAGCGATGGCAAGGGTGGCATTACGTTAGCTGACGGAGCCAATTATAATGGTGGCTTTATTCAGGCGACGGGGAATGTGCCGATTTATGCCCGGGTGGCTGAATCAGAAACTACGGCCGATGCGATTATGGGTGGTAATTGGGGTGTCATGGTTAAGGTTACCGTGGCGCCAGGAATTGATGCTAAGTCACTGGCGGCAACAATTGATTGGTCGAAGTCTTATTATTTTCTGTCTGTCGATTCCATCAATATTCCTTTCAGTAACATTCCCATTAAGGATATCAACTTTCCTCTGCAGTTTGATCATCATGTGTATCTAGATCCTAAAGATCCACAGACCTTTTTTCTCAAGGTAAAGGGGATTCCGTTTAACGTGTTGAACAATAACGCAGGCGGAAAACAAAACCAGGCAATGTTGGAATTACAGAATGGAAATGCGGATTTTCTTGACTATTTGCATAATCGGCAGATTATACCAGGAATGTCTGGCAAGGCGACAACATTGGACAAGATACAGAACAATGGCAAGGGGAATATCAAGAGCGATATATTGAATGACAATTCAATTCCCGGCCAGAATCCCTTGTTAAAGCGGGGGCGCAACGGTGACATTCAGCCAAATTTCCAATGGAGCGACGCGCGCCATGACGGTATTTGGGACCCATTACCAGGTATGCTGACTGAAATTGCGGATGGCGCAAAAGTTCGCCCGTTTCCAGAAAAAACATTCCTCGACCCGCTCAATTTGGCAAAAGGAGCCAACGACTTCATAACCAGTATAACTGCTGGGATCGTCCGGGCTATTGCTGATTTCGTGGGGCATAGTCCAGTATATGACACGGGTGACACTGGACGAATGATCAGTTTGGTAAACGCCAATAAACAACCTGATGATCGTAGAATATCTGCTGTTGATTTCGACAAGATTAATATTCCAATAATTGGCCAAATTCTAAATGTCATTGGTATGTTCTTTAAAGGCATCGGCACATTTATCCGAACTGTTTTCGTGGACCCAGCTTTGCGAGCAGTTACATCCGCGCTTATGAGAGAAGGCTTTCGCGGCAATGCCCATGTCAATTTTTCCTTCAATGTATCTCAATACAGCGGCAGCCCGGACAAACTTAAAACCGCCCTCACAGAAGGTAAGTTACCGTCAGCACCCTATAACGACGGCAAGTTTAATTTGCAAGACGGCTTAGGCGGGATGAATGAAAATGACCCCCGCCGCGCGCCAATCCAGATTACGATGTATGGCTCTAATCAATTGGTCGATCCGTATCGGGTGACTTGGAATATGGAACGCAAGAGTATGAGCAAAAACCTCCCCGTGTCACTCCGTCAGCAAATGAAAGCCGGCACATCGCCGATGGACTATGCCGTCATTGATGACGATAAAATGGACGAGGGTGTCCGTTATCCGGTGTACACAAATCTCTCCTCTTGGACCGGCGCGATCGTACCTTACGACAGGCACTATTACGACAACAAGAAGGGTAACGATACGCTGCATTCCGGCGGGCGGCTCTCTGCGGGTTATCAGGAACGCACAGCGACACCCGATCCAGGCCTGGATGGGATTCTCGTGAATCATCCCAATTCAGATGGCACGATTGGCTACACAGACCCATTTATCAACCTTAGCCCGCAGCCGGAGAATAAAAAGGCCGGCACTATCAGTCCCAGCCGCTATGCCAATGTCTATTCCTATTATGACTATGAAAGTGCCGGCGAAGGGAGTCCACAACCTTGGCCGGATGCGAAGGGTCCGCAACGCGTGACAGATGGTGACAAATCGGCATTGGCCATTAAAGTGAACAATCCTGATGGCGTCAATACAGATGACAGCAAGATCATCACTTCGTTGAACGATAAAAAGTGGCATTTTGAAGGCACGATGAATGGCGTGCCGTTGGCTGATGCGACAGTGCATCTGCACCAGTCATTGCAGCCGAGCATTGATTTATCGACCAATGATTATTTGGCAGTGCATTATGATGAAGTGAAGGATAAGAACCAGATCACTGAACCATTGGGTTATTTCCGTGATCCGTTGGGCAACTTCGCGCCTGGCGGTCATCAACTGCAAGGCACACTGACTTCGGCACACTCAGAGCAGAAAGCATTTTCTGATACTTTTCAAAGCACCGATACCCGGCATCGCATCATGAGCAACTGGTCTGAAAAAGGCAACAAACTAGCGAAAGAGAACGATCCGACCCGATGGACTTTAGACGGTAAGACCGGCAACGCCACGGTCAAGTATCAGCTGCCGCCAGAGGGGGCGACTCAGGACAGTCTGTATTACGGTGATCTGAAATTTCATCGTCAAGGGGAGGTCAAGACTGTCGGTGATTACACGCTCAAGACTGAAAACGAAGCAGTTGCTAAGCATTTAGTGTTCCTCAATCACGAGACGCCCGATGAGCAATGGTATTCCTTGACGAAACAATTTGCGGATGGGAGTGAGACGTATTTTGTGACGGCCGATAACCAACCAATCACGGTGAATGGGGCCGCTAAGGGTAAGGAAATTGCGGCTGGGAAATATCCCACTCAGATGTATTTGATGTTGCCTAAAGTTGACGGCACAATGTTAGAGATGCCCCAAGTCCCTGGTGCGCAAAAAGTCGAACCTGTATCTGGTCAAACGAATAATCAATTTTCGACTTATCGCATTATCTTTACGGTGGGGCCAAAAGAGTTCACGTATTCGTATCGATATTCGGTGAAAGATTACGCACAGATCCCACTAAACGTCAATTACCGCGATGTTTTACGCACCGACACGCATGTCATGGCCACTTCTAATCCTGTCCATTTTGCAGAACAAATGAACGTCAATTTGGAACACGTGCCGTCACTGGCCTTTGGTAAACAGTTCATGCCATCCCCGAGTGGAGCAGCATACGACTTGCCCCACAAGCGGGACAAAGATAGTGATCCAAACGATGACAAGGTGGGCACGGCGGAAGATGATCAACGCCGCGAGGCCTATCTGACCGTGCGGGACCATCAGCAAGGACAGAATTCTTGGAACGTCACCGCGGCACTGTCTCCGTTTACGACCAATGATGGCAAGGAGCGGCGCGACTTCAGGATTAATTGGCAGGAACCGGCAAAAATCAAGGATGAGCGATTTAACACGGAACGCGTGCCAGACGGGAGTTACCATGATCCCACCGATACCGCTCACTTCCCTGCGTATAACCCGTCACCGTTGCGCTACTGGCGGTATTACAATCATTTACCAGCGGCAGAAATGGGCACGGATAGTACGCCAATCCGGCTGTATAAACTGGACAGGCTGGTGGAGCCGCTTAATCCGAATGAAACACCGGCTGACCCGTTCGATCTGACGATACACTATCCCCATGCCCAGTTGATCGTACCGAAGAATGCGGCCGGGTTTGCGACGCCAGAGACGGATTCGGAGTACGCGGCGACGATTACCTATACGTTATCGTCGGGGAATGATGGGATATAAAGCGGCTTCCACCTAATCTAAACGGGTTGCAGCCGACCAGAAGCTATGTCAGAAGGCAGGCCAGGCAAAAAACCTAAGTACGGGTTTTCTGCCTGGCCTGCCTTCTGACGCCGCTTCTAACCNCCAGGCAAAAAACCTAAGTACGGGTTTTCTGCCTGGCCTGCCTTCTGACGCCGCTTCTAACCGGTCGGCTTCCACCCTCTCTGCCTTTCTGCTATAATTTTAGGTGACTAACAGTTCCACGAAAGCTGGGTTCGCAGTGCATCTTCCCAAGGAAGGAGACTATATTGCGATTCAGAGTTACAAGCATGATGGGAGTTTACATCGTACCTGGCGGGACACAATGGTGTTGAAGACAAGTGAGAATTCGCTGATCGGCTGTAATGATCACACGCTCGTGACCGAAGCGGATGGCCGTCATTGGCTGACGCGGGAACCGGCAATTGTCTACTTTCACCGTAAATATTGGTTCAACATCATCGCGATGATCCGCGAGAATGGCGTGTCGTATTACTGTAACTTGGCCAGCCCATTCGTGATCGACCGCGAAGCACTGAAGTATATTGATTACGATCTTGATGTGAAGGTGTTTCCAGATGGTGAGAAGCGGCTGTTGGACGTGGACGAATATGAAGCCCATGCCAAGCGCTGGTCGTATTCACCAGAGATCGACCATATCCTCAAAGAGAACGTGAAGATCCTAGTTGATTGGATCAACGAGGGCAAAGGACCATTTTCCCAGGCGTATATCGACATCTGGTATCAACGATACATGGAATTGTCCCATCGCCGCTGATTGTGATAATAGTCTCTTAACCAACCAAGCCGGGGCGTGCCTCCGGCTTTTATCTTAATTAAAGGAGAAATATGCAAAATGGCAGAAATTAAAGACGTGGGTGCGATGCGGATGATCGGTTATCCGTATTTACCCACCATGATGGATGGTAACGGCAGTTTTTACTCCGCATGGGAGGAATTCATGCACAGTGATGCCCCGAAACAATTGGATGCCCACCAAACCGGAGAAAAGAACCGCACGGCATTGATCGTGTTTTCCCCTTATTCCTTTGTGTATTACATCGGTTCGCTTTTTCCAGTGGGCACCAAATCGTTCGGTGATTTTGTCACTTTTGATTTACCTGACAGCAAGGCGGCGGTGCATACCGAACCGGCGGATACGGTGATTTATCAGATCGGGGTCAACCAGGGGATTGAACGCCTCATGAAGCAGTTCACCGAAGCAGAGCTGGAAATTCCCAAGCACTTGGCGTTGACCAGCCATCCATACTTAGTGCAACGTTGGGATTTGGACGATCAGAGCCAAGTGCACGATCATTCTGGGATTATGTATATTGGCGAAGAGCAGGATAGTCATCCAGACGAGTACGACGACTGATCTGGATTGCGGTGCTCAGTGGATGACTAGGTTGTACACTTCTGTCTTTTATCCACTATTCGTAACGGCGTGATGGCACTTATCCGTGGCACAACAAATTCAACTCATTAGACCGGGTCAAGCAGAAATTGCAATGACCCGGTTTTTTCTTGGCGGTGTTTTACAAGTGTCCATGATTATGCTGTTGAAAATTCCAGGTCATCATGCTAATGTATGACCAAGCATTGTCTTAACGATAATCATCTGAATTTGAATATTGTTCATCGCCTTGGAGGTTGATTTTAGTGAAATATGATCTAGCAAAGCCACTTACCCGTGGAGCCCGTCGTACTTTGGGTGATTTCACGGATACGTTGTTGCAGTTGGCGGCGGAGAAAAGCTTCGATCAGATCAGTGTGAATGAACTGTGTCAGCGTGCTGATTACCCCCGGGCCACTTTCTACAATTATTTTGACGACAAGTACGATTTACTGGATTATTGCTGGTTGCATATCAGTCAAGAATTTCAATTTTTACCCGCACCGGCCGATGGGAAAGAGAACTCGGATCTGCTAATGTATTTTGACCGACTATTTGCGGCATTAAAACAGAAGCTACCGACTTTTTCGACGATCATGAAATTTAATCCAGTGGATGGTACGCTGGTGAACAGTTTCATCAGTTTCTTTCGCGGCAAACTACGCGTCGTGGTATCCAGTTGTCAAATTTTGCAAACACCGGACTTGCCTCCGGAACTCGCGGCGGAACATGTAGCTAATTCGATTTTATTATTGATTGAATGGGTGTTTTTGAAAAATCATGTGGTATCCCAAGAACAATTGCATCAGTACCTTTTTCAATTGCTCGGGATAGTCAAAATTCCCGATGAATCAATTTAGCCCAAAGTAAAGACGATATGATCCCTGAAGTGTTCGGGATCTTACCGTCTTTTTTTGTCCGCGGTACTTAGATGGCAGAAAAATGAACGATCAATTCGGTCGGCAGTATCTTGGCGACCACGCGATACGTTTTATAAAACCAGTTCATCGTGTAGGATCCTTTGCCGGCCATGGCGGCACGGACAGTGCGGTGGGCAAAGAGGGGAACGTCTAAACTTGGCACCAGGTTAAAGACACCTTCGCGTTTGCCCGTGTTTAACTTCTGATCCATCTCCGTCTTCATCCGGCCAGGCAAGGCTGTGCATACATTGATTCCGGCGGGCCGCAATTCTTCCCGCAGGCCGTAAGAGAAGCTGGCGATATAGGCCTTCGTGGCACTGTAAACATCCATGTGCGGATTAGGTGCAAAAGAAGAAGCAGACGAGACGTTTAAAATAAATCCGCCCTTTTGTATGTAAGGCAGACACAAGCGGGTGAGGGCAGTTGTGCCCTTGACATTCAGATTGCACATGGCGATGAGGTATTTCAGAGGCACATCGGCCACATCGCCATTGAAGGCGACCCCCGCATTGTTAATTAAGGCATAGATATGGGGCTTTTCTTCAGCCAGAAGTATTTCGAGGGTGGTGTAACTTTCATCCAGTGTCAAATCCAGCGGAATAATTTTGAAATTCATGTCGGGGTAGTCTGCTTGAATCTCCTGCAGGCGTTCTTCTCGGCGAGCAATCATCCAAATTTCATCAATCGCCGGATATTCAGAGATTAATGCGGGGACATACTGGCGGCCCAGGCCTGATGTAGTACCGCTAATGACGGCAATTCGTTTCAAAAGAGATCATCCTTTCTATCACACACAATTGTGCACGGATTGATTGCATATGTCCTCATTTGGACACATGCAAACATCAAATCACAGCATAACGGATTTGATCCAGTAAATTCAATATACAGTATTAATAGAACGTACATAATTGGACATATCATAGAAAACGAAAAAAAGTAATCTAATGTTCAATATTGTATCTTGCAATACCAATTGCCATCTGGCTAACATCTATAGTGTACGGGCAAGTGTAAACCGTCACAGGATGAGTTGATGCCAAGCACAGTCGAAAGGGTGGATACGATGAGTAATTATCCAAAACTTTTTTCACCAATGAAAATTAACCAGCTCACAATCAAGAATCGGGCTG
Organism: Schleiferilactobacillus perolens DSM 12744; assembly: GCF_001435585.1. Taxonomy (GTDB): domain Bacteria; phylum Bacillota; class Bacilli; order Lactobacillales; family Lactobacillaceae; genus Schleiferilactobacillus; species Schleiferilactobacillus perolens. Next base: position 123,083 of record NZ_AZEC01000004.1, read on the forward strand.
TGATGACCGCGATGGGTGTCGGGCTGGCAAACGAAGATGGGACCGCGTCGGACCGCAACGTCCAATATTTTAGGGAACGGGCAGAAGGCGGCGTCGGTCTGATTATTACCGAGTACACCCGGGTGAATGAAAAGGATGCTATTGTCTCCCCTAAACAACTGGCGATGTCCAGTGATAAGGATATCGCGCCGTTTCGTAAAGTCGCCGATGCGGTCCACGCAGCCGGCGCGAGAATCTTTATTCAGCTGAATCATCCGGGCCGGCAAAATGTGCCGATATGGCCGGCGCTGTGGCCGACCAGTAATCGATTGGCCAAAGTGATTCCGGGTTATTGGAAGATGTTTTACAAGGTCATGGGTAAAAATGACCGGAGCAGTCTAGAAGAGCCCAAGATGTACAACTTTATGAATCGGCATTTTAAACCACTCGTCGCCCCGAGTAACGTTCCGGCCGGGTTGGGTTTTTCGTCTTTTGGTCATTTCAAAATTCATCCGCTGACTGTCGACGAGATACATAAAATTGAACAGCAATTCGCGGATGCCGCGGTTCGGGCCAGTAAAGCCGGCGCGGATGGCGTCGAAGTCCATGCGGGTCATGGTTATTTGTTGACGCAATTTTTGAGTCCATACACGAATATCCGAACCGACGAATATGGCGGCAGCACGGAGAATCGTGCCCGCATTGTGAAAGAAATCATTGCGGCGATTCGGGAACGGCTGGGGGCTGACTTCCCAATTTCAGTCAGACTCACCGTCAATGAATTTTACTCCAAGATTGGTTACCCTGACCAGGGCATCAAGTTGGATGAAGGGGTTAAATTAGCCAAACTGATCGAGTCGTATGGTGCCGATGCACTCAATGTCACGATCGGTAACTCGGATACGCAAGTGATGATCAGTGAACCAGTGACTTACGCGCCCAGTTGGCGGCAACCGTTAGTCAAGGCCGTCAAAGAAGCGGTCTCGATTCCAGTGATTGCTGTGGGGGTCATTCGGACTCCGGACCAGGCAGAAAAAATTCTCGAATCCGGCAACCAAGACTTTATTGGACTGGCCCGAGCATTACTGGCAGATCCTTTATGGATGAAAAAAGCCCAGTATGGCACGCCTGAACTCATCAGTCGGTGTATTGGCTGTCTGGTGTGTCAAGAGAGCTATGAAGCCGGACAAAGTACGCGGACACCGACGATGTGTGCGGTCAATCCCCGCATGGGCCGGGAAACCCTGTATGCCCAAAATGCCGGTAAAGACGGTAATAATCGCCAAGTCGTCGTCATCGGGGCCGGCCCTGCTGGCCTAACAGTGGCTCGTGAATTGGCGTTGCGCAACTTTAAAGTGAATGTATTTGAAAAAGAAGATCAGCCCGGTGGCCAGAATCGGTTAGCCGTGGCACCGCCGCACAAGGAAATGATTGGCTGGTCGTATATCGATTTGGAGACGCAAGCCAAGCATTATGGGGCGTCTTTCCACTACGGTACCGAGGCCACCCGGGTAATCGTTGAATCTTATCACCCGTATGCGGTCTTCGTGGCGACTGGCGGCAGTGCCTCCAAGCCGCCCATTCCGGGTGCAGACCAAGATTTCGTCACGACCACGACCCCCATTCTTGAGAAGCAAGTCACATATGAGGGCAAACGAATCGTTGTGGTGGGTTCCGGCATGACTGGTTTGGAAACTTCAGAAATGTTAGTGGAGCAAGGCAACCAAGTGACCATTGTGGAAATGGCCGAAAAGATTCCCCCAGGTGGCTTTGCTCCGAGTGTTTGGGATGTGGAGTCGCGGATGCGCGCTGGTAATGTCCAATATCTGACTGGGCGTCGATTAGTTTCCATCAATCCCGACCACACAGTGACAACGGTCCAAAAAGATAACGTCCGAGAAATTTTGACGGCTGATGAGGTCGTTCTGTCCTTAGGCGTTCGGCCGGTGAACGGTTTGGTGAAAGAGCTGGCTGGCGTATGTGAGCACATCACCCCGGTGGGCGATGCCATTCACGCGGGCCGGATCAAAGATGCGATTCATACCGGCTTTAAAGCAGCCCGGGCATTGGTATAAAGACATTTAAACAAATCAGAAAGTGAGGTTTTGATATGGAAATTGCAATTGTGACTGGCGCATCCTCGGGTTTAGGCCGTGAATATGTGCGGGCAGTGGCCGATAAATTACCCAATCTGGATGAAATTTGGATCGTGGCCCGCCGTAAAGAGCGGTTGATTGAGTTGGCGCAAAGTATTCCCGGACGGCGTTTTCGCATATTACCTTACGACTTGACCGATCCGGACTCCTTTCGCAAACTACACGGCTTGTTAGCACGGGAGAAGCCGCATGTTCACTTACTGATTAATGATGCCGGTTATTTATGTAATGGGCCGTTAACTGAAGTGCCCATCGAGAAGCAGCGGCAAATGGTCGCCCTCAACGCGGTGGCCCCGATGGCACTAGTCAATACAGTGCTTCCGTATGTGCATCGCGGGGACACCATGATTAACGTCTCCTCTGTCGGCGGTTTCTCGCCATCACCGAACATGGTGGTCTATGGCGCCACTAAGTCGTTCCTCTCGTTTTACACGAAGGGATTACATGCCGAGTTGCGGCATCGCGGCATTCATGTCTTGGCCTTAGAACCAGGCAACATGCACACGGCGTTATACAACGGGGGAGATTCCGATAATGATAAGAAGAGCATCGTGGGCTTGTTGCCGTTTCTGGATTTACCGCAAGTGACTCGCCGGTCTTTGACCTTTGCCCAGTGGGGATGGATGGTGTATACGCCGAGAATGTTCTATAAAGCCTATCGCGTCTTAGCCGCCCTGGTCCCGGATGCAGTGTTGTCGTATTTCATTCAGGTTTAGCCTGAAATCATGACCAACAGATTGGTCTAAATCATACATACAAACAGATTGACTGACGAAGGCACCCGGGGGGTAGTGCGAGTCATGCGCGGTTTACTGCGTCACTCACTGATTTTATGTCGTATTGGAACAAATCAATTAAGGAGTAAGATGATTTCTATGAGGAAGAGACTGTTAGGATTATTTGGGGCAGCCTTGTTTTGGGGAACCATACTGATCGGTGTATTCGGTATGACAACCAGTGATTCCCAGGCGGCTACTTTGGGAGATCCGCTGCAAAATCAAAATATGAAAGGCACGGGCGGCACTGGCACTGGCTCGGCTTCACTGGATGGTACCACCCCCTGGAGCATGTATGAAATTCCGGGTTTGAACCGGAATCATACCAGTAGCGAGGGCTCTTTTGTGCAATGGGGGTACAAAGGATGGCCCAATGCCTCGACAGGGACGCCATTGGCCTATGCTTGGGACAGCAGTAAGAGTGATGCGGCTAATGCCACGGCAAATTATAACGCTTGGACCAAAGGCCAAACCGAGTCACCCATTGCGATTCAATTTCAAAATAAAGTTGCCAATCATGGGTCGGCTTATTTTGCGCTGAATTATGTCGACAAAGACTATTTGGTTGATTTTGGTAATGGTGATGACGCCTCGGACGTGGCTAAAGCTTGGGCGACTCAGTCGACTACGCCAACCCAGAAAGCAGAAGTATTCAATCCCATGGGTGTCAATTCCAAGATGAATAGTTCAATGCAGCTGGATACCGCCAACGGCCAATCATTCTCTGGCGGGTACGTGCAGGCAACAGGTAATGTCCCGATCAAAGCGGCCATCGCGGCCCAATCACCAACCACCGTGGATGCCCAAATGGCCGGTAACTGGGCAGTGATGGTGCGTGTCCGAGTCGCTGCAGGGATGGCCGCCAAGTCCTTGGCGGCCAGTATTGATTGGGCCAGGTCGTACTACTTTTTAAGTGTTGATTCAGTTTCCTTTTTGGGTATTACGGGAGCTTCAGTCAATATTAACTTTCCGTTGCAATTCGATCATCATGTGTATTTAGATCCAAACAATTCCCAACAGTTTTTCTTGAAGGTCAAGGGGATTCCATACAATGTCGTCAATAAAGATGGGTTTGATTTTGCCAATACTTATGGTCGTCAACTGCAGTTGCAAAATGGCAATGCCGATTACCAGGATTATTTAAATAATCGCTCTTTGAAGTCATTGCAAACCGGCGCGACAAAAGCAGCATATTACCTGGATTTCCTGAGTGGTTATAACTCAAACACTGGTGGTAACAATGCCAATTCTCACTCGGAAACTGCCGGGATGTTGTTGGGCGGTGACGGGGCCCACAATTATGGCAGTGAGACAAATCCTAACTGGCAACCGCGATTTTCTCCGCAGTATGGCGATAAGCTTTCGACGACGAATACGGTTTGGGATCCGCTGGGCGGTATCGTCGGCAATAATTCCGACGTTACCGGTAATTGGCTTCAGCCCGGTAGGAGCCCAGTTTACAATACAGGCGCCACTGGCCGAATGATCTCAATGCTGAATGCTGCAACTACCAACCAGCCGGCTTGGCGCAGTTTGATATCAGGTTTTTTTGGATTAGGCAGATTGATTCTGCAGTCAGTTGTTTCGTACTTTACCTCGCAGGCTTTTACCGGCAATGCGCATATCAACTTTGCTTTTGATATGTCTAAATATTCTGCTGGGACCAGCAAAGAGGAGCAGGCCATCACCAAGGGCCGATTACCCGCGGCACCCAACGCGGATGGGACATTTAATATCCACGATGGTAGTACAGCGGATCCGATTCAAATCAAGATGTATGATTCCTCTGATCTGGTTGATCCCTACAGCACACTGAAGGGCTTAGACCGTTCTAACACGGATGAAGATGGTGCCCTGCGTAAAGCGTTGCATGTCGTGCCACAGGATAAAGATGCCGGGCAAAACGGTCAATCGAAGAGTTCTGGGGAAACACCAGCGGATTATGCCGTGATTAATGCGGCCAATGAAACTGATCTGGACAGCAAGGGGACTAACTATCCGGTGTATACGAACTTTACTTCCTGGACCGGCGCCATTGTGCCGTATGATCGAATGCACTGGACGGATGATTCCGGTTCCGATAATCAAGAAACCCAGTTTACCGATACGATGCACTCCGATGGGAAATTAGGCAACGATATTGATCACCGGACGGCTTCACCGGATGCCGGGAACGACGGTATTTTAGTGAATGATGGTCAAGGTACCAAGTTTAAGGTACAGACACGAGAAAAATATTTGACCGAAACCAATGGGTATGGCGGCAATGAGAACCTGCCTCAATTGACTGGGAGCACGTTAAACAAGGCCGGTTTAATTTGGCCGGATCGGTATGCGAATGTTTACCAGTATTACGACTACAGCAGCAATACCGTGAACACCCGTACCGTGGATGTTGAACCTGTTAAGTATGACAAGCAGGATGCTGAAGTGTCTGTCAAGTCAGCTAGTAATTTAAGTGGTAAGCAGATAACCGGTAACTTGAATGGTCAGACGTGGGCTTACACCGGGACATTGGATGGTTATCCACTGGCGGATGCGTCAATTAACCTAAGTCAAACCTTTAACCCGGTGATGCTTTTAAAGACGTCGGCGCTGATTCTGCTGTATCGCAGTCAAGTCAGCGGCACGAATCACTACAAGCGGCAGTTGGGCTATTGGCGGGATACGCTGGCCTCCGCGGCCGGTGGCGACACGATGCAACTGAAGTTCATTCCAAACATCGGTTCGACGAATGATCAAACGACGAATGTGAATAACTTGGCGGCCAGCACGACCAGTCAACCGATTCTCGGTGATTGGTCAGCCAGTAATCCGCTTGCTCAGCCAGGAACCACGATCCCAACCAGTGACGGCATAACCGCCAGCTATCAGTTACCGCTCAAAACAATGGACAGCGCCAATTTCTTCCAGGGCAGCGGGACGTTGACGCGGAACGGGCCGATTAGTGCTGTCAATGGTTATTCTGTGGCGGCTGGTGTGGATAACACCGCCAGCGACAGTTATGATCTTTTCCTAGTGAATGGTGACGACACCAAGCAATACTATGAAGCCAAGAAAGAATTCTATCCAGTGACCAGTGGTTCTGGTAATAGTGATGTGCATATTCTTAAGGACGGCGATACGAACACGAACGTACCTGTCAAAGTGACCGTCACGCGGAAAAGTGATGCGAGTTCAGAAGATGACAGCAGTATGATTATTCGTATCCCCAATGTACAAACCAGTACCAGTGATGTGGGGGCCACGATCTCCAAACCAGAGGTCACAGATAGCAACGGTCAAAGTGCAACGGTGACGGCCACGGGTGACACGGGCTGGCTGGCCCAAGACTTTACGTCTTATAAAGTCCAGTTTAGCGATACACCCACATCCTTTACCTACACGTACAATTATCAAATCAAGAATCAGGATAATATCCCGGTGCACATGCCTTATGCCGATTTGATCATGCGGGACGATCCGACAACTGCCCGGGTATTGGCTGTTTCGAATGGTGTTCAATTTGCCAAGCAGAAGAATGTCAACATACTACATGTCCCGTCGATGGATTTTGGCAGTCATAACGTCCCTGGTGCGGCGGCCGGATCCTATTCAGTGACCGATCCAGCCGATGCCTATTTCCAAGTGCAGGACAATGCCGATAGTTTGGCGGCCCAAACATCCTGGTCGTTGACGGGACGGTTAGGGGCATTCCAAAACGGGGATAATAAGACCTATACAGATTTCCAAATTGATTTGGGGCAACCCATGCTGGATGCCGCGGGCAAACAGAAGGAAACCAATACGAGTCAACCCGGCGCGAATGAGAACTCCACTGATTATACGAATGAAGAGAAGAATTATTTGAATCATACGCCAGGCACCATGGTGGGCAATCCGACGAGTACGGCCAATGTGAACCTGTATACATTGAATCGGTTGCTCGAACCACAGGTGGACGCGTCTAACTTGATTCGTTACTATCCGTATGCCACATTACTGACACCGGCGGATATGAACCCCACGATCACCAAGGGCACATACACGTCATCCATCACGTATACCGTGAATGATGATGGCAGTTTGTGACACCCTGTTTGAAGAAGACTGGGACAAAAGCCTCCCTGATGAGCCGTGCCAAAGCTACGCAATCTCCGGCTGAAATGGGCTGGAACGCTGTGACGGCGGTTTGAGCCCGCAAAGTGCGCGGCCTCAAACACGCCTAACCACATTGGCACTACATCCATCAGGACGCGGATTTTTGTCCCAGTCTCTTTTATTCGCAAGGAGGTGAATAAGATGCATCAGGCGCGATACCTTAGATGGTTAGGCATAATCGGTGTGTTGGTGGCATTGTTTGCACCAGCACACATGGTGGCGGCGGCGACCAAGGTGCCCAAGAAGGCGTATTCCGTCACGGCGATACTGCCGGGCAATCAAGTGGATAAACAACTCAATTACTGGCAATTGCACTTATCGCCCAAGCAGGTCCAATCATTGCAGCTGCAAGTGGCCAATATTGGCCGAGAGGCGATCACGGTGCGCGTTCAGGCGAACAATGGCACCACCGACGCCAATCCGCAAATCATCTATTCACAGAGTGCGTCGACAATTTATCCGAAGCCGGCCACCAGTTTTGCCTCGATGGTGATTGGCGAGCGAGAACAAGCCGTGACGCTGGCGCCTGGGGCCGTGAAGATTCTCACCTTCAGGATTCGGGCACCGGCTGATCATTTCTCAGGCATGATTCTGGGGGGCTTATATGCCACAGCCGACGTCACGACCACCGCTACCCAGGTCCGGCAGATCGTGGCCTATCAACGCAGTGTTGTTTTGCAAGGAAAAGACATTAACCAGGTACGGCCCAAAATTCAATTTGGAGCGGCCAAACCAGTCGCCGAGGCCGGTCGCTTCGTTCTCTATTTGGCAACGCGTAATACAGCACCCATGTATGCTTATGCCTTGACCAACAAATTAACGATATACCGGCAGGATACCGGTAAACGGGTGGTGCATACGAGTGGAACAGACGGTAAGATTGCCCCGCATAGTCGATTTAACTGGCAGTTTTTGATACCAAAACTGGCCGCGGGCAGTTATGAAATGCGGCTCGTGATTGCGGGAAACAACGTGGCGCGCCGGACGGTGATTCGGCACTTCACCATTGAGCCTGTTCAAGTGCAGGCAGTCTCTGACTATCGGCCAACGGGGCGGCGAAATTTTGGTGTTGTCCTTTTGCTTATTGTCCTGATCGGGGTGTTCATGGTGGTCAGTTGGGTATTAATTTATCAGCGGGGACGACGGCACGGTCAACAATTAAGGAAAAAAACAAAATAAAACACAAAGGTGGTACGAAACAGTTGATTCTGCTTCGTACCACCTTTTACTTACTTTTTGAGGGGCTGGACCTCTTTAGTGCCGGTTCTTTCCACACTAAGCAGGTCATAATCGATATACCCGCCAATCAGCACAGATAGAAACATGATCAGCATTAACCAGCCAATCAACGACCACATGATCCATTCTTTCGGGAAGAAATTACGGACGGCCCACGTGGCGATACCACAGAGCACAAAGTCCATGCTGAGGTTCAGAATCCGCTTGGTGACATTGCTATCGACGTTGAAGAAATCCAGCAGGCTGCGCAAACTCGGGCGGGTGGCATTGACGACGAGGATCGCCAATGGCCGTTCCACGGTGACTTTGAGTGCACTCATGACAACGGCACCCACTGCCGCCCCAATGATGGTCCGCCATAAGCTAGCACTATGCAGAACCAGCGCATTGTAGCTAGTCCCGATGACCAGCAGGGCGCATAAATAGGGTAACAGGAACAAAAAGAGATAGACGGCGGCAATCTTTTTATTGGACATGCCTATTTCACCTCGTTGGATAATGGTTTGATCATTTCCCGATGTCGAATGCCGGCATCGAGAAACTCAGGACGATCAGTCAACTGGTACCCGAGTTTTTCATAGAACGGGATGGCGTGCACTTGGGCGTGGAGCAGCAATTGACTGTACGCATTCTTTTCAGCGTAATCCGCGACGGCGCCCAGCAGCACCCGGCCGATGCCGTGGTGCCGGTAGTTTTGGCGGACCGCCATCCGCTGGACATCGCCGACACCTTTTTCATCCGGCACCAAGCGCACTGTGCCTTCAGCGCGGTGATCTGTATCGTAGGCCACAAAATAGATGGCCCGACCCTCGTCGCTATCGACCTCCATATCTGCTGGCACATGCTGTTCCTGCACGAACACTTCTTTCCGGATAGCTAAGGCGTCTTCATAAACTGCCGAATTCAAGGATGTGGTAATTTCGATTGACAAATGGGCCACTTCTTTCGTAAAAGATTCAATTCACTGCTCGTATTATAGCATGTCGCAAGGTGGGACAAGAGAGCGAAAAAGACTTGTCAACGTCAGTTTTCATACCGATTCTTTGTCATTTCTGAAATGTGTGTTTTTCAAGGCAGTGCTAGAATGGAACGTGGACACCGTGTGGGAACTTTACACCCACATGGGTGAATGACAATTAACGGAGGTGTGGGTATGGTAAAACGGTTCGCCATGATTAGCCGGTGGCTAGTCGCGGGCATAATGGGCTTGTTCCTATTCAGTGTCGCGACACCAGCGTTTGCTGCCTCTTCGCAAACACCGAAAAAGGCGTATGCGATCAATACCGTCTTACCCGACAACCAGATCAATCAGAACCTGAAATACTGGGATTTAAGCCTCACCCCCAAGCAAGAGGAAACGCTGCGCTTGCAAGTGGTGAATTTGGGTTCTGAAAAGATCACGGTCACCGTATATGCCAACAACGCCGTGACAAATAATAGTGCGGTGATTGATTATGCTGATACGACACCGACGATTTATCCCAAGAACGCGCAAAGCTTCGTGGCAATGATCAAGGGTCCGCGGAAACAAACGGTCACGCTGGATCCATCAGCGACCAAAGAAGTGGACTTCAAGATTCAGGCACCAGCAAAGGCGTTTGACGGGATGATTCTCGGCGGGCTGTACACCAAGGCCGATGTCACCACGACCAAGACCGCGATTCATCAATGGGTCGCGTATCAGCGCAGTGTGGTGCTGCGGGGTAAAAAGATCGACACTCTGCGGCCGCACCTGACGTTTGGCCAGGTGGTGCCCATCGTGCAGGCGGCGGAGTTGGCGCTGCGGTTACCGACGACCAACAAACCGCCGATGTATGCCCAAGCAGTGACCAGTGATTTAACCGTCACCCGGCGCAGCGATGGTAAAAAGATGGCCCAAACCAGTAATGAGAGCCAAGAAATTGCGCCCAGCAGCAAGTTTAATTGGGAGTTGCCGATTAAGAAACTGCCAGCGGGGGATTACCAGATGCGCCTGGTCGTGGCCGCCAACAATTTGCCGCGCCAAACCGTCGTCCGTAATTTCACCATTGAGGGCAGCCAAGTTCGGGCCTTGGAGGATTACATGTCACCAAAGCGGCGCAACATGCTGATTATCATTATACTGGTGGTCATGGTGGCACTCCTCGCGTTAGGGTCTTGGGTATTGCTTTATCAACGTGCCAAGAAGCATGGGGCAAAGTTGGGACGAAAATCAAAGCATTAATGTTTTTTGAAATGATTAGTATTGTTGGATTGGGGGATTTGATTTATGCATGCAATCAATAGACACAGTCGCCAGAAGGGTCTTATTGGTTCGCTGCTTGCGATTTTGCTAGGTGGGTTTCTTGTTACGAGTAGTACGGTGCTTGTAGAAGCCGATACCGTTGGGGACACTCTGCCGAACGATCAATTAACAAAACAAAATGTCAGCGGCTTATCACAAGTGACGTGGAATGGGAGTCCTTGGAATATGTACACAATTCCGGGGTTAAATCGAGAACACGGTGTGAATGAAGGATCATTCGTACGGTATGGCACGACTTGGGCTGGTGCGTCAGGCACACCAATTTCCTCAACTGCCAGTGGAAATACAGATGATTGGAATAATGGTAAAATCAACTCACCTGTATTCGTTCAGTTTAAAAAGAGCATACCTAATCATGGGGATGCTTTCTTTGCGTTGAATTATGTTGACAAAGACAATCTCATTGATTTCACAGATGAGAATCAAGCTGCTAATTTCTTGAAGGGTGGCGCGCCTAACTTCAACAGTCCTGGTGATTCGGCTGTTTCCTCAAAGATGGGGTTTAACACCACAACAAATCAGCCACAGTTGACACAGGGCCAATCTTTCGATAATGGTTACTTACAAGCAACAGGTAATGTGCCAATTTTTGCGAAGGTGGCAAAATCTGAAAGTGCAGTTGATGCCACTATGGCCGGTGATTGGTGTGTCATGGTCAAAGTACGAGTTGCTAACGGTATTGACGCAAAGGCATTGGCCGCTAGTGTTGATTGGGATAAATCGTATTATTACCTAACTGTTGACTCAATAAAAGTGCCATTTTCATCAACTCAATTGACGAATATTAACTTTCCTTTGCAGTTTGATCACCATATTTATCTCGACAAGGATCCTCAAGTGTTTTATTTAAAAGTTAAAGGGATCCCGTTTGGCATGGATCAAAATCCGACGACCGGTGCTTCACGCCATGCACAAATGCATTTACAAAAGGGCGCCGCGGATTATGCTGACTATCTCAATAATCGGCAAATCTCTGGTGGTACAGCCACAACGTTGGACGAATTAGGATCTAGGAACGAAAGAAGCACAGATTTAAACAACAGTAATTTACTTACAAATACAAGCCAATATGGTCTGCAGCCTAACTTTTCATCAAGTAATGTTGTAGGCGACAGTGTCTGGGACCCGATGGATGGTATGTTGGAAGAATTCGCAGACAAAGCGAGTGTTGGTATTCTTGGCAGCATCGCTGGTGCTGTTATCCGTTTTATTGGTCAAATGTCTGGTACAAGTCCGATTTACAGTTTGGGTGATACCGGTCGGATGATTAGCTTACTTAACACAGCCATTCAACCGAGCGATCGTCCGTTAAAGAAAGTGGATTACGATAAGAGTAAAATTCCAATTCTGGGCCCACTTATTGACGTCATTAATGCTATTTTCGGTGGGATAGGCCAATGGATTCGTACTACGTTTGTGAACCCTGTTTTAACAAGTGTGGCCGGGTACTTCATGGATAATGGTTTCAGCGGGAATGCACACATCAACTTTTCCTTTGATATGTCTAAGTATGCTGCAGGTACAGATCAAAACGAACAAGCTCTGACAAAGAGTCGATTTTTTGCTGCCCCCAACTCAGATGGTACTTTTAATAAGAATGCTGGGGATTCTAATGATGCTTTTCAGATTACAATGTTTGACTCTTCGACGCTGGTAGACCCATATAACACTATTAATAGTGACGCACGTTCAGGATTAGATGACAGTAGTGCTCTTCGCAAACATCTGAAGGCCGGCACAACACCCGCTGACTACGCGGTTATTGATAGCAACAAGATTGATTCGGGGATTGTTTATCCCACGTATACTAATTTCACTTCTTGGACTGGCGCAATTGTCCCATATGATCGAATGCATTGGACAGACGATTCCACTGGTTCACAGGAAACAGCATTTACGGATACCTTACACTCGGACGGCAAATTGGGTAGTGATATTAGTAACCGGACTGCAACCCCTGATCCAGCTAAAGACGGGATTTTAGCAAATGATGGGCAACCATTCACGGTACTGGAACGAAATCAGTTCTTGGCACAGGAAGGGGGACCAGCAGGTACAACAGGTTATCAACCTGCTCTTGATAAGAATGGTAAATTGACGGCAGCAGGAATTATTCGACCGCAACGATATGCCAATGTCTATCAACTTTATGATTACACCCAGAGTAAACCCACTGTCGATGTTCATGTGGATAACTATGCTGCTGATAAACCCCAAGTGCAGGCTAACAGTGATCAGAATGTGACAAATAAAAGCATTACGAGTGATCTGGATGGTAAGAAATGGCACTATACGGGTACTCTAAATGGTTTGCCAATGGCTGATGCGACTATCAAATTGAAACAATCACTTAATCCAACGTTGAATTTGTCACTCAACAAATTATTGGTGGTTACGAAGAGTCAAGTGACAGGAAACACATCCTTCAAATCTCCTCTTGGTACTTGGCGGGATCCATTGGCGATTAATGGCAATGATTCAATGCGACTTGATTTCTCGTCATTGAGTAGTCAACAAACTGCCACAACGGATCAGCTCGGTGGCGATACAAGTACACATACGGTCACTGGTGATTGGTGGAATCAAAATACACTTGATGGTAGTGCGAGTAATGCCAAAATGGTTGTCGATAACGGCAATGTAACACCTTATTATCAGTTACCGATGAGCGCCGATTCGACCAGCCATTTCTTCTATGGCGTGGGCACATTGACGCGAAGCAAGGATGTGCCAGTGGTTCAGAACTATACACTGGCCAAGGGCGTCGATGGAACGGCAACAGATAACTATTATTTGTTACTGGATGACGACAGTCCCAGTGATATGTGGTACTCGGCAGACAAGGTGTTTGAGGAAAGTAATGGTCAAACAGACACAGTTCACTACTTACAAACCAACGACAAAACGGTTCATGTCGTTGTTACTGTGAAACATAAGACGGGTAATAAATTACCAACAGACAAGAACTTAACGGTGCGGATCCCCAATGTTCAGCAGGACGCTAAACATGTGGGTGCGACTGCAGATCCGACCAGCTTTAAGGTAACGTCGGTCGATAGCGGCAACAATGTGACATCGAATCAAATTACAAATGATAAGGGGTGGCTAGCAGATAATTTCACATCATTCAATTTGAAGTTTGACACTGTTCCTGAAAACTTTACCTATGAGTATGATTACTCCATTGCCAATCAGGCTTATATTCCCCTGGTGACACAGTACAAGGATTTGATTGCAAACAGCAGCCGGACGCTTGCAGTTTCTAATGGTGTCGAATTCAACAAATTAAAGAGTGCAAATCTAGTCAATGTGCCGACACTCGACTTTGGTACGCATAACATTCCAACCAAGGCAGACACATACGGTTTGGACATAACTAATTCAAAGTCATCCTTCACAGTCCGAAACAATGATGGCAACTCGAGCTCATGGACACTGTGGGGAACAATGGGGCCGTTTACGAGTGCCGATCAATTGAGTACACATAGAGATTTCACAGTCGATTTAAAACAACCGGCTACGGACCCCGAAGGGGCTGCAGAAAGCGGAATCACTCCCACTTCTGGTCCCCCCACACTCCAATGGAATGACAACCAGTGGCGGTATTACAATCACTCGCCTATTGCTATGATTTCCAATCAACAAAGAGTGCAACTCTACAATTTGGATCGACTACATGGTGATAAGGACAATAAGGAAACCAATCTTACTCGTTATTATCCGAATGCAAGTTTGACGGTTCCCGCTAACCAATACAATGCGAGCAAGTACACAGCGAATGTCACGTACTTATTGTCTGATGATGGGACGCTGTAAACAGAATATTTTGGAAAACGTCTTTCCCAATCGAAAGGCGTTTTTTGAGTCCAATTTTTCTGTTTTTTGAATCAGATCATGGTGGGAGAAGTGCTACAGTAATCATGGGTGGTTAATATACGCAGCCATCTTAAGTTGACTACATAACTAGAATCTTGAATCTAGAGATTCTAAAACACTCGGCTACATCATATAATGTAAGTTTGATTAAGAAGTTGAGGCCTTTGAAGTGGGCGGTTGTCGTAAGATTGGGGGATTTTTCATGCAAGCAGGCAAAAGACGCAATATGAAGAGGTTGTTCTTCGGTGTTCTATGCGCTGCATTAGTCGGTGGATTTTTATTTGCCGGAAGTGCTGGACAGGTGTCGGCGGATACCATTGGGGACATCTTGAACAATGGTGGGAATACCGTGCCGGTGGACAACGCTAATAACCTGAATACGCCGTGGAATATGTATCAGATTCCAGGATTGTATACCACTAAGACAGATAGTAGTGGTAACACTTATCGAGTATCGCGTGAACATGGTACTAATGAGGGGTCATTTGTTGCAAACGGGACCGCTTCGAGCGGCATGCCGCTTTCTTCTGTTACAAGTGATGGCACTCCAGATCCAACAGGCTACACGGGTGCAAATCCAAAGAACGGGTCTCCGGCAAATATTCAATTTACTGCAGGTGACTCTGAGTTTGGCACACCATGGTACAGCGTCAATTATGTTGATAAACCAGACTTTCTGAATTTTGGCAGTGCCTCAATTGCCAACAACTTTCCGACAGATAATGCGAATCGTAATAATTCTGATTTGTGGAATCCTAGTAATGTCGTTAGCAAGATGACGAAAGATAGCAGCACTGGTAAAGATGTGTTGGATACTGCCAAAAATCAGTCATTCAACGGTGGATATTTAAAAATTGCTGGTAATGTGCCCATTCGAGCTAGAATCGCTGTTTCAAGATCAACAATTAATTCAATTGAAGCAGGGAATTGGGGTGTCATGGCTCGTTTATCATTTCCTAAGGGAGTTGATGTTAAGGCTCTGGCAAGCTCAGTAGCTTGGGATAAATCCTACTTCTATCTCACCCTTAAGTCATATACTTTTAAACCGGGGCTTCCGCTGTCTTTATTGATGCCAAGTATTACGGTGAAAAATATGACATTTCCATTACAATTTGATCATCACATTTATTTGGATAAAGCACACCCAGATAGTAACGACTTCTTCTTGAAGGTTAAAGGGATGCCGTTTGGTTACAACGCGCCTGTGAACGGCGATACAGCGCAGATGCAACTTGCTAAACCACGATCTGATGCGTTGGACTACTTGCACAATCGGTATTACGATGCGGATACGCAGTCCATGAAGACTTTGGATAACCTTGACGCTGATGGCGATAACGATCTAACTTCAACAGGGCAGCCAGAATTTCAGACGTTTGGTCAGGGACAAAACCTGCCTTGGGATCCATGGTATGCGATGGTCACTGAATTTGTACTTAATCCTTTAAAGCAACAGGGAATTGGTGGCACAATCGTTTCTTGGATTGTTGGGGCATTTACTACCTTCAATGTTGGGCATAGTCCAGTGTATGCAACTGGGTTGACCGGGCGGACCATGGCTTTACTTAATGGTAAGAGCGAATTACAGACAGCTGATCGGGCGACTTCGAGTGGTGGGTTCTTTCAGCTTCTAAATAGCTGGTTTGTACAACCATTCATTACCAGCTTAGTTTCATATTTTATTGACAACCCATTCCCAGGCACTGCGCATATCAACTTTACATTTGACATGTCAAAGTACGCTACACAGGATGGGAAGGAAAAGCAAGCATTGACGATGAGCAAACTTTTCCCTTCTCCCTATGCTGATGGTGAATTCAATAAGAATGGTGGTGTTGACTCATCCACCGGTAAATCTGGCAGTGACAGTGCAACCGATCCTAACCGGCGAAGCATTGGGATAACGATGTATGATTCAAATCAATTGGTTGATCCGTATAGCGTGATTAAGGGTAAGAATACTGATCCAGACAAATCAGATTCTAGTGCACCGATTTATAAACAATTGCAGGCAGGAACGACGCCGACTGATTACGCCCTTGTCAATGACAAGGAATACAATAATGGTCGAGATTATCCAGTGTATACAAACTTTTCGTCTTGGACAGGTGCAATTGTCCCATATGATCGGATGCATTGGACAGATGATTCGGATACTAGTCAGCCACAATCTACTACGTATACGGATACACTTCATTCAGAGGGCAAACTTGGTAGTGATATCAATAATCGAACAGCCACGCCAGATCCGGCTCAGGATGGTATTTTAGTTAATGATGGCAAAAATGCCTTTCGGGTACAAGATCGCAACAAGTTTGTGGATACCGAGATAAGTGATTATCTGCCCAAATTTGGTGATGCTGCAAAAACTAAATTTGAAGCACCTGGCGCGATCCGACCACAACGGTACGCCAATGTGTACCAGTTCTACGATTATTCCAAGAGCGAGCCGACGCCATTAGCCGAACCTGCACCAGTTGATTATGACAACGACGATGCGGAAGTTCAGGCAATGACAGATACCAACGTGGATTCGAATAATAACATCACCGGTGAATTGAATAATAAGCGTTGGAACTACACTGGCACCCTTAAAATCGGTAATAATACATTGCCATTGGCGGATGCGTCCATCGGTTTGAAGCAGTCGCTAAAACCAACGATTGATTTATCGGCTTATGATCCAATAATGCTGGAGCGTAAGAGCGTCACTGGCGGCAAACACGAAGTCAAGCCAGCGGCGACATTCAGAGACCCATTGGCTATTGAGGGCTCGCCCTCTGATTTACATCTTCAGTTCTCTGCTGGCAACAATGGTCAGCAAGATTCATGGAACAATAGTGTAAAGGGTGAAGGGGTCACATATAGTAGCACACCGCGGTTGTTAAGCGGTGACTTCTCAAGTAGTAATGATGAAGCTCTTGACGGACAGGATAATTTGGCTGGAAATAAGACCATGACATTTGCCACAGATGGCTCAGCAACTTCTAAGTTTGCGATACCTCATCCGAATTATCCTAACGCATATTTGTATTACGGTTATGCGCAAATTATCCGGAAAAATAATCTGAGTGTTCGTGGTGGCTACAATTTAAGCAATAAAGTGGATGGTAGCGCATCGGATGATGGCATGTTGATTCTTGACAACAATGAACCAGAAAAGTACTGGTACACTTTGAAGAAGCAATTTACGAACGGTGATCCACTGGTTCACTTTGTTCAAAGTTCAGATAACGGTACGGATATCAGTGTGACCACCGAAGGCTTCAGCAATGAGATTATTGGTGCTAATTATCCAGATACCATTATCCTGATGGCGCCAAAGATTGCGGGTGTGAGTGCTGACGGATTACCGCAAGTATCAACCAGTGATGCCGGAAACAGTGCGGGCACGCCGCAACTCGTTAGTAGTGGTAGCGATAGTATTGATAAGAAGTACTACTCGTGGAAGGTGAAGTTCACCAAAGCTCCGAAAGAGTTTAAGTTCACTTACAAGTACAAAGTAAGCGACTGGACACAGATTCCATTGCGGGAGTCTGAGACAGACATTGCAACAAGCAGCAGCGACAGTTCAGGTGGTGCTCAGCAAGCACTTGGTGTGTCCAATGGTATTGAGTTTAACGCTCTAATGAACGCCAACTTGATTCATGTGCCGACTCTTGATTTTGGAACGCACAATATTCCCGGTGCTTCAGGGACAGGCAATTCGCCTTACCCGTTGAAGGACAACTCAACTAAAACAGATGCGTATTTCACAGTGCGGAACACGGACAACAATACGAGTTCGTGGACAATTTGGGATACTTTGGACGGTTTTACAAATGAAGATCACTCCAGTGTCTACGATAACTTCACTGTGAAACTTGGCCAGCCACAAATGTTGAATTCGTCGACCAATCAGTTTGTTGATGAACCATACATTACCGATCCTCAGGGTGCTGATCCAAGCACCTTTAACGGCGATCAGAGTAAGTGGCGTTTCTACAATCATTATCCATTTGACCTGATATCAAGTGGACATTCGACTCAGATGTATCACCTGGATCGAGTTAACGGTGATTCAGATAACAAGGAAACCAATCTGACGCGCTATTATCCAAACGCTAGTTTGAGTATTCCAGCAAATGTCTCACCGACGATTACGTCGGGTAAGTACACCGCCAACATAACTTATCTGTTGTCAGATAACGGCACAGTGTGACAACGTTTTTTGAAAGAACGTCTTTCCCAGCCGAAAGGCGTTTTTTGAGTGGATTTATTCTATTTTTTGAATCAATTTCTCCCACCGAGCATGGTACTATTAAGAAGAATGAGTAGGCATCAGAATCTTTTTTACAGCGATAACGGCTATCCATATTGGCACCCTCGGACATCAATACAAGCGTTGTGGAACTTTCGATAAACACGATAAACACTTGCAGAATGGGGAATTAACATGCGAACAGTCAATACATACAAAAATTCAAAGGGCGTGCTTTGCGTCCTTTTTGTTGCACTCGTAATTTTCGGAGTATTTGTCGGGAATGCAGTGACAGTGTCCGCAGATACGATTGGGGACACACTCGACAACAGCACACTGACGTATCAATCTGGCGGAACGAATGGTGTGCCAAAAGTGGTCACCTCTGCCAAATCTTTCCCAGGCGCAGTGGCTAATCAGCAATGGAGTATGTATCAGATGCCGGGATTAGGCCGTAAGCGGACGCCTAGTGAAGGGTCATTTGTGAAATGGGGTTATAGCTGGCCGACGGTGGATGCTAACGCTATGCAGATGTCTGCAGACGTAAGTGCGGGTACGCAGCAAGCCGTATCCAACAACTCGAAAGCCTGGAATAATATGACCACGGCGTCACCAATAGGAATTTCGTTTAACAATACGAACGGCAGTCATGGTGCGCCATATTTCTCGCTGAACTATGTGGATAATGACGACTTGGTAGACTTTGGTAAGCAAACATCCAATGCGGAAACTGTGGCGGCGATTGCGACTGGTAAAGCTTGGGCCGGGCAAACCATGACCGCAGCCCAACAGGACAATGTCTTCAATCCAAGCAATGTGTCTTCGAAGATGAAAAACAACAACGGCAAACTGCAACTAGCACCTGGAGAGTCATTCAATGGCGGATTTTTGCAGGCCACGGGGAATGTGCCTATTCAGGCTGCTGTCGCGAATGGTTCCCAAACTACCGTGGACGCAATCATGGCAGGTAACTGGGCAGTGATGGTCAAAGTGAAGGTGGCAGAGGGAATTGATGCAAAGGCATTTGCTGCGAGTATTGACTGGAATAAGTCTTATTTTTTCTTATCCTTCACGTCGATACCTTATGATTATGTGATCGGTCAGACATCGGTTGATATTAATTTTCCGGCGCAGTTCGATCACCATGTGTATCTCAATCCAGAAGATTCGCAAAGCTTCTTTCTAAAAGTGAAGGCAATCCCATTCTGGTTTAATCAAGAACAGTCACAGTTCAATCCATTCGCAAATAATCACAGCCAGCTACAGTTGCAAGATGGTAATGCTGACTATGTTGACTACTTGCACAACCGCATGATCAGCGGCGGGCGAACCGGGAGTGCACAAACGCTTGATAATATGGTTGGGGGAAAGAAAGTCACAACTCTGAACGATGACGACTCTTCCGTTAAGAAAACGACAGGAGGTAATGTCCAGCCAAACTTTCAGGATATATCCACGGTCACGGGTGCCATTGGGAATTTGTGGAGTCTCTATGATCTGATTCCGCCCACCAGGGGTAAAAGTGCAGTCTACGAAGCGGGTCTCACTGGCCAAATGATTTCCTTAATTAACTCAATCTCGGGCAATGCAATCGAATCAAGGAGTAACGGTGATAGTTTGTTTTCTGGTATTATCACCAGTCTGGTGAACTATTTCGGTAAAAACACCTTCCAAGGTAGTGCACATATCAACTTTTCATTTGATATATCTAAGTATTCAGTCAACACCACCAAAAAGACTCAAAGTTTAACAGCGGGGAAGTTCTTCGCAGCACCGAATACAGACGGCAACTTCAATACATCTGCGAATGGCATGGGCGAGACGGATGCTGTGCAAATCTCACTGTATGATTCCACCCAATTGGTGGATCCATATGGCGTCACGCGAGGGATTTCGCGTACCGATCCGAAAGCAGGAAATATTTTACACGGAATTCCGGATGCACCCACTGATCCGATGCGTAAAGCACTGAATATCAAATTCTCTGATCAAAGTTCAGGTAAGACCACCCAGTCCGGGATGACACCGGCGGATTACGCCATCATTAAAGCAGATCAAAGAAATAAAGGCCTCCGATATCCGGTATACACCAATTACACATCCTGGACCGGCGCGATCGTGCCCTATGATCGGATGCATTGGAACGACGGTGATGACACCGGCCAAGCTAGTTACACCGACACTCTCCATTCTGACGGTAAGATTGGTAGTGACATTAACAACCGCACGGCCACGCCTGATCCTGCTAACGATGGCATTTTGGCGAACTCCGGAAATGCGTTCATTCTGAAACAGCAGGCGGATTATCGGTCCGCCGCAGCCGCCTCACAGCCTGTTTTCACCAACGGCAAACTGACAACTGCCGGCTTGATCAATCCAGAACGGTACGCCAATGTGTATCAACTCTATGACTACACCAAGAGCACGCCTACGGTAGATGTGCATGTCGCCGATTATGCGACTGATAAACCGCAAGTGACCGCTAGCACGGGCACCAACCTGACCGGTACTAGTATCACGAGTAATCTGGATGGGCAGAAGTGGCACTACACCGGCGCCATGGATAGCGGTAATGGACTGCCTCTCGCAGATGCCACAGTGAATTTGCAACAGACATTCAAACCGACGTTGAACCTGTCGAATCAAAAACTGCTAATGGTGGCAGAAAGCGAAGCGACCGACAAGCATTGGGTTAGACAGTTGGGAACATGGCGTGATCCACTGGGCATTGCCCAAAGTGACAGTCTCGTCATGGATTTTGATGGGCTGAGCAGTCAGCAGCGGGCGATGGCTAGCACGTTGGGTGGAAATACGGACAGTCATACTGTCACCGGTGATTGGTCCACGCTCAACAAGTTTGACCATGATGCTGAGAATAGCGCCGAGATGGTGGTGGACGCGAGTCAAAATGTCACCGCCAAATACCAGTTACCCGTGGCGGGGAATCCAAACGATAATTTCTTTTACGGTAGCGGTACGCTGAACAGGGATAACAAAAACGTGAAGATCGCTAATGGCTACACCCTGGCCAGTGGGGTCGATGCTACTGCGACGGATAACTATTATCTACTGCTGGATCGGGACAGTCCCACGGATCAGTGGTACACCGCCCAGAAAGAGTTCACGGTGGGCAATAAGACGATTCATTATTTACAAAAGGGCGACGATCTCGTTCATGTGAAGGTCACCGTGACGCACAAAGAGGGCAGTAAATTGCCTACCGGGAAAGACTTGATTATCCGCATTCCCAATGTGCAACAGGATAAGAGCCACGTCGGGGCGACGATTCCAAAACTTACGGCGACAGCTAACGATGCGGGTAATTCAGTGACAGTAGGCAGTACGGGTGAACCGACCGACAACTGGCTGACGGACAACTTCACCTCTTGGAAGTTGTCTTTCGCTATGGTGCCGCAGAAGTTTACTTACGAGTATGATTACAAAATCGTCAACCAGAGCAATATCCCGCTGCTTACCTAATATCAGGACATGATTATTGGCGACAGTCGGACACTGGCAATTTCTAATGGTGTGCAGTTTGACCTTTTGAAGAGTGCCAATTTGACCCATGTGCCATCGCTTGATTTTGGAACACACAATATTCCCAGCGCAGCAGGCACCGCTGCTAATCCTTATACGTTGGTGGATCAATCGGTCAACACAGCGGCATTTTTCACTGTCCAAAGCAACAACGGCAATACGAGTTCTTGGACGCTATGGGGCACACTGGGGAATTTTGCCAATAACGACCAATCTCGGGCTTACGATAACTTCACCGTCGTTTTGGGTCAGCCCCAGATATTAAACACGGGGACCAATACTTTTGGTAACGAACCTAACATCACGAAACCAACTGGCACCGACACCAGCAAATTTACCGATGGGGAGTGGCGCTACTACAACCACTCCCCAGCAGATCTGATTTCCAATGGCTATCAGACCCAGCTGTATCGACTGGACCGGACATACGGCGATAAGGACAACAAGGAAACCACGCTATCTCGGTATTATCCCAACACCACACTGGCTGTCCCAGCGGGGGTATCGCCAGCCATTACTCCGGGTCAGTATACGGCTAATATTACGTATCTATTGTCTGATGACGGGACCTTGAAATAGATCTAGAAAGGGACGTCTTTCTTGCGTGAAAGGCGTTTTTTTCTTGTCCTGACGGGGCTTTCGGCTTCTATCTCACTAGGTGGTCTGCTAAACTAAAGATAGAGTTGGATGACGTAAAGGTGGGAAAGCAGCATGTTAAAACAGATGCGAGAGTCGAAGTTATTCTATTGGTCTGTGCAGATCCTGGTGATTGCCTTGCTCATTTGGGTGTTTTCTCAAATTGGCTGGGTATTCACCCCGATTGCCACCTTCTTTAGTACACTTTTTGGCCCAATTATCGCGGCGGGTTTCCTATTTTATATGCTCAATCCGTTGGTGAAGTTGATGATGAAGATCCATATTCCACGCCGGATTGCTGTGTGGCTGATCTTTCTCATCCTGTTGGGAGCGGTCGCCTTACTGGTGGCTGCCATCATTCCTAATTTAATTTCCCAAGTGACCCAGATCGTCAACAACTTCCCAGAATTCATCGCTGAAGTCCGCAAATCCACGACGGCTTTTCTTAATAAACCGTCGCTGCGGAAATATAATCTGTCCCAGTCCCTGACGCAGTTAAAAATTGACCCGGCCACGATTCTGCGGTCTTTGCTGGGCGGTGTATCGGATAACATTGGCGGTGTGGTGTCGTCAGTGGGGAGCGCGGTGATTTCAGCCATTACGGTACCGGTGATGTTGTATTACTTTTTGAAAGACGGGCATAAGCTGATTCCCAATATTCAGCGGTTTTTCCCCAACCGGTTTAATGATCAGATCGGTGACGTGCTCACTAAGATGAACGAAACCATTTCTCATTATGTGGCTGGGGAAGCGGTGGAGCTGCTCTTTGTCGGGACAGCCACCGGGATTGGTTACGTGATTATCGGCATGCCCTATGCATTGTTACTGGGCGTGGTGGCTGGTTTCATGAACATCATTCCGTACTTGGGGCCATACATTGGCGTGGCGCCAGCACTGATCATTGCGGCCACCATTTCCTGGGAACAGATGGCACTGGTCGCTGTGGTGGTCGTCATTGTGCAGCAATTAGATGGCAACTTCATTTACCCCAATGTCGTGGGCAAGGCCCTGGATATTCATCCGCTGACGATCATCATTTTGCTGCTGGTGGTCGGTAATCTGTGGGGCATCATCGGAATGATCGTCGGGGTGCCGGTGTATGCCGTGGTCAAAACGGTGGTTGAATATTGGCGTAATATCCGCGTGCTGCGGGAAAATGGGGACCTGGAAGAGTTCAAGGAAGTCCCGGTCCAATGGCATCTGCCGCACCCTAAGGACAAGCAGTGAACGTCTATTCTTGAATTCAAGCGTCCTGCTTGCTATACTTTTCAATAACATACATTTTTATGGATTAGTGAAAGCGAGAGTGGTTTTGTAATGAGTGGTGACCCTGGAAGTACGAGCCTGGGTGGTCAGATAATTTTGATCGTCATTTTGACAGCGGTGAACGCGATTTTTGCGGCCGCGGAGATGGCGATCGTTTCTGTGAATCGGCCGCGGATTGAGGCGGAAGCGAAGAACGGTGATAAGAAGGCCGTTAAGTTGTTGGAAGTCATGAACAATTCCAGCCAGTTTCTTGCCACCATCCAAGTGGCCATTACCTTTGCCGGGTTTCTGTCTTCCGCCAGCGCGGCGACGTCCATGGCTTCACGGTTGGCGCCGTTGTTTGGTGATGTGTCCTGGGGTGAGGAAGCGTCCACGGTGATTATCACCTTGGCACTGTCTTACATATCCTTGGTATTTGGTGAACTGTTCCCCAAGCAAGTGGCACTGGCTAATCCAGAGAGCATTGCGAAGCAAACAGTGGGCATCGTGCGGGCGGTCAGTGTCTTCACCAAGCCGTTCGTCTGGCTGCTTTCTGCGTCAACGAGTCTGTTAACCAAACTGACGGGGCAAAAGTTGCGCCATGAAGAGGACAACATGACTCGGGAAGAAATGCTCCAGGTGATTGAAAAATCACGCAAAACCGGTTTGATTCGACCAGACGAGTACCAGATGCTCGAAGGGATCATTACGTTCAACGACAAAATGGCCCGAGAAGTCATGGTACCGCGCACCGATATGTTTATGATCGATATTGAGGATAATGATCAGGAAAACATTGACGAAGTGTTAAACATGCCGTATTCGCGGGTCCCTGTTTACCGTGGCGACAAGGATGAAGTGGTCGGTGTTATTCACATTAAGCAGTTGTTGAAACGGGCCCGCCAGGTTGGTTTCGATCACCTGCAGATCACAGACGTCATGTCCCAACCGCTATTTGTCCCTGAAACCGTCACGATTGACGATTTGTTGCGGGAAATGCAAAAAACCCAGCAGCAGATGGCGATTCTGTTGGATGAATACGGTGGGGTAGTCGGTTTGGCTACGATTGAGGACCTATTGGAAGAAATCGTCGGCGATATTGACGATGAATCCGACCATGTAACGACGCTGTACCACAAACTGAATGATTACGAATTTGCCGTGTCGGGTAAAATGCCGATTTCCGACTTTAATGATGAGTTCGGGACGGATTTAGCCGCTGACGATGTGGATACGATTGCCGGTTATGTCATTTCTAAACTGGGGATGATTCCCGAAAACGGCCATCCCAAGCACCTGCTGCTGGAATGCGGCCTAGAACTGGTAACCGGTCATATGGACGGTTCGCGGTTGGAGGATCTCTACCTCAAATTGCCGCAACTACCCAAACCAGCCGCTCATTTGCCGGTCAATGCAGCTGAACCGGCGGATAAAGAATCGAATACGAATAACAGCCATCCTACGGTGAATGCGGGATAGCGCAAAATAATGTAAAATAAAGGGATTGGAACAAATGTCTGAATCCTGATGTAGTTAGTGCCAATGCGGAGCAATCGGAGGTGACAGGGGGCTCAGTGGTGGAAACCACACAGCGCGCTTTTTGCGCTGATGTGGGTAGGCGTGTTTGAGACCGCGTACTTTGCGGGCTCAAACCGCCGTCACCACTTGCTACGCCTGCAGCTACGCACTAGCTGCGCGTCGCAGCCCCCTGTCACCGGAGATTGCGCAGCTTTGGCACGGCAATCAGCGACGACTTTTGGACCAGTCCCATTGTCTTGTCAGTTTCAATTTTCAAGGAGGACCCAAATAATGCGGGCAGCCGTGTGGTAACGCCTCTGTTCTGTTGATCGTCACATACCAATAGAACAAAGGAGTTTACAATGATCGATACAATTTCAAAACAAGAATTAAACAAAGCCATCCAGCGCCGCCGGACGTTCGCCATTATTTCTCACCCAGATGCCGGGAAAACTACCATCACAGAGCAAATGCTGCTCTTTGGGGGCGTGATTCGCTCGGCGGGGACAGTCAAGGGTAAAAAGAGCGGCCAGTTCGCCACCAGTGACTGGATGGAAATTGAAAAGAAGCGGGGCATCTCGGTCACCAGTTCTGTCATGCAGTTTGATTATGCAGGCAAGCGGGTGAATATTTTGGATACCCCAGGGCACGAGGATTTCTCTGAAGACACATACCGGACCCTGATGGCTGTCGATGCGGCCGTCATGGTTATCGATACGGCCAAGGGGATTGAAGCCCAGACCAAGAAGCTGTTCCAGGTTGTAAAGAAGCGGGGCATTCCCATTTTTACCTTCATGAACAAACTGGATCGCGATGGTCGTGAACCGTTGGACTTAATTGCCGAACTGGAAGATCTGCTGCACATCGAAGGGTATGCAATGGATTGGCCCATCGGTATGGGCCGCGGACTGCAAGGCTTATATGATCGGCAAAACAAACGGATCGAACTGTATCGCTCGGAAGCCAAGGGCGAGCAATTTATTCCGCTGAATGATGAAGGCACCATTGATGCCAGCAATCCGCTAACTGAGGATAGTGTGTACCAGGATGCACTCAGCGATATCGACCTGTTGAATGAAGCCGGCAACAAGTTTGACATGGCCAAAGTCGCCCGAGGTGATCAAACACCGGTATTCTTTGGTTCGGCTTTGACTAACTTTGGCGTCAAGACTTTCCTGGACAGTTTCCTCAGCATGGCGCCGGCGCCCAGTGCCCATGAAACCGTGGACGGCGCTACCGTGCAACCCACTGCCGATGAATTTTCTGGCTTTGTCTTCAAAATCCAAGCCAATATGAATCCCAATCACCGGGACCGCATCGCGTTTGTCCGGGTGACTTCCGGGGCCTTCGAGAAAGGCATGGACGTGACGCTTGCCCGGACCGGTAAAACGATTCGGTTGAACAACGCCACAGAATTCATGTCCGATGAACGGGAACAGGTTAAACAAGCAGTGGCCGGGGACATCGTCGGCCTGTACGATACCGGTAACTTCACGATCGGGGACAGTATTTATACGGGCAAGCAAAAAGTTCAATTTCCGAAACTGCCCCAGTTCACGCCTGAACTGTTCGTGCGCGTTACGCCGAAGAACGTGATGAAGCAAAAGTCGTTCCACAAAGGGATGCAGCAATTGGTGCAGGAAGGCGCCATCCAACTTTATAAGACTTACAACACCGATGAATATATTCTCGGCGCCGTGGGTCAATTGCAGTTCGAAGTCTTCCAGTTCCGGATGCTGCATGAATACCATTCGGAAGTCGAAATGACCCCGATTGGTGCGCGGACCGCGCGCTGGGTCGATCCGGAACAATTGGATCCGAGCATGGCTTCTTCCCGGAACTTGTTGGTCAAGGATATTACTGGCCAACCGTTATTCCTGTTTGAGAATCGGTTCGCCGAGAACTGGTTCCATGATAAGTACCCGGATGTCCAGTTGACGGGGAAGTTTGAAACAGATTAATTCTTTGATTAATGCGAATACTTTGAACCCACTGAGTTTGATGCTTGGTGGGTTTTTCTTTATCCTCACAAGATGGTTTACACGCGACTATCTTTCAAATATTCAGTATACTATGTATCAAATATGTTAGCCGTGACGACAACGTTGAGAGGGGTGAATTGTAATGCTGATTTTAAAAACTGTGCAATTTGGTGATTCCTTAGCTTTGTTGTTACCTAAAAATTCAAATTTTCAAAAGGGATCGAAGTGGTTACTGATCCCCAGTGATGATGGTGAGACGTTCACTTTAGTACCCAAGCTACAGGACAGATTCAATCATGCTGTTTCCGGCAGTATTAAAATGAGTGAGGATTGGCCAGACGTGCCCGGACACGATCTCGATTAACGAGCATCTATCTGTACAAGTTTTTTGCAGCGAGTTGACGGTCAAGTTTGAAACAGATTATGATGTTTATAGAGGTAAAAGCGCTTTGCCTGCGGGCAGAGCATTTTTTAGAAAGAGGCAGCCCCGATGATTAAGTTGTGCGGAATCTTTTACAACGACAAAGCCGGCCACAGCAAGGCAGGCGATATTGCTGGTCAATTTGCGGCAGCAGCATCGAAACAGGGTATTCAATGTACCTTCATCACAGCCCCCAGCGTTGAAGAGGCAATTACGGCGGTGGCTAAGGCCACACATCGTGACGATGCTTTGGTTGCGATCGGCGGAGATGGCACATTGAATCTTGTCGCCACTGCTTTTCTCCGTGCGAAAAAAACCGTGCCGCTGGGAATCATCCCCGGCGGAACGGTCAATAATTTAGCCCATCAGTTGGGCATGCCCCCTGATGTACCTGCGGCGATCCAAGTAATTCTGGACGCCATGCAACGAGAGCAGACCGAATCAATTGGAATCGGCCAGTGCGGTGATCACGCTTTCGTGAGTTCGTTGGTTTTTGGGGCCTTAGCAGATATTTCCAACCAAGTGCGGCAGCAAGAAAAGCGCAAATTTGGCCCAATTGTGTATGTGGCTAAGGGTTTAAAGCTGTTGGTCACCAATCGCTCCTACCGGATTAGTATGCGCCACGATGGTCAAGAGGAGACTTCACGGGTATGGACTGGTTTAGTCACCACGACCAATGGGGTGGGGCGCGTACACTACATTGCGGATGATGATTCAGACCTGTTGCATGTTTCCTTGCTCCACCATTTCCGTTGGAATCAGGTACTGACGTATATCCGCTACTTTTTGAGTGGGCATTTCGACGAAATGAAGGGTGTTACATACTTCACCACGGAAAAGTTGGCGCTGGCCCCAGTAAACCCGAAGAGAACTATCCGCTTGCGGCTGGATGGCGATAAGGGACCAGCATTGCCGATGACCATCCGCTGGCGGCCGAGATTTTTACCTGTATTAATCACCAAAAAGCAGTAGCTTATTCGATTTTTTTAGCATCAAGCGGTTCAATTTGTTTCAACCGAGGCAAATCTTCTTGCCGGACGAATAACTGGACGGCACCTGATTCATCGTCCACTTCTGCGAAAACTGGCACACTTTTGCCTAAGAAAACGTGTTTATTATTTTGGATCGTCAACGCCATACCGGACCCAAAAGTAGCGGTGTTATATACGTGTTTAGCCACTCAGATCACTTCCTTCCATTTTCACCCGATTATATTCTGGAAAAGGTGAAAACGGTACCACCTTACGTTTTTGTTAGGGGAATGAAGCAATTAATTCATTGATATTCCATTTATCGTTTTGATAAGATGAGTCTACCACTTGGAAAAAGCCCTTACACGAAGTCGATTAGGAGGTTTGTTTCAACAATGAAGGTGATGACGTGGCTTAAGAAGCTTTTGTCCAGTATTGGTGTGTTAGTACTAATTAATCTAGTAGTACTCTTTCTAATCACCGGGTGGGCAGCATCTTACACTTTTGGGCCTGCAATATTCGGAGGTTCCACAAAGCATGCGATGGATCAGTTTGTTCGAACAGAACTAATTATTGGTGGCGGCTTTGTTGTTTTGTTCAACGGATATGTGCTTTATCGGACAGTTACCGGTAAGAATCGGGAGTACAACAAGAGATTGGCAGAAAAGAAGAATCAGCGGAACAAGAAAAAATGAATAGGACTGATACGGATGTTCAAACGATTTTTTTCTAACATTGGTGGTTTAATCCTCATCAATCTGGTTGTGCTGATTCTGATTACCATCTGGGCTGCGTATTATAGTTTCGGGCCTATGCTGTTGATGGGCAGATCTAAGGCGAGTTCGTGGGACGACTTCATATGGACGGAAATAATCATTGGTGGTGGCTTTTTAGTTCTGTTCAACGGTTACGTCCTTTATCGGACCGTTACCGGCAAAAACCGGGAGTACAACAGGAAATTGACTGAAGAGAAAAACAAGCGGAACAAGAGAAAATGACACAGTCAAATTCTAGCGTTGAAAAGCACCGAGTCTCAAGTGAGGCTTGGTGCTTTTCAACGCTAGGCGATCAGATAATGTTAAAACGACAAATCAAGGGTTTTAACTGATATCGAAATCATCTAATGGCGTAATCTTTGCCAGCTTAGGAAGATCTGTATGCCGGATAAACAGTTTGACTTCACCAGTTTGATCATCAACTTCGGCATAAATGGGGACTGGTTTGCCAAATGGGTGCTTATTTGCAATCGTCAAAGCGACACCATTACCCAGTGTCTGGGTCTCGTAATATTTTTTAGCCATAAAAAGGATTCCTTTCTTCTATCACCTGAATTATAGTGCAAACGAGAAGACGGTTGCCAATCAGGGTACAAAAAAGCACCAAGTCTCAGCCGAGGCTTGGTGCTTTCGTCATACTATGGATAATACTTATTCTTGGCCAGTGGCTTTCTTAACCATCTCAGCAACTTCTTCGTTCGAAGTCATTTCGTTGACGGCCTTGTCAGCCAGCTTCTTCATATCTTCAGTGCTCAGCCGTTTCATTAAGCTGCGAACCTTCAAGATACTGGTTGCGGACATGGAATATTCATCCAAGCCCATGCCCAGAAGCAACGGCACCATGATCGGATCGCCAGCGGCTTCACCACACATACCAGCCCACTTGCCTTCTTTGTGCGCAGATTCAATCGTGTGCTTGACTAAGCGCAGAATGGAAGGGTTGTATGGTTGATACAGGTAGGAAACATGCTCGTTGCCCCGGTCAGCGGCCATGGAGTATTGAATCAGGTCGTTGGTACCGATGGAGAAGAAGTCAACTTCCTTGGCGAATTGATCAGCTAAGACAGCGGCAGCGGGGATTTCAATCATGATACCCGTTTGGATATCTTCAGAAACCTTGGTGCCAGCGTCTTCAAGCTTCTTCTTTTCTTCCAGGAAGATCTTCTTGGCTTTGCGGAATTCGTCCAATGTGGCTACCATCGGGAACATAATCCGCAACTTGCCGTAAGCAGATGCCCGCAGCAATGCCCGTAATTGCGTCCGGAAGATATCTTGCCGATCCAAGGAAATCCGGATTGCCCGGTAACCTAAGAACGGGTTCATTTCTTGCGGTAAAGGCATGTAAGGCAGGTGCTTGTCACCGCCGATGTCCATGGTGCGGACAACGACTGGCTTATTCGGCATATCCTGTAAGACAGTCTTGTAAGCTTCAAATTGAGCGTCTTCAGTCGGCATCTCATCAGAGTCCATATATAAGAACTCAGTCCGATACAAACCAACTGCTTCGGCACCGTTCGCGTTGACGGCAGCCATATCCTTCGGCGTACCAATGTTGGCACCCACGGTGTAGTGGTGGCCATCAGAAGTGACAGAAGGTTGGCTCTTCAGCTTTTCCCATTCAACCTTTTGGGCAGCAAACTTGTCCGCAGCTTCATGGTACTTGGCGACTTCGTCGTCAGAAGGGTCAATGACGATGTCACCGGTCAAACCATCCGCAATGACTGTTTGACCATCCTTGATATCCGTGGTCACGGATTCCGCACCGACAATGGCGGGGATTTCCAATGACCGGGCCATGATTGCAGAGTGTGCAGTCCGACCGCCGATATCAGTGACGAAGGCTTTGACATACTTCTTGTTCAACTGGGCAGTGTCACTGGGCGCTAAGTCATGGGCCACAACGACAACTTCATGATCGATCAAAGCTGGATTCGGCAAGGTGACGTTCAGCAAGTGGGAAAGAACCCGCTTGGTCACGTCGCGGACATCAGCTGCCCGTTCTTGCATATATTTGTTGTCGGTCATGGCTTCAAAAGTCTTGATGAATTGATCCGATACAGCAGACAATGCCGCTTCTGCATTGACTTGGTCATCCTTGATCTTGGATTTGATCGTCCCGATAAAATCAGGATCGGCCAAGATCATCATGTGTGCTTCGAAGACTTGTGCTTCATCTGCACCCAATGTTTCCTTGGCCTTGTCTCGAATGATCTTTAATTCTGCAGTTGACTTGTCAAGTGCATCTTGTAAGCGGCTCACCTCTGCGTCGGGATCGCTAATCTTTTTCTTGTCGAATGACAGGTCAGGCTCAACCAGCAAATATGCTGGTGCAACGGCGATCCCATCACTGGCGGCAATCCCTTTGAGGTGCTTACTCATTATTCAGCCAATCCTTCCTTCTTAATGGTGTCTTCGATTGCTGCGATGGCATCTTTTTCGTCCGCGCCTTCAGCAGAAATAGTCACATCAGCGCCTTGGCCAACACCTAAGGACATCACGCCCATGATGGACTTCAAGTTTACAGACTTGCCCTTGTATTCCAAGTTAATGTCAGAATCAAATTTGCTTGCAGCCTGTACCAAAAGGGTAGCAGGACGAGCGTGGATACCTGTATCAGCAGTAATGTGAAAATCGCGTTTTTCCATAATTCATATTCTCCTTTGTTATCAAAAAATTAACCACTTGCTCCGTGGTCGAGAAATGGCCCGGGCGAAAGCCCTACATTTCACCTTTCAGGGTACCATTTTTTGCGTCTGGTGACAACCAAAAAGCGGTGTAAAAAGGTAGGGTTGCGTTAGTGTTTACCGCTTTCAGAAAAATGGTAAACAATTGTCCCGCCGCGCTGGGCGGTCCCCACGACTTCATTTCGTTGGGGGAAATTTGTCCAGACTGAGCGGAAGGCAAAAAAGTTTTCGGGTTTGATCGTCAACTCGCTAATTTGACCCGCTACTAGCTGTTCCAGTTCGTGTTGAAAGTCGGGCATGCGGTGCACACTCCTTTCCATTCATTAACCATATCCATCATATATCCGGTTCAGTATGTTGGTCAATTTGCCCAAGAAACTTAGGAAAAATCAGCACTTTTCGTCAAGACTTAGCACTTGCATAGTGAGAGTGCTAGTTGTATCATAATGGTCGTAGGTGTAAGAACCTATGGGCAACGCAAGAAGAAAGGTGGCAAGCGTATGCTGTGTGACAACTGTCATAAAAACGAAGCCACGATTCACCTGTATGCCAGCGTGAACGGTCAACGTAAAGAGATTAATCTTTGCCAAGACTGCTACCAATTGCTGAAGAACGCACAGGCGGGTAATCGTGACGCCAGCCCGAATGATCCATTTGGGTTTAGCAGCTTAAACGATATTTTCTCAGCCATGAATCCTGGCGCCCAAAACCAAGCGAACGAGAACTTCCAGCAACAACGTCCTCAAACTCAAGCCGGTGGCGGAGGCGGACGTCGTAATGGAGGCGGCTTGCTCGGCCAGTTCGGTGAAGATTTGACCGCTGAAGCTCGGGACGGCAAGATCGACCCGGTTATCGGTCGGGATAGAGAAATCTCCCGGGTGATCGAAATCCTGAACCGTCGGACGAAGAACAATCCTGTTCTGATTGGTGAAGCTGGGGTCGGTAAGACCGCCGTTGTGGAAGGATTAGCCCAAAAGATTGTGGATGGCGATGTGCCTGCGAAACTGCAAGGTAAACGGGTCATTCGCTTGGATGTCGTGTCCCTGGTTCAGGGTACCGGCATTCGGGGTCAATTCGAGCAACGGATGACGCAATTAATGGAAGAATTAAAGAAAAATAAAGACATCATCCTGTTCATCGACGAGATTCACGAGATCGTTGGTGCCGGGAATGCTGAAGGCGGCATGGATGCGGGCAACGTATTGAAGCCTGCCCTTGCCCGAGGTGAATTACAATTGGTCGGCGCAACGACGACCGATGAATACCGGACGATCGAGAAGGACTCTGCACTGGCCCGCCGGCTACAACCGGTGCAAGTGGATGAACCCAGTGTGGATGAAACCATCAAGATTCTCCAGGGTATTCAGAAGCGGTATGAAGATTACCACCATGTCCACTATACGGATGAGGCCATCAAGGCTGCGGCGGAACTGTCTAATCGCTACATCCAAGATCGTTTCTTGCCGGATAAGGCCATTGATCTGTTGGATGAATCCGGTTCGCGGAAGAATCTGACCTTGACCATCGTGGATCCTGAGACGATTCAAGAGAAGATCGACGCTGCGGAGAAGCAGAAACAGGCGGCCCTCAAGCAGGAAGACTACGAGAAGGCTGCGTATTACCGGGATCAAATCGACAAACTGAACGACATGAAGAAGAAGGACACTGTGGATCCGAAGAATGAACCGACAGTGACCGAGAAGGACATGGAACAGATTGTCGAAGAGAAGACCGGTATCCCAGTGGGCCAAATCAAAGATCAAGAACAGCATCAATTGGTTAATTTGGCGCCAGCTTTGGAGAAACACATCATTGGTCAAAATCATGCGGTCGAAGATGTGGCGCGGGCCATTCGTCGTAACCGAGTCGGCTTCAACAAGTCTGGCCGGCCAATTGGTTCCTTCCTCTTTGTTGGTCTCACCGGGGTCGGCAAGACGGAATTGGCTAAGCAATTAGCCAAGCAGCTGTTTGGTTCTGAAGATTCGATGATTCGCTTTGACATGAGTGAGTACATGGAAAAATTCAGTGTCTCTAAATTGATCGGTTCACCTCCGGGTTACGTCGGTTATGAAGAGGCTGGTCAATTGACGGAGCAAGTTCGGCGTCATCCATATAGCTTGATTCTATTGGATGAAATCGAAAAAGCCCATCCTGATGTGATGCACATGTTCTTGCAGATTCTGGACGATGGCCGATTGACGGATAGTCAAGGCCGGACAGTCAGCTTCAAGGACACGATCATTATCATGACGTCCAATGCCGGTCAGGCTAATCAGGAAGCAAACGTTGGTTTTGGTGCCGAGGCAGCCGGCAAGACCCATTCTGTATTGGGTTCATTGAAGGATTACTTCCAACCAGAATTCTTGAATCGGTTTGACGGGATCATTGAGTTCAACTCATTGACCAAGGAAAACCTGATGAAGATTGTTTCTCTGATGATTGGCGATACGAACAGTATGATTGCGGATCAGGGATTGCACATTCATGTGACCGAACCAGTGAAGGAGAAGTTGGTGGACTTGGGCTACGATCCGAGCATGGGGGCGCGGCCGTTACGCCGGGTCATTCAAGAGCAGATTGAGGACAAGGTCGCTGACTACTACCTGGCTCATCCCCAGGCGAAGAACTTAGAAGCCCGAATGAGCGATGGCGAGATTGTCATTGGCGAAGCGGCAGAAGCTGCCGTCAGTGCCAAATCAGATGCTGCAAATAAGACGACTAAGAAGTAATTAAGAGATTGTGAAAAAGCACTGTCTGGATAATATCTGGGCAGTGCTTTTTTGGGTATCAAGCAGAGTACCCTGGTTATCTTTTGGAACCCAGACTTAATATCTGCTTTCTGGTTCCAACTGACGCGTTTTTCCTCTATAATGGATTTGTGAATGGAGTTCTTGATAGGGGTGGAAAAACATGCGTCTCATAGATATTACCAATAGCTATTCCCATTTGGTCGCGCAGCAACTGTCGGCCACCGATGCGCAGTTCGTCAAGGTGTACTCGTTGGGACCGACAACGGTGGTGTACACCCAAGCACCATCACACCAGGAAATTCTATTGACGAATGAGCGTCGGAACATCTTGGATGCGGAAATTGATTACGTGCTAGATAAGTTATGCAAGGCCAAGCAAGGTGAAGTTGACCTGGTCCGCGGTCATCATTTAGCAGAAATTTCCGTCCCCATGGACATGCGTCGTACGCAGATTCTGTAGTCTTTAGCCAAATCAGTTTTACCGAAGCGGCGCGGCCTGAAAGAGGCAGCGCCGCTTTAGTCGAAGGGAGAAACCATGGAGCAGCCCAAGCAATCGTCATCATTATCGACGGGGTCCGCCGCTTCCCAATTAAGTGCGGCGCCGGTACGCATTCGCGTGCGCTATTTAGACGTGCTAGGCCATGCTCTGTTGGCGGATACCCAGGTGAGTGGTATTTTGCACCGAAAAATTGCGCTGCCTTGGCGGGTTATTCGCGGTTATCGCTTGATTCGGGTGGAAAATTATACGGAAACCTTCCGCCCCGTACCAGATGGCATCCAGATGATTTATAGTGCCCAGAAGGCCGCGCCAGTCGTGGTTTATCACCGCAATGCGGAGGGCAATTTATTGGTGCCGCCGCAATATGTGTCTGGTGAGCTGAACGATGCCTATCACTTACGACCTTTGCCCAATAATCCGTTCCCTATTTTGCGCGCCCCCACCGAAAGTGCCGGCGTGTTCACGACGAAGGGCAAAGTCGCCCAATATATATACGACACGCTCCAGGTCTTGGCCTTACCGGTGAATCAGGAACTGTTTTGTAAGGTGCTGACGCCTGTTCATCCGTACCGGGCACCGGTGGCCAATCAGCCATTGGCGAAGGCACTACCGGCCGCGTCAACATGGCCCATTTATCGGGCAGTGATGGATCGTTTCAACCGCGAACAATGGTTTGATATCGGCGGCGGGGTGTGGTTAAAACGGACCGCTCAACTGCAATTGTTGCAACGGCCCCGGGCAGTCGCTGGACCGCGTACGACATCTTTTGTGCATCGCGCCGAAGTGGTCAGTCAC
The DNA here is from genome assembly GCF_001435585.1 of Schleiferilactobacillus perolens DSM 12744. GTDB lineage: Bacteria > Bacillota > Bacilli > Lactobacillales > Lactobacillaceae > Schleiferilactobacillus > Schleiferilactobacillus perolens. The sequence goes on from NZ_AZEC01000004.1 coordinate 159,590, forward strand.
CGCAGCAGTGCTGTGCCCCTGTATCGTTTTCCACAATTTGCCCAGCCGGTACGGACTCTCACATCCGGGACAGTTGTGCAGACTAAGGGCGTCTTGGCCGACGATAAGGGTTACCAATGGATCGAGTTAACCGACCATCTGTTTATCTCCCGACTAGATCTTTTGATTATCGACTAGCAATTTAACCAGATACGTTATTTTTCCCACAAAATTCCGCCGCTCAATGCGTATATATTGAGTGGCGGAATTTTTTTATCAAAAAACGTCGCTTTTTCGCGTTGGTTTTGATACGCTATGGTTAGCTTATGAAAACGATAAGGATATACAGAAAAGAGGTTGACAAGATGCCCTCCGTTGCTGATTTATTTTTAGACAAAACTGCAAATGACAAGCTGCATCTCTACACGGCGCTGCACAACGGTACCCCCGGGACGTATTCGTACCGCACAGTGGACGCCACCTTTACCGAATATGGATTAACCCGGGCCCGGTCACTGTTGGGCCAGATTGATCTGGATCTCGCTGAGATCATGCCAGAGATGCCGCGCTTTATGGATGACCAAGGCGATGTCCAAATCGATGATCGCTTGCCCGCCCGGAAGTTTACTTTCAGTATTTAGTCACCACTAGTCTGGCCATGCAGGCAATGGGCTATATGCTGCACCATCCCGAGGGCACCATTCAAACCTTTGGTAAAACTGTGTTCTTATCCCCCATGACCGTGATTCGGCGGTTGAAACCCCTGGCCGATTATCTGGCCGCCCAATATGGCATTCGGATCAATATGCGCCAATTGGATTTCGTGGGCTCGGAACCGTTGATTCGATACATGATTTATAATTTATTGGTGGATATTGGCTTGTGTACAGCAGACGAATACAGTGATCGGTATCCGGAGCTAGTACCGTTGGTAGATCAACTAGCTGGTTACCTCAATCCTTACGCCGGTCCAATTGTGATTCGGGAACGCCTGTTGACGGTGTTGGGCGTGGGCTGGGAACGGGCGGAGCAGGGTTTTGCTGTGACGGACACGACGATTCCGGATTTATGGTTTGATTTACCAGAAAAGGATATTTTGGCCGACATATTGGCTCAGAAACAGCTGCTCCACGCCGATGCCGAATTGGCTTTTGCTGCTTTTGCGGTATTTTCTGGACCAGTGGTATTGTCCGTCAAGGATAAACTGTATCATTTTGTTGCCGACCGGCTCACCAAAGAAAGTGATCGTCTGGCCGGTTTAACGGATGAGCTGGCGGCGGCACTGGTGGCTGAGATGGGCAGTGAGCCATGTGATGAGCAGTGGTCTGTCTTGTTAGTGAACACCTACTTGATCTTGATGCCAATCTTCTACTTTCAACAATCTCTGCCGGTGTTGTTCCCATTAATTCGCACCCAACTGGTCCCGAATAATCGTCATTACCAGGATTTGCGCCGCTGCATGCGGGTCTTTTGGGAAAAAGTCGCGCGTCGGAAAGACTGTTACTGGCTGCACCGGGTCCTTGACCAGATCACCAATTTGCTGACGTATCTGTTTTGGCGGGCGTATCGGGAACAGTTCACCCAGCACCATTTGCGCGTGAGTTTGCGGATGGGCTTGAGCTATCACTTGCAACAGCCAGTGCGCTCATTGCTTGCCCATATTCCGTTCGTGGATATGGTGCCATATTCGCCCAGTGCCCCGCCGGATCTGCTGATTGTATCTGCCCCGCGGTATGTACCCAAGAACTGGCATCGCCCGGTGTATCACTTTGGTTTGGCGTCGTGTTCCGATGACACGCAACAACTGCATGAGCTGCTGAGTCAGGCTTATACTGAAAAAAATGCAGTGGATTAGCTCCGCCCACATTGCAAAAAAAGCCACCTTTGCTAGACTGAAAATAATTCAGTCAGCGAGGTGGTTTTTTGGACGAGCAATTAACGTGGCGCAGCGGCTTCCGCGATGTGCTGCCCACGGTATTCGGGTATATTGGCATCGGCATGGCTTTTGGCATCATTGCCAATACGAGCCATTTCACGGTGTTGGCGGCATTATTGATGTCGCTGATTGTGTATGCAGGGTCGGCCCAATTCGTGATCGTGTCTATGCTGGCCGCACATTCACCGATTGGCGCAATTGTGGTGTCCACTGCGCTGATCAATGCCCGCATGGGACTCATGAGTATGACCGTGGCCCCATTATTACAAGGGGAGAACATGGTGCAAAACGTGTTGGCAGGGACATTGCTAACGGATGAAACCTTTGCGCTCACCATGAATAAATTGAACCACACCGGTCACCAGCTGCATTCCAGCTGGTTGCATGCCGCCAATATCGGTGCTTATTCCGTCTGGGCGGCCGCCACCGTGCTGGGCGCCATGGTCGGCCAGATGATTCCTGATCCAGACGTATTGGGCCTAGACTTCGCCGTCGTGGCCATGTTTATTGGTTTGCTATACCTGCAAATCATTACGGATAAAAGCGATCCCCGTCGGCGCCAAGTGGGTATTGCCGTCTTTGTGGCAATTTGCATGGTCCTGATGATGCGATTCATGCCCGGCAATCTGGCAATTCTAGCGGCCACCGTGCTGGGGTGCTTATTTGGAATGGGGGTGCGCCGATTTGACCACTAAAGTCTTTATCACAATTTTACTAGCCGGCTTGGTCACGTGGCTGATTCGTGTCGTGCCGTTTGTTTTAGTGAAACGCTTTAAATTACCCGCATGGCTGATTGATTTTCTAAGCTTTGTCCCCGTGGCGATCCTCACAGCAATCTTTGTCGAAAGCTTACTGATTTATCGCCCCGGACAATGGCCGGGTATTAACATCGGTAATTTATTGGCCTCCGTGCCGACATTTGTGGCTGCAATTATTTCCAAGAACTTGCTACTAATTGTAATTGTCGGCGTAATTTCCATGGCTGTGGTCCGTTTGCTTGGTTGGGCTTAAATCCTTTTTTAGAATGGATTAGCGACAAACAAGTATTAATCAGGATATAGTGCCAATGCGGAGCAATCGGAGGTGGCAGGGGGCTCAGCTGTGGAAACCACACCGCGGCGCACTTTGCCGCGGATGTGGTTAGGCGTCTTGAAGACCGCGCACTTTGCGGGCTTCAAGCGCCGTCACAGCGTTCCAGCCCCTTGCCACCGGAGATTGCGCAGCATTGTCACGGCTTACGACACAAATTTTTGCCCGGACCACTTGCATTTTTAAGTTTACAGTTGTAGACTAATAACCGTAGAGAGTTTACAGACGTAAACAAGAGAGGAATGAGCACATGATCGACGAACAACAGGTCGCCATCACAGATTCAGAGTGGGACTTAATGCGGGCCGTCTGGACCTTGAAGCGGGTGACCAGCCGCCAACTCATTGAGATTATGGAAACCGAGCGCCAATGGGCACCCTCGACGACAAAGACAATGCTGCGCCGCTTGATCAAGAAGAACGCCATTAGCCAAGTCGGTGACACCCGGCCTTTCGACTATGTCCCAGCCGTTCGGGAGCAACAATCCATGGACGCCGCCGCTGTTCGGTTATTCGACTCGATGTGTGCCATGCGGACGGGCAGTGCCGTGGCGGCGGTGATCCAAAGCCGTGAATTATCCCAAGACGACATCGCTAACTTACAACAAATTTTAGCAGAGAAAATGAAAACAGCGCCAAAGACAGTGGCGTGCAACTGCTTGCCCGATGGCAACTGCATGAATATGAACGAAGGAGACGAGCATATTGGCCAATAACGAAATGAAGATGCACGGGAAGAACACCATGCCCATGAAGCATGATGATATGCCGGGTATGAATCATGACGATATGGCAGGCATGGATCACGGAAAAATGAACCACGACGATATGGCGGGGATGGACCATCATGATATGGCAAATATGGACGACCACAGCCACATGGATATGGACGACATGGGCGGCAGCGACATGATGATGCATGGTGGTCAAATGATGCACATGGGCAACCTGAAGCAGAAGTTTTGGGTGTCGTTGATCCTTTCGCTCCCAGTTTTGCTGCTGGCGCCGATCATGGGCTTGAACCGGCCTGCATTTGAATTTGGCAACAGCATCCAAGCGTGGATCGTTGTGCTGTTCGACACCATCCTGTTCTTTTACGGCGGGGCTGTTTTCCTAAAGGGCGCCAAGGCAGAATTGCAGAGCAAAGAACCCGCGATGATGACCCTGATTGCCATGGGTATCACCGTATCATATGTGTATAGTCTATATGCCTTTGTTGCAAATAATTTCTTGCATCCGGCTACCATGGTCATGGACTTCTCCTTTGAACTCGCCACATTGATTTTGATCATGTTGCTGGGCCACTGGATCGAAATGAACGCCGTGATGGGGGCCGGCGACGCGTTGCAGAAGATGGCGGCGCTGCTGCCTAAGACCGCCCACCGCTTAACGGCGGATGGCCGGACCGAAGATGTGCCAGTCAGTCAATTGCAAGTCGGTGAATCGTTCCAAGTGCGGGCCGGGGAGAGTATTCCGGCCGACGGGCAAGTCACTGACGGCACCTCCACCGTGAACGAATCCCTGGTCACTGGTGAATCTGCGGCAGTGGCTAAAAAGACTGGCGACAAAGTGATTGGCGGGGCCACGAATAATGATGGCACACTTACTGTGGCCATCACCGGGACCGGGAAATCTGGTTACCTTTCGCAAGTGATGCAGTTAGTCCAAAGTGCGCAGCAATCCAAGTCGAACGCAGAAAGCAGAGCCGATACTGTGGCCAAATATCTGTTCTACGCCGCTCTAGTGATTGGCTTGATTGCCTTCTTCGCTTGGCTGCCACAGGGGCTGGACGTCGCCTTCGCGCGGATGGTCACCGTCTTTATCATTGCCTGCCCCCACGCATTGGGGCTAGCTATTCCGTTGGTTGTGGCGCGTTCCACAGCGATCGGTGCGCAAAACGGATTGCTGATCCGTAATCGCCAAGCCATTGAAGCCAGCACCCAGATCAGTCATGTCTTATTGGATAAAACAGGGACTTTGACTGCGGGTAAGTTTACGGTCAATGCATTAGTGCCGACAAATGCCACGGATGAAAAAACGCTATTGGCGCGTTTGGCTGCACTAGAGAGCAGTTCGACCCACCCGTTGGCCCAAGCTATTGTGGGTACGGCTAAGCGGCAAAATGTGGCGTATCAACCAGCGACAGATACCCAAAACCTGCCGGGGGTCGGCATCAAGGGCAACATTGATGGCACCCAATACACCATCGTGAATGCCAAATACTTAACCGCTCATCAAATTGCTTTTGATGAAAAATCAGCCAATGAATGGGCCAGCAAGGGCAATTCCGTCAGCTTCCTGCTCCAAGACAATACCGTCCAAGGCATGGTGGCAGAAGGTGATACGATCAAGCCCGGTGCGAAGGAATTGATTAGCGGGTTGCAGCAGCGGGGGATCACCCCAGTCATGTTGACGGGTGATAATCCGCAAGCAGCGAAGCATGTGGCCGATTTGTTGGGGTTAACCCAATTCCATGCGAGCCTTTTGCCGGATGACAAGCAAAAGATGGTCGCGCAGTATCAAAAAGAAGGTCATCACGTCATCATGGTGGGCGATGGGGTCAACGATGCACCGAGCTTGGCCCAAGCCGATATCGGGGTGGCCATTGGTGCCGGTACCGATGTGGCGATTGATTCTGCCGATGTGGTACTCGTGAAGTCTGATCCCCACGATATTCTTCACTTCTTGGATTTAGCCAAAATCACCAACCGTAAAATGACCCAGAACTTGTGGTGGGGGGCTGGCTACAACATTCTCGCCATTCCTCTAGCCGCGGGGATTCTCGCATTTGCGGGCATCATCCTGGATCCAGCCGTGGGGGCGATCCTGATGTCCTTATCCACTGTCATTGTGGCCGTGAATGCCATGGGGCTGAAAGCATCTAAGATTGCCGCATAATTGAATTGAGCAAAAATCGGTTGTCGGAAATTTGTCCGGCAACCGATTTTTCTGAAAAAAAGAGATAATCTTCTCCGTTATTGCACACGCACGGCTTTCTCGGTAGGATATACTTATGTTGAGATAATCGAGAAAGCAGAGGGACAACATGGAAAAACAGGATAATAAAAAGAAACAAAACGGTGAAGAAGACGAGAGCTTCGGCAAATGGTTCTTACAAACACTAGGCTTAACCGCGGTATTTGTGGGGATCGTGGCCTTACTGTTCTCGTTTGTTCTTTCGAACGATCAAGTATCCGGTCCCTCCATGCAGCCCACCTTCGAGTCCGGCGATCGGGTCATTGCCCTGCGCCACGACAAAATCGACCGCGGCGATGTGGTCGTTCTTGATGCGCCAGACGCCCCCGGCACATTGTATATTAAGCGGGTGATCGGCATGCCCGGGGATACGGTGGAATCAAAGAACGATGCCATGTACATCAATGGCAAGAAACTGGCGCAACCGTACTTGAAAGCTTATGAATCTGAACTGCCGACTGGCGTGCAATATACTGACGACTTTTCTTTAGCTTCCAAGGGCTTTGGTAATAAGGTCCCCAAAGGCGAATACTTTGTGATGGGGGATCACCGGAATGTGTCCAAGGATAGTCGAATATTCGGCTATGTGAAGGCCAGCAAGATTGTGGGCGTGGTGAAGCTGCGGTATTGGCCGCTGACGCAAATTAAGGTATTTTAACTCCAAAAACAAGAAAAGTCTCAATCACCCTTGAATACAGGGAATTGAGACTTTTTTTATGAATGCAACGGCATGCTTCCGATCAAATTATTGTGGCGTATTCTCTTGATCATCCTGATTGGACTCGTTCAAACCCGTCAACCGAGGCGTCGTCACTGTCGCGTGGTCGTCGCTGTAATAACTGAGAAACGGCATCGTGATTGTCACAGCTGTGCCTTGGCCGGGTTTAGAATGGACCGTCAAGGTATGTCCGAGACGCTGGGCCATGGTGTGGGCCAGGTAAAGGCCTAGACCGGTGGACTGGGCGTTGTGTTCGCGACCGTTTTTACCGGTGAAGCCTTTTTGAAAAATTCGGGGCAAGTCACCGGGGTCAATGCCGACACCGGTATCTTGGATCGTTAATTGCGTGGCCTGTTTGTCTTGGCTCGCCGTAATCGTGATTCTGCCGCCTTGCGGGGTGTATTGGACACTGTTGGCCAGAATTTGATTGACGATGAAGAGCAGCCACTTGTCGTCGGTGAGAACCTGGAAGTCATTGTCGAACATCGATAATTGTAAATTTTTACCTAAAAAACTGTTCATCTGACTGCGCAGGGCGCTGCTGACGATTTCCCGCAGACTGTGGTTGCGCAGTAAATAATCATTGGCAAAACTGCTCAGACGAGAATAATAGAGAACTTCTTCGACATAGTGGTTAACCCGTTCGAGTTGGGTGGTAATGTCGGTGTAAGTCTGGTCATCCACTTGATCGGCAATTTGATCGCTGGTGAGCTGCAGCGCCGCCAAGGGAACCTTGATATCGTGGACCCAGCGGGTGATGAAGGCTTGCTGATCTTCCTGTTCCTGCAGCAGCTGATCGGTGCTTTGCCGATGGAGGGTGAGGATGTCGTTGACGTAATCCTGCATATATTGCTGGGACTCGTTTTGGGCACCGGTCAAAGGCCAATTGAGGGCGTCAGCACCGGCTTGCCGGCGTTGCTGAATGCCGCGGTACCATTTGGCCCGATAGTAATAAACCCCCACGATAAAGATCAGGAAGAATACCGTGAGTAAAATATCGAGATAAATCAAAGTCGGCCAAGAGATCAGTCGTTGACCAGGGGCTAACCAGAGGACCAAATCGGCAATGAGCAGACCCACGAGCCAAAAGAGCATGTGGGCAATGTGGTCCTGGAGATACTTACCGACATTCATGGAATCAGGTAGCCTTTCCCCACTTTAGTCTGAATCAGATCCGCCAAACCGGCGTCAGCTAACTTTTTGCGTAATCGGTTAATATTGACGGTCAGGGTGTTGTCATCCACAAACCGCTCGTCTTCCCACAACGCGCGCAGCAAACTGGCCCGGGAGATCAACTGGCCGTGGCGCCGGAGTAGATACTGCAGCAGCTTGTACTCGTTCTTGGTCAGATCCACGGCGGCATCATTCACTTGGACGGTGGAACTTTCCAAGTCTAAGGTGACCCCGCCATACTGCAAAATCTTGCTGCTTTGGGTACTATAATGATAAGTACGGCGTAACAGGGCATTGATTTTGGCTAACAGGACAGAAGCAGCAAAAGGCTTCTCCACGTAATCATCAGCACCACCGTTCATCGCCGTGACCATATCCATATTGCTGTTGCGGGATGAAATGAAAATTACCGGTACTTGTGAGTTGGCCCGAATCTGCTTATTCCAATAGAAGCCATCGTGGCCCCCGGGTAAATTGATATCCATTAAGACTAGATCCGGTTGGGCACTGACAAATTGACCGAATACATCGGTAAAATCAGTGATGGGAATTGGCTGCCAGCCGGCGTCAGTAATGGCTTGGGCAATATGCCGACTGACGGTGGGGTCGTCTTCAACGATCATAATCTTGAACACGGGCGAAACCTCCATTCTCTTTCTGATATTATGGTACTGATTCTCATTGCAATTGACAAGGCACGCAGCTTTACTAACGCATAAGGTTAAGTGTCTCGACATGGTGAGTGCCAATGCGGAGCAATCGAAGGGAAAATGGAGCTCAGCTGTGGGAACCGCAATAAACTTGGCCGGTTTTGCCAAGTTTGTATGCGGTTAGGCGACTTTGAGACCGCGCTCCTCAGCGGGATCAAAGCGCCGTCACAGCGTTCCAGCTCCATTTTCCCGGAGATTGCGCAGCTTTGGCACGGCGGGATGATCGTAGCAAGGAAGGATGACGATATGGCATTAGTCGTTGTACAAGGATTAACAAAAGTGTTTGGCCACCGCCTGCATCCTGTGCGGGCGTTGAACGGCCTCACATTCATGGTAGAAAAAGGCGAATTTGTCGGCATCATGGGTCCTTCCGGGGCCGGGAAAACGACATTGCTAAGCATCATTTCAACAATTGACACACCGACCAACGGCACAGTTCGGGTAGCCGATACCGATGTGACTCGCTTACGCGGCGGACGACTGGCACAATTCCGCCGGGAACAACTGGGCTTCGTGTTTCAAGACTTCAATTTACTGCCGGGATTAACTGTGCGCGAAAATATTTTAATGCCACTGACGATCAATGCCCGGCGAGTGTCAGACGCTCAGGAGCGATTAACGGAAGTGTTGACCGTGACTGGCTTAGCGTCCCTGAAAGACCGATATCCCCGGGAGCTTTCAGTGGGTCAGCAGCAGCGGGTAGCCGTGGCCCGGGCCTTGATTACGAAACCAGCGCTGGTCTGTGCTGATGAGCCGACGGGATCGCTGGATTCGAAGGCAGCCACGGAATTATTGCGGTATTTAACTGATATTAATCGTGCGTGGCATACCACAATCATGATGGCGACCCACGATGCCTTCACGGCCAGTTATTGTTCCCGGGTTATTTTTATCAAAGATGGCAGTCTCTTTGCCGAGATTCGCCGCTCCGGTGAACGTCAGGCCTTTTTCGACGCCATTATCGACATGCAGGCCACTATTGGGGGAGGGGGTCATTGGCACGAATTCTCACACCCAGATTAAAGTGGCCAGACGGATCCTGCACCATAATTTCCTGTTCTGGTTGTCGGCGATTTTCCTTGTGGCTTTTTTCTATATTCTCATGCGGACCCGCACCATTGCGCAGCAGTGGATACAATCGGCGGACCGTAGTCTTTTTCTCGTGGCCGCTGTCGTCATCGTGATTTTCTTTGCGGCCGTGCTTTACTATGGTCAACGATATATTTTGCGCCAAAGCAGTCAAGAAATTGCGTTATACAAACTGTGGGGCATCAGCAATCGGTTGCTGTATCGGACCATCGCCCAAATCGGTTTGCTGATGCTCGTCCTGGTTGTCATCACGGGCGTGGGCTTTGGCTTGCTTTTTGCTCCTTTGGCGGTCTTGCTGTTGCAACGATTTATGGGTTTACCGACTCATTTTGTGGGGCCGTGGAATAATGTGGCAATTGGTCAAACGATCTTTTGGTTTGGCGTCATTGCCGTTTTCTTGCAACTGGACGTCATGCGGCAGGTGGCCCGAATCAAACCGTTGCGACTGCTGCATATGAAAACTGGCATGCCAGATTCTTGGCGCTGGGGGCCGCCTTTTTTGGGCACAATTTTGGGCATATTAGCCACGGCGACGGGATTCGGTTTGGCAGTGAATTTTTGGCCAATTTTACTCCGCGGTAAAACTATGAGTCCCTGGGTGTTGTTAGGCCTAATGAATAGTATCCTGTTGTTGGTCGTGGTCGGTGAGTTTCTACTCGTGCGCTCAGGACTGCCATTATTGTTCAATGGGTTGCGCCGGCTGCCGCAGTGGCCGCTCCGAAAGAATCGGTTATTACGCTTGAGCCGGCTGCAAAATCAATTTCGTAGTCAGGCCTTAGTATTGTGGGGCGGGGCAATTTTACTGTCCATCGTGGTGAGCGTGGGCGGCATGTTGACGACGACCTTATCCGTGGCCAATCGCCAATCAATTAAGGAAGCCCGGATGACTTTCGTGACCACTGATCGAGACAGCTGGCTGAAATTGCAAAAACAGCTGACGGGTATGGGGGTGAACGTGAATCAAGTGGCATCTACCCCATTCAAGATCCAGCCCGTGGCCTATGGGATCAAAAACCAGCAAACCGGGCAACGCCAGATGACGATGGCCCCAGCCGCCATCATGCGCCAATCGGATTACCGCAAATTGCAACCCTTGCAAGATCTTGATCCGTTACAAACTTTGCGTGGCAACGAGGCGGCGTTAAGCGATCTTTACAGCGCCAACCTAGCAATGTTTTCCTATCTGCCGCCCCGCGTTAAAACGCGCCAGGCAAAATTAGTGCCTTGGCGCGCAGTGGCTAAATTGGATACGCCGTACTCCATGGATCTGCTGCCGACCACGACGATGGTGGTGACGGATAAGATGTGGCGGCAAATCAACCCGGCCCAAACGATCACACTATATGGTTTGAATACCGCCACCGATCCGTCCACGACCCAAATCAATAAGGCCTTGGCGGTGCTACCGAAGACCCGCATGCAGCAATATTTCAGTGTTGAAGGCAATGCGCAGCAGCCGCAACAAATGAAGCTAAAAGTCACCAGCAGCAAGACTGCCCGCGATCAGTTCGTCATATCTGCACCGGTAGTCCAGGCTCAGATGCGGCGTGAAATTGGCGTCAACATCTTTGTCGGCTTGGTGTTGAGCGTGGTCATTTTGTTTGCTGTCAATAGCATGCTGACATTGCGCGCCTGGGCAGAGCGGACGTCCGGGGTGGATCTATTCTTTACCCTGGGCATGACTGCCGATGAGATTCGGCGAATGGAATACTCCGAGCTGGCTTGGCGTTACTCGTTACCAGTCCTGCTGGCCACAGTCAATGCACTCTTTGCCCTGCAGATTCTATGGCAGGTGATTGATTACCAGAACTCCTTGGCACTCTTTCTCTTGGTGCTGGGCGGGATTGCATTGGTATCATGGGTTTTCTTCATTTTGTCGGCGCAGATGGTGCGTCGTTCCGTGACGCCCCGTTGATTCCTGCGTTATCCACGTAAATATGGGCGTAGAAGCCGCTTAGGCTGTGCGTAGAGCGCTCAATGAAGTCTTGCATGGTGGCGGGTACAAACGTGTGCAGCGGCTGTTTAATTGGCTTCTGGGGAGTTTGCAAAATCAGCAACCAAGCGTGCTTTTCCTGCTGGGAACGGGCAAGGCGCAGGGCGGTGGCTTGAGTAGCGGTCATTAAGTCATCGATAAAGGCAGGAGCCAGGGCATTTTGAAATAGTGCATCGTCTGTCCGTTTGAAACCCAGATGCCAAAAGTGATAAAAACCATCCTGATCAAATGGCCCCACTTGCGTCGTGATTGTGTAATAGGCGGCGGCCTGAAATTGTGGTATGGTGCGGTCGGTGGTCCCCAATAACAAACCATCCCCATCGCTTTCCCAGGGAACCAAAAGACGGCTGGCTGGGATGAGGGATTGCCGGGTCTGCAAATAATCGGCGGACCCCAATACGGTAATTAATTCAGTCATCGAAACATCTCATTTCTATTAATAATGGAGGTTTTATTTTATGGAATTTCAAGTTCTCGGTTATTTTGGCGGTTACCCGACAGCAGAGGCCGGTACCAGTGGGTACTTGTTACGCAGCGGCGATACCAACGTTTTGCTGGATGCTGGCAGTGGTGTACTCAGTGCGTTGGAAAAGGTGCTTGATCCGCTGCAACTGGACGCGGCGGTCATTTCTCACTATCACCACGATCATACGGCCGATCTTGGGGTCCTGCAATATTTGTGGCAATTGAAGCAGGGACCGCGTAAAGAGAAAGTGCTGCCGATTTACGGTAATACGCAAAATCCCATCGAATTTGCCACCTTGACTTGGCCGGGAGCCACGATCGGTCAGCCCTATACGGACACTGCCCCGATCACGATCGGACCGTTGACCTTCACGTTCATGCGGACAGTCCATCCAATCCCCGCGTTTGCCATGCGCATTGAAGAGGCCAAGACCGGCAAAGTCTTGAGTTTCACTGCCGATACTCGGTACTTCCCAGAACTGACGGATTTTGTCCGCGGCTCCGATGTGCTGATTACAGACACTAATTTCTTGAACGATCATCAGGGTGTGGCCTGGCACATGACCGCTGGCGAGTCCGGCAAACTGGCCCGGGATGCCCAAGTGGGTCGGCTCATAGTCTCCCACCTGCCGCAACAGCTGTCACTGGCAAAATTGCAGGAACAAGCCCAAGAAGCAGCCGGAGACATTAAAGTCACATTAGCAAGTAACATCAATCACCTAGAAATGGTCTAGGACACTTTGATGGTGTTTATTACAAGACCGTTACAATTGTGTGTGGCAACCGTATGTTCTCGTCCAAATACTTGAACAGTTGGGTCATTGCCCCATAATCCACGCGGTTAAGCAAAATATTTGCATTTCAAGTTTTGTGTTTAAAATTGCAAAAAATGGCATGAAATCCGATTCACCACTGGTGTGAAGCTGTTAAAAGTCCCACTTACAGTTTTGCAAGATGTGTTTTTTACCGAAACTGTATAGCCATTTTGGCGGCTGTTGTGTATAATGACAATGTAGTTCAGATTAATTGTTGTCACAGCGGTAGAGGGGGGTCCTGCACCATGGTGACACTTTTCATTTCGCCGAGTTGCACATCTTGCCGTAAAGCGCGCACTTGGCTTCAGCAACATAACATTCCTTTTGTCGAACGGAATATTTTCACTGATCCGTTAAGCAAGGCGGAAATAATGGATATTCTACGGATGACAGAAAACGGGACCGAAGAAATTATTTCGACCCGTTCGAAGGTTTTCCAGGAGCTGGGGATCAATCTTGATGATTTGACCACCGACCAACTGTTGAATTTAGTTCAACAGCATCCAGGACTGTTACGCCGTCCAATTATTTTGGATGATAAGCGGTTACAAGTGGGATACAACGAAGACGAAATTCGTCGTTTCCTGCCCCGCGAAGTACGGGCAATGGAATTACAACAGGCGCAATTAATGGCCGGTTTCTAAGATCAAAAGGAGCAAGCAAAGCGTCGTTTGGGACGACGCGGTATGGGGAAACAGTCCTTGCGTTAGGGCTGTTTTTTTGTGGTTGGGCCTAATGCGGGATAACAAATGATTTATAGGTCGCAACAGGGTAGTGCCAATGCGGAGCAATCGGAGGTGGCATGGGGCTCAGTGGTGGAAACAGCAATAAACTTGGCCCGGTCCTGGCCTAGTTTATATGCTGTTAGGCGACTTTGAGACCGCGCACTTTGCGGGCTCAAAGCGCCGTCACCACGTTCCAGCCCCCGGCCACCGGAGATTGCGCAGCTTTGGCACGGCAAGTGACCCGACATTACCGCGTAAACGGGCTGCGCGGACCAGGGGCTAGGACAGAAGGCAGGGCAGACATAAAACCTAAGTGCGGGTTTTCTGCCTGCCCCTGCCTTCTGTTTACGCCCCTAACCGGTCCGCTCCGCCCTCTTGACTTGCGTCATTCACTGCGCTAACATACCGGGTACTGTGTATTGGGCATTTTGGATTAACACTGTTATAATTAAGTCGATGTAAGATGTGTACGCAGTTCCTGGAAGCGAGGTGCATCCGGAATGGAAATGGAACGAATCAATGATAATACGATTCGGGTGATACTGGGCAGTGAAGATCTCGCTGAGCGGGGCGTTACTGTTCTGGATTTGTTAGGTAATCGTAAACAAATCGAACGCTTTTTCTACAGCATCTTGGAAGAGGTCGACAAAGACCATACCTTCGTCAGCAATGATGCGGTCACCTTCCAAGTGATGCCGAATAAAAATGGCTTGGAGCTCTTGATTAGCAAGGGCGATATGGATGATGACGAAGAAGACGGCCCGCGTCGCCGGATTCGTCGGAATGCCCGAGTCTCAAGTAATAATGATCACGAGGATGTATCGGATTTCGTTAAACGTCAATTGGGCGGGTACGATGATGATTCGTCCGTAGAAAGTCGTAAAAGTGTGGGTACGGCGAAACATGCCCACTATGGCAACCAACCAATGACAAAAGTACTCGCGTTTGCTGATTTTGAAGATATTGTATCCTTGGCCGATGTGCTCAATGATGACGAAGTGGATGTGGATCTGTACTCCTATAAGAACCGCTACTACTTAGTCTTCACCATGCCAGAGGGCGACTTGCTGGATATGTCGCAGGACGACTACTTAGCCATTGCCAATGAATATGGTCAAGAGGTCAGTAATGTGACGCCAGAGGTGCTTTCTGAACATGGGCACTTGCTCATGGCGAAGAGTGCATTGCATCAAGTCGGACACTTCTTTGGTCAGCCGCAAAAGTAATGAGTCGCAAAATTTGAATTATTAGCACCGGTCATTCAGTTGACCGGTGCTTTTTTGCGTACTAATTATTGAAGGAGTGATCGGTATGCGGATTGCGTTGAATGGTCAAGGACAATTGGAGTCAGCGGTGATTGCCGCTGCCAATCAGCGACCGCCCTACACTTGTGCGAATTGCCAGCAAGCCGTGCAACTGCGCCGCCGCCAACGGACTTGGTTCTTCGCCCATACACCGCAGGCAGGCGGACAACACGATGTAGAAAGTGCCGGGCACCAGGCGGGGAAAGCCGCGTTAAGTCAGTGGTTGGTAAATAGTCAATTGACGGTGACCAATGAACAGGTCGTGGCGAATGGCCAGCAGCGGATCGATGTCTGTGTCCCCAGTCAGCAACTGGCTTTGGAATACCAGTGCAGTCCCATCACGCAGGCGGATTTGCACGCTCGCCATCGGGGATACGCCGAGGCGGGCTGGCGGGATTGGTGGATACTGGGGGCTAACTATATTCCCCAGTCGCGCTGGTGTGCCAAAACCGCCCAATTTTGTCAATATTCACCGCAGCTTGGTTTTTACGTGTATGTCCTGCGTGCCCCTTATCAGGAATTAGAGTTGTGGCACCATTTGACTAAAGCACCCCATCAAGAAAGGTGGCAGGGTGGGGACAGGGTACGGTATTCGTTGACTCATCCCTGGACCGAATTTAATCGTTGGCACAGTCAGGCGCACAGGGTGGCTAATGCGGCCTCTTTCTCGGTGGCCGCCTGGCGCCAACAGTTAGAATGGCGGGTGCGCCGCCGTGATCCGCGGATGCGGGCTCTTTTGCATAATTTGTATCCCAAGGGTTTGCTGGTGACTGACATTCCCGCCTGGTGTTTCCCAACCACACCGTTGCCACCGGTGTTTACAGGTTCTTTTTTTGATTTTGCCGTGCATACTTGGCTGGCGGAGCGAAGCGGCGGGGCACTTCCGCCACCGCCACGCCTGGACGCGCCGTTGTTATCTTTGACGGCACAAAAAAAGTGGATCGATTATCCGATCCACTGGCTGGCCCGGCAAAGGGCGGGTCATAAAACGTGAAAGTGGCGACGGGAATGGCTGGCGGCATGGTCATCCAGATCGCCGGCGTGGGAAAACAGGCCGCGAATGATATTTTCATTCGTACAACCGGCCACAAGCAAACCGGAATGATCAATATCCTTGGAGTAGTCAAAGAGCACCATGGATGGCGCTGTTTCTACCCCCATTCGGGTGGCGGCGGCCAAGTCTTTTTCGTAGCCGCTCTTCACATACGTGCTATGCCGGTCTTCCCAGAACATGGTCACATCAATGTGGGCTAATTTCAAACCTTCTTCGATTAATGACGGCGTGTACTGGCGATCATGTTCATTGATGGCGGACTGCATGAACAGCAAGAATTGCCGAGCTTTTTTGGTACCTTGAAAACTGGCTGCTTTAAAATCTAATGCCACAGAATAGGCGACCCGATTGATCTCGTTTTGGGCTTTGAGGTCAGTGGGGTCAATATGCTTCAATTCCATGTAGTGTTTCACGATTTTTAAGTTGATCAATGGGACGAATGAGTAATGGACGGTATCCGGGTAGTCCTCAATCGCCCGCAAAGTGGAACGTTCTGCGGATAGGCATTCGATGCCAATTGGATTGACGAACAGAAATATTTCGATCACGGGACAACCTCCAACTTTTTAGTGACCATCGGGGTAAGGAACATCTTAATAAAACAGTGGCTTACTCGAGCAATGCGACAATGACAGCGCCGGCACCGCTTTGCCGCACTTAGGCAAGTGCTGAGTTCTTTTTCTAACACCTGCATCATACCGTATCTTGCCCAGAAAGTGTTGAAATATGCCTCGGCTTCACCCACGACCGAACAAAAAGGCACAGAAGTGGGAAAAACGAATGGCAATTTGTAAAACGTCTTTAAAAACAAAAACAACCCGTTCCCCTAATGTATGGAACGGCTCTCACATATGTTAGAATAACAGAGGTTTGTGTGTCAACTGAGGTGGGAATTTAACAGCGGTGCGCCAGGCATGGCCTGTCTGGTGAATTGGTTTGCCACACTCAGGCACCGAGGAAAGCAGGTATCATCATGGGCAGAGATTGGTCCACATTTTTATTACCCTATGAACAGGCTGTGAACGAATTAAAAATAAAATTAAGGGCATTACGGACAGAGTTTCTAGAAAAAGGGGAACACACTCCGATCGAGTTTGTCACCGGCCGGGTCAAGCCAGTTCCCAGTATTATTGAAAAAATGCATCGCCGGGTCATTGAACCGGCTCTTTTAGAAGAAGACATGCAGGATATTGCGGGCCTGCGTATTCAGTGCCAATTCGTCGAGGATATTTACGACGTCGTCAACTTGTTGCGCGAACGCTCGGATATGCAGGTGGTCGAGGAACGGGATTATGTCACGAATGACAAACCCAGCGGTTATCGCAGTTACCATATGGTGATTTCTTACCCAGTCCAAATGGCTACCGGGGAGAAAAAGATCTTGGCGGAAATTCAGATCCGCACACTGGCGATGAACTTCTGGGCGACCATTGAACATTCCCTCAGCTATAAATACCCGAAGGCATTTCCAAAAGAGATCAACGATCGATTGAAGCGGGCGGCGGAAGCGGCGTTTATGCTGGATAAAGAAATGTCGGCCATTCGCGAAGAAATTCAGGATGCGCAGGTCATGTTTAATTACAGCCGCGGCAAACAATCGACGGGTGCTGGCGGTGAGAGTCAGACGGATAATGATACAGATACGGGAGAGAAAGACGACCATGACGACGATGAAAATCGCGATATTTAGCAATGATAAGCCCAAGTCCCGCACGTTCCGCAATAAATTATCGCGGGAATTACGGGATCGGAATATAATTTTGACCAGCCGCGATCCGGATATCGTGGTGACGGTGGGCGGCGATGGCACACTGCTGTCGGCGTTTCATCGGTATGCCCATCAACTGGACCGGATTCGATTTATTGGGGTACACACTGGCCATCTGGGCTTCTATACTGACTGGCGGGATTATGAACTGCCCGAGTTGGTTGAGGCATTAACGAAAGATTCTGGACAAAGTGTGAGTTATCCGTTGTTGGATGTGTACGTGGAATATTTCGACGGCGGCCACGACCACTATGTCGCGCTGAACGAATCGACCATTCGCCGAGTGAACAAGACCATGAAGTCGGAAGTTTATATTCGCAATGAGCTGTTTGAAAGTTTCCGCGGCGACGGTCTGTGTATTTCCACCCCGACTGGGTCGACGGCCTATTCCAAGTCACTGGGCGGGGCTGTGCTGCATCCCCGGTTAGAGGCATTGCAGATGACCGAAGTGGCCTCCATCAACAATCGACTTTTCCGGACCTTGTCTTCCCCCATCGTGATTGCACCGGATGAATTTATTACCATTCGGCCGGACGCTCAGGAAGATTACATTCTGACGGTGGATTCTTTTACCCATCGGGTGCGGCCAATTTCACAGGTTACTTTCCGAGTCGCTAAAGAGCGGATTCATTTTGCTCGTTATCGCCACATGCACTTCTGGGACCGGGTGGAGGATGCCTTCATCGGCAGCAAGCAGTCCCATGTTAAACGGTCATGATTTTCAAATGGGTCGTACCGGATGATGGACCTGAGTCAATGGAGACCTTTCTCACGCACTTAGGGCTGTCTCGGTCGTTTATTAGCCGCACCAAGTTTAATGGTGGGGCGCTTTTTGTGAACAGTCATCAGCGCAATTCGGATTACCCTATCCATCCTGGAGATGTCATTCGCTTGGTGGCGCCGCCGGAACGCAGTGCGGATAATATTATTCCGTCTGATTTGCCAATCCATGTGCTGTATGAGGATCAAGACTTGTTGATCGTGAATAAACCGCCGTTTGTCGCATCCATTCCCTCCCCGCAGCATCCCCGAGACACCATGGCCAACCGGGTGAAGGGGTATCTGCACGAGATTGGTAATGAAAGTGATGCGGTCCACGTGGTGTCCCGGTTAGACCGGGATACCAGCGGGGTCATGCTGTTTGCCAAGCACAGTTTGGCCCATAGTTTGCTGGATCACCAGATTCAAAGCAAGGCGATGATCAAGGAATATTTTGCCGTGGTGACTGGTGCCTTGGCCCCTGGGAGCGGGTTGATTGATCTGCCCATTGATCGGGCCCCAGATTCGCTGTATGCGCGAATGGTGAAAGTCGGCGGGAAGGCTTCGCTGACGGCCTATACTGTGGATACGACGACGGCGCAGGCAAGCATCGTGTCGGTTCGGCTGTTGACGGGGCGGACACATCAGATTCGGGTCCATTTTGACGCATTAGGCCATCCGCTGGTGGGTGATGATCTATACGGGACCACTAGCCCGTTAATCGATCGGCAGGCTTTGCACGCCCATGTATTGCGGTTGCGGCAGCCGCTGACTGGGCAAAACATTATGGTGACGGCACCGCTGCCCCCGGATTTGTGCAGTTTACGGGCGATGGTTTGGCGCGCTGCGGAAAAATAAAAAACGTCGTGACGGAATTTGCTCCGTGACGACGTTTTTTATTGGTCAGACGGCTGGTTTAAATCGTAACCAGCTTGGTGCCGTGAAGTTGTTTGACGCCAAGTGAAGTCGCAATTTCATCTGCATTCACGGCAGTAATGCCGCCGCCCGGAAGAATAGTGAGATTTTTAGGGGCAGCTTGGACCGTTTCCGCCAGATGGGCGAGGGTGTCTTGAATCGGAATAGTTAACGGGCCGCCGTGGGTGAGAACCCGGGAGACGTCGTGGGCAGCCAGCCATTTTAATGCAGCCGTCTGTTTGTCTTGGGGGATGGCGTCGAAGGCCATGTGGAAGACCACAGTCATTCCCGCTGCCGCGGCAATGAGTTGCGCCATGGCGTCCGTGTCAATGTCGCCAGCCGGGGTCAAAGCACCGGTGACAATGGCGTCGGCCCCGAGTTCCTGGGCGACGAAGACATCAGTCTCCATCATTTTGACTTCGGTGTCGTTATACACGAAATTGCCGCCCCGGGGCCGGATCATGACCGCAATGCTGCGCTGTTTTTCGTGGACATAACGAATGCTTTCGGCCATGACGCCGCGACTGACGGTGGTCCCGCCCACTGCGAGATTGTCATTCAATTCGATGCGGTCCGCCCCAGCGGCCAACAATGCTGGAATATGGGTGAAGTTTTCAACGGCGACTTCTTTTAAAAATTGAACCATGTGGTGACTCCTTTCAACCAACTAATGGAATGAGAACCAGGCAATTACTAAAATCCCTAAAATGATCCGATACCAGCCAAATCCTTGGAAGTCGTTGCGCTTGATAAAGTTCAGCAAGAACCGGATAGAAATATAGGCGACGATGAAAGACACGAATGTACCGACCAGTAACACCATGAGTTCATCCCCAGTGAATGTGTTGCCCTTCAGCAGATACTTGGCTAATTTCAAGCCGGACGCCCCCACCATTGTGGGAATCGCCAGAAAAAATGAAAACTCAGTGGCCACGAAGCGGGAAGCACCAATCGTGATCCCACCAAGAATTGTCGCGCCAGAACGGGAGGTTCCTGGTACTAGACTGAGTAATTGAAAGAGCCCAATCTTGAAGCCCGTAGCAGGACTCACGGCGTTGAGATCCGTTTCCCGTGGTGTCCGATGCGCGTTCCAACGTTCTACGACAATGAACAATACCCCATAAATAATCAACGTGGCACTGATCACAGGCCACGTATTGAGATGTGCATCCATCCAGTCGTTTAGCAACAGGCCGACAATCATGGATGGAATGACTGCTAAGATGACTTTAAACCATAATCGCCACGTATCGCTTTTTTCTGCGTGGGTCTTCTTGGGCGAGAACGGATTGAGGCGATGGAAGTAGAGCACGACCACTGCCAGGATTGCGCCCAGTTGAATCACGACCATGAACATGGTGATAAAGGCTGGGGATTCGTCTAGTTTCACGAATTCGTTAGCCAGGTATAAATGTCCCGTAGAACTGATGGGCAGAAACTCGGTGACACCTTCAATAATGCCTAGGATCACTGCTTTTAAAATATTCAGCACGAAAAAATCCTCCTCAAGATATACATTAACGAGCCTAAGTATATCGTACTGAGGAGGATGGGAGTAGCGCGTTTACCGAAGTTTAACGAACAAAAACGACACACGTGCTCTCCGGCGTCGTAATATCTTGCTGGATCTTGGTCAAGAAGCCGCTTTCTGAATCGCGGCGATACAAAGTCCCGTTATCAGAATCTTGATTCACGACCAAGACATATTTTTCAGTAGGGTCTAGTGCAAAGTCCCGGGGGATCTTACCTTCCGTGCTGATCCGTTGAATTAGACTGATCTTGCGACCGTCCGGGCTGACACTGAACACGGCAATACTATCGTGGCCCCGGTTGGAAGCATATAAGAAGCGGCCATCATGGCTGATGCGAATCGCAGCCGAACCGTTGAAGGCGGTCCAGTCGTCGGGAATGAGGGACGTTTCCATCAGTGGCGAGAAACTGCCCTTAGTGGCGTCATAATTCAAGACAATGACGGCGCTGCCGAGTTCGCCCAGTAAATACGCGATGGACTGGGTCGGGTGGAAGACCATGTGGCGGGGTCCAAAGCCAGCCGGGGTAGCGAATGTCGCCACATGGGTCAATTGACCGTCTGCCGACACATCATATGTGTCCACTTGGTCCATGCCTAAATCGCAGGAGACCAGCCGCTTGTCCGGGGTCAAAATGGTTTGATGGACATGGGCGGCGTCTTGCTCGGGCTTGGGACCATGGCCTTCGTGGGTCACCACGGTCACTTCCGCTAATTCGCCAGCGGGAGACACGGTGAAGACTTGAATGGTGCCCTTATGATAGTTGGCAGCATAGAGCAGAGAGCGGTCGGCATCAAAGAAAATATGGGCCGGCGAAGAGCCCGGAGCCAAGACTTCGTTGATCAACTTAGGGGTGTGGCCCGCCATATCGTAACTAGCGACGCCGCCTTGACCGTCTTTAGCCTCGATGGCAAAAAGATGACGCCCTTGGGGATCATAGGCGATATACGTGGCACCCTTAATTGAAATAATATTTTGCGGGTCACTGATTTTTTCTGTATCGGTATCCAGCGCGGCTTCGTAAATACCTTGCGAAATGCGCTTGGTATAACCGCCGAGATAAATTTTTTCTTGCAAGAGGTTTTGCTCCTTCCATCGGTTCTAGGGAAAAGTATAGCATGGAAACCGGTCTCAAGTCGGGGTCAGAGGAGTGCAGACTATGATAAAATGGGATTTTGTAACAGATACTCCAAAATATGACAAACGAGGCATGATGATGACAGAAACAAAGGCAACAGTCACAGCAATCGGCAAGCAGGCTTTGGGCCATGCCGACCCAATGGTGGTATTGTTTGGTGAGGAAGCCACGGATGAAATTGCGTCCATCGCAGTTATTCAGCGCTTCTCAGACAAAGCCGCGCAGGCCCAGTTAACAATGGCCCAAGGGGATCAAGTGCAGATTAACGATGATCGCTACACGGTCACTTATGTCGGCCGGGCGGCGTCTGCTAACTTGCAGACGCTGGGCCATGTCGCGCTGGTGTTCACTGACAAACTGGCCGGCGATCGATTGCAGAATGCATTGTATCTGGCACCGTTAGATGGCGCTTTGCAAATGCCCGAATTCACGGTGGGCACGCCGCTGGTTTACATCCACCAGGGATAGTACTCGGGCATCACGAAGGGAGATTCGCGATGGAGCAACAACAAAACTCTAATTCACGGAAACAGGCACATTTCAATCAATCCTGGTTTTTCCGCTGGTTCGTCAATAATAAATTAACCGTGGCCTTGGTCAATATTTTGTTGACCTTGATCGTGTTGTTTTTATTCACCAAAGTTGATGGGATCTTTGCGCCGGTTGGCAAAGTG
Organism: Schleiferilactobacillus perolens DSM 12744; assembly: GCF_001435585.1. Classification (GTDB taxonomy): domain Bacteria; phylum Bacillota; class Bacilli; order Lactobacillales; family Lactobacillaceae; genus Schleiferilactobacillus; species Schleiferilactobacillus perolens. The sequence continues at coordinate 182,398 of NZ_AZEC01000004.1, forward strand.
ATTAATATTTTGCTGCCGTCCGTTTTGTTAGCCGGTGTATTTTATTACTTAATGGAACCCACAGTGTCTTTTGCTGAACATAAATGGCATGTCCCCCGGGTGGTGTCCACGTTGGTATTGTTTGTTATCATTTTGGCACTGCTGATTTGGGGTGTCCTGACCTTGATCCCGTTGATTCAAACTCAAGTGGGACAATTCGTGGCGGCATTGCCGGGCTATTGGACCGGATTAGAAAAATGGGTCACCGATTTATTGGCCGATTCCCGTTTTCATGCGGTTACCAAGTCGGTAGAAGATGCGATGCACAATGTGTCGTCGAATTGGATCACCCGGGTCCAATCCGGAGCAATTAGTGCACTGCAAAACATTGGTGGCGCCGTGGGCACGATTACGGGTGTCGTGATGGCGATCATCACTGCGCCGTTCTTATTATTCTTTATGCTTAAAAGCCCAGATGCTTTTCGCGATAGCATTGTCCGCATTGCACCGCCGCGTTGGCGGGACCATTTACGCCAAATTTTGACCGAAATTTCTCAATCGATCAGTAACTACATCCGTGGTCAGTTAACTGTGGCTTTCTGGGTCGGTGTCATGTTTGCTATTGGCTACACCGTGATTGGCCAGCGCTATGGTGTCACTTTGGCGATTCTAGCGGCGATTCTGAATTTGATTCCTTACTTAGGGTCTTTTTTGGCCATGGTGCCTAGTGTTCTGGTGGCGGCGATGACATCGCCCCAGATGATCTTCTGGGTCTTGGTCGTCTTCATGGTGGAACAAACGATTGAACAGCGCGTGGTGTCGCCGCTGGTGGTTGGCAGCAAGATGGACATGCATCCTGTGACGACCTTGATGGTCTTGCTGGGTGCTGGTGGTCTGTACGGTCTGCCGGGGGTACTGTTTGGTATCCCGGTATACGCCATCATCAAGATTATTTGGATTCGTTTATGGCACTGGTTCACTAGTACATCCAGTTTGTACGAAACCCAGACCAGTTTACCCGCCCCAGCGCCGGTAGTGAAGGCAAATTCGAAAGCGGATAAGCCTGCGGCGAAAGAACCAACGGATAAAACAGATCCTAAAGAATAAGGGCAATTAAAAAAGTGGCCACCAGGCGAAAATAATTTTCGTTTGGTGGCCACTTTTTCAATTTACCAACTGGCTTTACGGACGCCAGGGATTTGCCCTTTGTGGGCCAAGTCGCGGAACTTGATCCGGCTAATACCGAATTTGCGCATGTACGCATGCGGCCGGCCGTCCAGACGATCCCGGTGATGAATTCGAACTGGGGAGGCGTTGCGGGGCAGCTTTTGCAAGCCGGCATAGTCGTGATTGGCTTTTAACTCAGCACGCACACTGGCGTATTTAGCGACAGTGGCTTCAATCTTCATTTCTTTTTCAATCTTGGACTTTTTTGCCATAAATGGATCTCCTTTCATAGAGAAATTTGAATACACGTTTTTCTGGGTCACAAACAAGATCATTATAGCACGTGGGCTTAGCACTAACAATTAGTAAGTGCTCATATGTGCATTCGTTCATTCTTTTAGAACAGATGACGCCGATAGAACCAGTAACCCACTAATGCCACAATAATCAGCGACATAATGATGGTGATGATCCAGCTCAGGCTCAGATCGGCCATGGGCAGCTTCATGTTCATGCCGTAAAAACTGAAAACCAGGGTCGGAATAGTCAAAAGGATGGAGTACACTGTGAGAAATTTCATGACTGTGTTCATATTGTTGTTAATAATGGACGAGTACGTGTCGGTGGATTCATTCAGAATGTTATTGCTGATTTGGGCCATTTCCACACTCTGTTGGACTTCGGTCAATATATCTTCAAGATAGTCGTCGTCGATTTCACTTAACGGGAAGTGAGGTGCTTTGCGTAACGCTTCTAAGACTAACCGATCAGTGCGCAGAGACATTAAGAAATAAACTAAGCCGCGTTGGATCCGCATCAGATCATACAGATCCCGGTTGCGCATATTTCGTTGCAGGCGATCTTCGGTGCGTTCCCGACTTTTATTCATATCCCGCAAATAGCGCTGATAATTAGAGACCACGTGGGCCAGAATACTTAACACGGCATGAGCTGGTTTAGTCGGATTCAAGTGCCGCCGGTTATCACTGAAAGAATCGAGGAACGGCATGCGGTTATTGGAGATTGTGACCAGATGATTTTTGGTCAAGACAATGGCCAACGGCACTGTGCGATAAATCCCGTCATGATCCTTGCTGTTCCGTTGGAGAACAGGGACGTCGAAGATAATTAGCGTCGCGTCATCATCTTCATTGTATTCAGTCCGGGCATTCTCATCTTTATCCAAGCCGTAGTAGATAAATGATTCCGGGATGTCCGTTTTGCCCAGCAGTGTCGCTATTTCTTCAGCAGTCGGATCCACCACGTTGATCCATGTATGATTGGCAAATGAATTGCTGGCTGTCAATTGATGGTGCTGGCGGTCGTAAGCATATACTTTTAGCATGGTATTGCTCGCTTTCATCGTTTTTCTTGACTATAAACCTCGGGGAAAAATTAGTCTAGACCTGTTGCATTTTACACAACTGGGTGCTATATTATTTTCAACGTCCTTTTCGCTTACTTTTCTCAGAAATTCTTTTGATAAAAACAAGCGATGAGACCTCACTAACGTACGACTTCGCCGTGGCATAACACCGAAGTAGTGCGTTTTTTTTATGGAGAGGGCGCAGCCGACCGGTTAGGGGCGTAGGCAGAAGGCAGGGCAGGCAGAAAACCCGCACTTAGGTTTTATGTCTGCCCTGCCTTCTGCCCTAGCCCCTGGTCGGCGGAGCCCGTTTTGGAGGGCGCGGTGAGGCGCAGAAAACCTGCACTTAGGTTTTATGTGCCTGCGCTCTTGCACCCTAGCTTCTGCTTGGCTCCGCCCGTTTAAGAAGGGGACCGGGCAGGCAGAAAACCCGCACTTAGGTTTTATGTCTGCCCTGCCTTCTGCCCTAGCCCCTGGTCGGCGGAGCCCGTTTCGGGGCGCTAATCCCCTACTTGGGTTGGGGACTTTGCCCGGGGATACTGAGGCGTGGAGCCCATTATAAGAGGAAGCAGAGACCCACGAGCCCACATACACTCACCAAAATTCGCACCACTCTTGCACCTGCTGTACAATACATATAAGAAATTTGACGCAAAGAAGGAGCTTCTCGTGACTAATCATATTGTACTATACGAACCACTCATGCCGGCCAATACAGGCAACATCGCCCGCACCTGTGCAGCGACCGGCAGCACTTTGGATTTAATCTACCCCTTAGGATTCGAGCTGAGCGACCGAAACATGAAGCGAGCCGGGCTGGATTATTGGGATAACGTTAATTTAGTGGAACATGATGATCTGAACGCCTTCATGGCGACATTACCAGATACCCAGCATCTCTATTTGATCAGCAAGTTTTCTGACTTGGTATACACCGACCAAGACTTTTCCGATACAGAGGTTGATCACTATTTTATGTTCGGCAAAGAAACCACAGGGTTGCCTGAAGACTTCATGCAGAAATACCATGACCGGTGTTTGCGGATTCCCATGACGGATAAAGTGCGGGCTCTTAACCTGGCGAATTCAGTGGCTATTGTCATCTACGAGGCGGTCCGCCAGCAGCACTTTACGGGTCTGGAAGAGCACCATGTTTATCCCCACGACAAGTGGAAGTAGGTTGCGTCACACTGTAAAAATTGCCATACTGGATATAACAAACCGAGCAATTTTTGGAGGGTAAAAATGGAAACTAAAAAATTCCCAATCGTGGTGAATTCGTTCCACTATGATTTACTGCAAAAGGGCGATCAGCCCAGTCAAGACGTGCAAGTCGCCATGCGTAAAGTACAGCCGACCGACGAGCGGTTGAAGGGCACTGAGAAGGATGGAGCCTTCTTTGAAATTATGGTGCCCTTTGATGTGACTGTGGAAGACAATGGCTTCAAGGTATCCGGTTCGATCAGCCGGGTGGTGCAGACATTAGGCTATGAGGGCGAAGCCAGTGAACTACCGCCGGATGAATTAGAGAAATTGTCCCGGCCATTGGTGGAATATATTGAAACACTGACCTATCAAGTCACCGCGGTGGCTTTGAACGAGGGAGTTTCATTGAATTTCCAAGCTTCTGGGGAACCAGAAAGCAAGTAATCTTGAGACAGTAAGCTGGCGTCGGCATGTCTGACTGCCAGCCAAGAGGGAGCGGGCCGAACCGGTTTGGTTTTGTCCGCTCTTTTCTAATATAATAGTGATTCAGAGTAATGGATTGAACGGAGGAAAAAGTCATCATGGCGAAGCGGAAAACCGCGCGAACTCGAAAAACTACCAGCCGACCGAAACGGCGTACACCAAAACAAGCCGATTTATCCTTGAATGTGATTGGCTTTGCATTCTTGTTATTGGCTGTTTTGGCGACATTTCGGTTGGGGTTTTTAGGGGTGTTTTTAGCCAATGCGCTGCGGCTGCTGGTGGGTGACACGTATATTTTAGCAGCCGTCTTGCTGGGTGCTTTTGGGTTCATGCTGATGGCCAATGGTGAACTGCCTGAAGTGCCCGGGCGGCGTACTGGCGGCTTAGCAATTACTTATTGCGGCAGCCTGCTCATGATGACGGCCATGTTTTTCCAGCAAGCCAACATGCATAGTCGCTTCCTGGCCTACATTTGGGGTGCACTGTCGGCCGAATTTCAGCGGGCAGCTATTACCGAGAGTGTGGGCGGCGGCTTGATTGGCACTACCTTGTACAGCGGCAGTTATTTTTTGGTTTCTCAGATTGGCACCTACATCGTGGCGCTGCTCTTAATGCTGGGTGGGGCGATGCTGTTCTTTGGCGTGCCCTTTGCCCGGGTGGTGCATGTGGCCCAACATGTGGAGACTGGTTCGGTGGCCATGAGTCGCGCCGCCCGCCATCACACTGTATCGTTTTGGGCCAAAGTGCAAGAACGCTTTTTTGAAGATTCAACAACTGCTAGTGGCACCCCAGAGACGAAGGCGACCCCTAAGGCCGCAGAGGCTGAACAACCGGCGACTCCAGCAGCCCCGAACAACACCACATCTGAAGCGGCTCCGGCTAAGTCGGATGATTTTGTTATTGACGCGCCGACAGCGGCGGCCCCGAAGTCCCAGGCACCGGTGTCCGGTATGACGGATGAACCTCAACCGGCGGATATTGCGCCAGACTCGACTGAGGATACGGACTTGCCGATACGCACCACGAAAGTTGCGGAGAACTACACACTGCCGCCCACTGATTTATTGACTGCAATTCCTCCGACAGATCAAAGCGCGGAGGTCTCCACGATCAATAAGAATCGCCGCAAACTGGAGGATACGTTGGCCAGTTTTGGCGTTCATGCCGCAGTAAAAAAAGCCAGCTTAGGGCCGGCGGTTACCAAGTACGAAGTGCAACCGGCGGCCGGCGTGAAGGTTTCTCGAATCGTCAATTTAACCGACGATTTGGCATTGGCGTTAGCGGCTAAAGACATCCGAATGGAAGCACCGATTCCCGGTAAGCCTTATGTGGGAATTGAGGTTCCGAATCAGCAAGTGTCCACGGTGTCTTTCCGGGATGTGGTGGAACACCTGCCCTTGGATGAAACCCACTTGTTGCGGGTGCCACTAGGTAAAGATGTGACGGGCCGGGTGATCAGCGCGGATCTGTCGAAGATGCCCCACTTACTGATTGCCGGTTCCACCGGGAGTGGTAAATCCGTGATGATCAACACGATTATCACTAGTCTGTTATTACGGACTCGGCCCGACCAAGTGAAACTGATGCTTATCGATCCGAAGATGGTCGAACTCAGCGTATATAACGGGGTACCGCATCTGTTAATTCCAGTGGTGACGGAAGCCAAGAAGGCGGCCGGGGCATTAAACAAAGTGGTGGCAGAAATGGAACGACGCTATGAACTGTTTGCCCATGCCAGTTTGCGGAACATGGGGGAGTACAATGCCAAAGCGACGGCGTTCAATGCCACTGCAGAAGGTAAAAAAACGCCTATGCCCATTTTGCCTTACATCGTCGTCATTGTGGATGAGTTATCCGATCTGATGATGGTTGCCGGTAACGAGGTCGAAACAGCCATTGTGCGGTTGGCTCAAATGGCCCGAGCTGCCGGGATTCATATGATCATTGCCACCCAGCGGCCGTCAGTCGACGTCATTACCGGCTTGATCAAAGCGAACATTCCATCCCGCATTGCCTTTGCCGTTTCCAGCGGGATCGATTCCCGGACTATTTTGGATCAAACTGGGGCTGAGAAACTGCTGGGACGGGGAGACATGTTGTTCCTGCCGATGGGAGCGAGCAAGCCAACCCGGATTCAAGGTGCTTACATTTCGTCTGAAGATGTGGAAAAAGTAGTGGCCTTTGTCGCCGATCAGCAACCAGCAGAGTATGATCAATCGATGGAACCAACGGAAGATGATCTCAACGGAATTGGCGCCAGCAAAGACAAAGACAGTGAAGACGAATACTTTAATGATGCCGTCACTTTATTGAAAGATCAAGATTCGGCCAGTGTCTCCATGCTTCAACGGCGGTTTCGTATTGGTTACAACCGGGCTGCTCGATTAATGGATGAGCTGGAAGCGCATGGCGTGGTCAGTGGGCCGGATGGTTCCAAACCGCGCAAGGTGCTGAATCGAACCGGGCAAGCAACGAGTTGAAAGGTAGGTAATGTATGGCATTTTCCCAAGATTTACGACGTGGCGTGCACCTCACTGTTGTGCCCAGTCAGAAATTTAAAACAGTGTCTGCTGCAGTGAATTTTATTGCGCCATTAGAATTAAATACGTTGACGGAGCGGCAATTGATTGCCAATCTGTGGCCAGTAGCCAACGCCCAGTATCCAGACCCGCGGCAATTGACCATGGCGTTGCAGGACCTGTATGGTGCTAGTTTACGTACTGGCGTGGATCGAGAAGGGGCACTGAGTATCGTCAGTGCCCAATTACAGTTTTTGAGTGACCGCACTTTGCCTGCTGGGGAATCCTTATTACCCCAGGCCCTGGCTTTGCTGCAAAGTATTGTGTGGCAGCCGCTCCTGCAACAAGGGGATTATGCGCCCAGTTTTTTTAAGCCTGAACGCGATAATTTAGATCATGAATTGCGCAGTGTGATGGATAGCGCAGATAATGCGGCGGTACTGACTGCTCAGAAACAGTACTTCCAGCATGCGCCGGAGCAGGCCGCTTTATTAGCAGGAACGCCTGCCACGATTGCCGCCGCTAATGCCGCACAGTTGGCGGCTTACTGGACACACATGCAGGATACGGACCAAATTGAGATCGTCATCACCGGGGATGTGGACCCCCAGCAGGCGGCGGCAATTGTCAACGCTTGGTCGATTGCCCCCCGGCCAATTGTCCCGACACCGATCCAATGGACGGGCAAGTTGCCTCATCTGCGTCAATGGCAGGTTGCGGCGCCTTTTCAACAAAGCCAATTAATCATGATGTATCACCTGCCTGTAACATATTATGGGCCAAAGTATTTTGACTATATGGTGACAGACGCTCTGTTTGGCGGATCGGCTAGCTCACTTTTATTTGCGGCGGTACGGGAACAGGCCAGCCTGGCGTATTATGCTGGGACGGACTTGGATGCCCAGACTGGGACGACATTGCTGCAGGCGGGTATTGATCCTGGTACGGCGGACCAAGTCCGGGCAATCGTTGCCCAGACATTGGAGCAACTGCAGACTGGTGATTTTACCGATGTACGGCTGCACAGTATTCAAGAAGAATTGATTGGGATGCGGCTGGGTGAAGCGGATCGCCAAAGCGATGTGAACAGCCGGGCACTATTACAGCGGCGATTGCCGGATGCAGATATGACCACGACGACCTTTACCCAGGGCATTCAAAATGTGACTCGAGAGCAAGTGGCCGCTTGTGCGAAGCAGTACCAATTGGTGGTCGATTTCTTACAGGAAGGGGCAAGCCATGATGACTGATCAATTTCCACCATTACCGGAAACTGTGCAGCAACAAGTATTGCCCAATGGGCTGACGGTGATCGGCATTCAAAAGCCTGGTTTCGTTCGTCATTATGCCCAGCTGACAGTGTTCTTCGGCAGCGCCAGCACCCGCACGGTGACGGCCAGTGATGGCACGACGGTGACACTGCCAGCGGGTATGGCCCATTTTCTGGAACACAAGATGTTTGATAAAGGGACCTACGATGCGGCGGATTTGTTCGCCGCTCGGGGCGCAGACGTGAATGCCTACACGACCCGGGATATCACCAACTATTATTGCTCCGGTCTGCAAAACATTCAGGCGGATGTCCAGGACTTGATCAATTTTGTCCTGACACCGTATTTCACTCAGGAAACGGTGGAACGGGAGCAGGGGATTATCGCCCAGGAAATTCAGATGTACCAAGACGAGCCGGATTATGCGAGCCAACAAGTCTTATGGGAGCATCTTTTCCCCGATAGTATTATTGCTGAGGATGTGGCTGGCACCAGAGCCAGTATCGTCCAGATTACGCCGGCCATTTTACGGGCGGCCTACGATACGTATTACCAGGCCCATAACATGCAATTGGTGGTCATCGGTGATTTTGATTTCACGCAATTGATAGACCAGTTGACCTTCCCGGCTGTCGCTACGCCAAAACGTGCTGTCCCGGCTGCGCCAGTTGTGCAAGAAAATGTGAAAACAGCGCCCCGTCTCATGCGGGCCCCCTCAAGCCTCCCAGAAGCATGGCTAGGCGTTAGATTACCAGCCATGCCGGATCCCATCCAGCGGATGCGGATGTCGTTATTGCTGGATATTTTACTCAGCGGTTTATTGTTGGAATCTGCACCGGATTTTCTTCACTTATATCAGGACGGCTGGATCGATGATTCGTTCTTGGTGGATGCTGAACTTCATTCCCAATTTGGGGTACTGACCGTGGGTGGTAAAACACCAGTGCCGGTCTCGCTGCTACACACATTGACGCATATCCTGACGGTGGAGCATGCACGGCAAGCGATCACCCCGACGGCGTTTGCCCATTTACAAAAAGAACTGATCGGCCGCACGATTACCGGGTTTGATCATTACGGCTGGCTCGCCCAGCAGATGATTGATACGGCTGATTTGCGTGAAGGTGATCGGCATAGTATTTATTCGGTGAATGGGTTGGCCAATATGGTGGCCAGTTTGAATCGAGCAGAATTACTGACGCTGGCTGAGCAGTTATTACAGCCCAGCAAAATGTCAGCGGTACTGGTTTCGCCGGAGGAGGGTGAACACGAATGAAACGGGTATTGTTATGCGGCGCTACCGGCGCGATCGGTCAGGCGGCGGCGCGTACCCTCGCCGCGGCCGGCTGGTCGCTGTACTTGCAAGGATGGCAGCATATGGCGCGCATCCATGATTTGGTCCGCGAGTTACAAATTCGGTATCCGCAACAGGAGTTTTTACCACTGCAGGCCGATTTTTCAGTGGCTGATCCGGTTACGCCCATTAAAGACAATTTGTTTGGTGTGGACGCGGTTGTTTTCAGTCAAGGGATCACCGATTATGAATTGTTTGTCGATGCCCCGGCGGATGTGTTGGATCGGCTTTGGCTAGTGAATGTCCGCTCGCCATTACTGATCACGCAGAGCTTACAAGAAAAGTTAGCACAAACTGGCCATGGTCGAATTGTCTACTTAGGTTCTGTTTACGGCGGCCAGGGCAGTGCCATGGAGGCCATTTACAGTATGACTAAGGGCGCACTCTCTGCATTTGCCCAGGCCTATGCCCGCGAGGTCGCCTCGTTAGGCATCACCGTAAATGTGATTGCTCCTGGTGCTGTGGACACACCAATGAACGCTGCCATGCTGGCGGGAGCTGCCAGGGAAGAATTAACCACAGAAATTCCCGCTGGCCGCCTCGCTGCGCCTCAAGATGTGGCATACTGGTTACGGGTACTGTTAGCTCCAGAAGCGCAATATTTAACAGGTCAAACAATTTATGTTTCTGGCGGCTGGTTAGTGTAACATATATGGATATGAATACGGTCAGGGTATTAATGGCTGGCCGTTCTTAACACAATCTTTCATTGGTGCGGTTGTAGCCCTATGATATACTGTCCTTGAAAATAACTTAGTGGGTGAATATTTAAATGGATGAAGTTGGTAACAAATTGCGGGAAGCCCGAGTTGCAAAGGGCTATACGATTGATGACCTGCAACAGATCACAAAGATTCAAAAACGTTATTTAATCGCCATCGAAGAAGGTAATTTTGATGCATTGCCCGGCGACTTTTATGTCCGGGCATTTATCAAACAATATGCGGAAACGGTGGGAATTGATGGTCAGAAACTGCTGGATCAATACAGCAAGGATATTCCCCAACCGGCACAACCAGCGGCAGTTGAAGAAGAGGAAACACCCGCAGACAAGCGGCGGGAATCACGACCTTTGGCCAGTGCCACTGGTTTAGCCGCTCGGGCGCGGAATTATGTTCCCCAGATTATCGTCGTGGCGGTCGTGATTTTGATTATCGGCCTGTTGACCTGGTTTGCTTTCCAGGGCCGCAACAGTCAAAAACAGATCCCGACTACGGGTGCATCGTCCAGTCAAGTTGTGAAGTCCAGTAAGAAGGGATCATCTTCCAGCAAGAGCAGCAGCTCTAAGAAGTCGGAATCGTCTTCTAAGAAAGAAAGCAGCAGTAAGAAGTCGGAATTGAAGATCACCAACACTGGGAACAACGGTAGTCAGATGAATTTCACCGTCACTGATTTACCCAGCAGCGGTAACAAGATCACAGTGGCCGCTACGAATCAATCGGTTTGGTTAGCCATTTCCTTTGGTGGTGTGCAAAGCTGGCAGGGTACTTTGACTGCTGGTCAAAGCCATGAAGTGGCCGTACCGGACGGCACTACCGCCATTGAGTTGCGGACTGGTAATGCCACCGCCACTTCTGCTAAGCTGAACGACAAGAAGATCGATATCGACGCCAGCGGCATTACAAGCGTTGTGCGGACAGCGACGATCACGGTGGCCGGGGCTAATGGTGCTGCCGCCAGCAGCAGTAGTGCCACTGGCACGGCAGATACGGACACAGATACCAGTGCGTCCAGTGAGAGCAGCGCAGAGTAATTGTGTGATTGCACATGACACGTCGCGACTAAGTAGGCCGCGGCCTTTGGGTGGAGGATGAGTATGAATTTACCAAATAAGTTGACTGTTTTTCGAATCATTTTGATCCCTGTGTTTATTTTGTTGCTGGCTATTCCCTGGGCTTGGGGTTCCGTGGTGCTTTTGGGCACCGCGATTGCGACCAATTACTTAGTGGCAGCGATCGTTTTCATCGTGGCCTCATTAACGGATTTGTTGGACGGGAAGATTGCCCGCAGCCAACATCTCGTCACTAACTTCGGTAAGTTTGCTGATCCCTTGGCAGACAAGATGCTGGTTATGACCGCCTTTATCTTTTTGGTTGAGTTGGGCAAAGCCCCAGCTTGGGTTGTGGCCATTATCGTCTGCCGGGAGCTGGCGGTGACTGGGCTGCGGTTACTGATCGTTGAACAAAGCGGGACTGTGATGGCGGCTGCTTGGCCGGGTAAGATTAAGACTAATACGCAGATGTTTGCCATTATTTTCCTGTTGCTGAATAATATTGGTTTCAGCACGCTGCATATTCCTTTTGGTGAAATATTGTTGTACATTTGTCTGTTCTTTACGGTTTACTCTGGCGCGGATTACTTTATTAAAGGGCGCCATGCATTCAGTGATTCCAGCCAAGAATAATCAAGTCCAAATAAGTTCCAGTGGCCGACGGGTTGCTGGAATTTATTTTTTTCGGCAAATTGCGTTACGCTTAGCATAATTAATTGATGGGAGCGGATGAATGATGAAGGCAGAAATTATTGCAGTGGGTACTGAAATGTTGTTGGGCGAAATTACGGACACCAACACCCCGTATTTAGCCCGGCAACTGGCTCAGTTGGGGATCGATATGTATTATCAAAACACGGTAGGAGATAACCCGGCCCGGATCACGGGGTTACTGGCCCAGGCTAGTCAGCGCAGCGATCTCATCGTTTTGATGGGTGGGCTGGGACCGACGGCGGATGATGTGACGAAACAAACGCTGACCAGCTTTTTAAAGCGTCCATTGGTTACTGATGCAGCGGCGGAGCAGAAATTACATGAACAAGCCCGGCGGTTGCAGCACGCACTGACCGCGAATAATTATGTACAGGCCCAATTACCGGCGGATTCGATTCCCCTGGCTAACCGCACAGGTTTGGCGGTGGGTAGTTGGACCGCAGTGGACGGGCGGGTTTATGTCACTTTGCCTGGTCCGCCTCAGGAATTACGGCCAATGGTGAGTGAGCAATTGATTCCGTTACTCGCCAAACAGACGCATCACGTCTTGGCATCGCGCATGTTGCGCTTTTTCGGTCTGACAGAATCCGTGATTGCCACGCGTTTAGCTGAAGTCATTGATGCCCAAACTAATCCCACCATTGCCATTTATTATCAGTTTCCGGATATCGCGGTGCGGATTACGGCCCGAGCACAGGACACGGAGAGTGCTGAGCGCATACTACAGCCCGTGGTGCGGCAAGTGCAGACATTGTTGGGGGACGCATATTATGGTGAAGGTGAGCACAATTCACTGGCTCAAGTGGTCGGTAATGAACTCATCCATGGCCAGCACACGATCACTGCAGCGGAGAGCCTCACTGCGGGGGAGTTTCAGGCCACTTTGGGTAGCGTCCCAGGAATTTCTGCGGTCTTTCCCGGCGGCTTTGTCACGTATGCCGCTGCTCAAAAAACAGCAATGATCGGTGTCCCAGCGGATACCATCCAGGCCCACGGTGTGGTGAGCGCGGAAACCGCCCAGGCAATGGCCGAGGGGGCAAAACGGCAAGTGGGAACCGAGTATGCCTTAGGCTTTACTGGCGTGGCTGGTCCGGATAATCTTGAAGAGAAGCCAGCCGGGACAGTTTTCATCGGCTTGGCCGGCCCCGCTAAGACGGTGGTACGTGAATTTCACCTGATCGGCAGCCGCAACGAAGTCCGGGCCCGGGCGGTGGCCTGGGGGTTCAAAATGCTGCAAAATAATTTGCCAGAATAAAACATTTGTTCGCTTTTTTGTTGTTATTTCTGCCACTATCCGATAAAATAGAAGATGATCTGAATTAACCGAGAATTCGATAATAGGCACACAAAAGAAAAGAGGATCGCCTTTGGCTAAAAATACTCATCCACTTAAAGAAGTCACTGAAAAAACTGGTAAAGAAGAACGAAAAGTGGCACTTGCCGATGCCCTGAAGAAGATTGAAAAGAACTTCGGTAAAGGGGCGATTATGCGTATGGGCGAAAAAGCCGATACGCAAATCAAAACGGTCTCCACTGGTTCCTTAGCCTTGGATACCGCCCTTGGTGTGGGCGGCTATCCCCGGGGCCGGATCGTGGAAATTTACGGTCCAGAATCATCCGGTAAAACCACCGTGGCTCTCCATGCAGTGGCGGAAGTACAAAAAGAGGGCGGCACGGCGGCATATATTGATGCCGAAAACGCCCTTGACCCAGAATACGCAAAGCACTTAGGCGTCAACATCGATGATCTGCTATTGTCCCAGCCAGATACTGGTGAACAAGGGTTGGAAATCGCGGACGCCTTAGTCACCAGCGGCGCCGTGGACTTGGTTGTCGTCGACTCGGTGGCGGCATTAGTCCCTCGTGCAGAAATTGAAGGCGAAATGGGTGATGCCCATGTTGGTCTGCAGGCACGGCTGATGTCCCAGGCGTTGCGGAAGTTGTCTGGCTCCATCAGTAAAACCAAGACGATCGCCATCTTCATCAACCAGATCCGGGAAAAAGTCGGCGTAATGTTTGGTAATCCAGAAACCACTCCTGGCGGCCGGGCATTGAAGTTCTATGCGACTATTCGGCTGGAAGTGCGCCGGTCAGAACAGATCAAAGACGGTACGGATATTATTGGTAACCGGGTCAAGATCAAGGTCGTGAAGAATAAGGTAGCACCGCCGTTTAAGGTTGCTGAAGTCGATATTATGTACGGCAAGGGGATTTCCCGAACCGGCGAATTGCTCGATATGGCTGTGGATAAGGATATCGTCGATAAGAGCGGTTCTTGGTATTCCTATGGCGCTGACCGAATTGGACAAGGCCGTGAGAATGCGAAACAATATCTGGCGGATCATCCAGATGTTGAATCCGAGATTCGGATCAAGGTACGTCAGGCTTATGGAATCAGTGATGCCAAGGATGCAGAGGCGGACCAAGAAAAGGATGCCGAAGCAGCTAAGGCTGATGCCGGTAAAGAAACGACTGCAGCAGCGGATAAGAAAGCCGCAGACGCGAAGGCACCAGCGACTAAGCCTGCTGCCAAAGCAAGTCCGGATACAAAGGACGTTAAAGAGACCAAGGATGTCAAGGATACTAAAGATACCAAGGGTAAAGCCAAGGCATCTGCCGGTGAAGCTATCGATATCTTTGATGGGTCGGAGAAGTAATTTTTTAGTGATGAATCCTCTGCCAGGTGGCGGGGGATTTTTTAGTGGGTGAATCTTTTTTTGGGGGGAAAGCGGATGAGTGAATTATAATTGTGAGGTTGCTGAATTTAGTGCCAATGCGGAGCACCCTAGCTTGCGCAGTTTTGGCACGGCTGGGGTGGGCTCTTTCGCTGTATCCCCCATAAACGGGCTGCGCGGGCCAGAGGCTAGGAGATAAGGGCAAGCAGGCACAAAACCTAAGGGCGGGTTTTCTGCGCCTTTCCGCACTCTCAGAAACGGGCTCCGCCGACCAGGGGTTCGGCCCCATAAACGGGCTGCGCCGACCAGGGGCTAGGGCAGAAGGCAGGGCAGACATAAAACCTAAAACCGGGTTTTCTGTCTGCCCTGCCTTCTGCCTACGCCCCTAACCGGTCGGCTCCGCCCTCTCTTTGTATTGACACCCTTCCTTTTTCCCTCTAGAATTATGATTGTGTCAATAATCTACAATTTACTAACCATCTAAAAAGATTCTCTAAAAAATGAGTAACACTTTTTGATGATGCGGAGGTGAACAAATGGAACCCTGGGTTCTGATAATCCTCGCAGTCATCATGTGTGTTGTTGGTTTTGTTGCTGGGTATTTGACCAAGAAAGCCGCGCAGCGTCGGGATTTAGACGATGCACATCAAAACGCTGCGGGAATTATTGCAAGTGCTAAACGGGATGCTGCCGCGATTAAGCGGGAAGCAGACACCGCTAAGAAAGAAGCACTTCTTTCCGCCAAGGACGAGGGCCACCGCTACCGTGCAGAAATGGAAGCGGAGCTTAAGACGCGGCGGGAGGAATTACAAAAGCAAGAAAATCGCTTGCTGCAAAGAGAAGAGACGTTAGACCACAAGGATGACGTTTTGAATAATAAAGAGGGCAGCCTTGATAAACGTGAGGATAAACTCGAAATGCAGCAGCAACAGATCGATGAAGCCAAGAAAAAAGTAACGGATACACTCCAGGCACAGGAAGATAAGTTAGCGGAGATTGCTCAGTTCAGTAGGGACGATGCCCGCAACCAAATTCTCGCTGCCACTAAAGAAGAATTGACCCACGAACGGGCAGTGATGATTCGCGAAAGCGAGGAAACTGCCAAGGAGGAAGCGGATAGCAAGGCGAGGGATCTTATCGCTCAAGCCATCCAGCGTTCTGCTGCGGACGTGGTAACTGAAACAACAGTGACCGTTGTGTCGCTGCCTAGTGATGATATGAAAGGACGGATCATCGGTAAAGAAGGTCGCAACATTCGGACTTTGGAAACATTGACCGGCATTGACTTGATTATTGATGATACGCCAGAAGCGGTTGTATTATCCGGCTTTGACCCGGTTCGGCGAGAGATTGCCCGAATTGCGTTGGAGAAGCTGATCGCTGACGGTCGGATTCATCCGGCCCGCATTGAAGAAGCTGTGGAGAAGGCTCGGAAAGAAATGGATGCCCGCATTCGAGAGATCGGTGAACAGGCATTATTTGAACTGGGCATTCACCACATGCACCCCGACCTGATTAAGTTAGTGGGGCGGATGCACTTCCGGACCAGTTATGGCCAGAATGTGTTGAATCACTCAATTGAGGTGGCTAAACTTGCTGGCATTATGGCGGGTGAGCTTGGAGAAGACGTTACCCTGGCAAAACGCGCAGGATTATTACACGATATAGGTAAGGCCATCGACCATGAAGTCGATGGGTCCCATGTGGAGATTGGTGTGGAATTGGCG
This sequence comes from Schleiferilactobacillus perolens DSM 12744, assembly GCF_001435585.1. Taxonomy (GTDB): domain Bacteria; phylum Bacillota; class Bacilli; order Lactobacillales; family Lactobacillaceae; genus Schleiferilactobacillus; species Schleiferilactobacillus perolens. The sequence goes on from NZ_AZEC01000004.1 coordinate 198,630, forward strand.
AAGAAATATCGCGAATCAGCCACGGTGATCAACACCATTGCGTCCCACCATGGGGATGTGGCACCGGAAAGCGTCATTGCTGTCCTGGTGGCGGCGGCTGATGCGATTTCAGCTGCTCGACCAGGTGCGCGTTCAGAGTCTCTGGAGAATTATATCCATCGGTTAGAAAAGCTGGAAGACATCACTAATTCCTTTGCTGGCGTGGATCACAGCTTCGCGATTCAAGCCGGTCGGGAAGTCCGGGTTATTGTGACACCGGAGAAAGTAAACGATGATCAAGCAGCTATTTTGACCCATGAGATTCGGGAGCGTATCGAGAAAGAACTGGAATATCCAGGTCATATCAAAGTGACAGTCATTCGGGAAACACGCTTCGTGGAAACTGCGAAGTAGCACTTATTCAAGGAAAATCCAGACGCCCATCTGCGGTCGGATTTTCCAAGAGCAAGTCTGATCCGATCCAATTAATAATATGAGCGGCAATACCATCGTTCGATGGCATTGCCGCTTTTCTGTCAGACCGGTATAATAAGATTAATTCTAGGGATTAGGAGATTCATGATGTTTCGAGTAATTGTCGCGCTTTTTGGTACGATGTTCTTTTCAGCAGTCATCACCCCGTTTATCCGTAAACTGGCTTTCGTGTTGGGTGCAGTGGATATGCCCAATGCTCGGCGGGTCAATCGCAAGCCGATGCCGACAATGGGCGGGTTAGGAATCTTCATTTCCTTCGTGTTTGCCACGTTTGTGTTACTGCGCAATCAATTCCCAACCCATGAGCTGTTCAGCGTCTTGTTGGGGGCCAGCGTGATCATTCTGACCGGAATGATCGACGATATCAAGGAATTGAAGCCGTGGCAGAAAATGTTGGGGATTGTTATTGCCGCCAGCATAATCTACTTCTTAGCCGGTATCCGGATGGATAGTGTGGCATTATTTGGGATGCACTTCGATTTGGGCTGGGCCAGCTACTTCGTCACCATCTTCTGGATTGCCGCGTTAACCAACGCTGTCAACTTGATCGACGGCCTGGATGGTCTTGCCACTGGAGTAGCCATTATCGCCCTCTTTACCATGGGGGTCATCGGGGTGTTCTTCCTGCTCCCTGGAGAAATTTACGTTCCTATTTGGATCTTCTGCCTAGTGGCCGCACTGATCGGCTTTTTACCCCATAATTTTCATCCCGCCAGCATTTTCCTAGGGGACACTGGGGCATTGTTTATTGGTTTCATGATTTCTGTTTTCTCGCTTAAAGGGTTGAAAAACGTCACTTTTATCACCACGGTTATTCCGGTCATCATCTTGGGTGTACCGATTACCGACACCGTCTATGCCATCCTGCGGCGCAAACTTAACAAGAAACCAATCTCGCAAGCCGACAAGCACCATTTGCACCATCAGCTAATGGCTTTGGGTTTAACTCAGCGCCAAACCGTGATGGTGATCTACGGATTGACCCTGATCTTCTCAGCCATCGCCCTAATTTACCCACTATCGACGCTTTGGGGCAGCATCCTGCTGACGATCGCAGTAATCCTGGGACTTGAACTGTTCGTAGAATCAATCGGTTTATTGGGTGCCGGCCGCCAACCGTTACTCCACGCCATTCAGCGTTTCGTTAAACGCCTGTCACGTTCGGATCATCCAGTTTGAGTATTTTGTCTTTATCTTGGAACAAAACCGTCAGGCAAAGTGTCTGACGGTTTTGTTGTCTCTTCCTTAGTTTTCATATCTCGGCGCAGCCGGATCAGTGTAAGGCACTTCCCGGTATTGTTTATCACCAGTCTGGATTTGAATACTCCCACTGGTCAGATCAGTCAATTTGTCTCGGTAATTAGCCACATCACCGTCATCAATATAGGCCGTCACAGTGACTTTGACGCCGTAATCCGTATTTTCAATACTGTAGGGACTTTCTTCAAAGAAATGTTGAATCAAGGCCACTTGACTATAGTCAATTTCCAGGATGACGGCCTGCTGCAGCACGCCCCGGATAATACCGATATGGTGGGCGGCCTTCGTAACGGAATTACTATATGCACGAATGAGACCGCCCGCGCCCAACTTCGTACCGCCGAAGTAGCGGGTGGTGACGGCAACGACGTTTTTTAATTTCATCAACTTCATCGCTTCCAGCATTGGCACCCCGGCTGTGCCACTGGGTTCCCCATCGTCGTTGGCCCGTTGATGCTCATCATTGTCGCCAATGATATAGGCGCTGCAATTATGGGTGGCTTGATAGTGTTTCTTTTTGATTGCGGCAATGAAGTCGTTGGCCGCTTGTTCGTCGGTGACTCGTGCCATTTGGCAAATAAAACGGGACTTTTTGATTTCAATTTCATATTCGCCAGTTTGGGCGATGGTGAGGTAATTATTGAGCACAATATCCATTCCTTTGCGTATATATTGAGTGAGAACGAGAAGGTGGTGGGATTAACAGTGGAATCCATATTTCCTGGCGGACAAGCAGTGGTGGCAGGTTCGACCATGCGGGGAGCAATTCCCGCTATCAGCCACACGCATGGCGCCAGTAACTGTCAACGATGCGGTGCCAGTGGACGAGGGGAGAAAATCAATTACCTCTTGGTGGTGAATTTTGCCCAGAGTGTATTGGCCTAGGGCGAATCACCAGCCGAGATGATTTATATCGGGAACCGATGACCGAGTTCATGGTCAGAGCAGCAGCAGATGTATGTGCGTGGTCTGGCACACTGACACCGGCACAGGCTGGGGCAAGTCAAGATATTATCCAGACAATCAATCGGCAGCGACCGCTGTTGGTATGGGCCGTCACCGGTGCTGGTAAGACCGAGATGACCTTCCCGGCAGTGGCCGCAGTTTTGGCCAGTGGCGGAATGGTGGGGTACGCGTCACCGCGGATCGATGTTTGTAACGAACTTTTCCCTCGCTTGCAACGGGCATTTCCCACCGTGGCAAGCACACTCCTGCACGGTCAACAGACCCAGGGCTACGCGGGAGAGCAGTTAGTCGTCTGTACAGTCCATCAACTACTTCGATTCTATCATGCTTTTCAACTGCTGATTGTAGATGAAGTGGACGCCTTTCCGATGGTGAACTCTCGATTACTGCATGCGGCAGTGCGCAGCGCTTTATTGCCCACAGGAGCTAAAGTGTATCTTTCGGCCACCCCCGATCGCAAGCTGCTGTACCAAGCCAGGCATGGTGAGATTGATGTGACGTATTTGGCTCGGCGTTTCCACGGCTATCCGTTACCGGTTCCGCGCTGCCATTGGTGTCGCCAAACCACATTAACCACTTCATTGCGGCCACTTTTAGCTGTGGTGGGACAATACCGCCAGCAGTTTGTGCCAGTGATGATTTTTGTGCCGACGGTACCATTGTTAACCACGATTGTGGAACGCATTCACCACCGCTGGCCGCAGATCAAGGTAGCTGGTGTGCATGCGAATGATTCGCACCGGATTGAAAAGATTCAAGCGTTTCGCCAAGGTCAGACCACAGTTTTAGTGACCACGACGATTCTAGAACGCGGAGTGACCATTGGCGGGCTGCAGGTCATTGTGTGGCAAGCGTGTCATCAGCATTTCCAGGCCAATGCCTTGGTGCAGGTGGCCGGTCGGGCTGGTCGCGCCGATTGGCAGCCAGACGGGAATGTGGACTTTTTTTATCACCGGTACACTTTGGCCATTGCCGAGGCCATTCGGCAAATCAAAAAAATGAATCGGCGAGGGGGCGTTTGAATGACACTTTGTGGTTGGTGCGGGCGCCCGTGGCAAGTTAAAATTACATTTTCCCAGCTGTGTAGTTTACAAAGACGGCGTCCAGAAACTCTTTGCCCAGATTGTCGCAGTCAATTTGCTCCCGTCGCCACCAACACTGCGCAATGTCCTGGTTGCGGCCGGTTGGGGGACACGCATTTATGTCCAGAATGCCAGTTGTGGCATACTCGGATGCCTTGGCAAAAAGGCCGAGAGTATTATTTGTTTGGGTATCACTCCTTAATGCAGACGTATTTTGAGCGATACAAGCGCCAAGGGGATGTGCGCTTAGCGCCCCTTTTTCAATATGATCTTGCCAACTGGTGGCGCACCCGTCACTCTCTTTACGATGCCGTGATTCCCGTGCCAGGAGATCCAAAACGGTCCCTTCAACGCGGGTTTGAGCCGGTCATCCAGCTGATTGGTGATGTGTTTCCATTAACCTTGGCTCTGGCCAAAACGGTAACCACGCCCGAGCAGGCGCAGCTCAATCGCCATGACCGCTTGACGCAACCACAACCGTTTCGGTGGCAGCCCTGCCGAGGGGTGAACGGACACCAATGGCGGCGGATATTAATTGTGGATGATATTTACACGACGGGAGCCACTTTACACCAAGCAATGCACGTGATTCATCAAGCGGGCGTAGCGGCTGCCATGGATAGTTGGACATTAGCACGGTAAAAAAGTCTAAAACGCTTCCTGAAATGTTTGTTTGTGGCGGGTAGTTTGTTATAATTAAGGTGTAGTAAGGGTGGTGCAAGACGTTATCCTCACCACCGGGTGTACCTTTTGATACACTTTGAAGGGAGAGAAGTATTATGTTATCTTTTAATGTCCGTGGCGAAAACATCGAGGTTACTGATGCCATCCGCGCATACGTTGAAAAACGTTTGAGCAAGTTGAACAAGTATTTTGAGGATGCACCAAGCTCGATTGCCCACGTCAACTTAAAGCTGTACCCCAATAAGAATGCCAAGGTCGAAGTGACAATTCCACTGCCTTACTTGGTATTGCGGGCAGAGGAAACTTCTCCGGATCTTTATGCCAGCATCGATTTGGTGACTGACAAGTTGGAGCGGCAGATTCGTAAGTACAAGACGAAGATCAATCGGAAGAGCCGGGAGAAGGGTATCAAGAACTTCGATTTAACTGGTCCTGCTGAAGGCGTGCAGGATGCACCGGTGCCTGAACCGGCAGCACCCAGCGACAACTTCACGATTGTCCGGACCAAGCGGGTTTCCTTGAAGCCAATGGATTCAGAGGAAGCTGTGTTGCAGATGGATATGTTGGGGCATAACTTCTTTATCTTCGAAGATGCTGAAACTAATGGCACCAGCATTGTTTACCGTCGGCGCGATGGCCGGTACGGCTTGATTGAAACAGACGAATAATTAGCATTAATGCTTGATGAAAAAGGCCAGGGCAAACGTGTTTGCTCTGGCCTTTCTGTCTATGTTAAAATGGACCGGACTATATTTTCGCAGTAGTTATACAAATGAGGTTGTGAGGTCTAGAAATGGCAAATGTATTGAAGCGGTGGGTCGAATCCGACGCCCGCGAAGTTAAACGAATGGGTAAGATCGCCGATCAAGTCATCAGCTATGAAGACGAATATGCAGATTTGACAGATGAACAATTACAGGCTAAAACGCCAAAGTTCAAGGATCGGTTGGCCAATGGTGAAACTCTCGATGATATTTTACCGGAAGCATTCGCCGTGGTGCGTGAAGGCGCAAAACGTGTGCTGGGTTTGTTCCCATTCCGGGTGCAAATCATCGGTGGGATCACATTACACGAAGGCAACATTGCCGAAATGAAGACTGGTGAAGGTAAAACTTTGACAGCCACCATGCCGGTTTATTTGAATGCCTTGGCAGGCAAAGGGGTACACGTCGTTACTGTTAACGAGTACCTGTCCAGTCGGGACGCCACCGAAATGGGTCAACTCTACAACTGGTTGGGTTTGTCAGTGGGTTTAAACTTAAATGAAAAGAGTACCGACGAGAAGCGTGAAGCCTATAATTGCGACATCACGTATTCCACCAACAGTGAACTCGGATTCGATTACTTGCGGGATAACATGGTCGTCTACAAAGACCAGATGGTGCAACGGCCGCTGAATTATGCGATCGTCGACGAAGTGGACTCCATCTTAATCGATGAAGCCCGGACACCATTGATTATTTCCGGCCAGGCTGAAAAATCCACTGCACTGTACATTCGGACAGATCGGTTCGTTAAGACATTAAAGGAAAACGAAGACTACAAGATTGATTGGCCGACGAAGAGTATTTCACTGACTGAAGAAGGTATTCGTAAGGCAGAGAAAAACTTTGGCCTGGATAACTTGTACGATACAGATAACATGGTTCTTAACCACCATTTGGACCAAGCATTGCGGGCCAATTACATCATGTTGAATGATATTGATTACGTGGTTCAGGACGGTAAAGTCTTAATCGTTGACCAGTTCACTGGCCGGGTCATGGAAGGCCGGCGGTATTCCGACGGTCTGCACCAGGCCATTGAAGCCAAGGAAGGCGTCAAGATCGAAGACGAAACCAAGACCATGGCCAACATCACGTATCAGAACTATTTCCGGATGTACAACAAGCTGGCCGGGATGACTGGTACGGCCAAAACGGAAGAGGAAGAATTCCGTGAAATTTATAACATGGAAGTTATTTCTATTCCGACAAACAAGCCAGTGATTCGGGTAGACAATCCAGATGTGCTGTATCCGACGCTGGACAGTAAGTTCAATGCAGTTGTTCGAGAAATTCAAGAACGCCATGCAAAGGGCCAACCCATGCTGGTCGGGACTGTGGCCGTGGAAAATTCTGAACGTTTATCGCGCATGCTGGATAAAGTGAACATTCCCCATGCGGTCTTAAACGCCAAGAACCATGCCAAGGAAGCTGAGATCATCATGAATGCCGGTCAACGCGGCGCCGTTACGATTGCCACCAACATGGCCGGCCGGGGGACCGATATTAAATTGGGACCAGGTGTCAAAGAATTAGGCGGTTTAACGGTGTTGGGGACTGAACGACACGAGTCTCGGCGGATTGATAACCAGTTGCGGGGCCGTTCTGGCCGACAGGGGGACCCTGGTGAAACTCGGTTCTATATGTCTTTGGAAGACGACTTGATGAAACGCTTTGGTGGTGACCGGGTCAAGAACTTCATGGATCGCTTAAGCGGCCCCGATGATGATAAGGTCATCGAGAGCCGGCTGATTACTCACTCTGTGGAATCAGCACAAAAGCGGGTCGAAGGGAATAACTACGATACTCGGAAAAACACTCTGCAGTATGATGACGTCATGCGGGAACAACGGGAAGTCATGTACAAACAACGGCTGCAAGTGATTTCTGAAGATAAAGATCTGAAGTCAGTCTTGATGCCCATGATCAAGCGGACGATCACCAATCAAGTGGATATTCATACGCAAGGCAAGCCTGAAGAATGGGATTTGCAGGCGATCCTCGATTTTGCCCACACGGCCATGGTCAGCGATGACAAAATCGGCATGAAGGATATCAAGGGCAAATCCGCCGACGAAATCAAGAAGTTTATGATGAATCTGGCGGAAGAGAATTACAGCGACAAGGAAAAGGCTTTGAACGATCCGGCACAAATGTTGGAGTTTGAAAAGGTCGTTATTCTGCGAGTGGTGGATGCGCATTGGACCGACCACATTGATGCCATGGATCAGTTGCGACAATCCATCGGCTTACGGGGTTATGGTCAGATGAACCCGTTGGTGGAATATCAAGAAGAAGGGTATCGCATGTTTGAAGAAATGATTGCAGACATTGATTACGATGCCACCCGCTTGTTCATGCGGGCAGAGATTCGCCAAAACATTCGTCGTTAACACGTGGGGCTGGGGGCAAGTTTGTCGCCAGCCTTTCGCTTGTCAAGAAAATATTTGGAGGCAAAACATGGAATTAGCAGAAGCACGGCATATCTTAGATGAGATGCGCACCAAAATAAATCAGTTTAGGGGGTCTCTTTGACTTCCCTCACTTGCAGGAAACAATTGCGGTGAATGAAGCCAAGATGACTGAACCAGACTTTTGGAATGATTCCGAGAGTGCGCAAAAGATTATTGATGAAACGAACGATGCCAAGGGGCAGTTGGATACATTCAAAAAGTTAGATGACGCCTGGCAGGATTTACAAGTCGCCACAGAATTGTTGGCTGATGGTCCGGATGCCGAGTTGACCAAACAACTGGATGCGGGCATTCCAAAATTGCAAGAATCCATGCGGGAATATGAACTCAATCAGTTATTATCCGGGCCCTATGACCGCAATGATGCCTTGGTGGAAATTCACCCTGGTGCTGGCGGCACAGAAGCACAGGATTGGGCGTCAATGTTGTTGCGAATGTACACCCGGTGGGCCCAAAACCGGCATTTCAATGTAGAAACATTGGATTATTTAGCTGGTGACGAGGCCGGTGTGAAGTCGGTCACGATTCAGATCACTGGGCATAATGCGTATGGATTATTGCGCAGTGAAAAAGGGATTCACCGCTTGGTGCGGATTTCACCCTTTGATTCGGCTGGGCGGCGGCATACGTCATTTGCTTCCGTGGATATCATGCCAGTGTTAAACGATGACATATCAATCAAGATTCGCCCGGAAGATTTGCGAGTCGATGTCTATCGCTCCTCTGGTGCCGGTGGTCAACATATCAACAAGACCTCTAGTGCCGTCCGGATCACTCATTTACCCACGGGTATTGTGACCCAATCCCAAGCGCAGCGCTCCCAGCTGCAAAACCGGGAGACGGCCATGGCAATGTTGCGGTCAAAACTGTATGAACGGGCACAAGAAGAACAAAAGCAAAAGGAAGCAGCCATTCAGGGCGAACAAAAAGAAATCGGCTGGGGTTCACAGATTCGCTCTTATGTGTTCCATCCGTATACGATGGTCAAAGATCATCGCACAAACTACGAAACAAGCAATGGTCAAGCTGTCATGGATGGCGATCTCGATGGGTTTATTTATGCCTATTTGCAATGGGAATTGGCGCGTCATCAAGCACACATTTCATAGGAAATTAAGAATGAGACAGCTTTGTGATATTCCGTAAACGAACTGTTACGTTTGCTTGTTATAATGACTCTCGTGTTTTCTAGAGAAAGGAATTAACAATCCCTATGATTCGAATGGTAGATGTGTCCAAGACCTATGACAATGATGTACAGGCCTTAAAGGACGTTAATGTTGAGATTGATCAAGGCGATTTCGTCTATGTGGTGGGTCCATCTGGGGCCGGTAAATCCACGTTTATTAAACTGTTATACCGTGAATTGCGCGCAACTAAAGGACTGATCATGATCGATGAGTTCGATCTGATGAAGTTGAAAGATCGTGAAGTGCCTTTTCTTCGGCGGACGATTGGCGTCGTTTTCCAAGACTTCAAATTGTTGACGCGCTTAACGGTAGCGGAAAACATTGCTTACGCGATGGAAGTCATCGAGAAAGATCCTGAAGAAATTAAACAGCGCGTTACGGAAGTACTCAATGAGGTCGGACTGGCGGACAAAGCCGCGCGTTTCCCCAGCGAGTTATCCGGTGGGGAACAACAACGGGTGGCGATTGCCCGGGCCATTGCCAACTCCCCGCATATCCTGATTGCGGATGAACCGACGGGCAATTTGGATCCGAACACAGCTGAAGAAATCATGGCCCTGCTGGAAGAGATCAATCACAAAGGCACAACTGTGATTATGGCCACGCACAACGATCAGATCGTCAACAGTCATCCGCACCGTTTATTGGAAATCAATAATGGTACGCTGATCCGCGACGAGAAAGAGGGGACTTACGAAAATGAAGGCTAGTACATTTAAACGTCATGTCACGGATAGTTTCCGGAGTTTACGCCGGAACGGTGGGATGTCGGTAGCAGCCATTGTCTCCGTGACAGTCACGCTGCTCCTGGTCGGTATTTTCATGGCCCTCATTTTCAACGTGAACCACGTTTCTCGAGAAGTGGAAAATGATGTCCGAGTACGGGTCGAAATTGACCAAAAGACCACTGCTGCCCAACGTGCAAAATTGAAGCGTGAATTGCAAGACATGGATAATGTGGCGCAAGTATCATTCTCCAGCCGCAAACAGGAATTGGATAAAGTTGTCGGCAGTTACGGGAGTGCTTTCAGTATGTTTAGTGGTGACTCTAACCCACTTAACGACGTCTATGTGGTTAAAACGAAGACCCCGCAAGCCACGCAAAAAGTAGCTCAAGCGGCGAAGAAACTCAATCACGTGAATGACGCGGTTTATGGTGGTGCGAATGCCCGCAACCTATTCCGGGCCACAGACAGTTTGCGGCAGTGGGGCTTAGGCTTCAGCCTGATGTTGCTGTTGGTCGCTGTCTTTTTGATCTCAAACACGGTCCGGATCACCATCCTGAGCCGGCAAACCGAGATCGGCATTATGCGGTTAGTGGGGGCGACGAATTCATATATTCGCTGGCCATTCTTGCTAGAAGGAGCATGGACCGGATTGTTCGGTTCAATCATTCCCATCGCGATTGTCGATATTGGGTACGCGGTCATCTATGGCGCGTCCGCCCGGGGCTTTGCTTCGGCAGGCTACACGCTGTTATCGCCGGGGAGTCTGCTTATTGGCCTAGACTTCTTGCTGGCTGGTATTGGAATCGTCATTGGGGCGGTCGGTGCAGCCATCTCGATGGGTCGGTTCTTGAAAATATAATGTTGAAAAGCGCGATTTTTGTTCTCACTTTTTTCAGTGAGTTTCAAAAATCGCGTTTTTTTCTGATATACTCAAAGTGCATTAAACACATGCGTATTGCCGCGCTTTGATTTTAGGAGGGATACATGATGGCCACACGAATTCTGGTGGTGGACGATGAATCAACAATTCGGACGCTGATCGAATATAATTTGACCCAAGAGGGTTTCCAAGTGGATACCGCTGAGGATGGGGATGGCGCGTTACAGATGGCGCAAACCACAAATTATGATCTCATTTTGCTAGACTTAATGTTACCGGGCAAAGATGGGCTCACCGTAACTAAAACATTGCGTCAGGAAAAGATTGCCACACCGATTATTATGCTGACGGCGAAAGATAGTGAAACGGATAAAATTGTAGGATTAGAGTTGGGCGCCGATGATTATGTCACGAAGCCTTTCAGCGTCAAAGAATTGTTGGCCCGTATCCATGCGGTCCTGCGGCGTATCCAGGATCCCAGTGAAAAAACGGCGGCCGAGGTGATTACCTTTGGCCCGTTGACTGTGGACGTGGACGGCTTGCAGGCATCGTTGCGCGGTGAGCCGCTGACATTGACGCCAAAGGAATTCGATGTGCTGGCTTACTTGGTCAAGCGGCCCAATCGGGTTATTTCACGAGAACACATCTTAGACGCTGTCTGGGGTGTGGATTACCCTACTGAAACGCGGACCGTGGACATGCAGATATCGCATTTACGGGACAAAATCGAACCCAATCCCAAGGAGCCTGTTTATTTACAAACGGTTCGGGGATTTGGTTATAAGCTCACGAAACCAGAATCGGAGATGTCAGAATGAGATGGCGCGCACTTGGTATCCGGCTTTTCTGCGCCGTGGTGCTGTTTATTGGACTATTAGCCTGGATGAATAATTGGCCAGGGATGTTAGGATTACAACAACCGCTGGCGGTGGCCGCACCATGGATCTACTGGGGGATGATCGGGGCGTTTTGGGTAGTCTTTATCTTGCTCAGCAGTCTGCGGGATTATCGTTTACGCCGGTATGAGCAGCAAGTCGCCGAGGCTGCGACATACATGAACCAGATTCAGCATCTCAAAGCCCCAGAATTAATGCTGGCCGATGATGACCCTGAGTGGCAAGCTTTTTATCAACAGGCTAATCAGGTGAATCAGCTGACGCATCAGCTGCATGCGCAAGCGGACCAGAAACAAGCCGACTTTGATCGGCTCATTAACCACTTGCCCGTGGGGGTGATGGTGATTAATCCAGACGATAATGTGCAAATGGCCAATGAGGTGATGGAGACTTTATTGAACGTCCCCATTGACCCTACGCCGCATTCTTATTTGGATGATGTGAAGACGTTTGGATTGAGCCACTTGATCGAACATACTGAGGCCAATCATCGGACCCATCACGCTGAAGTGAAACTCGTGCAAAATAATGAACGGCCAGTGGATGCCTATGCCATTTGGATTGGCGATGAAGAAAGCGGCCAGGTGGTAGTCGTGCTTTACGATCTCGCCTTGATTCGCGCTGCAGAACAAATGCAATTGGACTTCGTAGGGAATGTGTCCCACGAATTGAAAACCCCGATTACATCCATTGCCGGTTTTGCAGAAACACTTCTCAGTGGTGCCAAGAATGATCCACAGTCTTTGGATAAGTTTTTACAGATTATTTTACAGGAATCCAATCGGTTGAATGATTTGGTCACCGACACCATTTCCGTGGCCCGGTTTGCCAATCCGCATCCCATTCATCCGCAAAAAATCCAAGTCAATTCAGAGATCGGCCGGGTGTTGACTATGTTGCGGCCGCGCATCATTGAACGCGATCTCAGTGTACAGATTAAGGGTGATACGGATACGACCTTTGTCTTTGATCCGGCTGAGTTTGATGATATTATCAAGAATTTGTTAACGAATGCCGTCATTTATAATCATCATGGTGGCGAAATTCGTGTCGAATATGGATTGAGTGACAAAAACTTCCGCTTGGTGGTTGCTGATACTGGTATTGGTATCCCCGAGGACGACCAGCAGCGGGTCTTTGAACGCTTCTACCGCGTCGATAAGATGCGTTCACGGCGCAACGGAGGAACTGGGTTAGGTCTGTCGATCGTCCAAGCCATTGTTCAACGGGCTGGCGGTGAAATCATTTTACACAGCCAAGTCGCAGTGGGCACGACCTTCACGGTCACTTTACCTCGGAAGCCAGCCAAAGAAATTGCCAATAACCAAACAACAGCGGACACCAAGTAATCGGTTTGAGTAAACCGGGTCTCAGTGCCGGATAAGAAGCCCGAGATGGATTGACTCTGAGTGATCAGATCAACCCACGCGGACTTTTTTGATTGGTGAGCAGTGCAATGGACAAAGATTGCTGAAAGATGCTACCGTTTGGTTGGTGAGGGGAGGAAAAAAGGTATGAAAACTAAATATTGTCACGCTTCTTTACAAGAAATTTACAAAGCCCAGGTCAAATTATTACATGACGCCAGTATTATTAATATGAGACTTATTGGTGAATTGAGGAATGCCCAGTGAAACATAATAAATTCTGGCTGCTATTATTGGCCGGCTTGTTTTTCTTAACGGGTTGCAAACAACAAGGGGCGGCTATTACAGCAGTCGGTTCGTCTGCGCTGCAACCGTTGGTGGAAGCAGCTGGCGAGCGATACAGCAAAGACCATGCAGGCGAGTTCGTTAATGTGCAGGGCGGCGGCTCCGGAACTGGCTTGAGTCAGATCCAAAGCGGCGCTGTTGATATCGGCAACTCCGATCTCTATGCAGAGGAAAAAAGCGGAATTGATGCCAAGAAGTTAGTTGATCATCGGGTGGCGGTTGTGGGAGTGACCCCCATCGTAAACAAAGATATTCCGATCAAAAACTTGACGATGGTCCAGCTCCGCGGGATTTTTTCTGGTCGTTACACAAATTGGCGGCAACTCGGCGGTCCCGATGTGCCCATCGTGATTGTGAACCGGGCCAGCGGTTCTGGTACCCGGGTTACTTTCGAACGGTGGGTCATGGCGAAGACGCCGACCAAATCAGCACAGGAGCAAGACTCCACCGGGATGGTCCGGCAAATCGTATCATCTACTCCGGGAGCGATTAGCTATGTGGCTTTTCCCTATGTGGATAAGACAGTGAAAACCATCAGTGTGGATGGCGTGGCTCCGACAGACGCGAATGTGCAAACCAACAAGTGGGTCATTTGGTCCTATGAACATATGTATACCAAAGGTCCAGCGAAAGGCTTAGCAAAACGGTTTGTCGATTATGTGCTGAGCGATACAGTCCAGCAGGAGATTGTTAAGAAGCTGGGGTACATCGCAGTAAACGAAATGAAAGTCGAGCGTGATCTGGCCGGTCACGTCCGTGAGAGAGCGGGGCAGTCTTAATGGCAGAGGATAAAATTCGGGAGAGTTTACTGAAGGAATCGAAAGCATCGAAGCGAGAAAAGCACGGGAAAATATTGAGCTACTCGGCCATTATTTTGATCGTGGTCGTTGTGGTTTCTATATTCCTGTTTGTGGCGACGCGTGGTATCGCCACCTTTACGGTGAATAAGGGTAGTATCATTGATTTCTTTACGAAGAGTCAGTGGAATCCCGGAGCGACTGATAAGGGCGGTCATCCGTTGATTGGTGCGTTGCCGATGATCGTGGGTTCTTTCGCAGTGACGGTGTTATCCGCCATTGTCGCAACTCCGTTTGCCATCGCGGCGGCAATCTACATGGTGGAGATTTCTCCCCGGCGGGGATACAAGATTTTACAGCCCGTCATTGAGTTATTAGTGGGGATCCCGTCAGTCGTTTACGGCTTCGTCGGTTTATCCGTGGTCGTACCGTTTATCCGGAATCATTTCGGTGGTACCGGTTTTGGTATCTTAGCCGGTACGCTGGTGTTGTTCGTGATGATTTTACCCACGGCCACGTCAATGAGTGTCGATGCCCTTCGCGCAGTGCCCCGATATTATCGGGAAGCGTCCTTAGCATTGGGAGCAACACGCTGGCAGACCATTTATAAAGTGGTGCTGCGGGCGGCGGTACCGGGTATTATGACCGCCGTGATTTTTGGTATGTCCCGGGCGTTTGGTGAGGCCCTGGCCGTCCAAATGGTCATCGGGAATGCGACATTGTTGCCCCAGAATCTGGTATCTCCGGCGTCAACCTTGACCAGTATCCTGACCATGGGTATGGGTAATTCCGTTATGGGCAGTGTATCCAATAATGCGTTGTGGTCGTTGGCTTTACTCCTGTTACTAATGTCCTTGCTCTTCAATATCTTGGTTCACCGGATCAGTAAGAAAGGAGCCTTGCACTAATGAACGCCAAACGTGCCGATAAAATTGCCACAGCGGTGCTATATGTGATGTCGGGCATCATCGTGCTGATTTTGGCCCTGTTACTCTTTTATATTTTGTTCAATGGGGTCCCGCATATTAGCTGGCATTTCTTGACTGCCCCCGCCGAGAGCTTCCAAAAGGGTGGCGGTATCGGAGTGCAGCTCTTTAACTCCTTTTACTTGTTATTTCTTTCCATGTTAATTTCTACGCCGATTTCAATTTGGGCCGGGATTTACTTATCCGAGTATGCTAAGCCCAATCGCTTAACGAATATTGTGCGGACATCGATCGAAGTCTTATCATCCCTGCCCTCTGTCGTAGTTGGATTATTTGGCTTCCTGGTTTTCGCCGTACAAGCAGGCTTTGGTTTCTCTATTCTTTCTGGGGCGCTGGCATTGACGGTGTTCAACCTGCCGTTGTTGACCCGAAACGTTGAAGACTCATTGCGGTCGGTTGCCTTTACGCAACGTGAGGCGGGCCTGTCTCTGGGCTTATCCCGCTGGGAAACCGTCATTCATGTGGTTTTGCCAGAAGCTTTACCGGGTATTATCACTGGGATGATTCTATCCGCCGGCCGGGTATTCGGAGAAGCCGCCGCGTTGATTTATACCGCGGGACAAAGCGCTCCAGCATTGGATTTCACCAATTGGAATCCGTTCTATATTGCGTCACCGTTGAATCCGATGCGGCCCGCGGAAACATTGGCAGTACACATTTGGAAGATCAACTCGGAAGGGATCATTCCCGACGCTACGGCCGTATCGGCTGGCGCTTCAGCGGTGTTGATCATTGCCGTGCTGCTGTTCAATATCTTGGCCCGGTTGATCGGTAACAAAGTCTACAAACGGTCTACTGGTTTATAAAGGAGGGGCATAATGCAAAACTATTCATATGATGACACATATTTCTTGCCCCTGGATCCAAAGACCCATGAGATTGCGATCTCAACGGAAGATTTGAATGTCTATTACGGGGATAAGCAGGCGATTTTTGATGCGTCGCTGCCTTTTGAACGTTTTAAGATCACGGCCCTGATTGGGGCTTCTGGTTCCGGCAAATCGACGTATTTACGGTCGTTGAACCGGATGAATGATAACATTGCCAGTGCCAGAGTGACTGGCAAGATCATGTATCGAGATTTGGATATCAACGGTGACGGTATTGACACTTATGAGATGCGCAAGCACATCGGGATGGTGTTTCAGCGGCCCAACCCGTTTGCTAAGTCGATTTATGATAATATCACCTTCGCGCCTAAACGACACGGCTTGAAAGATAAAGCTAAGCTGGATGAACTGGTGGAAACCACGCTGAAAGAAGCAGCGTTATGGGATCAAGTCAAAGACGATCTGCATCAAAGTGCGCTCGCCCTTTCAGGTGGACAAGCTCAGCGCCTATGTATTGCTCGGTCGATTGCGATGAAGCCGGACATTCTGTTATTGGATGAACCGGCCAGTGCACTGGATCCCATTTCGACCTCAACCGTGGAAGAAACGCTGTTGCGGCTGCGGGATAACTACACCATCATTATCGTGACCCACAATATGCAGCAAGCGGCGCGGATCAGTGACTACACCGCGTTTTTCCATCTCGGCCACGTATTGGAATTTAATGAAACGAAAAAAATCTTCACCGCCCCGAAAATTAAGGCGACTGAGGATTATGTATCTGGACATTTTGGATGAGGTGAGCGTATGGCAATGGCAATGACAAAACCAACAGAGCAGGCAGCAGGGACAACAACCCAACCGCCGATCATTGATACCGAAGATGTACATTTGTTTTATGGCAGCAATGAAGCTTTGAAAGGTATTTCCATGTCTTTCAAGGAGAACGAAATCACGGCCTTGATCGGTCCCAGTGGCTGCGGTAAATCCACTTATCTGCGGACATTGAACCGAATGAACGATTTGATTCCGAATGTGACCATTAAAGGTAAAGTCGATTTGAAAGGTCAAGATATCTACGCTTCCAATATGGACACCGTCCGGTTGCGCAAAGAAGTCGGGATGGTGTTTCAGCAACCAAATCCGTTTCCGTTTTCAATTTATGACAACGTCACTTATGGTTTGCGGATTGCGGGCGTTAAAGACCGCGGCCGGTTAGATGAGGCGGTGGAAACAGCATTGCGTCAGGCTGCAATTTGGGATGAGTTGAAGGACAAATTGCATCAGAGTGCCATGGCACTTTCCGGGGGGCAGCAACAGCGGGTATGTATTGCTCGCGTATTAGCCGTGAAGCCCGATGTGATCTTGTTGGATGAACCAACTTCTGCGTTGGATCCCATTTCCAGCAGTCAGATCGAAAATATGCTCGTCGAGTTGAAAAAGAACTATACTATCATATTAGTGACTCACAACATGGCCCAAGCGTCGCGTATCTCTGATCGGACCGCTTTCTTCTTGCAAGGCCATCTGATTGAGTATAATGATACTAAGACGATCTTCTTGAATCCGCAGAAGAAAGAGACAGAAGATTATATCAGCGGCCGGTTTGGTTAGTAGGGAAAAAGGAAAGAGGTGGCAAGCGTGCGCCGTGTTTTTGAAGATGAACTAAACGATTTACATGTCCGTTTCTCCGAGATGGGGATGATGGTCAATGAGGCCATCTACAAGTCAGTGAAAGCGTTCATCAATCATGATAAGGAACTTGCCCGCGATGTGATCAGTCACGATCATTTGATCAATGAACGGGAAGTGGATTTAGAGAAGCGAAGTTTTGAACTGATTGCCTTGCAGCAACCGGTGACGACCGATCTACGGACGATTGTCACTGTCATGAAGGCGAGTTCAGATTTGGAACGGATGGGGGACCACGCCGTTTCCATTAGTAAGTCCACGATTCGGGTGAAGGGTACGACCCGGGTACCCAAGGTCGAACAAGACATCGCATCCATGGCTGCTTTGGTCAAGGAAATGGTAACTGAAGTGTTGGATGCCTATGTCAAGAGTGATGATAAAAGGGCTTTGAAGATTGCTCTGGAAGATCATGGTATCAATCATTATTCTGATTTGATCTATGAAACATGTTTGGAAACGATGCAAAAGGATCCAGCGACGATTCCAGGGAGTATGGACTATCTGTTCGTCAGCAGCTATCTGGAGCGGATCGGTGATTATGTTACGAACATTTGCGAGTGGATTGTTTACTTGCAAACAGGTAAAATCGTTGAATTGAATTCCAATGCCAAGGAAGACGATTTCTAAAGGGCGTTTCGGCGTCAAATTGTGTTGAAGAACGGGTCGGCGGTTGCCGGCCCGTTTTTTGTACCAAAGTAATGATGTAAATATCCACCTTTGGACCTATGCACGAAGCCAGGTTCCTTGGCATAATGAAAATGTAATCAAGTAAGCCATCACGTGGATATGGAGGGCATTTACAATGAATGAACGCGAACGCATTATGCAATTAGTCAAAGACGGTGTGATCAGTTCTGAAGAAGCACTGGTGTTGCTGGAAAATCTGGCAAAGTCAACTGGTGATCACGCTACTGAAAATAAAGAGAGTGCACCAGAAGAGGATACAGAGGCCACTGAACAGGCTGCACAAGAAAATGCTGAACAGGCTAAAGCCAGCGCCGAAAATGACGCTAAGCTGCAAGAGGCCCACAGCAAGTTGGCTGAGTTGGAACAGAAGCTGCAAGAAAAGCAGCGTCAAATTCGAGCCGCTGAAGAACAAATCACAGTGCTGGACACCTTAGAGGACTTGGAAGACTTGTCTGCTGCGAAGGCGGAAGAACGGTCCAAATTACAAGCCAACCTGGTGACGATGAAGGAAGATGTTGACGAGCTGCAAGAAGCAGTGGGCCAACAGAAACAAGTTGTGGAAAATTTACAAGCCGAAGCGTGGCAAGATACCAAGGAACAATTCAGCGGCGAAGATTGGGCCAATGACATGTCCCAAACATTCTCTGACTTAGGTCGGCGGATGGGCAGTCTGGGAACTCAAGTGGGTCGGGCTGTCCGGGATGCCGTGACGGGAGTTACTGACAACGTCGATTGGAAAGATGTTAAGATCAAGGTGCCCGGTGTGGTCAGTGCCACATTTGACCACGAATTCTTGTTTGATCACATTGATGCACCGGCTGTTGAGTTGCGGATCGCCAATGGGGATATCCACATTCAGCCGTCCATCAACGACAATGTGTCCATCCGGGGCAACTTCAAGATTTACGGGCACTTTGATGAACCGACCCCGCTGGCTGCATTAATGGCTCGCAGCCAAGTCGATGTGACTAACGAGCACATTGTCTTCGCTGTGCCTAACAAGCGAATCCGGGCCGATATTGATGTTTACCTGCCTAAACGGGTTTACGATCATACTTCTGTCAAGGTGTTGAACGGCAACTTGTCTGTTGACGGTTTTTCGGGCCAGGATTTCTACGCTAAATTAACCAATGGCGCCGGCACGTTCGAAAATGTGACGTTACAGTTGCTGAACGTAGAAGATATTAATGGTAGTATGACATATACCAGCGGCAAGGTAGAAGAATTAATTGCGCAGACCATGAATGGTACGCTCACCACGAAAGCACCGTTCCACAGTGCAGAATTGTCGACAGTGAATGGTACGATTCGAGTGACCGCACCCGATACCGATTTGCACAAGTTAGTGGCTAATTCTACCAGTGGGGCAATCAAGGTGTCTGTGCCTAAGGATTTGGGCCTGACTGGGAATGCTCAGAGTAAAGTCGGTGCCGTCCGTTCCCGCCTAAGCAATTTAAGCGAGCAGCCTGTGCGCGGGACAGTGGGCCAACGCTTAAACTTAAGCCGGTCCAGTGCGGCTGGCGATGTGGCTGAATTGGAACTGACTGCGGGCGCTGGAGCAATTATGTTGAAAGATAACGACTAAGGTTTGGATCGAAAGGGACGACATTATGAACGAGCGACAAAATAAACCGAAAAAATTAACGAAGTCACGGACAGACCGCAAAGTTGACGGTGTGATAGGCGGCGTCGCAGAATATTTCGGCTGGGACAGCACGCTGTTACGGGTTTTGTACATCATCTTACTCTTCCCAAGTTTTGGGTCGGCCTTGCTGTTGTACATTATCCTGGACATGGTGATGCCTAACCCGCCTCGCGAGGCTAGTCGTCCCAGCGAACCGAATGATGCGACTCAAAATTCTGGCAAATCGAATGATGACAATTGGAGTGACTTTTAAATGATTACTTTATTGGTACTTTTGATCCTCATTCCAGTCTTTCTGGTCGTGTTCTTTGCCCTGGGGATCGGATTAATCGCAATGGTATTTGGGCTGATCAAGTTCTTGTTCCCACTCATTGTGATTTATCTGCTTTATCGTTGGTTGGTCAAGCCGCAACGACCCAGCCGCCCCACGAACTTTGCGGGCACCCCATACGCTTCCAGCCGTCACCAACGACCACGCCGCGAAGTACATGAAGATGACCGTCCGCAAAACGACAAGACACACCAGGATGACAACTGGGATGATTTTTAACGAGTGACGATGAAGAGAGTTCCTGTCGAAGTTTGGCGGGGACTCTTTTTTGTTATGCGTGTTATCCACTCGCTTGGTATTGAAAGTCTTGATTTTCATGGAGACAGTGCGAATGCGGAGCAATCGGAGGCTGAAATAGGCTCAGCTGTGGGAACAGCTAGCTTCGCCTGCGGCTACGCACTAGCTGCGCGTCGCCACCCATTTCAGCCGTAGATTGCGCAGCTTTGGCACGGCTGGGCATACGGCGCACTCCGCGGAAACGGGCAGAGCGACCCAGGCCCCTCGCGCTAAGCCCGTCCTGGTCAAAATCCCCAAGACCGGGGGATTTATGCCTAGGCCGTTCTTAGCGGTCGGGGCCTAACCGGGTCGCTCTGCCCTCTAAACGGGTTTCGGCCACCAGGGATGTGTGATCTAAGGACCGTCATACAAAAATCCTAAGTGCGGGATTTTTATCCGACGGCCACTTAGCTCAACATCCCTAACCGGTGGCCTACACCCTCTGTAATTATGGTATGATTTACGATGTGTATAGAGTGGAGGTTTGATCATGGCAAACACAGTGTCCGTGGCCAAGTTAGTCCAAGAGGCCAATTTAACCGTGTTTTCTGGTAAAGAATTTCTAGCCAATAGAACCATCAGCGTGAGCGATATTTCTCGCCCGGGGCTCGAATTAACCGGATATTTTCGCTATTATCCCAGTAATCGGATCCAATTATTTGGTAAGACAGAAATTTCCTTTTCCAAGGGAATGACCGATGAAGAACTGTCCGTTGTCTTACGGCGGATGGCCCAACCAGACACGCCGGCATTCTTAGTCTCCCGAGGGTATCAACCACCCGCGGAAATGATCCAGGAAGGGAACCGCGCTAAGATTCCTGTCCTCGGATCAAAGTCGCCGACTTCTCGCTTGTCCAGTGTGGTGACCGAGTTTCTGGAAGAAGAATTAGCCGAGCGTCGGTCCATGCACGGTGTCCTGGTGGACATCTATGGTTTAGGGGTGCTCATCACTGGGGACTCTGGTGTCGGTAAGAGTGAAACTGCCCTAGATTTAATCAAACGTGGTCACCGGCTCATCGCGGATGACCGGGTCGATGTCTATCAGCGTGATGAAAAAACAATCGTGGGCGCTGCCCCGCAGATCTTGCGGCATTTGTTGGAAATTCGTGGGATTGGTATTATTGATGTCATGAACCTCTTTGGCGCCGGCGCAGTGCGCGATTCTGCCGAAGTTTCACTCATCGTGCATTTGGAAAACTGGTCACCAGATAAGAACTACGACCGTATCGGCACCAATGAACAATCGCAACAAATTTTTGATGTGCAAGTCCCTAAGATTACGATTCCTGTGAAAGTTGGCCGGAATTTGGCGATTATTATTGAATCGGCCGCAATGAATTTCCGGGCGCAATCCATGGGTTATGATGCCACCAAAGTTTTTGAACACAACTTGAATGCTTTGATCAAACAGAACTCTGATGAACCAGATGCTCAGTAAATTCCGAAAAGAAAGCAGATGAACCAATGTCTTTACTTGCTGCCTTGGATCCTGTCGCCTTGCGCTTGGGACCACTGCAAATCAAATGGTATGGCGTGTTAATTGCCACGGGTGTGGTGCTCGCCGTGATTCTCTCGATGCGGGAGGCAGATCGCCGTCAAATCTCGCCAGACGACATTGTCGATTTGCTCTTATGGATGTTGCCCATTGGCGTAATCGGGGCGCGTCTTTATTATGTGATCTTTCGCTGGTCGTATTATGCCAATAATTTCGGTGAAATTTTTGCCATTTGGCATGGCGGCTTAGCCATTTATGGTGGGATCATTGCGGGTCTGGCGGTGTTGCTGGTTTATTGCTATTATCGGATGCTGCCGACCTGGCTGGTATTGGATATTATCGCGCCCACTGTGCTGTTAGCGCAAGCCATTGGTCGGTGGGGCAATTTCATGAACCAGGAAGCGTTTGGCGCCACCACCACCCGTGCATTTTTAGAGGGCATCCATTTACCAAATTTTATTATTAATCAGATGTACATCAATGGCTTGTATCGGCAACCGGACTTTCTCTATGAGTCGACGTGGAGTTTTCTCGGTGTCATTTTGCTCCTCAGTCTGCGGCACCGGACGCATTTGTTTAAACAGGGTGAAGTGGCATTATCCTATATTGCCTGGTATTCCTTTGCTCGGTTTTGGATTGAGGGGACCCGGACGGACAGTCTGTATTTATTTGGACCGATTCGGGTTTCCCAGTTGCTTTCTGCCATTTTGTTTGTGGTCGCAGTGGGGTTAATTATCTACCGGCGACGGGCCAAGCCTAATAATCCCTGGTATCTTGATGGAAGTGGGTTGAAATATCCTTATGAACGTTAAACACCAGTTACGGATGACTGTCCTGGGTTCCGGCTCGTGGGGCAGTGTATTGGCAGATGTGTTGGCGCGCAATGGTCACGCCATTACGATTTATGGCCGTAACGCGCAAGAGATTGCCGAAATCAATCGCGATCATACCAACTCGCACTACATTCCCAACTTGCAGATGGATGAAAGTATTGTCGGGACCACCGATCTGCGCGAGGCTGTTCAGGGAGCGGCTGCGATCTTCTTCGTGATCCCTACGCAAGCCATTCGGCCGGTGGCAGAAAAAGTTGGTGCGCTCCTCAGCGAAACAGGCAATCGGCCGTTTCTCATTTCAGCAGCCAAAGGTCTGGAAGAGGGAACGTTGGACCGTATTTCCCAGATTCTAACCCAATCCATTCCCCAGCCAGTGCGTGGCGATGTGGTGATTCTGTCGGGTCCCAGTCATGCAGAAGATGTAGCGAAGCATGATATAACAACGCTGACTGCCGCATCGGAGAATGAAGATGCCGCCGCCTGGGTGCAATGGATCGTGATGAACGATTATATGCGGATTTATACCAGTACGGATGTCACCGGTGTGGAATTAGGTGGTGCGATTAAGAATGTCATCGCCATTGGTGCTGGAGCAATTCATGGTCTTGGCTATGGTGACAATACGAAGGCAGCGTTGATGACCCGCGGCTTGGCGGAAATGGCCCGGCTCGGTGTGCAATTCGGTGCCGATCCTTTGACATTCAGCGGGTTGTCCGGTTTAGGCGATTTAATCGTGACATGTACCAGTACGAATTCTCGAAACTGGCGGTGCGGCGATCGCTTGGGGCGCGGCGAACCGCTGGAACACATTTTGGCCACGATGGGGATGGTTGTAGAAGGTGTCCCCACTGCCCAGGCGGTGCATACCTTGAGCGCCCAGATGCATGTCGATATGCCCATTTGTGATACAATTTATCAAGTTTTGTATCGGGATCGGCCTTTACAAGAGAGCATCGATGCTTTGATGCAGCGGATTGCAAAACCAGAAATTGATTTTTAAGAAAGTAGGGTGTCCATGGTAAAAGCAGTGATTGCCGCTGGCGGGATTGGTGCATCATTATTACCAATGACAAAAGCGGTGGCCAAAGAGATTTTACCCATTGGCGGCCGCCCCGTAATTGATTATATTGTCCGAGAATTACACGCGGCCGGGGTGTCTGATATATTAATTGTATCCGGTAAGAGCAAACAGGCGATTGAGGACTATTTTGATTCAGCCCCTGAACTGGAAAGGGCCTTAAAAGTGAAGGGAGACACTGCCCAGTTACGTGACTTGGCAGGATCCACTGCAGTGAATCTGTACTTCATCCATCAAAAAGCCGCTTTAGGCATCGGCTCAGCACTGCAACTGGCTAGTGATTTCGTGGATGGTGAAGACTTTTACTTTGTGTTGTCTGATGACGTGCTGCCTGTGGAAGGGCATTTGCTGCAAGATTTGTGGCAGATCCATCAACAAACTGGCCGGCATGTACTGGCGTCTGTGCCTATTCCAGTGACCGAGAGCCAGTATTATGGCGTGATTGATTGGCAAGCAGATACACAGGCAATTAATCACGTGCGGCCAATTGCCCAGATTCATGAGAAGCAGCCCATAGCGAATGGTACGCAGCAGGACGCTGTATTAGGTCGGTATGTCTTTTCTGCGGATATTTTTGAGCAACTCAATCAACTGCCAGTGTCCGAGAACCAATTTGCGGCAGCATTGAATGCACTGGCAGCGCAAGATTGTCTGAGCGGACTGGCCTATACTGGCGCCCATCAAAATATTGATGGACATTTGGGCCTGCTCAAGGCTAATATTGCTTTAGCCTTGAAAGATCCAGATACGGCCGAACCGTTGCGGGCATATTTACGCCAACGCATGGCTGACTAAACAACCGGCTAGACTTTTATGGGTTAATCAGGTATATTGAATGTTGTACTAACTTTTAGTAAGGAGTGTTGTCCATGGCCAAAGAATATGATGTCGTCGTGATCGGTGCAGGTCCTGGTGGGATGACTGCCGCTTTGTACGCTGCTCGTTCTAATCTGCGGGTTGTGATGTTGGACCGCGGGATTTACGGGGGCCAAATGAACAACACGGCGTCAATTGAGAACTACCCTGGGTTTACCAGTGTGCTGGGGCCTGAGTTGGGTGAGAAGATGTACGCTACTGCGACCAACGCCGGGGTGGAATATGCCTATGGTGAAGTCGCCAGCATTGAAGATGAAGGCGATACGAAACTCATTCACACCGATGAAGACGATTATCGGGCCAAGGCAGTTGTACTGGCTACAGGGGCAGAACATCGCAAAGTGGGTGTTCCTGGTGAGGAAGAATACTCTGGCCGGGGCGTATCGTACTGTGCGGTCTGTGATGGTGCTTTCTTCAAGGGTCAACCGTTAGCCGTGATTGGCGGTGGCGACTCTGCTGTTGAAGAAGGCCTCTACTTGGCTCAGTTATCGCCCGATGTTTTTGTCATGCATCGTCGGGATCAATTGCGTGCGCAGCAAGTATTGCAACACCGCGCATTTGCCAATGATCATATGCATTTTGTATGGAACACGCAGTTACAATCCATCGACGGTGATGGCAAAAAAGTGACTGGTGTGACTTACAAAGATAAGGTGACTGGGGAAGAGAAGCATATTCCTGTGGGCGGCGTGTTTATCTATGTCGGCGTCAAGCCAATGACAGATTCATTCAAGAATTTACCCATTCTGGATGACCATGGTTGGATCCTCACAGACGATCATATGCGGACAAAAGTACCTGGTGTCTTTGCAGTGGGTGATGCCCGGGCTAAAGATTTACGGCAAATCACAACCGCAGTCGGTGAAGGCGGCATTGCTGGTCAACAGGTTTTCCATTATATTCAGGAATTGGGAGACAAGACGGCTGCTGTTCAACAAAACGCTCAATAATTAATTAGGTTTTAGTCAGTGAAGTTTGATTCACTGGCTTTTTTTATTTCCCGGGAAATAAAATTAAGCTCGATTACCACTGTTTTCAAAATTACAGGGCCTTTTGCATTACCTAAGTTACAGAACCATGTATAATAAAAGCGTAAACAAAAATATATTTTGCACAAGGCTGAATAAAGGAGGCCGTTCGTGATGAGCTGGCAAGATAATTATGAACAATGGCAAAAGGCTGATCTAACTCCGGATATTGCGGAGGAATTGGCGCAAATGGCTGGACATACCGACGATTTAGAGGATGCATTTACTGCCCCGATGGAGTTTGGTACAGCAGGAATGCGCGGAGTCATGGGTCCTGGTATCAATCGGATGAACATTTATACGGTGCGACAAGCTACTGAGGGGTTGGCGCGCTTCATGGATAAATTACCCGCCGAGAAGAAGCAGCAGGGTGTCGCGATCAGTTTCGATTCCCGTTATCATTCCCAAGAGTTTGCTCACGAGTCTGCGCGCGTTCTCGGTGCGCACAACATTCCTTCATACGTTTTTGATTCTTTACGCCCGACACCAGAACTGTCGTTTTCAATTCGCCACTTACACACTTATGCTGGGATTATGATCACGGCCAGTCACAACCCGAAACAATACAATGGGTATAAGATTTATGGCCCAGATGGTGGTCAAATGCCACCGGAAGAAGCCGATACGATTACTAAGTACATTCGCGAAGTGACTGACTTATTCCACATTCCGGTCATTCAAGAAACTAAATTGCGGGAAGAAAAGGTTATGCATCTCATTGGTGAAGATGTGGATGAGGCCTATCTGGACGCCCTGAAGTCAGTCACCATTAATCCTGATTTGATTGCCAGTGACGGCAAAGACATGAAGTTAATTTACAGCCCATTGCACGGGACAGGTAAAGTATTGGCCCAACGCGTATTGCAAGGTGCTGGTTTCCAGGCAGTGCGGATCGTGCCGAAACAGGCAATTTTGGATCCAGAATTCCCGACTACACCATTCCCGAACCCTGAATTTCCGCAGACGTTTGATTTAGCTATTAAATTGGGTAAAGAGGAACATGCGGATGTCTTAATCGCTACAGACCCCGATGCGGATCGTTTAGGCACCGCGGTGCGCCTGCCCAATGGTGAATATCAACTGTTAACGGGTAACCAGATCGCCAGCATCATGCTGCACTATATTTTGACTGCCCGGAAGAACGCTGGTACGTTACCGAAGAATGGGGCTGTTGTGAAGTCCTTTGTTTCCACAGAGCTGGCAACGAAGATTGCCGAAAGCTTCGGCATGACGATGATCAATGTGGAGACTGGTTTCAAGTTTATTGCCGAACAGATTGAACACTTTGAGGAAACCCATGAACATGAATTCTTGTTTGGCTTCGAAGAGAGTTACGGCTATTTGATCAAACCGTTTGTTCGCGACAAGGATGCCATGCAGGCCACTTTGCTGCTGGCTGAAGTCGCTGCATTCTATCGGCACCAAGGTAAGACATTGTATGATGGCCTGCAGGATCTGTACAAGGAATATGGTTACTTTGCCGAGAAGACAGTTTCTCAAGACTTCCCAGGAATCAAGGGTGGAGAAGAAATGAGTGCCTTGATGACCAAATTCCGTGAAGAAGAACCCGCAGAATTTGCCAATGTGAAAGTCACCCGGACTGAGGACTATTTGACCGGGATTGCCAAATTGGCGGATGGTAGTCAAGAAAAACTCACGCTACCTAAGTCCAACGTATTGAAGTTCATCTTGGCTGATGGTACTTGGATCGCCATTCGTCCTTCCGGCACCGAACCCAAGATCAAATACTACGTCGGTACCCAAGCTGATTCCCAAGACGCCGCCCACAAGCGGTTAGATGAATTTGAAAAAGCACTAGATGCTTTTGCGAAGGAATAAACTATCCGGAGTAGGGACTAGGACAAAATTTGATCCTAGTCCCTTTTTCTAATGTCAGAGCGCCTTGCTACTGCTTCCTTAGAGTGGTAAGCTATCAACAATTTAACTAAGTCTATGAAGGAGTGGTCAGCATGGGTCTGCATCAGTACATCACGGGTTTGACGAATTTGGAATGGTTGGATCGGGCACCGGGTTTCTTCAAGTATCAACAACATTCGGTGGCGGCCCATTCATTCAAAGTTGCTGCCATTGCCCAGATGCTGGGCGACATTGAGGAACTACACGGCAACAAGATCGATTGGAAAATGCTCTATGAAAAATCGTTAAACCATGATTATACTGAACGGTTCATCGGTGACATCAAGACACCTGTCAAATATGCCACCAAGGAATTACGGCACATGCTGGCCCGTGTGGAGACGCACATGACGGAGAATTTTATCCAGAATGAAATTCCTAGCGAGTTGCAAAATATTTATCGGCGGCGGTTAGGAGAAGGCAAAGATGATTCACTTGAAGGCAAGATTCTTTCCGTCGCTGATAAGGTGGACTTGCTCTATGAGTCATTTGGGGAAATCCAAAAGGGCAATCCAGAAACTGTTTATAGTGACATTTTCCGAGAAAGCTTAACGACCATTGTCGCGTTCAAAGAAATGCCTTCTGTGCAATATTTCTTGACCAATGTCTTACCTGATTTGCTGAATGAAGATTTCACTGATCGAGACAAGTTGGCTAAAATCACCAAAGAAATCATGCCTGAATATCACTTTGCCAAGGAACAATAATTTGTTTTTGTAAACTGTCTGGATGACCATCTCAATGGGGGATTGGTTGCCCAGACAGTTTTTACTTGTGAGCAACCATCTGGCGAAAGTATGTTCGTCGTGGTACAATACGGCTAGTGAATTATCAGGTGGTGCGGCTAAGGTTTGCCAACCTGCCTCGTATATTAATCGTTTTTAGCGCAGAAGCTCTCGCCAGCTTGTGCGTTTCATTTTCTCATTTTGTGCAATAGCGTAATTGTGGAGGAGGAATTTTTTTGATCACTCGCCAAGCAGATCGTCCCTTTCAATTAGTCTCAAAGTATCAGCCCGCCGGCGACCAAGGCGCGGCCATTAGTCGAATTACAAAAGATTTTAACAAAGGCGAAAAGCAGGTGGTTCTGGAAGGGGCTACCGGGACCGGTAAAACCTTCACCATGGCTAACGTCATTGCCAATCTCAACAAGCCGACGTTGGTCATTTCACATAACAAGACGCTGGCCGGTCAACTCTACGGAGAATTCAAAGAGTTCTTCCCTCATAATGCAGTGGAATATTTCGTCAGTTATTATGATTATTACCAACCTGAGGCGTATGTGCCCTCCAGCGACACATACATCGAGAAGGATGCCAGCATCAATGATGAAATTGATAAACTGCGTCATTCAGCCACCAGTGCTTTATTGGAACGAAACGACGTGATCGTGGTAGCCAGCGTCTCCTGTATCTTTGGCTTAGGCGACCCGGTGGAATATGCGAAAAGCGTAATTTCATTACGAGCTGGTATGGAAATCGATCGGAATACGCTCCTGCGAGAATTAGTCGGTATCCAGTTTGAACGAAATGATATTGATTTCCAACGGGGCCGTTTCCGGGTCCGGGGAGATGTTGTGGAGATTTTCCCGGCTTCCCAGGACGAGAATGCGATTCGGGTCGAATTTTTTGGTGATGAAATTGACCGAATTGTCGAAGTCGATGCATTGACGGGTGAAATAATTGGTGAACGAGACCAAGTATCCATCTTCCCGGCGACCCACTTCATGACCAATGATGAGCAAATGGAAGGTGCCATCAAACGGATTCAAGATGAACTGAAGGATCGTCTGAAGTGGTTCCGGGACAATGGTAAATTACTCGAGGCTCAACGGTTGGAACAACGGACCAATTACGACATTGATATGATGCGCGAAATGGGCTATACCAACGGAATCGAAAACTACTCTGCGCCGCTAGAAGGGCGCGCCCCTGGCGTTCCGCCACACACACTGATTGATTTCTTCCCGAAGGATTTCAATATTATGATTGATGAATCCCATGTCACGATGCCGCAAATTCGGGGCATGTACAATGGGGATCGGGCGCGGAAACAAATGTTAGTGGACTATGGCTTCCGTCTGCCTTCTGCGCGGGATAATCGGCCGTTGAAATTGAATGAATTTGAAGAACACGTCAAACGCATCCTCTACGTCTCAGCCACTCCTGGCCCTTATGAAGTCGACCGGTCCGAGGATCATGTGCCGCAAATTATTCGGCCGACGGGACTTTTGGATCCAGTCATCGAAGTGCGGCCGATCATGGGCCAAATTGATGACTTGGTTGGTGAGATCAACAAACGAGTGGAGAAGCACGAGCGGGTCTTTGTCACGACCATGACCAAGAAGATGGCCGAGGATTTGACCGATTATCTGAAAGAAATGGGTCTGAAAGTTCGTTATCTGCACTCGGATATCAAAACTTTGGAACGGACGCAAATCATCCGCGACTTGCGACTAGGCGTTTTTGATGTCTTAATTGGGATCAATTTGTT
The DNA here is from genome assembly GCF_001435585.1 of Schleiferilactobacillus perolens DSM 12744. Lineage (GTDB taxonomy): Bacteria > Bacillota > Bacilli > Lactobacillales > Lactobacillaceae > Schleiferilactobacillus > Schleiferilactobacillus perolens. The sequence goes on from NZ_AZEC01000004.1 coordinate 228,701, forward strand.
GCGAGAAGGAATTGATGTCCCAGAAGTGTCCCTGATTGCTATTTTGGATGCTGATAAAGAGGGATTCTTACGGTCTGAACAATCCTTGACCCAGATCATCGGCCGAGCATCGCGTAATGTCCATGGTAAAGTAATTATGTATGCAGACTCTGTGACTGATTCGATGAAGGGCGCGATTGATAAAACCCGGCATCGACGGGAAGTACAGGAAGCCTTCAATGAGGAACATCATGTCACTCCAACCACGATTGTGAAGCCAATTCGGGACGCCATCTCGGTGGTCAAGTCTGTCGATGTGGCGGATGAAGAGACCAAGACCAGCGACATTGATCTGAGCAACATGACGAAGAAAGAGCGGACTGAACTGATCAAGAACCTCACAGAACAAATGCAGGCGGCAGCGAAGAAGTTAGACTTTGAGTCAGCAGCCACCTTACGGGATACAATTCTAGAATTGAAAGCAGAAGTGGATTAAACATATGGCGAACGACAAAATTGTGATACACGGTGCCCGCGCGCACAATCTTAAAGATATTGATGTGACCATTCCGCGTGACAAGTTGGTCGTAGTGACCGGTTTGTCCGGTTCGGGCAAGAGTTCATTGGCATTTGATACGCTATATGCCGAGGGACAGCGGCGCTACGTTGAGAGCTTGTCAGCTTATGCTCGACAATTTTTAGGCCAGATGCAAAAGCCGGATGTGGACAGCATTGACGGTTTATCACCGGCTATTTCGATTGATCAAAAGACGACATCGAAAAATCCGCGTTCAACCGTGGGAACAGTTACTGAAATTAACGACTATTTACGGCTCTTATGGGCGCGGGTGGGGCATCCCATTTGTCCGAATGACGGCACTCCTATTCAGAGTCAATCTGTGGATCAAATGGCGGCCCGAGTACTCAATTTGCCTGAAGGTTCGCGGATTCAGATCATGTCGCCGATTGTTCGGCAAAAGAAGGGTACCCAGCAGAAGGAATTTGCTCGGGTCAAGCGCGAAGGTTACGTCCGGATTCGCGTCGATGGTGAGACTTACGACATTAGTGAAGCACCAGAATTAGAAAAGAACAAAAAGCATGATGTGGACATTGTTGTGGACCGAATTGTTGTGCGGCCCAATGTCCGTTCACGTCTTTTTGATTCACTGGAAGCTGCACTGCGCTTGTCTGATGGTTATGCTAATGTGGATGTCATCGGTGGCGAACCGTTGGTATTCTCAGAGCACTATGCCTGCCCAATCTGTGGGTTTACCGTGGGTGAGTTGGAGCCGCGCTTATTTTCTTTCAATGCGCCGTTTGGTGCCTGCCCTGACTGTGACGGCCTTGGTATGAAACTTTCCGTCGATCCTGATCTGGTGATTCCTGATGATACCAAGACCCTGCGGGAGGGTGCCTTAGCCCCTTGGAATCCAATTAGTTCGCAATACTATCCGGAATTATTGGAACAAGCTGCCAAGGCGTTCCATGTGGACATGGATACTCCGTTTAAGAAACTACCGAAGAAAGATCGGGAGCTTGTTTTGAATGGCTCAGCGGGCAAGGAATTCCATTTCCATTATGAAAACGATTTTGGTGGTGTGCGGGATGTGGATGTCGCCTTTGAAGGGGTGCTCTCTAATGTCTCCCGTCGTTATCGGGATACCAACAGCGACTTCACGCGCGAACAGATGCGGCAATACATGACCGAGTTGACTTGTCCGACTTGCCATGGCAAGCGGCTGAACCGACAGGCGTTATCTGTAAAATTGGATGGCGAAGACATCGCGGATGTATCGGATCTGTCCATCAAGGACGCACTGCCATTTTTCCAACACGTTAAACTGTCTGAACAGGAGACGGTGATCGCAAAACCGATCCTGAAAGAAGTCCGCGATCGGCTGACTTTCTTGCGCAACGTGGGATTGGATTACTTAACTTTGTCCCGTTCTGCTGGCACATTATCTGGCGGGGAAGCGCAGCGAATTCGGTTGGCCACCCAAATTGGTTCTAACCTTTCTGGCGTCCTTTATATCTTGGATGAACCGTCAATTGGGTTACATCAGCGCGATAATGACCGTTTGATTTCTTCTTTAAAGAAAATGCGAGATCTGGGAAATACCCTGATCGTCGTCGAGCACGATGAGGACACCATGCGGGCGGCGGATTATCTGATTGATATTGGCCCGGGTGCCGGCGAAAAGGGCGGCCGTGTCATGGCAGCTGGGACCCCGGCACAAGTTGCTAAAGATCCCAAGTCGCTCACGGGACAATACTTAGCTGGTAAGAAATTCGTGCCGGTACCGCTTACCCGGCGATCCGGTAATGGCAAGAAGATTCGAATTACCGGGGCCGCAGAGAACAATCTGAAAGGCATTGATGTAGACTTTCCGTTAGGTAAGTTTATCGTGGTGACTGGTGTATCCGGTTCAGGCAAGTCCACGCTGGTCAACCAGATTTTGAAACGGGCATTGGCCCAGAAACTTAACCGTAACTCCCACAAGGCTGGGAAGTACAAGTCAATTTCTGGATATAAAAATATCGAAAAACTCGTGGATATTGACCAGAGTCCCATTGGTCGGACGCCCCGGAGCAATCCGGCCACCTATACAAGTGTGTTTGACGACATTCGCGACCTATTTGCGAAGACCAACGAGGCCAAAGTCCGTGGCTACAGCAAGGGCCGCTTTAGCTTTAACGTCAAGGGCGGTCGCTGTGAGACCTGCAAGGGCGATGGGATCATTCGGATCGAAATGAACTTCTTGCCGGATATTTATGTACCGTGTGAAGTATGCCATGGGACCCGTTACAATTCTGAAACCCTGGAAGTCACCTATCATGGCAAAAACATCGCCCAGGTGCTGGATATGACTGTGGCAGAGGCCCTGGATTTCTTCAAGGCTATTCCCAAGATTACCCGGAAGCTGCAAACCATCGTCGACGTGGGCCTGGGTTACGTGAAAATGGGCCAGCCAGCGACGACCCTTTCTGGTGGCGAGGCCCAGCGGATGAAGCTGGCTTCTGAACTTTACAAGAAGTCTACGGGAAATAACTTCTACATTCTGGATGAACCCACGACAGGGTTGCACACAGATGATATCAAGCGCCTGCTCGTGGTCTTGGAACGGTTAGTCGATGAGGGCAATACGGTGTTGATCATTGAACACAATCTTGACGTGGTCAAGAGTGCCGACTGGCTGATCGATCTGGGACCCGAGGGCGGTGACGGCGGTGGTACGGTGGTCGCTGAAGGGACTCCTGAACAAGTCGCTGAAGTCCCAGAGAGTTATACTGGTCAATATTTAGGACCAGTATTGAAACGGGATAAAGCAAGGACTGAAAAGACGCTGACAAAAACCAAAAAGTCGGCATCAGTGAAGGCCAAAAAGTAGTGAATAAGAGAGCTGCACCGAAATGGCCCAGGGGTCGTTGCGGGTGCAGCTCTTTTAATTGGGAACAATTAGTTTGGTACACAAACGACACGCCCGGATGTGTTATAATGTCAGCGAGTCAGAAAAGGAGGATTTGGATGTCTGCAGGTAATCCCTTAGATGTTGTGATCATTACCGGTATGAGTGGCGCCGGCAAGACGATTGGGGCTCAGGCTTTTGAGGACCTGGGCTATTTTGTGATTGATAATATGCCACCTTCCTTGTTGCCCAAATTCTGGGAATTGGTACAAGAGTCCGGTACAATTTCTAAAGTTGCCCTGGTCATTGATTTACGCTCCCGTGCTTTTTACGATCAAATCATTTCGATGTTGGCGGACTTGGACAATGCCAATACCGCCCACACGCGCATCTTGTTCTTGGATGCGTCCAATTCGGAATTAGTTGCCCGCTACAAAGAAACTCGCCGGTCTCATCCGCTGGCAATGGACGGGCGGCTGTTGGAAGGTATTAAGAAAGAACGCACATTACTGACAGAAATGAAGAATCGTGCGCAAATCGTGATTGATACTTCGAATATGTCGCCGCGGGAGCTGCGCGAAGATATTTTTGCGCACTTTAAAGAACAAGGGGAAACGCCCTTCCATGTGGAAGTCATGTCGTTTGGCTATAAGTATGGCCTGCCCATTGACGCCGATATCGTCATGGATGTCCGCTTTTTACCGAATCCTTATTATATTCCCGCTTATAAACCGTTAACGGGACTCGATAAACCTGTTTACGACTATGTCATGAAGCAACCCGAGACCGAAGCATTTTATCAACAATTTCTTAATTTGTTATGGTTAACCATGCCCGGCTACCAACGGGAAGGAAAGACCAGTATGACGATTGCCATCGGGTGTACCGGCGGTCAACACCGCAGCGTGGCCATTGCTCAGCGGTTAGCCGATGATTTGGGAAAGAAATATCCCGTGGATGTGACCCACCGTGATATGGCCCGGCGAAAGGAGACTGTGAACCGTTCATGAATGGTGATAATCGAATTATCCGTGTCATCCGCGGCCGCCGCCCGAAAGTCGTGGTCATTGGCGGTGGAACGGGCCTGCCTGTTATTTTGAGTGCGCTGCGCCAACAGAATGCCGATATTACAGCGGTGGTCACGGTGGCAGATGACGGCGGTTCTTCCGGTGTGCTGCGCAATTATATTAATGTCGTACCACCTGGTGACATCCGTAATGTCCTGGTTTCTTTATCCCAGTTGTCCGAAGCAGAATTACGAATTTTTCAGTATCGCTTCGAGAGTTCTGATGCCTTTTTATCCGGCCACGCGATTGGCAACTTAATTATTACGGCATTGGCTGAAATGGATGGCGGTATTTTTACCGCGGTTCAGGAATTAGCGGCGATGATGAAAGTAGATGGCCATGTGTATCCCGTAGCCAATGTGCCATTGACGTTGAACGCTGAGTTTACTGATGGGGCTAAAGCACAAGGTGAGACGGAAATTTCTGGTGCTGGCAAGCGCATCAAACGGGTTTGGGTTACGCAAAAAGATGATCCCAGTGTACCGCCAGAAGCGGCCGATCCGGTCATTGATGCCATTCAGGCCGCCGAAGTGGTGGTTCTTGGTCCCGGCTCATTATTCACCAGTATTTTACCTAATCTCATGATTGACAATGTCCATCAGGCGTTACAAACCACTCCGGCAAATATTACTTATATTTGTAACATCATGACCCAAAAGGGGGAGACGGAAAACTTCACCGATGCGGATCATGTGCGTGTCTTGGATCAGCATCTGGGCGGTCAATACATCGACACCGTGTTGGTCAATACCGAACCGGTGCCGCCGGATTACATGGATCGGCAAAAGTATGATGAATATCTCTACCAAGTGCGCCATGATTTTGCCGGGTTGCGGCAGCTTGGCTGCAACGTGATTACGGACAACTTTTTATCCCTGCACGATCGGGGTGTTTTCCATAACGGCGATAAAGTGGCGAAAGAACTGTTGAACCTGGCATTCCAGGCAAAACTCGACAAGAAGGGCTGGGTGCATTAATGGCGTCATTTGCCAGTCAAGTAAAAAAAGAGCTCACCCTGCTGCCGGTACATCGCCAGCATGCCCGGGCTGAACTGGCAGCGCTCATTCGCATGAATGGGGCGCTGCGGTTGGTGGATCACCAATTTGTGTTAAGCGTGCAGACCGAGAATCCGGCGATTGCCCGGCGGATTTATGCCTTGTTAAAACAGGTGTATCACGTTGAGGCAGAACTGCTGGTAAGCCGTAAGATGAATTTGCGGAAAAATTATAATTACGCGGTGCGGTTAAAGGGCGGCAGTCATCGCGTACTTACGGATCTGTCGATTTTGCAAAATGATCAGTTGCATTTGAGTCACCAGATTTCAGCGGATATTTGGGAGCGCCAGCCGTTGTTGCGGTCCTATCTGCGGGGTGCGTTTTTGGCCGGCGGATCGGTTAACAATCCCGAAACCAGCCGGTATCACCTGGAGATATACTCCACGTATGCGGATCACAGTGCAGATCTTTTGAAAGTCATGCATCAGTTTCATCTCAATGCCAAAGAGACCCAGCGGCGCAGCGGATTCATTGTCTATCTGAAGGAAGCCGAGCAGGTCGCTGATTTTCTGCAATTGATTGGCGCCACCAATGCCATGCTGCAGTTTGAGGATGTGCGCATTGTCCGCGATATGCGTAATTCGGTTAACCGATTGGTGAATTGCGAGACGGCTAATATGAATAAAACGGTCAACGCTGCTGCCAAACAGATCGACAATATTGAATACATTCAGGCTACCGTGGGTCTGAATCAGTTGTCACCGTCCCTGCGCGAAATTGCAGTGGTCCGCTTGGCCAATCCAGAAGTGTCTTTGAAAGAACTGGGAGAAATGTTACCCAACGGACCGGTTTCAAAATCCGGTGTGAATCATCGCTTGCGCAAGATCAACACGTTTGCAGAATCATTGCGGCAAGGAGACAGAAAGGAAGCTTAAACATTATGGCGACGCCAATTATTCTGGATCAGCAGTTGTGTTTTTCAATTTACCAGGCCCACAAGGTGTTTAATCATTTTTACACCAAGGCGTTGGCCCCGTTTTCTTTGACTTATTCTCAATACATTGTTCTGTTAGCCCTGTGGCAGTATGGCACGCTTTCTGTCAAAGACTTGGGAGCGCGGGTCGGCTTGGACAGTGGTACGCTCACACCGCTGCTCAAGCGTCTGGAAAAAGATGGCTGGCTGACCCGATCCCGGTCTAAGAACGATGAACGTAAATTAGACGTCGCTTTAACGGACCATGGTCAAGCCATGCAAGAGAAAGTCTATGAGCGTGTGGGGACCTGTCTGGAATGGATCGGGTTATCGGCGGATCAGTATGCGCAGATGCGGGATACGGTGTTGTCCGTGCGCGATCATCTGGCAGACATCCCGGACAACTATTTTGATCACCTCGATGACGCCCACTGATGGATCAAAAAATAAGCCCCAGAGATTTCCATTTTACACGGAAATCTCTGGGGCTTATTCATTTTCGTTAAGCATTAAACCGATTGGTACCCGGTCACGAATTACTTGCTTTCAGGATTTGTCCGATCCATGATGTGATCGATCAAACCGTAATCTTTAGCTTGTTCAGCCGTGAGGTAGTTATCCCGTTCGGTATCTTGCTGAATCTTTTCAATGGGTTGACCAGTGGTATCGGCCAAGATTTGGTTAATCTTTTCCCGGGTCTTCAGAATTTCTTCTGCCGCAATCTGAATATCAGTTTGCTGACCCTGGGCGCCGCCGAGTGGTTGGTGAATTAAGACGGTGGCGTTAGGCAGAGCATAACGCTTGCCCTTCGTGCCGGCCGTCAACAGGATGGAGGCCATGGAAGCCGCCATACCGATGGCAATCGTCTGTACGTCTGCCTTGACAAAGTTCATAGTATCCATGATTGCCAAGCCGGAAGTGATGACACCACCCGGAGAATTGATGTATAGGTAAATATCTTTTTCTGAATCTTGAGCATCCAAGAACAGCAGTTGGGCAATAATCGAATTGGCCATTTGGTCATTAACCTCGCCGGACAGCATGATGATGCGGTCCTTTAATAGACGGGAATAAATGTCGTAGGCCCGTTCGCCCCGAGAAGTCTGTTCAATAACTGTAGGGACTAACATAGAAGAACCTCCTTAAGCTTGGGCACGTCTCCTACTGCAGGGACGCAGCCGTTTCCAAGTGCCGTAATCAAAGAACCATAATTAGCACTCATTAAAGTACTCTGCTAATTTACCACTAAAGAAACATGTCGTCAACGACGACGCTCATGTTTTTCGACGGGTGCAGCCAGGTTCAAACCAGCGGCAATAATCGCGATGGCACCAGTGGTAATCAGCAACACACCATTCACAATGCCCAAGACCTGGGCCGCCATATGCTTATTCATGCGGATTGCTCCCTTCCATAGTCTGTACTTCTTCATCATAACAAACATTTGCGGCAGATGGCGGAAAAAAATCGGCGGAGACTCTTGCAATCCGGGCCGCCATCATGTATCATATTTCAAGTGATGCGCTGTTAGTGTAATGGATCGCACGAAAGATTCCGGTTCTTTAGATGAGGGTTCGATTCCCCCACAGCGCATAAATATATTTGAAAGCGATCCGTAGCAGAATCATTCTGCTACGGATTTTTTTCTGCCCCCTGTGATCGTTTTTGAACGTTGGCGACAGGTCTAGACAGGTGGGCCGTAAATCGTCCATCCAGGTCACAATTTGTTAAGAAAAGACGAATGATTCTAGATTTTTTACCTTCACAAGTGCAGTTAAACAACGAGAACGCCAAGTGTATCAAGGATTTGGCGGCCATGCATCGTGCTTGCAAACGAGTCGGTTGAGTGCTATATTTAGAGATGTTAAAGGGAAGACCTAGCAATTGGATCCCTAAAAAATTTTGTCTTGCTGGGTCGCTCTGCGACACCCTTGGACATAATGCGTCCCAGAGAGGGGTCAGATATCGTGCACGAAGAATTAGGGTGGATTGAGGCGCTCGCGCCGGATTTCCTAACCGTGCTTCGCCAACGATATCAGGTCCTACGCATGATCAGTTGGGCATCGCCGATCGGTCGGCGGACTTTGGCTGCTGAACTCGATATCAGTGAGCGGGTATTGCGCACTGAGACGGACTTTTTACGCCGCCAACGTTTGATTGATGCAACGACCGCCGGCATGGTAATCACGCCGCGCGGTCGGGAAGTCCTCCAGGGATTGGAGAACTTCATGAATCAATTAGTTGGTATTCATGATGCTGAGAAACAGTTGGCTGACGCTTTGGGCATTGATCATTGTATGATCGTGTCCGGTAATTGCGATGTACAGCCGAAGATTCTTGACGAAATGGGTCAACTGGTGAGTCAAACATTGAATGCATTGTTGCCGGATGGCAAGAATATTGTGGCTGTCATGGGTGGTAACACCATGGGTCACGTTGCCACTGCTTTAACACGCAAGTTGGGGCAGGGCCGACAATTGATGTTTGTACCGGCCCGTGGCGGCATCGGTGAGCGGGTGGACATCCAAGCCAATACAATTTGTGCTGAGATGGCCCGAGCTACCGGTGGTGAACATCGCGCACTTTATCTTCCGGATAATGTAAGCGAGGAAGTTTACGAGCCGTTGCTGAAAGAGCCGAGTGTACGGCGGGTGCTGGATCTGATTGATCATGCAACAGCAGTGGTACATAGTGTCGGTGACGCCCTGGTCATGGCCGAGCGTCGCGAGATGGATGCCGATACCATTCAGCTGTTGCGCGAGGACCAAGCAGTCGGCGAAGCGTTTGGCTATTTCTTCAATGAGGCAGGCCAAGTGGTTTATAAAGTACCGCGAATTGGATTACAGGTGGCGGACCTACAACGGATTCCGCACATTATCTGTATCGCTGGCGGCGCGTCCAAAGGCAAAGCAATTCGCGCGTATATGCATAGTGCACCGGATCATACGTGGTTGATCACGGATGAAGGTGCCGCTAAAGTGATTTTAAACGGGGCAACCCTTTAAAATATTATTTTTCAATTTCCTAAAGGAGGAAGTTTTGTATGACTGTCAAAATTGGTATCAACGGTTTCGGTCGTATTGGTCGTTTAGCTTTTCGTCGGATTTATGAATTAGGTGCTAAGTCTGATGACATCCAAGTAGTTGCGATCAACGATCTGACCAGCCCGGCTATGCTGGCACACTTGCTGAAGTATGACTCCACTCATGGTACATTCCCTGGTGAAGTTAGTGCGACTGACGATTCTATCGTCGTTGACGGCAAGAAGTACCGGGTTTACGCTGAACCGCAAGCTCAAAACATTCCTTGGGTTAAGAACGATGGTGTTGAATACGTTCTTGAATGTACTGGCTTCTACACTTCTAAAGCCAAGTCACAAGCTCACTTGGACGCTGGCGCAAAGCGGGTTCTGATTTCTGCACCTGCTGGCAGCGACACTAAGACCATTGTTTACAACGTAAATGATGACACTTTGAACAGTGAAGACCGCATCGTTTCTGCAGGTTCCTGCACAACGAACTGCTTGGCTCCGCTGGCATTCTTCGAAAACAATGAATTTGGTATCAACGTTGGTACCATGACGACTATCCATGCTTATACTTCTACACAGATGCTGCTTGACGGCCCTGTACGTGGTGGTAACTTGCGTGCTGCTCGTTCTGCCGCTGTTAACACAATTCCGCATTCCACTGGTGCCGCTAAGGCAATCGGTTTGGTAATTCCTGAATTGAACGGCAAGCTGAACGGCCATGCACAACGTGTTTCTGTTGTTGATGGTTCCTTGACTGAATTAGTTGCTATCTTGGACAAGAAGGTAACTGCTGACGAAGTTAACGCTGCAATCAAGAAGCACACTGAAGGCAACGAAAGCTTTGGCTACAACGATGACGAAATCGTATCTTCCGATGTAATCGGCACAACATACGGTTCTATCTTCGATCCTACCCAAACTGAAGTTGTTACTGCCGGTGACCATCAATTGGTTAAGACCGTTGCTTGGTACGACAACGAATATGGTTTCACTTGCCAGATGATTCGTACGCTGTTGAAGTTTGCCACTCTCTAATCTGAGCGTCTGACTTTGATAATGCAGTAACGTTTAGGCGGAGGGAGGTTCACTCCCTTCGCCTTTTATTTTGGAAAGCTTAACTTTACTTTTAGGAGGTTACTTTAAATGGCAAAATTGATTGTTTCTGACGTTGATGTCAAAGACAAGAAGGTCTTGGTGCGGGTTGACTTTAACGTGCCCATCAAGGACGGTAAGATTGGTGATGACAACCGGATTCGCGCTGCATTGCCGACGATCCAATACATTATTGATCATGGCGGCAAGGCAATCTTGCTGTCTCACTTAGGCCGGATCAAGAGTGACGCAGACAAAGCGCAATTGAGCTTGAAGCCTGTTGCTGCACGTCTGTCTGAATTGTTGAAGAAGCCTGTTGAATTCGTGCCCGTTAACGAAGGCAAGGAATTGGAAGACGCCATCAGCAACATGCAAGACGGTCAAGTTCTCTTGATGGAAAATACCCGGTTCCAAGATATTGACAACGACTTTGGCAAGCGTGAATCCAAGAACGATCCTAAGCTTGGTCAATATTGGGCTTCTCTGGGTGACTTATACGTCAATGATGCATTTGGGACAGCGCACCGGGAACATGCTTCTAACGTTGGTATTGCAACAGCCATGAAGGCTGCTGGCAAACCAGTTGCAGCAGGCTTCCTGATGGAAAAGGAAATCAAGTTCTTAGGCGACGCCGTGGACAATCCTGTTCACCCATTTGTCACGATCTTGGGTGGTGCCAAGGTTTCTGACAAGATTGGTGTCATTGATAACTTGATTCCTAAGTCTGACTACATCCTCATTGGCGGCGGCATGGCTTATACCTTCTTGGCTGCTCAAGGCCACTCAATTGGTAAGTCCTTGTATGAAGCCGATAAGGAAGATTTAGCAAAACAATTGTTAGCTAAAGCCGGCGACAAGATCGTATTGCCAGTGGATAACGTGGTTGCTAAGGAATTCTCAAATGATGTACCGACTGAAGTTGTTGGCGATGATATTCCTGCTGATAAATTGGCATTGGATATTGGCCCCAAGACTGTTGCTTTGTTCAAAGACAAGCTGCAAGGCGCTAAGACCGTTGTATGGAACGGACCAATGGGTGCATTCGAAATGAGCAACTTCGCCAAGGGTACTCTGGAAATTGGCCAAGCACTGGGCGATTTGAAGGGTGCCACAACCATCATCGGCGGCGGCGATTCTGCTGCGGCTGCACAACAGTTGGGTATTGCCGACAAGATTACGCATATCTCTACTGGCGGTGGTGCTTCTCTGGAATATCTGGAAGGCAAAACTTTACCAGGTATTGCATCCATTTCCGACAAGTAATCACGAGAGGACGATACAAAATTGCGTAAACCAATTATTGCAGGTAACTGGAAGATGAACATGAACCCCGACGAAACACGGGCGTTCGTGGCTGCGGTTAAGAATGAATTACCAGACCCCAGCAAAGTTGAATCTGTTATTGCTGCACCAGCTGTTGATTTAACAGCATTAGTGGACGCTGCCAAGGATTCTGTCTTGGTACCGGCTGCTCAAAATGCCAATGATCATGAGTCTGGTGCATATACTGGCGAAACGAGTCCGAAGGTATTGGCTGACTTAGGCGTCAAGTACGTTATCGTTGGTCACTCCGAGCGGCGCGGTTATTACCACGAAACCAATGAAGATGTGAATAAAAAGGCGAAGGCTGTTTTTGCGAACGGTATGAAGCCGATCATCTGTGTTGGTGAATCCCTGGATCAACGCGAAGCTGGCGAGACTGAAGACTTAGTAGCCACTCAAGTAGAAGCAGCCCTAAACGGCCTTTCTGCTGACCAGGCTAAAGAGTTAGTGATTGCCTACGAACCTATTTGGGCAATCGGTACAGGCAAAACTGCCACTTCTGAACAAGCAGAGGAAGTTTGCCGGCATATTCGCGAGACAGTGGCAAAACTGTATGATCAAACGACTGCTGATGCCACGCGGATCCAATACGGCGGTTCTATGAAGCCAAACAACGTCAAAGAATTAATGGCTCAACCGGATATCGACGGCGGCCTGGTTGGCGGTGCTTCATTGCAACCTGATTCTTTCTTACAATTAGTTCATTATCAAGACTAATTGTGATAAATCGCGTTTACCCTAGGGGGTAAATACGGTAAAATAAGAGTGAGTCAACTTACTCAAAAGTAAAAAAGGAGAGATAAACCACATGTCTGTTATTACTGATGTACTGGCCCGCGAAGTACTTGATTCCCGGGGCAATCCCACTGTCGAAGCAGAAGTTTATACTGAACTTGGCGGCTTTGGCCGGGCAATCGTACCTTCTGGTGCTTCTACTGGTGAACACGAAGCTGCTGAATTACGTGACGGCGATCCCAAGCGTTTCGGCGGCAAGGGTGTCTTGAAGGCTGTTGGTAACGTCAACGACAAGATCGCTAAAGAAGTGATCGGTATGGATGTGACTGATCAACGCGCACTGGATCAGGCCATGATCGACCTGGACGGTACACCGAACAAGGGCAAGTTGGGTGCTAACGCTATTCTTAGTGTTTCCTTGGCTGCTGCTCGGGCAGCTGCTGACGAATTAGGCCTGCCTCTGTATTCTTATCTTGGCGGTGCCAATGGCCACGTATTACCCACTCCGATGATGAATGTCATCAATGGTGGTGCACACGCGGACAACAACGTTGACTTCCAAGAATTCATGATCATGCCAGTTGGTGCTAAGTCCATCCACGAAGCAGTTCGGATGGGTTCAGAAACATTCCACGTTTTGAAGAAGTTATTGGAAGAACGCGGTTACCAAACGGCTGTTGGTGACGAAGGCGGCTTCGCTCCTAACTTGAAGAACAACGAGGAACCGTTTGAAATCCTGGTTGAAGCCATCCAACGTGCTGGCTACAAGCCTGGTGAAGATATTTCGATTGCCTTCGACTGTGCAGCATCTGAATTCTACAACACTGAAACTCATCAATATGAATTGAAGGGTGACGGCAAGAACTATACTGCTGACGAATTCACTACATTGCTGGAAGGCTTAATCGACAAGTATCCGATCGTTTCCGTTGAAGATCCCTTGGATGAAAACGAATGGGACGACTGGAAGACTTTGACTGCTCGTTTGGGCAAGAAGGTCCAAATCGTCGGTGATGACCTGTTTGTCACAAACACCCAATACCTGAAGAAGGGTATTGAGATGGGCGTGGCTAACTCCATCTTGATCAAGGTTAACCAAATCGGTACTTTGACCGAAACCTTCGAAGCCATCGAAATGGCCAAGGAAGCTGGCTATACTGCCATTGTTTCCCACCGTTCTGGTGAAACTGAAGATACGACAATTGCTGACTTAGTTGTTGCAACGAATGCGGGCCAAATCAAGACTGGTTCTATGAGCCGGACTGATCGGATCGCTAAGTACAACCAATTAATGCGGATTGAAGATCAACTGGGCGATGCCGCTGAATACAAGGGCATCAACAGCTTCTACAACATTAAGAAGTAATTGTTCGCATAAGCGAATAAAAAACGTCGTGTATCTGCACGGCGTTTTTTTGAGGACTCATTTCGGGAGGATTGGCGCAACGTGACAGAGCAGGAAAAAGATACAACCCGTTTAACCATCGTCTTATGGGGACTACTGATTGGATTGATCACTGGCGCTGTGGTCAGTATGTTTCGATGGTGCATTGAGCATGCCCTGACTGCGACTATTTGGGCTTACCATCAGATGCAGCAGGGGCAAGTTGTCTGGTGGTTGATCGTCATTGGTGGCAGTTTATTGATTCCGCTGATCGTTGGTTTGCTTGTGAAGCAGCAGCCGCAAATCAGCGGTTCTGGGATTCCCCAGGTTGAGGCACAGCTGGATGATGAACTGACGTTATCGTGGTGGTCAATTCTCTGGCGTAAATTTATTGGCGGCATCCTGAGTATTGGTCCGGGGCTGTTCTTGGGACGCGAAGGCCCCTCGATCCAACTCGGCGCCGCTGTTGGCCAAGGTGTAGCCGAGATTTCAGGACAACGGGGTACTCGGCGCCGGGTGGCCATCGCTTGTGGTGCCGCCGGTGGCTTGGCCGCTGCCTTTAACGCACCCATCGCTGGGACATTATTTGTGCTAGAGGAAGTTTATCATAACTTTTCGCCTTTGGTCTGGTTGGCGAGTTTGGCTAGTGCTGTGGGCGCTAATCTGATCGCAACCACCGTATTTGGATTAACACCGGTGTTGCATCTGCAGTACGCAGCTAGTTTACCCGTGATATTGTATGGCCATTTGGTTGCGTTAGGCGTTATCTTGGGCTTGTTAGGGATTGTGTATCAACAAGCGCTTTTGGCGATGCCGCAATTGTATCAGCGGTTCATCCCTGGTCCCCGTTGGTTAAATGGGGTAGTCCCATTTTTAGTTACCATTCTCGTGGGAATCATTGTCCCCCAGTGGCTAGGTGGTGGGAATGCCATTATCTTAAGTGTTGGGCGTTTGAGTCCTGTTTTAGGCACGTTGATCATTCTTTTCTTGGTTCGTTTTTGCCTGTCTATGGTGTCCTATGGTTCCGGACTACCCGGGGGTATCTTCTTACCCATTCTGAGTCTAGGAGCGATTATTGGGGGCATTTATGCCGCCTGCATGATTCAAATCGGGTGGCTGCCGCCAAAGTATTTTGTGAATTTTGTCATCGTCGCCATGGCGGGGTATTTTGCCGGGATTGGGAAAGCACCTTTTACCGCGATCTTGTTAATCACTGAAATGGTCGGGACGTTGACCCATTTAATGCCACTGGCCGTGGTGTCTTTGGTGGCTTACGTGGTCGTGGATGCATTGGGCGGTGCGCCAATTTACGAAAGCCTGCGGACTCGATTGCAGGTGCCAGAGCAACAGCAGGCCATGCAAGGCAAACGCGCACATCTGGAAATACCAGTGATGCTTGGCAGCCGGCTGGATAACATCGCTGTGCGGGACTTTACTTGGCCTCACGGCACGCTGCTCGTGGCTATCCGTCGGGGTGAACGTGAACTCGTGCCCAGTGGGGACATGTTAATCCATGCGGGCGATACACTGATATTAACCATGGATCAGAATATGCGGGCGCAGGTGCGCCGACAATTGGCAACCATCCTGGCTGCACAATCACAGCCTACTCATTCAACTCATGGGGATCATGAATAATTAAGTGGGTCTTCACCTGATTGGGCCAATCATTGACGAGATCGTCATGGTTGTGCAGGTGAATATAGAAAACCACAGCATTGACAAAAGGCACGAATAAAAAGATCATCGTCAACTTAGCTGGGATAAATATACCGGTGATTACAACGATCAGGGTACCGATTACCAGTTGACCGATGTGTTCAGCAACCCCCAGGCCTTGATGATTCACGTAGTCTTGCCAGTACCGATGGGTAATCACAGGTCCACTTAATTCATACCGGTCATGGGGATGCAGTGTCTGACGTAACCGAATCAGCCGATTATGGATGGTGGTCATGGTTTGAGCGCGCAACCGGACTAATAACCAGGCAAACGCAAGTGTCATTGCGACTAAGAAAGTAATCATTAACGTCACCAAATCCAACGATATCATCATGCTCATTCCTTCCTTAACACTCTATCTCCATCTTACAACGATATCGCGCAACTGTCGGTAGACATGCTTATAGACGCCGCCCAATCGGTGTGTTACGATTGGTTAGAGAATTTAGGACAAGTTTTGGAGGTTTCGCTCGTGTATAATGTCGTCATGACGCTGCTCATCATTGATTCGATTGCCATTGTCATTGCTGTTATGATGCAACCCACTAAGCAACAGGATGCGTTGAACGCATTATCTGGTGGTGCTGGTGAGTTGTTCGGCCAAAGTAAAAAACGGGGTTTTGAAGCGTTCATGGAGAAAGTCACCGCCGTTCTCGGTTTCCTCTTCTTCGTGTTTGCGTTGATACTGGTATTTTTAGGGTCCAAGTAAATAATGGAATGACTCTTTTTGCCTAGTTCCCCCTCGTGGACTAGGCATTTTTTCGCTTAATAGAATGGGGATATCCCCCGATAAGAAGAAGGACGGTTACACACTTTATGGAAGAACACGATGAATTAATCGCGAATGTTTACGATGTCTTTGAAAGCAATCCAGAAGCCCAGTATACAGTCGATACACTGGCCCGAATCATGCATATGAGCGGTGCGGCGGCATTCAAGAATATTGTTAAAGTCGTGACGGAATTAGAAAACGATCATCACATTGTGGTGATTAACGATAATCGCTATCAGTTAGCACCCTTGGACGAAGTCGTGACAGGGGTATTTCATGCCCATGAGAAGGGCTTTGGCTTTGTTTCCTACGATCCAGACCAGCAGGATGTCTTTATCCCGAATGGCAAATCAGATACGGCCATTGACGGCGACACCGTTGTGGTCACCTTGGTGCGCGGCGGCAACCCATGGAAGAAGAAGGGTCCAGAAGGTTACATTTCTGGTGTTGTAGAACGTAAAATTACCCGATTGGTGGGCGAATTTTTCCAATACTCCGATGCTGAGGTCGCTAAGACGGGCATGATTGGGTATGCCCAAAGTCACGAAAAGAAGTTATCACAGTATTCTATTTTTCTTTCTAGTGAAGGCGTTCATCCCCAGATGGGCGACATGGTCTTACTGGAAATTACACAATACCCGACTGCTCAGACACCAACTCAGATGCAAGGCATCGTCTTGAAGACACTGGGGAATAAGAATGAACCTGGTGTGGACATTCTGTCGATTGTTTATGACCACGGGCTGCATGACGAGTTCCCGCAAGAAGTATTGGATCAAGCCAATGCCATTCCAGACACGGTCCAACCAGAAGACAAAGTGGGCCGGAAAGATATCACCGATCAGCCCATGGTGACTATTGATGGCGATGACTCAAAGGACTTTGATGATGCCGTCGCAGTATGGCGCCTGCCCAATGGCAACTTCCATTTGGGGGTATCCATTGCCGACGTCTCCCATTACGTCACGGAGGGCTCGCCATTGGACCAGGAAGCTTATGATCGCAGCTTCAGTACGTATTTAGCAGATCGGGTGATTCCGATGCTGCCGTTCCGTTTGTCCAATGGCATTTGTTCGCTGAATCCAGGGGTTGAGCGATTAACTTTGACCTGCGATATGGAGATTGATGATCAGGGTCAGATCGTGAAACACACAATTTATCCCAGTGTCATGAAATCGGCTGCCCGGATGACGTATAACAATGTTAACAAGATCATTCAAGACCGAGATCCCGCATTGCGCGAGCAGTACAGCCAACTTACAGACATGTTTGATACGATGGGTGAATTGCACGAGATTCTCTTCAATATGCGCCATCGCCGTGGAGCGATTGACTTTGAGGACACTGAAGCCAAGATTATCGTCGATAAAGACTCCAAGCCTGTGGACATTGTTTTACGGGAACGAGGCACGGCGGAACGCATGATCGAAAGCTTTATGTTGGCCGCCAACGAAACCGTGGCCAAAGAGTATTATCTTCAGCATGTCCCCTTCCTGTACCGGGTCCACGAAACACCTGACCAAGATCGAATCCAATCCTTCTATGAATTTGTTTCCGCTTTTGGTATTCATCCCAAGGGCGGTACTAAAAACGTACAGCCTAAGGCGTTGCAAGATATTTTAGCCCAAGTGGCAGGGACGCCTGAAGAGGCCGTGGTTAATACCATGATGCTGCGGAGCTTGAAACAAGCGCATTACTCCGATGAATTGTTAGGCCACTTTGGTTTGGCTGCCAAGTATTACACGCACTTCACGTCACCAATCCGACGGTATCCTGACTTGATCGTGCACCGCATGATTCACCAATATGCACAAAGTGGTGAGGGTCAGGCAGAGAAGGATAAATGGCACAAAGTATTGCCGGACATTGCGGAACAGACTTCGACACAAGAACGCAAGTCGGTGGATACTGAACGCGATGTGGATGATCTGTTGAAGACGGAATACATGGAAAAGCATGTGGATGAAGAATTCGATGCAGTGATTGCCTCTGTGACTAGCTTCGGAATGTTTATTGCGTTACCGAATACGGTTGAAGGCTTAGTCCATATTTCGACCATCGGAGATGACTTCTATTCCTTTGACGACAAACAATTGGCACTACTGGGCCGATCGACCCACAAGATGTACCGGATTGGGCAAGCGGTCAAGGTGAAATTGGTCAGCGCCAATGTGACCTTGCGCCAATTGAACTTTGAACTTGTCTTGAGTCCAGAAGAGCAAAAGCGGGCGGATCAACGTAAGGAACGAATGGCCCAATATGGTAATTCGGGTAATTATAGCGGGCCCCGCAAGACCATGAATGGCCCGCGTCATCGACCAGGCAACAATCGCAGTAATCAACGTCGTAATAACAATAACAACAATAATCGCACCAATACAAACAGCGCTAGTGACGATGGCTTTAACCGCCCTCGGATCGTGCAAAGCAATAAACACGGTAACGGTAAAAGTAACCAGCGCCACTAAGCACTAGTCACACAGTTTGGCAGCAAAGGATGGTGAGTATGCGTGGCAAAACAGAAAGAAAAACAAAAGCCGGCCAATCAATTAGCGCAAAACAAAAAAGCGTCCCATAACTACAATATTCTAGATACCTATGAAGCAGGGATTGCCTTAACTGGTACAGAGATTAAGTCTGTCCGGGCCGGTAAGATGAATATGCGGGATGGCTACGCGCGGGTGCGTAACGGTGAAGTCTGGCTGGAGAACGTGCATATCTCGCCGTACAAGCAGGGTAATCAATTTAACGCGGATCCATTGCGCAGTCGCAAACTCTTGCTTAAAAAGCGTGAGATTGCCAAATTAGCTGGGGTCGTACAGCAAAAGGGGATCACCATCGTGCCGTTGAAGGCGTATCTCAAACATGGTTTTGCCAAGATCCTCATCGGTGTCGGTGAGGGTAAGCACGACTATGACAAACGTGAAACGTTGAAACGTAAAGAACAACAACGCGATATCGATCGTGCCTTGAAGCAGCGATATTGATTCCAGGTCGCAAAAAAACACCACCGTCAAATTTAATGACGGTGGTGTTTTTGTATGCACTGAATTAATTAATCGGCAGCAACGGGACTGACGTTGTGTTTCTTAGCCCATTCCAGTGTGTTCTCTAGGATCGTGCGAGCAGCGGTCAATTGACCATGCTTATCCTTAATCTTCAAGTTTGGAATCGTCTTTTCAGCATTGTGGACAGCCACTAGCAAATCAGTAATATTTTGCAATGATTTACGCGGCTTCCCGGTTACCAGTTGACCTTTCATAGCCACTGGTAAGACGTTGAAGATAATTGTGGTGAGTCCTTTGATGGTATCCTTGTATTCTTCTTGTTCTTTCTCAGGTGAATGACGCAGCACCGATTGAGTCAATGGGAGCAATTCCTGTAAGAAATCGACGACTTTTTCGATATCTTGCACTGATTCTTTCGGGGCGACCGGACCTTTGTCGTCAGTCGAGGCGGTATTCTTGGTACTATGGTTAGTTGTACTTTCACCCTTGGACCCAGAGGTGAAATGTTGGGTTGAAGTGGGTACAGGCCGGCTAAGGTGGGCATCCAGTTTATGAATGATGGGCGCCTTGCGCGTCGGTACCGGAGCGTGGCTGTTATTATTGTTATTGTTGCTATGGTTAGACTGGATGACCGCTGGTCGATTTTGATTCGGCGTGGTGACCGTTAATTGATTGGTAGCTGCCTGGCTTTGAACCTGACTTTGACCGTGCGGCGTACTATTAGTTGCAGCAGCAGAAGTGATTGGCTTGGTTGGTGCTGTGGACTGTGCTTCTTGTGGTGATTGATTGGCGGCTTCTTTTTCCTTTGCTTCAGTGGTCGCCGCTGCGAGAGCGGAATATTGAATCCGCTGATCTTGCAAGCCGTAGAAGTAAACGAATTGTTGGGCCATGGCCGAATTATCATTGTTGAATGGAATTAAATCAATCACCGGTTCGATGGAGTTAGCTGCGACCCGGTTCAAATAATTCGCTAAGAAGTCGGCCAATTGCAAACCTAAACGATCCTTAGAGTCAGCACCGGTGATATAAATGCTGGAACGTTGCCCATATTTTAAGAACAGGTGCTTTTGAATGCTCTCCCGAACCATCCGTAACTGGTTCTCGTCGATGATAGGGGAATGATCCATCGTGATCGTCAGGTTCAGCTGGGGCAGTTTCTTACCTGCTAACGTATGACCGATTAATTCACTGAGCAACCGGACGTAAGGAAATACTTGCGAGAATCGTTCATTGGCCTGGTTGCGGGTAAGCAAAACGGGAATCTTCTCAGTCTTCAACCCAGCGTAATCGATATACTTATCATGGCTCAACTGCAGGATCTTGACGATATTATCATTGGTCTTGAAGTGTGCCTTGACTTCATCGCCTTTATCCCAGCCAAACGGATAAAGGGCATTTTGAAACTTCTTCAGTGAGCTGGCTTCTTCGAGCTGCGGAACCAAAATACCACTGACGACGATTTGATTATTGCCGCGACTTTGTTGATCGGGATCGAAGCTCTCGTCCATGTAAATGGAATAATCCGTCATTAATGGCGTATCCAATTCTTCTTCTGGTTCATTTTTGCTCTCTGCGGCAATTTCTTCTGGTTTCTGCTCAGCAATCTCTTTGGCCGCTTTTTCAAAGTAGGTTTCTAGAATTCCCCGGTTCTTTGCCCCTGGTTGGGTGCGCCCGGTTAAATAAGATTGTAATGAGGCATAAGAGATACCAATATCCCCGGCCAGTTCTTTAGTTGTTTTCTTGGTACGCAGTAGTTCTTGTTTTAGTTGTTCAGGCAACGAATCATTTGCCATAAAAAAATTCCCTCTTCCGTTTTTCGTTTAAAAAGTGGTGTTACATCTCGTAGTAAAGGTCCCGTTCAGGTAAGAGTACGTCGCTATACGTTGGGGCCAATGCATCAGCCATAGCTTGGGGATGGAACGTGTGCCAGGGGACAATAATTTGAGCGTGGACTAGATCAGCCAGTTTAATTAAATCTTCTTTGCGGGCATGACCAGTGGCCGACATGAACTGTAATTCAATATCCCAATCCGCTATTTTTTCTTTTAACACAGCAAAACGGGGGTCATAATCCCCTAATGGTTCACCGTTTGAATGTAAGTAAATAGTGGGATGGGGCAAGTCGGCCAATCGATCAAGATGGTTGAATGTGTTTTGCAGGACAAAGCGTCCAGGCACTTGTTTAAGCTCATTTAAGTTGTCTTCTGTAATCGTGTGAATCGTTGCGGCCGGTGCAAAAGCATGCATAATCGCAGCAAATTGAGGTTCCCAAAGAATTGGATGATGATTGGTTAACGCAATCTGGTTTAACGTCAGCATCCGCTCCACATTCCGCGGATACACATTCAACACATATTGCGTCGATGGTGTCACCGGGTTCGTGAGCAGCTGAGTAAAGCGTTGCGCGAGCGTCTCCTCCGTGAGAGGAATAGCGGGATGGTCAGTATCTTCCACGGGCACTGGTGCGTCAAAACTAAAAGTGGTGCCCTCTAACATAAATACTTTGACCCGTTTTTCCTGTAGGACTCTTGACCAGTTTAACACGCGCTGAGCGTGGGGTCCATTCAAGCGTACGTCACCACTGTGGGCGAAGTAGTGCTGACCGTCATGGACCAATAAAGCCATCGCGCCGACTGTGTCATGATCGCTGGCAAAACCGGTGACGGTCAAGTTGCCCACGCTCAATGGTGTCTCATAAGGCAGGATATGCAGATTAGCCACCGGGCCCTCCATCTTTTCGGCAATCATTACATTGTATAGTTTGTAGGCCTCTGGGCTCAAATAAATGGGAATATCGCTTTGCAGATATTTTAACGCACCCATGTGGTCAATGTGCAAATGGGAAATAAAGATGGCCTCATGGTGAAAATGGTCGGGGGTGTTTGGTAAAAAAAGTTCTGGCAGATGGGGTAGTTGATGCTTCGCCAGCATTTCTGGAACGGTCAGTTGCGGATCTAAATCCGTGATGCCAAAGTCCATAATGATCCGGCTGTCGCCCTGGGCAATTTCTACAATGTTGCCGCCGATGGTGTCTAAGCCATTCAAAAATCGTAATGTGGTCATAAATTAAGTCCTTTCTTTCGAAAAAACGGGGCCAGTCAACAGTTACGTTGCCTGGCCCCGTGGTCATTGTTTAATTAAACTGTTTGAAGATTACTGCTTATTCTCTTTGATAATATTTTCGGTGGTCTTTTGCAGTTGATCCATCGTCGTCTTGGGATCAGCGTTCTTAGAGATCATCTTATCCACAGCTTCGAGCAGATCGTTCCGATATTCGGAGAATCCAAGGAAGGCAGTCGATTGGAAACCATCATCCAAAGAATCAACAGCGGCCTTGTTATAAGGCTTTTCTTGCAAATACTTCTTGTAATCGGCGGTGTCCATTGCTGATTTACGCAACGGCACATAACCAGTCGCCATGGCCCACTTAGCGGTCTCCTTTGAGGAAAGCAGGAACTTCATGAACTGCCAAGCACCCTTCTTTTGATCTGCACTGGCACTCTTAAACATGACGATATCATTACCGGCTACTTCAGTCGCCTTCTTGCCCTTGTAACTCGGCAGTGGCATTGTCCCCCACTTCAAAGTCTTGGGTGCTTGGGCAACCATTTGTGTCACACCGGCGGAAGAACCTGCGTAGAACGCTGCCTTGCCCTGAATAAAGCCCTGGGTAAAGTAGTTATCTGCACCGGCTGTTTTAGCCGTCTTGTTCTTGACCATGTTATTGATCAAGTTCACTGCTTCTAATGTATCGGCAGTGTTCAAGTTAACCTTCAAAGATCCTGGAGCGATCAACGGATTGCCCGCTTGCCGAGCCAGACCTTCAAATTCCATATCCCAGGAACGATCGAAGCCCATGCCGTAAATGCCATCAGCTTTCAACTTATCGCCAGCCTTGACGATATCGTTCCAGGTCTTTGGTTTCGCAATGTTGTATTTGTCCAAGATGGCTTGGTTATAATACAAGATCCGGGTCGACTTGGAGAAAGGAATGGAATAGTACTTGCCTTGATACTTGGAACTCTTCAAGAAGGCGGGGTAGATATCCTTCAGATCACTGCTGGTCAATTTATCGCTGCCAGACAGCATGTATTCATCCAGGGGAGCAATCAAATTACTCTTACTATAATCCGGTACGGTGGTATAGGTGGTTTGGGAAATTGTGGGCAGGCTGCGTGATTTGGCAGCAGCCATAATCTTTTGCTGCAGAGCAGTATAGTTACCCTGAGCAGTCCCTTTGACCACGTATTTCGATTGGGACTTGTTGAAATCATCAATAATGGAATTCAGTGCTTTTTGGTAGGGACCGTTCATACCATGCCAGAACGTGATCTCTACTTTCTTACCGGAATTAGAACCCTTGCTGCTTGAAGAATTGGAACTGTTGCTATTACCGCACCCGGTTAATACGAGGGCAGCTAATACGACGGTGACAGTCGAGGCCAAGACTTTCAACCAAGTATGCTTCTTCATCATTACCTATCCTTTCAATCCTGAGTTGGAAATACCTGCAATAATGTACTTCTGAAGGAAAATGTAAACAACAACCATAGGAATAATAACAAATGTGGAGGCTGCCATCAACAGCGCAAAGTTGGTACCAGCATCCGTCGTGAACGCTTGCAACCCCACTGGTAGAGTCCGCATATTCTCATCATTCGTCACGATCAAAGGCCACATGAAGGCGTTCCATGAACCAATGACCTGTAACACAGTGACTGCGGTGATGGTGGATTTGGACATTGGTACAAGGATGTGCCAAAGAAAACGCCAATCCGATGCACCATCAATTTTGGCGGCAAAATATGTCTGATCCGAAACACTGTTGAACGTTTGGCGAAGCGTAAAGACGGTGAAGAAACTGGCTAACCAAGGTAGGATCAAAGCGCCATACGTGTTGACCAAATGCATGTTGGACAGTGTGACGAAGTTCGGGATGATCAACATTTCCCCAGGAATCATCATAGTGCCTAAGAAAATTAGGAACAAAATATTTTTACCCCAAAACCGCAGCTTGCTGAATGCAAAGGCCGCCAAAATACTGGTAAATAATTGGCCTATGGTGGTCACCCCGGTGACGATCACAGAGTTAACGAAATAACGGGCGAAAGGCGCAGCCTTGAAGGCTTCGACGTAGTTACCCCATTGCAACTGCTTGGGAATCCAGACTGGAGGAATTTGCACAGTTTCTGGTTGTGTCTTCAATGACGTGGACAGCATCCAGAAGAAAGGCAGGATCATGATGAGTGCACCCAGAGTCAGAATCGTGTAGCGTAAAATTGAAGCGACTTTTTTCATGATTTCTCCCTCCTTAATAATGGACGTGCTTGCGACTATACCAGAGCTGAATCAAAGTCACTAACAGAATCAGGAAGAATAGCACGACCCCGCTGGCCGCAGCAATCCCATATTTCCATTCGGTGTAGAACTTTTCATACAGGTAGTACACGATCGTCAACGCCGATTTGGAAGGACCTGACGATCCTTGGAAGAGGGCGAAGATTTCATCAAAGACTTTGAAGGAACCAATGACACCATTGATGGTCACCAGGAATGTAATCGGTGAGAGTAACGGTAAAGTCACGTTGGTAAACTGGTGCCAGGAATCGGCACCGTCGATTTCAGCAGCCTGATAATAGCGGGTGTTAATGTTGTTCAAGCCCACCAGGAAGAGGACGATATTGAATCCTAAACCCTTCCAGATGGACATAATAATTAACGCCGGCATGGCCCAATTGGGATCATTCAACCAGTTGATCGGATTGATACCCACTAGTCCGAGAAAATAATTCAATAAACCATAGTCGGAGTGGTAAATCCAGTTCCACACTTGGGCAATGGCTACTGTACTGGTGACGAAGGGCAAGAAGTAAATTGTCCGGAAGGCACCGGCAAACCGTTTGATTTTATTCAACAGTAGGGCAATGAATAAAGAAATAATGATGTTCAGCGGCACCACACCGACTACGAAGACCAGGGTGTTGCGTACTGCCAAGTGGAAATCTGGATCGTTCCACAAATAGGTGAAATTGCTGAAACCGTAAGCCGAGACCACGTCGGTGTAAAAATCGTATTTGGTGTAAAAACTCATCAAAAACGACTTAATGATCGGGTAAATATTGAAGGTGAAAGTGATCACCAGCATGGGCAATAGATACAGATACGCCTTAATGGACGATTTAACCGTCGGCTTCTCATTCAGCATGTGTGTCACCACCAGATTCAGTTGGCGCGGCGGCGGGGTCCTTTTGGGCCGATTGGTCGCCGACCAAGACCATCGGCGTATCACCGCCGAATATGCGCTTACCATCTGCATCAAACAGGAAGAAACCCTTCTTTTCCAATGTGAAGTCTAATTCCTTCGTGTCGTGTGCTAACTGGCTCATTTCTGTACTAATCAATTGGTAACCGTTGTAATCAATATTAGCGGTGGATTCCCGGCCGAATTGATCGAATTCCAAGACTTTGCCGTGCAAGGTGACTAATGGGTCTAGGGCACGCTGCGGCAGTGTCAAAGCCTCTGGCCGAATCCCAGCGGTCTGGGCCTGGGTCAAAATGCTGTCAGGCACAATCCCGGCCAGATCATGATTGAGCGCTGTGGCCGGGATGGAATTAATCACCGGTTCCCCGATAAATTGCGCGACAAATAAATTATCCGGACTGGCATACAATTTCTTTGGCGTACTAAATTGCTGAATATGACCGTCGTGCAAGACCATGATCTGATCTGAGATGTGCATTGCTTCATCTTGATCATGGGTGACGAAAACGGTGGTGACGCCGGTTTCACGCTGAATCCGACGAATTTCTTCACGCATTTCAATCCGCAACCGGGCATCCAAGTTGGATAATGGTTCATCCAATAGCAGAATGCTGGGTTCCTTAGCCAGTGCCCGGGCGATGGCGACCCGCTGTTGCTGGCCGCCAGATAGTTCACCGGGTTTCTTATCCAATTGATCTTCCACATGGACTAAAGCAGCCAATTCCTTGGCCCTTTTGGTTCGATCGGCCTTGGACATTTTTGCCATCTTCAATGGAAATTCGATATTCTTAAGGACGGTCAAATGCGGATAAAGGGCGTAGTTTTGGAATACCATACCGACTTTACGGCCAAGGGCATCTTTTTTTGTCACATCGGCGTCATCAAAAAAGATGTGTCCACCGGTGGGTGCCAGTAAACCTGAAATGAGGTTCAACGTGGTGGACTTACCACCACCGGATGGACCGAGTAGACATACCAGGGACCCTTCTTGGATAACAAAGTTTAGGTGCTTTAAAATGTCCCGCTTACCGTCATAGGATAGCGTGACGTCTTTAAAAGTGACTTGCAAGAATTTTCTCCCCTTCGCTGAGTTGTACATGCTGAACTTGGTGCTGCATCAAGATAATCAAACCATGGATCGCTCCTCGAATTAGCTGTTCTGAATGTTCACGAATCATTAAGATTTTACCGCATTCAACCGGCTTTGACTACCATATGGAACCCGTTGCAAAGCCTTTGACACACATCTGTTACACTGATGAGTAGAGCGGTTGGCAAGCGTCCAATGAATCGGTACACTGATTGGAGGAGGTATGCACAGTGATTAGAATGGCAAAGAAAACGGATGTGGCGGCGGTGCTGCCCATTATCGATCAAATTTTTGATGAAATGGAACTTAAAACGATGGCGCAAATTCCAAAGCGGGTATTGTTTGCGGAGCTTACGGAGGCCTTTAAAACGGAAGATTACCGGTACAGCTATCGGCGCACGCTCGTCTCCACCGATGATCAAGACCAAGTGATTGGTGTGGCGGTGGGATACCCAGAAAAAGACGAAGCTCACGTGGATGATGCCTTGCGCCCATTATGGCCCAAGGTGGGGCTGCCGGCTGACTATCGGTTGTTCACGGATAAGGAAGCCCGTCCTGGTGAATGGTATCTAGATTCCCTGGCTGTAGATCCGGCCGCGCAGGGTCATGGGGTCGCCACCGCTCTGCTCCAGGCACTGCCAGAATATGTGCAGCAAACGGGCTTGCATCGGATCTCGTTGAATGTGGATTTGACGAACCCGAAGGCCGAGCGGTTGTACGTGAAGAATGGCTACCGGAATATCGGTGAACAGATGATTGGTGATCATAAATATCATCATATGGTATTGGATATTTAATTTGAGACATGGAAAAAGCGCAAGCCGCTGGTGGAAAAAACCAGCGGCTTGCGCTTTTTATTTTTGCCGGTTGGTGAAACGGGTGAAGTCTTCGCCGAGGTCGTAGGCTCGCTTTTTTTGGTGAAACAACCCACGGACGCCGGCACGGATGGAAACTTTCCGCCAGCGATTGAGAGTGGCGGCGACAAGGAGGGCGGGAACCTCATCATTGGACTCGGTCACGTCGACAATAAAATAATTGGCATCATCGACGGTTGCCAAAGTATCCACAGTAAGCACCTTTTTACTACCATGGTAACCAGTATATTGATTCCTAGTAATATCCCCGACGAGGAGCCAGTTTAATCCAGACACGAATAGGACTTCTCGCCACACGCCGGCTAACCGATTGATTTGGCCGACTTCTTGCTCATCGACCACCAGGGTGTAGCGCGGTAATAAATTGAGCGATGATTGACGCGCTTCACCCAATGTGTCTGCACTGAGAGAAAGAACCCGAACACCGTTCAATTCAAAAGAGCGAATCGTTTGAATGAGGTAGTGGGGACTGTTTTTTTCATCCGTGACTTTCACCAAAGCGTTATGATCTGCTGGCACATAAAGACGCATATTATGACCGCTCCTTCGTGCGGCGCCGATCCTTTTGGCTTAACCCCCAGTCAATGGCTTGAGCGACGCCATCTTGAATATTGGTACCAGTGATATGGGTGGCAATTTGGCGAATCTCTGGAATGGCATTGCCCATCGCGACGCCAATGCCGGCGGCTTCAATCATGGAACGATCGTTCAAGTTGTCGCCAATGGCCATCACGTCTGCAATGTCGTACCCTCGCATCCGGGCAAGCCGGGTCAAAGCCAACCCCTTTTGCGCTTCGATGTTGTTGATTTCGATGTTGTTATCCGAGCTGGAGGTAATCACGACACCGTGATCTTCGCCGTATTTGGCCCGAATATCCGCAAAGGCGGATTGTCCCCGCGCATCAAAAACAAGGATTTTGAGCACTTCGACAGTCGGATCAAGGAGCAGGCTGTCAAAAGTATCGACGTAATGAATATCCATTAACTCCAGTCGAGCACTGGCCAAGACCACTGCAATTTTGAAGGATGTGTCCGGGTTCAACCGCGTCAGTAAGTCTGCGACGTTTTGAATCCGGCGGACTTTACTTTCCGAGAAAATGCCGCGGTCAGTGACCAATTCATAATAAAATCCTTGAGCCTCTAAATCTTTACGGACACCAGTGATCAGTTCGCGGGGGATGGGCAGATCCACTAGGAGTTCACCATTTTCGGAGAATACCCGTGCACCATTCAATGTGATGAAAGCCGGTTTAACTTTGAGTCCAGACACCAAAGGCTGGGCTTCACTGAGGCCGCGGCCAGTAGCCACCACGAACTCGACTCCCGCCTCGTTGGCCCGTTCGATGGCGGCGATATTGGCGTCGGAGACGGTCATGCGATCGTTCAATAATGTGCCGTCCATATCTGAGGCAATTAGTTTTAACATAGTGATATTCCTTTCCGAGAACGACTTGAAAAAGACAATCCGATTTTAATTGACTGACCTTCACCCGCAGGCGGAGAAAGATCTTGCCTCTTTAGTTTAGCATAATCTGGCGCCAGAGCGGCTTTTACCCTTGGTCATTCTTTGGTACAGTGGAACTGAAAACAGTGCACTTTGGGAAGGTGAATAGATAGTGAAGGTCTTGATTCACAATGATTGGCAGGAAGTGTTAGAAAAACAGTTTGCAGCACCATATTACGGTCAGCTGCATGAATTTTTGAAAGTGGAATATGCGCATCATACGATTTATCCGGAGATGCATCATATTTTTCAGGCGTTCGAATGGACACCTTTTAGCCAGGTAAAGGTCGTGATTCTTGGCCAGGACCCTTATCACAATCCCCACCAAGCCCATGGGTTGAGTTTTTCAGTGCTGCCGGGTGTGCCAGTCCCCCCCTCTTTGCAAAACATTTATAAAGAATTGCAGGCTGATCTGGGTTATCCGCCAGTTCACCACGGCTACTTAAAGAGCTGGGCACAACAAGGCGTACTGCTGTTGAACTCGGTGCTCACCGTTCGTGCCGGTGATGCTTTTTCCCACGCCGGCAAAGGTTGGGAAACATTGACTGATGCGGCGATCAAAGCTTTATCTGCCCGGGGTGGGGTGGTCTTTATCCTGTGGGGAAATGCTGCCAAGAAAAAAATTCCGTTAATTGATAAGGAACGGAATCGAATTATTGCTTCCGCCCACCCCAGTCCGTTATCCGCCAGTCGGGGATTCTTTGGCTCGCGGCCGTTTTCGCGGGCCAATGCCGCGTTGGCAGAGCTGGGGGAATCGCCGATTAATTGGCAGTTACCGGAGAAGGCGGATGTGGACTGAGGGGTGGATGTTCATTCGAGATTCGCTGCGTTTTGGCGAATTGGCTGGGCCGGGCCGCCTCTATTTAAACGGGCTGCGCCGACCAGGGGCTAGAGCGAAGGTGCAAAAAAACTGCGGGTTTTCTGCGCGTCCCCATAAACGGGCTCCGCGGACCAGAAGCTAGGAGATAAGGCCGGGCAGGTGTAAAACTTAAGTGCGAGTTTTCTGCCTACTCCCATAAACGGGCGGAGACCAGCAGAAGCTANGAGATAAGGCCGGGCAGGTGTAAAACTTA
Organism: Schleiferilactobacillus perolens DSM 12744; assembly: GCF_001435585.1. GTDB lineage: Bacteria > Bacillota > Bacilli > Lactobacillales > Lactobacillaceae > Schleiferilactobacillus > Schleiferilactobacillus perolens. The sequence goes on from NZ_AZEC01000004.1 coordinate 258,993, forward strand.
AGTGCGAGTTTTCTGCCTACTCCCATAAACGGGCGGAGACCAGCAGAAGCTAGGGCGTAAGAGCAAAGACCCATAAAACCTAAGTGCGGTTTTCTGGGTCTTTGCTCTTACGCCTACGCTTCTAACCGCTGGTCTCCGCCCTCTCTATACAAGATAACGATTTCACGGTATGATAAACGAGCATGAACTCTGGTCACTTGGTGGCCGATTTTTTGGAGGTTATTAAAACATATGGACTTATTTGCAAGCTTACAGGAGAAAATTAAGGGGAAAAACATTCGCATCGTCTTTCCTGAAGGCACTGAGCCGCGGATTATTGGGGCAGCTGTGCGGTTGAACGCGGAGGGTATTTTGACGCCAATCTTGTTGGGTGCGCCAGCAGCGGTGGAAGCGGCAGCGAAGAAGGCCGGTTTTACCCTGGGCAGTATTCAAATTCTTGATCCCGACAATTATGCGGGTTATGAAGGATTAGTGGATGCTTTTGTGGAACGGCGCAAGGGTAAAAATACTAAGGAACAGGGCGAAAAGATGCTGCGCGACCCGAATTACTTTGGGACAATGCTGGTCTATACAGATCAGGCAGACGGCATGGTATCTGGCGCTGTTCATTCCACCGGCGATACGGTCCGGCCAGCCTTGCAAATCATCAAGACCCGGCCGGGGGTGTCCCGCACTAGTGGTGCGTTCATTATGCAACGGGGCCGAGATGCGGAACGGTATATTTTTGCCGATTGCGCCATCAACATTGATCCATCTGCACAGGAATTAGCCGAAATTGCGGTGGATTCTGCAGAAACCGCCAAATTATTCGATATTGAACCCCATGTCGCCATGTTGAGCTTCTCCACCAAAGGATCCGCAAAGGCCCCGCAAGTGGATAAAGTTGCCGAGGCCACCAAGATTGCCCATGAGCTTGCCCCTGAATTGAGCCTAGACGGCGAACTACAGTTTGATGCCGCCTTCGTACCTTCAGTTGCCCACCAGAAGGCACCAGACTCCACTGTGGCTGGTGAAGCCACAGTCTTCATCTTCCCTGATTTACAATCTGGTAATATTGGGTATAAAATTGCTCAGCGCTTCGGTCATTTCGAAGCCATCGGTCCAATTTTGCAAGGCTTGAACAAACCGGTGTCTGATTTATCCCGGGGATCCAATGAAGAGGATGTATATAAACTGGCCATTATCACGGCCGCTCAAACTTTGAACCATCATTAGGAAGTGAATCTATGCGCGAAATCGAAACAAATGGTGCTCAAGAAACGATTCGTTTAGGCAAAGCCTTGGGCGAATTAGCACAACCGGGTGATGTCATTTTGCTGGACGGTGACTTAGGCGCTGGCAAGACGACATTGACCAAGGGAATTGCTCGCGGTTTGGGTATTTCGAGACCAGTTAAGAGCCCTACGTTCACCTTGATTCGGGAATACCCGGAGGGGCGGATTCCGCTCTACCATATGGATATTTATCGGTTAGAGAACGGCGGCGCAGAAGACCTAGGTCTCGAAGAATATTTCGAAGGCGACGGCGTGAGTGTTGTTGAGTGGTCTCAGTTCATTCCAGCGTTGCTGCCAGAAGATTATGTTCGCATCGCTCTGGATCGCACCGGTCGCGACGATGACGCTCGGCGGATTAAAATTACAGCCGTGGGAGAAGAGTACATGCGCTACGAGGATGTCACGTGGAGCAGCCACGAAGATAACTAATGTTTTGAACTTGTCTAAAAAAGCTGATTGGGCGATGGGTGCTCAATCAGCTTTTTGGTATTACTAAACTAATTTAACGAACTTCTTCAACGCATCATCCCCAAAAGCGGCTTCCTCTTGCAGCAAGATCTGTGCACAAGCAATGCTGTCTGCCAGTGCATTATGATGCTGGCGCAAGTCAAAGCCGAGGTTAGCGGCCACGGTGTTCAGTCGATGATTTTTCATATCCGGGTAAAAACGCCGCGAAGTGCGGACTGTATCGATCAGTAAGTATCGCGGAACATCAATGGCGTAGCTGGCTAAGGTCTCTCGTAATACGCGGCTGTCGAAGCTAGCATTATGCGCGGCGACCAGCTTGTCTGCTGTATAAAAGTGGGCAATATGCGGCCACACCTGATCGAACGTGGGTGAATCCGCTACATCCGCAGTATGAATTCCGTGGATCTTAGTATTGCGCCAATCCAATTTCGTTTGGGGTTTGATCAAGGTATAAAAAGAGTCAGTGATTTCGCTATTGCGGACCACCACCAGAGCTAGTGAAAGGGCACTGTCGGGGCGCGCATTGGCGGTTTCAAAATCCATGGCGACAAAGTTCACGCAGGCGATTCCTCCTTATTAACAGGGTCTTGGTCCGGCGCCAGCTCATTAGTGGTATCCAACTCAACGGGGCAATGGTCGGAACCGAGGATCGTCGTGAGAATCTGGGCATCAGTTAATTGCGGTAGTAACCGTTTGGAAAAGCAGAAATAATCAATACGCCAACCGGCATTGCGCGAGCGGGCCGCGAACCGGTAACTCCACCAAGAATAAGTGACTTGAGTGGGGTGAAAATGTCGGAACGAATCAATGAAGTTTTCATTTAACAGCATCGTGAAATCGGCCCGTTCTTGATCGGTGAAGCCTGCACTGTGGTGGTTGCTAGTCGGGTTTTTAATATCAATTTCTTCGTGGGCTACATTCAAGTCGCCGCAAAAAATGACCGGCTTTTTCTTGTCTAGAGCCACCAGGTATGCCCGGAAGGCCTCATCCCAGCCGCCACGAAAGTCTAGCCGCTTAAGTTCGCCGCCTGAGTTAGGAGTGTAACAGTTGACCAAATAGAATTTGGGGAATTCCAAGGTAATGACCCGCCCTTCGTCATCGTCGAAGAATGGCGCAATCCCGTAAGTTACATGTAATGGTTCGTATTTCGTGAATACGGCGGTACCGGAGTAACCCTTGCGTTCCGCGTAATTGAAATATTGATGGTACCCTGGCGTATTGACTTCCGCCTGGCCCGCATGCATTTTTGTTTCTTGAATACAAAAAATATCGGCGTCGAGTGCCGTGAACGTGGCAAGAAAGCCTTTCTTCAACACGGCCCGCAGCCCGTTAACATTCCAGGAAATGAGTTTCATTTTGTTCCACCTCAAAGAAAGAATATCAGTTCAGCGGAGTAAACGCAAAGCAGCCAACGATTAAACAGGTTGTGCTAAACTAGACCTAACAATGATGAGAGAACGGGTGACATATGTTAACACAGGTCGATTTTACGATGGAATTAAAAAATGCTGGGTTCACCCCATTGGTGGATGAACCATTATCTAAATATACGTTCACTAAGACGGGCGGCCGGGCTGATTGGCTGGTTTTCCCCCACAGTCATGAAGAAACGATCCGGCTCGTGGCCATTGCTGAAGAAGAAAATATTCCTTTGACTGTTTTGGGCAATGCTTCCAATTTAATCGTCCGGGACGGTGGTATTCGTGGTTTGGTATTGATTTTGACAAAAATGAACCAAATCAAAGTCGTTGGGACGGATATTGTCGCAGAGGCTGGCGCACGGATCATTGATGTGGCAGAAACTGCCTGGCAGGCCGGACTTACCGGTCTGGAATTTGCCGCTGGAATTCCTGGGAGTATTGGCGGGGCAGTGTTCATGAATGCTGGTGCATACGGTGGCCAAGTGGCAGATGTGGCCAGTGCGTTCACTTATTTAGACCGCAGCGGCGCGCAACATCAAGCCGTCGGTCGCGGGATGCATTTTGCTTATCGGCATAGTTTGATTCAGGAAAATGACGGCATTGTATTAACCGCCACCTTCCATCTCGCAAAGGGCAACAAGACCCAGATTCGGGCCAAAATGGACGATGTGAATGGTCAGCGGGCTGCCAAGCAGCCGTTGGAATATCCTTCATGCGGCAGTGTCTTTAAGCGGCCGACCGGTCACTATACTGGTCCGCTGATTATTAAGGCTGGACTGCAGGGCAAGCAAATTGGCGGGGCCCAGGTATCCATGAAGCACGCGGGCTTTATCGTGAATATCGATCATGCCACGGCTTCTGATTATTTGGAATTGATCCATTTAATCCAGCACACGGTATGGGGCAAGTTCGGTGTCCGGTTAGAAACAGAGGTCCGTATTATCGGTGAGGAACCCGTGGGCGAGTTGGTTTAACATTCAGTACGATTGGGAGAAGGATGGTGATGGTTGATGCAAATTGCTTTAATTGAAGGGGTCATTTTGCTGGTCAGTTTGGTGGTCCTGTCTAATATCATTAGCCATTATTGGGTGGCCGTCCCCATCAGCTTGATTCAGATTACCGTGGGGTTAATCTTGGCACTGTTCTTTGCCGTTAAAATTCCCCTGGAATCGGACTGGTTCACGCTGCTTTTTATTGCGCCACTCCTGTATAACGATGGGGCTACTTTTCCCAAGCGCCAGTTGTGGGAATTAAAAGGCCCGATTATTACCAATGCCATCTTGCTTGTCTTTGTCGCCACATTTGTTGGCGGCTTGTTTTTTCATTGGCTGCTGCCCACGGTACCTTTAGCGGCTGCTTTCGCTTTTGCGGCCATTATGTCCCCAACTGACCCCATTGCTGTAGAGTCCATCGCCCGTCGAGCTAAATTACCCAATTATATTTTGCATCTGGTGGCTGGCGAAAGTTTGATCAACGATGCCAGCGGGTTAATTGGTTTCAAATATGGCGTGAATGCCACTGTCAGTGGTGTGTTCAACCCCACCGCCGCAATCCTTGACTTTTTTTACATCAGTATCGTGGGTGCCTTGGTCGGCATCGTGTTAGCGTTAGTGTTCCATGCCTTGCAGGCGTGGCTCCTTAACCAAGGAATCTCCGATGTATTACTGCATACTATTTTGTCGTTGATCGTGCCCTTCGTGGTGTATCTGCTGTCAGAAGAGGTATTCCACGCGTCCGGGGTCATTGCGGTTGTATTGGCCGGGATCATGGCGTCCCAGCGATCAGTTAACTTTGCGGCGATTCCTGAATTACGAATCGTCACCAAGCGGACCTGGCAATTGGTGGTCTATATTTTGAACGGTCTCGTATTTTTGATTTTGGGGATCGAACTGCCCGTGGCCTTTGGGCAGACCATCACCGATCCGGGGATCAACACTTTTAAGGCGGTTGGTTACGTGGGTGCCTTTTGGTTAATGCTCGTACTGATCCGGATGGGGTGGACCTATGGGGCGGCGCTGTTGTATTACTGGCGGACGCCAAATGCTCAACGGCCCAGTGTTCGTACAGCGCTGTTAAGCGGCTTGTCCGGTGTCCGGGGTGCCATTTCCATGGCCGCGGTCCTGTCTTTGCCATTAACGATCGAAGGCGGTGCACCATTCCCTGAACGTTCCCTGTTACTGTTTGTCGCTGCGGGGACCGTCATTTTGAGCTTGGTGATGGCCGCTGTATTTTTGCCTTTGCTCAGTCCAGGCAGTGGTGCGTTTCGATCCCGTGGTAGTTCAGTGAATGCGACTGAGGAAGAGGATGATGACACCGCTACGGCCGCTGAGCAAAGTGGCGGTTTGCTCACCAACGACCAGGCCCAGAGTTACGCGTTGCGGGTCGCGATTACCGCCCTGGAGGGTGAACGGCATGAGGAAAACCAGCAAGCGGTGCTCAATCTGATTGATGAATATGAGAGACAATTGCGCCAAGTTGGCACAAACGGTGATCGCCGGGTGTCGCCTACATTGGCGGAAGATTTGCGATTACGGATTATTTCCGTTCAGCAGGAAAGGATTGCACTGGATCGGTTGTGGCGTGAAAACCTAATTCAAGCGACGACTTATACACAAAATGTGCATCGCCTGCGCACGCAAGAGGCAGATTATGCAGCCATGCTGGATAATCGTTTTCACCCCTGGGTTGCCAGCGGGCGACGATTGTTGGCGCGGATCAAGGCCATTTTGACCCGAGTGAGCGCTAGCAACACGCGCGAACTGGACCATCCTTTTTACAATGAGCAGTTGTTTGTGGATCGGGAACTGGCCAAAGGGGCCATTAAAGGAATCTCCAAGATGAGTAAGACCCATGCGTTTCAGGCGGCGGATATTTCACCGCAAACAATCTATCGGGTGATTACCCGGTACCGGGCGCGGATCGCGCATCTCAAGAGTCTCTCGTCACCTCGTAACGATCAATATGCGACCCAACTAAAAACGCTCCGTCAAACCGCTTTAGCGGCTGAACGAAGCGCTGTTCAGGAAATGTTTGAAGCGGGCCGCATTTCACCAGAGATGGCGGCAAAGATGCGGCAACAAATCAATTTTGCTGAAACTCTGGTGTTAAGCAGCGGGGATGAACCGGTTTAATGTGCGATCTGCACAGCCGTCAGCGGAGTCGGTACCTGGCTGCGCAATGCATTCGGTAACTCCGCAAAGGGGATTGTGGTGTGTGGCGGAAATGGCTGCGGCGCCAAGTTTGTTGCGAGTAGCTGCCAAATTTCTGCCCGATCGCTGATTGGTAAATGCACTGAATCAATTCCAATTAATCGGACACCACGCAAGATAAAGGGAAAAATGGAAGTGTCCAGCCGACCCTCGCCCAGGTTGCCCACGGCGAGTACTGCACCGTTAGGCATCATCTGAGGCAATAAATGACTTAATGCGTCGCCGCCCACTGTATCAAGGACGGCGGCGTATTTTGCGTGGGCTAGCGGCCGTGATGGGGCCGGCCAGTGATGATTTGTATTCACTGTCACATTGGTAAAACCACGGTGATGCAAAATACCCGCCGCAATGCGGGCCACGTCGCTGTGCCCGCCAGTGATCAAAAGCGGGCTATCTTTGGCTACTAGACGGGGATTACGAAACATTTCAGCGAGAGCGGCACCAGCCGTCAAGCCAGCGGTGCCCATTTGCATTGCCTGTTCTGCTGATAAATGATCCGGTAGCTGGACCAGATACCGAATGGGCAATTGACAGTATTCCGCAAACCCGCCATCCCGGGTAATGCCGATATCAAAACCAGTGGCCAGTACTGGGGTGCCCTTTGGCCACATGGGATGTTTGGAGACGGCAACAACGCCGGCTAAATCAATTCCGCCGATCCGGGGATAAGCTGCGGCCGGAATGACTTTGTTGGCGGGGTCTAATGCCAGCCGATCTTTGTGATTAATATGACTGTATGTGATTTGGACGATCACTTCGTCAGCTGGCAGTTTGCTTGCCGCCTTCAGTGCGGATGTGACCCACACATACGGGTGGGCCGGGTCGCCTGTCAAACTCAATGCCCGATTCTGCGCCATGTATCTGATCCTTTCTGGTATGTTCTGATACATATTATAACTGTTGAATGGATTTTCCTCGAATCTTTTTGGACTTTTTGCTTGCACTGGCTGATTGGTTCCGTATAATGGTCGTTGTACTAAACATTTGGTTTAGTACTGCAAAACCATTGTCAGAAAGCAGGCGGCAAACTTGGATATTGGCTCACGAATCCGAAATTTGCGTATTCAAAAGAATCTGACCCAAGAAGAATTGGGTGAACGGACTGATCTTTCTAAAGGGTTTATTTCTCAGCTGGAAAACAACCAATCATCGCCGTCTTTGGATACCTTCTTTTCAATTTTGGAGGTATTGGGGACTAGCCCGGCAGCTTTTTTTGCAGAAGGAGCCAAAGCTCCCCGGGTCGTTTATACTCCCGCTGAACAAACGGTATATGAAGATACTGACGCTCATTATGTTTTACAATGGTTGGTCCCCGATTCTAATGAGAAGCAAATGGAACCAGTGCTGTTGACGTTTCACGCAGCTGGTGCGTATAAGACGTTCCCGCCGTCCCCAGCAGAAACGTTTATCTATTGTCTGCAGGGGGCCATTACACTGCACCTGGGAGAGGCTCAGTACACAGCACATAGTGGGGAAGCAATGTATTTTCGGGCTGACGCGCCTCATCAGTTAATCAGCGCAGGACCGAGTCAAGCATTAATTGTGGCCACTGATTCTTATTTGTAATCAGCACCCAGAACCAATCAAATAAGCATTCGAGGAGGCATTCATTCATGACTACGCCGATCATTGAATTTCAACATGTGAATAAGTTTTTTGGCGATTTTCAGGCATTAAAAGACATCAATTTCCAACTGGACCAGGGTAAATTCTATTCCTTACTGGGTCCTTCTGGCTCCGGTAAAACCACAATTTTACGGACGATTGCCGGTTTTAACAGTGTGACCAGCGGTACCGTTTTGTTCCAAGGCAAACCGCTCAAGAATGTGCCGCCGAATAAACGCCGGGTTAACACAATCTTTCAAAACTATGCACTTTTTCCGCATCTCAACGTGTTCGATAACGTCGCATTTGGGCTATCCATTCGCCACGTACCGAAGGATGAGATTCAGACGCGGGTGATGGACGCGTTAAAGATGGTGCACTTGCAGGAACTGGCCAGCCGAGACATTAATGAATTATCCGGCGGCCAGCAACAACGAGTGGCCATTGCCCGGGCCATTATTAACGAACCAGAGTTGTTATTATTGGACGAACCGTTATCCGCACTGGATAAAAAGTTGCGTCAAGATATGCAGTACGAATTGCGAGAATTGCAGCAACGACTGGGGATCACTTTTGTTTTTGTCACCCATGATCAAGAAGAAGCATTAGCCATGAGCGATGAGATCTTTGTGATGGATGAGGGCGCCATTTTACAAAACGGTACCCCCGTGGATATTTATGATGAACCCATTAATCACTTTGTGGCGGATTTTATTGGTGAAAGCAATATCGTAAAGGGGACTATGGTCAAAGATTACGAAGTTGAATTTGTCGGTAAACGGTTTGAATGTGCCGACGCCGGCATGCGGCCCAACGAACCCGTCGAAGTGGTGCTGCGGCCAGAGGATTTAGACGTGACTACGCCGGACAAAGGTAAATTGATTGTCCAAGTGGATTCCCAACTTTTTCGGGGTGATCATTTCGAAGTGGTCGCCTACGATGCTGATCACAACGAATGGTTGATCCATTCCACCAACCCAGTGAAAGAAGATGCCGATATTGGTCTCTTCTTTGAACCGGAAGATATTCACGTGATGCGGTTTAATGAAAAAGAAGCGGACTTTGACGCTCGGCTGGAGCAATACGAAGGGGAGTGAGATCGGTGAATACCACCGCCAAACGTATTTATTACATTCCATACATGCTGTGGATTCTGCTGTTCGTCATTGCCCCCGTGGCTTTGATTGTCTACCAATCATTCTTTAATTTAGATCACCAGGCAACTATTCAAAACTACGTGACCTATTTGACCTCCAGTACGTACTTACGGATGACTCTGAATTCCTTCTGGTACGCCTTTTTGATCACCCTGTTTACCGTCTTGATCAGTTATCCAGCAGCTCTTTTTTTGAATCAATTGAAGCACAAAGATTTTTGGCTGTTGTTGATCATCTTGCCGACCTGGATCAACTTATTGCTTAAGGCGTATGCCTTCATTGGAATTTTTGCCCAAAATGGGTCTGTGAACCAATTCCTTGGGTTCATCGGCATTGGTCCGAAACAGATTCTATTCACGGATTTCAGTTTTATTTTTGTCGCCACGTATATTGAAATCCCGTTTATGATTTTGCCAATTTACAACGCCATCGCTGAAATTGATCCGGCATTGTTGACCGCTAGCCGCGATTTGGGAGCGACTAATTGGCAAACACTGATCCGAGTGATTTTACCGCTGACTCGCAAAGGGATTACCGCTGGCGTGCAGGCCGTTTTCATTCCTTCACTCTCTCTGTTCATGTTGACCCGCCTGATTGGTGGGAACCGGGTGATCACGTTAGGGACGGCTATCGAAGAGCATTTCTTAACCACCATGAACTGGGGCATGGGTTCTACCATTGGGGTTGTTTTGATCATCATGATGTTCATTAGCATGGCCCTCACTGGCGAACACAAACGGAAGCGAAAGGAGATTGATACTGGTGCAACGAAAGAATAGATTAGGCCGGGTGTACCTGGTCATCGTCTTTTTAGTGCTGTATTTGCCGATTCTTTATTTGATTTACTTCTCGTTTAGTTCCGGCAGTACCATGAACACCTTCAAGAACTTTACGTGGGCAAATTACCGCACTCTGTTTGCGGATACGCGATTGATTCAAATCGTCCTGCAAACGTTGCTGTTAGCACTCTTGTCTTCCCTGATTGCCACTGTTGTTGGCACCATGGGAGCGCTGGGTATTGCCGCCAGCAAGCGCACCAGTACGCGCAATTTGATGTTATCTCTTAACAATGTGCTAATGGTGTCACCAGACGTCATCATTGGGGCCTCCTTCCTGATCCTTTTTACCATGTTAGGAATCAGTTTAGGCTTTGGCTCCGTGCTGGCCAGTCATATCGCATTCTCGATCCCTATCGTCGTGTTGATGGTACTTCCCCGAATTCAGGAAATGGATCACGCGTTAATTGATGCGGCGTACGACTTGGGAGCCAGTGCCCCGCAAGTGTTAAACCGGGTAATTTTACCTTTTATCACCCCGGGAATCGTGGCGGGTTATTTTATGGCCTTCACGTATTCATTGGATGATTTCGCGGTGACTTTCTTTGTGACCGGTAATGGGTTTGCCACACTTTCTGTGGAAATTTATTCTCGAGCTCGTCAGGGTATTTCTTTGGAAATCAATGCCTTGTCTGCTCTGATGTTTGTGTTTGCGCTACTCTTAGTCCTGATTTATTTCTTCATTCAGGTTCACCAGTCTAACCGGACCAAGCGGAATAAGCAGAAAGCGAGGAATGCGGCATGAAAAAGTTAATGAGTTTCTTCATTGCCATCGTTGCCGCCTGCTTGCTATTGACGGTCGGTATTAAAAGACTAGAGAGTGCGCAGGGCGACAGCTCGGCAAAAACGTTGAATCTTTTCAACTGGGGCGATTATATCGATCCGGCGCTGATCAAGAAATTTGAAAAGGAAACTGGCTATCAAGTCAATTATGAAACTTTTGACAGTAATGAAGCCATGCTGACCAAGATTCAACAGGGCGGGACCAGTTATGATTTGGCTGTACCCAGTGATTACACAATTGAAAAAATGAAGAAGGAACATTTATTACTGCCCTTGGACAAGAAGCAAATCAAGGGCCTAGGCAATATTGATCCCTCTTTCATGAATAAGAGCTTTGATCCCGACAATCGGTATTCCATTCCGTATTTCTGGGGGACACTAGGGATCATTTACAATGATAAGTTCGTTAAGGCCGACCAAATCCAACATTGGCGGGATCTTTGGAATCCTGAATTTGCCCACAGTATTATGTTAGTGGATTCAGCGCGGGATATTCTTGGTTTTTCGCTGGTTAAAAACGGTGATTCCATGAATACCCGCTCCAGAGCACAAGTGACGCGGGCTAAAGACGATCTCGATAAACTGGCACCGAATGTTAAAGCCATTGTCGCAGACGAAATTAAAATGTATATGATTCAAAATGAGGCAAAGATTGCGGTCACTTGGTCCGGCGAAGCCTCGGAGATGCTTTCGAACAACAGTCACTTGCATTATGTGGTACCTACCGAGGGCAGCAACCTGTGGTTTGATAATCTAGTCATTCCCAAGACTGCCAAGCACTTTAAGGCCATTTATGCCTTCTTGAATTTTATGCTCCGTCCGGAAAATGCCAAACAAAATGCCCTGTACGTGGGGTATGCGACTCCCAACGACAAGGCCAAGGCGTTATTGCCTAAAGATGTTCGCAATGATAAGCAATTCTATCCACCAACAGACACAATCGGCAAACTGCAAGTTTACGAAGATTTAGGCCTGAAAACGGTCGGCATGTATAACGATCTATTCCTCGAATTCAAGATGCATCGCAGTTAATTTGTGGCTTGACGACTAAATTGCCAGACTGCCCAGAGCAAATATTGCAGCCCCATCATGAGCACCACGAACCCCATCATATGCCACGACCACATCTGACTAAGTGGTCCCCAAATCAAGGTGGGAGTGAGTAAATAGACCGTGTGCAGGCGCAAAAACCGGCCGATGTAAATACCAATGCCGGTCAATGTATAAAGGACTAAGCGCAACCAGGGCAACCAGTTGGCACCTTTACCGGGCAGGCGGGCACTGACTTGCTGTAAGACGTGCTCCGCCTGAACCTGGGCAATCGCAGCGGTGATAATGCCGATTCCCACCAGCAATAAGAAATGCGTCCATAAAGGCAAAGAATTACGCAATAGCCCGGTGAGCGGAGCATAGGGATGGAGCAGGGCCAAATGGAAGAAGTCAGTCAACAAATATGGTGCATTAGGATAAAACAGCAGCCAAATTAGACTGACTAGCCAAAACACCAAAGACCAGCGAAACGAATGGTGCTGTAGCCAAAAGCTCAACTCAATGGGAATGTACCCCAACAGAGTGTTAAATGCTAAAAAGCTGAAGGCATCCTGTACGAACCAGGCGGTGGCCAGAATGTACAGCCAGTAAAAGATTCGAATTATCCAACGCCATTGACGGGATGTCATGGTCTTGCTCCTTTCTGTGAGGTGATAACCTTACTATCTTAAAATATACACGCTTCTGAGCGGTTAAAGAATCAATAAAGATTGTTTTTTGCAATTGGGACAGGATGGGCGTGGCGCCTGTCCTGTTTTTTCGCAACTGTGTAGTGACAATGCGGAGTAATCGGAGGTGAAATGGGGCTCAGCGCCGTCACCACGTTCCAGCCCCATTTCACCGGAGATTGCGCAGCGTTGGCACGGCTGTTGAACCGATTTATCCGTGTAAACGGGCTCCGCGCCCCAGGCCCCTCGCGCTAAGCCCATCCTGGTCAAAATCCCCAAGTGCGGGGGATTTCGTCCAGGCTGTTCTTAGCGGTCGGGGCCTACCCGGGGCGCTCCGCCCTCTTTGCTATGCTATAATGTTTTGGTTGAGGAGACATTGAAACCAAAGAAAAACGAGTGGGAGTGGATGTATGCAAATACCATGGGCCAATATTCTTAGCTGGCAGTCATTGGCCAACCTTATCGACATCTTAGTGGTCTGGTACGTGATCTACAAACTGATCATGTTGATTCGGGGTACCAAGGCTGTCCAACTCGTCAAAGGCATCGCCGTGATTATTGTGGTCAAATTAGTCAGTGCCTTACTGCATTTGACCACCATTTCTTTCCTGATGGATCAAATTCTGACTTGGGGCGTCATTGCGTTAGTGATCGTCTTCCAGCCAGAAATTCGTCGCGGCCTGGAACATCTGGGCCGCGGTGCTTTGTTGCGACGGGCAGGGCAAGATCAAAACCGGATTGCCCAACGAATGATCAATGAGTTGGATAAGGCCATTCAATATATGGCGAAGCGCCGTATTGGGGCGCTGATCTCTATTCAGATGCACACCGGTTTGGAGGATTACATCGAGACCGGGATTCCCCTGGATGCGGATATTTCTGGTGAATTATTGATTAATATTTTTATTCCGAACACGCCGCTTCATGATGGAGCGGTCATCGTTCGAGACAATCGGATTGCTGTGGCAGCAGCTTATTTACCGCTTTCTGAAAGTAACACGATTCCCAAAGAATTAGGGACGCGGCACCGGGCTGCCGTGGGAATTAGTGAAGTCACCGACGCCTTAACAATCGTTGTCTCAGAAGAAACGGGCGGTGTGACATTGACGAAGAATAGTCAATTGATGCAGGATATGAGTCAGGATGAGTATCTCAAATATTTGCGTTCTCAATTTATTGTAGAAGACAAAGAACCTAACCAGTGGGATAAGATCCGCGAGCGTGTGCTTCGCTTCTTCGCCAGCAACGGAGGTGACCACCATGTGGACTAAGATAACGACCAGCAAGTGGTTCTATCGCCTGATTTCATTAGCCTTTGCGCTACTCCTATTCACCTATGTCAATTTTAACAGTTTGTCTTTTTTAAATAATTCCGATAATCAATACCGCCAATCCGTTTCCGCGACCCGGAAAGAAACAATTAAGGTGCCGTTGCGCTTGGATGCGGACACGGATAAATACTATATTACAGGTTATCCAGAGAAGGTCAGCGTAGATTTAGAGGGGCCGTCGTCGTTAGTGACGACGACTGTGAACACCCAGAACTTTGAAGTAATTGCAAGTTTGCGCCATCTGGGTTTGGGTAAACACACGGTGACTCTCAAAGCGACCGGGTTGAACAAGGAATTAACTTATGCGATTTCACCCAAAACCATCACGGTGGATATTCAAAATCGAAAGACGCAAAAGTTCCCCATCCAAGTCACCTATAACAAAAATGCCATTGCGGAGGGTTACGTGACTGAACAACCAAAACTTTCGCAAGATACCGTGCAAGTGACCGGAGCGACTGACGAAATTCGCAAAATTGCCCGGGTCGTGGCGAATGTGCCGTTAAGTCGCAATACGAAGGCCACGGCCAATCAAGAAGTCCTATTGCAAGCATTGGATAGCAACGGTAATATTGTGAATGCCGTATTGGATCCGCAAACCATTCACGTGACGCTTGGAATTCGTTTACCCAGCAAGACCGTGCCCCTCAGTTTCACCACAGAGAAGGGCAAGGACAATTTGGATTACACAGTTTCCAGCAGTGTTAAAACAGTGAAGATCACTGCGACCAGTGACGTCTTGAATAAGATCAAGTCGTTGACCGTGCCAGTGGATGTCAGCAACATTGCCACTGCAGGCAGTTTTGACCAACAGATATCAATTCCATTGAAGGATAACGACTTGGACGCTGCTGACCCGAGTTCGGTGAAAATCACGGTGAAGGCCAGCAACACTAGCAGCGGGGCCAGTGATTCCGAGAGTGCTGCGAGTGCTCAGCGCCGCAGTGCCGTGTCAAGCTCGAGCAGCAGTACAAGCAGTAGTAAAAGCAGTAGCGATAGCAGCAGTAGCAGCAGTAATGATTAAATCAAATTTTGAGGATTGGAGTTTTTGCAATGACAAAGTACTTTGGAACAGATGGTGTACGGGGGATTGCCAACCGGGAATTGAGTCCAGAATTAGCGTTTAAGTTGGGACGCACAGGCGGTTATGTATTAACTCAGCATGCGTTGCAAAAGAGCAAGGACAGTAATACCCGGGCACGGGTATTGGTGGCCCGAGACACTCGAATTTCAGGGGAAATGTTGGAACACGCCTTGATTGCCGGCCTTTTGTCAGTGGGTATTGAAGTGCTGAATTTGGATGTCATTACCACCCCCGCTGTGGCTTATCTGACGCGGATTCAGAATGCGGATGCCGGGATCATGATTTCCGCTTCTCATAACCCTGTTGCCGACAATGGCATCAAGTTCTTTGGTTCAGATGGTTACAAATTGTCCGATGAGACTGAAGAAGAGATCGAAGCTTTATTGGATGCCCCTGAAGACACTTTGCCCCGGCCAGAAGCCAATGGATTGGGAACTGTGGCCGATTATCCTGAGGGTGCATTAAAGTACCTCCAATTTCTGGAGCAGTCGGTATCCTCCTCTCTGGATGGCATTCCTGTCGTCTTTGACGGTGCCAATGGATCCACCTCTGCGCTGGTGAGCCGGTTATTCGCCGATGTCGAAGCCGATTTCACCACGATTGCCACCAAACCAGATGGCTTGAATATCAATGATAATGTGGGTTCCACCCATCCCCAAGAACTGGCTAAGACAGTTGTTGAACGCCATGCTCAATTAGGCGTGGCTTTCGATGGTGACGGCGACCGGGCCATTGCTGTGGATGAGAAGGGTAATATCGTTGATGGGGATAAGATTATGTATATCCTGGGGGCCTATTATGACAAACGTGGCCGGTTGAAGAAAGATACCGTGGTCACGACGGTCATGAGTAACATTGGCTTATACAAAGCACTTGAAAAGGCTGGGATGCATTCCGAACAAACTGCTGTCGGTGACCGTTATGTGGTTGAGCGGATGCGGGCCGGCGGCTACAATTTGGGCGGCGAACAATCCGGACATATTATTATTTTTGATTACCACAATACCGGGGACGGTATGCTGACTGCTCTGCAATTGATGAATGTCATGAAAAAGACCGGGAAGTCATTATCTGAACTGGCTGCACCGGTCAAGAAATATCCGCAGAAGCTGGTTAACATCCGTGTTAAAAATAAGAAAGATTGGCGTGAACATGCTGAAATTACAGCAGCCATCGATACCGTGGAGAAAGAAATGGCCGGCGATGGCCGGGTATTGGTACGTCCTTCAGGTACTGAAAGTTTGCTGCGGATCATGGCAGAAGCACCGACCCAAGAGAAGGTCAATCAATACGTGGATCAAATTGCCGATGTTGTTCGTAATGTCATGGGTGAAGAATAAGTCACAAACAGTCTATTTGACTCTGTGCGATTAAAAAAGGCTCAGCTGCGAAAAAATGCAGCTGGGCTTTTTTGATAATCGTCTATTTTTTTGGCTGGTCGGTGAAATGGACAAATAAATCCGTATAGATCCGAATTGCATCCAAGTAATCTTGGACATCCACATTTTCATCCACTTGGTGACTGGTATCGTTACCAGGGCCGAAAACGGCAAAGGGGAAATCGTTGGGGATCATGGCAGCCGCGTCGGTGATGCCTGCCCCCGCTGTGACCTGTGCCGGCGCGTGCCCGTTCAATACGATAACTTCCTGTAATTGGGTAATCAGCGGATTATCTTCTGCACTCGCCCGGGCTGGTAAAGTTGAGCCGATTTCCAACGTAGCTTCAATGCCTTCGTCCTGGGCCTGGGTGACGGCATCCTGGAGCGCAGCGGCGAAGCGATCGTTATTGGCAGTCGGCGTACTGCGAATATTTCCCCGGAAATAAGCTTGGTCGGGAATGATGTTAACTTGGACTCCGCCGCCAATTAAGGTCAGATTGTATGTGGCATGCCCCAGTTGGACATCTTCTTCAGCCGTTAAAGGTGCTGTCTTTTCACTCATCAATTGAGCTAACCGGAGCAGACCATTGATGGCATTTTTACCTAATTGCGGTTCTGAACTGTGGGCAGCCAAGCCCTTGACGCGCGCAGTGAAATCAGAGATTCCTTTTTCACTGTGCCACATGGTGTGGACCCCAGTTGGTTCCGCAATCAGCAGGGCCGCCAGATCCTTGGTAAAACCAAGTTTGGCCAATTTGGCGGCACCACCGTTGTCCACTTCCTCGTTGACAGTGCCCATGAAGCGAATACGGTTGGGCAATTCCTGGCCTGCCACATTGGTGAGAGCCACCACTAGCGCCGCCAAGCCAGATTTCATGTCACTGGCACCGCGGCCATAAAGCACACCATCATGAATTTCGGCAGCAAATGGCGGGTATTGCCATGCTTTTTCATCGCCTGCTTTGACGACGTCCATATGGCCTGAAACCCCCAAGAGGGGGAGCGTATCATCCGTCCCCAGGTCAAGAATGATATTTTCCCGGCCAGTGGCATAAGGGACGATTTGTTTATGAAAATATTGAGCCGTTCCTGAAGCCTCTACGAATTCCCAAATACGATCTGCGACGGCTTCCTCTTGTTGCCCGACGGAGGGGATCCGGATCAGGTCCTGGAGGAAGGCAATAGCAGCTGAATTAGACATAAAATCACCTCGTGGGTATCTTCTCATAAGCCGTATCAAAAGGCAATGGTATAGACATATATACCAATAATGACGAAAACAGCATACCAATAACACAATTTTGTTGACAACAACGATTTTTGTACGTAATATACACCACAGACATCACGAATCAGCTCCCGGAATCTGTCTATACCAAATGTTTAGGGCTGGTTCACCAATTATTTATCTGGAGGCTTATCTATGTGCGGAATCGTCGGCGTTATTGGCGCCAAACCAGTGACAAACATTTTAATTAACGGTTTAGAAAAACTGGAATATCGGGGCTATGACTCAGCGGGTATTTTTGTGAATAGTACCCATACCCCTGCTCAAATGGTCAAGACGGTGGGGAAGATCGCTGCCTTGAAGGCTAAGCTGACCCCTGCCGTTGACGGGACGGTCGGCATTGGTCATACCCGCTGGGCGACCAATGGGGCACCGTCAGATGACAACGCCCACCCGCAATTCTCTGCGGACGATCGCTTCTATTTGGTGCACAATGGGGTCATTACCAACGCCCAGGCACTGAAGGATGAATATTTGCGTGATGTCCACTTCTCATCCCAAACGGACACTGAAGTCGTCGTGCAATTGGTGGCCAAATTTGTTCAAGATGGCGCAACTCCAACTGCCGCATTTTATCGAACGCTGGGTCTGCTCCAAGGGTCGTATGCCTTTGTCTTGGCCGATGCGGATGATCCGGAAACACTTTACGTTGCCAAAAATAAATCGCCATTATTAGTCGGCGTCGGTGATGGAGCCTACTACGTCGCCTCCGACGCCATGGCTATGTTGAATGAAACCAAGCAGTTTATTGCTTTACAAGACGGTGATGTGGTGATCTTGCATCGTGATCGCATTACGATTACTGATTTAGACGGTGATTTCGTGGAACGGCCCACATTTACGGCTAAACTAGATGCTGCAGACATTTCCAAAGGCACTTATCCATATTACATGTTGAAAGAAATCGATGAGCAGCCCGCTGTGATGCGGCGGGTGGTTGATGCTTACCTACCGGCTGATGGCAGTGTTGCTGTGAATCAAAGTTTGCTGCAGGCGTTAGACCAGGCTGACAAGTTGTATATTGTGGCTGCCGGAACCAGCTATCATGCTGGTCTTGTCGGGGCACGCATTTTTGAAGAGATGGCCGGGCTGCCTGCGGAGGCATATCTGGCCAGCGAGTTTGGTTATCATATGCCGCTGTTGGCTAAACATCCTCTCTTCCTTTTACTTTCTCAAAGTGGTGAAACTGCCGATAGTCGGGAAGTCTTGGTGAATGTGAAGAAGCAGGGATATCCAGTTTTGACCATGACCAATACGGCCGGATCGACTTTGTCCCGGGAAGCAGATTACACGATGCTGTTGCATGCGGGACCGGAAATTGCGGTGGCTTCAACAAAGGCCTACACTGCGCAGATTGCTGTCCAAGCGGTCCTGGCTAAGGCGTTGGGCGTTTTCCGCAAGCGGGAAGTGGCCAAGGACTTCGATCTACGCCATGACTTAAGTATCGCCGCGGCGGGCATGCAAACATTGGTGGATGAGAAAGAACAGGTCAAGAATCTGGTGGCTCAATATATTCCAAATCAGCAACATGCCTTTTATATCGGCCGCGGTGAGGATTATCCACTGAGTCTGGAAGCTGCATTGAAGCTGAAGGAAGTATCGTATGTGCATACCGAGGGCTTTGCGGCTGGAGAATTGAAGCATGGGACGATTGCGTTGATCGAAGAGGACACGCCGGTGATGGCGTTCATCACCGATGATGTCACTGCGGCTCATACTCGCAGCAATTTGCAGGAAACTGAAGCCCGCGGTGCTCACACAATGACGATTGTCAGTGAGCATTTGGCGCAACCGACTGATAACATCGTACTGCCGGATATTAATCCTTTGCTGAGTGCGTTAGTGGGGATCATTCCCGCACAATTAATTGCTTATTATGCGGCGTTAGGCAAAAAGTTGGACGTCGATAAGCCACGTAATTTAGCAAAAAGTGTCACCGTGGAATAGAATCAATGTACTTGAAGTGAAGACACCTGCGGGTGTCTTTTTTGTTGTCCGTGGTCTAATATTTGATAAAATTAGCCAGAGGAGGCGACCCCGATGAATTCTGAAGACCGGGACACGGCGGCGCAGTGGGATGATTTTGCGGCTGAATATTATGCCATGCAGCAAGCGGACTCGCTCCCGTTAGCGAGTACCGTTGAGCAGTGGTTAAGTGCCCAGAAAATATTACCGGCGGCACAAGTATTAGACTTAGGCAGCGGAGCGGGGCGCTTTTCGCCTATGCTTGCCCAACACGCCCAACAACTCACGATTACCGATATTAGTGGCGAAATGCTTGATTTCGCCCAATTAGAGCTGCACCGCCAAGGATTAACGGCAACTACTGTACAACTGCCTTGGGATGAATTTTATCGTCAACCAAGGCATCAATACGATGTTATCTTTGCCCACATGGCGCCATTTTTACAGGTTGATGATTTTCCGCGATTGGCTGCATTGCTTACCCCCACCGGCGTGTTTGTCCTCAGTCGGATCGTGGGTCGGACAGATGCGATCTTTGACCAATTTTTGGCCGCTTTTCCGACGTTACGTGTGGATTATGTGGTGGAATCACCGGATATTTTGCAGCAATGGCAAACAAAAGGCCGTCAAGACGGTTGGTCTCAACGGCACACACAATTGACGTTTGATTATTCGGAAGAGATCGATCGGGACTTCTTACATGACGAATTGGCGCCATTACTGACTGTCAGTCAACAGAACGATCTGTTGGTGATGCTGGATCGGATCTTTCAACGTCGGGCGACCATCATGACACATAAAACATTGACCCTGGGAATAGTGGCATTTACGCTTACAGGAGGTCATTTCCGGCTTTGATGTAGTCGGCCATTTCGTCTTTAGGCACCATACTTCCACCGGTTGCCCAAATAATATGGGTCGCGCTAGCCACGGGGTAGCCTAATTTTTGCAGTGCCGGGAAGGATTGCTCCAGGATGGCCAGACCGCCTGCTGCTGAGGGCTCGACATTGTGGTGTTCTTGATCGGTGAGGCGTGCCGTCCAGCGCATCATATCATCATCGGGAAAAGTGCACGAGCCCAGAAGCAATGTGTCCATGACCCGACCGGCTAACCGCGATGGCCGGGGCACGGCTAAACCGTCTGCGGCCGTTTTGCCGTCAATGCCTAAGTCGTATACATCAATTTTTTCCTGCAAACCGCTGATCATGCCAATGGTGACAGAAGGCATGTGGGTCGGTTCGGCAAAGATGCCATGGATGTTGTCCCCGAGAACCGTTTTTAGTCCAAAAGTGACACCGCCGGGAGAGCCGCCCACGCCAGCTGGCAGATAGACAAACACTGGGTGATCGCGGTCCAGCGGAATACCAGCGTCCTTCAACTGCTTTTGCAAGCGGATCGCGGCGACGGCATAACCGACGAAAAGATCTGTTGAACCTTCGTCATCAATAAAATATGTGTCGGGTTCACTTTCTGCTTTCTTCCGGCCGGCAGTAATCGCAGTGGTAAAATCGGCGTCGTATTCCACGACATTGACGCCATTAGCGCGTAACTTGTCTTTTTTCCATTGTCGTGCGTCAGCGGACATGTGCACAGTAGTGCGGAAACCCAATGTTGCTGCCATGATGCCGATGCTGAGGCCCAAATTACCGGTGGATCCCACAGCAATTTCGTATTTTGAAAAAATCCGTTTATACAGCGGACTGTTCAAAATACGGTAATCATCCGTGTAGGCTAAATCGCCATCGCGCTGGGCCACGGTCTCCGCAAACTTGAGCACTTCATAAATACCGCCTCGGGATTTGATCGAACCAGAGACTGGTAATTCACTATCGGCTTTCATATACAGCCGACCCGGGAAAGGCGTGCGGGTATCTTTTGCAATTTGTTTTTCCAGATGAGGGAGTCGATAAATTGGTGATTCAATGATACCCTGAGTGGCTGCTGTTTCTGGGAATACTTCCGCCAAATAGGGGGCAAAACGATGCCAACGAGCCTCGGCATCAAATACATCTTCAACCCGCAATGCGGAATCCACACGGGGCTGACCATAATGGGGGTTAGCCCAAAAAGTTGGTGTTTCTTTTGCGTAAGGAGCGAGCGCCGGATATTGCGCCAGCAGTTCTTGTTTATCCAAAATTGTGACCTCACTTTTTAATTTAGAGATGATATCGTGACCCATTTGAGATGGGTGAAATATCATACCGCAAGCTATACAAATGGTTGAACGGTATAATTATTGCTTCCATTCTAGCTGAATATGGCCCCACGGTAAATCCTGCCAATCCGCGGTGCTGTATTTTTCCTTCTCTACCGCCACGATTAACGCATGAAAATTTTGATAACTGCGCAGTGTGAAGTTCGGTAGTGCTGCCAATAGTTGTTTTTGCGCAGTTTGATAGTTAGTCGGCAAAGATACACCGAACCGCTTAAAGAAGCGCCGAGTGTAAGTATCGATAATCATTGTTGGCACACTCAGCACATACAATAGGATATCATCGGCCGTTTCTTCGCCAATCCCCTTGAGGGCGACCAATTCCTCCCTGGTCTGCCGGGGATCTTGGCGGCGCAGCAGGGTGAGATCATCATTGTAGTTGGCCAGCCAGTCCAGCATTGCTTCGATGGTGACCACTTTACGGGTATAAAAACCGGCGGGCCGGATGAGGGTACCAAGTTGGTCGGTGGTCAGCTGGCGCATATTGGCTGGCCAGAATTCTGTTTGGTTAAATAAAGCGGCAATCGCCTTGTCGACATTCCGCCAATTGGTGTTTTGGATTAAAATACTGCCAAAGATTATTTCCCAATCCGATCGTCCCGGCCACCAGCCTTGGTCGCCGTAGTGGTCGAAGAGCATGTTGTATAGTTGTCGCAGTTGCATGGAAGGCTCCTTTCGAGAGGCGTATATGGGTTTATTTTAGCGCATTAAGAAGGGGAGGGTGAACCGTTGTGTCTTCTAAACGGTAGGGGCTAGTTTCCCGAAACGGGCAAAGCCGAGTGGAAGCTAGGGGATGAGTCTCTCGCCATAAACGGGCTCCGCGCCCCAGGCCCCTCGCGCTAAGCCCGTCCTGGTCAAAATCCCCAAGACCGGGGGATTGTGCCCAGGCCGTTCTTAGCGGTCGGGGCCTACCCGGGGCGCTCCGCCCTCTGCCTCTTGCACGTCTCATGTGATTTTGGTAATATCTATTGTGTTTGCGTGTACAATTTTTGATTTAAACGAAAGAAGGACAAATAGAATGTCAGGACATTCCAAATGGCATAACATTCAAGGGCGTAAGAACGCCCAAGATGCTAAGCGCGGCAAAATTTTCCAAAAACTCTCCCGTGAGTTATTTATGGCTGCAAAGAGTGGAGGCCCTGACCCCGACGGTAACCCCTCATTGCGGTTAGTCATGGATAAGGCCCGTGCTGCCAACATGCCCAAGGACAATATTAAACGGGCATTGGACAAAGCGGCCGGCAATGATGACACCCACTATGATGAAGTGACTTATGAAGGCTATGGCGCCGGCGGTGTTCCTGTGTTGGTTGAGGCATTGACTGACAACAAGAATCGAACCGCTTCTGATGTGCGGGTGGCTTTCACTCGGCACGGCGGTGCGCTGGGGGCAGCTGGTTCGGTTTCTTATTTGTTTGATCGGAAGGGCTATATTGTCATCGACCGGTCCACGACGGATGCCGATGAAGATCAGATTTTAGAAGATGTCATGGAAGCCGGCGGTGAAGATTTACAGACTTCCGATGAAGCTTATGAAATTTATACAGATCCCAAAGATTTCACGACTGTGCGTGATTCTCTGGAGAAACAGGGCTACAAATTGGCAGATGCAGAATTAACGATGATTCCCCAAAACTTAACGCCAATTCCTGACGAAAAGCTGGAGAAATTTCAAAATATGATTGATGCGCTGGAAGACAACGATGACGTGTCTGAAGTGTATTACGCAGCTGACTTACCAGACGAAGATTAATTTAATTTGTGGGTAAAAATACCACCAGGCGACAGTGAATACGTGTCGACTGGTGGTATTTATTTGGCCTGATCAGGCTTTTACATCCGCATATTGTTCAGGATGCTTCATGAATTGGGTGCGGGCATAGGTGCAAAGCGGCTTCACTTTAATACCACGCTCACGGGCGGCGCCGACCGCAGTATCCAGCAATTCTTTTGCAATTCCTTTTCCCCGTTGATCGCCGCGGACGAAGGTATGGTCAATGACCCAAGTCTTATTATCATCAATCGCCTGATACGTCAGCTCGGCCATCAAATCACCTGCCAAGTCGTTGGTAAAGAAACGGCCAGGTTCTTCAATAAAGTGCACATCTATCACTCCTCTCATGGGTGCTCCATCGTTAATGTACATGAGTGGCGCAAGCAGTGCAAGTAATCTGTATTCAATGTTAAAATGTAATAATGCATAAAGGTTGAAAAGAGGACACATGATGGAAAAAAAACGCGGGTTTGCGGTAGTTCACCGTTTTTCTGAAGCAAACTTGACCCTGCCCAAACGGTCGACTGCCCACTCGGCTGGTTATGATTTTAGTGCCGCCGAGGATTTTTTGTTACCAACAATTTGGCGGATGAATTTTGTGCGATTATTTCGCCTAATTCGTAACGAGCACACTTTGGTGAATCGGGATTATGAACAAGCCGAAGAAGTGTTGAAGCCGTATCTTGTTCCCACTGGGATTAAAGCCTATATGGAAGACGATGAGTTTTTGATGCTGGCCAATCGTTCCAGCAATCCGCTTAAACGCGGGTTGGTACTGCCCAACGGGGTCGGTGTCATTGACGCCGATTATTACAACAATCCGAGCAATGAAGGGGAGATTTTCTTCCAGCTCGTCAATTTCGGCGTGCGGGATGTCGTGATTCATAAGGGTGATCATATTGGTCAGGGCATTTTCATGCCGTATTTGCTGGCGGACGGCGATGATGGCACTGGTGATAGAAGACAGGGCGGGTTTGGTTCTTCCGACCGATGACGGCAACGATAAAAACCTGCATAATTTAATATTAACCAAGTGAGTATGAAGGGGGAGTGCCAGTTTGGCAAAAGCAAAAACGCATAGTCGTTACGTATGTCAAAACTGCGGCTATACCTCACCGCAATATTTTGGTCGCTGTCCGAATTGCGGTGCCTGGAATCAGATGGTAGAAGAAATCGTCAGTACCAATACCCAGCGCGTCGGTGGGGCAGCGAATGGTATCCATAGCGCGCCGGTGGCGTTAGATGCGGTAGATCTCACCGAGAACAAACGGATTCCGACGAAGCTGAATGAGTTAAACCGGGTATTGGGTGGCGGCGTGGTGCCGGGCTCCTTGATCTTGATCGGGGGGGATCCCGGGATTGGCAAGTCCACATTGCTGATGCAAGTATCTGGTCAACTGGCCGATTCCAGCACAGATAAAGTTCTTTATGTCAGTGGGGAAGAGAGTGCCAGCCAAATTCGGTTGCGGGCGGAACGATTAGGGGTCCGGGATCACAATGTCATTGTTTATCCGGAAACCGATATGGATTTGATTCGGCAAGCCATCAAAGAAGTGAAGCCGGCCTTTTTGGTGATCGATTCGGTGCAAACCATGAATGAACCGGCTTTGGCATCCGCCAGCGGCAGTGTAAGTCAAATCCGAGAAGTTACCAGTGAATTGATGAAAATCGCCAAAAATCAAGGGATCACTACTTTTGTGATTGGCCATGTGACCAAAGATGGCGCTATTGCCGGGCCTAAGGTGTTGGAACATATGGTGGATACTGTTCTGTACTTTGAAGGTGACATGCATCATACTTATCGTATCCTGCGGACTGTCAAAAACCGGTACGGATCAACGAATGAAATTGGCATTTTTTCGATGGAAGAGGATGGTTTGCGTGAAGTTGCTAATCCCTCTGAATCCTTTTTGGAGGAACGGCTGCCCCACGCGACTGGTTCGGCCATTGTGGTGTCCATGGAAGGTACCCGCCCAATCTTAGTGGAGATTCAAGCACTCATGTCACCCACACTGTTTGGTAACGCCAAGCGAACGACCACTGGATTGGATCACAACCGGGCGGCGCTCATCATGGCGGTGCTGGAGAAACGAGCCAACCTGCTCTTGCAAAACCAAGATGCTTACTTGAAAGCCACCGGCGGTGTCAAATTAGATGAACCGGCCATTGATTTAGCCATGGCTGTGGCGATTGCTTCCAGTTACCAAGATGCCGAGGTTGATCCAGGCGACTGTTTCGTGGGAGAGATTGGCTTAACCGGTGAAATTCGGCGCGTCAATCGGATCGAAACGCGGATTGCTGAGGCAGCCAAGCTGGGTTTCAAACGAATCTTTGTCCCTAAGAACAATCTGGCCAAATATAAACCCACCGCGGCCATTGAAGTAGTGGGGGTGGCCACGATCAACGAGTGCCTGCAACAGGTACTCAACCAAACTAAAATGATGAAAGGAGGCCGTGGTGCATGAGAAAAATTATTATTCGGTTCGTTTTCGCATTAGCTGGTGCAGCGATTGGTTATACTGTATTTCCTTATTTTTGGTCTTTGATTGGCATGGCTGGAAACACCATTTTGATGAATGGATTAGTCAATGCTTTGCTAGGTGCAATTATTCTGCTGGTCGTTGAATTAGCTGCCGAACCGACAATCACGGCAAGTTTAAATAAGACGGAGGAGAAGTTGGCGACCCTAGCGCCTACAGTGCTGTTGTTCAGTACATTGTTTGCGACAGCAGGGTTGATTATCGCTAACTTGATTTCTATCCCGCTATATCAGACCAATAACGTTTTGACCAACAAGATCGTCCCGATTGCGTTGATGATCCTCTTTGCGTATTTAGGTGCCAGAGTGGGGACTTTACGAGTGGAGGATTGGCGCAAGGCGTTCACTCGGCGCAGCAACAAAGAAAAAACAGGTACCGGTGAAGTATTAGAACGGCGGGCAGACGATAATTTCCACAAGTATAAGATTCTGGATACGAGTGTCATCATTGATGGCCGTATTCATGATATTGCCAAGACTGGATTTATTGAAGGGACATTGCTGGTACCCGATTTCGTCGTCCATGAATTGCAACTCATCTCTGATTCTGCGGATAATTTGAAACGCGCCAAAGGCCGGCGTGGATTGGATATTTTGAACGCCATGCGGGAAGATCCGGCAGTGCATATTGACAATTATGACGGTGATTTTGATGACTTGACGGAAGTGGATTCCAAATTGATCAAGCTAGCCAAAATCATTGACGGGATTGTCGTCACAAATGACTTTAACCTAAATAAGGTCAGTCAGTTCCAAAACGTGCCCGTTCTCAACATCAATGCTTTGGCGAATACCCTTAAGCCGCAAGTACTTCCTGGCGAAACCATGACTGTGAAAGTGATTAAGCAGGGGACTGAACGAGCCCAAGGGGTGGCATACTTGGAAGATGGTACGATGATCGTGGTCGAAGATGGTCAGTATTACATTAACAAACCGTTGGAAGTTGTTGTCACTAGTGCGATCCAGACAAGTGCTGGCCGGATGATCTTCGCGAAACCCGCCCACCAACAAAAGAAGATCGGTGATCACGGCGAGGACAATAATTCTAAGAAGTAAGTTTTCTGGAAATGGTGTGCTAGTGCGGTCTGTTTTCATCCGGCCTATTGCACCCATTTCTTTTTGTCGCTACACTAATAAGGTATATTTTGACTTTGGAAAGAGGTTATTTTCTTGACTGACGGAAAGATTCGTGTACGGTATGCCCCATCACCGACGGGCCACTTGCATATTGGTAATGCCCGGACGGCCCTATTCAACTACTTATTTGCGCGCCACAATGGCGGCACCATGGTGTTGCGGATCGAAGACACAGACCAAAAGCGGAATATCGAGGGCGGTACCCAAAGCCAAATCGATAACCTGCACTGGTTAGGTATCGATTGGGATGAAGGGCCAGATGTTGGCGGTTCTTTTGGCCCTTATCGCCAGAGTGAACGCAAGGATATCTATGATCGTTTGATCAAGCAGCTGTTGGACGAAGGCAAAGCCTATGAGTCTTATATGACAGAAGACGAATTAGCCGCTCAGCGGGAAGGCCAAAAAGCTGCCGGCGAAGCCCCCCATTACGAGTATGAATATGAGGGAATGAGTGCTGACGAAAAGGCTCAAGCCATCGCTGCGGCGAAAGCAAAAGGTCTCCAGCCCGTCATTCGTTTCCATATTCCGGAAGGTCATACGTATGCTTGGGATGATATCGTGAAGGGCCACATCAGTTTTGACTCTGATGACATCGGCGGCGACTGGGTCATTCAGAAGCGAGACGGTATGCCCACGTATAATTTTGCCGTTGTCGTGGATGACCATCTGATGGAAATCACACACGTGCTGCGCGGTGATGACCATATTGCCAACACCCCGAAACAATTGATGATTTATGAGGCATTTGGCTGGGAACCACCGAAGTTTGGCCATATGACGCTGATCATCAACACCCAAACAGGTAAGAAGTTATCCAAGCGAGACGAGAGTGTGCTGCAATTCATCGAACAATACCGGGAGTTAGGATACCTGCCGGATGCGATGTTTAACTTCATCACGCTCTTGGGCTGGTCCCCAGTGGGAGAAAACGAAATCTTTACTCGGAAACAATTGATCAAACAATTTGACCCAGAACGCCTATCCCGCTCCCCGGCGAAGTTTGATGCCAAGAAGTTGGAATGGGTCAATAACCAGTATGTAAAGAAGGCTAATCCGAGCACTCTGCTGGGACTGAGCATTCGCAACTGGCAAGACGCCGGCCGGATCTCTAAGGACGCAATGGATCCGAAGATGCTGGAATGGTTACGGGCAATCGTTGGTCTTTTCCAAGACCAGATGAGCTTTACCCAACAAATTGTGAAACTATCCGAAATCTTCTTTATCGAGCCGCCTGCATTGACCGAACAGGCCAAGACTGAGTTGGCCGATCCCAATGCGGTCCCAGTATTGCAGGAATTCCAGAAGCGGATTCAAGATTTACCGCAATTTACCGCTTATGCCATTCAGAACGTAATTTACGATATTTCCCACGACCTGGGTGTCCGCGGACGTAAATTATATATGCCGATCCGGATCGCGACTACGCGCGAGACGCACGGTCCGCAATTAGCTGAATCGATTGAGATTCTGGGTTTAGCCAAAGTCAATAAGCATCTGAACTTAACATTAAAGGAACTGGCAGAATTAAATCAAAACGCATAAGTTGGACAGTCGTCTGACTAGTACGACCACAAGGGCTGAGAATCCATATCGGGTTTCGGCCCTTGTTGTGTCAACGGGGGTTGAAACGCTCGGCAATCCCTGAAATACGCTATAATTAGATTTAAACAATTGTAAAGAAAGGTGGACCCTTATGCTGAAAGTGTGGAATACACTCACGAACCGGAAGGAAGAATTCAAGCCTCTCACGCCGCATATTGTGAACATGTATGTCTGCGGTCCCACGGTTTACAACTATATTCATATCGGCAACGCGCGTTCCGCGATTGCCTTCGACACGATTCGCCGTTACTTGGAATATCAAGATTACACGGTGAATTATATTTCCAATTTTACGGATGTCGACGATAAGTTAATCAATGAGGCGAAGGAAGAAAACAGCACTGTGCCGGCTATCGCGGATAAATATATCCAGGCCTTTTACGAAGATACAGATGCTTTGAATATTGAACGGGCAACGGCCAATCCTCGGGCTTCCCACAACATTCCAGAGATCATCGACTTTATCCAAGCCTTGGTTGACAAGGGTTACGGTTATGCAGTGGATGGTGATGTGTACTATCGGACCCGCAAGTTTAAGAAGTATGGCGAGCTGTCTGGGCAAAATATTGATGATCTGGAGCAGGGTGCCTCGCAACATGTGACAGACGCAGAGACCGCTCGAAAAGAAGATCCAATTGATTTTGCCCTATGGAAAGCAGCCAAGCCAGGCGAGATCTCTTGGTCCTCACCTTGGGGTGAAGGCCGGCCGGGCTGGCATATTGAGTGCAGCGTGATGTCGATTAAATATTTGGGAGCTACCTTCGATATTCACGGCGGCGGTCAAGATTTAGAGTTCCCCCATCACGAAAACGAGATTGCTCAAAGTGAGGCGCGGACAGGTCATACTTTTGCCCGCTACTGGCTGCACAACGGGTTCGTCACGATTGGCGAAGATGACGAAAAAATGAGTAAATCACTGGGCAACTTCGTGTTAGCTCGTGATCTATTGAAAGATAACGATCCCCAAGCCATTCGTTTCTTGATGTCTACCACCCAATATCGGCGGCCAATTCGTTATAGTACGGCAAGTTTACAGGATGCTAAGAACAACTTGGAACGATTGCACACGGCCTGGACAAATTTGAATTACCGTTTTGCCAGTGCTGAAGCAGGCAATTCAGAACATGTTGACAAACAAGCCGACGATATTCAAAAGGCATTTGTCACGGCCATGGATGACGATTTCAATGCGCAAAATGGGATCACCCATGTGTACGAATTAGCCAAGCTGATCAATACCTATGTCGAACAGGATGTCGTGCGGATTGGGTCATTGGAACATCTCCGCGGCCTTTTCAGGGATCTCACTGGTATTTTTGGCTTACAATTTACGACAACCGGCGAATTATTGGATGCGGACGTTGAACAGTTGATTGAAGACCGGGAAACCGCTCGGGCCCACAAGGACTTCGCTCGCTCAGATGAGATTCGGGATCAATTGGCTAAGCAGGGGATTATTTTAGAAGATACGCCCCAGGGGACACGGTGGCATCGCAAATGATAGATCATTTAAGTTTAAACGGAATTGATTTGGCCTATCTTGGCGACGCAGTGTATGAAGTATTTATTCGTGAGCATTTATTGGCCACGGGTATTCGGCAACCAGCTGAACTGCAACGGCGGTCAACGCATTTTGTCTCAGCAAAGGCCCAAGCTAAATTATCTGCGTTGATGAAGGACCAAAATGTGTTGAATGATGCGGAACAGGATGCGTTTCGGCGTGGACGTAATGCAAAGAGTTATACCCACGCTAAAAATACATCAGTGGGAACCTACCGGATTTCAACCGGCTTTGAGGCGATCTTCGGTTATTTACAGGCCACTGAACAAGTGAACCGGATCGCTGAACTGGCCCATTGGTGTATTGATCAAGTGGAAGGAGGGAACACAAATGACGAATAAACCGACGAATAAACCGACTCCGAGTATCGACGAGGATTTAGTATTTGGCCGTCACCCGGCGATTGCTGCACTGCAAAGTGCGGAAGAACAAACCGTCAACAAGGTTTTCTTACAAGATTCGGTGCAAAAGGAATTTGCGACCCAAATTCTGAATTTGACGAAACGGCTTCATGTCCTTGTTTCGCGGGTACCAAAAGCTAAACTGGACGATTTGGTTCAAGGCCAAAATCACCAAGGTGTGGTGGTGGCGCTAGCTGCTTTTCCATATGCCACCATCGATGATATTTTAGCGAAAGCCAAGGCAGCAGGGCAGCCGCCGTTCATTGTGGTCTTGGATAATGTAGAAGACCCCCACAACTTGGGGTCCATTATTCGGACTGCAGATGCCGCTGGCGTCCACGGCGTGATTATTGGCAAGCATCGCGCGGCACTATTGACTGGGACCGTCGCTAAGGCGTCAGCTGGCGCAATCAGTCGCGTCCCGGTAGCCCGGGTCACGAATCTATCCCGGGCCATCGAGTCTCTGAAGAAACAGGGTGTCTGGGTGTTTGGTACCGCCGTCAACGGCGAGGACTTCACCCAGTGGAATGCCGGCGGCCCGATTGCCATTGTGATCGGCAATGAAGGCAAGGGCATTTCTCCCGGTGTGGTCAAGCTGCTGGATGGTACTGTCACCATCCCGATGGCGGGGCAGATTCAAAGTCTGAACGCCAGTGTGGCGGCGGGTATCATCATGTATAAAGTGTTTTTGACTAGACGGGATGGTGGCCATTGATGCGCCATCAGATTCTGATTGTCGACGGCTATAATGTCATTGGTACCTGGCCGGAATTAAACAGCTTGAAGCAGGCAGATCATTTGGATATTGCCCGCGACCGATTGCTCGACTACCTCGCTGAGTATCGCAAATATGTGGATGTGCGCATTATTGTGATCTTTGATGCGATGTATGTACCGGGCATTAAAGAGAGCTTCAGTAAGTGGAATTTGGAAGTGACGTTTACCCCGGAAGATGAAACGGCTGATAGTTATATTGAGCATATGGCGGGTGAGTTAAACACACCATTAAATCAAGTCACGGTAGCGACTTCTGATCAAGCTGAGCAGTGGACGATCTTCTCCCGGGGAGCACTGCGGATTTCGTCCCGGGAATTATGGCGGGAAGTTCGCCGCGTTCAGGCTGAAATTGCGGCAGACACGCAGCGCTTGGCCCGCACTGGCGGTGTCCGCAATGTACCCTGGCGGCCAGATCAAATGATTAGCTTGGGTCAATTTTTGAAAACACTGATCGATAAACATCAAGAGCCACCCCATGATCAGTCCAAATAAAACCATATTAAAGTTCCGATAAACCGTTTCCCGACGTTCTCTTGGCGGCGTTTTCACCCCTTTCTTATACTGATTTTATTCGGTATAAGGAGGGAACAACATGACCACAGAACAGCAATTGATCGCGGCAGCGGCAGCAAATGATTCAGAAGCGTTGGAGGCACTTTTCAACCAGTATCTACCCTTGATCAATAAAGTGATTCGGCGTTTTTATATCCGGCATTACGAACTTGAGGATTGGTATCAAGAGGCGCGGCTGTGCTGTTTTCAAACCTGTCAGCATTTTGATGCCTCCAGGGATTCTAAATTCGGTGCATTCTTCAAATTATGTTGGCAAAATTATGCGACCGGTTTGGTTCGGCGACATCTGGCAGCTAAACGTATTGGCGAGACGCAAAACATTTCGCTGGAGGAGTCCGTGTCAGGCGGTTTCATGCCCTCTCAGGCCATGATGGATACCACTACTTTAGACATGTATTTGTGTCAGCTGCCAGGATTGTTTGAAACTTTGACCCCACCGGAGAAGGCCGCGTGGCAAAGAATGGTGAGCGGCGATCATTTGTCTGAGGGATTAACAGAATATCAGTTTCGCCGCGCACGGACCAGCTGTCGTAAGAAGTTTGCGGGGCTGTTAGACACCAACCTCTTTAGTGACCAGTGGCGCTGCGGCGGTCATTGACGACCCTCGGCGGCATGTGCTAGAGTAATACGGTAAAAGAATGGAGGATTGTGCCATGTCGTCTGTCAGAAAAGTAGCATTGGCGTGCAGTGTGTGCGGATCCCGCAACTACACAGTCGCAGAGAATAAGAACCGCACGGAGCGTTTAACGCTGCGCAAGTTCTGCAAGCATTGCGGCAAGTACACCATCCATCAAGAAACACGATAACCAACAATTGTTTTGACCCCCTGGGGTATATTGGTCGATCAAAGTCAGGAGTAATTTTGCATGAAATTTCTAAAGGGTGTTGTTGAAGAAATGAAGTTGGTCACTTGGCCAACTTTCAAAGAAAACCGCCACGACACGGGGACAGTCATCATCACTTCTGTGTTGTTCGGGATTTTCTTCGGCCTCGTCGATCTCGCATTGAGTTCTGCCATGACCTGGTTTGTTAAGCTCTAAAAGCAATGTTTAGATATTTGTCTGAGCATCTCTATTTAGTTTTCGCTTTTTAGCAGGGCATTTGCTATAATTGGGTTGTCAAAAACTTCGGTGACGGAGTTTTTTTATTTTGGAGTTAAATACATAGGCTGGATAGAAATTCGTGTGCTGCCGTATGGTAGTGTCCATGCGGAGCAATCGTAGGCTGAATGGTGCTCAGTGCCGTCACCACGTTCCAGCGCCATTCAGCCGGAGATTGCGGAGCATCGGCACGGCGCAGCAACGCCAGTCTTACTCAATACAAAGGAGATTAACATGGTCGAATCAGCAGAAAAACAATGGTATGTTCTGCATACCTATTCCGGCTACGAAAACCGGGTCAAACAGAACCTGGAATCCCGGGCCCAATCCATGGGAATGGAAGACTTCATCTTTCGCGTCGTCGTTTCCGAAGAAGAAGAACCAGAAAAGAAGAATGGCAAAGAAGTCATGGAGAAACACAAAACTTTCCCCGGCTATGTCATTGTTGAAATGGTGATGACGGATGAATCATGGTTCGTTGTCCGGAACACGCCTGGCGTTACTGGCTTCGTGGGTTCCCACGGGGCCGGCAGCAAGCCGGCACCATTACTCGATAGCGAGGTTGCCACCATTCTTCATTCCCAAGGGATGACAACACGCCACGGCGGCAATGTTGATTTCGAACCGGGCGAGAATGTAACTATTGTGGATGGTGCCTTTACTGGATTAGTGGGTAAAGTGACTGAAGTAAATAAAGAGAAGCTGACATTGAAGGTCGCTATTACGATGTTTGAACGGGAAACCAGCGCAGAGCTTGACTTCGACCAAGTCGACAAGATCTAATGGGTTTCTGGTGGTGGCTGGCAGTGGCGGTTGCCTTGGTCGCCATCACCATTGGTGCGATTGATTACTGGCGCATTGGTCATGTGCCAAAGGATTTTCATCCGCGCCCGGGACAAGCAATCACCACTGTACCTACCTTGTTTATTCACGGTTATAGCGGTAACCGCTATTCTTTTGGGCACATGCTGGGACGGCTTCACCGCGAAGGCATTGCTCAAAAAGCGATGGTGATCACGGTGAACCGTCGTGGACAATTGCATACTCAAGGGCGGCTGGAAAATACCCAGAATCCGATGATCCAAGTGATATTTAAACGGTCCCGGGAAAATCTAGTCACTGAGCTGGCTTGGCTCCACCAAATCATGGTGCTCTTACATCATTCAGGTGTCCGTCAAGTGAACCTGGTGGGACACTCGATGGGCGCGATTGTGGCCATGTTAGCTGCATTGCAGTTACCGGCTAAAGATGTTCCCATCATTGGGAAAATAGTCACCATCGCAGGCCCGTTCAACGATATCGAACTGGGCAAAGATAGTGATGAGATTCTTGTCTATGATTGGGGTCCCCGGGGTCCGTTTCGCAAAGCCCCCATTTATCATTACATTGCCGAGAAGGCCCATGACTTACCCCCAGATGTGCAGATTTTGAATATTGCTGGGGATATTTTCACGATCCCCACTCGGCATGATGATGGCGTGATTTCGGTCCAGTCCGCGTTTGCCTTACGGTGGCTGTTGCCCAGCGCTGGGGTCAATTATCAGGAAGTATTGATTCGCGGTGTCGGTGCCGCCCATTCATTACTGCATGAGAACAAATTGGTGGATCAAAACGTGATCCGCTTCTTATTCACATGACCGCCGTTGTACTTCAGACGCTGGTTATGGTATAGTATTCCGGTAGTTTTTTCTACACGTGGGAGGAGAAATTTTAGCTCTCCATGAACCACGGCACGAACGCTTAGGAGGTATGTTTCGTGGCAAAGAAAGTAGCAAACGTCGTTAAATTGCAGATCCCTGCTGGTCAGGCGACTCCTGCACCTCCTGTTGGTCCTGCTTTAGGGCAAGCCGGCATTAACATTGTAGCCTTTACTAAAGACTTCAATGCGCGTACGGCTGACCAACGGGGGACAATTATCCCTGTTGTCATTACAGTATATGAGGATCGTTCCTTTGATTTCGTAACCAAGACTCCTCCGGCAGCTGTTCTTCTGAAGCAAGCTGCTGGCGTAGACAAGGGTTCCGGCGAACCGAATACCAAGAAGGTGGCTAAGGTCACTAAGGATCAGGTTAAGGAAATTGCTGAAACCAAGATGCAAGATCTAAACGCTGCCGACGTTGACGCCGCCATGCGCATGGTTGAAGGTACCGCACGTTCGATGGGTATCACTGTCGAAGGTTAAGTACGGATGATTAGTGAAAACTGATTGATCAAGTGGGAGGACAAAATGTCCGTCAACCACATTTGCAAGGAGGAAAACAGAGTGGCAAAAAGAAGTAAAAAGTATCAAGACGCAGCCAAGTTAGTCGACAAGAACAAGACCTACTCTGCCGATGAAGCGATTGCGTTAGTCAAGAAAACGAGTTTTGCTAAGTTCGACGAAACCGTTGAAGTGGCATACAATTTGAGCGTTGATCCCAAGAAGGCTGACCAACAAATTCGGGGTGCTGTTGTGCTTCCGAACGGGACTGGTAAAACTGTCCGGGTCATTGTTTTTGCCCAAGGCGATCAAGCCAAGGCAGCTGAAGAAGCTGGTGCCGACATCGTTGGTGCTGAAGACTTGGTACAAAAGATTCAAGACGGTTGGTTAGACTTTGATGTTGCCGTGGCGACACCGCCGATGATGGCCCAAGTTGGTCGTCTTGGCCGGATCTTAGGACCGAAAGGCTTAATGCCTAACCCGAAGACAGGTACTGTCACAATGGATACTGGTAAGGCTGTTCATGACGTGAAGTCTGGGCAAGTCGCTTACCGGGTCGACAAGGCTGGTATTCTGCATGCACCGATCGGCAAGGTTTCCTTTGATGATCAGAAGTTGACTGAGAACTTTAAGACATTCAACGATACGATTGTGAAGGCTAAGCCAGCTTCTGCTAAGGGTAACTACATCAAGAGTTTGGCGATTTCGTCTACTTTTGGCCCTGGCATCAAAGTTGATGCAACTTCGTTTTAAATCGTTTAACCCAAAAATGGGCACCGTGGAGATTTTTCTCTGCGGTGTTTTTTTACATCGAATTTGTAATTGCTAGCATGCCGTACCAACGTTCCAAGATGTCGTCAGAAATCTTCTTTTATCCCACTACACATTGAGAAGAGCGCGATTATGCTATACTGTCCTTAATTATTTTGATAAAAATGGAAGGGAGAAAGATCCATGGCGATTATTCGTGTTCCTAATCTTTCACCTGAGCAACGGCGAGACGCAACGGAATTGGTGAAGGCTGTTGAGACGCATGATCATACCTATCGGGAGCCTTATTTAAGTAACCAGTTCAATTATTCGCTGACGATGGCCAGCTTCTTTTTGGCGTACTATGATGATCACTTGATTGGACTGGTATCTTTGTATACCGATGGTGGAGCCGGGACGATGGCAGATGTGTTTGTTTTGGTACACCCGGAGCATCGCCGGCAGGGAGTGGCCACAACTATGTGGCGGGCAGCTAAACCGGTGCTATTGGCTAATGGATATGCTCAGTGGGAATTCATCACGGAAAAGGTCTTCTTGAATGCCCATCCTGATTTCCTCACCCGCACAGGTTTAAGCGCGGATCCGGAAACTGAATACCAAATGGCCACCGCGGCAGCCCGGTTTTCCGCGCCCCTTCACAGTCCTGGTCATATTCGTCAGTTGCGTACCGAGGATGTGGAGGCTTTGGTGCCCCTTTATGCGGCCGCCTTCGCGGACCAAAGCCCGTCGGAAGCGCGCACCTATTTAACACGAGCCATTCCCGATGCCCAGACACTTACCTATGTCTATGTGCTTGATCGCCAGCTTGTGGGCAGTTGTGCCGTGGATATCAGCGGGACCAGTGATTATTTCTTTAGTCTTTTTATCGGTGCTGACTATCAAAATCAAGGATTGGGCACGGACATGGTGCGGCAGATCATGGCAGTGCGCAGCGCGTCAGCCCCCCGGGCCTTTACGCTGGGGGTTGAGGCCAATAATCCAGCGGCGCTGCATGTGTATACGAATGCCGGATTCAATACGCAGACCGAAGTGGTTTATCTCGTCTGCCCGACCAAGGAGGACGAGGATAGATGAATTATCAAGATGTGAATCGAGAAACGATGAACCGCTGGGTAGCGGATGGTTGGGAGTGGGGTCAGCCGGTCAGCCATGAAGAATACGAACGCGTTCGTCGCGGTGGTGCACCAAAACTCATGCTTTCACCCACGAAGCCAGTCCCCGCCGCATGGTATCCTGATTTGCATGGCAAGAGCGTTTTGGGACTGGCTTCTGGCGGTGGTCAGCAAGGCCCAATTTTGACCGCACTGGGGGCACACGTCACCATTATTGATTATTCTGATGCCCAAATTCAGGCAGAAAGGTTGGTGGCTAAGCGAGAGGGCTACACGATTACGACGATTCAGGCAGATGTGACCAAGCCATTACCGCTGGCCGATCAATCATTTGATCTGATCGTGCACCCAGTGGCCAACGTTTACTTTGAGAAAGTGTTATCTGTTTGGCAGGAGGCATTTAGGGTGTTGAAGCCAGGCGGTGAAATTTGGTCTGGACTGGACAATGGACTGAACTTTGCAGTGGATGACGCAGGGGAGCAGATCATTAATTCGCTCCCATTCAATCCCTTGAGGAATCCAGCCCAGATGGCTCAACTGCAAGCCGATGACAGCGGTGTTCAATTTTCCCATACCATCGAGGAGCAAATCGGTGGTCAGCTGCAGGTAGGGTTTCGCTTACTGGATATTTTTGGCGACACTGATAATGCGGGGCGCCTGGCGCAAATGAATATTCCCACTTACTGGGTAACCCGATCGCTTAAACCATAATCATAACAATATTTCGGCCCGTTAACGCGGGTCTTTTTCTTTGCGATATTTTTGGGCATCAACTCGCCGAACTCGGAAGATCGTGGGTAATACCCGTTCTGCATTGGGTTCAAACAGAGTCAGGAGTTGGGTCAAAGTGTTGATGATGCGGGTGCCTTTTGCCCAATCGTCAAAATACCACGCGGTCAGGCCCTGAATGGTTTTCTTCAAAATACGATCGCTCCATGTGAGGGAAGTATCTGGTAACGCCGCCGCCTTTTCTCCGTATGTGCGGGCAATCGCCATATGACGCTGAGTGGCTTCGGCTTGAAAAATCACGAAGTAGAAGTTTAATAACTCGCCTCGGATATCATATGGATCGCTCAAATCCTGAATGTAACGAGCACAACTGGTTTCCATACGGGTGGTCAGCATCTTCAATTTCTGCGTATGATGCGGTGCCTGGAGAATGGGGATAATCAATACACTGGCAAACCGAATATCCTGAACGGTCCATTGCGGCTGATGTAAATAATGATTCAAAAAACGGCGGGTATCCGCGGAAAGGGTGCTGAATCGGCCATCCCAAGCCGCTACCAGCAGACGCGCATAGGCTGCGTTGGTTTGGACGGGCAAGGGGGCATCTTTGGCAACTGTCATGTAACGGCGCAGACTGAGGAAATCTTCCTGGTGATAATAGTGATCAATGGCAGCCAGCTGCTGTTGAGCAGGCGTGTGCGTGTTGCCTTGCTGAATATAGCGAAACTCATCGGCATTGACTCCCAATCGGTCCAATAGAGAGAATAATTTGTCGGCGCCAATATCATGCTTGCCTTGTTCGAAACGAATCCCAAAAGAGCGGGATACGATGCCATCATATATTTCCTTTTGGGTAAAGCCCTTAAGTTGGCGCAAATATTTTACGGTGCTGCCGATTGATTGCATCCGTCGTTCTCCTTCCAATGTGGCATATTAGCCACATTTTATCATAAGATTGTTAACCAAAGCGGCCCACAATGAACATATCAAGAAGGGATGGATCATTATGGGCCGTTATTTAAGACGTTTTCCCGGGCAGCTCAGTGGCGTACTGATACTGATTGCGCTGGTGCAAGGGATCACAGTGTGGGCATCCACACTCAATGCCAATTTACTGGATGCGTTGATTCAATTCAATATGCGCCGATTTTTAATGACTGCGGTTTTTTTAATGGTGGGATGGATCGTGATTGCGCTGCTGACATATATCGTTGTGATCAGCCAAACCCGGTTGATCCAGAATATCGATATTGCGATTCGGCAGGATCTGACCATCCTGATTCAACACAAGGATTATGAGACCTTCAGCGAGCGTACAGTGGGAGCCTACGTTTCCTGGTTTACAAACGATATTCAGATGATCAACACGCAAGGATTAACCAGTTTCTTTATGGTCGCCGAAGAAATATTTGGGACCAGCTTTGCGTTGGTTGCATTATGGCAATATCATTGGACCTTGGCGGGGACTGCGCTGGTGTTAGCGGGTTTGATTATCAGCGTGCCGCGCGTTTTTAATCGGGTATTGAATCAAACCAACACTGCGTTGACTGAAGAGAACGAACACTTTGTCAATAAAACTGAAGATGTGCTTAGCGGTTTTGACTTTCTATTTGCCTTTCATGCGCTGTCGTTAATCACCCAGCGGATTGTCCAGAGTTCGCAGGTACTGAAACAGCGGGCGTTGAATCAGAGTAAGGCCCAAACGGCGGTGCAGGTCACCGGATTCTTGGGGAATGTGATTGCTCAAGTCACGTTAATGGGACTGAGCGGTCTATTGGCCATGCGTCATCTGGTGACGGTTGGCACGTTGTCAGCGGCAGGCAGTCTAGCTGGAAATGTGTTTAACAATCTGGGGAACATGAGCAATTATTTGGGCATGATGCGTGGGACACGGCCCATTTTTGCTAAATATGCTGCCGCCCAACCGGCGGTGCGCACAAAAAAAGACCCGGTTTCTGAAGTGCCCCATAATTGTTAGAC
>NZ_AZEC01000040.1 GCF_001435585.1 Schleiferilactobacillus perolens DSM 12744
AGATGCGCTATCATCAATCAAATTATTAACTTTAAAGGAGTAGCTAATGGTGCAACAAATTGTCCTCCCCATCAAAGACTCCAACGTCTTAAAAATGGTACAAGACACCTTATTAGATAGTTTTCGGGCGGGTCGCCGCAACTACACTATCTTTCAAGTTGGCAAAGCCACTCTACTGCGGGTGAGTGATGTGATGACGTTAAAGAAATCGGATGTCTATAATCCCGATGGGTCTGTTAAAAACACGGCCTTTATTCATGATAAAAAGACAGGTAAAGCGAACACGTTATATTTAAAGCCCGTGCAACAAGACTTGTTGCAATATCATGATTGGCTAGTTCAACAGAATATCACTTCGGATTGGTTATTTCCCTCAACTTCCCATCCAGATCGACATATAACAGATAAGCAGTTTTATAAGGTGATGGCACGCGTTGGTGATCTATTAGGTATCAACTATCTAGGCACACATACGATGCGTAAAACAGGCGCTTACCGCGTCTATACACAGTCAAACTACAATATTGGTTTAGTCATGCACTTATTGAATCATTCGAGTGAGGCTATGACGCTTACTTATCTGGGGTTAGATCAAGCAAGTCGCGAAACAATGTTAGATCAAATTGATTTTGGGTAATAACGCCAACTAATCTCCCTGAATTATCCCGTATTTGCTCATTTTGACGCCACCATGGAGGTATTTTTAATGACTAGGATCACTAAGGCACAATTAGACAACATCATTACAGCGTCCGATAAACAAGGCCCTGATACAGCTAGCCAGACTTATTCTTCAGACGCCTTTGATGCCACCATAGATAATACCGGGGATACTGACCTACTGGGTTATCTATTACTGGATCATTATTTTGGTGATGAATAATGACTAATTTTGATGAGTACATGACCAATGATAATTTGGCCTTACAAGCTATTATTCGCTATGATGACGGCCGTGAAATCCGCGTGTTTAATGTGAGAGATAAACGGTGTTGTGTGTTTATTCAAAATGATAATGAACATTTCTGGTTGCTACGTGAACGTATCTTAGAACCGCCCATGCTACACAACATCACGCAAGCTATGTATCAAGCTGGTATCTATGATAATTATTACCATCTGAGCGTTGAAGTATTTCATGGCGATGATAGTAAAGTTTACTATCCGCGGTGAATATTTTATTTTGTAACCATGCTATATTAGGAGGACTATTCATGGAATTAGATTTAGGTAATAACGCATATGATATTTTAAATGATTGGCATCCCAATGCGGCTAAGGAAGAATTAACGACACAACTCAAAAAACAAGTGTTAGTTGAGAAAGAACAGTTGCCAAAACTTTTATCACGAGAAGACTTAAAAGACCGTTGGGAGATGAACTCACGTCAAAGTGTACATCAGGTTGCGACCAGACCCGATTTCCCAGCACCAATTTTAACCTTTAATCATGGTAAAACACTCCTGTATTTAGAAACGGAAATTCAAATTTTCGAAGTCAATCATCCATGGTTAATTACAATGAGTGCTCGCTTATCTTATAGCCGTTGGATCCTGCATAATGTGATTAATTAATGGTTGGCGTTAGCCTTCTGAGACAAGGAAAAACCAAGGATGAAATCCTTGGCAAACTACTCTTGACAGGTGTCAAGAGTGTAAGTGCGCATTGACCTCGTTT
>NZ_AZEC01000041.1 GCF_001435585.1 Schleiferilactobacillus perolens DSM 12744
AAAAAATCTGTGTACCTAAGGGGTTTTTGTATGCGTTCAAATAGAAAGTATTCATTTGATGAAAAGATTAACATTCTTAATCTGATTGATAATAACCATACGGTGCAATCAATTGCCAGGGATCTACAAATAAATAAAAACGTTATTCATCAATGGAAAAGATTGTACGATCTCAATGGAAGTGAAGGCTTAAGGCATCAAAGAAAAAATCGCAGCTATTCTCAAGCATTCAAAGAAAGGATTGTACAGGAACATATCAAAGAAAAGCTGTCTTTTCCAAAATTAGCCACCAAGTATGGTTTGAGTAGCGCCGGGATGGTGTCTAATTGGTTTAGAGATTATACTATTGGAAAGAAAACTTATTCCAATAGAAATCCGAGGAACCGAAAGATGAAAGACGGACGCAAGACAACCCAAATTGAACGCATTGAAATAGCTCAATGGACTATCGCCAACGACTATGCTTACCACGAGGCCGCTAGCCATTTTGAGGTCTCGTATCAACAAGTTTATACCTGGGTCAAGAAGCTAAATAACGGCGGTGTGGACGCTTTAGCCGACCGCCGTGGGAAAAGTAAAGCTACGCCACTTACCGAGTTAGATATCGCTAAACTGAAAATAAAAGAATTAGAAGCTAGAACTAAACATTTGGAAATGGAAAAGGACCTGTCAAAAAAATTGAAAGAGATTCAAAGGAGAGTGAAGTAAGTGGTTGGTCATCAATCGACCGGATCTCAAAATATCAGGCAATTCAAGAACTAGCCGGTAAATATCCCATAAGTTGGTTGTGTCAAGAAGTCGGGATCAAGCGGAGGTCATATTATAAATGGTTGAACCGGACATTAACCGCTAATGAACGACTAAATGATGAGCTAGTTAAATTCATGCTTAAATTAGAAATTAGCCATAATTATATATTTGGTGTTGAAACCTTAGTTATGCACATCAACGAAGAGACTGAGTACCATGTGAATGCCAAACGTATCAGAAGATTAATGCAAGTTAACCATATCAAATCATCGATTCGCATTAGTAAACATGATCGTAAAGCGGAATATAAAGAAATGATGTCAGCCAATATCATCAAGCATGATTTTAATCAGGAAGAATCTAATAAGGTTTGGACAACCGACTGTACTGAATTAAAATACGGTAATCAAAGTCTCAACAAACTACGACTTAGTGCCATCAAGGATTTACACGATCACAGTATCGTTGCCTGGGCGATCGATGATACCGAAACGACAACACTGGTGACAGCAACTGTTAATAAAGCAATGAAAAGTAATGACCTGGCCGCCAACGAATTAATTTTACACACTGACCAAGGTTCGGCCTATACATCATTAGAATTCAATCGGGCCCTTAATAGCTATGGCATTTGCCATAGCATGTCAAGACCGGGGACACCTGGAGACAACGCGCCTATGGAGAGTTTCTGGAGTCATTTAAAAGATGAGGACTTAAGTTTTAAAACCGCATTGACCAAAGAAGAATTACTTCAAAACATTACCAAAGCAATTGACTGGTACAACAACGGTCGACGTCAAAAGTCATTAAAAGGCATGACCCCGACAGAATGTCGAAATCATGCCCTCCGATTTAAAGCATCATAATTTATATTATTTAAACTGTGTACTTGACAGGGTGTAGTGCC
>NZ_AZEC01000042.1 GCF_001435585.1 Schleiferilactobacillus perolens DSM 12744
GGTAGCGTCAAGAATCTTGTGTAAATGAAATGCCTTCGTACATATAATATGTATCTAACTTAAATAAATGATGCTTCCAAGGTGTCCTGGAGTCCTTTGAACCCTCGGTGGATCCGCTTCAGAGACTTCTCGTTATAAACATTAAACTGAGAAACCAGGAAGCGATCCAGTGAATCTTCCGTTGGAAATTGTTCTTTGTGGTGGGTGGTGCGCTTGAGATGCTTATTAAAGTTCTCAATCAGATTAGTGGAGTATAGTGATTGCCGGATAGCTGGTGGAAAGTCCATGAAAGTGAGTAAATTCGGCATTTTAAGCAGATCTTTGATTAATTTGGGATAGGTCTGATGCCAGTTGTTGGCGAACTCATTCAGTTTCAGTTCGGCTGCTTCACGGTTGGCGGCCCGATGAACTTGTTTAAAGTCACTGATCACGGCCTTGCGGTCTTTTACGCGAACTTTGTTCATCAGATTCCGCCCAACATGAACCAGGCAACGTTGTCGTTTGGCTTTAGGGAAATGCCGATTCAAGCCTTCATCCAAACCAACTAACCCATCGGCCACAAACAACAGCACATCTTTAACGCCCTGCTTGATCAAGGTTCCCAGCAGTTCAGTCCAGATTCCAGTCGATTCCGTTGGCGCCACTTGGTAGTTCAGCACTTCTTTCGTACCATCTGGACGAATGCCAATCGCAATATGAACGGCTTCTTTTTGAACGGTATCCCGCTTTAACGGCAAGTAAGTGGCATCTAAGAAGATGGCCGCATATTGTGAAGCCAGTCGACGTTGCTGGAAAGCTTGAACCTGTTCATTGACGGCTTTAGTCATGTTGGAAACCGTGGCTTTGGAGTAGTGAGCACCGTACATTTTCTCAATGAGTTCGGCAATTTCAGCAGTGGTAATTCCCTTGGTATACAACTGAATGACCGTTGTTTCTAAATTATCACTGTGCCGACCGTAGGCTGGCAAGGTATGATTTTCAAACCGGCCATTGCGATCTCGAGGAATGGTTAAGTTAAGTTGGCCGTACTTCGTATCAAACGAGCGCTCATAACTGCCGTTGCGGTTATTACCAGTGTTAATCCCAGCGTATGAGTAGCGTTCGTAACCCAAAAACTCTGCCAATTCGGTTTGAAGCAGCTGGTTAATCGCAATTTCGAGGTGGTGACGAAAAACTTCGTCCAAATCTTGCTTTTGGGCTAGTGCAGCGATAATTTCTGTGGTAAGTTCATTCATGGGGAATGCCTCCTGTGATGTTTTCTGTGGTTACTAAATATCATAAGGGAAGGCATTCCCTATTTCTATACAATTCAGAAATCTTTTATGCATTTACACAAGATATTTTACGCTCTC
>NZ_AZEC01000043.1 GCF_001435585.1 Schleiferilactobacillus perolens DSM 12744
CGTAATGCGTCACGATTTGTTTCAGCTCCTTAATATCCCTAATCGGTTGTCGATTGAGACGTTCACGCTTAAGCAGGTTGAAGAAGCTTTCCATTGGGGCATTGTCATGACAGTTGCCTTTGCGGGACATG
Organism: Schleiferilactobacillus perolens DSM 12744; assembly: GCF_001435585.1. Lineage (GTDB taxonomy): Bacteria > Bacillota > Bacilli > Lactobacillales > Lactobacillaceae > Schleiferilactobacillus > Schleiferilactobacillus perolens. Next base: position 132 of record NZ_AZEC01000043.1, read on the forward strand.
CTTGGAACGATTTCCATGGCGTGTAACCGGATCTGGTATTCACGGGTTTGGTATTGCCAGCCTTGATCGGAATGCATGATCGGTGTGACGCCAGAAGGCAGTTTCTTAGCCAGGTCATCAAGCGTTAGACGTAGCTGTTCTTTATTCGCAGAATTAGTCACAATGATTGTGATGACTTCTCGGCTAGCTTCGTCAATGATCGCTGAAATATATCCCCAGCTGCGATCTACCAATCTGACCTGCGTCACATCCGTATGCAGGACAGCGAATGGTTTCTGGGCATTGAATTGTTGGTGCAGCAGATTATCATTCACAGTGCCTACCTTCCCCTTATAAGAGTGATAGCCGCTGGTGTGGCGTGAATACAGTGTCACGCTGAGATCGAGCTGGCCCATCAACCGAAGCACCGTATTGGGAGAACACTTGAATCCGGCTCTACGGGCCATGACATGAATTCGACGATATCCGTAAGTCTCATACGAATCATGGAATGTCTTCTTGATGAATGCCTTCAGGGCCGTATATTTATCTGGTTTATCCTTCCGCTTCAAGCGATCATAGAAAGTGGCACGCGGCAACTGCGCTAACACTAATAATTCTTTAAGCGGATAGTCATGCCGTAACGTGTCAACTACTGCCGCTTTTTGGGCGGCAGATTGTTCTTCGATACGGCCCCTAATTTTTTTAAGAAGTCACGCTCCATTCTGGTATGGTATAACTCACCGCGTAATTTCAGGATCTCTTGCTGGTAGGCTTCCTTCTCACTGAGCTCCAGCTTCTTAACTTGTTTGGTTTTCTTGTGTTTCACTGTAGACCGCCTTCCTCGCGGTTTGGGACGCAACCCGGCCACTCCTTCAGTCCTAAAGATCTTCACCCAAGCAACCACCTGAGAGGAACTAATCCCGAAATGGGCAGCCACGGATACCACACCCGCACCACTGGTTTGGTAATAGTCTACCACGGCCAACTTCTGTTCCAGAGAGTAAACAGTCTTCGTATGTTTCCGCTTAAGAGATTCTAGTCCATGGGCGCGAGCCTGTTCAACCCATTCCCGGATTACTCTCGTTGTCGGGATACTGTATTTCGTGCAAAGTGCACTATATGATACACGTCCTGAAAGATACTCCTGCACAACTTGTAACTTTAATTCACTAGAATATTTGGTCATAAAAATGCCCCACAATCGTTAGAGTATCTGTCTAACAATTATGGGGCACTTCA
>NZ_AZEC01000045.1 GCF_001435585.1 Schleiferilactobacillus perolens DSM 12744
ACCAGACTGCTCCATCCCGCGATAATAATTAAATTGTAAAAGGAGGATGTGGGATTCGAACCCACGCGTGGTTTGACCCACCTGACGGTTTTCAAGACCGTTCCCTTCAGCCGGACTTGGGTAATCCTCCAAAAAAATAGTCTAGCCATGACCCGTACGGGATTTGAACCCATGTTACCGCCGTGAAAGGGCGGTGTCTTAACCACTTGACCAACGGGCCGTAACGGAGAAGGAGGGATTTGAACCCTCGCGCCAGTTTCCCGGCCTACACCCTTAGCAGGGGCGCCTCTTCAGCCACTTGAGTACTTCTCCAAAATGGGCCTAAATGGACTTGAACCATCGACCTCACGCTTATCAGGCGTGCGCTCTAACCAGCTGAGCTATAGGCCCATAATATTGTTACGGAAGCGGGTGACGAGAATCGGACTCGCGACTACAGCTTGGAAGGCTGTCGTTTTACCACTAAACTACACCCGCAGATCTTTAGTGATATGGCGCGGGACAGAATCGAACTGCCGACACATGGAGCTTCAATCCATTGCTCTACCAACTGAGCTACCGAGCCAAAACGGTCCCAACCGGATTTGAACCGGTGATCTCCTGCGTGACAGGCAGGCGTGATAACCCCTACACCATGGGACCAATTGCGGGAGTAGGATTTGAACCTACGACCTTTGGGTTATGAGCCCAACGAGCTACCAGACTGCTCCATCCCGCGATAACATTAAAATTGTAGCATACTAAGGAACCTAAATCCATCAGTAAAGATGGACCTTGTAGGGCTCGAACCTACGACCGGACGGTTATGAGCCGTCTGCTCTAACCAACTGAGCTAAAGGTCCAGAAGCTCAAGTCTTAATAGCGGCGGGGGGGATCGAACCCTCGACCTCCCGGGTATGAACCGGACGCTCTAGCCAGCTGAGCTACACCGCCATAGTGTATTTTATCATAATAACAATCAACTAGTGCTAGACCGCGCTAGTATCGGGAAGACAGGATTTGAACCTGCGACCCCCTGGTCCCAAACCAGGTGCTCTACCAAGCTGAGCCACTTCCCGATGATGCACCCAGTAGGAGTCGAACCTACAACCTTCTGATTCGTAGTCAGACACTCTATCCAGTTGCGCTATGGGTGCGTCATTGTAATGCCGAGGACCGGAATCGAACCGGTACGGTGATCACTCACCGCGGGATTTTAAGTCCCGTGCGTCTGCCAGTTCCGCCACCCCGGCAATATCTACAATGAAGCGGAAGA
>NZ_AZEC01000046.1 GCF_001435585.1 Schleiferilactobacillus perolens DSM 12744
AGTCGGGTCGTCTTCGAACACGGCGCTGATGTCAAGATTATGGACAGGCTTTTTTGGCACCGAGAGGTACCGCACTCCGAAAATTTTTCAAAACCCGGATTTCAGCTTAAAACGGCGTGATTTCTGGGTGTTTTTGTAGGTGGAACAGGGCCGAGCCCTACCAGTGAGAGAAAACAGGTGGTATAGATTGTGAACCAGCCGGATTTCACAAGTTGTATCGTGCAACAAATAAGCCTTCACAAGGCGAATTTTTGAAATTCACAAGTGACGGCTTATAAACGGCGTCGTACCGGCTAGTGCCGATAACCGGCATTATGTTAAGCAGCAAGTGGTATAGCTGCCGGACGGGTCTTTGTAGATATTCTGGTGGTGTTCCACCAGTAGTCATAGCGGTGCGCTCCTGCAATAATCGCATTGATTGACCAACTTAAGCGACGTGGGTTGAAGAATTCTGATTTGAAAAATGAGTGATAGTTTTCGATGATTGTGTTGTGCTCGGGATGCCCCGGTGAGCTGAATGAGTGCATGAGGCCATAAAATGAGACGGTATCTTCGTATTCCTCACTGATGAAGTGGGAACCGTTATCTGAGTGCAAAATGATTGATGTTTCGGCGTTGAGAATCGATTTAGGAATTTGACGCATAGCTGTTTGAAGTGCTCGTTTAGTTAAATCAGATGTCATATCATAGCCAACGACGGCACCAATGACATCACCGGTAAACCAGTCTAGAACGCTGGCTTTATAGAGTTTCTGCTTATCTGGCATCACCAGGTAAGTTACATCAGTTGTGAGAACTTGGTATGGTCGTTCAATGATAATGTCTTTAACCAGATTGTCGCGTTCAACAACTGGACGGCCGCGATTTCCTTTATAAGACTGAGTGATAACAGACTTATATTCAATCTTCTGCATCAAGCGATGAACACGGTGTTCACCGGTATGTATGTCATATTGATCGGCCAATTCCTGCACCATACGCTTAATTCCGTAGGAATTATTGAACTCGTGCGCGTCAACGATTTCTTGAATTTTCTCGATTATCAGAGCGTCTTGTAAATCGTGTTCTGTGGGCGATTTTGGAGCTTTGTGCGAATAAAAAGTGCTTGAGGGCACATTCATGACCGCAAGCAACTTGGTTTGAGAATATTTCGCATTTTCAGACATATCGACGACGGCGCGCTCCGCTAAACTCATCGTCGGTTGGATTTTTTTATCTGTTCACGTGAGTATTTGTCCATTAAAGT
>NZ_AZEC01000047.1 GCF_001435585.1 Schleiferilactobacillus perolens DSM 12744
CCCCGATTTAAAATTGAAGTGCAACACTTGATAACTAGACCAATTAGACTAGCTTAAAAGGCCATGAAGGCCTATTCTTATTATTAACGACAAAATCAACAGATAAGGATAGGTGTCTTCATGACCCAAACTAAGAATATCATGCCTAAGCATTACCAACAACTCCAATCTTTTGAACGCGGTCAAATTGAGTCCCTGACTCGATTAGAATTTGGCGTTCGTCAGATCGCTAGCCGGCTTCACCGGAGTCCCAGCACCATTTCTCGCGAATTAAAACGCGGGTTAACCACCCAGATTGATTCCCAGAAACATCGGTCATATCAGGGCTACTTTGCCGAGCGCGGGGCGGCTTACTATCGAGAACAGCGGGCCAAGTGTCACCCCAAAGGTTTACTGCAGCGGGCTGCCGTGTTCTTCAAGTCCCTGCCGAAAGCTTTAAAAGCTAAGCCACGAGTTTTCAGTGTCGATACGTATGTCCACTATTTCAAAGCTCATTACCCGGGCTTTCCCTGCCCATCAACGGCTACGGTCTATCGGTATATCGAGGCTGGCAAGCTCCCGGAGCTTCACAACTATGATTTACCCATGAAGCTACGTCGCCGCGTTAAACGCCCGAATCACCGACATGCCCGCCTGAATAAAAAACGGCTTGGACAGTCCATTGAAGACCGGCCCGCAGTGGTTCGGAAACGTCAGGAGTTGGGCCATTGGGAAGGCGACTTAGTGAAAGCCAAACGGGTTGAGTCCGAACCAGCTTTAATGACGTTAACCGAGCGAGTTAGCCGGATGGAAATTATCGTTAAATTGCCTGATTACCGGGCAGAGACTTGCCGGCAAGCCCTCCAAGATACGATTGATGATTACGGTGCAGAAAACTTTCGGACGATCACGTTTGACAACGGCTCGGAATTCGCTAGTTTAAATCAGGTTCAAGGAACGGAAATCTACTTTGCCCATCCATATTCTCCCTGGGAACGGGGCACTAATGAGAATGTGAATGGTCAATTAAGAGAGTTCTTCCCAAAGGGGCATTCCTTTAAAAACCTCTCATTAGTGGATCTGCAGTTGGTTCAAGACACGCTGAATCACCGTCCCCGCCGCTGTTTAAGCTATAGTTGTCCAGCGGATGTTATGCCACAACTGGTTTAACTTTCTAGACCAATTATAAGAATAGGCCATTAGTGTTGCACTTAACTTGACAATTGAGGAAA
>NZ_AZEC01000048.1 GCF_001435585.1 Schleiferilactobacillus perolens DSM 12744
TGGCAAATTACAAGTTTAATCCGAACAAGCCCGGAATCTTTCAATGGCAGTCTGTTGATGATGTATTTTTAATGGTCGTTGATTAATTAGTTCAAGTGCTGCTAGGATCTCATCAGTCGTTACTTGGCTAAAATTGGTCTTTTTCGGGAAGAACCAGCGTAACCGTCTATTAAAATATTCATTGGAACCTCGCTCCCATGGTGAATATGGATGGCAAAAATAAACTTTGATCTGATAATCCTGTTCTAAGGCCTGATAATTGGCAAACTCTTTACCATGATCAACAGTAATGGATTTTACTTGGGGACCGAAGGCCCCCATAAACTTGCCAAAGGCGGTGTTTAGAGCCTTAGCCGTTCTATTAGGGGCTTTGATAGCCCATAGAAGTCGGGTCTTACGTTCTACGAATGTAACCAGACATGATCGTGACTCACTTCGACTAGAAAGCACCGTATCTACTTCCCAATGACCAAAAGCTAACCGTTGATTAACAGTTGTTGGCCGTTGTTCGATGGAAGTCCCACTTGTAAATTTCCCCCGATTTTCGCTCACTCGGTGCTGGCGGACATTCCGATTGGGTAGATCAGNCTCACTCGGTGCTGGCGGACATTCCGATTGGGTAGATCAGTCAATTTGAAGGGGAGCCAGCCACGATTAAGCCAATTATAAATTGACGCAGTGCTCAAGTTATAAGCGGCCGCAATGGTTTCTGGTGACCAGGTTAATCGTAAGTGATTGGTAATTAAAGTCGCTAATGCTGCCGTCAGCATCGAACGACGACCGCAATTCCGCCTTTTGCGATCTGCATCTTGCTGAGCTAATTCTGGATCATAAGGTTTAACCCGGTCCAACTCATAGCTAATCGTAGCTTTGGCGACGCCTAAGGCGTCAGCCATTACTTGGTAAGATTTATTCCCCTCATTGACCAGTTGTGCTAGTGCGCCACGTTGAAAACGTGATAAAGTAGATGTACCCAAAGTAATCACTCCCTATATTGGTTGGAATTAGCTACTACCATTGTAAGTGATTGCTTTGGGCTTTTTAATTTCTGTTCGGATTAATTATAGAATTTGCCA
>NZ_AZEC01000049.1 GCF_001435585.1 Schleiferilactobacillus perolens DSM 12744
GAGCTCTGTTTGAACTGGTTTAAGATACAAGGTATTCGGTTTACCCGTTTTTCGATCGTGAATGAACGCATTTTGTTTAATAGAACCGTCCGGATTAAAAATATCGGCCTGTTTTAAGCCCATAACGTCACTCACTCGCAGTAGCGTCGCTTTACCAACTTGAAAAATCGTATAGTTACGTCGGCCAGCTTTAAAGTTATTGAGTAACGTATCTTGAACCTCTTTAAGAACGTTTGAATCTTTGATGGGTAAGACAACTTGTCGCATAAGCTGTTAGTTCCTTTACTTTAAAATTAATTTAGTTGCAGAAAACCTAAAAATCGAATATTATAATGTAGTACGATGGTAAACTTAAAGGAGGCGGATTAGAATGAGTAATACTATTATTAAAAACAAGACAATTTCAACTCGTGTAACACCTGACATTAGTGAACGGGCTAAAGCTAATCTAGCAAAACAAGGGCTAACCGTTTCTGAGTATATACGCTTATCGTTAGTTAAAGCGGCCAATAATGAAGTTCGATTAGTCAGCTTTTTAGATTCTCCGGAAGCCTTAGCCGCTAAAAAAGAAGCAGAAACAGGGCAGGTCAAAAACATTGGTTCATTGACTGACTTTGAAGATTGGATCGATAAGTTAGATGCAAATTAAACAGACCAAATCTTTTGAACGTGAATTAAAAAAACTAGTCAAAAAACATTTCCCAATAACTGTCTTGAAGCCTTGTTTAGAAGCAATTGTTGAACAAGATGTACTTGTTTTGAAACAGATTAAAGATCATGCATTAAAAGGAAATTGGCGTGGCTATCGTGAATTTCACCCTGCCAGATATGGGAACTATGGTAAAAATTATGACAACTGGATTGTTATTTATCAGCTAGATCATGATGAATTGATTTTGTTATTGGTTGCAACTGGTTCCCATGAAATCTTGAATCAATAGCTATAGTTTAGGGGCACTTATAAAAAAATAAATTAAAATAGCCCCCAATATCTACATTATAGATATTGGGGGCTATTCTTTCAATGTTTTCGAGGGGCGATTTGGTAA
>NZ_AZEC01000005.1 GCF_001435585.1 Schleiferilactobacillus perolens DSM 12744
GTCTAACAATTATGGGGCACTTCATCTGTCAGTGATGACAGACCGGATCTTTTGTTATGTTCAGGAGGAAATTGATTATTCTACAGATACAGAGGCTGTGGTCACACCGTATGAAGGCACGGATGAATTCGGCCAAGCCAAGTCAATCTGATTGGGGTTACTGCTGACAAATGTACCGGTATCATTCACGACCCGATGCAGAACAGTCCCATCAGCTAACGTGATCTTCAGGCGAGTCCCTTTGGGATACTTGGCTAAGTTAGCAGCAACACCGTTGTAGCCCATGTTAGAACCCAAGGAGGCGGGATCATAGAACGTCACCTTAACCGTCGCACTCGCGGAGCTAACAGTATTGGTTGAGGCTGTTGAATTTTGTTGGGTATTAGCTGAATACGTATTGGTTTGCTGTTGCGTATTCTGTTGCTGACTCGGCTGAGCGGCCTGCTGTTGAACCGCTGGTTGAGCTTGTTGCTGGTGGGCAGGTTGGGCAGTCTGCGTCTGCTGAGTCGTTGGTTGGGTATTCGCCCCCACGACACTCACATATTTACTCGGCACCCACCCGCTGGTGATATGGTACCAAGTATAACCGTTTCCGGTACTGGTTTCGCTATATTGGGCAGTTTCGCCAGGAGCCAAGTAGGCCGCGGCCTTGCCACTATCGACACCGGTCCAAACGGTGGTTGAACCAGCTGTATAGTTAACTTTGACAGATCCAACTGCAGTCGCTGTGTTAGCAGGAGCCGCAGTGGATGTGGCAGTTGTATCATTAGCGGACTGCATATAAATACTCGGCACCCATTCGTTTTGACCCACTTCAAACCAAGTCGTGCCATTCACGGTTTTGCTATCGATGATATTGACTTGCTGACCGTGGGTAAGGTACCGGGTTGGTGTGGAAAAGGCTGGTGAACTCCATACGGTAGTTGCGCCGCCTTCATATGTGGTCGTACCAGTGGTCGCCGCTTGTGCTTGACCATGACTGAGGGTCAACGTACCAATCAATGCGGCGGCGCTTAAACCAATGGAGAACAGTGTTTTATTGTGAGACATAACTACATTCCTCTCTTAATACCTTGTGTGAGCAATTCGATTGCTATATCGTTATCTACGAATAACTTCAACCTGACGTACAGGTCGAGAATAATAATAACACGTTCAACCTATTTTCCAAGGGTTGATGAGCTTATAAAAGTAGGCGATGCACTAGACTCGGTGGTACGCAAGGGATACAGAGGTTATTATAATTACGTGACTGTTATTACGACATCGTTACGAAATGTCATAAGAACGAAAGAATCACATTATTCAAGCACTTCTCTAACCGTGAAACTCATTGAGCGACTTGGCGTTTGGCGGTTATTACAAACACAAAAAAACCCTGTTGACTGTTATTTTGTCAGGACAGGGTTTTCGTAAAGACTAGATTTTACTTTTTGGGTGATTCCATGCTGCTTTGTAACGGGGTAATGGCATCCGCTTGGGCTTGCTCGGCGGTCAAAACAGGTTCTTTGGCGTCTTGATGCAGGGTGATCAACACTGTCCCTTTTTGCACACTGTAAGTGCCCTCAGTAAAAATGTTGGTCAGCATTTGCCATTCCTGGGCTAACCACCCAGTTTCTAAAGCAAAACTGGGTGGGGTAGCCGCGGCCAACCGGGAGGCTACGATGTCGCCCGTCAAGGTGGCCGTGATCGTTTTACGGCGAGTATGGTGAATTGCTAACGTCCCAAATTCTGCCTGTTCGGTAAAAATGGGCAATTGTTCTTCATTGCTCACCGGGAGCTGCCTGGCCATTTGTTTACCAAGCCAGTATTCCAGATTAGCATGATCGTGACCCAGCGCGATGGGTAAAGCCACATCCCGTAATAGGGCAACCGAAAAACGACTTTGTTGCAGTTGATCATATAAAGAATTGGTCATCCTGTTTTTGCCTCCACTTCTGAATCATTATAACGAAGAACGGGAACGGATAAAAGGGAGAAACCTGTTCCGGTCATTAAGGAACAATAAAAAATATTGAAAAATGGGAAATTTTGGCGGGATGGTGATGTTCTCAGTCTTAGTGCCAAGGAAGCGCTGAATTGGCCGTGGTATAATGTAGTTTCAGGAAAGGACTGTTGTTTAATGCGTTCTGATGCGCGGCCAATTGGCTTCTTGGACTCTGGCGTTGGTGGTTTAACGGTGATCAAAGAATTTGTCCGACAATTACCAAATGAAAGTTATCTTTTTATTGGTGATCAAGCGCGCATGCCGTATGGTCCGCGTCCCGCGGAACAGGTGCAGCAATTTGCGTGGCAATTGACCCAATTCTTGCTGCAATTTGATGTGAAAATGGTCGTCTTTGCCTGCAACACAGCGACAGCTGAAGCGTTGCCGCTGATTCGCAAACTAGTCGACATTCCCATTGTGGGGGTGATCCCCCCCGGTGTCCGTGCCGCCATTCGGGCCACGCGTAACGGCCATATCGGAGTCATTGGCACTGTGGGGACGATTCGCTCCCACGCCTATGATGGGGCTATTCAAGCGCAAGCCCCGGAGATTGAGGTATCCACACTGGCTGCCCCCAAGTTTGTGCCGGTCGTGGAGAGTAATCAGTATCATTCACCGGTGGCTAAAAAAATTGTGGCGGAAACCTTACAACAATTACCGGATAAGGATATTGATACATTAGTGTTAGGATGTACGCATTACCCTTTGTTACGACCGCTCATCCAAAATTATATGGGCAAGCACGTTACATTGATTGACTCCGGGGCAGAAACGGTCAGCGAAATTTCTGCATTGCTGGATTACTTTGACATCCGCAATCTGGAGCATGGGCCTCAGTCGGCGCCTAAATTATTTACGACCGGTTCTCCTAAAATGTTTGGAGAAATTGCTGAAGATTGGCTGCGCATGACCGATTTACCGGTGACAAAAGTCAACGTGACTGATTTGCCAGCCGCAAACGGAAAGGAAATGGTGTCTTAATGGCAGTACCGCGCACATTAGTCGTGGCGACAAAAAATCCGGGTAAAGCTCGGGAATTTGCCAAGTCATTCGCGAGCAGCGGCATCACGATCCATACTCTGCTGGATTACCCGAATGCGCAACAAGTCAACGAAACGGGGACCACTTTTGAAGAAAACGCTCGATTAAAGGCCGATCATTTTGCCCATGTACTCCAATTACCTGTATTGGCAGATGATTCTGGCCTGATGGTAGACGCACTTCACGGACAGCCAGGGATTCGTTCTGCCCGGTTTGCTGGTGATCATAATGACGCCGCCAACAATGCTAAGCTACTCGTGGAAATGGGAGGCATGCCCGAGGAACAACGGGGGGCTACCTTTCATTCTACCTTGGTCATGGCTTGGCCGGACCGGCCAGCGGATGATTTGGTTGTTGTCGGGGAAACTAGGGGACAAATATTGACTGTCCCCCGGGGTGACAATCAATTCGGCTACGACCCGCTCTTTTTCTATCCGCCCAAACAAAAATCTTTTGCTGAAATGAGTCCTGATGAAAAAAATGAAATCAGTCACCGTGGTCTGGCGTTAAAGAAGCTTGCCATCGTTTGGCCTGACTGGTGGCAAAAAGAGGAGGCCAAATAATGCGTACACTCGTTGTGTCTGATACCCATGGTGATCGCGCAATTTTGGAGACGATCTATCAACAATTTCAAAATGAGGTCGATGCATTCTTCTATTGCGGTGATTCTGAATTGGCGGCCAGTGATTCCATCTGGCAAGTGATGTATGCTGTGCGCGGAAATATGGATTTTGATGCTGATTTTCCAATGGCCCGGGTAGAGCATGTTAAAGGGGTCACGGTGTATGAAACCCATGGGCATCGACTTGGAGTCAGTATGGGCACTGGTAAGTTAGCAGAACGGGCCCATGCGGTGAATGCGGATTGCGCATTCTACGGGCACACACATATGTTGGAAGCCCACATGGAGCAGGGAATGTTAATTCTGAATCCTGGTTCTATCAGCCAACCGCGCAGTTATCAGGAATATGGCGGTACTTTCGCCATCGTCAACGTCAATGCCACAACCGCTGCAGTGGACTTTTATGACCATCAGCTGCAGCCAATTCCAGCATTGGCAGAATCTTTTACCCGGTGAAAGGAGAAATGGCATGATTATTCCAGAACTACAACAATTTCTACTCAAAAACCGGGAACATTATTTAATTCCGGCAGATGTTGTCGCCAATGTGTCAGTCGATAACCGACTTGGCCACGCATTTTTGGTATTAACCAAGGTACGTTATGCAAAAATACCGGTACTCGATAATGACAATCATTTTTTTGGTTTCATTTCACTGGCCATGATTACGGATAAGATGCTTGCTTTAGATCACGTGTCCTTGGCTCCTCTGGATCAGCTGAAAGTGGCCGACGTGATGGAGAAGGCGGCTGACGAAGCCGTGGTGGATGATATTTTAGATGTCGAAAAAATCTTACATTTATTAGTCGACAATCCATTTATCCCTGTGGTCGATGATGATAATATTTTTCAAGGGATTATTACACGGCGGGAATATATGAAGAGCTTCAATGAACTCGTCCATAATCTTAACCGGGAATATGATTTAGTACCGGTCCGTCATCCGGTTCACCATTCTTAATTAAGGAGGTTTTTTTTATGACACTTGAAGTTTCGACTGGGGCAGTGGTTTATCGCCGCTTCAATGACGAACTGCAATATTTATTGGAGGAGAGTACGTCGAGCCATTTTTGGGGATTTCCTAAAGGACACGTCGAAGCCGGCGAGAATTATGAAGAGACGGCTGAGCGGGAAATTCGTGAGGAGACTGGACTGCATGTCCATGTGGATACCACGCAATTTCAGGAGACTGATGAATATCCACTGCCTAATGGTAATCAGAAACGGACGATCCTCTACTTGGCGGAAGTGACTGGTGACCCGGAGATTACAAAGCAGGATGAGGAGATCAGTCATATTGGCTGGTTTAACTATGAAGACGCGCATACGACGTTGACGTATGATTCGTTGAAGGTCATTTTGGAAAAGGCAAATGCTTACCTGACTGCCGGGCATGATGCTAAATAATTCTAGGCACCAAAAAACGAGATAAAGACAAAGTTGGTTCCCCTGCCACCAAAGCTTGCGCAGCTTTGGCACTAGTGTGTGAGAAATCATTAACTTGTCTTTATCTCGTTTTTCTTTTGCCTTTTTACATAGTTTCGACGTCTTCCGCCACTTTTTCTTCCGGTTTATCGAAGAACAGGGCGGAGAGGATGCCGAGGATGGTGAGGACGATAGCGAGGATGATTTGAATCAGCCATTGATTGGTAGGGAGTGTGGCGAATGGCGGGAGGACGCCGGTGTCGAGAAGAATGACAATAGCGGCGGCGACCACGCCTAAGACAGCAAAATAGACTTGCGCCGGGAAGTGCTTGAGCAGCCATTCCATGAGTTTAGCAATTAAGACCAAGCCGATTGCCGCACCGATCATGAAAGGCAGCAAGATAAGCAAGCCCTGGCTAATCATGCCCCAGCCAGCATTATCCCCCCTGAGCAGTAGACCCGCGGCGTCGGTGAGCTGGCTGACAGCGTGGTAGACCGTACCATATTGGTTGATCACCATCAACATAATAGAACCCGAGATGCCTGGAATGGCCATCAAGGAGACGGAAAACAGACCGGCGAAGAGCAGCATGGCGATATCAGGAAAGCCGTTCACCTGGCGAATCGCCACGGTGGCCGTGCTGGCACTCTCACCCAATTGAGCCAGCAACCAGATGATGCTGAAACCGGCCAATGGCAGCAATACATAAACTGGTTTAAAAGGAATCTGACGCATTTTCTTCCAGACAAATGGAATAACACCAAGTACTAAGCCAGTAAAGAAGGCATACGCCAAAATGGGATAGATTTCAGTTAAGTAAAGGACTAATTTGGTAGAAGCAAGAATCCCAATCACGACTCCGATAGCGATAGGGACCAGCAACCGTAAGTTTTGGCGTGGATTACTGCGGAAATGGTTAATGCTGGCGAGCAAAGGTTCATAAACCCCCACCACCACGGCAAAAATGGAACCAGAAAGGCCGGGAACCACTAGCGCAATACCGATGAGAAAGCCTTTGATAATGTTCATAAGCATAGATAGAGAGACTCCTTTTGATAGTCATCGTGGTGCGGACCAAATAGGGCCGCCCAAACGTCAGTATTTCCAGCTTACCAGAACCTTGTGTATTTTTGTACTAAGATTTTGTTAGATTTAACGCATTCGTCGGTAAGGTGATTCCCGCATCGTGAATGGCGGCCAGATATGCAGATAAAAAGGCGTTTTGTACTTTGACTTGAGCGCCGTTTTTAACATACATCTGCACTTGCAGCGCTAGATTACCCTGACCTAGGTCAGTAACTCCCAAATCATCCGGTCCGCGGGTGATTGCGTCGTATTTAGGGACGAGTTCCTTGTTTTTCGTCGCAATGATTTGCTGCACTTGCCTTAAAGGTGTCGTTGGGAAGACATGAATTTGAATCAATACGCGCATATCACCTCGGGACTTATTGGATACGATACTGATATTCCGATTGGGGATGAAGTTTAACGTCCCATCGAAGCTGGTGACCTGCGTGGTGCGAATGCCGATCGCACTCACAGTACCGGTAATTTCGTCAATTTGGACGACGTCTCCGACCTCGAACTGTTTCTCCAAGATGATGAAGAATCCGGTCACCACGTCACTCACGAAGCCTTGGGCGCCTAAGCCTAGGGCTAGAGATATCACCCCTGCACCAGCGATCAAGGTGCCCACGGGAACCCCCAATGCGCTGAGCAAAGCATAACAATAAAGGAAAAACAAAATATAATTGGTCCCATTGGTGACCAGCGTGTCCATAGTATTCACGCGGGAAGTTGAATACTTTTCAGAGCGGCGATATTGCTTAAAGACATGCTGCAAGACAAGTTTTGCGACTCTTTGCAGAATAATGAACAAGATAGTGTAGAACAGCAATTCTAAGGCTTTTTGCGCCACGATAGCGACAATGTTCTGCCAACGGAATTTAGCGAGAAAATCTTCCCAAGTACTGAGTGGGTCTGTGGTCCCACTTGTAGTGGCCAAAAACACGGCAATTCCTCCTTTTTATTTACTCTAAGAGTTTAGCACAGGTGGTAGAATTGATTGAAGGCACCGCTTGATGATGTTATCCTTAAGATTGAAGTCATGAAGTGAACGGATGGTGAATGTTATGTCGGGTATTGAAATTGCGGCGCTGATTGCTGCAATTGCGTTATTACTTTTGGTCGTATTCCTCATTTCAACATTGCTTAAAGTGAACAAAACTCTAGCGAGCGTGAATGAGACTGTGACTCAAACCACTAAAACGTTGGACGTCGTGACCGGTGATGTGGACGTGTTATCACAACAAGTGGAAGCGCTGCTCGTGAAGTCCAATACATTGTTGGCAGACGTTAACGGCAAAGTGGCGGATACAGACCCGTTGTTCAAAGCAATTGGTGAGTTGGGGGAAACGGTATCTGATTTAAATACTAGTTCCCGCCATCTGGTCACCAGTGTGAAGCGAAACGGTAAACGCACTGCAGCGGTAGGTTTAGCCAGTAAAGCAATGGGCGTCTTTAGACGCAAATAAACAATTGTTTTAGGAAGGAAGTTGGGCATATGGCGAAGAAGGGTCATTTCTTAATTGGTTTCTTGATTGGTGGCGCGGTGGCGTTTGCGACTGCATCATTATTAGCACCCAAAACCGGGGCACAATTAACGGATAAGTTAAAGAAAAAGGGGACTGACGGCAAGGACCGCGCAATGGACTATTACCATTACGCTTCTGATCTGACAGATACTCTGCGGGATCAAGCTGGCGACAAGATTGAAGATTTGAAGTCCACATTTGCCGCTTTGAAGGACAATATGGCTGCGCACAACACACCGGACCAAGCCGATGAGGCAGATCGGGCGGCGTTTGATGCGGAAACTGACGACATTGGCGATGCGCTAACTGCAGCGGGCGAAGACAGTGATCAAGACTTTGATGACATTGTCATTGATGGCAAGTCTGCATTTGAAGCCGCCAAAGAGAATGCGGATGCTGATCAGTCACAAACTGCGACAGATACTGATCCAACCGCACAGGATGAACCGCAAACACCGGATACGCCGAACGATCAAGATCAGGCGCACGGACCAGTTCCACCAGTCCCACCGGTTGAACCAGATTCAGCCGCACCTGAAAAATAAGAGTTAGACAATTGAAAAAGGGCAACCAACACATTTTTGCTGGCTGCCCTTTTTGTTCGCTCGGTTAGTCTTTAACCGGAATGATTTGTAATTGTTTGTCAGTGTGGGTAAATGGTTCACCGCCAGTTTCAGTGACGTGCACACAGTCCTCAATCCGAACGCCGACCACACCTGGAATGTAGATTCCTGGTTCAATGGAGAAGCACATACCAGGAGTCAGTGGCATATCGTTACCGGCCATGATCGACGGAAACTCGTGGGTAGACGTGCCGATACCATGGCCTAAGCGGTGAATAAAGTAATCTCCATAACCTGCCTTGGTAATAATGTCCCGGGCAATCTTATCCAGTTCCGCAGCTGTCAACCCCGGTTTCACCGCATCCATGGCGGCTAATTGGGCTTCCAAGCAGACATCGAATACTTCCTTCTGCTTAGCCGTGGGGGCACCAAAGGCGACTGTTCGACTGGCATCACTCATGTAACCTTGATGGTTAGTGCCTAAATCAAAGAGGACGAGTTCGTTGGGGACGATGGCAGTCGAGGTTGGTTCGCCGTGGGGATCAGCGGCGTTAACGCCCGCTTGCACAATCGTGTCAAAACTCATGTGCATGACCCCTTGCTTCATCATGGCGTAGTTGATTTCTGCCACGACGCCTTGCTCCGTAATACCGGTACGCAGGGCGTCAAAGCCTACTCTGAAACATTCATCGGCTTCTTTACCAGCGGCAACCATTTTGGCAATTTCGTCCGGAGACTTGATCAATTTGGCCCGTTCCATGTAACGGGAAGCATCCGCTGGAAATTCAGCCGCTGGAAAGGCCCGCTTAATCGCAGCAAAACGTGCGTAAGGCAAGCTATCCTTTTCAATTGCCCAAGCGTGGGGTTGATTGGTGCGTGCCTTAATGTGTTGGGCAATGAGGGCAAACGGGTCTTCTTGGTCTAAATAACCAAATACGTCGCCAGACCAGCCAGCTTTCTTTGCCGCTTCGACTGAGAGGGCCGGGGTGAATAGGAATGGTTCTGCGTTTGGAAACACAAAAAGTGCTAAGACCCGTTCCTCAGGGTCACTGTAAAAGTTAGTAAAGTAATTAATGTCCGTCGGGTCGCTGATATAGGCAACATCGACGTGCTGATCATTGATCCATTGTTGCAGTTTTTCTAAATGAGTCATTGTTACACATCCTCCTTAATTAGGTGCATTTAGTTTAACACAATCGCTTCCATTTTCGCTAAACGAGTTACTGAAAACAACTTGTTGATTAAATGGCAGAATTTCATGAAAATTTCAATAAAACGCTTGCATTTCCGTGCTTAACCTGGTATTGTTTTATTGTCAAATTGAAAACGAAAGCAAAATGTGAGGTAAGTGTGAATGGATAAACAAACTATTACAATCTATGATGTGGCGCGTGAAGCGAATGTCTCCATGGCGACTGTCTCCAGAGTCGTCAATGGTAATCCCAACGTCAAGCCCGCCACTCGGCAAAAAGTATTGAAGGTCATTGAAAAATTGGACTATCGTCCCAACGCGGTTGCCCGCGGATTGGCCAGCAAGAAAACCACGACTGTCGGGGTCGTTATTCCAGACATTACCAACATCTATTTCTCAACCCTCGCACGGGGGATTGATGATGTGGCGACAATGTACAAATATAACATTATCTTGGCCAACTCTGACGAAAATAGTCAAAAAGAAGTCAGCACATTGAATAACTTGTTTGCCAAGCAAGTAGACGGGCTGATTTACATGGGTCACAACATTTCCGATGCCGTACGAGCGGAATTCAGCCGGGCAAAGACGCCCATCGTCCTCGCTGGTTCAGTAGATCCTGACGAACAAGTCGCCAGTGTGAATATCGACTATAAGGGTGCTGTGAAAGAGGCGGTCACTTCTTTGCTGAACAAAGGGGCCAAGAAGATCGCGTTTATTTCCAGTCCACTGTCTGAGCCGATTAATGGCGAATATCGATTGGCCGGATATAACGATGCCTTGGCAGACGCCAAGATTCCATATGATGGCAACCTGGTATTTGAAACAGAGTACAACTTCCGTGCCGGTGCCGCCCTGTGGGACAAGTTGCAAGCCGTTGGTGCTGACGCCGCCTATATCGCCGATGACGAATTAGCGATTGGTGTACTGGACGGAGCCATTGACCGCGGTATTAAGGTGCCTGATGATTTCCAAATCATCACCAGCAATAACACGGTGCTGACTGAAATGGCACGGCCACAACTCAGCTCGATTAGCCAACCCCTATATGATATCGGTGCGGTGGCGATGCGGTTATTGACCAAGATGATGAATAAGGAAGCAGTCACTGAAAAGACAGTCCTGCTGCCCTTCACCATCACAGAACGGCAATCAACTAAGGCGTAACTGATTTTGCGCAGTTTTGGTAAGGTCCGTCGGCAACTAATGCCTGCGGGCTTTTTTGTTGCCTTCTTTCCATTGACATTCGTGGTAAGGCTTTCTACAATGAAGAAGTGGTTGGTACCAGTGAACCAGTGAGGTGAGGCGATGTCAACGTATGAACAACCACTTCATGAACAATTAGTCGAGTTACTGCGGCACAAGATCACGCAGGAAATGCACCCCCACGACCGGCTGCCCTCCGAACGGATGCTTACCCAGACATATCAAGTGAGCCGCAATACTGTGCGAATGGCATTATCCGAACTGGAAATGATGGGTTATATTTACCGTCAGCATGGGAAGGGAACGTTTGTCGCCAACAGAGTAGCTAATCCCACCAATTTGACCACGACTTATAGTTTCTCGGATCAGATGCGCGCAGAAGGACGTCATCCTGAAACAAGGATTCTTTATCTGCAGCAACTGGAAGCACCGAAGTTTTTGGCCGCGCACATGAATTTGCCGTTGGGGGCACCAATTTTTAAGCTGAAGCGGATTCGCTGTGCCGATGGTGTGCCGTTGATGGTGGAACGGACATTTTTACCAGTCCGTATTTTCCCTGGGCTAACGGTGGCGCAATTGACCGATCATTCGTTGTATCACGTGATGGCCGAGGATTATGGTGTGAAAGTCGCCGAGGCCAACGAGGCGTTCTATGCGGGGATCATTAACGGTAAAGACGCTCAGCGGTTGACCGTACCTGCTGGTTCCCCGTGTTTGAACGTACAGCGCAGCACCACCGATCCCCAGGAGCGGATTGTGGAATATACCCTGAGTGTTTGTCGGGGAGATCAATTTGTTTATCAAGTGCGTCATGTGAATGTCGCGCAATCGTGAAAGAGAAGAGGAGTGTCGTCCATGTTTGAGAAGTCAGCAGCTGAATTGACAAAATTAGGCGCCGAGATCACTACCCGCGAAATTAAACAGCAACCGGAGTTATGGCGTGAGGCTTGGACCAATTATGAGCGCCAGCAACCGGAGATTGAGGCGTTCTTAAAAAAGGTGAGCGAAAGTGTCACCGGACCAGTCCGTGTGATTTTTACCGGGGCAGGGACCTCGGCTTATGTCGGGGATACAATTACCCCGTACCTGAACCGGCAGGGGGATCGCCACCAGTTTTACTTTGAAGCACTGCCCACCACGAGCCTAGTGTCTTCACCCGCCGATTACTTTGAACCAGACACACCCACGCTGCTCGTTAGCTTTGCCCGTTCTGGCAACTCGCCGGAAAGTGTGAAAACGGTGGAGTTGGCAGAGCAGTTGGTGCACCAGCTGTATCAATTAACGATCACCTGTGCACCAGAGGGCCATTTGGCCAAGCGGGCAGAAGACGAGGACAACAACCTCGTATTATTGCAGCCAGCCCGTTCCAACGATCAAGGCTTTGCCATGACCGGCAGTTTCAGCTGTATGACTTTAACGGCCTTGTTGGTCTTTGACACGGCCAGCCATGCGGATAAAGCGCAATGGATCGACGATATTGTGGCGATGGGTGACGATGTCATCGCCCGTGAGGACACATTGCAAAGTTATATTGCTGATGACTTTGACCGTATCACTTACCTTGGTTCCGGTAGTCTGGATGGTTTGACCCGGGAAGCTCAACTGAAGATTTTGGAACTCACCGCTGGCCAGGTGGCTACCGTGTTTGATACATCCATGGGCTTCCGGCATGGTCCGAAGAGTTTTGTGAATGACAAAACCTTGGTATTTGATTTCATCAGCAATGATGCCTATACCCGGGATTATGATATTGATGTCTTGGCGGAAATTGACGGAGATCATATTGCCCAACGGGTCGTGGCGATTGGCCAAGATGCGGGGCGGCACTTTGCGGGGGACAACTTCCTATTCAATCGCAATGATGTAAGCCTCCCAGAGGCGTATCTCGCGTTACCCGACGTCATGGTGGCGCAAACACTGGCACTGCTCACATCCGTCAAGATTGGCAACAAACCAGATACGCCTTCTCCCACAGGAACAGTCAACCGAGTGGTCAAAGGGGTCATTTTGCACGATTACGAGGCCTAGTCTCTTGATGTTCAATGACCAATTTCAATGAATTTATGGAAAGCTGGAATTGTTAGATGAGTTACTATATTCATGCTGCAAAGTTCTTTTTACCGTCCAATACTGAAAACGGCGGTTACTTGGAAATCACTGACGAGGGTAAGTTTGGTCAGTATCTGCCAGAAAGCCAAAAGCCGACGGGTAAAATTGAAGAAATGAACGGTCAATGGATTGCCCCAGGGTTGGTGGATACGCACATCCACGGTCTGTTAGGACATGATGTGATGGATAATGACTGGGAAGCCATAAAGACAATGTCAGAGGGTCTGCTGAAGGCTGGGGTCACCAGCTGGTTACCGACGACTTTAACGGGTTCGTTCGATCAATTGAATGCCGTGTGTAAGACGATTGGCGACCATGCCGGACAAGAAACTGGCGCAAAGATTCAGGGTATTTATTTTGAAGGACCTTATTTCACCACAGAACACAAAGGTGCACAAAATCCGAAATACTTTAAGAATCCGAGTTTCTCTGAATATCAACAATGGCAAGCATCTGCAAAGGGCTTATTGAGGAAAATTGCGATCGCGCCAGAACGTCACGGCGCAGTGGAATTCACTCGAGCAGTGACTGCCGACGGGACCGTGGTCGCCCTGGGCCACAGTGACGCCACCTTTGAACAGGCGCAGGCTTGTATCGAAGCTGGGGCCAGTGTATTCACCCATACATTTAACGGGATGAGCGGCTTAAATCACCGGGCACCTGGCATGGTGGGGGCAGCGATGTACCTCAACCGCGTCGATGATGAATTGATCTGCGACGGCCATCATGTACGGCCAGAAGTGGCAACAATCTTAATTAAAGAGAAGGGACCGGAACACATTGCTTTAATTACGGACTGCATGCGCGCTGGGATGATGCCCGATGGCGACTACGTGTTGGGTGAATTTCCGGTTTATGTGAAAGACGGGATGGCCCGGTTGAAGGGCGGCAATAATCTGGCTGGTTCTGTACTGAAGCTGAATGAAGCCATTAAGAATGTGGTTGATTGGAATGGTGTCGCACCCCAAGACGCTGTGGAAATGGGCAGTTATGTGCCTGCCAAATCCAGCGGTGTCGGCGAAAAGTGCGGTTCAATCTTGCCGGGTCGGGCAGCCGATTATATTGTTTTGAATGATGATATGTCGTTGGCTGCGACTTATCTGGACGGTCAAGAACGGTATCGCAACGATCACTAGGAATTAAAAAACAAGCGGTCCTGGGGCTTAATTGAACCCCAGGACCGCTTGTTTTCTTATGGCGATTGTTGCTGACCACCACTGTTATTGTTGCCGCCGGATTGGCCGCCAGATTGACCAGTGCCCGTACCGCCGGAATCGCCAGTAGAGCCACCGGAACCTTGACCAGTACCGGTTCCCGTACCGGGAGTGCTAGTACCGCCAGAACCGGTGCCGCCGCTGCCTGTTTGACCGTTACCAGTTTGTCCAGTGTTGGTACCTTGCCCCTGATTTTGTCCAGTTTGTCCTTGGTTGGTTTGACCTTGACCAGTATTACCAGTACTTGGATTCTGATTCTGGGTCGTGCCGGTGCTGCCTGAGTCCTGTTGATTGGTATTACCGGACTGATTACCCTGCCAGCTGCTGCCCACGTCGTTAGATTCCTCGCTGCCGGATTCGTCAGTCGCATTTGCCGCCGAGACATCTCCCACTTTATCATTGGGATCGCGAATGGTTTCGCCAGTGTATTTAGTGACCGTTCCATAGCCGTTCTTGGCACCAAAGAAGTTGGCCCAAAATAGGTTGTAGTTCTTTGTGGTACCACCAATGCCAAATGTAAACGAGGTGGCTGCCGGTGTGAAGTTGTTGAACAAGCTGGTGACGGTGTTGCCGCTCACACTGGTACGGCTGCCCTTATAAGTAATACTCCCAGCAGGCAGGCCAGTCTTAGCCAGAACACTGACTGATTTCACCGTATCTGGTTTTTTAAACGTCTTATCGAGCTGGAAGACCTTAGGATCAGCTGCATAGGCTGCATTGGCCACCCGTGCCCAAAGTGCCTGATTGATGTTGGTCCCAGAGTCGTTCAGATTATACGAGTGACCCCAGAAGTTGTCATAACCGATCCAAGAAGCCATGGTGACGCCTGGTGTGGAGCCAACAAACCACACATCTTTGTTGTCATTCGACGTCCCAGTCTTACCATATAGGGAGCTGGTATCAAAGTTTACTTGATAGGATAGGGATGCAGCCGTTCCTTGAGTGACGACATTGCGCAGCATATCTCGCATGATATACGATGTCGCAGCAGTAAACGCCTGTTTCTTTTCGGCATGGTGCTGATACACCACTTGACCGGTGGGTGTCTCAATTTTGTCAATCACAAAGGAATCTGTATGTGCACCCTCGTTGGCGAAAGTCGAGAAGGCACTAGCTTCTTGCTGAACACTAATCCCATTGTCGGTACCACCTAAGGCCACACCAAGACGAGAGAGCTCTTTGTCGGTCAGGGGGACACCCAAATTATCCATATACGTTTTCGGGTTTGTCTTGGTCCTTAATTCCTTGTAAAGATTAACCGCAGGAATGTTATAGGATTGGGCCAAGGCTTCTTTGGCACTGATGAATCGATTTTGAATCGTTGAGCCGTAGTCTGATGGAGAATAACCGTTGTAGTTAACTTCAAAATCGGCAATTTGCGATTCGGTCCCGATTAGTTTTTGGTCCACTGCCGGACCGTAAACTAAGTATGGTTTGATCGAAGAACCAGGAGAGCGATAGGTGTAAAAGGCATGGTTGCTCTGATTTTCCGAATAGTTGCGGCCGCCAATAAAGCCCAGTACAGCCCCAGTCTGGTTGTTGAGGAGGATCATCCCATTTTGCACCGGTTCAGTCACAGTTTCTTCCTTCCCAGTGGTGGGATTGGTCACAGTGTACGAATGGGTCGTTCCTAAATAGTCACCGTATTGATTCATGGCGGTTTGCATGGCATCGTAAACGGGTTTATTGATTGTTGAGTGTACCTGATAATTCTTGGTAGTCAACAACGTGAGTGCCCGTTGCCGATATTCGGCATAGGTATCGTTGTGTTGCCGCACGGTGGCCCATTTCAGGCCATCATTTTTTGCCAGGTATTGTGCCAAATAATACACAGCCTGGTCGGAAATGAGATCATACAGATAACCTAATTTGCTGTCAGTCCGTTCTGGGGTGGCTTTAGCCAAAAACTCGGATTTCAGATCCTCTTTTTTGGCTGATTGATACTGTTTGTTGGTCAATACGCCAGCGCGATACATGCGAAACAAGACGGTATTTTTGCGATCAATCCCAGCGCTGAGATTCTTCTTCAGCGTGCCGGTTTGTGTATAGGGCGTGTAGACAGAGGGACTTTGCGGCAAGCCAGCAATGAAAGCGGCCTGAGCAATACTTAAGTGATTGGCGTGTTTACCAAACAACCCTAGCGCCGCTTCCTCCACCCTGGCCACGTTTTCGCCCTTATTGTTGCGGCCAAAAGTGGCGGCATTCAAATACGCCCGGAGGATCTCCTCTTTGCTAAAGAATTTGTCAATGCGGGAGGCCAGTAATATTTCACTGGCTTTACGTTTGAAGGTTGTTTCAGAGGACAGCAACTGCATTTTGACCAATTGCTGAGTCAGGGTCGATCCGCCGGTTTGCCCGCCGATCCCTGTAATGTCACCCACCCCGGCCCGAATTAGGGCCTTGGGTACCACGCCGGAGTGCACGTAAAAGTTTTCATCCTCGGTAGCGACAATCGCTTTTTTCAACCAAGGTGAAATGGCCTTACTGGCGACGGGTGTCCGGCGCAGATCAGTGTTGAAATTCATCATTTTGACGTTGTCCGCGTAATATAACTGGGACGATTGGGTGGTCGTATTGATTTGCTTTGTCAGAGTACTGCGGGTGGGAACCTTGACAGTTTGGACGAGCGCACCAAAGTACCCCAGGACCATGCCCATACCTAGTCCACCGATGACAATAGCTGCCGCCAGCAGGCGAATACAAATCGTGCGGGCGGCAGCCATAACGACGTTGAACCAAAATGCCAAAGTCTTCCAACTGGTTGCCCAACCGGCAGAAAAACGAGTGCGCAACCAAGCAGCAAAGGGCGTATCCTGTTCACTCAGGACAGACCGCTCTGCTTGTTTACGGGTTTCTTGCGACAGTTTACGCCGTCGCGTTATCCAAGCACGAAATTGTGCCCACCATTGTCGGATATGCTTCAAAACTGCACCACCTTAAAAAATTACACCCTGCCATTATAACGTAACCATTTCGCCAATAAAAACACAGCCACGTTACAATCGCGTTAAGCTGTAACCAAACGCGCGGCGTGGTTGTGTAAATCGGTTATTGGGCAAGTCGGTAAATGGCATCTGCATAAATTGCTGTGGCTTGCCACAGTTCGGCCAAGGGGATGTATTCATTGGCCTGATGCATGACACTTTCTTGATCGGGCATCTCGGCACCGAAGGCGACACCACGGGGAATGATGCGGCCATAGGTGCCGCCGCCGACAATTCCCTCGCTGCCTTGGTGCCCTGTATGATCTTTATAGACCTGCAACAAGGTTTTCACCAATGGATCTTTCCCACTGACATAATGCGGGGTCTCCGGTGTACCCAGAATCGTACTGGTCACAACATTGGCACCGATCGTTTGGACAATGCGCCGATTAATCTGCTCTGCCGTTATTCCTTGGGGAAAACGCACATTAATCGTCACATTGGCTTGATGATTTTCAAGGGAGAAGTTGAACAGATCAGCACTGCTGGTCAAATCACCCATCAAATCATCATGATGTGCGATCCTTAGTGCGGTACCATCTGTATCTTTGGCCAGATATTGGCTGATCACATGAACGAATGCAGCACCGTGACCGCTCAATGGCTGACTGTCCAGGAATAATGCGAGATAATTTGGCGCGTTGATGCCGGTGTCCGGTTGCGAGGCATGCGCGCCTTTACCAGTGACGTTCAATTGAATTGCATCCCCATGACCGGTGATTGTTCCGTCCACGGGATGGGATGCCAGAAACGAGTCAAATCGTTGTTGCAGTTCCCCTGGATTTGCCCCGGTAATGACCGCACTGGCCGTACCAGGCACCATGTTGTCGCGAATTCCAGCGGTGAAGGATTGTAATGTGTATTCACCGCTGATCTTGTTTTTTGGTGGTAAGACGTCGATCTTAAATGAGGCGATCCCTTTTTCACCATTGATAATGGGGAATTCTGCGTCAGGGGAGAAACCAAAATCGGGCGTTGGTTCTGTTTTAAGGTAGCGGTGAATACCAACCCATTCACTTTCTTCATCTGTGCCGAAAATAAAATGAATTTGCTTGTGGACGCTCAGCCCTAAATCCTTCACGATTTTGAGACCGTAATACGCCGCCATCGCCGGTCCTTTGTCGTCAGCTGTACCGCGGCCATATAGTCGGTCGTTCTTGATCACAGGCTGATACGGATCGGTCTGCCAGCCATCACCGGCGGGCACTACGTCCACATGGGCAAAGAGACCAAGGATTTCGGCGCCGCTGCCATAGGCAATGCGGCCAGCGACATTATCCACGTTCTTCGTGGTGAAACCGTCGCGGCGGCCGAAAGTGAGCATTGTGTCTAATGCTTTGGCTGGTCCTGGTCCCAACGGATAATCTGCAGTGGCGTGTTGAACATCCCGCTCAGAATTAATGCGCAATAAATCATGTAAATCTGCAAGAAGCGCACCCTTACGCTTATCAACTTCTGCTTGCCAATCAATCGTCATAAATTAAACACTCCTTAAAAAGTAAAAGATACAGTGATTACTGTGGTTTCTCGGATGCGTGGGCGAGACTTTGGGAGAAGATGTTGATGACGTGATCGTCAGCCAGTGAATAATATACTTCTTTGCCCTCTTTGCGGCTTTTGACTAACTTGGATTGTTTCAGCAACCGCAGTTGGTGAGAAACAGAAGATTGGGACATCTCTAGAATATCTGCGATATCGTAAACCCGAAGTTCTGATTCATACAAGGCAAACAGGATCTTGGCCCTGGTTCCATCGGCAAACATTTTTAACATACTGGTCATGGCTGTAATGGTCGGTTCAGTAGGTAATTTATCCTTCACTTCGGCCACCAGCCCGATGTGATCAATTTGACTGGGATCTTCTCTTGACATCATGATGTGCGCTCCTTCTTAATTGACTGGGCGGTGATTGTCCCAGGGGTCACTGTGGCAAAAGGTCCAGACTGGCTGACAATGGCTGCCGGTTTAATCAGTTGACTGCCAGGAACAAGTGCCGCCAGATTCAATAACGCAATCCGATCAGCGGCTTTTTCACCAAAATAAGCACTTAATTGGGTTGTGAATTGGGTCGGCCGGGCAGAAGGCAGAGTAAGTAAAAGAGAAGCCGTATTTACCCAACCGCGGTCAGTTTTTACCCATACGGAACTGTTGACCACTTTAATGGCATCAATCGTATACTGGCGGTTGGGCCGTAAAGATCCTGTTTTATTTTGGGGATGCGTCGGTGAGTTGTAACCCACTGCTGATGATTGATGCGCTCGTAATTGGACTTTGGCATCCACAAAAGGCACTAAATTTGGACACAATGTTTCGGGGTTCACGTAATCGGCATCCACAAAGGTGTTTTCACCCACTTGATAAAACGCGCGGCCCTTCATGGCCACGTATTGGGTAGCATGCAAAGTGATGCCCGGGGTGGCGGTATGTTGATTGGGGACGAGGGCGTAGGGGTTTTCATAAGTGGCAATGGGGCGGTCACTGACCACCGCTACATCATCGCTAATGGTCTTCAGGTCAGCTTCACCTTTGAGCTGTTGGTATTCATGGCCCACTTCAGGATAATTTGTGACGACCCCATCGATGGGCAGATTGACGACTGAATCCCAGTGCTTTTGCTTTTCAGTCATTTCATCCCAAACATAGACCTTTTGGCCAATGTAATGCAATTGGTTGACCAATTGTGGCGTGACAATTTCTGAAGAAATATTAACGCCGGTGGTCACGGTGAATCGTTCGAAGTTCAACCGGCCCAGAGAGCCAGCAATAAAGATACGGGGAATGGCGGGCATCAGTTTCTTCATTTCGGCTAAACTCTCATATGAAAAGCTGTGCACCATCACGCGATTCTCCATATGGTACTTTTGAATCAGTGCCACCAGTAACGCTTCCATGTTTTTAGGATTGCCATGTTTCGTCTTTTTGGTCTCGATCAAAAATTTGGCCTTTGGATTGCTTTGAAAGTGGGCAAAAACCTCGTCCAAACTATGAATGGGTTCACCGTTAGCTTGATGCAGTTTCTGCAACTCGGCAAAAGGATGTTCACTGACAATGGCGTGGGTGTTGGTCACACGGTAAAGATCCCGGTCGTGACTGACCACCAGCACATTATCTTGACTGACATGGACATCGAGTTCGACATAGTTAGCGCCATGGGTGAACGCTGAGTCGATGCTTTGGAAAGTTTCTTCTGGGGCATTGAGCGGATCACCGCGGTGACCAACCACAACAAATGCCGTGGTCAATACATATATACCGAGTAACAGAAACAAAACGGACCATTTTCTCACGAATCTTGACACTTCCCTGTTTAGCGAATTGCTGAAAATAGTGTATCATAAAAAAGCAAAGAGCGTTGTCGCAGCGGGTTTAAGAGTCGCTGCTGCGTCGTGCCAAAGCTGCGCAGTCTCCGGTTGAAAGGGGCTGGAACGCTGTGACGGCGGTTTGAGCCCGCAAAGTGCGCGGTCTCAAACACGCCTAACCACATCCGCGCAAAAAGCGCGCGGTGTGGTTTCCACGGCTGAGCCCCTTTCAACCTACGACTGCTCCGCAATGGCACTGGTGATCACTTTAATAAAAGACTAATTGAACCAATGCCTGCAAAGTGAGGAGGGGACGTTGGATGGATTTTGATCAATGGGTTTTTATTGAGCGGTTTATTAATACGGCACTGCCCGTGATTTTGGTCAGTGGGCTGATTGTGTTTACCATTGGCGCACTCCTGCTCGGACCGCGATATAAGGAGCGGCGGCGATGGGGGATTGGCATGATGGTAATCAGTGCAGTGGGCTTAGCGGCGGCTGCCATTTTTATGTTTACCCCTAGCACACGTCATTATATGAAAGAATTCGGTCATGTGACCCCGCGCGTGCGCGTTGAACGGCCATCCTTTTTCGGCTACACACCGGAAAGTGAGCGGATCGTGGGGGCTTATTCGGTCGTGCAAAATGATCAGGATATGAAGCAGCTAACGATGTACAGTCGACAGCCTGTGCGCGAAACTGTCCGCCTAGTGGGCTACGCAGATGGCAGTTATTACTTCTATGTCGGCCAAAATGTGACGCCAGTCAATTATAGCGGTCCGGTGACAAAAAAACAGGTCACGGCGCCTTATTTGACGGGATATCGATACACACTCAACGATCGTCGGTATCGGCAAATCGGATTTATTACGCCGGATCGTTATTCCACATTGGCACTCGTTGTTCCGACAAATTGGAAGGTTAAGACACCAAGCAATGATGTGTTAGAAAACGCCAAAAGGTTGGTTCGCTTGGGGACCAAGTGGACCACAGAGGAGACGACTAATTGATGGACATATTTCAAGCATTACCTGCGCAATGGCAAGATGAATCGACAAGGCTGGTATTTCGCTTGGCGCAACCCAGTGACGGCGCCACCTTTTATCCCCAGTGGAAAGACCCGGTGGTGGCGCGCCAATTGGGGATGGTGCCGGCCGCTAGTTTAAGCGCTGTCCAGACGAAGCTTGGTTACGATCTGGGGCAAGCACAGATTGGCGCAGCTGGCCGTTATGTGGTCGTCAAATCTGGCCGACCGGTTGGGATCGTTGGCTTCAATGACATTGATCAAACGGATGCACGGACTGAGATTGGTTATGAGGTGCTCCCTGAATTTCAAGGGCAGGGCCTCGGGCAGCGTATCGTGGCTGCCATGGTACGCCAGGCGTGGGGGGCGCTGTCCTTAAATCGAGTCAGCGCCGGGGTGCTGCCGGATAATTTAGCCTCCCAGAAGGTTTTGACGCACAATCATTTCATCCAGGAAGGGCGGTTGCGTCAATTTCAACGGATCGGTGATCAGCTCACCGATTTAATTGTGTTCAGCAAAGTAAAAAATTTGGATGCTTAGAAAGCGGGAATTAATGTGCCAGATAAAGCAGTGAATCGTTACCAGACCTTGGATTTGATTGAACAAATCACCCGGTTGGACGGTTCCCAATATTTTGAAGTGAGTAATATGTTTATGAATGGCCGCGCAGAATTAGCGGCCAATCGGGGGATGATTAAAGAAGTGCGGATTATCCAACTTAATATTGCCCATACCCGGGCCGTACAGGCGTATGAAAAATACATCAATGATACGTACAAAATGCCGCCGGAAGACTTTACCAAGTGGGAAGAGTGGCAAAAGCCGGCAGGTCCGGTGAGAGATGCTTTTGAGGAAATTCTAAAGACTAACCACGTCGGTTAGTCGGTTTGATCATCCAACTCGGTTAATTTGTTTTCCCAATCGTGTTCAGCCTGATGACGTTTGTTTTGAAGTGCAGTGAGCTGTTCTTGCAGTGACTGCATTTTTTTGTAGTCTGTTAATGCTGCTGGATCGGCCATGCTTTCCTGCAGTTTGGCCTCCTCATGACTGTATTGGTCGATTTGGGCCTCCAAAGCGGCAACTTCTCTGGTTAACTTGCGTTGGTTACGCTGGGCCGCCTTGGTTTCTTCAAAGTCTTGCTGATTTTCCGTCTTTTCTACTGCCACCGGTTGGGCATCAGCCGGTGTGGCCTGTTCACTTGCTAAGGCGTCTTCTTCAGCTTTTTTGGCAATGTAGTAATCGTAATTGCCCAAGTAATGGGTGCTGCCGTCTTTTGAAAGGACGTAAGTATGGTTGGCCAGCGCGTTGATGAAATACCGGTCATGGGAAACAAATAGAATTGTCCCGGCAAAATCAGTCAGGGCGTTTTCCAGCACTTCCTTTGATTCGATGTCCAGATGGTTGGTTGGTTCATCTAAGATCAAGAAGTTGTCGTGGTCCAACGCCAGCTTCACCAGACTAAGACGGGCCTTTTCGCCACCGGATAGATCAGCGACTCCTTTGAGTACATCATCACCGCGGAATAAGAAACTACCCAGGACTGCCCGAATATCTTTTTCGGCCATGGTCGGGTGATCATCCCAGACCTCATTGAGTACGGTTTTTTCTGGATGCAAAATCATTTGTTCCTGATCGTAGTATCCCACGACGACGCCCGTGCCGAATAACACCGTGCCCGCGAGGAAGGGAATTTTGCCTAAAATACTCTTCAATAAAGTCGATTTACCAATCCCATTGGGACCGATGATGGCCGTACGGTCACCTTTGTCTACGTTGATGTTGATGGGTCCAGACATGGGATGATCAGCTGTGTAACCCACCGTTGCGTCCTTGACCCGTAAAACATCATGGCCGCTGCTGCGTTCTTGGGTAAACGAAAAACGAATGGTTTTATCTGGACCGGTGGGTTTTGGCAAACGAACCATTTTTTCGAGTTTCTTCCGGCGCGATTGGGCCATTTTTGTGGTGGAGGCGCGGACGATGTTCTTTTGAATATAGTCTTCTAATTTAGCAATTTCTTCTTGCTGTTTTTCGTATGCTTTCCAGGCCAACTCGGAGCGTTGTTCCCGTTCTCCTAAGTATTTTGAGTAATTGCCGGTGTAACGAGTCGTTCCAGTGGGGCGTAATTCGACGATTTGAGTGGTTAATTTATCCAGGAAATACTGGTCATGAGAAACTAGCAATAACGCTCCAGGATAATTAC
The DNA here is from genome assembly GCF_001435585.1 of Schleiferilactobacillus perolens DSM 12744. Taxonomy (GTDB): domain Bacteria; phylum Bacillota; class Bacilli; order Lactobacillales; family Lactobacillaceae; genus Schleiferilactobacillus; species Schleiferilactobacillus perolens. The sequence goes on from NZ_AZEC01000005.1 coordinate 23,464, forward strand.
GCAGGTAACCTTCCAGCCAAGTGAGCGTATCAATGTCTAAGTGGTTGGTTGGTTCGTCCAGAATCAGCAGCTGGCGTTTTTCCAGTAAGAGTTTGGCCAAGGCTAAGCGCGATTTCTCGCCACCAGATAAAGTGGCAATTGGCTTATCATAAACATCTGGGCCAAACTTGAACCCAGCTAAGACAGTACGAATTTCGGCCTCGTAGCCATAACCGTTTTGCTCCGTAAAATCGTGACTGAGCCGATCATAGGTCGAGAGTAAGTTTTCGTTATGCGGATCAGCACCCATTTGCTGCTCTAATTCGTGAATTTGGGTAGCCATCTTTCGAAGATCAGTGAACGCTGTTAACATTTCCGCATAGATTGTTCGCGTTGTATCTAAGCCAGAATCCTGTGCTAAATAACCCCAGTTCAGATTGTTGGCAAAACTGATTTGACCAGCGGTTGGTTCCTCCTCGCCGATAATGGTTTTAATGAATGTTGATTTACCGACACCGTTAGGGCCCACCAGTCCGATGCGGTCATGGTCCTGGACGACTAGATTGGCGTCTGTAAATATTGGTATGGCATTGAATTCTTTGCGCACATGCTGTGCTTGTAATAAAATCACGAGTTTACACCTTTCTGACGGGCAAATTTTATTCCTTGAATACACAGTTATTTTCACAAATCATTGTACCGAAGAAACAGGCAGACAACAATGTGAAATAATTTGTGATTTATTTGCTTTTTAGCTTGAGAAAACGTATCATTTGTTTACGAAATGTTCGTGGTGACTTGGGAGACCCCTTTAATCCCACCAAACCCGAACATTCTTGAGCAATTCACACGGCCTCCTTGGAGGCCGTGCAATCAGGCACAAGGAGGGCCAAAATGGCAGATTTTAAAATTCCAAAGGCAACTGCCAAGCGTCTACCGTTATATTATCGCTATCTCAACTTTTTACATACTGCTGGGAAAGGTAAAGTCTCATCGACTGAGTTATCCGAAGCAGTAAAGGTTGATTCGGCAACAATCCGGCGAGATTTCTCATACTTCGGTGCGTTAGGCAAGCGTGGTTATGGGTACGATGTAGATTCGCTCTTGACGTTTTTTGCCAAGACATTGAATCAAGATCACCTCACCAACGTCGCACTCATCGGTGTGGGCAATCTCGGTCATGCTTTGTTGAATTACAATTTTCGGCAGACTAACTCGGTGCGCATCTCAGCGGCATTTGACATCGATCCCGATATCACCGGCAAGATTCAAAGCGGCGTGCCCATTTATCCGATGGACGAATTGGAGACCCAATTGCTAGATCAGCAAATTGATATCGTCATCTTGACGGTACCGACCCAATCAGCTCAGGATATCACGGATCGTTTAGTGAAAGCTAACGTTCATGGCATCTTAAACTTCACGCCGATCCGCATCTCCGTCCCAGACACCGTCCGGGTACAAAACGTGGACCTAGTCAATGAACTCCAGACTCTAATCTACTTCATCGACCACTATCCCAATTCAGACAAGAGCAAAAAAGAGAAAGAACCAGAAACAAACGAAACAAAGTAATTGAATCGGCGCACATTAACTCCGCAGAGGAATATGCTTCTGCGGAGCTTTTTGGTTGTACTCGGCTCATCATGCTTTCTTGCCAGCAGTGTCAATGGCGCACTTGGCGCTGCCGGTGAGAAATGGAAAATCTCCCAGCACGATTAGCAGTCTATGGCCAACAGTGCAAATAATTTGCTGAAAAGTGTTGCATTCCAACCCGAAAATGATATCATAGAACATGTGATTAGCACTTAGCTGTGTTGAGTGCTAAGTGACTAACAACTATTGATGATAACTGTTTTAGGAGGGATTCTTCGTGTTAAAACCATTAGGCGATCGGGTCATCGTTAAGGTCCAAGAAGCAGAGGAACAAACAGTCGGCGGTATTGTGCTGGCTAGCAACGCCAAAGAGAAACCACAAACGGGTGAAATCGTTGCGGTTGGCGAGGGTGCTTTGACTGATAGCGGCAGCCGTATCAAACCCAGCGTCAAAACTGGTGATAAGGTCCTGTTTGACAAATATGCAGGATCCGAAGTACGTTACGACGATCAAAAGTATTTGGTTTTGCATGATAAGGACATCATGGCGATTGTGGAATAATTTTTCCCGCTGTGATCTACGAATATAAAACACAATAATTATATGAGGTGAAAGTTCGAATGGCAAAAGAAATCAAGTTCTCTGAAGACGCACGTGCTGCAATGTTACGCGGTGTCGATAAATTAGCCGACACTGTCAAGACAACACTCGGACCCAAGGGTCGGAACGTTGTTTTGGAAAAATCCTATGGTGCACCGGAAATCACTAATGATGGTGTAACGATTGCCAAGGATATCGATTTACCAGACCACTACGAAAACATGGGTGCTAAGTTAGTTTCCGAAGTTGCTTCGAAGACCAATGATATCGCCGGTGACGGGACTACCACTGCGACTGTCTTAGCTCAATCCATCGTGCGTGAAGGTATGAAGAACGTCACTGCTGGCGCTAACCCCGTTGGTATCCGGACTGGTATTGAGAAGGCAACTAAGGCAGCAGTTGAAGCGCTGCACAAGAACTCACACAAAGTGGAAACAAAGGATCAAATTGCTTCTGTCGGGGCGGTTTCTTCTTCCAGTGAAGAAATTGGTAAATTAATCGCAGACGCCATGGACAAAGTTGGTCATGACGGTACGATCACGATCGAAGAGTCTAAAGGTATTGAAACAGACTTGAAGGTTGTTGAAGGGATGCAATTTGATCGCGGCTACCTGTCTCAATACATGGTGACCGACAACGACAAGATGGAAGCTGATCTTGACAATCCATATCTATTGATTACGGATAAGAAGATCTCCAACATCCAAGACATTTTACCGTTGCTTCAACAAATCGTTCAACAAGGCAAGTCCCTGTTGATCATTGCTGATGATGTTGAAGGGGAAGCTTTACCGACCTTGGTATTGAACAAGATCCGGGGCACTTTCAATGTTGTTGCAGTGAAGGCACCTGGCTTTGGTGATCGGCGTAAGGCACAACTTGAAGACATTGCCATTTTGACTGGTGGTACGGTCATTTCTTCCGACCTTGGTTTGGAATTGAAGGACACAACGATTGATCAATTAGGTCAAGCTGGTAAAGTCACAGTGACGAAAGACGATACGACGATCGTTGAAGGCGCTGGTGCAAAGGATGCCATTCAAGAACGGGTTGGCCAAATCCGTAAGCAAATTGACGAAACTACTTCTGATTTCGATCGTGAAAAGTTACAAGAACGTTTGGCTAAGTTAGCCGGCGGTGTTGCGGTCATCAATGTCGGGGCGGCCACTGAGACTGAACTGAAAGAACGCAAGTACCGGATCGAAGATGCCCTGAATGCGACTCGTGCAGCCGTTGAAGAAGGCTACGTCGCTGGTGGTGGTACTGCACTGGTTAACGTGATCCCTGCTGTGGCTGCACTGCACGAAGAGGGCGACGTTCAAACTGGTATCAACATTGTTCTGCGTGCTTTGGAAGAACCAGTTCGCCAAATTGCCAAGAATGCCGGCAAGGAAGGTTCTGTCATTGTTGAACGCTTAAAGGGTGAAAAGGCCGAATTCGGTTACAACGCCCGCGACGACAAGTGGGAAGACATGGTCAAAGCAGGGATCATTGACCCCACTAAGGTAACGCGCTCTGCATTACAAAACGCTGCCTCTGTTGCGGCCTTACTGTTGACCACAGAAGCTGTTGTCAGCGAATTGCCTGAACCCAAGAATGATGCTCCTGCAGCCGGTCCTGGTGCAGGCGCCCCAGGCATGGGCGGCATGATGTAATTAGTGACAACTCAGTAGTTGTCTAGTACTTCTCAAACAAGGTCTCGAGTCCATATTTGGATCGGGGCTTTGTTTTTGTATGGGAAACTTGAACTGAGAAATTTGGATCGGTCTTCTTTTTCGAAGCCTGACAAATCTAGTGCTAAAGCGGAGCAATCGGAGGGTGAATGGGGCTCAGCTGTGGGAACCGCAATAAACTTGCCCCGGTCCTGGGCAAGTTTATATGCGGTTAGGCGACTTTGAGACCGCGTACTTGGCGGGCTCAAAGCGCCGTCACAGCTTGCTACGCCTGCGGCTACGCACTTGCTGCGCTTCGCAGCCCCGTTCACCCGGAGATTGCGCAGCTTTGGCACGGCAGTAATGGGACTCTTTACCATAGCCTCCATAAACGGGCTCCGCCGACCAGGGGCTAGTGCAGAAGGCAGGGCAGACATAAAACCTAAACCCGGGTTTTCTGCCTGCCCTGCCTTCTGCATACGCCCCTAACCGGTCGGCTGCGCCCTCTGGCCTCTGCAACTTCCACAAACTAAGTTTACAAATATTGCGGTCACCACTAAAAGGGCCCATGGTATGGTGTGTTTGTAGAACTGGCGAGGCTAGGCGAAGCGCTTCCTACCAACGAGGGGAGCACAAATGGATTTGGGATAAATCGATCATTCTCCACCTCCAGTTTAACCAATCGGGACACCACCGCTGTACCACACAGGGGAGGTGCCCTTTTTTCGGTGTCAACAGCGGCTACACGTACCTGCAAACCACCTATTCACCCAGTTTGTGATATATTAGAGGGTACAAAAGTAACGAATCGGCAAACAAAAAAGGAGTGCAGCATGGCCAGTCATTCTAAACAAACGCCAATGATGCAGCAATACTTCGCCATCAAAAACCAGTACCCCGATGCCTTTCTGTTTTATCGGATCGGGGATTTTTATGAACTGTTTTACGATGATGCGATCAAAGGGTCGCAGATGCTGGAGTTGACACTGACATCACGGAACAAGAGTGTATCAGATCCAGTCCCGATGTGCGGTGTACCCCACCATGCCGTCCAAAGCTACATCGACATTTTGGTCGACAAGGGATACAAAGTCGCCATTTGTGAGCAAATGGAAGATCCCCGTCTGGCTAAGGGCATGGTTAAGCGTGCCGTTATTCAATTGGTGACGCCAGGGACACAGATGCCGGATTCACCGGGCAAGCAGCGAGACAATAACTACCTCACTGCCGTGGATGAGCTAAATGGCCAATATCATTTTGCCTATACGGATTTATCTACTGGGGAAGTGTGGGTGACCACGCTGGGCAGTGTGGATGAAGTATTGAATGAAATGATGTCTTTACAGACCAAAGAAATCGTCGTGGCGGATAATTTACCCAGTGATTTGGCTGATGCCTTCAAACCCCTCAGCGTGTTACAATCCCCTCAACAATTGCCAGAGATTTCTGCAGAAGTCAGCTATGTCCGCCAAGATGCGGCTAACGATGGGCAAAAACAGGTATTGGCGCGGTTGGTCGGCTATCTTTTGGCCACCCAAAAACGGGCTTTGGCCCATTTGCAGAAAGCGGTGGTATACACTCCTAGTCAATTCCTTCAGATGGATCACGATGCTCAAGTTAATCTGGAATTGATTTCCTCCCGACGGAATGGGAATAAACGGGGTTCATTGCTTTGGGTGATGGACGAAACTCGTACGGCGATGGGTGGCCGCTTACTCAAACAGTGGTTAGAACGGCCGCTGCTTTCGGAAAAGGAAATTACGGCGCGACAAGATAAAGTGGCGGCGTTGGTTGATGATTATTTTCAACGGGTGACACTGCAGGAACAATTGACCAAAGTATATGACTTAGAACGATTAGCCGGCCGTATCGCCTTGGGCAGTGCCAATGGCCGGGATCTTTTACAGCTCAAGGCTTCTTTGCAGCAAGTACCGGCAATTATGGATACGTTACGGCAACTGAAGAGCCATGCGTTCGACAACTTGTTGAAGACCATGGATCCGGTACCGGAAGTCGCCGACTTGATCAGTCGTGCCATTGTAGATGATCCGCCGATTTCTGTCACAGAGGGCGACGTTATTCGGGATGGGTATAATGAAAAATTAGATCAGTACCGGGACACGATGCATCACTCCAAACGGTGGATTGCCAACTTAGAGGCCAAGGAACGGGCCGCTACCGGTATTCATAATTTGAAGATTGGTTACAACAAGGTGTTTGGCTACTATATCGAAATTACCCGCTCTAATTTAGATAAAGTACCGGAAGGCCGTTATGAGCGCAAACAAACTCTGACGAATGCGGAGCGGTTCATTACACCGGCGTTAAAGGACCAAGAACGGTTGGTATTGGAAGCTTCCGAACAATCAACGGCGTTGGAATATCAACTCTTTACCCAGGTCCGGGGAGAAATTCAAAAAGAGATTGCGCGCATTCAAACGCTTGCCGCTCAATTAGCAAGTTTGGATGTGCTCCAGGGCTTTGCGGTGATTGCCGAACAGTATCACTATGTCCGGCCGACATTCGTCCAGCATCAACAGGATCTAAATATTGTGGATGGTCGCCATCCGGTGGTGGAGAAGGTATTAGGCGCCAATGCTTATGTCCCAAACTCAGTCACAATGGACCCAGAGACAGAGATTCTATTGATTACTGGGCCAAATATGTCTGGTAAATCGACGTACATGCGGCAGTTGGCACTCGCCGTGATCATGGCTCAGTGCGGCAGTTACGTGCCGGCAACCTCTGCCCAGATGCCATTATTTGATCATATCTTCACTCGGATTGGGGCTGCTGATGATTTGTTATCCGGCAACAGTACATTCATGGTGGAAATGATGGAGGCCAACGATGCTTTGATGCATGCCACTCCGCGCAGTTTGATTCTCTTTGATGAGATCGGCCGGGGTACCGCGACCTATGATGGGATGGCCCTGGCTCAGGCAATTATTGAGTATATTCATAATCATGTCCGAGCTAAGACGTTGTTTTCTACCCATTATCATGAGCTGACGCAATTGGCGGACACATTACCGCATTTACACAATGTCCATGTGGGGGCCGCTGAAGAAAATGGTCAGCTGGTATTTTTGCATCGGGTTGAACCAGGGCCGGCCGATAAGTCATACGGGATTCATGTCGCAAAATTGGCCGGTTTACCAGAGACCGTATTGCAACGAGCCGATGTGATTTTGCAGCAATTAGAAGGTAAAAGGCGAGCTGTGCCGGCACCGGTGATGCAGAAAGTGCCAGCCCACCAACCGGCTGCGGTGGCGGAAAACAGTGAGCAGCAATTGGCCCTGTTTCGACCAGAAACGGTGGTTTTAACGGACTCCGTGGAACGTCGAGTCGTGGACGGCCTCAAAGATTTAGACATTGGCCACATGACCCCCATTCAGTTAATGAATCAAGTGGATGCTTGGCAGCAAAAATTGCGGCGGGCTACGAACAAAAAGAAAGATGAACGTGCGGAATCTTAAATGAAAGGAGACGATTGCGGATGGGTAAGATTCATGCCCTATCAGCCCAAGTGAGCAACCAGATTGCAGCAGGAGAAGTGATTGAGCGCCCCGCCTCAGTGGTCAAAGAATTGGTTGAGAATTCATTGGATGCTCAAGCCACCCAGATTCGGGTGCAGGTCAGGGACGGTGGTTTGAGTCTGATCAGTGTCAGCGATAATGGTGACGGGATCGCCTCCGAGGATGTGCCGTTGGCATTTGCGCGGCACGCCACCAGCAAGATTGCCACAGGCGCTGATTTGTTCAAAATCGGCACCTTGGGTTTCCGTGGTGAAGCCCTGGCCAGTATTGGCGCGGTCGCCAAAGTCACGATGACCACCAGTACGGCAAATGGTTTAGGGGAGACTGCAGTTGTGAATGGCGGTGAGCTGCTCAAACAGGAGAAGTCCAGCCAACCCAAGGGTACGACGATTACTGTAAAAGACTTGTTTTACAATACGCCAGCCCGCTTAAAATACATGAAGTCTGTCCAAACTGAACTGGCGCATATTGCTGATATTGTGGACCGGATTGCACTGGGCCACCCAGATGTGGCGTTTAGTTTGGTCAATGACACCAAAACAATGGTGGCCACAGTGGGTAATGATGATTGGCAGCAGACCATTGCGGCCATCTATGGTAATTCTGTTGCCCGCAGTTTACTTCCCATTAAGGGCCATACCCTGGACTACCAGGTCCAAGGCTTTGTCGCTAAACCGGAAGTTACCCGCGCATCGCGCAATTTTATTTCATTACTGATCAATGGCCGCTACATTAAGAATTATGCGCTGAATAAGGCTTTAATTGCTGGTTATGGGACGAAGCTGATGGTGGGTCGCTATCCAGTGGCGGTTGTTTCAGTGCACATGGATCCGCTGCTGGTGGACGTGAACGTGCATCCCACGAAACAGGAGGTGCGGTTAAGTAAGGAAAATGAATTGACTACTTTGCTCACAGATCTGGTGGCCAAACAATTGGGCGAGCAACGGTTGATTCCCAGTGCGTTAGAGAATCTGTATTCCCATAGTCGGAATACGGTGCCCCAGCCCAAAGAATGGGCGGATCTGTCAGCGCAGTTGGATACAATGAGTCAAACAGCTGTCCCGACGCAATCCGGCCATGCCACCACTGAGGAACCCGTGGTGGCAGAAGCCGAGGCCCATGTGGCGACGAATGGGCAATTCATTGCTGCTGACGCCTTGCATCCCGAGGACGCCTTCGCGGATCCGGCGGTGCTGGCGGCGTGGGATCAGCGGGTCGCTCAGGACCAGCCGGCGTTGGCGTTTTCCACCCAATCTTACCCCCAGGCTGTCACACAAACGGCATTGGTGGATAACACCAATACACCAACTAAACGTTTTCCACAACTTCATTTTTTGGCTCAGGTGCATCTGACTTATTTGCTGGCTGAAGGCGAAGATGGCCTGTATATTCTGGATCAACATGCCGCCCAAGAACGGGTCAATTACGAAAAGTATCGCGCTCAAGTGGGACAGATTAAACCTGATCAGCAAACATTGCTGGTGCCGCTGATCCTCGATTACTCGGCGGCGGACTACACCACGATTGCAGCGCATTTGCCTGATCTGGCGCAGGCGGGCATTGAGCTGGCGCCTTTTGGTGATAATACGTTTGTGGTGCATTCCCACCCGGCATGGTTTGCCCAAAAAGACACAGAAGCCATGATTCGAGAAATGATCGATTACTTTTTGACCGATCACACCCTAAGCCTTACCAAGTTTTTAAATAAAGCGACGGCCTTGATTAGTTGTAAGGCATCGATCAAGGCCAACACCTACATTACGCCGCAACAGGCCCAGCATTTGCTGGATAGTTTGCGCGACTGTGAAAATCCGTTCAACTGTCCCCATGGCCGGCCGACGATCACCCATTTCACCGATCGTGATTTGGCGCGAATGTTCAAACGAATTCAGGACTCGCATCATGCCTGGGGCGGCGAGTAACGCACAGACGTTTGTGTTAGACTAGAAAAAGATGTGAGAAAGGACGAGCCGCCATGTACGAGTTTTTTACCGGGACCATTGCTGCCGTGCACGCTGATTATTTGGTGATGACGGTGCAAGGGATCGGCTATAAGTTAATTGTGCCCAATCCCTATCGCTTTACGGTGGGGGAGAGTACCGTGACGGTTTACGTCGAACAAACAGTCCGGGACAATATTGGCATTACTCTGTATGGCTTTTCCAGCCTGACTGAGAAACAATTATTTCAGCGGTTGACCAGTGTCACGGGGATTGGTCCTAAATCGGCGTTAGCAATCTTGGCCACTGGTGATGCTCCGGCCCTAGTACAAGCAATTCAAGGTAATGACGTCCAGTATTTGACTCATTTTCCGGGGATTGGTAAAAAATCCGCACAGCAGATCATTTTACAGTTGGCGGATAAATTGGGTCAGGTGGCCGCGGGTGGACCGGTTACGCCACCGACCCGGACAGATCCCGCAGCGGCAAATGACTCTCCCGCATTGACCGATGCGTTGGCTGCTTTAACCACCCTCGGTTACAATGCAAAGGACGTGGCCCGGGTGGCCAAGAGCTTGCGGGAGAAGCCAGACCAGAAAACGGATGATTACATTCGACTGGGATTACGGTTATTGACGAAGACACGATAATTTTGTTGGGAAAGGAAGGTCGCCGTGACAGATTCTGAGCGGATTGTGGATAATGAAGCCCAAGACAATGAAGACGGTTTGGACAACTCTTTAAGACCGGCCACACTGGCCGAATATATCGGCCAAGCGGCGCTTAAAAATCAGTTGAGCGTCTTCATTCAAGCAGCACGCGCCCGGGAAGAATCGCTGGACCATGTATTACTGTACGGCCCGCCAGGCTTAGGGAAAACCACCTTGGCGGCCATTATTGCCCATGAGATGGGTGTCCAGTTGCGTCAGACCAGTGGGCCCGCCATTGAAAAAAGTGGGGATTTAGTTGCCCAATTGAATGAATTGCAGCCAGGCGATGTCCTTTTCATTGATGAAATCCACCGCTTACCTAAACCGGTGGAAGAAGTGCTTTATTCGGCAATGGAAGATTTCTATATCGATATCATTGTCGGTGAGGGACCTGCTGCTCATCCAATTCACTTTGCTTTACCACCGTTCACCTTGGTTGGTGCAACTACTCGCGCTGGTTTGTTGTCTGCGCCTCTACGTGATCGTTTCGGCATATCGATGCACATGGCTTATTATTCCACCGCCGAACTCACCCAAATCGTTAATCGTTCTGCCAAAATATTTGGATTACAGATTGATCAGGATGGGGCACTGGAGATTGCCCGTCGGTCGCGGGGGACCCCGCGAATCGCCAATCGCCTATTGCGCCGGGTCCGGGACTACGCTACAGTGAACGGCGACGGAGCCATCACCCAGCAAATCGCGGCATCTGCGTTAACCAAATTACAGGTGGATGACATGGGGTTAGATACCCTGGACCGTAAGATTCTTCGACTAATGATCGATCATTATCAGGGCGGTCCAGTCGGTGTTAAAACCATTGCTGCCAATGTCGGTGAGGAGGAGCAAACCATTGCTGAGATGTATGAACCATTTCTCATGCAGCGCGGTTTGCTGATCCGAACCCCCCGCGGCCGTCAAGTCACACCATTGGCTTATCAACATTTAGGGCTCACACCGCCCTCACAAAATATGAATTTGGAAGTGTAATTGTGCTCACAACAGAAGATTTTGACTATGATTTACCACAGGAATTGATTGCCCAAACACCGCTCCCAGAGCGGGATGCCTCCCGTATGCTGGTTTTAGATACAGCGACTGGCAAAACCACCGATAAGCATTTCTATGACATTCTGGATTATTTAAACCCTGGCGACGCTGTGGTGTTGAATGATACGCGGGTGATGCCGGCCCGGTTATATGGGGTCAAACCTGATACCGGCGGCCATGTCGAGGTATTACTGCTGAATAATACTCGCGGTGATGACTGGGAGGTTTTAATGAAACCTGCCAAACGAGTGCATGTGGGTACAGAGATCGATTTTGGTGATGGTTTGTTAAAAGCAACAGTCATTGAAGAGCGCGATGAGGGTATTCGGATGATCCGCTTTACTTATCAGGGGATTTTCATGGAAATTTTGGATAAATTAGGCGAAACCCCCTTGCCACCGTACATTAAGGCCAAACTGGATGATCCCGAAATGTATCAAACAGTGTACGCGAAGGAAGTGGGTTCTGCTGCTGCTCCCACCGCAGGCTTGCACTGGACCAAAGAATTGTTAAAAAAGGCCCAGGATAAGGGCGTTAAGCTGGTGTATTTGACCCTGCACATCGGATTGGGTACTTTCCGCCCAGTGTTGGAAGAGAATGTGGAAGACCATAAGATGCACTCCGAATTCTATCGGTTAACGCCAGAATCCGCCGCTGCCTTGAATGCGGTTCGGCAAAACGGCGGCCGCATTATTGCCACAGGGACCACTGTGATTCGGACATTGGAATCCATTGGCACCAAATTTGATGGAAAAATCCAGGCCGACAGCGGTTGGACGGACATTTTCTTGAAACCTGGTTATCAATGGAAAATTGTCGATGCCTTTATTACCAACTTCCATCTGCCTAAGTCCACACTGGTGATGCTGGTGGCTTCCTTTACCGGCCGGCACATGATTTTAAACGCGTATCAGCATGCTATTGAAGAGAAATACCGGTTCTTCAGTTTTGGCGATGCGATGTTCATCTACAATAGCGAGAATCCGCATCCGCAACCTATGAAAGAAATGGACTAAGCAATTTTTAGACAATGAAAAAGAGGGCCATGCGGCCCTCTTTTTTGAACATTTTTGTGTTGAATTCAGTAAGACCCTGAAGGAATTGGCTTCAGGGTCTTGCTGATATACCGGGAGTCACTCAGGGCACCTTGTTAACTGGCAGAACACTGCTTGTCGCCATCCGCTGCGGTGAGCTTCTTCTTAGAAACACAGATCCGACCGTTAGCATTGTTGACCAGCCACTGATTGGCGACGGACAAAATAACGGACTGTTCTAAGATAACCTCGATCTTTCCGGGTAGCTTGGAAAAACTGTGGTCCTCCATTGTATAGCTGGTGGCAATCACTGATTGTCCCACTTTAAGGTTATTCATAAACCTTCCCCTCCTTGTTAAGTCGCGTAGCAGAACTGTCCCCACGACAATTCATACGGCTCAAAGGCACCCCTGTGAAAGAGGTTGGTACAAATGATATGAAATGTGAGGCGGAAAGTCAATGGTTCTTTTGCGACTTAATTGATTTTTTTCTGCTCAATCGTTATATTCGCAAAAGGGGACAACATTGCGCACAAATCGTAAAAAATGTCAGACCAGACACAATTCTTTCCCTTTTGCATTTCTTCTGATAAGATGGTAGGGCGTTTTGTCGATCGATAGTCACTACGAATAGGAGCAAAATTTCTATGACAGTACCAGTTAGATATCATTTAATCAAAAAGGAGAAACACACCGGCGCCCGGCTGGGAGAGTTAATTACCCCCCACGGGACATTTCCCACGCCGATGTTTATGCCTGTCGGTACCCAAGCTTCCGTTAAGCTGATGAGTCCAGAGGAATTGAAAGAGATGGGAGCGGGTGTGATTTTATCCAACACCTATCATCTGTGGTTACGGCCAGGCCCCGAGATTGTTAAAGAAGCGGGCGGCCTGCACCAGTTCATGAACTGGGATCAGGGAATTTTGACGGATTCTGGCGGTTTCCAGGTTTTCTCGCTGGCAAATAACCGGGATCTGACTGAAGAAGGCGTTCATTTTCGCAGCCATCTATCTGGCGAGAAGATGTTTTTGTCCCCAGAAAAGGCGATTCAAATCGAGAACGATCTCGGCCCCGACATTATGATGTCACTGGATGAATGTCCTCCTTTCTTTGAGAGTTACGAATATGTTCGGGATTCCGTGGCCCGTACTAGCCGCTGGGCAGAGCGAGGCTTGAAGGCCCACCGTAATCCAGATACGCAAGGCTTGTTTGGAATCGTTCAGGGCGCTGGCTTCCAAGATTTACGTGAGCAAAGCGCCAGGGACTTGGTTAGTTTGGATTTCCCTGGTTATTCCATCGGTGGTTTATCAGTCGGCGAGTCCAAAGCAGAAATGAATCATGTCTTGGACTTCACCACACCGTTGCTGCCGGAGAACAAGCCCCGTTACCTCATGGGTGTGGGCTCGCCGGATGCCTTGATTGATGGTGTTATTCGCGGTATTGACATGTTCGATTGTGTATTGCCGACCCGGATTGCCCGTAACGGTACAGTGATGACCCACCATGGCCGATTGGTGGTCAAAAACGCCCAATATGCCCACGACTTCACACCGCTGGATGCCGACTGTGACTGCTATACTTGTACCCACTATACCCGGGCCTACATTCGTCACTTGATCAAAGCTGACGAAACATTCGGCTTGCGCTTGACGACTTATCACAACTTGTACTTTTTAATCCATCTTATGGCCGATGTGCGCCAGGCCATTATGGATGATAATTTACTGGAGTTCCGTGAAAACTTGTTTGAACAATATGGATATGACGACGTACACGCGAAAAACTTTTAGCAAATTCAAGCGTGTTCACGGAAAATATGCTAAAGTGTTTAACGAGAAACTATTGAAGGAGTGTACAAGACAGTGAATTTCTTTTTAGCAGCAGCTAGCCCGCTTGGTGGCGGGATGGGCATGATTATCATGATGGTCGTGCTGGTTTTGGTTATGTATTTCACCATGATGCGCCCACAAAAGAAGCAACAACAAAAACGTCAAGAAATGTTGACCCAATTGAAGAAGGGTGACAAGATCGTGACGATCGGCGGATTGCATGGTGTGGTGGATACGATCAATAATGCAGACAAGACCGTCGTCATTGATAGTGATGGTATCTACTTGACCTTCAACTTAGGGGCCATTCGGAATGTCACTCCGGGTAACGGTGCCGCCGCAGTGGAGAATAATCAACCTGCTGCCGCGACGACCGATGACACTGCATCTGATTCAGCTGCCGATACAACGGCCAGTGATGACAGTTCAGACAAGCAGACAGATGATTCTGCCAAGAACGAATAATTTTGTTTACCAAAGACGTCACTTCTCATTATGAGGATGGCGTTTTTTAGTGGCGTGACGCTGATCTTTGTTGTTTCAGAGGTTAAATACGTCATTTCTGATCGAAAATACGTTATAATTTAGGTGGTATCAGTGCCGGCAGAAAAACCGATATCGACTCTAATCAATGCTGTTTGACACACATGTGTGGAGGTGGTTTTCATGGCAGATCCGGTATTCTTTAATCCAGGTGGCCAGAATGTTCCCATGGCCCCATACTACCAATACAGCCCGTATCACAATCCGTGGATTATGCAGACCCAAGATTTGGCCAACACCCAACTGGTGGTATATATCCAGCCGGATGGCCGACTTAAGTTCGTCTTTCAGGCCATTCATCCGGTCGATGAGACACCTGCGTCGCCGCACCAGGCAGAATAATGCAATTGCTGTTGCGTGAGTCGAAAGATAATGATCGGTAGTGTTTGCTTTTGGTTTAGTCAAGTAGACCATTCACTTTTCATAAAGAATCATTGTCAATATTAGGTCCACATCGCATTCTTTTTCCGGTATTCTATAAAAGTAGCCGAGCGGGAATTCACCAGTCCTCTGTATGGTGATATGAATCGGCACTTTGGGGAACATTGAACGAGTGGTAAAAGGAGCAACATTAAGCGCTTAATAACTCGGTCCTGGTTGCTGACCGAGCAGAAGCACACATAGCACACATTTTGTTTTTGGGACTTGATCATGTTGGGATGATTGAGTCTCTTTTTTTGCAGAGGGCGCAGCCGACCGGTTAGGGGCGTAGGCACAAGAGCCAAGGCACAGAAAACCCGTACTTAGGTTTTATGTGCCTTGGCTCTTGTGCCCTAGCCCCTGGTCGGCGAAGCCCGTTTACGTAAAGCGGGTCGGTTGAGCGCCCCCCAGCTTCTGGGATGCGCAACCAAATACCAACACACCAATATCTGTGCTACACTGTGCCATCACATGTCAAGTGAATCAAGTTCGTTCTCCGTCGCACCAATTTAATTCCCACAGCCAAGCATTCCATTGACCAAACTAACCAAAGAATGCCCTACCAAAATAAGATGCCGGTCTTTCTTATATGCACATAAACCCTTTTACAGCAGCTATTTAAGCGCTCCAAAAAAATATTTTCGAAAAACCGTGAAATTAATCACAAAAAAGCTTTACAAAGTGGGCGGAGTTGTGTATATTATTCTTGTGAAGTGATAAACATAACTTAAACCAATTACGGAGGTAGAATTATGCTCGAGACTGCCAAGAAAAACCAAACCGTTAAGGAACTGACACCGTCAGTTGACGAAATGATCAATTCTTTAGTAGATAATGCCCATGAAGCACTGAAGGTGCTGGAAACTTTTGATCAAGAAAAAATCGACTACATTGTCCATGAAATGGCGATTGCGGGTTTGAATGCGCACATGCGGTTAGCCAAGATGGCGGTGGAAGAAACCGGCCGGGGCGTTTATGAAGATAAAGCGGTCAAGAACATGTTCGCCACCGAAGAAATTTGGCACGCCATCAAGGATGATAAAACCGTTGGGGTCATTGAAGACGATCAGCAACATCAGATCATGAAAATTGCAGAACCAGTGGGCGTCATTGCGGGTGTTACACCGGTCACTAACCCCACTTCCACGACCATGTTCAAGGCTTTAATCAGTATTAAGACCCGTAACCCGATTATCTTTGCTTTCCACCCGAAGGCTCAAAAATGTTCTGCTGAAGCACTGGAAGTCATTAAGAAAGCCGCCATTGCTGCAGGGATGCCGGCAGATGCGCTGAGCTACATTCCGACACCCAGTATTGATGCCACTAAAGCACTGATGAATCATCCAGGTGTCGCCACAGTGTTGGCCACTGGTGGTCCAGGCATGGTTAAGTCCGCATATTCCACGGGTAAACCTGCCCTGGGTGTCGGTGCAGGAAATGTGCCTGCTTACATTGAAAAGACGGCCAATATTCGTCAAGCAGTTAACGATATTGTCCTTTCGAAGTCATTCGATAACGGCATGATCTGTGCTTCTGAACAGGCGGCCATCGTCGATGCTGATATTTATGACGAAGTTAAGGCTGAATTCATTCGCCAGGGTGCTTACATGGTGAAGAAGGATGAAATTGACAAATTATCCAAGGTCGTGATCAATGCAGAACGCCATTCAGTGAATCCAGATGTGGTCGGTAAATCAGCTAACACCATTGCTGAATGGGCTGGTTTGAAGGTGCCAAAGGGGACACCGGTCTTGGTGGCTGAAATTAACGGTGTCGGTGATGAATATCCGTTGAGCCGGGAAAAACTTTCCCCAGTATTGGCTTTGCTTAAAGCTAAAGATCACGAAGATGGCTTCAAGAAGGCCGAAGAAATGTTGGAATTAGGCGGTATGGGTCACTCTGCTTGTATCCACACGGATGATGATGATTTGATCGTTCAATACGGTTTGCGGATGAAGGCTTGCCGGATTCTGGTTAACTCGCCAAGTTCTGTCGGCGGTATCGGCGATCTTTACAACAACATGATCCCGTCACTGACTCTGGGCTGCGGTTCTTACGGAATGAACTCTGTTTCCCATAACGTGGGCACGGTTGATCTGTTGAATGTTAAAACAGTGGCTAAGCGTCGGAATAACTTGCAATGGGTAAAGTTGCCACCCAAGATTTACTTCGAAAAAAACGCAGTGAACTATCTTGAAAAAATGCAAAACATTTCCCGCGTTTTTATCGTCGCCGATCACGGGATGGAAAAACTGGGCTATGTGAAGATCGTTGAAGACGTATTGAAATTACGGCACAACCCAGTTCAATATCAAACATTCTTGGATGTAGAACCTGATCCTTCCAGCGATACAGTATTCCACGGTCAATCCGCCATGAATGATTTCAAACCGGATACAGTGATTGCCATCGGCGGGGGTTCCGTGATGGATGCCGCCAAGGGTATGTGGATGTTCTATCAAGCACCGGATTCTTCTTTCTTCCGCGCAAAGCAGAAGTTCTTGGATATTCGTAAACGGACTTACAAGTTCCCTAAGTTGAACGATGTGAAGTTGATTTGTATCCCGACAACTTCTGGGACTGGCTCTGAAGTGACACCGTTCGCAGTGATTACTGACAGCGAGACTGGTGTGAAGTATCCCTTGGCTGACTATGCTTTGACTCCTGATGTGGCCATCGTGGACTCCAAGTTCATCGAAACAGTTCCCAAGACCGTTGTGGCGGATTCTGGGATTGACGTATTGTGCCACGCAATTGAAAGTTATGTATCGACTATGGCTTCCCACTACACGCGGGGACTGAGCTTGCAGGCTGCCAAATTGGTTTTTGACAACTTGAAGAAGAGTTACGATGGTAATCAAGAAGCAAAGAGTAACATGCACGATGCTTCCACGATGGCCGGTATGGCCTTCGCCAATGCTTTGCTGGGTATTAACCACTCGATTGCCCACAAACTGGGTGGGGAGTACCATCTGCCGCACGGACGGGTCATTGCCATCACAATGCCTCATGTCATCCGCTACAATGCGAAGATGCCTGAAAAACGTGCTGTTTGGGCGAAATACAACTACTTCCGGGCAGACGAAGACTACGCAGAAATTGCACGCTACGTTGGTTTGACTGGCAGCAGCACGCAAGAGTTAGTGAACAAGCTGGCTGATGCCATTGTGAAGCTGGCCGAGAGCGTGGGTATCAAGATGTCCTTGAAGGATCAAGGCATCAGCAAGAAACAAGTGGATGACGCTGCGGATCGTTTAGCTGAATTGGCTTACGAAGATAACTGCACGATCACCAACCCGAAGGAACCATTGATCGCCGATATGGCTCAAATCATCCGCGACGAATGGGCTGGTCCAAAGTCCACATTCTAAAGCACACTTGAGCAGATTGCTTCCTCCTAGAAACAGCGCCGCCCCAAATCGGGACGGCGCTGTTTTGCTTTCAGGGCAGCAGGGCTTTTGGAAATTTGAGATAAACGTTACAATAAAGTAAACACGGAAAGCAGGCGCCATATGTTTAAAGAAGTGAAGAACGGACGGCAATTTGCCGGACAGGCAATTATCCAAGGAATCACGGTCAAAGCGGCCAAAAACGGTTCTCAATACGCGGACGCCAATCTTACCAATCATGACGAGACGGTTCCCGTCAAGATTTGGGAGATCCAACCAGATTCGATCATGACCTACAATAATAAGGCGATTGATTTCACAGCGACCCGTTCAGATTACAACGGCAAATTACAGTTTGTATTGGACTCCTTCTCGATCAACCCGACCTTACAGTTGCGGGACTTGCTGCCGGCTAGTTACTGGGATAATGCCCAGTTGAAGGATGGCTTCAATCACTTCTTAATGAAGATCACGGACCCAATTTATCAGCATTTGGTGCGGACCTTGTACAATGATGTGGATGATGCCATTGTTGATAAGCTCAGTGAAATGCCCGCGGCCATTCGGATGCACCATGCATTCATTGGCGGTCTGTATACCCACACATTATCCATGGCTTACGAGGCAGAGGGGATTTTGACCCACACCATCTATGCCAAAACAATTAACCAGTCATTACTATATGCGGGCATCTTGCTCCACGATCTGGGCAAGGCCTTTTGTTACACTAATGCGACTGACCACACGGCCACGAAGCAGGCCAATTTGTTAGAGCATGTCGCCATCATGGACGGGATGATTGTTGATTATGCCCGCAACACGCTCCATCTCAGCTATGCCGCCAGCCTAAACGACGAACATATTTTGAATCTGCGTCATTTAGTCTTGTCCCACCACGGCAAACTGGAATACGGCGCTGCCATCAAACCGGCGACTCCAGAAGCTATGTTATTGCATCACGTGGATGATCTTGATGCACACATGGAAATGATGCGCATGGCCGAATCCGACCTGAAGCCAGGCCAAGTGGCCGACCAACGCAACTTCGGTCTAGACGGTGCATTCGTCTACCATTCCACATTATAAATTCAGGGTAAATAAAAAGGACCAAGACAAGAGTCTCGATCCCGTTGTAACCAGTGCCAATGCGGAGCAAGCGCAGGTGGCCTGGGGCTCAGCTGTGGAAACCACACAGCGTTCCAGCCCCAGGCCACCGAAGCTTGCGCAGCTTTGGCACGGACGGGGAGGAATAACTATGTCTTAGTCCTTTTTGTGTTCGATGAATTAGAACGCATCACCGTTAAAGATAGAGTTCTTCACGACAACATAATCCACTTTGCGCAGAGATTCCAAGTCCCGACCACCTGCATATGAAATACTGGACTGCAGATCTTCTTGCATCTCTTTCAACGTATCGGAGATCTTACCCTTGACTGGCACAAGCATCTTCTTGCCCTCCACATTGTGGTGGGAGCCGGTTTGATATTCAGACGCCGAGCCATAATATTCCTGGAATTGCTGTCCGTCGACAGTGACCTTTTGGCCCGGCGTTTCTTCATGGCCGGCAAAGAGGGAGCCGATCATGCACATCGTCGCACCGAAGCGGATCGATTTGGCAATATCACCGTTGTGCCGGATACCGCCGTCGGCAATGATGGGCTTGCGGGCAGCCTTGGCACACCATTGGACTGCCGCCAATTGCCAACCGCCGGTACCAAAACCAGTCTTCAGCTTGGTAATGCAGACCTTACCGGGTCCAATGCCGACTTTCGTGGCATCCGCGCCGGCATTTTCTAATTCGCGGACAGCTTCTGGCGTCCCCACGTTACCGGCAATGACGAAGGAAGCCGGGAGAAACTTCTTAATTTGGTGAATCATATCGATGACCACCTGGGCGTGGCCGTGAGCAATATCGATGGTGATATATTCGGGAACCAAGTTTTTGGCCGCCAATTCTTCGATGAAATCAAATTCGCTATCTTTGACGCCGACTGAAATAGATGCATACAAATCATGGGCGTGCATGTTTGCGACAAAGTCCGCCCGGGTCTCAGGCGTGAAGCGGTGCATAATATAGAAGTAGCCATTGTTGGCCAACCACATGGCCAACGGTTCATCAATGATGGTTTGCATATTAGCTGGGACGACGGGAATCTTGAATTCCCGCCCGCCCAAATGGACACTGGTGTCACATTCCTTACGACTCTTGACGATGCACTTGTTAGGAATCAATTGGATATCTTCATAATCAAAAACGTTCACGGGGCATTCCTCCAAAGCCGAACATTATTCAGAACGACGTTGTTATCATTCTGCCTCAGGTACCATAACAAAGTGGCGAGACAAAGTCAAACAAATTTGTCGTGGTAATTGTGAATTGTTCGTGAATTATTGGAAACCGTGAACGCTTTTGGGTTATAAAAAGTGAATTGTTTTGCCTTGCCGACTGATTTCACCGTTTTGGACCATGATTTTCAGTTGACGCGACATTGTTTCAGGCGTGGTGCCTAAATAATTGGCCAGCTCTTTCCAGGCAAAGGGAATTGTGATGACATCACGGCCACTTTCAATTTGCAAATCGTGGAGATATTGGCGAATGCGTTGGGGAACGGACTCATCCGCCAAATAGCCAGACTGTTGTTCGGCTTGTTGAATCTTTTTGGCCGTGGCCGTGAGCAGACTGACACTGAGATCGGGATGGGTCAACAGTAATTGGGTGAAGTCCGTCCGCTCGATGAAGCAGACAGTGCTGGCGGCCAGCGCTTCTGTATAGGCCGCAGGATTAGGCGCGCCCAGCAAGGCTTGTTCGCCCACATACTGACCGGGGGCGGTGATGGTCAAGAGTTGTTCGTTGCCGGCAGCGGTGAGTTGATATGTTTTGAGCAGTCCTTTGGCCACGACAATGAGTCGTTCACTGTCTCCTGGGCGGGCAATTTGTTCACCCTTGGCCAACTGCCGTTCCTGGGTTAATGTATCGATCTCGTCTTTCGCAGTCGTCGATAGTGCCTTAAACAACGGCACGAGTCGTGTACAATGATGCAAAATTGTCGTCACTAGAACATCCTCCTCCTGCACGCTGGCTAGTCCCCCATTAATCGTCGTCTTCGTCTTCCTCAAGCAGAGGGCGACCGGCGGTTAAAGGCCGATCCAGACGTTCCTGGAGATTACGCAAGGTGTGCTGATACCATCCTAACAGACGCGTCAATAATTGGCTGAGCGGTGCTTTCTTCTCTTGATCGGCCAGGGCAATTGCCCGGGTGATGAACATCATGCTGGTATCCAGGTCAGTCACCACGTCAGCCAACATTTCGTCGGCGGAAGCATATTTGTTGCGGGGATCTTCGTGCAGCATCGTGTACTGTGAGAACTCCGCGGTGGTGGTGGGGATATTTTCGCCTAAATCCAATAGGGCAGAGATGAGCTGGTCCCGTTGAGTGTGTAAATCCTGCTGCATGGTAGTCAGTTGGGCGCGATCAGCGATCATGGTGGGACCAGTGATTGTCCAAACCATTTGCTGCAATTTGGTGGATAAGACTACATTGTTGGCGATAATGTGTCCACTCATCGCCCCCGCAGTGGGGACGTGGTGATCATGATCGACCTGCTTCTGTTCGATGGCATAGGCGGCTTCGATGGTTTGTGGATCTGTCTTGGTGAATGTCATTATTTAGTGACCTCCTGTTGTTTGATACTTTCGACTTGATACCCCAACTTGGTGACGGCATCGGCCAATGCCTGGACAGTGGTTTGAGTTGGGTCGATCTCAGCTTTCAGCTTAGATGCATTGAACAAGACCCGGGCGGAAGCAACGCCGTTGATCTGATTCATCGCGCCTTCAATCTTTTGTAAACAACTCGGGCAGGTAATCCCGCCTAACTTAATCGTGACCTTTTGCATATTTATCGTCCTTTCTAATGGTCTTCGTGATTATTATCAGCTAATTGTGCAGTGGAAAAATTGACGGTCGTCAAGCTTTGCTTTTTTTTGGAAAAAATCCGACGTAACCGCAGTGCATTGCCAATGACGAATAAAATACTGGCCTCATGAACAAGCATTCCACTACCCATGGTCACCACGCCGATGAGCAAACCCAGTAAGAGCAGAGCAACTGTACCCACTGCAATGCCGATATTTTCTTGGACATTCCGGGTCATCTTGACGGCCAAAGTAAAGAGCTGATTTAAAGTAGGCAGCTGATTATTCATGAGGATGACATCCGCCGTATCCATGGCGACATCGGTGCCGCTGCCCATGGCGATGCCGACATCAGCTTGGGCTAGGGAGGGGCTGTCATTGATACCATCACCGACGAAGGCGACATGGTGGCCAGCGGTTTGTAATTCTTTGATCACAGCCGCTTTATCAGCCGGAAGCAAACCACCGCGGGCCACATCCAACCCTGCTTGTTGACCAATTTTTTGAGCAGCAGCCGGGGTATCTCCGGATAACATGATCAACTGGTGTACGCCTTGTTGCCGCAACTGTTGTAATGCCGCTCGGGCATGGGGGCGCAACGGGTCGGCAATGGTAAACAATGCGATGAGTTGCTGGTGATGGATGATGAAGACGAGACTATCACCTTGGTGGGTTAACGCAGTGATTAACTGATGGGTGGCATGATCTGTGGATGCCCCTTGCGCATTCAATAATTGTTCATTTCCAATGGCGACTTGCCCCTGGGCGGTATTGGCGGTGAGTCCTTGACCGGGGATCACCGCCAAGTCTGTCGCACTGGTCGCTGGGACTGGCGCACGGTGGCTTTTGGCGAAAGTAATCAGTGCTTCGCCCAGCGGATGATTACTTTGCTTTTCAACGTCTGCAATCAGTCCCAACCACTGTGCTTGCTCATGTTTTGAGACAAACCAGTGGGCTGACTGGACGGTCGTTTGACCAGCCGTTAACGTCCCGGTTTTATCAAAAACGACCGTGTCGATTTTAGTTAATGCGGCTGCCACATTACCGCCTTTGAGCAAAACACCCTGACGTGCGCCGGTACCGATACCGACCACATTGGTCACTGGTGCACCAATTACCAACGCTCCCGGGCAGCCCAACACGAGGATCGTGATTGCCAGTCGCACATTACCAGTGAATACACCCACGGCAGCGGCGATCAACAGAACAAGGGGGGTGTACCATTTGGCAAACCGTTGGATGAAACTGGCGACTGGGCTTTCAGCATCTTGAGCTTCCTCGACCAAGTCGATAATTTGCCCATAGACCGTATCATCACCGGTTTGGGTGACTTTGATCAACAGCCGGCCGTTAACGACGGTACTACCGGAGTAGATTGGATCACCAACCGCTTTTGTGCGCCCTGTTGACTCCCCAGTGACACGGGATTCATCCAACAGCGCTTGACCGTCAACAACTGTGCCATCTACTGGAGCAGTGGTGCCGGTAGCTAATTGCACGGTTGCACCCACCTGAATGGTCGCCACCGGCGTGTCCTGTAACTGGCCGGCATCGTCCAGGGTTTTCACAGTCGTGGGCAGTGCGGTGGCTAAATCTTCAATCGCACTGCGGGTTTTGGCCAACGATTTGTTTTCTAACCAGTCACCGAATAAAAAGAGAAATGTTACGATGGCGCCTTCATGATATTCACCAATAATCATGGCGCCGACCACGGCAATGGTGACCAAGAGTTCAATGCTAATGACTTTGACTTTCAAGGCAGAAAAGGCGTTGAGGGCGATCGGGGTCCCCGCCAGTACAGTGCCGACGATGAGCAGTGATTGACCCATTGGCATGAGCCAATGACTGACCAGCAACCCCAGTAGAGTGGCTATCCCGCCCGCCACCATGGCGGTGTATTTATGCTGCTCAATTTTTTCACTAATCATTTTTCGATCTAACCTCGCTTTCAACTCATTGACTGTAGTGTATCGAGGATTGATGAAAGTAAAATTGACGGTGGTCAAGTTTGGTGGATTATGTTGATCTAGGGTGTCCCGGTGGTTTTACATATTTTTTTCACGTATAATAAGATGCGACAGAAATAGCGGGAGGAAAAATATTCAATGAGTTTTTGGCCAACTTGGAAGGTATCGTCTATCTTTACTGTGACCCCGGCGCAACTTCTTGCCCGGGGTAAAAAGTACGTTTTGACAGACTTGGATAATACTTTAATCCCGTGGAACCAAAAGGATGCACTGGACCAAGTGCGGGACTGGGCTGCCAACTTACATCAGCATGGCATTGAAGTGATCGTCGTGTCGAATAACAATCACGCCCGGGTGGCTGAAGCATTGGCAGATTTGCCAATTCAGTTTATTGCCCGGGCGTTAAAGCCGTTACCTGTGGGTATTAAACGAGCGCTGGCAAAGTTTAACATCCCAGCGGGGCAGGCCGTGATGGTGGGCGATCAGTTTTTTACCGACATGCTGGCAGGCACTTTTGCTGGAGTGGATACGCTGATTGTGTCCCCATTAGTGCATACCGATGGGTGGAATACAAAAATTAATCGATTACTTGAAAAACCGGTACGGCATTTCATTCGCCAACGTGAATGGACAAAACCGTGGGCAAAGGAGCGTGGGCATGCAAAATTCAAATGATTCAACAACGCAAAGCGATACCCTGTATTGTATGGGGTGCGGTGCACAGCTGCAGACAGACAGACCCAATCAAGCGGGGTATATTCCGGCGGCGGCGTTGGCCAAACAGCAGGCTGCCGGAGGTGAGACACTTTACTGTCAGCGGTGTTTTAGATTACGGCACTATAACGAGATCACGGACGTCCCAGTGGATGACAACAAATTTACCCAGTTGCTTAATGAACTTGGAAAAGTCGATGCGTTGATTGTCAACGTGGTGGATGTTTTCGATTTTGCAGGCAGTGTGATTCCAGGATTACACCGGTTCGTCGGGCACAATCCGGTCATTTTAGTGGGTAACAAGGCTGATATTCTTCCCCATTCAGTGAAACGCCGGCGGGTGACTGACTGGCTGCGTCGCCAGGCCAGTATTCAGGGACTGCGGCCAGTGGCCATTCAGCTGGTCAGTGCCCAGTTGGGCTGGCAGGTACCGGAACTCTTGGCTTTGATTGAAAAGGAGCGGCGCGGCCGGGATGTGTATTTTGTTGGGACGACCAATACGGGTAAATCGACGCTGATCAATGCCATCATCAAACAGGAAGCAGGGATTCAAGACCTTGTCACGACTTCCCGTTTTCCTGGAACGACGTTGGATCGGATCGAAATTCCGTTGGATGATGGTCAGCAGTTGATTGACACCCCCGGAATTATTCAACCCGCGCAGATGGCCCATCTTTTGTCAGCTAATGATTTGAAGATTGTGAGTCCGCAAAAGGAAATGAGGCCGCGGACCTTCCAGTTACAACCGGGACAGACGTTATTTCTTGGCGGTCTCGGACGCATGGATTTCACCGATGGGCCTGCAGGCAGTTTCACAGTCTATGTCGATAATCAACTCACGGTCCATCGTACGAAACAGACCAATGCCGATGCGTTTTGGGAAAAGCATCGGGGTGAACTGCTCACGCCGCCGAGTCAGGCGGAACTGTCGGCCATGCCAGCCCAAAAGCGATACGATTTCACCCCCGGTGAACGTTCAGACGTGGTGATTGCCGGTTTGGGTTGGATCAACGTACCGGCCCGTGCGGTCTTAGCGATGTATGCCCCTGCTGGCATTGGCGTAAGCATGCGGGCATCACTCATTGGGAGTTAAAAGGAGTACACACAGAATGACATTAACAGGTAAACAAAAACACTACTTACGCAGCCAAGGACAAACGATGAAGCCGTTGTTTCGGGTGGGCAAGAATGCTGTGACCCCCGAATTTATCGACCAAGTGGATACGGCATTGGCCAAACGGGAACTGATTAAGATCTCATTGCTGCCCGCAGCAGAGGTTTCGTTAACAGAAGCCTTGAGTGGTTTGCAAAATGCACTGCCGACCGTGGAAGTGGCCCAAACGATTGGCAAAACGGCACTGCTTTATCGGCCGGCCAGCAAAGAGAAGAATCGGCATTACTCGGTTGAAGTCCAAAAGTTGGGGACCCCCCAATGACATGCCGCACTTTGACCCAGACTCACGTGACTGCCCACACAGTGACGGCGCCGGTCATTGGTACCGAGATCAAACGCGTGCTGCTGGCCAGCATGCAGGGACACCAAATTGGTATCCTGGGCGGAACATTTAATCCCCCGCATTTGGGCCATCTGCTAGTGGCCGAGGGAGTTTACAATGCATTGCACCTTAATAAGATTCTGTTCATTCCCGATGCCACGCCGCCGCACATCCAAGGGAAACACGCGCTTCCCGCCAAAGAGCGGGTCGCGATGGTGAAAGAAGCCATTGCGGACAATCCGCACTTCTGCTTGGATCAGATTGAGGTTAAACGCGGTGGTAAATCCTACACAGTGGATACAATGAAAGAATTAAAACGCCGGGACCCGCTGGCCCAATACTATTTCATCATTGGTGCGGATATGGTCAATGATTTACCCAATTGGCATCAAATTGATGAATTGGTTAAGTTAGTGACTTTTGTAGCGGTCCGCCGGCCAGGAGTCACACCGCAGAGCCAGTATCCAGTAATTTGGGTGGATGTACCGCAGGTGGCCATTTCTTCCAGCGGTATTCGCCGCCGGGTGGAGAAGGGTGAATCCATTCGTTATTTGGTCCCCGACGGAGTGGCCGCGTATATTAAGGAGCATCATTTGTATGAAAAACAGCACGCTTGAACCAATCCTTCCTTATGATTGGGCAGAACTCGAAAAGCGGGTGCAGGCTCGCATGACTCAGAAACGGTTTGCTCATTGTCAACGGACAAGTGCGATGGCCGTGAAATTAGCTGAGCAAAATGGCGGCGATGTCTTACGGGCCAAGATTGGCGGCCTTGTTCATGATTACGCAAAGCAAATACCCGATGCTGATTTTATCCAGGCCATTCACGATCATCATTTACCGGATGACTTGTTGCATTATGGGAACGCCATTTGGCACGGTATCGTCGGGGTTTACTTTATTGAAGATGAGCTAGGTCTCCATGACCCAGCAATTCTGCAGGCGGTCCAAGAACACACGACGGGGTCACCCGAGATGCCACTATTGGCTCAGATTATCTATATGGCTGATTTCATCGAACCGGGCCGCTCATTTCCTGGCGTGGAAAAAGCTCGGGCGATTACGGCCAAAAATTTACAAGCCGGTGTCTTGTTTCAATTAAGTCATGAGCTAACCTATTTAGTGGAAAAACAAGAACCAATTTACCCTCTGACTTTTACCAGTTATAATGCATGGGTAAAGCGGATTAGCCAAACAACACAAGCAAAGAAAGCAGAGTGAAATACTTTTTGAACAGTCAAGAGAAATTACAAATCGCCGTCACTGCGGCCGATAATAAACGGGCTGAAGACATTGTCGCCCTCGATATGCAGGAAGTCAGCCTACTGGCAGACTATTTTGTGATTATGAGCGGTAATTCTGAACGGCAGGTCCAAGCCATTGTCGAAGGTGTCATTGAAGCCGAAGAAAAGGCCAATGTCAGTGTCCAAGGGGTCGAAGGTAACAAGAATTCGCGGTGGATTCTGATTGATTTGGGTGATGTGGTTGTCCATGTTTTCCAAAAGGAAGAACGGGCCTTCTATAATCTAGAAAAATTATGGTCAGATGCACCAGTCGTGGATGTTCAGCAATGGATCACCGCATAGATTACACCATCTTTGCCCAGGTTTATGACCGTTTGATGGATAAAACCATGTATCAGTCCTGGCAAGATTTCGTCACACAACATTATCCCCAGTCTGCCCCTGGTCGGTTGCTCGATTTGGGCTGCGGAACAGGGGATTTTGCTGTACGGATGGCTAAGTTGGGTTGGCAAGTGACAGGTCTTGATTTGTCGGCTGACATGTTGACACTCGCCAAAGAGCGCGCGGACAAGGCGCACGTGACAGTGGACTGGATCCAGGGAGATATGCGCCAACTGGCCGGCTTAGGGACTTTCGATGTGGTCACGTCATTCGATGATTCCATCTGTTATTTGCCTGATCTGGCGAGTGTCCAGGCTACGTTTGAAGCCGTGGCGGGAGTCTTGCCGGCGGATTGCCCGTTCTTTTTTGACGTCCACTCACTGCACCAGGTAGATGATGTATTTCCGGGTTTCATGTTCAACGATATCACTGAAGACAGTGCTTTCCTTTGGAGCAGTTATGAGGGCAAAGTCCCCCACAGTGTCGAACATGAACTCACTTTCTTTACTTATGACGACACCATTGACGGCTATACGCGAGCGATGGAGATTCAAACGGAGCGCACGTATCCCGCAGCGGATTACCGGCAGGCGTTGATCCAGGCCGGCTTTTTGCCGCCTCAGTTGACGGCAGATTTTGGGCGGGGAGAAGTGCGGCCAGATACTACTCGGTGGTTTTGGCAAGCCGTGCGCGCCCATGCTTAAAGCAGTGGGAATTATTGCCGAATATAACCCCTTTCATAATGGTCATCGCTATCAGCTGCAGCAGGCTCGGCATCTGAGTGGTGCCGATGTGGTTATCGTGGTGATGAGTGGCAATTACGTTCAGCGGGGAGAGCCGGCTTTACTGGATAAGTGGACGCGGTCGGCCGCGGCAATCGAAAACGGTGCGGATTTAGTCATGGAATTGCCCCTCAATACGGCGGTTCAGCCGGCGGATCGTTTTGCCCGGGGCGGTATCTACGCACTGGCTGGTTTGAATTGTGCTGCGGTGGCTTTTGGCACAGAACAGCCGGACTTAAATTATGCTCAATTGGGTCAGCAAATTAATGATTTACCTGCCGAACCGGCCGCGTTCATCGACTATTCCCAGACCTACGCCACTCAGCTGAATGCAGTCTATCAGGAGCGGTTGCATGTTCGGTTAGACGATCCCAATGTCATCTTAGCGTTGGGCTACGCCGCTGCGAATGCTAGCCTGATGAATCCCATGACACTGGTACCCGTACCGCGGGTCGCTGTGGGTCATGATGAACCGAGCGCCGTGGGTCATTTTGCCAGTGCGAGTGCACTGCGGCAGATGTGGACAAGTGATTTTGCATCAGCCTATGTACCGACCAGTGCCTGGCAGCTGTACCAGGATGCGCCCGTGGTGCGGTGGGAAGATCTGTGGCCATACTTGCATTATCGGTTACTCACCATGACACCCGTGCAGCTGCGGGAAATTTATCAAATGACGGAGGGACTGGAATACCGATTTATCCAACAAAATCGGGACGCAGCCAGTTTTTCTGATCTACTCCAACGAGTGAAGACCAAACGCTTTACTTATAGCCGTCTGAGCCGAGTCGCCCTATATACTTTATTGGCTTGCACCAATCAAGAAATGAATAACACCCAGGGCCCATTACGGGTATTGGGGTTTTCACCAATCGGGCAGCGCTATTTGAAACAGATACGTTCCCAGGAAGAATCCACGGTAATTACCAACGTGAACGCAAAAAATGGGGCAGACACTGCGCCTTATGGCTTGACGATTCGGGCGGATCGTGTGTATACATTAGTTAATGGGCATTCCCAAAATTTCGGCCGTGCCCCGTTCCAATACAGAAAGGATGAATGACCATCAGCATGTTGCAATGGACAGAAGCAGAATTGCGCAAACAGGGTAATCGACCAATCACTTTTGACCAGGAAATCAAACTGATGCCTGAGCTGGCCGATCGCTTTGAATCGGTGAGTGATGCGTCGAATTACCGGGTACAGGGCACGATTGAGCAGGATGGCGTGGGCTGGTTAGCCACGGTCCAAGCCACTGGCGAAGTGACTGCCCATTCCACGCGCTCGCTGGCCCCGGTTCGGGTGGCCCAAGATTTCACCTTCGCGGAATTATGGATCCCCCAAGATCGCTGGGGTTCTGATGCGGCGGATACCTTGATGGATACTACTAGCGTGCTTACAATTCCCATGCTGCACGATATGATTGACATTTATTCCGCTGTTTCCGATCATATTGTGTTGGAATTACCGTCTCAAATTCTGACAGAAGATGAGGCCAAGGAAGGCGTCATGCCGGCTGGCAAGGATTGGCATGTCATCTCTGAAGCGGAATATGATGCGCAAAAGAAGGCTGACGAGAAGCCGAACCCGGAATTAGCGAAATTGAAGGACTTGTTAGACAAGAACCAAAAAACAGATGACAATGATCCCGCCAAGTAACGAATAGTGGCGCTCGCGTTCGATTCTGGTATCATTGAAATGAAGAGTAAATAGGTCTTCTAATCCGTTTGCCCAAGGGACTAATGGATTGGATTACCTGATAAAAATGGAGGTTTAATAATGGACAAGCCACAAATTGGCGTCATCGGTATGGCCGTCATGGGCAAGAACTTGGCTTTGAATATTGAAAGCCGGGGATACACAGTCGGAATTTTTAACCGGACTGGTTCTAAGACGGAAGCAGTCATGAAAGAACACAGCGATAAAAAGTTAGTGGCCAGTTACACCTTGGCCGACTTTGTTAATTCATTAGAGAAACCGCGTCGGATTGTGATGATGATTAAAGCCGGTAAGCCAACGGATGCTGTGATCGCACAGTTATTGCCATTGCTCGATAAGGGCGACGTGTTGATCGATGGGGGTAATACATTCTTCGAAGACACAATGCGGCGCAATGCCGAACTGGATAAGTCCGGGATCAACTTCATCGGCATGGGCGTTTCCGGTGGTGAATTAGGGGCCCTAGAAGGTCCGTCACTAATGCCTGGTGGTCAAAAAGAAGCGTATGATTTGGTGGCGCCTATCCTAGAGCAAATCTCTGCAAAAGCTAAGGATGGTGCACCTTGTGTCACTTATATCGGGCCCAATGGTGCTGGCCACTATGTCAAAATGGTGCACAACGGAATTGAATACGGTGATATGGAGCTAATTGCAGAAAGCTATAATCTCTTGCGGCAATTACTCGGTGAAACGCCAGAAAACTTGGCAGATACCTTCTCCGAATGGAATAAAGGCGAACTGTCCAGCTACTTGATTGAAATTACCGCCGATATCTTAACGCGGAAAGATGACTTAGGCACTGGTAAACCAGTGGTGGACGTCATCTTAGACGCTGCGGGTAATAAGGGTACTGGTAAATGGTCTTCTCAAAATGCGTTGGAATTAGGCCAACCGCAAACCCTGATCACAGAATCCGTATACGCCCGTTATATCTCCGCATTAAAAGACGAACGGGTGGCCGCCAGCAAGGTGTTGCCGGTGCACACTGGCAAGCCGGACTTAGGCGATCACGCTAAGCTCACTGAAAAGATTCGGGAAGCTCTGTATTTCGCAAAGATCATGAGTTATGCGCAAGGCTTCGCCCAGATGAGTGCAGCTTCTAAACAATATGATTGGCACTTAGACTTTGGTGAGATTGCTAAGATCTGGCGTGCTGGCTGTATTATTCGAGCTCAATTCTTGCAAGAGATCACGAGCGCTTACAAGCGTGATCCAGAACTGGGTAATTTGCTGCTGGATCAATATTTCCAGGACATTGCCGATAAGTATCAGCAAAGTGTCCGGGACGTGGTGGCCATTGCCGTCCAAGCGGGTATTCCGACTCCTGCTTTCTCTGCAGCCATCAACTACTATGATTCTTATCGCAGTGCTGTTTTACCCGCCAATTTGATTCAGGCCCAACGGGATTACTTTGGTGCGCACACGTATCTGCGTAACGATCGGCCAGGCGTGTTTCACTACACTTGGTACAAAGAACAATAATCGGTCAATTTAATCAAATCTTCTTGGACAAGGTGCTTGCCAACTGGGCGAGCACCTTGTTTTTTCGGCATTCGCCGCAGTTTCGCTCTCTGTGTTTCTGTGGTAGAATGAGAACAAATCTGCTCATGTATGACAAATTATTTCCTTATTACATGTGACTTTTTTAGCAAGAACGGGAGTGGCAAACGCATAATGCAAAGTATATTGATTATTGAAGATGAAAAGAACTTGGCCCGGTTTGTGGAACTCGAATTACAACATGAAGGCTACAAGACGGAAGTGCACAACAACGGCCGCACGGGGCTGGAGGCCGCATTAAAGCATGATTGGGACGCAATTCTGCTGGATCTCATGTTGCCCGAATTAAATGGCTTGGAAGTTTGTCGGCGTGTGCGCCAACAAAAGAATACGCCCATTATCATGATGACTGCCCGGGATTCTGTGATTGATCGCGTATCCGGTTTGGACCATGGGGCGGACGATTATATCGTCAAGCCTTTTGCCATCGAAGAATTACTGGCTCGGTTGCGGGCGTTGTTACGACGGATCGACATCGAGAATGCGCATACGCAAAATAAGCAGCACACCATCACTTATCGTGACTTAACCATCGAGAAAGAGAATCGGATCGTACGGCGTGGTGACGAGGTCATTGAGTTAACGAAGCGGGAGTACGAATTATTATTGGCGTTAGTGGAGAATATTAATGTCGTCCTTTCCCGGGATGTCCTCCTGCGGAAAGTATGGGGTTATGATTCCAGCGCGGAAACCAATGTCGTTGATGTTTACATTCGTTATCTGCGCAACAAGATTGACGTTCCCGACAAGGCCAGTTACATTCAGACTGTCCGGGGTACCGGGTACGTTATGCGGTCGTGATCGTTTTTTATGGCGAAGCACACAGAAGACAAATCAGAAAAGAAGCGGCGGATCGACTGGCGCTTATCTCTGCGCACTAAGTGGACGTTGATCGTGGCTGGGACAATGGTCATTTTCTTCGGCATTTTCACCGGTGTGTTATATCACTCTGTGTCGCAAATCCTCTTAGCCCGGGAGCAGGGGAGCGTGCAGAACACATTGACAGCCGTTTCGCAACGCCTCTCACCATTCAAGAAAGATTTGACGATCAATGACGTCAACCCCGTCTTGAATCCCAATTTTGTCGTGAGTAACGACGATCAGCGGGGCAGGCCAGATCAAGGCAGCTTTTCGCAGGATTCACTGGTCGCGATGATGATGCAGGAACAAGTGACTGTGACGGTATTTAACCGCCAGCATCAAGTGGTCTTCAATTCTCGCAATCCAGCGATTGATTATCGCAATATGACCAACGGTGTGCATGTCATTAAGCAGGATGGCGGCAATCGCATGTTTGGTGTTCTGCAAATTCAATCGGCCATGACGGGTCAAAATATTGGTTCGGTAATCGTAAAGAACAGTCTGACTGGTTACAACGCGAGTATGTATCGGCTTCTGATGCAAATTATTTCCATTGGTTCACTGGTATTCGTTCTGATATTGGCGGTCAGTGTGTATTTGATGACCAAGCTGCTGCGGCCAGTGAAAGAAATGACGGAAACGATGGCCGTCGTGCATGATGATCCGAATACCGATATTCGGTTACGACCGTTACGTGGTCATGATGAGTTGAGCCAGCTGGTGGACGAATTTAACGGTATGTTGGATCGGCTCCAAAGATATATTCAACAACAACAGCAGTTCGTTCAGGATGTTTCCCATGAGTTACGTACACCCGTCGCCGTATTGGAAGGCCACTTGCAGTTGCTGAACCGTTGGGGCAAGGATGACCCCCAAGTGCTGGATGAATCCTTGGACGCGTCCTTGCAGGAACTGGGGCGAATGAAACACTTGATTCAAGAAATGCTCGATTTGACGCGGGCCGATTCTGCCGCCACGACCCACCCGACAGCCGTGACGGTGATTACCCCGCTTCTGCAGGAAGTGTATAACAACAGTAAGATGCTCCATCCAGATTTTCAAATCGAAAGTGATTTTGATTTACCCCAATCCGCGGCTGTTCAAATTTATCGCAATCACCTTGAACAGGTCTTGATTATTCTGATTGATAATGCGGTTAAATATTCGCGCCAGCGCAAAGAGATTCATCTGAGCGCCGCCACAGACGAACGCAATGTGTCGATCATTGTCCAAGACTTCGGTCGGGGCATTGCCGCCAAGGATGTCTCGCAAATCTTTAATCGTTTCTACCGTGCTGATGAGGCGCGCAGTGATGAAGACGTCTCTGGTAACGGGTTAGGATTATCCATTGCTCACCGGTTGATTACAGAATATGGCGGCCAAATTTCGGTTGAATCCGCTGAAGGGCACGGTTCTGTTTTCCGTATTGATCTGCCATTGTTTAAAGGTCCTTTGCCGCCGGATGAGGCGGCTGAAGCTACGGATCATCATCATGATGATGATCCGGGCTTACCGCCAGGCATTATCAAGATGTCTTGATTCAAGGGGGAGTAAAAATGCGTCGATTCAAGCACCGTCGATGGTGGCTGTTACTGGCCGTGGTCGTCCTTGCTGGCGGCGCATTTTTTGCGTTCTGGCACAGCGCAGAAACTCGTTTTTGGCCCACTTGGCTGGGTGATGAGCGGCCAGAAGCAGTGATCAATGATGTCCGGCAGCACGCCGTCATGACAGCTACGAATCGGCACGCTTGGGTAGCCAAATATGGCACACCACAAAAAGTCGCCGCGCGAATTCACAATCTAACAGATTTGCGTGCTGCTGTGGCGGAGGCCAATCCGCACTCGTCGGTATATTTGCCGGGGGAAGCAAGAGATATCACTCGGCCTACCGTCGTGACGGAACAGGGATACGAGTGGATTGACTTACCATCGTTTTGGCCAAACTCCTTCAAGGAACCATCCGTTATTGTATATATCAACACGGTCAATCGGGCAGTGCAAAAAGCCCAAGGCGGCATTATCATTGACCTGCGCAACAACTATGGCGGGTCTCCCCAGGTTATGATTATGGCAGTTGCGGCGCTGGTGCCCCAAGGAGACATATTTTCATTAGTGCCAAAGAATGGCCCAGCTCAGCCCTGGACCCTGCAAAATCAAGGGATTGTGGCCAATGGATCAGGCGGCGATCAGTTAACCCTGGATAAGCCGTTTCCGAAACGTACCGGTTTGAAAGTCGCCGTACTCGTCAGTAAGCGCACGGCCAGTGCCGCAGAGTTCACCGCACTGGCATTACGGAACAATCCAAAGGTGAAAATTTTTGGCACCCCGACTGGCGGCTTTCTTTCTGGCAATGTGGGTCAATCATATTCGTATCTGGGCCATACACTAATAGTCAGCATGACGACATCGTGGGCCAAGGATAATGCGGTAAAAGTGTACCACGAGGATCCGATTTACCCAGATAAAATTCTTCCCGCTAATGATCAACAAGCATTGAGCAAGGCAGTCTTTGATTGGTTAAACGCAAAATAAAAATAGGACCCTTCAGCTTTTTTCACTGGAAGGTCCTATTTTTTCTTATTAGTCGCGGGGACGTTGTTGTTTGCCCGCATTACGTTCGCGGTTCTTTTCGTGGATTTCCTGTACCTTGGGATCGTTGGCCGCTGCTTCCGCAGTCATGTTGCCAAACATATCCTCTGTCACCACCTGTTGAATTGGGTGTTCCTTCAATTCCCGAGCTGCGCGCTTACGCATCCGCGGCTGCAGAATCCAAGTCGTGATGGCTTGCTGAAAGGCAAACAGCAAGTTACCCACTAACCAGTAAAGGCCCAGACCGGCTGGTAAGAACAATGTGAAGAATAATGTCATCAATGGACTCATCAGCATGGTGGTGGCCATTGTCTTCTTTTGTGCGGCAGGCACGCCGATGGTCATCATCCAGCCCTGAAGCAAACTAATGAGGGTGGCGACAATGGCGATGACGTAATTCCGCTGGCCCAAATTGATGCCAAAGAAAGTGGCGTTGAAAATTTGCGGGGCGAACTGGATTGCCTGATACAGGGCCGTCATAATCGGCAACTGAATCAGCAACGGTAAACAGCCGATCCCCCCGAGCATGGACACATTATTCTGCTGGAACAGTTCCATTTGCTTGGCAGACAGTTGCTGCTTTTGCTCCATGGTCAGATTTTGCTTGTTCAGCTTTTGGATGATCTGAATTTGCGGCTGAATGGCGGCCATCTTTTCCTGTTGGTAGGCCGCATTACTTTGTTGCCGCAACATAAGTGGCATTAACAATAGACGAATAACCAAGGTCAAACTGACAATGCCCCAACCAAACCCATTGGGACCACCGATTAGGTCTGCACACCAATACATAAAACGCTGTAAAGGCACGGCTAAATACTTATATGTCCAACCCCAAGGGCCGCTAGTGGGGGCTTTGTAGTTTTGAATTCCCTGCGGTGCACAACCACTGAGGACGATGACCAGAATCACCAGACTGCTCAGAATTAATGCATACCGAATGTATTTCTTCTTCAACACAATTTACCTTCCGTTCTTCGAAAATCTCAATAACACCCATCTTACGGTAAACGACAGGGTTTGACAATCAGCCCGAAGAACGAATTATTAACTAAAAATCAAGCCGTGACACGAAAGCCCTTGTAATTTGGCAGGGGGGACAATTCCACCATATCGACATTTGTGACGTGACCACTGGGTGTGGGTGACGCTTTCACTGCGCCAATAAACTTATCCAGCGGCTGCTCTTCACCTGCCGCTTCAATGTAGACAGAACCATCTGCTTTGTTTTCAACGAAACCAGTAACTCCTAATTGGTCCGCCACCATTTTAGTTAACCAGCGGAAGCCGACGCCTTGAACGCGGCCATAGACATGTAAACTGACTGCACGCATGAAAAACCCTCCAAACGAAAAATTGATCTAATCCCATTTTACTATGTTGCGCCGCGGTTGCATAATGGGATGAAAGACGTGTAGGATATTTCGTCCATTGCATGCGGAAAAAGGATGCATAATAAAATGTTGAGTGAGAGCGAAGCCAGTGCCAATGCGTAGCTTTGGCACGGCCCCAGCACGTTAACTTTTGTTTGCAATCCAGGAAAGAGGAACATTTTGGAATATATTGAATCGATTCGCAACGAGCAGATCAAGAATGCCGTGAAGCTGCAGACCAAGAAATACCAAATTAAAGAAAATGCGTATTTTCTTGAAGGACCGCACCTGATCAATGAAGCAGTGGCCGCCGGGGTACCGCTGCAACAATTATTGATCACCGAAAATCATGAAGATGATCATGTGGTCAAACAATATTACGACAACAGCTGGGTGATTGCCGACAATGTGGCTAAACACTTGGCCGCTACCGAGACTAACCAGGGCATGTTTGCCATTGCGCCGATTCCGACCATGACTTTGCCGGAACAAATCAGCGGCGGCTGGTTATTGTTGGATGCTGTGCAAGATCCCGGCAATGTGGGCACCATGATCCGGACAGCTGATGCGGCCGGTTATGCGGGCGTGATTATAGGCACGGGGACTGCCTGGCCCTTTAATCCGAAAGTCGTCCGCGCTATGCAGGGCAGTCAGTTCCATTTGCGGCTAGTTCAGATGCCGCTGGCAGATGCCATTGCCCAATTCCAGGCTGCTCAAGCACCAGTGTATGGCACCTTGGTCAATCAAGACGCTGTGGATTATCGTACGGTCAAACCGACTGGCACCTTTGGATTGGTGATTGGTAACGAAGGCAACGGGATGAACCCCGAGTTAGCTAAAGAGACAACAGCGAATTTGGTGATTCCTTTGCCTGGCAAGGCGGAATCATTGAACGCAGCCATCGCTGCCGGCGTGCTAATGTTTCAAATGGTGTAAGGAAATCTTAAGACCGGTACCGGTAACGATTACATTTGTGTGGCAAAGTAGCTTTTTTTGGTCAGCTTCGTGTATAATGGAGTTTGAATTAAAATTGAAGTGTCTGATGTTCAATAAGGAGTGACATATTTGGCGAAACTGCCTTGGCAAGAGAACGAGGAGTACCGCAGTTATGTGGATGACCTCCTGGCCACCCCAGAAGTGCAAAAATTGGCACAATATACGCAGCACCATTACACAAATCGACTGCAGCATTCGATCACCGTTTCGTATGATAGCTTTTTAGTCGGCAAGAAACTTCATTTGAACTGCCGTGCGTTGGCGCGAGCGGGTTTGTTACACGACATGTTTTACTATGATTGGCGCAATACCAAGTTTGATTTGGGAACACATGCCTATATCCATCCCCGAATCGCTGTGCATAACGCAGAAAAGATCACCGCATTGTCAGACATGGAG
The DNA here is from genome assembly GCF_001435585.1 of Schleiferilactobacillus perolens DSM 12744. GTDB lineage: Bacteria > Bacillota > Bacilli > Lactobacillales > Lactobacillaceae > Schleiferilactobacillus > Schleiferilactobacillus perolens. The sequence continues at coordinate 61,734 of NZ_AZEC01000005.1, forward strand.
CGCGATATTATTCTGAAGCACATGTTTGGCGCGACCTTAGCCGTACCGCGGTATAAGGAGAGCTGGGTGGTTTCTTTGGTGGATGATTACGCCGCCATGCAGGAAGTTGGCAAACCCACGGCCAAGCGTCAATGGCACGAGCTGAAGCGCAAGCTCGTTTCCACATTTTAACCTGAATAATCCACACATCGGCAGCATTCCTTGCAACCGGTGTGTTTTTTTTATATACTTACCTTATGTAAGTGAACGGGGTGACAGTAAAATGGATAAAATCACAACAGTTGCCGCGAAGCCCTATACAGAAGAAGGGCTTTGTCCTCGATTTGCTAAGATTTTTAGCATACTAGGTAAGAAATGGAACGGACTCATTATTGAAGCTCTACTGAAGAATGGGACTCAGCGGTTCAAGGAATTAGCTGCTATGGTGCCTGCATGTTCCGATCGGGTATTGGTGGAACGGTTGCGGGAATTAGAGTCAGAAAACTTTGTGGAACGGGTGACCCATGATGACTCAGCGTTGATCGAATATCGATTAACCGCTCGGGGGGCGTCTTTACAGCCTGTCATGACCGACATCCACCATTGGGCTGATGAATGGATCACGCCTGAAGAATGCAACGAATAGGTTTGTTTCTGGATAACGACTTGCTTTTTCAGTAAGTCGTTATTATGATGGAAGCATAATCTAACGACATTGATGAAGAATAGTCACCGGGCATCGACAGAGAGATTTCTGCAATGGTGTGAGGAAATCAACCGCTCGGCCAATTCACTTCGGAGTCGGCATCGTGAAACGACAGTAACGATGTCCGGTCACAGACCGTTATCTGGATTAAGTGTTATTTGTCGACAGATAAATAAAATTAGGGTGGTACCGCGGATCTCGTCCCTTTGGGGGATGGGATTTTTTTTGTCCCATAGAGTAATTTCCCCTTTTTACAGCTTGAATAGAATGTTAAATCCTGATGAATTATAGTGCCAATGCGAAGCAATCGGAGGGGCACGGCAGGTCAGGCATACTTTTTATCCAATCCTGTTTTGGCACGAAGCATGGTAGCACCCAATCAAAGCGAGGTAGACACATGGCTTTACAAGATGAGTTAACCAAGATTAAGAACGATGCATTGACCCAGATCAGCGCTGCAGCAAATTTGGATGCATTAAACCAGATTCGAGTTCAAACGCTGGGGAAGAAGGGCGCTTTAACAGGTGTCTTACGGGGTATGAAGGATTTAACACCAGAGCAGCGGCCCGTCGTTGGCAGTTTTGCAAATACGGTCCGGGACGCATTAACAGCGGCCATTGATCAGCGCCATACGGAACTAGCAGCCGATGCGTTGCAGGCCCGATTGGCTAAGGAAACATTGGATGTGACGCTCCCTGGTCGACCAGTCCACGAAGGTACCATGCATGTGTTGGACCAGGTCATGGAAGACGTTGAACAGCTGTTCATGGGGATGGGTTACCAAGTGGTGGATGGTCCGGAAGTAGAAACGGATCATTATAATTTCGAAATGCTTAACGTACCCAAGAATCACCCGGCTCGGGATATGCAAGATACGTTTTACATCACGCCAGAGGTGCTGATGCGTTCGCAAACGAGTCCTGTGCAGGCGCGAACATTGGAGAAGCATGATTTTTCTAAAGGTCCGCTGAAAATGATCTCTCCTGGACGGGTTTATCGTCGGGATACCGATGATGCGACCCACTCCCATCAATTCCACCAAATTGAGGGTCTGGTGATTGATAAACACATCACCATGGCAGATCTGAAGGGGACTTTGGAGGTGCTGGCGAAACACGTCTTTGGCGCTAACCACAAGATTCGGTTACGACCCAGCTACTTTCCATTCACGGAACCTTCTGTAGAAATTGACGTGTCTTGGGGCAGTAAGGCCGGTAGTGATGACGTGACCAGCAAGGACAATGGCTGGGTGGAAGTGCTGGGTGCCGGCATGGTGCACCCCAACGTCTTGAAGAGCGCTGGGGTGGATGCCGATGTCTATGGTGGTTTTGCTTTCGGATTAGGCCCTGACCGCTTTGCCATGTTGAAATACGGCATTGAGGACATCCGTAATTTCTATCTGAATGACCAACGATTCTTGACGCAATTCAAACAGGAGGGCTAAAGACGTGTTAGTTTCTTACAAATGGTTGAACGAGTACTTACCAGTAACAGAAGATCCGATAAAATTGGCGGATCAAATTTCCCGGACTGGGATTGAGACGGAAGAGGTTTTTTTGCGGGAGCAAGGGATGAAGAAGGTCGTCGTCGGCCACGTCTTAAAGTCTGAACCCCATCCGAATTCTGATCACCTCCATATTTGTCAGGTAGATGTGGGAGAATCCGAGCCATACCAAATTGTCTGTGGGGCACCCAATGTGGCGGCCGGGCAGTATGTGATTGTCGCTTTACCTAATTCTTGGATTGCTGATCACACTAAAATCAAAAAGAGCAAGATGCGCGGCGAAGTATCCATGGGCATGATCTGTGCCCTGCAAGAAATCGGTTTTCCTGAAGCTGTGGTGCCCAAGGCTTATGCCAACGGTATCTATGTATTCAATGAGCCGCACACTCCCGGTGAATCTGTCTTCCCGTTACTGGGCATGGACGATCCAATTTTAAATTTGGATATTACACCAAATCGGGCCGATACATTAGGTATGCATGGGGCTGCTTGGGAAATTGGGGCAATGCTCAACGAAAAGCCGCAATTCACGAAGCCCACGGTGACGGAAACAGGTGCACCAATCGATGATTTGTTGACAGCAAAAGTGGCCGATGATGCGTCTTTGAGTTATCATCTGCGCATCGTCCAAAACGTCCACATTCACGAGAGCCCATTATGGCTCCAGGTTCGTTTGTGGAATGCCGGAGTGCGGCCGATCAATAATATTGTCGATATCACCAATTATGTAATGCTGGAATATGGTCAGCCTCTGCACGCTTTTGACTATGATAAGTTGAAAAATAAGGAAATTTTAGTCCGGCATGCCCAACCGGGTGAAACGCTCACCACATTGGACGGCAATGATCACGAACTCGTGGCCCAAGATATTGTCATCACCGACGGTCAAGACCCAATCGCTTTAGCTGGTGTCATGGGTGGACTGAGCACAGAAGTGACTGAGAAAACCAAGACCGTGGTCTTTGAAGCAGCCGTTTTCCCACCGACGCCGATTCGTAAGACTGCCCAGCGGTACAATTTACGTTCTCAGGCATCTACTCGTTTTGAAAAGGGCATTAATAAAGCCGACGTGTTGACCGCACTTGATCATGCGGCTCAATTAGCTGAACAATTGGCTGAGGCAAATACTGCAAAAGGGGTATTATCGCCGGCCAATATGGACGTTTTGCCGGTGGTGGTAGATATTTCTATTGATCGGATTAATCACGTATTGGGGACAACACTTTCGACCGATACCGTACGAGACATCTTTGGTCGGTTAGGCTTCGGCGTGGAGGAAGCCGATGGTTTATTCACCGTCAGCATCCCCCCTCGGCGCTGGGATATCAGCATTGAAGCAGACCTCATCGAAGAAGTAGCCCGGCTGTATGGCTATGACAACTTACCGAGCACTTTACCGGAAGCAACCACCACTGTTGCGCGGTTCACACCCATTCAAAAGCTTATTCGCTACAGCAAGCGCAGTCTGCTGGCGGCGGGGCTGAATGAAGCCATTAGTTACGCATTGGTGAACGAAGATGAAGCGACTGAGTTCATGCAGGAAAAATCGGTACCGACCCACTTGGATTGGCCGATGACTAAGGACCATGCAGTACTGCGGCAGAGTTTACTACCGGGGCTAATCGATGATTTGGCTTATAACATCGCTCACAGCGTGAAAGATGTCGCCTTATTTGAACAAGGCCGGGTGTTCCTCAAAGATGACGAAAAAACGGTGCGTCCTCGTGAAGTGGAGTACTTGGCCGGCCTGATTTCTGGTCAATGGCAAGGCCGCGCGTGGGAAACAACCGAACAGCCTGCGGATTTCTATTTAGTCAAAGGAATCGTTGAAAACTATTTGGCCCCATTACACCTGGCTGATCCGATTCGCTATACGGCGACAGATCAATATTCAGAAATGCATCCTGGCCGGACGGCTAACATTTACCTTGGGGACCAGTTACTTGGTTTCATTGGGGAAGTGCATCCAGCCCGCACGGCAGCGATTAATGCGGCCGATACATTCGTCTTCCAACTGAACCTGGACATTATCTTGGCCGCGAAGAAGGTCGCACTAATGGCCCAAGACGCACCGAAGTATCCGTCAGTGACCCGGGATATTGCACTCTTGCTGCCAGAAGAGGTCACCAATGCCCAAGTCCTGGCAACCATCCGTGCCCATGGCGGCGAGTTCTTGCAGAATGTCCAGCTGTTTGATGTATACAAGGGTGAGAAGCTGCCGGCTGGCACCCAGTCACTTGCGTACACGCTGACTTTCTTGAACCCTGCTGATACATTGAAAGAATCCCAGGTCAATGCAGACTTCAGCCGGATTAGTGAACAATTAGAGAAACAATTGCATGCCCAGATTCGGTAGCATTCTCCGGTGCCATTTTGTATAATGGCTATCAGTGATTACTAGGTAGAGGGGGGTCCACCTCATTTGAAGTCAGAGCAAACGCCCAATAATAAAAAAGATGATGGGCAACAGGCACCGTTAGATCCGGCTGATCAAGCCAAGCAGCGCGCTGAAAACCGTCAAGAGGAACAAAAAGTGGCGAATCGGATCGTGGTCTGGATCGTCAGTATTTTGGCGGTCCTGTTGGTTGTGATCGGCGTGTTAGGTTATCGGTATGTACACAATAGTCTGCAACCTTACAGTGCGACTGATACCCGCACTGTGGCGATCAAAATTCCGATTGGTTCGTCGAACAAGGAAATTGCCGCGGAGTTAGAAAAAAACAAGATTGTCCGCAGTGCAACTGTGTTTAACTATTATGTCAAGACCCACAATTACACCGACTTCACCGCTGGGTGGCACACGTTCAAGCCATCCATGACCTTGGATCAAGTCGTCAGTCAGCTCCAAAAAGAGGGGTTGGCGTCAGAACCTAAGGACCGGATAGGGCGGGTACTGGTCAAAGAAGGGGTGACGGTTGATCAAGTGGCTGCCGCCGTTGCGGATCAGACTAAGAAGAACAAGAAGTGGACACAAGCCCAGTTTATCAAACTGATGAAGGATGATTCCTTTATGTCCTCGTTAGCTAAGAAGTATCCCAAGCTGTTAGGTTCGGCGATGTCCGCCAAAGATGTCCGCTACCGGTTGGAGGGTTATTTAGCCCCTGCCACGTATGATATCTATAAGGATACCAGCTTAAAAGATTTGGTCATCATGATGGTGCACAAGTCACAACAGGAGTTGTCGCCGTTATTCGCGACGATTGCGGATAAAAACTTAACCGTCCAACACACATTGACCTTGGCGTCGTTGGTTGAACGCGAAGGGGTAAAGACCGAGGACCGGGAAAAAATCGCAGGTGTCTTCTTCAATCGATTAGATATCGGCATGGCTTTGCCATCGGATATTTCCGTCATGTATGCGTTGAATACTCACAAGACGCACTTGACCAATAAAGATACAGCCGTGGATTCCCCTTATAACCTGTATGTCAATAAGGGGTTTGGTCCAGGACCATTCAATAATCCCAGTATCAATGCGATTCAGGCGGTGCTGCAACCCGCTGATCGAGACCAGAATTACTTGTATTTCCAGGCCGATCTGAAGACTGGCAAGATTTACTATTCACAGACCTATGAACAACATCAAAGCACCACTTCCAATCTCGGCCAATGAGGTCTGAGGAGAATTTTTCAACGAGGGAGAACGCAGCGTGGTAAAGAAGAAACCGATCGTCATTGGCGTTACTGGGGGGTCCGGCAGCGGTAAAACCACCGTGTCCCGGGCAATCTTTGACCAGTTCGCCGGCCATTCACTTCTTATGCTGCAGGAGGATTCTTATTACAAGGCATCCACTGCGCCATTTGTTGAGCGAAGGAAGATTAATTATGACCACCCGTTAGCCTTCGATACAGATCTGCTGATTGAGCAGTTGAAACAGTTACGTGATTACCAGCCGATTGACAAACCGGTTTATGATTACACCATACACAATCGTTCCCAGGAGGTTGTCCGCCAGGATCCCAAGGATGTCATTATTCTTGAGGGTATTCTGATCTTGGATGATCCCCGACTGCGAGATTTGATGGATATCAAGGTTTACGTGGACACTGATGATGACATTCGTTTGATTCGGCGGATTAAACGGGATATGAAAGAGCGGGGCCGTAGTTTGGATAGTATCATCACCCAATATCTGGCAACGGTTCGCCCAATGTATCACCAGTTTGTGGAGCCGACAAAGCGTTATGCCGACATCATTGTGCCAGAGGGCGGCCAAAATCAGGTTGCAATCGATTTGCTTGTAACAAAAATTCGTGATATTTTAGCAAGACAAGTGCGCACCGATTCGGTATAATGTCCTTTTGGTGTGCCGAGGTAAAGAAATTGATCGCATTTTTAGAGGTGTAAGAAAGAATGGCAAACAAGACTTATCCCATGACGGCGGAAGGCAAAAAGAAGCTGGAAGACGAATTGGAACAATTGAAAACAGTAAAACGGCCACAGGTCATTGACCGTATCAAAGTGGCCCGCGGTTTCGGGGATTTATCTGAAAACTCAGAATACGAATCTGCCAAAGATGAACAAAGTGTCGTCGAATCCCGGATTTCCCAAATTGAGGAAATGCTGCATTTTGCTCAAGTGGTAGATGTCAATTCAGTTGACGTGAACGAAGTATCCGTCGGCAAGACCGTCACCTTCTTAGAAGACGGCGAAGATGAACCAGAAACCTACCAAATCGTCGGCGCAGCAGAAGCCGATCCTTTCGATGGCAAGATTTCTAACGACTCACCCATTGCCAAAGCATTAATCGGCAAACACAAGGGTGATGCCGTGGCCATTAAAACCCCAGGCGGCGAAATGGACGTTAAGATCACGGCAGTACAATAATCGGTCAGTCGCGTAAAAACGACTGGAGACGATTCACAAAAGGTCAGCAATCCCACACAACGGATTGCTGACCTTTTAGTTTCCAGGCATTTTTGGATGCTTTAGAAGTATGAAGTTGGTCGGATATAGTGCCAATGCGGAGCCACCGTAGCTTGCGCAGCTTTGGCACGACGTCCAACCCCACACTTCAGCCTAAAGTCGCACCCAAATAAGGTCTGCTGGCGGGTCGTGAATCATCCAGAGTACGGTATACTAATAACAGAATGATACTTGCACCAAGCGGGTAACAGAAAGAAGGGGCAACACGTGCGTTTCCTTTGGTTTTTAATAGGCGTGGCCATCGTTGGCTGTCTCGCCGGTTTAGGCTGGCAAGTCGTGACCGAGCCGATGAGCTTGATTCTGATTGTCGTCGGCACGATCCTGCTCGTGAGTCGCCGCAGTGAACAACGTCGCGGCAGCAGTCGCATGTTTGCCGGGATTTTTATTACCATCGGAATCACCATGAACTCAGCGTTTTGGGGCCTGTTCGTCCTCACTTTCCTGGCGCTGCTTCTATTTTTAGCGACTAGTGCCGGCGGTGTGCGCAATTGGGTCCCATGGCGGCAGAAACAATATGTCCATTTCAAGACGACAGCTCCCCAAGATAATGAACATTCCCAGCTGCAACGGTCCCCTTGGTTTGGTGACCACACTATTGGTACCACCACCTTTCCCTGGGACGATATTAATTTCGTTGCCCTTTATGGCGATACCATCATCGATTTAGGCAATACCCTTTTGCCAGAAGATCAGGATAATACAATCATGATCCGCAAGGGGGTGGGGCGGACTCGGATCTTAGTTCCTGTTGGCGTGGATGTTGAACTGGATCACAGTGCCCTGTACGGCAAAGTACAATTCCTCGATGATCATTACCAGTTGCAAAATGAGCGTCTTCAAGTGCATCATCAAGAGAAGGACGGTAAAGTCCGCACGATTAAAATTGTGACGAGCGTATTAATTGGTGACTTGGAGGTGCGGTACGTATGACGAGAATACAAAAGATCGTGTTGGGCAGTCTCGTCACTCTGATTACCTTTTTTCTGGTTTCTGGGGTGGTGGCTTACAGTGCGTATCGAATCGGCAACTGGCCGCTAGTTGAAAAAGAATTGACCCAGCCTTTTTTGGGGGTGCCCTTAGTGCTGGGCTTTTTTGCTGTGGCGCTGATTATTGGGGTGCTGTTGACCGCCGCAACCTCGATGGTCGTCCGTAGTTCGCTGCAACGCGCAGATGCTGCAGTCGCGGCTCTGTTGGCCGATCAGTATGATTCAACTGCGCTCACGACTCCCACTGGACGGGTCACTTCGGTGTGCGTTAATGTGGTGGAAAAGCTGCAGCAGTTACGCGATAAATTGCAAACGTTACAGGCAAATATTCAAACCATGGCCGATCAGCCGATCATTGTCGGCAGTCAAACCAAGGAAGAAATCTTACAAGAAGAGCGCCACCGCTTGGCTCGGGAACTGCACGACTCGGTCAGTCAGCAATTATTTGCAGCCACCATGATGCTGTCCGCTCTAAACGCGACGGCAGCGAAAGAAGATTTACCCGCGACGCTGACTAAGCAAATCAACACGATTGAAAGTGTGATCAACGAAGCCCAGTCGGAGATGCGGGCACTCTTGCTCCATCTGCGGCCAGTCAACCTGGAAGGCAAGAGTCTGCAGCAAGGAATCACGTCGTTGTTGAATGAACTAAAAACCAAGGTGCAAATCAAAATTACCGCCGATCTGGCTCCCCTGAGCTTGCCTAGTGCGATTGAGGATAATCTATTCCGGATCGTCCAGGAATTGTTATCCAATACATTACGCCATGCCAAGGCATCAACCTTGGAAGTATACTTGAAACAGATCGGGCAAACCGTTTTACTTAAAGTGGTGGATAACGGGGTGGGGTTTGACCAGGATTCCGCCCAAGCGGCTGGCAGCTATGGTCTGCAAAATATTTCTGAACGCACTAAAAGTATGGGCGGCAACCTGCATATTGTCAGCATTCCCAAACAGGGCACCAGTATTGAAGTGCGCGTACCAATCGTGAAGGAGTCGGTGAGTGATGATTAAAGTGTTGATTGTGGATGATCATGAAATGGTACGACTGGGGATCAGTACGTATCTTGGTGTGCAAGATGATATTGAAGTCGTGGGTCAAGCAGCAGATGGCGCAGAGGGAGTTAAATTGGCTCTGGAACTGCGTCCGGACGTGATCTTGATGGATGTGGTGATGCCCAACATGGATGGCATTGAGGCCACTAAAAAAATCCTTGCCCAATGGAAAGGGGCAAAGATTATCATTTTGACTAGTTTTATTGATGATGAAAAGGTGTATCCAGCCATTGAAGCCGGTGCTGCCAGTTATATTTTGAAGACATCGACAGCGGAAGAAATTGCCCAGGCGATTCGCCAAACGGCCCGTGGCGAGAGTGTCTTGGAACCGGCAGTGACCAACAAGATGATGCATCGCATGGCCCATGGTCAGGAGAAACCGCTCTTTGAGGATTTGACTAACCGGGAAATGGAAGTACTTCAACTGATTGCCCAGGGCCGGTCCAACCAGGAAATTGCGGACGAATTATTTATCACCCTCAAGACAGTGAAGACCCATGTGTCCAATATCCTGGCTAAATTGCAAGTGGAAGATCGCACCCAAGCCGCTATTTATGCGCTCCGTCACCATCTCGTCAAGGATGATTCAAATGGTGATGACACGATTGGCGAATGACGGCGTCGACTCAGCACGATCACCAGCAGCCAAAGAATTAGCGACAATAATGAACCTGTCACTCCCACTCGCCAGCCGGGTGCCACATAGCGGAACGATAACGTGTGGCGGCCGGCTTTTTTTGGTGTCACTGCGAGAAATGATTTTAGAAATTCCTTAGTCTTGACTGGCTGGCCGTCCAGTAATAGCTGCCAACCGGGACTAGCCGGGATCGTGGTGTAAATCGTGGGGGCCTTTTTCGTCGTGTTCACAGTCGCCTGGATCTGGTTCTGTTTGAAGCCGGTGACCGTCCCTCCCTGTTGTTGAAGTTGGCGATCCATCTTGACGAATTGTGCCATATCCAATCGGTAAAAGGCTAAGCCGTCAAAAGTCACTGAGTCGCTGTTGAAAGTAAACGACAGTGTCACCCGTCGACCGGCCTGGCGGGCGGCCAGGTTGAAGGCCACAGGTGAGCGGAAGGTGTCATATTGTTTGACTTCGCGATTATTGACCCGAATGGTCAGATCCTTAACTGGCAGATTCGCGCCAAAGGTCACGTAAAAAGGGTCATTGGTGGTCGCAATGAACGAATAGGTTACCGTGGCCTCTTTTTCTTTATTGCGGCGATAATACGTACCACTCACGTTGTTTTCACCATCCTGACGGGTATTAGTGGTGGTGATTGTCGGATGCAGCAATGGAATGAACAGATTTTGCCAATTCTTGTTCCCAGTGAGCTCATTCCAAAGCGCCTCCTGTTCCGATAACGGATAATTAGGCAACTGGGTATGGTGCAGGGCACGCGAACTTCCAGAAAAGACCAGAGGCAACGCATAGGGATTCTTATGTATGGTCGTCAATGTCAGCTTTTTCTGAGTTGGGTAAAAGGCCAAATCAGGACGATACGCATTCGGGAACATAATCGGGTTGGCAGCCAAATTATGATCCTGAAGGACGCTGTAACTCTTAGTGTCCTGTAGATAATATTGCATATCTAACAATGCGTCCGTAATCATGGTGCCGTTGGTATAGGAAATTTGACCATCGCCTGCGGGCAATCCCAGCTCGTCATAGAGTTTGGGCTGACGCGGTTCCATCATGGAATTAAAATGGGAACCACCAAAGAAGTCCGTCTGCATCGCATCGTCCTTCGTGCGCTCAAAAGTTTTACCGATGCGGTAGAACGGGCTGTGGTTCTCTTGCTTCACCGCGTCCACGGCGGCTTGCAAATTATTCGTATAATTGGCATAGTCACTTTGGCTGATGTAACTGAGCTGATTCAAGCTCAAGACGCCATTGGTGATGATGTCGACACTGACCAAAATCAGCAGTGCTGCCGGCCACCAGCGCCACTGCCGATCATGGGTGACCACGAGAGCGATGCTGGCCACGGCAAATATTGCCGTCACGATTAGGGCAAACGGATGAATGAATTCCAAATTAGCCAATTGAACAGTACTGTAGCCAATGACGATGACGCCTGGGATAGCCATGAGCAGACCCTGGCGCCAACTAAAGTGGGGCAGTAACGGCCAGACTCGGGCAGTGAGTAAAATTGCCCATAAACTCACCACAAAGCTAAATCGGTAAGGATACCAAACGGGAAATTGAAAGCCATGCCACAACAGATCCAACGGTTCGACAAAGAGACTCGCTACTAAAAATAGGGAGACCAAGCCGGCCACGATTTTTTCCCGCCAGGGCAGCCAGCGGTTGCAAAAGTATAAAATGACGCCCAGACCAATGATCATGGTGGTGTAAATGTTGGCCTGACCAGAGGACATTTGGTCGAATGAGTATGCCCCCGAAACCATTTTAGGTAATAACTTCAAGGGATTGTATTCAAACTGCCAGTGAATTGCCCGGACGGTGTAGGTCCCCTTGGAATCGGTCAACGCAAAAAACGTTGGCAGCAGCATGAAAAGACTGAGTCCGGCCCCCAACAGGGAAGTCCAGGCGAAGCGACCTGCTCCCCGCCACCATTGCGCCCAAGTTTGGGCAAATTGACTCTGGTACCAGAACCAATACAGCACCAAGAAGAGGGCAACCATGTAACCGATGTAGTAGTTGGTAATGAAGGTGATCGCCAGCAATAACGGATACGCCCACAGGTATCGATTTTCTCGTTGCCAATCCAAACTCAGTAACACCAATGGTAATAAGTAAACGCCATCCAGCCACATCACGTTGTAGTGGTTGACAATTAAATAGGCACATAGGCCATATGCTGTGGCAAAGGCCGCTTGAGCGACTGGCGCCAATCGGCGCTTAGGCGCCCGCAAGTATAGACATGCAAAAAGCCCAGCCAGTCCTAATTTCACCGCCATCAACAACCACACGCCCACGGACAAACTGGTCCCCGGAAATAGGAAAAGCAAAAAATTGAGCGGACTCATCAAGTAGTAGGCAAATGTGCCCACCATCTCGCCGCCCAAGCCCTTGCTGAACGAATAGAAGAAGGTTTCGGGGTGACTTGCTAAAGTTTTTTTAAAGTATGCAAAAAAATCAATGTACTGCTGACCCAAATCTACGGTCATGACGCTTTGATTGCCCAAAGGCCAGGCTTTGAGAATGGCAAAATAACCCAAAATAAATAAAAATGGGACTAAGAAGCTCCAGACCAAGGGCCATCTAGCCGGAGTGACCCGGGAGTGTCGGTATTGGTTGCGCAATAAGGGGCCGCCTTTCTATCTCAACGTACGTCTATCATACATTATCGTTAAGGCCTTGGTAAGGTGCTAGTGAGTGGGCGGCTTTTTTGCTACAATGAGTCAACGAGAACATTAATGAGATCGGGGTCGAGTAAACGTGCATTCTGGAAATCAACAAACACCGCAACGAAAGAAATCAAAGATTCCCTTTCGCTTAAACTTTTTACTATTACTAGTTTTTTTGCTTTTTGCTGCCTTGATGGCGCAATTGGCTTATTTGCAGGTGGTTAACGGCGATATGTTCCAGGCCGAAGTGGAGCGGACCGATTCGAGCATCGTAACTAAAGAAGTCGCCCGGGGACAAGTTTACGACAGTAAAGGCCGCTTACTGGTAGGCAACGAACCGGAAAGTGCCATCACTTACACGAAGAATGCCTCGGTGACAGCGGCTCAGATTCGAGCAGTAGCCGATCGATTGGCCACATTGATTCAGATGCCGGACACTATTAAGCTCACCAAACGGGACGAAGTCGATTACTATTTGGCAAAGAAGGAAAATTTGGAAGCAGCTGGTAAAGCACTAACCAAGAGTCAAAAGTATAATGCAGCGGGTGATGAACGCAGCGGTACGGAGCAATATCAGTTCGAAGTGGCTAATACCATGGCTAAAGGTGTCACGTTATCTAAATCAGAGCAGGACGCCGCGCGAATATACGCCCGCATGGCTGGCGCTTACCAACTATCCACGGTGACCATTAAAAACAGCGGAGTGACCGCCACAGAAGTTGCCCAGGTATCAGAACATTTAACCGAGATCCCTGGGGTGAGTGTGGGTACCGATTGGGAACGGTCCTACCCGAATGGGAATTCAATGCGCAGCGTCATCGGGTCGGTTTCCTCGGAACAACAAGGCCTACCAGAAGATGAGTTGAATTCGTTATTGGCTCAAGGATATTCCCGCAATGATCGGGTGGGCACCAGTTATTTGGAGAAAGCTTACGAGGGGGTGCTCAAGGGCACTAAATCGCGAACGCAAGTGGACGTCCACGCCAATAATTCGGTTACGGATGAACAAACCATTTATGGCGGTAAAGCCGGTGACAATCTGAATCTCACCATAGATAGTGATTATCAAAAGATTGTAGAAAAAGTACTGAAGGAACAGTTTGATCGGGCTAAGAGCGCTGGCGATGCCCAGTATTCCGATGGGGCCTACGCAATTGCAATGAATCCGAAGACGGGGGCCATCTTGGCCATGGCCGGAGTGCAAAATGATCCCAAGACCAAGAAAGAATCAGACGACGCCTTGGGCACCATCAATCGTAACTTCGTCATGGGTTCTGCGGTCAAAGGGGCGACCGTATTAGGAGCGTTGATGGATGGAGTAATCACACCCAGCAGCAACACGCAGGTAGATGATCCCATTTATTTGCCCGCCACACCCGTGAAGAAATCTGTTTATCCGGCGGGCACCTATTCATCACTGAATGCTGTTCAAGCATTGGAAGTGTCTTCTAACATTTACATGATGAATTTAGCCCTCAAGGAAGGGAAGGCGCGGTACGTACCGCATCAACTCATTAATTTCGGAAATAACGTGTTTACGATTATGCGGTCTTACTTTTCGATGTTTGGCCTTGGCCCGAAAACCGGGATCGATTTACCCGGCGAAATTGGCTCCTATCTGGGTCCAACCCATAATGACGAAGGTCAGTTGAATTCAGGGAAAGCGCTGGACTTATCTTACGGGAACTATGATCAGTACACACTGGTCCAGATGGTCCAATACATTTCCACCATTGCCAACGGCGGGTATCGGATGAAGCCGTACATCGTTCAGTCCATTCAAGAAAATGGCACAGAAGGTACCAAGGGGGCGATCGTGGATTCTACTACACCGACCATCTTGAATCGGGTGCCGTTTACCCAGGATGAATTGAATGTCGTTAAACAAGGAATGTACAATGTTGTCCATGGTTCTATGGCTTGGGGTACGGCTCACCCGTTAAAGGATATTACGCCAGCGATGTCGGCGAAGACGGGGACTGCTCAATCATTCTATATCGATCCGGACCACCCCACCGCTAATCCGCCTGAGACGACTAACTCCAGCTTTGTCGGCTTTGCGCCGTCGAATGATCCGCAAATCGCCATTGCAATCGTGTTCCCTAATCTGGATGCGGACTCAGAGGGTAACTATAACCAACAAGTGGCTCGGACCATGATCGAGCAATACTACAAGTTGAACAATATTAAGTAGGTGAAGAGGTCATCACACTGAAGAAAAAAGATTTCCGCGCACTGCAAATCCCCAGAATGGCTGAGTTTGCCAAGACTGTCGCCTTTAAGGAAGAGTCCCAGCGGGTCCAACAAAAGCTCCTGGATTATCTTTCAACCACTGCCCCCCATGGCAGTGTTGGTTTAACCATGGCGGGCGGGATCGAAGTCGCCACGGCGCCAATCATTGAGACTTTGCTGGCAGCCAAACGAACGGTGCTTTTGCCGAAGACATTTGCCGATCGATCCATGCATTTTGTCGCGTATCACGGTGACACTAAAGAATTAGCGAAGACTGACTATGGTATCTTGGAACCTCTGGCTGATGCGTATGAGGTTCCCGACATCATTGTTGTCCCGGGAGTTGCGTTTGTTCGGGACAGTCATGCCCGGGTCGGTTTTGGGGCGGGCTATTATGACCGTTATTTGGCTGCCCATCCAGATCGTGCGACAGTGGCCATGGCCACCAGCGCGATGACCTTTGCGGCACCGCCTTGGCCGGTCCAGCCGCATGATATTCCTGTGCAGACACTTTTATTAGGGGAGGCGCCAAAAATTGGATAACACGCAATGGCGTTATTACATGACGCGGCTGAAACTGATGCCGTTTGTGACGTACATTTTACTCATTTTGACTGCCTTGATGTTTGTGGCGGAATCTCTCCTTGGGGGCAGTACCAATAGTGAAACGTTAGCCACAGTGGGGGCTAATTATGGTCCCTTTGTCGCCAATGGTGAGTGGTGGCGGCTGATTTCGGCGATGTTCATTCACATTGGTTTTCTGCACATCGCGACAAACGGTGTCATGATATACGCTGTGGGCACGCAGATTGAACAATTATTTGGTCACTGGCGCACCTTGGTGATTTATTTAGGCAGCGGCATCCTGGGCAATTTAACATCCTTTGCTTTGGGGCGCATGAATACACTCTCAGCAGGAGCCAGTACGGCTTTATTTGGTCTGTTCGGCGCCTTCTTAATGCTCGGGGTCAGTTACCGGCAAGAACCATATTTTCAGATGGCCGGACGGCAGTTTGCGACGTTGATTATTTTGAACTTAGTGATTGATATCGTCATGCCCCAGGTTGATATTTGGGGCCATATCGGCGGGGCCATCGGCGGCTACTTATTGGGTATGGGTTTGGCGTTGCCGGCGCGCTACGGTAAATTGCCGTGGTGGCAGCGAATATTAGGCATTGCTGTGACCGTCGTGGCCGCAGCGGTATTATATACCTTGGGGATGAGTCGTTATGGCGGCTAGCCCGCAATTACGGACACTTTATGATGTCCAACAGCTCTTGGAAAAGTACAACATTCTTGTTCATTTGGGAAAGCGGTTGTGGGACATTGAATTAATGACGATTGAGCTTGAACACGTATACACGGCTGGCTTAATTGATGTTAAGATATATATGAATGCCCGAGCCGTGCTTAATCGCGAGCGGGAGTACGAGTTGCGGACGCAAAAAGATAAGAGTAAATGGAGCGTAAATCATCATGGACGATAAGAAACTGATCGGTATTGACTTAGGTGGTACGACCACCAAGTTTGCTATTATTACACCTGCTGGGGAAGTTCAGCAGCGTTGGAGTATCGAAACGGATATTTTAGAAGATGGGCAACACATCATTCCCAATATCATCGACTCCATTAACCACCATTTGGATTTGTATCAAATGAAGTCAGAGCAATTTATTGGCATCGGTATGGGCTCACCCGGTTCTGTGGACTTGGCAGCTGGGACTGTCAGCGGTGCGTATAACTTGAATTGGGAAGGCACTGTTTATCCTAAGCGGGACATTGAAGCCGCCACGCATATTGATTTTAAGATCGACAATGATGCCAATGTGGCAGCGTTGGGCGAACGCTGGCAAGGCGCGGGCGATAACGATCCCGATGTGACTTTTGTGACACTTGGTACCGGTGTTGGCGGCGGTGTGATCGCAGATGGTCACTTATTGCATGGTGTCGCTGGTTCTGCCGGTGAATTGGGGCACATTACAGTGCAACCAGGCGGCTATCTATGTACTTGCGGTAAACGCGGCTGCTTGGAACAATATGCATCTGCGACAGGGGTCGTGCATATTGCCCGAGACATGGCAGAAGAATATTCCGGCGATGCGCAGCTAAAATTTATGGTGGATGACGGTCAAGACGTGAGTTCCAAGACAGTCTTTGATTTGGCTAAAGATAACGATCCGTTAGCTTCAAAAGTGGTTGATCGGGTTTGCTTCTATTTAGGGCTGGCGTTGGCTAATGTTGGCAATATGCTGAATCCGAAGTATATTGTTATTGGCGGTGGTGTGAGTGCGGCCGGTGATATTCTGTTAAACGGTGTGCAAAAATATTTTGAAGAAAACACCTTCCCGAATGTGCGCCATACAACTGCTTTACGCCTGGCAACACTAGGCAATGAGGCTGGGGTTATCGGCGCCGCCTCACTCGTATTGCAAGATCAACAGGAATAGAGGAATTTATCGTATGTATTTGGCAAGTGTCAACCCGGTTTTCTTAGTGATTAACATTGTTTTGATTATCATCATCATTTTAATGGTCGGCAGTCCCGTCTATTACTGGTTCCGTGGCCGTCAGATCAATGGCGCCATTGATGGTGAAACATTCGAAAAGGGCCGTACCCATGCTCAAATTATTGATTTACGGGAACGAAAGACTTTTGACAGCAAGCATATTCTTGGCGCACGTAATATTCCTTTCGCAGCGCTGAAACAGGATATGGGCAGTCTGCGGAAAGATTTACCCGTTTATTTGTATGAGGATGGCACTACACTGGCCATCAAGGCGGCTATGCAATTACGTAAAAAGGGCTTCAAGGATATTCATTGGCTCAAGGGCGGCATGAAGGACTGGAGCGGTAAAATTAAAGGCGCCAACGCATAAGCATTGGTACCACAAAAAAAGGACTGCCGGCAATTTGCTTAAGCAAATTGCAGGCAGTCCTTTTGTATTCAGTCAATTAAGTAAATTGGCGTTAACCCTGATGAGCTTGGTGAGCCTTCCGGTTAGCCCGTTTGCGGTTCTCTTCGATCCGGGATACTTCGTCTTCACTTGGTTCGACAACTTGCTTCTTAAATGCATAAACAGTACCAGCAACAGCTCCTGCGGTGGTTAATACACCGAATAAAAAGCCGCGACCAAACTTTGATTTTTTTGCCATAATGCATTCCTCCAATCTCTTCTGTCTACTCTATTATCACGTATTTGGCGGTCAAGTGCAAAGAATTTAGCGTTTTCTTCCCACCTTTCACGGGATTAACAGCTACGTTATAATCAATACCAGGTTTTGAAAGGCGGTATCAAGGAATATTGGAAAAAGTAATCATGGTCGTCGGTCCCACTGCAGTGGGGAAATCGGGTCTGGGGATTCAGTTGGCTCAAAAATTTCAAGGAGAAATTATTTCAGGCGATTCTATGCAGGTCTACCGTCATCTGGATATCGGCACGGCCAAAGTATTCCCTGCAGAAATGGCGGGGATTCCCCATCATCTGTTAAATATTCGCAATGTGGACGAATCGTTTTCAGCCTACGATTTTCAACAAGCCGCCACGCAATTAGTGGATGAAATCGCGGGGCGGGGTCATGTGCCAATTGTGGTCGGTGGTACGGGCTTTTATCTACGAATGTTTTGGCTGGGGTGGACACTTGGCCATGAACGGCACACGGATGATGAAGATACGGCTTTGGATGATGCTGCGGCATGGACCCAGCTGCATCAAAAAGACCCCGTCGCCGCTGCCAAGATCCCAGTGACGAATCGCCGTCGGGTTGACCGGGCACTGGCGGTCATTGCGGCGACCGGACATCTTTTTTCGGATCAAGGGGATACTTTACAACCCGCGATGGATGCGTTATTCATCGGCTTGCATACAGATCGACAGCAACTTTACACCCGCATCAATCAGCGGGTGACGCAAATGATAACGGCGGGGTTAGAAGGCGAAGCCCGCTGGCTTTATGCCCATGACGGTACCCAAGTGGCCGCTGGCAAAGGCATCGGTTATCGGGAATGGTGGCCTTATTTTGCCGGTGAACGGACCAAGGCAGAAGTGGTGGAGCGGATTCAGGCGGACTCCCGGCATTATGCCAAACGTCAGCTGACGTATTTTCGACATCAATTGCCGGTCCAGTGGTTTGATTTACTGAATGATCCGAATGCCGCCGCCAATATTGACCAGGCCGTCACAGATTTTCTTGCTAAATAGTGAAATTGGTCTGGACCATGTTAAGTATCTGGCGAAAAAGTGAGGTACCATGTCAGAAAACCTGACAATTGCCGTTGACACACCTTTTTTCAGCATTGTATAGTGGTCACTGTTGAAGGAGGTGAACTGGATGGCAGAGAATGAAGTACGGCGATCGACGCCTGTATTGTCGATTGGCACAGCAGAAACGATCACCGGATTAACAGCGCGACAGATCCGTTATTATGAATCCCAAGAGTTGTTGACGCCGCATCGCACCAAGGGTGGTCAGCGGCAGTACTCGATGAATGATATTGACGTATTGTTGGCCATCAAAGATGATTTAGAGGCCGGAGATAGTCTAGCCGAGGTAAAAGCCCGCCGCATGGCGGCCAAAAACGGTGGTGTGTCAGACGAAAAAGCCCGTGAACTATTACGCGATGAGATGTTCCGGACCGCCGGCTTCCTTCATGACACCCGGTTCCCCAGCACTAGAGAATAAAGAATGGAGTGGGTTTGATGGCGCGTCCAGAAATTACTGCGGATTCGATTCGGCAGGCCGTAAAAGATGAAAATGTTCAGTTCTTACGGTTAGTGTTCACGGATATTAACGGTATTATTAAAAATGTGGAAGTTCCCGTGGATCAATTGGAGAAGGTCTTGGCAAACAAGATTATGTTCGATGGTTCTTCCATTGACGGTTTTGTCCGGATTGAAGAAAGTGACATGCTGCTGTACCCTGATTTGAGTACTTGGTTAGTCTTCCCATGGGGTTCTGAACACGGGCGGGTTGCGCAGTTGATTTGCGACGTCCACAATCCAGACGGTACACCGTTTGCGGGCGACCCGCGAAACAATTTACGCCGGGTCTTGGCAGAAGCTAAGGAAGCTGGTTATACGACATTCAACATTGGCCCTGAACCAGAATTCTTCCTCTTCAAGTTGGACGAAGACGATCGCCCCACACTAGAATTGAATGACAAGGGCGGCTACTTTGACTTTGCACCAGTCGATCTCGGCGAAAACACACGGCGGGACATCGTTTTGGAATTAGAAAAGATGGGCTTCGAGGTTGAAGCCAGCCATCATGAAGTGGCGCCTGGTCAACATGAAATTGACTTCAAGTATGCGGAAGCCATTCATGCGGCTGATAACATTCAGACTTTCAAGCTGGTGGTCAAGACTATCGCCCGCCAGCACGGCCTGCATGCGACGTTTATGCCCAAGCCTTTAGCTGGCATCAACGGTAGTGGGATGCATATTAACATGTCCTTGTTCAAGGGCAGCGATAACGCTTTCTTTGACCCTGCTACGGATGATCAATTATCTGCAGAATCCCGTCATTTCTTAGCCGGTTTACTGACTCATGCACGGGCACTGACGGCCATCAACAATCCGACTGTCAATTCCTATAAGCGGTTGGTACCGGGATATGAAGCACCCACTTATGTGGCTTGGTCCGGCCGCAACCGCAGTCCGCTGATTCGGGTACCGCAATCTCGTGGTCTTTCTACTCGGTTGGAAATGCGGAGTGTTGATCCGACAGCCAATCCATACTTGGCGATTGCCGCCATTTTGGCTGCTGGCATGGATGGCTTGAACAACAAACTGACCCCGCCGGCGCCGGTTCACCGCAATATCTATAAGATGACGCCAGAAGAACTTAAGGCCAACCACATTACTGATTTACCGTCCACACTGCACAATGCACTGAAGGCATTGGCTGGTGATGAAGTGGTGATCGATGCCTTGGGTTCACACTTGTATCAAAGCTTTGTGGACTCCAAACGCATGGAATGGGATGGCTATCGTCAATCCGTGTCTAAGTGGGAAAGAGACCAATATTTAGAACTGTATTAATCAAATGATTTGATGTGTCGATTAGCGTATTGTCTTTTGAGTTCGCAATGAATAATAAAGACGATACGCTAATTGTCCATTACGGAGTGTTAGCGTTTCAATAACGAACATTACACTAAAATATAATGGTGAGTGTTGTTGTTTGCGGCCTTTCACCATGTTATGATAAGTGCATCAAGGGCGCAGGACCCAACGAGGAGGAAATTTTCTTGAAGCTCAGTAAGAGAATCGGTTTAATTGCATCCATCGCGGCAGTTGGTCTCACACTAGCCGCGTGTGGCAACAATAACAAGAATGCTGGTAGTGCCAAGACAACAAAGTATTCCGCAGCATTAGTGACTGATGGCGGCGGGGTGGACGATAAGTCATTCAACCAAAGCGGTTGGGAAGGCTTAGAAGCGTGGGGTAAAAAGAATGGTTTGAAGAAAGGCGTGGGCGGTTATAATTATGCCCAATCTAATTCTGATGCTGATTTCACCCCGAACATCAATAAATTGATTCAAGCTAAGTATCAAACAATTTTCGGGATCGGCTATAAGTTGGAAAGTGCGATCAAGAACGCCGCAAAGGCTAATCCAAAGACTAACTTTGTCATCATTGACGATGTGATTCCTGCTAAGAATGTGGCCTCAGTCACTTTCAAAGATAACGAAGGGGCTTTCTTGGCCGGGGTTGCCGCGGCTAAGACGACCAAGACAAAGAAGGTTGGTTTCATCGGTGGTGTGCATAGTGCAGTCATCGATCGTTTTGAAGCCGGCTTCCGTCAGGGTGTCGCTGCTGTGGACAAGAACATCAGCGTGGACGTGAAATACGCCAATGACTTCAGCAAACCCGATGTCGGACAGGCACTAGCCAACGCGATGTTCAACAACGATGAAGACGTCATTTATCAGGCCGCTGGCGGTACTGGTGCCGGAGTCTTCTCCGCTGCCAAGAACCAAATCAAGAAGAAGAAGGTTTGGGTCATCGGTGTCGACCAAGACCAAACGGCTGAAGGTCAATATAAGGGTGGTAACTTAACCTTGACCTCTACTGTTAAGGGTGTCGGTACGGCGATGGAAAAATTGGCAGACGATGCCAAAGACGGCAAATTCCCTGGCGGTAAAACCACGGTTTATGGCTTGAAAGAAAAAGGAGTTAGTTTGACCAAGGGCAATTTAAGTGCGGCCGCTTGGAAGAGCGTTCAAGACTATCAAAAGAAGATTATTGACGGTTCCTTGAAGGTTGCCGAAAAGCCGTCACAATTGAACAAGAAGTAATTGCCTACCTTATTAGGGGTTGGGACAAAATTCTTCCTGATGCGCTGTACCAAAGCTGCGCAATCTCCGGCTGAAATGGGTGGCGACGCGCAGCTAGTGCGTAGCCGCAGGCGAAGCTAGCTGTGACGGCGGTTTGAGTCCGCAAAGTGCGCGGTCTCAAACACGCCTAACCACATCCGCGCAAAGAGCGCGCGGTGTGGTTTCCACAGCTGAGCCCATTTCAGCCTCCGATTGCTCCGCATTGGCACTGTATCATCCGGGTTTAGAATTGTGTCCCAGCCCCTAATTTTTTCTATTTATTCAGAAAGGAGTCCATTTATGGCATTAACAGATATTGCCATTGAAGTGCGCGGCTTGACAAAGCGGTTTGGTGATTTTGTGGCCAATGATCACATTTCAATGCAAATCAAAAGTGGTACAGTTCATGGCCTGTTGGGCGAAAACGGCGCTGGTAAAACGACTATGATGAATATGCTCTCGGGTATCCTGCAGCCCACAAGCGGCGAAATATTAGTCCATGGTCAATCAGTCCATCTTGCTTCCGCCAAGGATGCGACCCAGTTAGGAATCGGTATGGTCCACCAGCACTTTATGTTGGTGGAAAACTTCACTGTACTGGAAAACATTATGCTCGGTGTTGAAGAAACTAAGGGGCCGGGTGTACTGAATCGTCACGACGCCCGGGACAAAATTATGGCGTTATCCAAACGATACGGTTTATCGATTGATCCCGATGCGCAAGTAGCGGATATTTCCGTGGGTATGCAGCAACGGGTCGAAATCTTGAAGGTCCTTTACCGGAATGCGGATATCCTGATCTTTGATGAACCAACCGCTGTGTTGACCCCCCAAGAGATCAAGGAATTACTGGCAATTTTTCGGCGGTTGGCCAATGAAGGCAAAGCAGTTGTTTTGATTTCCCATAAGTTAAAAGAACTGCAGGCTGTGGCGGATGTCACTACCATCATCCGGCGGGGAAAAGTGATCGATACTGTCGATACCAAGACCACTTCCACTGAAAAATTAGCCGAACTGATGGTAGGCCGGCACGTCACTTTTCAACGTGAGCGGGTACCGATGCCTGCTGGCCCAGAAATTCTCAAAATTACAGACCTGCGCGTGGTTGACAAGCAAAAAGTTACCCGAGTCCATGATTTTGATTTAACCATTCACGGTGGTGAAATTGTCGGGTTGGCCGGGATTGATGGTAATGGGCAAAGTGAACTAGTCCGGGCAATCACCGGGTTGATGCCAACTGCTGGCGGCCAGGTGACCATTGCTGGTCAGGATCGAACTGGTGCGACTCCGCGCCAAATCACTCGCTCAGGCGTGGGCCATATTCCGGAAGACCGGCAGCGTTATGGATTGATTTTGCCGATGAGTTTGGTCGACAATATGTCTTTGCAGGTTTATACCCTGGCGCCTTATTCGCACCATGGCGTGTTAAATCCGAAAGCAATGATTGCTAATACGGAAAACTTACTCAGTGAATACGATGTTCGGCATAGTAATATTGAAGAACCCGCCGGCTCTTTATCCGGTGGTAATCAGCAAAAACTAATCATTGCCCGTGAATTGAGCCGGGAACCGCAGCTTTTGATTGCGGTCAATCCCACCCGGGGGCTGGACGTCGGCGCCATTGAATTCATTCATCAACAGTTACTGGCGGCCCGCGCCGCTGGCCACGCCATTTTGCTGATTTCGTATGAGCTGGATGAAATTCGGCAGTTGGCCGATCGTGTCGCCGTCATCCACGACGGCACCATCGTTGGTCAGGCGGAAACAAACGCCTTATCGGAAAGTGAGATTGGTTTGCTGATGGCCGGCGAAACAGTTTCCGGGAAGGAGGAAATGCTCAATGCGCATTAAGAATTTGCGGTTCGGCAATTTATGGATTTCCGTGACCTCAGTCATCTTGGGAATGCTGGTCGGCGCGATCATTATGTTATTATCGGGTTTCAATCCGATTGAAAACTATGTCAGCTTATTCACGGGGGCGGTCGGCAGTCCCAATGCCATCGGTGAAGTTTTGCGAGAGGCGACGCCTTTGATTTTAACCGGACTGGGTTTTGCCGTGGCTAACTCAGCAGGATTCTTCAACATTGGTTTGGCAGGGCAGGCACTGGCCGGTTGGTTAGCGTCCGTGACCTTCGCCCTGGCATTTCCTCACGCACCTGGATTCATTCTATTACCCGGTGCTATTTTGGCCGGTGCGATTGCTGGTGCACTCTGGTCCGGCATTGCCGGTTTTTTACGGGCGTACTTCGGCGCCAGTGAAGTCATCACCACCATTATGTTGAACTATGTTGCGTTATATGCCACCAACGCGATTGTGAAGGGTTTCTTAGCCAAGGGTGACGGGGATTATTCGCCAACGATTCCCGTTCAAGCACGATTACGCACCCCGTTTCTGGAACATTTAACCCAAAACTCGACTTTCCACTGGGGCATTCTCGTCTCGTTAGCCGCAGTAGTCGTCGTTTGGTGGTTGATGAAGAAAACGACTCTCGGATTTGAAATTCGCGCGGTGGGAATGAATGAGGATGCCTCTCGCTACGCGGGCATGTCCACGAAAAGGACGATTATCTCCGCCATGTTGATTTCTGGCTGTTTGGCCGGATTAGGCGGTGCGATGGAGGGGTTGGGCAACTTTCAAAACATTATTGTAAATACCGCCCTACCCAGCATCGGTTTTGACGGTATGTCCGTCTCGCTGCTGGCTACCGGTTCGCCGGTGGGGATTGTTTTAGCCGCATTACTGTTCGGAATGCTTAAAATTGGTGGCTTGAATATTTCCATCGCGTCCACAACCCCGCCGGAAATCGTTGATATTGTGATTGCTGCGGTCATCTTCTTTGTCGGGGCTAATTACTTGATTCGTTATCTCAGTGTCAAGCTGCGCAGACATCCGCGGCAGCCAGAAGCGGTGGCCAGTGACACGCAACCGGAGGCGGCGGTTGCCGAAAGAGCAGCCCAAGCCGAAGAGGAAGGGGAGGACACCAAATGAACATCACGACATTACTGCTGACGGTAGTTTCCACAACGCTGGTGTATTCCGCACCAATGATTTTTACCGCTCTTGGCGGTACATTCTCCGAACGCAGCGGGATCGTCAACGTCGGGTTAGAAGGAATCATGGTGATGGGAGCTTTCTCCAGCGTTGTGTTCAATCTCTTCACAGCGGACATATTTGGTGCCGCTACCCCGTGGTTTGGTTTGCTGGCTGGCGGTCTCGTGGGTGTTCTTTTCTCACTCATGCACGCCGTGGCCACGATCAACTGGCGGACCGACCATATTATTTCTGGGACCGTCTTGAACTTGATGGCCCCGGCATTAGGGGTTTATCTGACAAAACTGATTTTTGCAGGTAAAGGGCAAACGGATATTATTAAACAACCATTAGCCAACGTCACGATCCCCGGTTTGTCAGATATTCCGTTTATTGGACCGATTTTCTTCCGCAATACGTCACTGGTGGCCTATCTGGGAGTCTTCGTCGCAATCTTTGCTTGGTGGGTGCTAAAGTATACCCGGTTTGGGCTGCGGTTGCGGTCCGTGGGTGAACACCCGGAAGCGGCGGATTCTGTTGGTATTTCGGTGTACAAATATCGGTACATGGGGGTCATGCTATCCGGCTTACTGGGCGGAATTGGCGGGGCTATCATGGCGGAAAGTATCACTTTGAATTTCTCCGTATCGACAATTGTCGGCCAAGGGTTTATGTCGTTGGCGGCGATGATTTTTGGTAAATGGAATCCGATCGGTGCGATGGGGGCGGCTATCTTCTTCGGCTTTGCCCAATCTTTGGCGATTATTGGTAAATATATTCCAGTGATTGCCAACATTCCCAATGTGTGGTTCACATTGGCGCCATATTTGATCACTATTATTGTGCTGGTGGCCTTTATTGGTAAGTCACAAGCGCCAGCTGCGGATGGGTCGACTTTCGTTAAATCAAGGTAAACTTGTATCGGGGTATATTAAAAGGGACTGGATTCAAAAACTTTAATCCAGTCCCTTTTTGGTATTTAATTTCTTGATTAACGGCGGTATGGTACCTCCAGCCGGCAGGCATTCAGATCAAGCTGGTAGGTTGCCGCGGTGGTAGGGCGTTTGGTCATGCCCATATCTGTGGCGTAGACCAGTAAACCCAAGCGGTGTCCAGCCAATAGATGATATGCAGTAGGTTGGAGTGCAAAATGTAACGTGACGAACTGATCGGGCGCCAACGGTTCATTTTGCCAAGGGGTGTGCCGGTTTTGCAGGTTCATGTGGCCCTTGGCAATTTGTTGACACTCGTTGGGCAGTTTGGCCAGCTTGAATTCTTTCACGTCGTCGGTGGCCCACTGATAGCCAAGCAGTTGACCGCCGGCTTGCAGGATGGCAGGATTCTCTTGCAGGCGCCGTTCTTTACCATAATCCACCGCCATACAGCTGATTTGACCAGCATCTTTATTCACGGCGACTTGAATCGTGACGGTCATGACACCATCAATGTAACGATCCTTTGTGAACGGCGCTGTAGTGAACAGCCGGCGGGTATGTTCATATACAGAAGGTTGTTGACTCATGAGTAATTGTTCCCAGGTATGGTCGTTTTGATCGCCAGCTAAGAATAAAGGCACGCCGTCGTCACGAAACGCCACGATTTCTTCTTGGCGGGGCGGGGCGGCCTGCAGATCATGACCGGTGAAGAAATATTGCGTCCGGGGTGTCGTCGGTGCACTCCAATCCGTATAACGATGCCAAGTTTCTGGTTTTGCATTATCTTGCACAGTCACATTTGGCAGGATTGTCGGTGCATCATTTTGAACATCCAGCAATTCATAACAGAACCACAGATTCATCATGTCCGTAAAATCAATGGATTGCATGTTGTTCATGTAAATGTGTTTACCCTGGTGCAGGAAAAGTTTCTTGTTGATCGGCAGATCCCGTAATTTAGCCCATAACCGCTCCACATTGCGGGGTTTCACATTCCAGTCTTCCAAGCCATGGACACTAATAAAATCGATTTTAATGCGGTCTGCCTGATTGCGGTAGTTGCGCGCATCCCAAAATGTATTGTAGTTACCCGTGTCCCGATCTTGGCCTTTCTTGAGATCTGCCATCATCTTGTCATAGATTGGTTTGATTCGGGCAAAGTCGGCGGCGTCCTTGCGGCGGGAGAAAGTATCCAAGGCCAGCACATCGGTGTCTTCCCCCTGACAATCCACAGGTGCCACCACTAAGCCATTTTCGCGATAGTAGTCATACCAGCTGGAAATGGCAGCTTCAGAGACGACGGTTTTCAATCCGGCCACCCCAGTGGTCGCGGCCGCGATGGCCAGTGTACCTAAGTATGATTTACCCGTCATGGCGACGTTGCCAGTACTCCACCAGGCTTTGATGGCGACGTTATCGGTGCGATTGGTATAAGCGACCCGATCACCGTGCAGCCATTCGATAATCGCAATAGTGGAGGCAGTTTCCTCTGGACCACCGGTGGTGCGAATGCCATCTGAACCCCGCGTACCGATTCCGCCAGCGTAGACCGTCGCAAAACCACGAGCAAGGAAGTAATCGTTTAAGGAATAAATGCCAGGATCCACCGGCAGTTCGCTGGCTTCCTTGGCTGTGCCGCTTGCTTGCCGCGCACTGGGCGGGGTTTGTTGCGGTGCGTGATAGGCGATATCTTCATAAGTAGTTTGGTTGGGAATCTTAGGCGTTAAACCCGCATTGACGTTATAGCTGACCGGAGCCATATCGTTGGTACCACGGAAATAGGGATTGGCTGTATACAAAACGGGTACTGCCAATCCGTGTTCAGTTTCCCGGGGGCGAAAAATGGTGGTTTGTAATAAGTCTCGCTGACCGTCTTCGTCAGTATCCAGATCGCTTTCCACATAGACGACTTCTCGAATGATGCGGCGGGTGTCAAAAACAGCCTGGCTCTTGCCATTGAAAATGACAAAATGCGGTTGCTCGCCCGCCCCAAAGAATTGATTAAAGAAGCCACGGCTAGTCAGGATATCCAGAAATGTCTGTCCGTTCTTCCCCCGAGTATTCAATAAGAGGTAAAACGCCGCCACCAGATCTGTCCCTTTGATGGGGTCGGCTTCAATTGTCGGTAATTGCCATTTAGCCATTGCACCAAGACTGTCTAAATCTGGGAAATCATCAGCCACAACAAAACCTAACAATTGCAATGCAGCAGTATAGAATTCAGTGCGGCGAATACTTGTTGGTTGGCCGGCGAGAAGATCAGCCAGGCTTGTATGGGCGTCTACCAGAATGCGATGCTCGCGATCCTGGACCTCACTATTTTCGTGTACTTCGGGGAAACAGCGAGAAAATAGGTATGCCAGCAGATCCGCTGGGGCTTGTTGGTTCCAATTGCGAGGTAAGAAGTGAATACTCTCAAGTTCACTAATCTGATTGGTCAGATCAGGGGTCAAGCGACCAAATTGGTTAAACTTCATCGATAATAATTCTCCTTTGGTTGTGCAGGGCACAGGGTTGCAAAAATGCGTTGACAAGGGTTCATCGTTTTGGCTACAATGAATCTCGTTGCTGCGACAGTGGCTCAGTTGGATAGAGCAACGGTCTTCTAAACCGTAGGTCGTGGGTTCGAACCCCACCTGTCGCATAAATTAATCATCACCAGACTGACGATCAGTCGCGGGCACGAACGGCGCAATGGTGCAGAATCCAACATTGGATTCGCAACCATTGTGCCGTTTTTTGTTTCAATCAATGATCAGCCAGTGATTTCATAAGTTTTGGTACCCACCGGACGACCGGTTTGGCGGTCAATGAATTGCAGTGAAATCGGATCTTTGGTCTTGAATGCATAAACCATCGCCCCAGTGCCCTCTTTATTAGGTGCGACCGAGGCATCTGCCGCCTCTGTCATTTTCCCCAACTTGCCGCGAGCATCGCTGTCAGATAAGGTGGCTTCTGTGAGGGGGGTGATATCTTTGGCCGGGGCATCCGTTTTTCCTTGCCGTAAAATGGTCAATTGTCGCCAAACGGCTGCAGGCGTCATCGCCGTGGCGCCATTATTGATAAATGTAAATTGGATAAAAAGGGCTGGTTGATCATCTTTGGCAGTAATGATTTTGGCATTGGTCAGCCGAAAAGTGATGGTCGGTGTGGAATAAGTGTCGTGACTAAACCGACTGGCCAGGGACAGTGAAGATGCTGAGGATAGTGAACTTGCTGATTTGGTGGTACTGGCTGACTTGGTTTTGGCTTTCTTTCGGGTGACGATTGCATGACGCACAGAAGATTGCTGGTTGGCATGGGGCGTGGCTGCTGGTTTGGGCTGGGTCAGTAACCATGCCAACCAGCCGCCAATCACGACGATCAATGCACCTGTGACAGCCAATGCCAGCCACCGGGTATGCCGTTGACGATCAGTATACTGATTGCGCCGTGTGCGCTGATTTGAACCTCGCCGCTTTGCCATGTCCATCCTCCCTCGTTGATGCTATTCGTTATTGTAGAATAGATAGCCGTCCAAACCAAGTAGAACAGCCGATTTTTCAGTATCGATGGTATAATGAAGTTCCTTGGCAGGGGCGCCTGGTTGAGATGATTTTGTCCAACCGACCAACACGGGAGCGAAACAGCACTGTTTCGCTCCCGTGTTTTATCTCTTGATACCTTTTCCAAAATGCGAATCTACGGTAGAATAAAACATGGTGATTAATGATGAAGAAGAAAACAATCAAAAAATTGTTGAAACAGCAGAACCAACGCACAGAGTATTTTTATATTCAGTTTTCTGACGGACGCACGCTGGAAGTGCCCGTACAAGTCTCTTCCAGCAATACCGCCGCCCACGACGATTTAGTGGACCGCATTGCCCATAAGACAGGCACCATGACCGGTCAAAATGGTCAAGTCTTTGATTTCAAGAAGATCATCCATTACGATGTGGAAGACACCCGGAGAGCAGGATTCGGTCAATAAACAGCATGATGATCATGCTGCTCGACCACTGAATAGCAATGTGCATGGCCCTGCCGTCCTAATTTGGGCGCAGGGCCATTGTGCGTCTCGGTGCTGACAACTTTTTCAACATGATTTGAGAAAGAAGAAAATGGAGGGAATACCAATGGGATTATTTTTCCACCGGCGTGATAAGAATCAGGAAGAACCTGTTGAAGAGGGAAAAACAAAGTCTGGTCTGCGGGAAGACCATGCCTTGTATTATGCCAAAGATAATCCACACCCCATTTGCAAGTATTGCTACGACACGAAACACGAAGAAAATGAGTTAGAAGGACCGGACTTCATCGGATTGTATACCTGTCCCAGTTGCGGCCGACAGTATCAAAGACGTGCGGACTAATACTGGATATACAATTTTGCTTGACACTGGGGTGCTTCTTTTGCTATGCTACTCTCGTTGTATTTGTGGACACTTTCCACATCTGCAACCGCTCAGGAAGGGGTTTAAGTGCGCAAGCCACCTCGACTGGCGAGTCTGAGAAAATTGGGAGGTGTAACTAATAATGTACGCGATTATTCAAACAGGCGGTAAGCAGTACAAAGTCGAAAAGGACGCTGCGATCTACGTCGAAAAGCTGGACGTTGAGGCCGGTGCCGCTGTCACATTTGACCAAGTGATCTTGGTCGGTGGTGATGACACAAAGATCGGCACGCCTTACGTTGATGGTGCCACTGTGACAGGAACTGTTGAAAAGCAGGGCAAGGAAAAGAAGGTTGTGACCTTCAAGTACAAGCCGAAGAAGCACAGTCATCAAAAGAAGGGTCACCGTCAGCCTTATACTAAGGTTGTCATCAATGCGATCAACGCGTAGTCACAATTGAATCTAAAATGAGGTGCAGTCGATGATAAAAGCAAGTTTTTATCGTGATTCAGAAGGCAACATCACAAAGTTTTCGGTGACCGGTCATGCGGATTCAGGCCCGTACGGGTACGATATTGTCTGTGCTGCGGTTTCGTCTGTGACGATTGGTACTGTAAACGGGATCGAAAGCCTAGCAGGAATTACGCCGGCGGTCCAGTCTGATGATAAGTCAGGCGGACTGCTCACTGCGTCGCTGCCCTCAGTCGTGGTTCAAGAAAAATTGACTATTGCTCAAATTTTACTCGAAAATTTATTACTTGAATTGCAAAGTATTCAAGATGAATACGGCCAATTCATTCACGTATCGACAACCCAACAATCACGGCCGGAAGAGGCTGTGTAGGGATTAAGTTTACGGAGGTGAAACCAATGTTGAAAATGAATTTGCAGTTCTTCTCTCACCATAAAGGGGGCGGCTCGACTGCCAACGGTCGTGATTCTGCTGGCCGTCGGTTAGGCGCTAAGCGGGCAGACGGTCAATTTGTGACCGCCGGTTCCATCCTTTATCGTCAACGCGGAACTCATATCCATCCCGGCACCAATGTTAAGATCGGTGGCGATGACACCCTCTTTGCAGTACAAGATGGTGTTGTGAAGTTTGAACGGTTGGGTAAGGACCGTAAGAAGGTTTCTGTTTATCCGGTAGCAGCCGCTGCTGAATAATCAGTCTCAGTCGGATACTAAACCGCTTCGGGACACCATGTCTCGGGGCGGTTTTGTTTTGGATCGACACGGGCAGCCACGATTGTCGGCACCCATTTGGGTTCCCCTGACTGGCCTTTTTTGCTATGATTGTACTGACAACAAATTGGAGGATACTACATGATTTCTGTTAACGATTTTAAAAATGGCCTGACCATTCTTGTCAATGGCGACTTATGGCGCGTCGTTGAATTTCAGCACGTAAAGCCAGGCAAGGGCTCTGCATTTGTCCGTTCAAAGCTGAAAAATTTGCGGACAGGAGCTGTCCAAGAAAAAACGTTCCGGGCTACTGAAAAAGTAGAGAAAGCACAAATTGATTCCCGGCAAATGCAATACTTGTATCAAGATGGTGACAACTATGTCTTCATGGATACCAATACCTATGAGCAGTTGGAATTGCCAGGTAGTGAAATTAAAAACGAATTGAACTACCTGAAAGAAAACATGAACGTCAATATTAACATGTTTGGTTCGGAAACATTGGGAATCGATTTGCCCAATACTGTCGATCTGACCGTGACAGCGACTGAACCCGGGATTCGGGGCGATACGTCCAGCGGCGGTTCCAAGCCGGCTACGTTGGAAACTGGGTTGATCGTTCAAGTGCCGTTCTTTATTAATCAGGGTGATGTATTGACGATTAATACGACCGACGGAACTTATATTTCACGGGCGAATAGTTAATCCAGGATACATTAGAATTGGAGGCTTGCCCTATGGCAGAAGATAAACGCATCATTTTGACCGCTGAGCCGGATCACTCCGGGGATATCGAAATTACCCCCGCCGTACTTGAAGTCGTTTTGGGTATTGCTGCCCAACAAGTAGATGGTGTCTATGCGATGCGGGGGTCCTTGGCCAACAACATCTCATCATTGCTTGGCAAGGACAGCCATGGTCACGGAGTCAAGATCACGACCCAGGATGATGGCCAACTCTTAGCGGATGTTTATGTCTATTTGCGTTACGGTGTCTCAGTGCCCAAGGTGGCATTGGCCATGCAAAAGAGTTTGCAAGAACAACTTTTGTTTATGACGGATTTGCAACTGGCTCAAGTGAACGTTCATGTCGAAGGTTTGGTGCCCGAGAAGGAAAGTAAGCCGGATCCAGACGCTTTATTCAAGGACCAAGACGACCCGGATACCGATGAGGATGATGCTGGGGAGGCCGCCCATGATTGATCGGCATGAGACGCGGGCACTAGCCTTCCAGACATTATTTAATGTGATGTTTGCGGATGGTGCTACGCAGCCGACGGATGTGTATCCGACTGTGTTCAGCTTGGCAGGCATCACGGAAAAGGATGTACCGGCGTATCTCGATGAATTGGTCACCGGCGTGTTAGCCCATCAACCTGATTTGGATACGACCATTAAAGCACATCTACGCAGTAATTGGCCGTTGACCCGAATCGAGCGGACTAGTTTAGTGATCCTGCGGTTGGGTGTTTACGAGCTGCAATATGAACCTGATTTGCCGACCAGTGTCATTTTGAATGAAATGATCGAGTTGGCCAAAGAATTTGGCGGCGATTCTGCGTCCCAATTCGTGAACGGTTTGCTTGCAGCAGTGGCCAAAAACCGGGATACAGCCCAAGCATAAAATTTGAGACACCGTACTGACGAACACCAAGGGTGAATTCTTGCGCTTGTGTTGTGTTTCGGGGTACGGTGTTTTTTAATTAAGAACAGGTGGTGGGCAATATGACAACAATAGTGGATGGCCGTGCCTTGGCCAATACGCTCATGGCAGAATTACAAAAGACAGTAACAGCACTGGCTCAGCAAGGTGTGATTCCGCAGTTGCGGATCGTTCAAGTGGGTGATGATCCTGCCAGTAATATTTATATCCGCAACAAACTACGTCGGGCTGAGAAGCTGGGGATTGATGCCCAAGTTGTTCATCTGAGCGCGACAATCTCGCAAGCAGACTTCATGCATGTATTGGCCCGGCTGAACGCTGATCCAACAGTTGATGCCTACATGGTGCAGGAACCGTTGCCGCCCCAGATTGACCAAAGCGCTGTGGTGGCGGCCATTGATCCGCAAAAGGATGCCGATGGGTTCACCCCTGTTAATTTCGGCCATCTGTGGCAGGGTGACCCAGGACCAGTTCCGGCTACCCCTGCAGGGATTATGGCGATCCTCGACCGTTATGAAGTGCCGATTCAAGGAAAGCGGGCGGTCGTGATTGGCCGCTCAAAGATTGTCGGGCGGCCATTAGCGGCAATGCTTTTGAACCGGGACGCCACCGTGACCATGGCTCATTCAAAGACTGTGAATTTACCCGCTGTGACCCGGGAAGCCGATATTTTAATTGCGGCGGTCGGTGTACCCCATTTTGTCACGGCCGACATGGTAAAAACCGGCGCGGTGGTTATTGATGTCGGGATTAATCGGACTGCCGAGGGCAAGGTCACTGGCGATGTGGACTTTGCGGCCGTAGCGCCTAAAACAGCACTGATTACACCAGTCCCTAGAGGAGTGGGTCCGATGACTGTGGCCATGTTAATGCAGCAAACAGTGAATTTGGCAAAGGAGCGTGTAGGGCATGAGTGAAGGGGCACCGGAGTATCTCACCATCACCGCACTTACCCAGTACATCAAGCGGAAATTTGATGTCGATCCGTATCTTGGGCGGGTGATGGTGACCGGGGAGATTTCTAATTTCCGCTCCCGGCCCGGCAATCAATACTTCAGTTTGAAGGATGAAAAGGCCAAAATTAATGCAATGATGTTTGCGAGTGATTTTGCCAAAGTGGCCTTTGTCCCTGAAGAAGGGATGAAGGTGGAGGCCGTGGGACGGGTGACTGTATACCCGCCGAATGGCAATTACCAGTTCTATGTCGAGGAAATGCAACCAGCCGGAGTCGGTGCACTGTATATCCGCTTTGAACAGCTGAAAAAGAAGTTGGCGGCGGAGGGTTTGTTTGATCGTACTAAACGGCCGTTGCCAGCTTTTCCGCGGCGGATCGGTGTGATTACCAGCCAGTCAGGAGCGGTGATCCGAGATATTTTGACTACCGCTGCCCGCCGTGATCCTTTGGCTCAAATCGTGTTATTTCCAGCCCAGGTTCAAGGGGACGCAGCCGCCGGATCCATTGTGCATCAGCTGCAGCGGGCGTTTATTCATCCCCGCTTGGATGTCTTGATTATCGGGCGGGGTGGCGGTTCGATCGAAGATTTGTGGCCGTTCAATGAAGAAAGCGTAGCCCGGGCGATTATTGAAAGCCCGATTCCCATCATCTCTTCTGTGGGTCATGAAACGGACACGACCATCGCGGATCTGGTAGCCGATGTGCGCGCCGCCACGCCGACTGCGGCAGCAGAATTGGCCACGCCGAATGTTGCGGATCTGTTATTGCGCATCCGTCAGTCGGCCAATACTTTGCAATCCGTGATGCAGCACGCGTTAACCAATTGGCGCAATCAAATGCAAAATTTGGTCAATGCCCCGGTGTTGCACCAACCGGAACGGCTTTATGCGTTACCCACTCAGCGACTGGATACATTGCGTACCCGCTTGATCAATACGACTCAAAGTCGTATTCAACGGACCCGGCAACAGGTCAATACACTGCAAACTGGGTTGTGGCGGCATAATCCTCAGAACCGGTTGGATCTCGCACAGCAACAGTTGGCTGATAACCAGCGGCGGCTGACGAATGTGGCCCATCATGGTTTGCAACAACAACGGCAACAGCTGGCTAATGCGATGCATGCCCTGGACTTACTGAGTCCTTTGCGAGTGCTGGATCGCGGCTATGCGTACGTGACTCTCCCAGACGGGACTGTCGTGCGTCAGGTGGCCCGTTTAGCCGCGGCGCAACCGGTAACGATTCATTTGGCCGATGGCACTGCCACAGCACAGGTGTTGAAGACAGAGAAGAAGGAAGGAGCGGCCCATGGTCACAAAGAAGAAACCGACTTTTGAAGAAAACATGAATGAGTTAACTACGATCGTGAATAAATTGGAGGGCGGCGATGTGCCTCTGGAAGAGGCCCTGGCCGAATTTGAAAAGGGCATTAAGTTGTCCCGCACTCTAGAAAAAACGTTAACCCAAGCAGAGCAATCAATGGCCAAAATCGTCACTGCTGATGGCAGTGAGCAGCCGTTGTCTCCAAAGGAGTCCGCAGATGAAGACAAAGCATCCGATGTCGATTCTGACCAGTAGTTGGTCAGAAGCCACTGAGCACTTCACGGCAGTGCTTAACCCATTTTTGCAAGAACAAATTGATACGGATGTCCACCAACAACCGTTGCATGACGCCATGGCATACACGTTGGCCAGCGGTGGCAAACGGTTACGGCCGGTTTTAGCTTGGGTAGTTTCCCAGTTAGGTCAATCCCCCGCCAATATTACGGACATGCTGTTTCCCACTGGAGCGATTGAGTTGATTCAAACTTATTCGCTCATTCATGATGATTTGCCTGCCATGGACAATGATAATTTGCGTCGGGGCAAGCCCAGCAATCATGTTAAATTTGGCGAGGCCCAGGCCATTTTAGCTGGAGACGGCTTATTAACTTTGGCCTTTTCATGGTTAGCGCGGGCGTCATTAAACAGTACAGATCGGGTCGCCATGGTCCAGGTATTAGCTAACGCAGCCGGTCCTGCGGGAATGGTAGCCGGTCAATCCCAAGATATGGTAGATACAGCCCAGCCAATTACCGCCGCGGAATTACAGCAATTGATCACCAATAAAACGGCTCAACTGATTGTTGGGTCCGTCCAAATTGGGGTGTTAGCGGCACATCTGACGACGGTACAACAGACCGCACTCACCCAATTTGCGCTACAGTTGGGCCGCGCCTTTCAAATTCGGGATGATATTCTGGATGTGACTGAAACGACGGCGCAATTGGGCAAAACGGCGGGGAAGGATATTGTGGAACAAAAGAATACGTATCCCAGTCACTTTGGCCTTGCCGGAGCGCAGGCGCAGTTTACTGACACGATCACCGCGGCTAAGGCGGTGTGGACACCGGCATTATTGGCATCGTTCAATTTAACCGTGATTCCGCCAGTTTTAGTCAGTTTAATGGATGCACTGGAAAAAGGGGTAAATAAATGAGTACCAAAGAACGGGTCGATGTACTCGCAGTGAATCAGGGCCTTTTTGCGTCTCGCGAACAAGCCAAACGGGCGATCATGGCTGGCGAAATCTATACCAGCGATATGCAGCGACTGGATAAGGCTGGTGTAAAAATTCCAGCGGATACTGAGCTGGTGCACAAGGGTCACAAATTACCCTATGTCAGCCGCGGAGGATTGAAATTAGCAAAAGCTAAAGACGTTTTCCACATGGATTTTCAGGACCAAATTGTCCTCGACATTGGTGCATCGACTGGCGGCTTCACCGATGTTGCGCTGCAAAACGGCGCTCGTCTGGTCTACGCGCTGGACGTGGGGTATAACCAACTGGCCTATTCACTGCGGGAAGATCCCCGGGTGGATGTGATGGAACGGGTCAATTTCCGGTACAGTAAACCCGAAGACTTTACGCATGGTGTGCCTAGTATTGCTGTGACTGATGTCTCGTTTATTTCGTTAGAATTGATCTTACCGCCGCTGAAGGCAATCTTGGCCCCCCATGGCCAGGCGGTGGTGCTGGTCAAACCCCAGTTTGAAGCTGGCCGAGAAAATGTGGGGAAGGGCGGCATTGTTCGAGATCCGGCGATTCACGTACAAGTATTGCAAAAGATTATTCAGTTCGCAGCAGCAGACGGGTATGCCATCACCGGATTAGATTTTTCACCAGTGACCGGCGGGTCTGGCAACATCGAGTTTCTGCTAGCTTTACAAAATGAACTTGATCCACAAACTTCTTTGCCCATGGACAGGATCGAATCCGTGGTGGATGCCGCCTGGGCGACATTGAAACATCCGGGGCAACACCATGAACACCGCTAATCGGCGCGGCTTGATCGCCAGACTCATCAGTGACCAGGTCATCACGCGGCAAATTCAATTGCGCCAAGTTTTGCAGCGTCACGCTGTTGTGACGACACAAGCCACCCTGTCCCGGGATCTGGCTGTATTGGGGGCCGTGAAAAGAGTGGATTCTCAAGGGCAATTACGCTATATGCTGCCTAATCCTTTACCCCCCGAAGCAGAACGTCGGTTAAAACGGGCACTTATCGCTGCCCAAGCGACTTTTGACCAACAAGCAGCCATGATCGCGATTCACACTCATCCTGGTGCTGCCCCCGCCGTGGCCACTACATTACGCATGCTGCCATTAACGGATGTCTTTATTGTTTTAAGCGATGATGCTGGCGTTTTACTAGTGTGTCGCGAGGAAGGCGGAGCTAAACGGGTCTTACAATGGTTGAAGAATTTGCAAGCCGCAACACTTTCTTCCCTCAGATAATTTGATATAATCATCATAGAGTACGCGAACAAGCGTTTGAAAGGTGAGGACCATGTTACAAGAACTC
The DNA here is from genome assembly GCF_001435585.1 of Schleiferilactobacillus perolens DSM 12744. GTDB lineage: Bacteria > Bacillota > Bacilli > Lactobacillales > Lactobacillaceae > Schleiferilactobacillus > Schleiferilactobacillus perolens. The sequence goes on from NZ_AZEC01000005.1 coordinate 99,739, forward strand.
GTGATCCATGATTTCGCAATTATTGAACAATTATCTGTGGATTTCAGCCAGGGAATGACCGTTTTGACCGGTGAAACTGGCGCAGGTAAGTCTATTATTATCGACGCAGTGGGTATTTTGGTCGGTGGTCGCGGATCGGCGGACTTTATTCGCACTGGTACAAAGAAGGCGACAGTGGAAGGGATGTTTAGTATTCCACCCCATGCGGCCACTCAAGATTTATTGACCAAATTTGGGGTCAACACTGACGAGGATAGTGTGGTCCTTCAGCGGGAAATATTTTTAAGCGGTCGGAATGTGTGCCGGATCAATGGGCACTTGGTCAATACCAGTACACTTAAAGCGGTGGGAGAAACGCTGGTTGATATTCACGGTCAAAATGAACACCAGGAATTAATGCATCCAGAAAAGCATCTGGGGTTATTGGACCAGTACGCGGCAGATAAGCTTCAGCCGCTTTTGTCCGCTTATCAAGAGAGCTATGCGAATTGGCGTGATCTGAGCAAGCGGGTCAAGGAGCGGGTGGCCAATGAACGGGAATGGGCCCAGCGGTTGGACATGCTCCAATTTCAATCCGATGAGATCAATAATGCCCAATTGAAACCCACGGAAGAAGAGGAACTGACCAATGAGCGGGACCGGTTGAATCATTTTCAACAAATCCAAGAGGCCTTGGAGACCGGGTATGGTATTTTGAATGGCGGCGATGACGACAGCGATGGCGGTGGTGTGATCGACCAATTGGCGGTCGCCATGAGTGCCTTGCAAGATATTAGTCATCTGGATTCTCAGTATCAAAATATGAGTGAATCGCTGACAAATGCCTATTACGCGTTGCAAGATGTTGGTAGTGATTTGAATCATCAGCTGGACGGTTTGGAATGGGATGAGGGGCGTTTGGATAAAGTCGAAGATCGCTTGGCAACCATTCAGCAGTTGGAACACAAGTATGGCAGTACCATTCCAGAGGTCATTAAGTTTGGCCAGCAAGTCGATGATGAGTTGGCGGAAATGAATGATACAGGTGGTTCTAGCGATGAGTTGAAGCAAAAACTCGCTGAAGCAGAGAAAGAAGCGATGGCCCGGGCGCGTGCGTTGTCCGCTGCCCGGGTAGCGGCCGCCAAACAATTGAGCAAAGACATTCACCAGCAATTGGCTGATCTTTATATGGGCAAAGCTGTGTTTGATGTCCATTTTAATGTTCATGAAGACCAATTGGCGCCCACAGGGATTGATGGGGTAGAATTTTACATTCAAACCAATCCCGGTGAAAAATTGCGACCGCTGGCAAAAACAGCATCCGGCGGTGAATTGTCGCGAATCATGCTGGCCCTCAAGACAATTTTCTCCCAAGCCGACGGCGTGACGTCGATCATTTTTGATGAAGTGGACACCGGCGTTTCCGGTCGGGTTGCCCAAGCCATTGCAGAGAAGATCAGTCGGATTAGTCAACATTCGCAAGTACTGTGTATCACCCATCTGCCTCAAGTGGCTGCGATGGCGGATCATCAGGTACACATTCAGAAGCTAATCAAGAAGGGCCGCACGATGACGCAGTTAACGGCGCTGACAGGGACTGGTCGGGTTGAGGAGTTAGCTCGGATGCTGGCTGGGACCACCGTGACCAAGCTAACCTTGGAGCATGCGCAAGAACTGCTCCGGCTGGCCGAACAGGATCGTGCGCAACAGGCGAAGGAAAAAACGGCATAAAAAAAGAGGAGGAACTAATCCCCTCTTTGCAGGCCGTGCCAAAGCTGCGTAATCTCCGGCTGAGTGGCGCTGCGACGCGCAGCTAGTGCGTAGCCGCAGGCGTAGCAAGTGGTGACGGCGCTTTGAGCCCGCTGAGGAACGCGGTCTCAAAGTCGCCTAACAGCATATAAACTTGGCAAGACCGGCCAAGTTTATTGCTGTTCCCACCACTGAGCGCCACTCAGCCTCCGATTACTCCGCGTTGGCACTATAGCCAGTGACATCCAAAATGTTGTCTTTGCTTCAATTTATTGTCAATTGCGTATGTACTAATTAGACGGTCAGCTTAATCAGCTTCTTGTAATCGGGGTGCCGATGCCGCGCGTTGTAGTGAGTAAACTTGGTTCGCGGTGAATAGCCGGTATAGCCGTCGGTCGTCGCTGGTGAACAGCCACTGTGCACCATGGGGAGTGACAAATCCCGTGGCCGTCAACAAGGTGGGCGGGGCATCGAAGGTCAGGGTGACCTGGTAGTGCCGTTCACTGCTTTGTTGTAAAAAGATAGACACTTGGCTGGTGGGCATTTTTGCAGGTAATGACTCTGGTAAGGTGAACCATTGCTGCATCTGGTGGGTCATATGACTCTTGAAAGTGGTGAAGACCGATTGTTTATTTTCCATAACGCATTACGCCTCCCGAACAATTGTTTGCAACTATCATTATACGAACGGCTGTTCTAAAATGCAAGCAGAATTCAAGACATTTTTTGAGAAGCCTTACGCCTTGGTTTTAGGTGGCGGGGGTGCCAAGGGGGCCTTTGAAATTGGTGTGGCCCAAATACTCTGGGATATTCATCGCCTGCCCGCTGCCATTGTGGGCAGTTCGATTGGTGGATTGAATGGGGTGTTGCTGCAGGGCGGCCCGAATAAAGCGTGGGCGCGGTGGCAATCGATTACGGCGGCGGACGTCTTCGTCCATCCCCAGCGACCCTTGCGCGACACGTCTCCGTTACGACAAATGTTAATCGATTATGTGTCAGAGAATCCGTTGAACATCCCACTGTGGGTGACCGTCACCGAAATCCCCGGCGGTGGCCAGGTGGTACCAGTCGAAACCATTTCCCAGCAACTGACTGAGATAATAGGCGGCGGCAGTTTCTTTCCGCTATTGAAGCCGCAAAAAAAGAGGCACCGGTGGTTAACTGATGGCGGGATGTGGAATGATCTGCCGGTGTCAGTGGCTGGAAATTTGGGATATCGTCATGTGCTGGCCATTTATATTGCTGGTTATGGTCCCATTCATCCGCCACTGTCGGGCATGCAGGTGAAGCGTATCGACACGCCCTGGGAACTCGGTGGATTTTTGAATTTTAATCCGGTCCAAAGCCGTTACGGGTACCTTCTTGGCCGCCTCACCATAGTTCGGTTATTGGCCGGTGATACTGGTTGGTATACAATTGTCGCGCCCAACCTGGCGGAATGGCAAAGGGCAGTGTCTGCGCCTGGCTGGCAGGCTCTAATGGCGAGTCGCTCCGCTTGGTCGGCGGCTCTGGCCCATTGGTTTCCAGAGCTGAGCAGCGGTGCCGATCCGAGCGGTCAAATCACTGATCTTTTTCAAATTTATGCTGCCCAGCAGCATATTAATCCAGCCAAGACTTACATTGTGAGCACATTGGTGGACGCATTGAGAGCACCAGGACAGACAAATACTGTGAGAATCGTGAACCGTCGCTTACGCATTTTTCGGCCTCAGCGGCACGATCCATTGTACCAAGCATTACGGATACTCAGGAGGGAGTTTACTGATGGCACGCCAAAATAAGAGTGAACCGATTAAGTTCAAAATTGAAGAATCCATTGGCGTTTTGAGCAGCAGTACCAATGGTTGGCAAAAAGAATTGAATCTGGTTTCGTGGAATGATCAACCGCCGAAGTTTGATATTCGCAGTTGGTCACCAGATCATCTGAAGATGGGCAAGGGCATCACGTTTAGTAATGATGAGATGAATGCGCTCAAAGAGATTATCCAAAATGCAGGCTTGTAAGCGGTGCAGCACGGTGGGCACTTGCTAAATATCGCTCAATAGTCCAAAATAGTGGTTAAAAATCATTAGGGAGACAATCATTTGATGACAGATCGTGGAATGTTAATCGTGTTATCTGGTCCATCCGGTGTCGGTAAAGGAACGGTTCGGCAAGCCATGTTGGCGGACTCCTTCAAAGATTTTAAATATTCCGTCTCCATGACGACCCGCAAACCGCGGCCCGGCGAAAAAGACGGGGCGGATTATTTTTTTCGAACGAAAGAACAATTCCAACAGCACATTGCTGATGGAGAAATGTTAGAATGGGCCCGTTACGTCAATAACTACTATGGCACGCCCCTTGGCCCGGTGAATGCCACTTTGGATCAAGGTCAAGACGTCCTATTGGAAATTGAAGTGAACGGCGCCATGCAAGTCCGGGAGAAGTGTCCCGACGGTGTCTTTATCTTTCTCACGCCCCCTGATCTGCAAGAACTAAAACAGCGGATCGAGAAGCGGGGTACGGATGATGCCGCAACAATTCTGAAGCGGATGGAGAAGGCCCGCAACGAGATTAAGATGATGGAGAACTATGATTATGCCGTCGTCAATGATAAAGTAAACTTAGCTGTCAAACGGATCGAAGCGATCATCACCAGCGAGCACAATCGGGTGCCCCGGGTGATCGATCGGTACCGCAAAATGATTGGAGTGTAGTCGAAATGATTTCTTATCCTTCTATTGATGAATTACTCAAACGTTACGATTCCCGTTATTCGTTGGCTGTCTTGTCCGCCAAGCGGGCGCATCAACTGGAACAGGGCGAACCCAAGATGTTGGCCAGTTATGAATCACCGAAGTCAGTCGGTCAAGCCTTGGAAGAAATTGCCAAGGGCAAAGTCATCATTGATCCCAATTCAGTGTTGATGGAAGAGGAAGCCGAAAAGAAACTGAAGAAACAAGAAGAAAATCAGGATTAATGGGTTAAATGTCGGGGGTTCCTTGTCGCAATACGGTAAGGAACCCTCTTTTTAGGCATTATTGAAAGGAGTGGCGGGGGTGTCCAGTTTGCACATCACGCTTTACATCACTGGGGGAATTGCAGCGTATAAGGCGGCCAGTTTAGTTCGTTTATGGAAGAAGTCAGGGCATATGGTGCGGGTGGTTATGACGGAAAGTGCCACTAAATTTATTACCCCACTCACATTGGCTACATTGAGCCAAGAAGAAGTGGTCACGGATAATTTTGCTGAACCGCAACCAGGTGAGGTGTCGCACATTGCCTTGGCCGATTGGACGAATGTGGCGGTGGCTTATCCGGCGACGGCCAACTTCATTGCAGAGATCGCCAACGGTTTGGCGGGCAACATGGCCAGTACCACTTGGCTAGCGACTACTGCTCCGAAAATCGTTTTTCCAGCCATGAACGAGCATATGTTGAATCAAAGTGCGACCCAGCGTAATATTGTTCAACTGGCTACCGATGGCGTGACTGTGGCCCCCACAGACACGGGCTTTTTAGCTGAGGGTTACAAAGGGGAGGGGCGATTGTTATCTCCGGAAACGGCGCAGGAGTTTGTCACCTATGTGTTGAGCCGCGGCCAAGGGGTACTGCAAGACACCCAGGTTGTCATTACCGCTGGTGGCACGAAGGAAGCCATCGACCCGGTCCGGGAGCTTACAAATCGCTCCAGTGGCAAGATGGGTTATGCCCTGGCGGTGGCGGCTTTGGCTGCGGGCGCCAACGTGACTTTGATTAGTACCACTGGTCAGTTGCCTGCTTTCGGTATTAACTATATCCCGGTGGCTGATGCGCGGGAGATGCAGCAGGCCTTAACGGATCATTTTGATACCACTGACATTGTGATCATGGCCGCGGCGGTGGCGGATTGGCGGCCACGAGCCGTCGCCCAGGAAAAACTGAAGAAGCAACCGGGTCAGGAAACCTGGCATCTTGATTTGGTGCGCAATCCAGACATATTGGCGCACTTAGGGACGATTAAAACACATCAGTTCTTAGTGGGCTTTGCTGCTGAGACCCAGGACCTTTTAGCCAATGCCACTAAGAAGCTATCTAGTAAACGGGCAGATATGCTTGTCGCCAATAACGTGGGCGGCGATGGCGTGGGTTTTGGTGCAGACAATAATGCGGTGACTGTACTTCAGCCAGATGCAGCCCCCATTTCTTTAAGCAAAGCACCAAAAACGGAAATTGCGGTCCAATTGATCAACATCATTGGCCGCGCCCAATCAGCTCAGCAATAATTCAAGGAGGGAACGAAAATGGCGCAAATTGCCCGGGTCGTGGTGGATGTGGCGACACGGCAGACAGATCAACCATACGATTATGCCATTCCAGATAGTCTGACGGGCCAAGTCGAGCCTGGGATGCGGGTGGTCGTTCCCTTTGGTCGCCGCAAAGTACAAGGATTTGTCGTTGCACTGCAAGCCCAGGCTGACTTTAATGGCAAACTAAAACCCATTCAGTCGGTGATGGATCTCGAGCCGGTATTAAATCCCGAGTTACTCGCACTTTCCAAATGGGTGGCGCACACTACCTTTTCTTTTTGGATGACTACGATGCAAACTATGCTTCCCGCAGCGATGAAAGCCAGTTATGCCCGGCAGCTCATCCGCACGGCACCATTACCTGCAGCTGGCCAAGCGCTGTTTGGCGATAGGGACACAATTCCTTATCCCGAGACGCTTACCCCTGTCCAGGCCAAGCAGTTGCGGCAATGGCTGCAACAGGATCTGGTGCGGTTAGAATATGTGGTCAAAAATAAAGCCCGGGCAAAAACCCGCCAAGGGGTCCGTTTACCTGACGCAGCCAAGTTGGCCAGTACGGCCCAGACCTTATCTCCCCGAGCCAAGGGTCAGCGACAATTGCTGGCGGGCATCCAGGCTGCACCATTTAGTGGTGCGTTACCCATCACGACAGTGGCCAAACAATATGATGTGTCTCCGAGTGTCGTGGAGGCTGCCCGGACAGCCGGTTGGTTGTTGCCAGCAGTGATTGAAGTGCGCCGTAATCCCTTAGATCTGGCTGTCAAGCGGGATCAGCCCAAAAAGCTGACTGCAGATCAGCAAAAGGCTGCGGGTCAATTCATTGCCGCTGTCACAGAACGCCAACCGCGCACATTTCTCTTGGAAGGAGTCACTGGCTCTGGCAAAACCGAAGTCTACTTACAAACCATTCAACAAGCGCTGAATCAAGGGCGCACCGCGTTGATGCTGGTGCCGGAAATTGCCTTAACGCCCCAGATGGTTCATCGGGTCCACGCCCGCTTCGGCAGTGCCGTCGCTGTCTTGCACAGCGGCTTATCCGATGGCGAAAAATATGACGAATGGCGGCGTATTCAACACCATCAAGCCCAAATCGTTGTGGGCGCCCGGTCTGCGGTCTTTGCACCGTTAACTCACATTGGCGTCATCATTATTGACGAGGAACACGAAACGTCTTATAAGCAGGAAGATTCACCGCGCTATCATGCCCGCAATGTCGCACTGAAACGGGCGAAGACATTTCATTGTCCAGTGATTCTGGGCAGTGCGACACCGTCTCTGGAGTCCCGTGCGCGCGCGGAAAAGAATGTTTATACGCTGGTGCGGCTGCCGGAGCGGATCAACCGAAAGCCGCTGCCCCCGGTGCATGTGATCGATATGCGAGAGAATACCGGCAATCGGGTTCAGCCGGATTTTTCGCCAGAATTGTTAACCGCGTTGAATACGACATTAGCGCGGCATGAACAAAGTGTCTTATTATTAAATCGGCGCGGTTATTCGACTCAAGCCATGTGCCGGAATTGTGGTTGGATCGCCCGCTGCCCGAATTGCGATATTTCATTGACAGTACACAGGTCTCAGCATGAATTAGTGTGCCATTACTGCGGCCATAAAGAGCCAATTCCCACTCGATGCCCCGTGTGCCACAGCGATAAGATTCGTTTCTTTGGATCTGGAACCGAAAAGATTCAAGACCAACTACAAGAGATTCTTCCCGCGGCCCGAATTCTGCGGATGGATGTGGATACGACCCGCAAAAAAGGCGGCCATGCCAAAATCTTGAAGGCTTTCGGCGAACAAAAGGCCGACATTTTGTTGGGCACTCAGATGATCGCTAAAGGATTGGATTATCCGACGGTGACACTGGTCGGGGTGATCAACGCGGATACTGCGTTAGGTTTGCCGGACTTTCGGGCCAGCGAACGCACTTTTCAATTGCTGACCCAGGTGGCTGGCCGAGCGGGACGAGGCGACAAACCAGGTCAAGTGATCATTCAGACGTACAATCCCGATCATTACGCCATTCAATACGCGGCGAAACAGGACTATGAGGGCTTCTTCAAGCGGGAAATGTTTGTCCGTCACCAAGGCAAATATCCGCCATATTACTACACCGTCTTGCTAACGATTTCAGCACCGCAGGAAACCGTCACGGCTCAAGAGGCCTACCGGATTGCCAATGATTTGAAACCATTACTCAGCCCGACCGCGATTGTGCTCGGCCCAACCCCGCGCAGCATCACCAGAATCAATAACCGGTATTATTATCAAATCCTAGTCAAATTCAAGAAAGAACCTGCTCTGGGCCGCGGATTGCATAACCTATTGCAGAATTCCCAAAGTCTCATTAAAAGCAAAGTTCAAGTCGCCATCGACTTTGAACCGCAGCAAATCATGTAAATTTTTCCAACCTATCATTAAAAAAGGAGTCAAGAATTAATGACATCAGTCGTTTTTATGGGAACACCCGATTTTTCAGTCCCTGTATTGCAGGGTCTCGTCGATAAACATTACGACATTAAAGCCGTTGTAACCCAACCAGATAAAGCCGTGGGGCGCAAACAGCGGTTGCAATCGTCACCTGTCAAAAAATTAGCAACTGAACTGCATTTACCCGTACTGCAGCCCAGCAAGCTATCTGGCAGTCCCGAGATGGCCCAAATTATTGCCGCTCAACCGGATTTGATCATCACTGCCGCCTTCGGCCAGTTTTTACCCACCAAACTGCTCCAGGCCGCCAAAATCGCCGCTATCAATGTCCATGGCAGTCTTTTGCCCGCTTATCGCGGCGGCGCGCCGATTCAACGATCCATCATGAACGGAGATGCGGAGACCGGCATTACGATCATGTTTATGGCCAAAAAAATGGATGCCGGGGATATTATTGCGCAAAAAGCATTGCCCATTGCCGATGATGATGATTCCGGGACTTTATTCGCCAAGTTAAGCATTGTCGGTCGGGACTTGTTATTGGCCCAATTACCTTTCATCATCCACGGTGAAGCCAAGCGTATTCCTCAGGACGAGACCAAGGTGTCGTTTGCCTATAACATTAAGCCGGAAGAAGAAGAACTCGGTTTCAATCATTCTGCCATCGCGTTAGAACGCCAGATTCGGGCATTGCGTCCCGATCCCGGTGCTTATTTGCGGCATGATGGTCAACGGATCAAAGTTTGGGCGGCCATTGTGCGTGAAGACCCGGACAACCATGTCCCGGGCACCGTCATTACGCGGACCAAACATGAGTTAGCGATTGCCTGTGCCACCGGCGCTTTAGTGATCACCAAGCTCCAACCCGCTGGTAAGGCTGAGATGCCGATCACGAGTTATTTGAATGGTGCGGGTCAACATGTATCCGTGGGCGATAAGTTTGTGGATGGTGCTGATGAGTAAAATTAATCCCGGTCGGCAATTAGCCGTGGCAGTCTTAACCGCAGTCGATACGCAGGGCGCATACGCCAATATTGCGTTGGATGAAGCCCTCCGGCATACCCACATTAGCAGTGTGGACGCGGGTTTAGCCACCACGATCGTTTATGGCGTGCTGCAGCATCAGTTGACACTAGATTGGCAACTGGCACCGTTTTACACCGGCAAAAAGATCAAACCGTGGGTCCGGATCGTTTTGTGGACGGCACTGTACCAAATGCAGTATTTGGATCGGGTACCAGATCGTGCGATCTTTTTTGACAGTACCGAAATTGCCAAGGAGCAAGGCAATCCCGGGTTGGCCAGTTTGGTCAACGGTGTGTTGCGTAACGCACAGCGTAAGGGCTTCCGCCAACCGGAATCGATCAAAGATCCCGTTGAACGTCTAAGCATTACGGCCAGCTTGCCACGGTGGCTCGTTCAACAACTGCTGGCCATTTATGGGCTGGAAAAAACTGCGAAAATTGCTGCTAGCGTGAATTCTTTACCGCGACCGGCCTTGCGGATGAATACCCCCGCCTATTCAGTGGCTGAGATTCAGCAGTCTCTCGCGGCCGAGCATATTACGACCCAGCCTAGTCAGGTCAGTCCGGTGGGGCTGGTGGCCGATGGCGGCCATTTAGCCGCAACGGCTGCTTTTCGCGACGGAATGGTGACATTACAGGATGAAAGCTCCATGTTAGTGGCGCCTACCCTGGATATCCAACCCGATGATCAGGTTTTAGACGCCTGTGCGGCACCAGGGGGCAAAACAACCCATATTGCCAGTTTTTTGGACGCCCAAGTGGGTGGTCGGGTGACTGCGTTGGATATTCATGCCCACAAGGTTCAACTGATTATGCAAAATGCCAAACGGCTGCACATGACGGACCGGATTGAGGCCGAAACATTGGATGCCCGGGCGGCAGCGGCGCATTTTGGCACCGGTAAGTTTTCCAAAATACTCGTGGATGCGCCCTGTTCTGGCTTAGGTTTGCTGCGCAGAAAGCCGGAAATCCGGTATACTAAGAATGCACAGGATATTGCCCACTTACCGGCGATTCAGGGAGCCATCCTGGACGCCGTGGCGCCGACGTTAACGGCTGGTGGGACATTGGTGTATAGTACCTGCACTATTTTACCAGCGGAAAACCAAGAAGTAGTCACTGCTTTTTTGCAGCGCCATCCTGATTTCCACCAAGTACCCACCACACCGATTCCGGCGCAAATTAAGGCGACTTCGATTTCGCCAGCGCTTCAGCTGACGCCGGATGATTGCGGCAGTGACGGCTTTTTCATTGCCAAATTAGTCAAGAACAACATTCAATAGTGAGGTGTCACAGTTAATGGAATACGCCTATCAATCCGATGTCGGCAAGCGCCGGGAGGACAACCAGGATTTTGCCGGGGTCTTTAAAAATGAAGCCGGGGCGCTTTTTGCGGTCGTGGCGGACGGCATGGGCGGCCATCAGGGTGGGGATGTGGCCAGTGAGATGGCCGTGTCCCATCTCGGTCATGACTTTTCCCAAACCGATTTACATTCCGTCGAAGATGTCGTCAAATGGCTCATTTATGATTTACAACGGGAAAATGACAAAATTTTAGCCGTGTCTGATCATTATGCCGATCTACGGGGGATGGGCACCACTTTTGTGGCCGTCATCGTCGTGGATAATCAATACATTGTCGCTAACATCGGCGATTCACGCTGCTATCGCTATGCCCACGGCACCCTTGAGCAGTTAACGGAAGACCATTCACTGGTCAATGAATTGCTGAAACACGGTGAGATTTCACCGGAAGAAGCTGCCCACCATCCGCAAAAGAATGTCATCACGCGCACGCTCGGTGTGTCCAGTGATGCGGATGCGGATGTGACTGTCTTTGATTTTGGCCCAGATGAATATTTATTGCTTTGCAGTGATGGTTTAACCAATATGGTGTCTGATGCGGACATTCAAGAAGTGTTGGCCACGCAGTCGGCTCTAGAAGACAAGTGTGCCCAGTTGATTGACTGGGCCAATGATGCCGGCGGTCTGGACAACATTACCGTATTGATTATGCACAGACAGGGTGGTGATGATCATGATGGAAAATAACTATTTGCTGGCCGATCGTTACCGGATCAAGAACCTGTTGGGCGAAGGCGGTATGGCCAACGTCTATTTGGCTCACGACGAGATTTTAGACCGAGACGTGGCCGTGAAGGTTTTGCGTCTTGATTTACGCAATGATCAAGAGACCCAACGCCGCTTCCAGCGCGAAGCCAAAGCCACCAGTGAATTGAACCACCCGAACATTGTCTCGGTGCTTGATGTCGGTGAAGAAGACGGTATGCAATACATTGTGATGGAATATGTCAAAGGGGAAGATCTCAAGAAATATATTGTTGAGCATTTCCCCATTCCCTATCAGCGCGTCGTCGATATGATGGAGCAGGTGCTCTCTGCAGTTGCGCACGCCCATGCCCATGGTATTATTCATCGTGATTTGAAACCGCAAAATATTATGGTGGATGAGAAGGGCAATGTGAAGATCACTGATTTTGGGATTGCCGTGGTGCTTTCTGATAATTCCATTACGCAAACAAATTCGCTCCTGGGCTCGGTCCATTACCTGTCCCCTGAACAGGCCCGGGGCCATATGGCGACGAAACAATCTGACATCTATTCGCTCGGAATTATTTTGTATGAAATGCTCACTGGCAGCGTCCCCTTTGAAGGCGAATCAGCGGTGTCCATTGCGATTAAACATTTTCAAAATGAAATGCCCTCCGTGCGTGATTATGACCCGCGGGTACCGCAGGCACTGGAAAATGTGATTCTTAAGGCCACTGCGAAGGATCCCTCTCAACGCTATGCGGCCGTCACAGATATGGCGGCGGATCTTAAGACATCATTGTCCCCAAAACGAGCTGGGGAGCCAAAATGGGCGCCGGATAATAGCAAGGATCTAGAAGAGACCAAGGTATTGCCTGCCATTGCTGCAGCCAATGGGCTGACCCCGGAAACCGCTGAAGCGGCAACCGACAATCCGAACAATACGGATGAAAAAGATACGGACGAAAAGTCGCCTGTCCGCAAGACAAAGAAACCGCGGAAAAAACGGCCTTGGTGGTTCTGGGCATCGATCGCTGCAGGGACGATCGTCATTATCCTTGTGGCGGTGTTTTTCCTGACACAAAAGAAAGATGTGACGGTGCCCTCACTGGCTGGGATGACTCAGGCTCAGGCTGAGTCCACTTTGAAGGATGCGGATCTCCAAGTTGGCACGATTGAAAAAGCCTATTCTGAAAAGGTTGAAAAAAATCGAGTGATTCGTACGATTCCCGCGCAAAAACTAGTAATCAAACAGGGTAGTTCAGTCAGTCTGGTCATTTCACGAGGGAAAAAAGGGTATAAACTGGGCAACTATGTCGGCAACAGTTATACCACTGTGGCGGAAACGCTGAAAAAGGCTGGAGTCAAGGTCAAACGGGCCTATGCCAATTCCTCGACGGTACCGTCCGGAGAAATCATGCGGCAATCACCAGCAGCCGGTAAGACCGTCATTCCGGGGGATGATACGGTTACGTTGACCGTATCCCGGGGCAAGCGGCAGATCACGCTGCGAGACCTTTCTAACTACAGTAAGAAGAATGTTCAAGATTATGCGGATGAAAATGGGTTGAACGTGACGTTCCGAGAAGCCAATTCAAGTACCGTATCTGCAGGACTGGTCATGAGCCAGGATCCGGCGGCAGGGACATTGGTCACCGCCGACACCGCCATCGTAGTGACGTTATCGGCAGGTGCAAAGCAGGTCAAGATTATTAACTTTGTCAAAGAAGTGAAAATTCCGTATCAAGCGCCCGCAAGCAGCAGCAGTAGTATTAGTTCGTCTTCGAGCAGTGATCAAAGCGGTAGCGACAGTGAAAGCAGCAGCACTTCGTCTGCCAGCAGCGGTCCGGTACCCAATAACATTATTATCTATATTGAGGATCGCTCCCACAGTATCAATACAGTGTATCGGCAATTCACGATTACCAAAGACACGCCTGTGGAGTTACCGTTCACGGTTGAATCGGGCCAATCCGCCCGGTATCGGATCGTTCGCGATGGTTCCACGATTGATGAACAGACGGTGAATCCTTAATGGCTGACAATTCAGAACTCACGGGTCAAATTACCCAATCACTGAGCGGTTACTATGATGTGCGCACTGCCGCAGGTCAGGATTTTCGGACGCGAGCGCGGGGGAATTTGCGACATCAGAAACAAAAACCAGTGGTCGGCGATCGGGTGGTTTTTACTGAACCAGATGATACTGATCACCTTGGCTATTTGTTGCGCATCTTACCGCGCACCAACGTGTTAAGCCGTCCACCGGTGGCTAACATTGATTTGGCGGTGGTGGTCACGGCAGCCAAAGAACCTGATTTACAAACCAGTCTGTTGGATCGGCAATTATTAAGCCTGGAACAGCAGCATATTCAACCGGTGATTTATTTGACGAAGAGTGATTTGCTGACCTCTTCCGAATGGACGGCGCTCCAGCCGCTCATTGCCGGTTACCGGCAGATTGGCTACCCAGTATTGGCCCCGCGGCCGCCATTCAGTGCCGCCGCCCTGGCGACCTTAGTGGGGTATTTTGAACACCGCCTAGTCGTATTGACTGGCCAAACCGGGGCGGGGAAGTCTACTTTGCTGAATCATTTGAATCAAGATTTAGCTTTGGCGACCCGTGAAATTTCGACAGCGCTCAACCGCGGCAAACATACCACACGGCGGGTGGCATTATATCCGGTGGGAGCCGGCTTGGTAGCTGATACGCCTGGCTTTTCGGCCATTGATTTGGCCACCGTGGACAAAACTGAATTGCCGCAACTATTCCCAGAATTTGTCCGTTTTGCGCCGCAATGCCGGTTCCGCAGCTGCCTGCATCTGCAAGAACCGGGCTGTGCTGTGAAAGCGGCGGTGGCCGATGGCGCTATTATGGCCAGTCGGTATGCCAATTATCAACAATTACAGAGTGAGGCTGCTGAACGCAAGCCCCGCTATTAAGAAATGGAGGAATTGAAATGGCATTAAAAATCGCACCATCCATTCTCAGCGCTGATTTTGCTAATCTGGCCACAGATGTTGCCAAGATCGAAGGAGTGGGTGACTTAATCCATGTGGACGTGATGGACGGGCATTTTGTTCCCAATTTGGCCTTTGGTCCCCAAGTTGTGGCGGCACTGCGGCCATTGACCAAATTGCCTTTGGAAGTCCATCTGATGGTGGAAAATCCCGAAAGTTTCATCCCATCATTTGTTCAAGCGGGCGCAGATACGATTCTCGTCCACGCAGAAAGTACCCACCATATTTATCGGGTCGTCCAAATGATCCAAGAGGCCGGCGTTAAAGCCGGCGTGGTATTGAATCCGGGCACCCCGATTGAGATGGTACGCAGCGTGCTGCATATTGTCGACGAAGTGCTGATTATGACAGTTAACCCTGGATTTGGTGGGCAAAAGTTTTTACCCGATATGCTCAGTAAGGTTAATCACTTGGCCCAAAACCGAGACACCACTGCGAATGGCGATTACGCGATTGAAGTGGACGGCGGCGTCAATGCGGACACGATCGGTCAGTGTGCGGATGCAGGTGCCGATATTTTTGTGGCGGGTTCATTTGTGTTCGACAGTGCTGATCCAGCGGCGCAAATTCAGCGTTTGCGGGGGCTTGTGGAATGAAGCATATTGGGGTGATGCTGGGCGGGCCGACAGATTTGTGGCCCAGTACCCTGCATAGCGACAATGATGCGCCCATTACCGATTGGCTAGGCGTGGATCGCGGCAGTTTGCGATTGCTCGAGAAGGGGATTGTCCCGGTGACTGCTATCGGGGATTATGATTCACTGACACCTGCAGAACGCCGTCAAGTGGAGCACACGGTCCACGATGTGCGTTATGCGCAGCCAGAAAAAGATGACACCGACTCAGAACTAGCCCTGCAGATTGCCTTTGAAGACTTACGGGCGGATGAGGTGACTATCTTTGGCGCTACTGGCGGCCGATTGGACCATCTATTAGTGAACTTATGGCTGTTGGCTGAGCCGCGTTTCAAGGAATATGCGGACCATGTGGCTATCGTGGATCGGCAAAACCTGATCCGTTTTTACTTGCCCCAAGCGCACCTATTGTTTCCCGAAACAGGTTACAAGTACATCGGTTTCGTGAACCTCACCCCAATCCGCGAGTTTGAAATTCACAATGCCAAATATCCGTTAGCTTCCTTCACCAGCGACTACCCAGTCTCCTGGGCCAGCAACGAATTCCTAGACGACCGCCAACCCATCCAGATTGCCTTCACCAAGGGCGTTGTTGCGGCAATTTACAGCAAGGATTGATTATTTTCTTGATTTTGAAACAGTCTGTCGTTTTGAATGACCACAATCTAGTGCCAATGCGGAGCAAGCGTAGGTGGCATGGGGCTCAACTGTAGGAACTGCAATAAACTTGGCCTGGTTTTGGCCAAGTTTATATGCAGTTAGGCGACTTTGAGACCGCGCACTTTGCGGGCTCAAAGCGCCGTCACAGCGTTCCAGCCCCATGCCACCGAAGCTTGCGTAGCATTGGCACGGCAGGCGAAGCCAAATCTTCAAGCAAAAAAATACACCGCCACATTCCAGTTAAAAACACTGGAACATGACGGTGACTTTTTTATGTCTGCAGACACAAAAACGAAAACTAAACGCGGGTAACCTTGCCAGACTTTAGTGCCCGAGCAGAAACCCAAACGCGCTTCGGCTTGCCATCAACAAGAATACGGACCTTATGCAGATTCGGCTTCCAAGAACGACGAGCAGAGTTCAATGCGTGGGACCGCTTGTTACCAAATTCTGTTTTGCGGCCAGTGATATAATCCTTTGCCAAAACGATTCCCTCCTTTACGACCACGGTCAAAATTTACTTATCTAAGTTACCATACCCCCCTAGTCAATGCAAGCACCTTACAAGGAAAAATACTTGACAGGCAATGTTTACCGGCCGCAAATGCATGATCAGTCGGTGTTGGACAAGGGGATTCGGGCAAGGGGCATCAATCAAGTGGCAAATTATGGTATTATTATCTGGAAATACTATCGAAGGAGGTTCTTACATGGCTGTCAAAATTGAGACTAAATACGGCACCATTGCGATCGCCAACAATGTCATTGCCACAGTCGTCGGCGGTGGCGCCACCGCAGTTTACGGCATCGTGGGCATGGCATCTAAACAAATCTTTCGCGATAACTTCAACGAAATCCTAAATCGGGATAATTACGCTCGCGGGGTCGTGATTCGACAAAATGATGAAGGCATCACAGTTGACGTGTATATTATTGTTGGATATGGTCTGAAAATCTCCGAGGTTTGCCGTAATGTCCAAGATAAAGTAAAATACAATCTCGAATCGATGTTGGGAATCACTGCGCAGGCCGTTAATGTCATTGTTCAGGGCGTTGTCGTCTTGGGCGATTAGTGCGTGGACAACGATCCAATAATTCGAGGAGGAATCGCGAAGTGGCAGTAACAGAAATCACCGTGGAAAGACTAACCGATATGATTCGGGTCGCCGCCCACCGGTTGAGTAAAAATGTTGAATTTGTAAATTCATTGAATGTGTTCCCGGTACCCGATGGGGATACCGGCACCAACATGTCGCTGACCTTAGCCAGCGGCGTTAAAAACGTCAACAATGCCAATGCCGCCACAGTGGGGGCTATGACTAAGGCGTTAGCCAAGGGTACCTTAATGGGGGCCCGGGGTAATTCAGGTGTTATTTCGTCGCAACTGTTTCGAGGGTTTGCCAAAGCCACGGAAAATAAAAAGACATTGACGGCCCAGGACTTAGCCGATGCTTTGACGGGTGGCGTCCAGACGGCTTACAAGGCAGTTATGAAGCCAGTGGAAGGCACAATTCTCACTGTGGCGCGGGAGGCCGCTAAGGCCGGTAATAAGGCTGCCCAAAATAGTGATGACGCGGTTGTCGTCATGCAGGCCGTTGTGAACGGTGCTAAGCGGTCTCTGGCAGCGACGCCTAGCCTTTTACCGGTACTGAAAGAAGTCGGTGTGGTTGATTCCGGCGGTCAAGGGCTAGTCTTCATTTATGAGGGCTTCTTAGAAGCGTTGAACGGCAAGGTCACCAGTGATGAATACGTCATCAGTGATACTGAAATGGATGAAATGGTGAATGCCGTCCATCACCAATCTATTCAAGGACAGTTGTCAACAGCGGATATTAAATATGGCTATTGTACTGAAATGATGGTAGAGCTGAATCAAAAACCGGCTGAGGGACACGAATTCAATTACGATACGTTCCGCAATTATTTGAATGATCTCGGCGATTCACTATTGGTGGTGGCCGATGATGAAGTGGTCAAAGTCCATGTGCACACGGAGCACCCGGGTAAGGTGTATCGCTATGGTGCACAATTTGGTCAGTTGGATAAGATTAAGATTGATAACATGCGTGCTCAACACGATGACATCGTGGAGCGCCAGGCCAGCGAAGCCGCTAAACCACAGGCGCCCGCTAAGTTCGGGGTCGTGGCCGTGGCATCTGGTCATGGTGTTGCGGAACTGTATCGCTCCTTAGGGGTGACTCAGATCTTAGAGGGTGGCCAAACAATGAATCCGTCGACCCAGGATATTTTAGCGGCGGTGAAGAAGGCTAATGCACTGAATGTGATTATCTTACCCAACAACGGCAATATCTTCATGGCCGCTCAGCAAGCCGCCCAGCAAGCTGAGAATCATGTGGCGGTGGTGCCGACTAAATCCATTCAACAAGGAATGACCGCTATGCTGTCCTTCAATCCAGATGAAACATTGAAGGAAAACGTGGCAGAAATGAGCGACTCTTTAGATACTGTGGCCAGTGGTGAAATGACCGTGGCCACTCGGGACACATCGATTAACGGCCTGACCATTCACAAGGATGATTTTATCGGTATTGTGGATGGCGATATCGCGGTGAACGGAACCGATCGGGTGCAGGTGATGACTGACATGATTTTGAAGATGCTCACTGAAGATAGTGAGATCATCACCATTCTGTATGGTACAGAAGGCACTAAGGAAGAAGCCCAACAAGTGGCTGATGCGATTACCGCCCAAAGTGACGATCTGGAAGTAGAAATTCATGAGGGCGATCAACCGGTTTACGCGTATCTGGTTTCTGTAGAATAATGACCGACCGCCAATTAGCGGATGTGTCTTTCCAGTCCTGTGAAAACCGTATTCTTGGTTTTTACAGGACCTTTTTTGAAAGAAAAAGGAAGGGAGAAAAAGTGTGGCCAGTTTAATGGATGCCGTGACAATGCTGCCCAGTGTAGGACCAAAACGGGAAAGTGCATTGCGTCAACTCGGTATTGTGACTGTGGGTGATTTATTATTTTATTTTCCCTTTCGCTATGACGATATTCGCACCCGGTCGTGGCAAGAACTGGGCGATGGTGAAAAAGTCACTCTTAAGGGCACAGTGATTGCGCCGCTCGTTCTTTCCCGGTTTGGCCGCAACCGTAATCGTCTCAGCCTGCGCCTCCTGGTTGAAGATTTGCCCATTGTGGTGACATTCTTCAATCAGCCCTGGCTGAAAGATAAAATCGAAGAAAATAGTGAAGTCGCCGTCTTTGGTACCTGGAATGCCAAACGGCACAGTCTGGCAGGACAGCGGCTGATTGCCCAAGCGGACGGCGGTGATGCCGGAATGAGTCCGATTTATTCCGTGAATAAGAATATTCGGCAACGGACACTGGTGGATTTGATTCATACCGCCTACGAAAAGTATCATGGCTTGCTGCGGGAAGTGGTGCCAGACAGTTTACGGACCCATTATCGGCTGGAACCCACAGAAACGGTGGTACACAACATGCATTTCCCCAAAAATGGGGAGGAAGCGCGATTGGCCCGGCGCAGTGCCGCATTTCGCGAATTGTTTCTGTTTGAATGTCGGATGCAGTCTTTACGGCGCGACAACAATCAGGTGGATGCGGGATTAGCGCTAGACTATGATTTGACTGCCATGCGCGAGTTCATCAAAACACTGCCGTTCGAATTGACCAGTGCTCAGAAGCGTGTGGTCAACGAAATTTGTGCCGATATGAAACGGGCGCATCACATGAATCGACTGTTGCAGGGTGATGTGGGTAGCGGAAAAACGATCGTAGCCGTGCTGGCCTTGTTTGCGGCCGTGACCGCTGGCTATCAGGCTGCGCTGATGGTCCCGACAGAAATCTTAGCGGAACAGCATTATACCAAAATTGCGAAATTATTAGCGCCGATGCATGTTACAGTGGGAATCCTCACGGGCTCACTAAACGCGTCAGACCGGGCCCATGCGCTTCATGATATCGAAACAGGGCGGATGAATGTGATTATTGGGACCCATGCCCTGATTCAAGATACGGTGAAATTTGCTAAACTAGGATTGGCAATCATTGATGAGCAGCACCGGTTTGGTGTCAATCAGCGGCGAGCATTGCGGCAAAAGGGAATCAATCCTGATGTGCTGATGATGACTGCCACGCCGATTCCTCGGACGCTGGCAATCACCACTTATGGGGAAATGGATGTGTCGACCATTGATGAATTACCTGCTGGGCGCCAACCGATTGCAACCACCTGGCTGAAATCTAACCAAACCGGCCGCGTACTGACCCAACTGAAGACCCAACTGGCGACGGGGGCACAAGCCTACGTGGTCACTCCGCTGATTGCGGAATCAGAAGCGGTCGATTTGCGTAATGCAGAGGATCTGTATGAACGCATGCAGCGAGCATTACCGGAATACCACGTGGCGCTGCTCCATGGCCAGTTGAAGAATCAAGAAAAAAACGCCATTATGGGGGCGTTTAGCCGTAATGAGGTCCAAGTTCTGGTGGCCACCACGGTAGTGGAAGTCGGCATGGACGTACCCAACGCCAATATGATGATTATTTTTGACGCAGACCGGTTTGGCTTGTCGCAACTGCACCAGCTGCGCGGGCGAGTCGGCCGGGGCAATCAGCAGGCATTTTGTTATTTGATCGCCGACCCTAAGAACCAGGTCGCCATCGCTCGCATGGAAGCCATGGTAAAAACTACCGACGGCTTTGTGCTAGCGGAAAAAGATTTGCAATTGCGCGGTCCTGGCGATGTCTTCGGAGATGAACAATCGGGTTTGCCACATTTCAATGTGGCTGATCCGGTTGGCGATTCCGCGATGTTGGAAGTTGCCCATGATGCGGCCAAAGAGATTTTTCAAGATGATCCCAGTTTAGCGGCTCCGGATCACACAGGCATTGCCAGTTACTTAGCGGAATTAAAGAAACGCAATCAATATTTTGATTAGGAAAGCAGGATACCAATGAAAACAATTGCTGTGGATGGTATGGGCGGCGACAATGCGCCCGAAGCGATCGTCAAGGGGATTGAAATGGCCCGGGATGACTTCCCGGATCTGCAATTCCAGTTATACGGCGATGAAGGCCAATTGACCAAATTACTGAAAAACTCGGAGCGGATCACGATTGTGCCGACAACCGAAGTCGTGACCGGAGAAGATGAACCCACCCGTGCGGTCCGCCGGAAGAAAGATTCCAGCTTAGTGCGCGCTGCACTGGCCGCCAAATCGGGTGAAGCGGACGCCTTTTACTCCGCCGGCAATACGGGTGCGGTACTCACGGCGGGTGTGTTACTAGTCGGTCGCATCAAGGGCATTGAACGCCCCGGGTTGATCACGGTCTTTCCTACGGTGCACGAAGACCAGCAGTTTTTAATGCTGGATGTGGGTGCCAATGCGGAAAGCAAACCCAGCTATCTGCATCAATTTGCGTTGATGGGCCAGTTTTATGCCCATGATGTCCTGGGCTTGGATCATCCCCGGGTTGGGCTATTGAATAATGGGACAGAAGCCGATAAGGGTGATAGTCTGCATAAGGCGGTCCACGATTTATTGGAAAAGGATCCGGACATCAACTTTGTGGGAAATGTGGAGGCGACCAACCTATTTAATGCGCCAGCCGATGTGGTGGTGACCGATGGATTTACTGGTAACGCCACATTGAAGACGATGGAGGGAACCGCCAGCACACTGATGCACTTGCTGAAGGCCAATTTGATGGATAATGGTTTACGGCCTAAATTAGGTGCACTTTTAGCCAAACCGGCACTGAAGAAGTTGGCGACGATGTTTGATGCCGATCGGGCGGGCGGCGCAGTGTTAATCGGCGTCAATGCACCGGTGGTCAAGAGCCACGGCAACTCGGACGAGAATGCGGTGTATTATGTGCAGAAACAATTGCGGGCGATGCTGAATCATGGCACGGTCCAAAGCGTGATTCAATACTTTTCGACCCACACTGAAGAGACGGTTGCAGCCGCCAAGGAGGAATAGTTTTCATGACAGAACAAGAGATTTTTGACAAAATTCAAGCATTAATCGCAGATCGCTTTGAAATCGATCCGAGCAAAATCACCAACGCCACCAACTTTAAGGAAGATCTGTCCGCAGACTCACTCGACTTGGTTGAATTTGTACTGACGCTGGAAGATACTTTTGGCGGCGAAATTAGTGACGATGATGCCGACCAGCTGAATACCGTGGGCGACGTTGTGAAATACATTGCCGCTCACCAGGAGAATGCCAGTAAATAAGAATCAGCGTTCGTCTTTATGTGGCTTTTTTGTGGCGAGAGCGTGTTTTTTCCTTGGCACTTTCTTGCAATACAAGCGGGCTACCGATATAATTGACGCATTGTAAACCATTCTTATGGCTTTCTCATCAACGTGTGTGACAGCGATTCTACAAGAGGAGGAATGGATTTGGATACATCCGACGAATTATTGCTCGATATCCAACATCTGCATACCGCATTCCGGGTCCACGATGAATTTTTTGACGCCGTTGACGACGTCTCTTTGACTTTGCACAAGAATGAAATCTTGGCATTGGTCGGGGAATCCGGATCGGGTAAGAGCACATTAGCAACCAGCATTATTGGGTTGCACAATCCGCGCAATACGCGCGTGACAGGCGACATTATGTATAACGAACTGAATTTGGTGGGCTTGAACGAAGCTCTGTTTAACCGAATTCGGGGCAACGACATTGGCATGATCTTCCAAGACCCTTTGGCCGCACTGAATCCGCTAATGCGGATCGGCGAACAGATTGCGGAAAGCTTGGTGTATCATACCAAGCTGAACGAATCAGAACGCAACGCCCGGGTATTGGAATTACTGGATCAAGTCGGTATTCCTGACCCGGCACTCACAGCGCATCAATATCCCCATGAATTATCTGGGGGGATGCGGCAACGGGTGATTATCGCCATCGCCATTGCTTGTAAGCCGCCGATCATTATCGCGGATGAACCCACCACTGCGCTGGATGTGACTATTCAGGCACAGATTTTGGACTTGTTAGAAGACATCCAGAAGGAAATTGGTTCCGGCATTTTGCTGATTACCCACGATTTAGGGGTGGTGGCCGAAACAGCGGATACCGTCGCTGTGATGTACTCTGGGCAAATTGTGGAACAGGGCAGTGTTTATCAGGTCTTTGATAATCCGTTACATCCTTATACCCGGTCACTCTTGCGTTCCATGCCGCAGGCAGACCAGGATGATGAAGAATTGCATGTCATTCAAGGCACTGTACCGTCATTGGTGGATATGCAGCGGACCGGTGATCGGTTTGCACCGCGGATTCCGTGGATGCCCGCGTCGTCTCATGAGGAGAATCCGGTCTTACATGAAGTGGAACCCGGCCATCTGGTGCGGTGCACTTGTTACAAGACCTTTTACTTCCCAGATGACAAACAACCGGCCGCAGCTGGTGCCGGCAGTAGTCAAAATGCCAGTGAAGGAGAGTAGAATTTATGTCACTAATTGAGATTAAAGACCTCAACATTCATTACCCCATCCGCTCTGGCTTCTTTAACCGCATTACGGATTATGTGTACGCTGTGGATGGCATCAACTTCGATATTGAAGAGGGCGAAACCTATGGCTTAATCGGCGAATCCGGTTCCGGTAAATCAACGACCGGGAAAGCTATTGTGGGCTTGGAGAAGGTTACCTCTGGCCAAATTATGTATAATGGCGAGGACGTGACCAACAAGCACAACCGGAAACAAATGAAATACAACAAGGATGTCCAAATGATTTTCCAGGACTCTATGTCCAGCTTGAATCCCCGTAAGCGGATCGAAGACATTATTGCGGAGCCAATTCGCAACTTTGAAGAGATGACCGACAACGAGGAACGGACCCGGGTCAAAGAATTATTGGATATCGTTGGTATGCCTTCGGACGCCATGTATAAATATCCCCATGAATTTTCCGGCGGCCAGCGTCAGCGGATCGGGGTCGCGCGCGCCGTGGCGACGCATCCCAAACTAATCATTGCGGATGAACCCGTATCTGCGTTGGATCTGTCGGTGCAAGCCCAAGTGTTGAACTTCATGAAGCATATCCAACGTGAATACAACATTTCGTACTTGTTCATTTCCCATGACTTGGGTGTCGTGAAACATATGTGCCGCAATTTGGCCATCATGCATCGGGGCCGATTGGTCGAAGTGGGTACGCGGGATGATATTTACAATCACCCCCAGCACATCTACACAAAGCGTCTATTGGCGGCGATTCCCAAGGTGAATCCATCCGGTCGGGAAAAAGACAAGGCCAATCGGCGAGCAGTCGAGAAGGAATACCAAGAGCACCAGAGCAAATGGTATGACAAAGACGGCAAGGTCTTTCCACTGCAGCAGATTTCAGCAACCCATTCGGTGGCTTTACCACCCGATGAAGTGGCTGAATTGAAGTCGGAGGTGGGTTAACTCATGTGGAAGACCATACTGCGGCGGGTCCTGTTGATGATCCCGCAGATCATAATTCTGAGTTTATTCGTGTTTATCTTGGCCAAGATGATGCCAGGGGATCCCTTCACGGGTTTGATTAATCCCCAAACTTCGGCTTCTCAGATTGCTCAAATTCGGCAAGAGGCCGGGCTGAACGATCCATGGCCGGTGCAATATTTCCGGTGGGTAGGTAACGCCCTGCACGGTAATTTTGGCTTATCCTACCAGTTCCACAAACCGGTTATTGATTTGATCAGTGAACGGGCTGTTAATACATTATATTTGGCTGTTTTCTCCGTTATTTTGACTTACTTGATTTCCATTCCACTGGGAATTTGGGCTGGTCGTTACCAGGGCAGTTTGATTGATAACAGCATTCAGTTCTACAACTTTGTTTCGATTTCCGTACCTTCTTTTGTATGGTACTTATTGGCTATCGCATTATTCGGCTTTGTTTGGCATATTTTCCCCACGAGCGGGTCGGTGTCTGTGCAAGCCTCGGGCTTCATCGGTGTCACGTTGAGTAGGCTATATCATATTATCCTGCCTGGGGTACTGATCGCATTGATGTCAACCGCCGGGAACATTCAATATCTACGGTCAGGAATTATTGACAACCAGTTGGAAGACTATGTCCGCACAGCTCGATCCAAAGGGGTGCCAGAACGGGTAGTATTCAACAAGCACATTTTGCGGAATTCCTTACTGCCAATTGCGGCGTTTTTCGGGAACGTCATTACTGGTCTGCTTGGTGGCTCAGTCTTCGCAGAAACCATCTTCTCGTATCCAGGGATGGGGAAATTGTTTATTGATTCAGTTCAAGCACGAGACTATTCTGTGATGACCGCGTTGATTGTCATGTATGGCTTTTTAACCCTATTGGGGAACTTATTGTCAGACATCATCATGAGTATCGTTGATCCACGGATTCGGATAGATTAGGAGGACCCAGAATGGCTGAGAAAGAGAAGAAGCAAAAGTTAGATTCAGAGGGTAATCCCATCATTTCCGAGCCGCCTACAGGCTTAAAGGTCATTATCCGGGAGTTTACCCATGACCGTACGGCCATGATTTCTTTTAGTATCATGGTGTTCATTATTTTAGCGGCAGTGCTGGGCAGTTTCTTTATTAATCCTGAACGTTACACCACGATTAATATTATGACCCAGTGGGCGAAGCCCGGGACTGACGGTTTGATTCTTGGTGGTGATGACAGTGGTCGGGATGTGTTTGCCGAGTTAATTGTGGGAATGCGTAATTCCATTGGTATCGGCTGGGCAGTTGCTGCTTTGATTGAAATCATCGGGATTGTTGTCGGTTTAACATCCGGCTACTTTGGTGGTATTGTCGATAACATTTTAATGCGAATTACCGACTTCTTCATGATTTTACCCGCTTTGATGATCCAAATTGTGGTCATCACGATTGTCCCCAAGTTCAGTATCTGGGTGCTCATTCTGATGATTACAGCATTAGGGTGGATGTCCACTGCCCGTCTCTATCGTTCGCAAGTTTTAAGCCAAGTCAACCGAGACTACATTTTAGCTTCGAAGACTTCTGGTACCAGCAATTTCAAGATCATGTTCTTTGAGTTACTACCCAACATTAGTTCATTGCTCTTGGTGGATATCACACTTACCTTTGCCACGAGTGTGGGCGTCGAAACCGGGTTGACGTTCTTAGGATATGGGTTACCTGATAACACACCCAGTATTGGCCGCTTAATTTCATTCGCCCAGGACCCAGTGACAATCACCTCGTATCCGTGGAGTTGGTTACCAGCGACACTGCTCTTGTTAATTTTGTCGCTATCTGTGAATTACACTGGCCGGGCATTACGCCGAGCGGCAGATGCACGTCAACGGTTAGGCTAGTCTTTTCTCATTTTCATAAGGCAATGCTTCTGATGAGTGTTTCAGTGTTGAATATGAGAATTGAGCGTGTTACGATATAATTATCGTGCGTTGGCCGAGGCCAATCGTCATTGATAAAGATTTAGGTTATCCTAGCTTCTGATTGGGAAGTTAGACGAGGAGGAAATATTTTATGAAGAAAGCAACAGTCGCTGGTCTGGTGACGTTGGGTTCTGTTCTGGCGGTTACTTTGACCGCTTGTGGCAACAGTAATTCCAACAGTGCCAGCAGCAGCTCAAGTACTTCTGCGACAAAAATCTCATTTCCTGCGAAGATGAATAATACGAAGTCTTCGGTTAGCGGTGGGAATTTAACTTATGGGTTAGTCATGGCGACTTCCTTTAAGGGCATTTTCAATGAAGAGTTGTCAACCGATACTGGTGACTCAACGATCATGCAGTTTGGTGCAGAGCCTTTGTTCAAGACTGACAAAAACTACAAGATCATTGATGGCGGGGCCGCTAATCTGAAACTTGATCAGAAAGCAAAGACGGCGACCATTACCATTAATCCAAAGGCTAAATGGTCTGACGGCCAACCCGTTGTTGCTGACGATGTCGTTTATGCCTATAAGATTTTGGCTAACAAAGAGACTCAGTCACAACGGTACACAGACAGCCTGCAAAACATTGTGGGTTTGGCCGACTACCACACTGGTAAGTCTGACCAAATTTCTGGGATCCAAACTCCAGATGGCGGCACTGGTAAGACTGTTGTTCTGCATTTCCAAGTGATGAAACCAGGCATGGCTTATTCTGGCAATGGTTACTATTGGGAAGCCGCGGCGCCTTATCATTACTTGAAGGATGTGCCTTTCAAGGATCTGCAATCTTCACCGAAGATTCGGAAGAACCCGGTATTCTTTGGTCCGTATAAGCTGAATAAACTGGTTTCTGGTCAATCCACAGAATGGGTGCCTAACGAGTATTATTATGGTGCTAAACCTAAATTGAAGAGTATTACTGCTTCTGTTGTGTCGCCGAACACAGCACCCAGTGCGATTAAGAGTCACAGCTATGACATTATTGGCGTGAACAACGACCAATATCCGAATGTCAAGAACACTAAGGGTGTCACATTCATTGGTAATAAGCCTCTGTCATATTCTTACTTAGCCTTCAAGGTTGGTAAGTGGGACGACAAGAAGGGTGAAAACGTCGAGGATAAGAACGCGAAGATGAATGATCCCAAGTTGCGTCAGGCGATTGCTTATGCGATGAACATTGACCAAGTTGACCAGAAGTTCTACCACGACTTGAACTTCCGAGTAAACACCTTGATTCCTGAAAACTTCACCAAGTATTATGACAAGTCTGCTAAGGGCTTCCCGTATAACTTGAAGAAGGCAGAAGACATCTTGGACAAGGCCGGCTACAAGAAGGGCAAAGATGGCTATCGGACTACACCAAAGGGTAAGAAGCTGACCATCACCATTGCCTCTTATGCGACTAACAGTGCCAAGGAAGCGGCCATCAAGAACTACATCCAACAATGGAAGAAGATTGGTCTGGATGTCCAATTGCTTAACGGCCGGTTGACCGAACCGAACTCCTTCTATGACAAGTTACAATCTGATTCGAAGGATATCGACATGTACATCGCGGGTTGGAGTTTGAGTTCTGAAGCTTCACCTAACGATCTGTACAATCCGAAGGCTCCGTTTAACTACGGTCGGATGAATAATCCGGAACAGACTAAACTGTTGGCAGACATCGATTCGCAAAAGGCTTTCAACGATTCTTACCGGATCCAAGCTTTCAAGAAATGGCAAGAATGGATGAACAAAGAAGCTTATGTCGTACCGATGACTAACCAGTGGAGTGTTAGTGCAGTCAACAACCGGGTTAAAGATTATGGTGTTGGCGTAACTGATGCTGGCGGTGCCAATATCGGTGCTTGGGCTGACGTTTCTGTGACATCGAACTCTTTACAAACTAAGTAATTATCGGTAGTTTGCTACTGGTGATTCATCGAAATACCGTTATTCTCGCAATCCGGGAATAACGGTATTTTTTATACGGAGCAAGAGATCAGTCCACCGTCCCTGTTTTTTTACGGTGGGGTCCTTTATAATGGTCTTATTTGTATTGCATATTAATAATGGAGGAACAGACTATGGTGGCTGCAGCATTTGTTTCTGAGCTGAGGGACCGGTACGGGATTGAGTTCAAGAATTTGCACTTGTTGGATGAAGCTTTCACCCACTCGTCGTATGCGAACGAACATCCGGAACTGGGACTGCGGGATAATGAACGGTTAGAATTTTTAGGGGATGCCGTGATGGAATTGACGGTATCGGAATGGCTATACAAACGGTATCCGGATTGGCCGGAAGGGGAACTGACCCGACTACGGGCGGCGAGTGTGTGCACCCGGAGTTTTTCGTCTTTTGCGCGGGAGGCCCATTTTGACAAGTATATTCGTCTTGGTAAAGGAGAAGAGCAATCCGGTGCCCGTAAACGGCATACATTGCAAGAAGACACGTTTGAAGCCTTCAATGGTGCTCTTTATCTTGACCAAGGCAAAGATGCGGTCGTGAAGTTTTTAGATCAGATTGTATTCCCCAAGATTGCTGCCGGCGAATTCTCTGCGGCCAGTGACCATAAGACTTTTTTACAGGAGTATTTGCAAAAAAAAGGTCCGGTGGAAATTCAGTATCAATTACTCGATGAGGAAGGACCTGCCCATGACCGGAGTTTTGCTGTCGCCGTGACGGTGGATGGCAAACGTCTAGCGAAGGGTGTGGGTCACAGCAAGAAGGCGGCGGAACAGGATGCGGCCAAACACGCCTTGGCGGATTTGAAACACCAAGGACCAAGTGATTAATGGAATAAAGGGGAAATCTCATGGGATTAACACGATTACAACTGAAGGGGTTCAAGTCGTTTGCCGACACCACGACAATAGATTTTTCCCCGGGTATCACTGGTATCGTGGGGCCCAATGGCAGTGGTAAGAGCAACTTATCAGAATCCATGCGCTGGGTGATGGGAGAGCAATCGGCCAAGGGGTTGCGCGGCAACCAGATGGCTGATGTGATCTTTGCTGGCAGCGAGCTGCGACCAGCAGTGAACATGGCGGAAGTGACGATGGATTTTGATAATCACGATAAAGCACTGAAATCACCATTACTAAAAATTGTGGTGAAACGCTGTTTATATGTTGATGGGACCAGTGAGTATGCCATCAATGGCAAAGCATGCCGGTTGAAGGACATTACAGACTTATTTATGGACTCCGGCCTGGGCAAGGGCTCTTTTGCCATTATTGGCCAAGGCCGGGTGGATGAGATTCTTAATTCCAAACCAGAAACCCGCCGGGATCTGATTGAAGAAGTGGCCGGAGTTTATAAATACAAATTGCAAAAGAAGCAGGCTGAAAATCAATTGGCCACCACGATGGACAATCTCAACCGGGTATTTGATATTACCCATGAGATTAAAGAGCAATTAGCACCATTAGCGGAACAAGCGTCCATCGCCCGTGATTATCAGAATCAAAAGGGTGCGTACGACCAATTAAACAAGTTTGTATTGGCCGGTGAAATCGACCAGCTGCATCGGCAACAAAAGACGCAAGCCGATCACTTGGCAGACTTGAAGACTACTCAATTGAAACTGGAAACAGCGATTAAAGCTGGCCAGGCCGTCTTGGGCGAAAATCAAGAAGCCGTAGCCACACTGGATCGCCGGTTGACGGATGCGCAAAACCAGTTACTGACCAACAGTAAGCAATTAGAACAAAAAAACGGCCAACTTAAATTAGCCCAACAACAATCAGAATACGCCGCCTCCACTCGGGCCGAAAAGCAGGCGGCCCTCGCTTCAACCAAGAAGGAGTTAACCGCGCTCACGAAGGAAGTGGCAATCCATCAAGCCGCTTTAAAGGAACAACAAGATACCTTGGCGGATAACCGAAACGCACAGAAGAGTTTGGCTGCTGGTGATGAAGCCGGTCGTGCAGCCTTGCAAAACAAATTAGACGCATTGCGTAACGACACGATGGATGCATTACAGGCGCAGGCATCTTTGCGCAACGGTATCACAGAACTGAAGAAACAACTGGCCCGTTTGCAGGCCGAAGCACCCGCCACTGGCAATTCGGTGACGTCTTCGGTGTCTGATCAATTAGCGGCGAGTGATGCCGCATTGGTCACCGCCAAAGAAGCAGTGCATGCAGACGAATCCGCACTGGCCACC
The DNA here is from genome assembly GCF_001435585.1 of Schleiferilactobacillus perolens DSM 12744. Taxonomy (GTDB): domain Bacteria; phylum Bacillota; class Bacilli; order Lactobacillales; family Lactobacillaceae; genus Schleiferilactobacillus; species Schleiferilactobacillus perolens. The sequence goes on from NZ_AZEC01000005.1 coordinate 130,112, forward strand.
GTAGAGGCTAACTTAAGTGCTGGTCAAGATCGTCTGAATACGCGCCAGAAACAGTGGTATGCCGCATTAGAGATTTACCAACAAGCTAAGGGACGGCTGAGCTCGCTTCAGGAACTGAATGAGGAGTACGGCGGTTTCTATACTGGAGCCAAGGCTGTTTTACAACAAAAACAGCGATTGTCAGGCATCCATGGCGCGGTGGCAGAACTCATCACCGTGCCCCAGCAATATACCACTGCGCTGGAAATGGCGGTGGGTTCCTCATTGCAGCACATTGTGGTGGACGATGAACGCAGTGCGACAGCCGCTATTAACTATTTGAAAGACAATCACGCCGGCCGGGCGACTTTTTTACCATTAAATGTCATTCGCGCTCGGCAGATACCCGCCAACATTGTCGCAATGATCCAGGGCATGAGCGGTTTTGTCGGTATTGCCAGTGAATTGGTGACGAGTTCGCCAGAATATCGCAATATTGTAACGAATATTTTGGGACAATTGATCGTGGCGCAAGACTTACCCACGGCGGTGGCGATTGCTCGGGCCAGCAGCCATCGGTATCGGATTGTCACGCTTGCTGGCGACCTCATTAATCCAGGCGGCTCAATGAGCGGCGGTGCGGGGAAACACAACCAAAATGGGGTGCTGTCCCGGCGCAATGAAGAGGCTAAGCTTAATACGCAAGTTCAACAAATGTCCGCTGAGTTGGATAAGCGACAGTCGGCGATTAAACAGTTGCAAGAAAAGATTTCTGCCGCCGAAGCGGATCGTCAACGGCTGCAAACAACACTAGCTGAGCATCGCCAGCAGTTAACCGCCGTCCAGGAGGAGAATCACCGTCTGCACGAGCAGGATGCCTTGGCCGCTCAGCAACAGGCGCTATTAACGAAACAACAGCAACGACGTGCCCAGCAGCAAACGGAATTAACGACTGAACAAGCTGCCAAAGAAAAAGAATTACGTACCGTGACTGAACGGGTCGCGCAGTTGCAGCAAACCACCAAGACGGTGAGTGACCAGATCAATGCGGCGGCATTGTCCCAGTCAGAAAAAAGCAGCCGCTTGGCCAAATTGAAAGACGCAGAAGTCCAGTTGAGTCAAAACCAGGCGCGTTTGGAGACACAAGTGGCCAGCGGCCAGGAACAACAAGCGGCATTGACCGCACAGATCAATCAGCTCACCTCGTTTTTAACCACGCAGGACCAACCGACTGGTGAGCACATTGATGTGCCTGCCGTTCAGGCCGAGATCACGACATTAACGACCGCAATTGATCATTTTTCCACACAGATTGCCACCTGGCAACAGGATAAAGAAACCGCCAGTGCACGGGTTGCCAAGGCCCAAAATCAAGTGGATCGGGATCAAGAATTACGGCATCAGACCTTGGCAGAACAAGAAGATGTCGCGGTGAACGTGGACCGCTTCAAGAATCAAATTGCCAGTCGCTTGGCAATGTTGAGTGATGACTATCAGATGAGTTTTGAGGCGGCCAAGGCAGAAATGCCGTCAGATTTTGATTTGGCTGCCGCTCAAAAACGGGTCAAATTACTGAAGCGGGGTATTGATGAACTCGGTCCAGTCAACTTAAACGCGATCGCCGACCAAGAACGGTTGCAAAAACGGATGGACTTTCTTCAACAGCAGCAAGATGACTTGCTGGCGGCGAAGAAACAATTGGAAGACACGATGAATGAAATGGACAGTGCCGTCGCCGATCGCTTCTTGACCACCTTCAAAGCGGTCAATGCGGCCTTTGCCAAAATCTTCCCGGTCATGTTTGGCGGCGGGGCGGCACGTTTAAGTCTGACTTTGCCGGACGATATTCTCCACACCGGGGTGGACATCTCGGCCCAACCGCCGGGCAAAAAACTGCAGCAGTTATCATTGCTGAGCGGTGGTGAACGGGCGTTGACCGCGATCACACTATTGTTTGCCATCCTCCAGGTGCGCCCAGCGCCGTTTTGTGTGTTGGATGAGGTGGAGGCATCCTTAGATGATGCTAACATCGATCGCTTTGCCCACTTCCTGCAACAGTACCAAAAGAATACGCAGTTTATTGTGATTACTCATCGGCGGGGTACAATGGTAGCAGCGGACCGCCTTTATGGGGTCACAATGCAGGAATCCGGAGTGTCACAGATGGTTTCCGTATCCTTGAAGGAATTTGCTCAGACGAAGTGAAGGAGATTTCGATAAATCATGGGATTATTTGATCGCTTACGCAAGGCCTTCGGTGGCCACGTGGACGAAGAGGAACACAAAGAACAGAATATTAATTCGACTGCAGAATCGACCACAGCGTCGACGGCAGAGTCGGCCGCGGCCACCGCTAGTGAATCAGTCTCTGCGAGTGCCAGCAATGGGGAACCACTGGTCAAGTCTGAAGAAGAAGCCCCAGTCGCTGCACCGGTTAACAACTCAACGGTCGTGCCGGTAGAACCGGAACCAGCGGAAACGCCGGTTGCGCCTGCGGGTAATGCAGAACCAATTCCTGTCAAGCCGGAGAGTACGAGTCAAACCGCCTCGTCAACGCCAACTGACAGCACAGAGTCTGCCTCTGCTGAATCTGCGGTTTCTGCAATTTCCGATTCGGCGTCTTCAGTACCAGAACCGAAATCCGCATCAGAACCTGAAGAAAAGGCAGCAGAAGAAGAAACAGAACTTGCGCCGACAGAGGCTGATACGCTCGCTCAATATGACGAGGGCCTGGCTAAGTCGCGGTCCTCTTTTGGCGCCCGGCTCAACCGTTTCTTAGCCCGCTTCCGGTCTGTGGATGATGCGTTCTTTGACGACTTGGAAGAAACCTTAATCGAGGCCGATGTGGGTTTTGAAACAGCGATGCAAATTACCGACCAATTGCGGGACGAGGTCAAGTTGCGCAATGTGAAGAAGAAAGACGAAGTCGCCAAAGCCATTGTGGCCAAAATGGTGGATCTATACGGTGAAGCCGGTGAGGGTGAGGACAATGCGTTGCACTTTTCGACGGACAAGACACCCACAGTCTTTCTGTTTGTTGGCGTCAATGGTGCTGGTAAAACGACGACCATTGGTAAGTTGGCGCACCGTTTCCAGGAACAGGGCAAGCAGGTGATCTTGGCTGCTGGGGATACTTTCCGGGCAGGAGCGACAGAACAGTTAGTGGAATGGGGCAAACGCGTCCATGTGCCAGTGGTCACCGGGCCAAAGGAAAGCGATCCTGCTGCAGTTGTCTACGATGCTGTCCATCATGCCAAAGAACAGCAGGCCGATATTGTGTTGGTGGACACCGCCGGTCGGCTCCAGAATAAGGTCAATTTAATGAACGAATTGGCGAAGATCAAACGGGTCATCACCCGTGAATTACCGGAGGCACCCCAGGAAGTCTTACTGGTCCTGGATGCCACAACGGGTCAAAATGCATTGAATCAAGCGAAGGAATTTGCGAAAACGACGAAGGTCACTGGAATCGTTTTGACCAAGCTGGACGGCTCGGCCAAAGGCGGGATCGTTTTAGCCATTCGTAATGAATTGCATTTACCGGTTAAGCTCGTTGGTTTAGGCGAAAAAATGAATGATCTGGCAGACTTTGATCCCAACAAGTTTGTCTATGGTCTCTTTAAGGATTTGATTGTTCAATGACCGCTGCCAGTGATGATTCCGAATTAGTTAAAACTTTACGGATGAACGACTTGTTTGATTTCTACGGCAATTTGTTAACCGCCAAGCAGCGGCGGTATATCGAGTTGTATTATGCCGATGATTTGTCCTTGGGGGAAATTGCCGACGAGTTTTCTGTGTCCCGGCAAGCCGTGTATGATAATATCAGAAGGACTGGACGCTTACTGGAAGAATATGAAAACAAGCTGCATTTACGCGCCCAGTACCACACCTTGGCAGAGACTGCCAGCGGGTTGGGCGAGTATGTGACGGCCCACTATCCGGCAGATGGTCAGCTGCATCAGCTGATTGCTGCGCTGCAAGACCAGATCGGCCGTTAACGAGAAAGGAAAGATTTCATTGGCCTTTGAAGGATTAACAGAACGACTGCAAAGTGCTTTTAGCAAACTACGCCGTAAAGGCAAGATTACCGATAGTGATGTCCGTGATATGATGCGGGAAGTCCGCTTGGCTTTACTCGAAGCCGATGTCAACTTCACCGTTGTCAAAGACTTCGTCAACACTGTCCGTAAACGGGCATTGGGCAGCGAAGTACTGGATTCATTGACGCCGACCCAGCAAGTATTGAAGATCGTCAATGAGGAATTAACGAACGTAATGGGGGACGAAGCAGTCCCTCTGAATAAGGCACCCCACATTCCCACCATCATTATGATGGTCGGTCTACAAGGGGCTGGTAAAACAACGACTGCCGGGAAATTGGCATTAAAGCTCAAGAACGAGGAACATGCGCGGCCATTAATGATTGCCGGGGATATTTACCGGCCAGCCGCCGTGGATCAGCTGGTGACCTTGGGTAAACAAATTGATGTGCCTGTTTTTGAAATGGGGACAGATCACGACCCGGTGGATATCGTTAAAGAAGGTTTGAACCAGGCCGCGATTCAGAAGAATGATTATGTCATCATCGATACTGCCGGTCGGCTGCAAATCGATGAAAAACTGATGAACGAGCTGGTCCGGATTAAGGAATTGGCCCACCCCAACGAAATTTTGTTGGTCGTGGATGCCATGACTGGGCAAAATGCAACGGAAGTGGCCAAAGGCTTTAACGACCAATTGGACATTACCGGCGTGGTGCTTACCAAGTTGGACGGCGACACCCGCGGCGGGGCGGCACTATCGATTCGCGCCGTCACCGGCAAACCAATTAAGTTCACTGGTCAAGGGGAAAAGCTTGATCAATTAGATGTCTTTTATCCTGATCGGATGGCCAACCGAATTCTCGGCATGGGCGATATGCTCACTCTGATTGAAAAAGCACAGAAGGATTACGACGCAGAGCAAGCCAATAAAATGGCCGAGAAGATGCGGGAGAATTCTTTTGACTTTAATGACTTCTTGGATCAGATGAGCCAGATTCAGAACATGGGACCGATTGACGACCTCATGAAGATGATTCCAGGAATGGCGAATAATCCGCAATTAGCCAATATGAATATTGGCGAGAAGGATATCGATCACCTCAAGGCGATTGTCTATTCGATGACGCCGACAGAACGAGAGAATCCTGATATTTTGAATCCTTCCCGCCGTCGCCGTATCGCTGCCGGTTCTGGCCGGACTGTGCAGGAAGTTAACCGGATGATCAAGCAATTCAATATGTCTAAGGACATGATGTCCAAGATGTCGAAGGGGAACTTTAACGGCATGGATAGTATGTTTGGCAAGGGTGTTCAGGGCAAGTTGGGTAAGATGGCGATGCATTCGATGGTGCGGAAGACGAAGAAGAATAAGAAGAAGCGGTTGAAGAATGTGAAGCGGTTTAAGAGTCGGTAGGGTGACGACTTGGCCTGAAAGCAGGAATAATTTTTGAGGAGAACGGGTAAAACCGTTTAGAAGTTGCACACATGAAATATAGTGCGGGCGATCCGAGAGATTCGTGTAAACGGGCAAAACCAAGCAGAAGCTATGACACAAGAGCCAAGGCACAGAAAACCCGGTCTTAGGTTTTATGTGCCTTGGCTCTTGTGTCTCCGCTTCTACCGCTTGGTTTTGCCCTCTGTCAAGAAAAACCCCTTTACAGCCTTCCTATTTCCTGATATAGTAAATCCTGTTGAAATTAACAAGGAGGTGGATTCATTGTCCGTTAAAATTCGTTTAACGCGTATGGGTTCTAAGCGTAAACCGTTCTATCGTTTGGTCGTTGCTGATTCTCGTTCACCGCGGGATGGCCGCTTCATCGAAGAAGTTGGTTATTACAATCCGTTGACCGAACCTAAAACTTTGAAGGTTGACGAAGAAAAGATCATGGGTTGGTTGCAAAATGGTGCTCAACCGTCTGATACAGTTCGCAACTTGCTTTCTACTCAGGGCATCATGAAGAAGTATCACGAAGCCCGCTTCGCCAAGAAGTAGGGAGATTCACGTGGTAGATATCGAGCATTTAATTTGTTCCCTCGTGACCCCACTGGTTAACGAGCCGGATTCGATTCAGATCACCCGTCGAGAGACCGACAATTTTATGGAGTTTGATTTGCGGGTGGACGATGCCGATGTCGGTCGAGTAATTGGCAAACAAGGCCGCATTGCTCAAGCCATTCGGACGATTGTCTACTCTGTGCGGAGTCCTTACACCAAACGGGTACGGTTAAATATCGTCGATCAAAATTCTTAGCACTGTAGCGAGTCGACTGACTTCTCACTTGAGGAGGCGCCGACCCGTTTTTTTATTTATTTAAGAGGAGACAACTGATGGACTTATTACGGGTAGGAAAAATTGTGAATACCCAGGGCATCAAAGGTGAACTGCGGGTGATTGCCATCACGGATTTCCCCGCAGACCGCTTCGCTGCTGGGAAAACACTGTATGTGGGTACCAGTGCTGCCGAGGCCCAGCCGGTGACGGTGGTGAGTGCGCGACCGCATAAACAATTCATTTTGGTGCAATTGGCCAACTATGACACAATTGACGCGGTGCTTGGCTTTAAGGGACAGACGCTATACGCGGCGGCGACAGATGAGCCGCCGTTGGCAGATGGCGAGTATTATTATCACCAAATCATTGGTTTGCAAGTCATCGATGAAGAATCCGGGGAAGACCTGGGGCAGGTGCAGGAAATACTCAGCCCGGGTGCCAACGACGTGTGGGTTGTGACCAAGCCGAATACACCGGACCTGTTGTTGCCATACATTCCCCCGGTGGTCCATAAAATCGATTTGCCAGCGGGTAAAGTGTATGTGACTTTGATGGAAGGGATGCGGTAAGATGCGCGTCGATATATTGACATTGTTTCCAGACATGTTTGCGACCCTGCACCAATCCTTATTAGGGAAAGCACTGGACAGGGATCTATGGTCGCTGAATGTGGTCAACTTCCGAGATTACACTCATGATAAACACCAACATGTCGACGATACTCCTTATGGCGGCGGCGCTGGTATGTTGTTAAAACCAGGGCCAATCTACGAGGCAATGGATGCCTTACCAAAACTTCCCCAACGCCGGGTGATCCTATTGGATCCTGCGGGCCGACAATTTAATCAGCAAGTCGCAGACGAATGGTCCCAAAGTGATCAATTGGTTTTTATTTGCGGTCATTATGAAGGCTATGATGAACGCATCCGGGCATTGGTGACCGAGGAAGCGTCGCTGGGCGACTTCGTCATCACCGGTGGGGAATTAGCGGCGATGACGATGATCGACGCGACCGTGCGTCTTTTGCCTGGTGTTTTGGGCAATGAAGATTCCCCCATCACCGACTCTTTTGCGACTGGACTCTTGGAGTATCCCCAATATACGCGGCCACCAGAATACCGCGGGATGGCAGTGCCAGAGGTATTGATGAACGGCGATCATGGTAAAATCGGACGCTGGCGATATAAAGAGGCATTGCGACGCACGTTGGAACGGCGCCCAGATTTATTGAAGACATATCCGATGGATGATCTTGGCCGAGAGTTACTGCGGGAGATCAGGGACGAAGATAGTCAGCAACACTCCGAAAAATGATTGCCAACAGCACCACAAATTTTGAGGCATGGAAGACGGGTCCCCGTGGTCGTTGCGTTAGCCAGTTTTCTATGCTATAGTTTTATCTTGTGGCAAGACCACATAGTAACGATATTCCGCTGCGAGGGACCAGGCGCATGAATACCGGTATAAGGAGAAGTTTTTAATGAATCCATTAATTCAACAGATTACGCAAAAACAATTGCGTGACGATATTCCCGATTTTCGTGCCGGTGATACGGTACGGGTCCATGCCCGAGTTGTTGAAGGCACCCGTGAACGTATCCAGATTTTCGAAGGCGTCGTAATTAAGCGTCGCGGAACTGGTGTGAGTGCTTCTTACACTGTTCGTAAAATCAGCAGCGGCATTGGTGTAGAACGGACTTTCCCGTTACACACACCGCGGGTGGCTAAGATTGAAGTCGTTCGTCATGGTCGTGTTCGCCGGGCGAAGTTGTACTATCTGCGTGCATTACGTGGTAAGGCAGCTCGTATCAGCGAGAAGCGGCGCGACGTCTAAATCGCAAAAATCGCGTCCTGAATCGTCTCTTGGCGGTGCGGGGCGTTATTTTTTTGGCAAAATCAGTGAATGGGAGAGGAATACACAGGATGGCCCAGCAATTTGTTTATGTCGTCTATTATGAAGATACGCAAAAAAAAGACGCTGTTTTTCGATTACTGCGGGTTTTTTCCACCAAAGAACGGGCCACGGGTTTTGTGGCCATTCTGGAGAAGGCGCCGTACGCAGAAATGCCGATACCAGAAGGGCACTATGCGGTGGCGCGGGTGCGGATGAATTAAATAGAGTACACAAAAAAACACCTCGCCGCCAGACGAAGTGTGCAATTTGTTATTGATGTTTAATAGACGTGGGCGCGATACAGGCTGACGACCTTACCCAGGATGGTGACTTCCTGCAAAATAATGGGGGCAAAGGTATCATTTTCCGGTTGTAAGCGGAAATGATCCTTTTCCCGATAGAATCGCTTGCAGGTGGCTTCATCCTCGTCAGTCATGGCAATGACAATATCGCCATTGTCTGCATATTGCTGCCGGCGAACAACGACTTTGTCACCGTCGAGGATGCCAGCGTTGATCATACTTTCACCACGGATCGTCAGCATGAACAAGTCGCCATTATTCTCTAAATCCGGTGGCACCGGGAAATATTCAGTGGCATCTTGCACGGCTAAAATGGGCACCCCCGCGGTGACTGTACCGAGCAAAGGAATCTCGTCCCGAGTCTCACCCAGCTCATCCAGACCGTCTTCAGTAATTTCAATGGCCCGCGGTTTCGTCCGATCCCGCAGGATCAACCCCTTACGCTCCAATCGATCCAAGTGACCGTGGACAGTGGAAGTGGAAGACAAGTCGACGGCAGCACCGATTTCCCGAACAGTCGGCGGATAGCCGCGGTCTTTCACTGTGTCATAGATGTACCGCAGAATCGCGGCTTGTTTCTCTCCTAATTTGGCCATAATGCCACCTCATTCATATTATTGAGTTAAGTATACCAAGAAATAAAACGTTTTTCAAACAAACGTTCGTACAAACCGGGCGACAAGTGTTCTCACATGAATTCGAACACTTAGGCCAATCCAGAAAAATATCACAGAAATCAACGTAATTTTGGTAGAACCGTGTGATATCTCATGAGAACGTCGCTGGTGTTGCGTTGTTATGCGTTCACAGTGAAAGTAAGAAGCAAATCTCACTGATTCTTATGGCTACGTTGACATGAATTATGGGATTCGACGGTATCGTGCCTATGCGGAGCAATCGGAGGTGAAATGGGGCTCAGTGGTGGAAACCACACAGCGCGGTGGTCTTCCGCGCTGTGTGGTTAGGCGTGTTTGAGACCGCGGGTTTTGCGGGCTCAAACCGCCGTCACCACTTGCTACGCCTGCGGCTACGCACTAGCTGCGCGTCGCAGCCCCATTTCACTGGAGATTGCGCAGCTTTGGCACGGCTGGGGTGGATTGGCTTGTCATGGCTCGCAGAAACGGGCGGAAACGACCAGGGGCTAGTGCACAAGAGCCAAGGCACATAAAACCTAAGACCGGGTTTTCTGCCAGCTCCCATAAACGGGCGGAGACCAGCAGAAGCTAGGTCGTAAGAGCGAAGACCCATAAAACCTAAGTGCGGGTTTTCTGGGTCTTTACTCTTACGCCTACGCTTCTAAACGCTGGTCTCCGCCCTCTGACTGTTTCAGAAAACCCACGCGCGTGGTACCATCAAAGATAGCGAACAATGACGAATGAAGGGAGTTTTGATCAATGGCACAAACAGAAGAGGAAAAACGACTGGCGCGGATTAATGAACTAGCCCACAAAGCCAAGGCAGAAGGGCTCAGCGCCGACGAAGAACGAGAGCAACATGAATTACGTGAAGCCTATCTGGCGAACTTTCGGGCTGGCTTCCGCCAGACAATTGAGCATTTGAAAGTGGTCGACAAAGAGGGCAAAGAAGTAACTCCTGACAAATTAAAACGGATTCAACGTGAAAAAGGCATCCGGAAAGACTAGTTTCTTCTGTCGGGGTGTTTAATTTTTGTTTAGAATTGTGTAAACTGGTTAGTATTGAATAAGTGAGGTGTACATCATGATGGCCATGTGGTTAGCAGTGTTGTTGATCATTTTAGGTATTATTGGCGGTGCCGTTTTAGGTTTCTTCGGCGCCCGTCGTTACATGAAAAATTATTTCCGGGATAATCCCCCCGTCAACGAAGATATGCTTCGTTCGATGATGATGCAAATGGGACAGAAACCGTCAGAGAAGAAGCTGCATCAAATGCTGGCGGCAATGCGGCAACAAGAAGACACGAAATAAGAGATGTCGGCATCACCGCAGGGTGGTCACTATCGCGGGACAAAGGATGCGTTCGTTACTGGACGAACGCATCCTTTGTCCCGTTCTTTCCTTTTTCGGCACTAATTAAACACTGAACGGAGGCGCCTTCGTGGGCATCTTTAAGAAACTCGGTTGGTATTTTAAACAAGAACAAAAGCGATACATATTTGGGGTCGTAGCCTTGATTGGCACGGCGCTGGTGAATTTGATTCCCCCGCGGGTTATCGGTATTTTAGCGGATATTTTTGACCAAGGTCATGTGCATGGTACAGCAGTGTGGTGGTGGATAGGAATTTTGGTCACAGCCGGGATTCTTCAGTATATTTTCCGTTACGGGTGGCGCAACATGATTTGGGGCGGTGCGGCTAAACTGGAGAAACAGTTGCGCAGCCGTTTGTTTTGGCATTTTATGGAAATGGACGATACCTTCTTCCAGCGGCATCGGACCGGGGATTTGATGGCCCATGCCACTAACGATTTGAATGCCATCCAAAATGTTGCTGGTGCAGGCATTTTAACTTTTGCGGATTCCATTATCACTGGTGGTTCCACTTTAGTCGCCATGATGATCTTTGTGGATTGGCGGTTAACGCTAGTGGCCATTATTCCCATGCCGCTGCTGGCGGTGGCTGCCCGGCGGTTAGGCATGAAGTTACACGCAGCTTTTTCCGAATCCCAGGCGGCTTTTTCTCGCTTGAACGATAAAACTCAGGAATCCGTTTCTGGTATTAAAGTAATCAAGACGTTTGGTCAAGATGCCGAAGATTTGGATGATTTCAATCACATTGTAGACCGGACCATCGGCATTAATAAACGGGTCAATCGGATCGATTCCATGTTTGACCCGGTCATTTCCATTATCATTGGTGCGACTTACGTGATTGCAATTATTTATGGCGGGACATTGGTCAATGCCGGTACCATCACCATCGGGGCGTTGATTTCGTTTGTGGCTTATGTGAATGCCTTAGTCTGGCCGATGTTTGCCATTGGTCGACTGTTCAATGTGATTGAACGGGGTAATGCGAGTTACGATCGGGTACAATCACTCTTGCAGGAAAAGTCCCGGGTGGTGGAAGTCCCCCATGCATTGACCACCGTGCCGCACAGCGACATTCAGTATGATCTACAAAGCTTTACCTATCCTGGCGCAGACAAGGTCACTTTGCAAAATATTCAGTTTACCTTGCCTGAAGGTCATTTATTGGGCATTACCGGGAGAGTCGGAGCAGGGAAAACCACGATTATTAAATTGTTGCTCCGCGAATTTGATCATTATGATGGGATAATTCAAATTGGCGGGCATGATATTCGCCAATACACACTGGCCGCCTTGCGTAATTCCATTGGTTACGTCCCGCAAGACAATTTCCTTTTCTCCACAGATATTCGCAATAACATCCGGTTTTCTGCGTATGACAAGCAGCAACCGGCCGTGGAGGCTGCGGCGAAGACCAGTGCTATTCATGATGATATTTTGCAATTTGCTGAGCAATACGACACTTTAGTCGGAGAGAAGGGTGTTTCTCTATCTGGTGGGCAAAAGCAGCGGCTAGCTATTGCCCGTGCGGTAATTGCGCAACCGGACATCCTGATCTTGGATGATGCCTTATCGGCTGTGGATGCCAAGACAGAGGAACAAATTTTGGACGGTTTGAAGGAAGACCGAGCGGGTAAGACGACCATTATTGTGGCGCAACGTCTCAGTTCCGTCATGCACGCCGATGAAATTTTAGTTTTAGATGGTGGTCAAATCACAGAGCGCGGAAATCATGATGCACTGCTTGCAGAAAATGGCTGGTACGCCAAGATGTGGGATGAACAGCAATTGATGCAGTCTCTGTCTGAAAGGAGCGATGACTAATGGCCTCGAAGAATCCATATGAATCGGCTTGGAACCAGCATCTGCCGGTTAAAGAGCAGCTAAAGATTACCGGACGGTTATTGGGCTTTGCCCGATATTACAAGAAACAATTCATTGGCGCTATTGTCATGTCTTTCGCACTAGCAATCATCAATATTTTGCTGCCACGGGTGATTCAGGAATTCATGAATGGTTCCCTGGCAAAACACAATGCGACCACCGCAGTCATCTTAGGGGTGGGCCTGGTGTACGCCATCGGGACAATCATCAAGGCCATCGTCCAGTTTTGCAGTAACTTCTTCTTCTCAATGGGGGCTGAACGGGCGATGGAAGATGTGCGGCGACAATTGTTTGCCAAATTGCACAGCCTGGGGATGCGGTATTTTGACTTAACCCCCGCTGGCTCCGTGGTGTCCCGGGTCACGAACGATACGATGACCTTGACGGACTTTTGGAATGTCTTCATGTCTTTGCTGGTGGGTGTTTTCTCTATCATTACGGCATTGGTGGCAATGTATGCCAATAACCACACGGCGGCATGGATCGTGGCCGCTTTTATCCCCATCCTGCTCCTCGTCACTTGGGCGTATAACCGATACAGTTCCAAGGTCTACCGCCATATGCGGGCGAAATTATCGGAACTCAACGCCAAATTGAATGAATCAATCGAAGGTGTGGAAATTATTCAAAATTTCCAACAACAAAAACGGGTCGACAGTGAGTTCGAGAGCGTCAATAATGATTACTTGGATTCACGGCGGGCAATGATCAAGACCAATTCGCTGCTGCTTTCATCATTTTTGAACCTGATTTATGTCTTTGCCTTGACGGCGGTATTGATTCATTTCGGTATCATGGCCCAAACCGCGGTGGTGGCGGCTGGGACAATTTATGTTTTCTCGTCCTATATCCAAAGCTTCTTCAATCCTTTAGGGAACTTAATGGATCAACTTCAATTCTTTCAAGATGGGGTTGTGGCGGGCAGTCGAATTTTCCATATCTTAGACAGTCAGGAATTGGCTCCTAAGCAAAATCCAGATGCAAATGCTGTGGTGCAAGAGGGGAAAGTCGAGTTTCGTCATGTGTCCTTTTCCTATGATGGTGAAAACGAAGTGCTTCATGACATCAGCTTCATTGTGAAACCGGGCGAGACGATTGGCCTGGTTGGTCATACCGGTTCTGGTAAGAGTTCCATCATTAACGTCATGATGCGGTTTTATGAGTTCTATCACGGTGAGATTCTGATTGATGACCGGGATATTCGAGATTATCCGATTGCGGAATTACGGCGCAAGCTGGGATTGGTGTTGCAAGATTCATTCCTCTTCTATGGGGATATTGCTTTTAACATCCGATTATTCAACGAAAAGATCAGTGATGATGACGTAAAAAAAGCGGCCGAATTTGTTCAGGCAGACTCTTTCATTGAAAAATTGCCGAATAAGTACCACGCGCGGGTCATCGAGGGGGGAGCGCAGTTCTCCAGCGGTCAACGCCAATTGATCTCCTTTGCCCGGACAGTAGCTGCGGATCCTAAGATTTTGGTTCTGGACGAAGCCACCGCAAATATTGATACTGAAACTGAAACATTGATTCAAGACGGTCTGCGCAAGCTGCGCCAAGGTCGGACCACGATTGCCATCGCCCACCGGTTATCAACGATTCGAGATGCCAGCCAGATTCTGGTTCTGGATAAGGGCCGAATCGTAGAGGCGGGCACCCATGAAGAGTTATTGGCCCAAAAGGGTCGTTACTATGATATGTATCGGCTGCAAATGGGCGAACATGTCGATATTGACTAACCCACAGATAATTAAAAAGGGACCAGGGCTCAACTGAATTGTTGAGCGTCCTGGTCCCTTTAGCATGGATTAGGCTTGCAGTACCTTGTTTAAGAATGCTTGTGTCCGTTCTTCTTGCGGATGGTCGAAGATTTCTGTGGGTGTCCCTTGTTCCAGAATCTTACCGCCATCAAAGAAGACGACCCGATCGGCCACTTCCTTAGCAAAGCCCATTTCGTGGGTCACAATCACCATGGTCATGCCTTGTTGGGCTAGTTTGCGCATGACTTGCAGCACATCGCCGACCATTTCTGGATCTAGCGCACTGGTGGGTTCATCGAACAACATGATGTCCGGATGCATTGCGAGCGCCCGGGCGATGGCGACCCGCTGCTGTTGGCCGCCGGATAATGAAGCAGGCATGGCGTCCGCTTTTTCCGTTAAGCCCACCGTTTCGAGGAATTGCCGGGCTTCAGCAGTGGCGGCGGCTTTATCGGCTTTCTTCAATTCCACTGGCGCCAGAATCACGTTTTCTAGAACTGTCATGTGTGGAAAAAGATTGAAATGTTGGAAAACCATGCCGATTTTTTCCCGAATATGATTGATATCCACATGGGCTTGACTGATGTCGGCACCGTCGATGAGAATATGGCCCTTCGTGGTGGTTTCTAATCCATTGATCATCCGCAGCACCGTGCTCTTGCCGGCGCCTGAGGGTCCGATCAAGACGACCACTTCGTTATTTTTGACATTTAAGTTGACATCTTTGATGACGTGATTCGTCCCATAATCTTTATAGACATCTTGCATCTGGACTCGATAAGTTGTGTCTGTCATGACGCTTGCACCTTCTTCTGGACCCACTTAGAGAACCAAGTGAGCAATGTGATAATAACGACGTAAATGATGGCTACCATGGTCCAAATTTTGAAACCTTCCATATTGCGAGCGATGATGATCTTCCCGGTCTGGGTCAGTTCCAGAATGCCAATGATGGACAGGATGGAGGTGTCCTTCAAGGTAATGATGAATTGGTTGACGAAACTGGGGACCATAATGCGAATACCCTGGGGCAAAATGACCTTGCGCAATGCCTTGCCAAAGGGAAGTCCCAGGGAACGGGCGGCTTCCATCTGGCCAACATCCACAGCCTCAATGCCGCCCTTGACGAAGGCGGCTGTGTAGGCTCCTTCGTTTAAGGTCAAGGTAATAATCCCGGCCACAAATGCCGGTACTTTGGTGCCAATTAAGCTGGGCACGCCCGTATAAATGAATAAAGCCAACACCAGTAGCGGTAATCCCCGGAAGATATAGATGAACGTGGTCGATATGCCTCGAGCAAATACATTTGGCAACACGCCCAACAGGCCAATCAAGATTCCGACGATGGTTGCGAAGATAATTGCCACGATTGTAACTAGCAAAGTTTCTTGCAGACCGCCCATTAATGTGCCCCAGTTGGCTTTGAGCAATCCCCAAAAGGAGCGATCCGTCTCTTGGTTTTTTTTATTGGCAGCGGCTTGGGATTTCTTAGAACCTGTCCCTAAGTATTTTTGCACGATTTTCGTATATTGTCCGTTGGCCTTCAATTTTTTTAGACCAGCATTGAATTTGGCCATGAGGGCAGTGTTCTTCTTGTTGGTAGCAAAACCATATCCGGTGGGGTTCGCCGGTTTTGTGACAATGCTCAGCTTCATCCCAGTATTGATCGCGTATTGCATGACCGGGGAATCTTCAAAACAGGCCACTGAATTACCAGTAGTCACGTCTTGATACATATTATTGGAATCATCGAAGGTGACGGTGGAAAAACCGTATTTATCCTTCACGCTCAAGGCGTAAGCGCCAGCGGCCGTCCCGGTTTTGACGGCCACACGCTGACCCTTGAGTTGTTTCAAACTCTTGATCTTGCTACCCTGTTTGACGGCCATGACCACTCCGACTTTGTAGTAGGGGTCACTCATCAAGAACTTCTGCTGACGTTCAGGTGTGATGGACATGCCGGCAATCACGCCGTCAATCTGGCCAGCCTCTAGCGCCTGTACGGCGGCGTTGAAGCCGACTGGTTTGATATTAACTTTGAAGCCTTCTACTTTAGCGATGGCGTTCATTAAGTCAATGTCGATCCCGACGTATTGGTTCTTTTCATTAGCAAATTCGAACGGTGCATAGGTCACATCGGTTCCAATGGTGTAAGTCTTTTCAGCGGCCTGGGCAGTTGGGGCCGGCCAAAGTGTGAAAAGGAGAGCCACAAAGAGTGTGGTAAACGCGGTTAAATAGGATTTTCGATGCATGACGCACCCACTTTCTAATTATCTCACATGGATCTCATTATAATTGGTGGTATCCGTCGTTGTCGATAGGTTATGGCAAGGTTCCTGACATGGGGAAAGAAAAAACACCCAGCGTATGGGTGTTTTCATCAATTTAAAGTTTTCCTTCTTCGTGCTCTAATTCCGCCTTGTGCGTATCCGGTACGTAAACAAAATCCGGGTTAATACCATCGTCAATTTTCTTCCAGGCGGCTTTCATTTCTTTGTCCACTTCATTAATCGCGGCCTCATCCAGCCGGCCCTGGCGGGAGACGGTGATGGGTTCGCCAAACCCGACGATCAGCTTTTGCCGTTTCAACAGGCCCCAGAAGGTCAACGGCCCTTGGTAAACCACCGGCACGAGTTGAACTCTGGCAAGTCGAGAAATTAATGCTGCCCCGCCTTTGACGTCATTAGAATAACGGGTGCCGGTGGGGAAAATGATCACGGATAAGTTTCGTTTTTTCAGATTCGTGACCGGCGTCTTGATCGCGCTGGGGCCGGGATGGGCTCGGTCCACGGGGAAGGCGTGGGCGTGGGTGAGAATCCAGCGGATGATGGGATTATGGAACAATTCGGCCTTGGCCATGAAAGAGAATTCCATCGGACTACCGGCGACTGCGAATAATACGGGTTCCCACCAAGTGCGGTGGGGAGCGACTAAGACGTACGTGCCCTCTGGAATGTTTTCTTTGCCTAAGACCACCATGTGGCCATTGAGTACAAAAATAATGAACCGGACGATAACACGGAATATTCGATAGAACATCGGGTGTTCAACTTCTTTCAATTAATTTCGTTCACAGTTAAAATAGGACGGAGATTGTGACACATCAGATCATAATCTGTTTTCGATTATAACAGAAAAGAGGCCTGAGATAGTGGGGGAAGTCGCACTTTTACCGGGAGAGCGGATCGACCAGTTGGCACCTGCGGGGATTCGGATCATTCAACATCCCCACGTATTTGCTTTCTCATTAGATGCGGTGTTGCTGGCGGCGTTTGCCCAGTTGCCAAAGCGCGGCGGGCAAGTGGTGGATTTAGGCGCCGGCAACGGCGCGGTGAGTTTGTTTGCTGCCCATCACACCACGGCGCAGATGACATTGGTGGAGATTCAGCCGCGGCTAGCGGATATGGCGAGGCGTTCTATTGTGCTCAATGATCTCACACAACGGTTAACGGTATTAAATATGCCAATGCAAGAAATTCTGACTGAGATTCCCAAGGATAGTGTAGACGCTGTGATGACTAATCCACCTTACTTTAAGGATTCACCGACAATTGAAAAGAAAAGTAATCCCCATTTCGCACTGGCCCGTCATGAATTGACCGTCACGCTGACAGAAGTGGTGGCGTTGAGTGCGGATTTACTGAAGTTTAATGGTAAGTTGTTCATGGTCCATCGGCCTGATCGATTGGGCGAGATACTAAGCAAATTGCAAGTTCACCAACTCGCACCCAAGCGATTGCGGTTTGTATACCCCAAGGCCGGACGGGAGGCTAACATGGTGCTGATTGAGGCAATTCGCGGTGGCCGGCCCAATGGTTTGCGGGTATTACCCCCGCTCGTCGTGTATGATGAACAAGGAAATTATGAAGCGGAGGTCAAACGTGCACTCTTCACAGACTGAGGATCGGGTCTTTTGGTTTTATGTACTGCTGTGCCGGGACGGTTCCTTTTATGGCGGCTTTACGACAGATCCGGTACGGCGGGAGGCGGAGCACAATGCCGGTGAGGGGGCCAAATATACCCGGTCGCGGCGCCCAGTACACCGGATTTATCAGGAATCATTCACCACTAAACATGATGCGCTCAGTGCGGAGGCTAAATTTAAACGTTTGACGCGTAAACAAAAGGAACATTTTTTGACGATGCATGCGGTGAAATGGTAGAACTGCTTGCAGTTACCGGATTCGTTCTGTATAATGGTTTAGTATTTGTTAAATACACATGCATATTGATCGGCGGCGTGGTGCACTTGGTGTTCGCCGCCGGGATGACATATGCAGAGGACAAAACTATTTGGAGGTTTTTACAATGGCTGTATTATCAATGAAGCAATTGCTTGAAGCCGGCGTGCATTTTGGTCACCAAACACGTCGCTGGAACCCGAAGATGAAGAAGTACATCTTCACTGAACGGAATGGTATCTATATCATCGATCTGCAAAAGACCGTTAAGATGATCGATACGGCTTATGATTTTGTTAAGGATGAAGCTAGCAAGGGTGCTGTTTTCCTGTTTGTTGGTACAAAGAAGCAAGCCCAAGATTCTATTGAAGAAGAAGCCACACGCGCTGGTCAATATTACGTTAACCATCGTTGGTTGGGCGGTACTTTAACGAACTGGGAAACCATTCAAACTCGGATCAAGCGTTTGAAGGATCTGAAGAAGATGGCTGAAGATGGTACTTTCGACGTATTACCAAAGAAGGAAGTTTCTTTACTTGGTAAGGAACGCGAAAAACTGGAACGTTTCTTAGGCGGTATTGAAGACATGCCGCACTTGCCAGACGTGATGTTCATTGTTGATCCTCGCAAGGAAGACATTGCTGTTCACGAAGCAAACAAGTTGAACATTCCGATCGTTGCGATGGTCGATACCAACACTGATCCAGACCCGATTGATGTCATCATTCCTTCAAACGATGACGCTATCCGTGCCGTTCGCTTGATTACTTCTAAGATGGCTGATGCCATTGTCGAAGGCCGTCAAGGCGAAGACAACGACGATCAACAACCGGAACAGCCGGCTGCTGAGGGCGAAGCTGCCCCAGCGAAAGATTCCATGGAAGATATCGTCAACACTGTTGAAGGCGACAACGACAGTGACACCGATGTCAATGATACCGTTGAATAATTATTGAACACATGTGAAAAGTGGCCAGCCCCGGAGAAGACTATGGGTCGGGGCCACTTTTTGCCAATTAAGATGAAAATTCATATATTATATTAGGAGGATTTTACCCATGGCAGTAACTGTACAACAAATTAAAGAACTGCGGGAAAAGACCGGCGTTGGCATGATGGATGCCAAGAAAGCATTGGTTGCCGCAGACGGTGATATGAGCAAGGCTGTTGATGTATTGCGTGAAAAAGGCATTGCCAAAGCGGCTAAGAAGAGCGATCGGGTCGCTGCAGAGGGCTTGGCCCACATTTCGATCAACGGCAACGCTGCCGCTATCATTGAAGTGAACTCTGAAACTGACTTCGTATCTGCAAACGACAAGTTCCAAACTTTGGTGAAGAATATTGCGGATACGATTGCAGCAAACAAGCCCGCCGATATGGACGCTGTGTTGGCATTACCAATGGGCAAAGATACGCTGAAAGCAGCAATCACTGAATTGACTGTGGTTATCGGCGAAAAGATTTCCTTGCGTCGTTTCCAGGTTGTTGAAAAAACAGATAGCCAAAACTTTGGTGCATACCTGCACAATGGCGGCCAAATTGCTGCATTGACTGTACTGGAAGGTGCTGATGAAGAGACTGCCCGCGATGTTGCGATGCACGTTGCTGCCATCAACCCGAAGTATTTGGATAAAGATGCCGTACCGGCTGACGTTTTGGCTCACGAAAAAGAAGTGTTGACGGAAGAGACGAAAAACGAAGGCAAGCCTGAAAAGATCATTCCCAAGATCGTTGAAGGTCGTTTGCACAAGTATCTTTCTGAAATCGCTTTGGCTGACCAAGATTACGTCAAGGATCCTGACCAAACTGTGGCTAAGTATGTGGCCAGCAAGGGCGGCAAGTTAGTTTCCTTCGTACGTTATGAAGTCGGTGAAGGGATCGAAAAGAAGGAAGAAAACTTCGTTGATGAAGTGATGTCCCAAATCAAGGACTAATTTTCTTTTGACTTTTTAGTCAGAAAACCGTGTTTCAGCGTTAAGCTGGGGTGCGGTTTTTTTATTTTGGCTTTGATTTGGTAAAGAAATTATTTTCCGGATCGCAGAACCGACGCCTCTGTGTAAACGGGCGAAACGACCCAGCTCCCTCGATCTAAGGCCATCCTGGCCAAAAATCCACAAGTGCGGGCAGAACCGACATTCCCGCGTAAACGGGCGAAGCCGACCAGAAGCTAGCACAGAAGAGACGGCAGGCAAAAAAACCTAAGTGCGGGTAGAACCGACGCTTCTGTGTAAACGGGCGAAACGACCCAGCTCCCTCGATCTAAGGCCATCCTGGCCAAAAATCCACAAGTGCGGTGGATTTGTGTCCAGGCTGTCCTTAGATGTCGGGAGCTACCCGGGTCGTTTCGCCCTCTGCCTTCTTTTATGGTAAACTATTACACAGCAAACTAACGGAGGAATCGCAATGAGTGGGATCAAGTATCATCGTATCGTTTTGAAAGTCAGCGGCGAGGCTTTGGCTGGGGATAAGGGTTTCGGTATCACCCCGCCGGTCATTGATCGCATTGCCAAACAAATCAAAGCTGTCCATGATTTAGGTGTCGAAGTTGCCGTGGTATGCGGCGGCGGAAATATCTGGCGAGGTGAAACCGGCGCCGAATTGGGCATGGAGCGTGCCCAGGCTGATTACATGGGTATGCTCGCGACAGTCATGAACGCTCTGGCATTGCAAGATAGCCTAGAACATATGGATGTTCCCACCCGGGTCCAAACATCCATTGAAATGCGCCAAATCGCTGAACCATACATTCGCCGGCGGGCCATTCGTCATCTTGAAAAGGGACGGGTTGTCATTTTTGCTGGCGGTACCGGTAACCCGTATTTCTCAACCGATACTACTGCAGCTTTACGGGCGGCTGAAATTGGGGCTGACGTGATTCTTATGGCCAAGAACAACGTGGACGGTGTTTATTCTGCTGATCCCAATAAAGATCCCCACGCTGTAAAATATGATGAATTGACCCAATTGGATATTATTCAGAAGGGGTTGAAGGTCATGGATAACACGGCCAGCTCACTATCCATGGATAATGACATCCCGTTAGTGGTTTTCAATATGAACAAACCAGGCAATATCGTCAAAGTGGTTGAGGGTGCAGCAATTGGCACCACCATTAAAGCGGAAGCCGATGAAGACAAAAATAATAATTAAGGAGGCCACAACAAATGGCAACAGAAGATCTATTAGAACGGACTAAGGCGGGAATGGGCAAGGCTCAAGATGCCCTGCGCAACGATCTGGCTAATATTCGAGCTGGTCGGGCCAATGCCGGTCTACTCAATCGAATTCAAGTGAATTATTATGGTGCACCCACGCCTTTGAATCAAATGGCGGCTATCAATATCCCTGAACCGCGGGTATTAATGATTACACCCTACGACAAGTCTTCCTTGAATGATATTGAGAAAGCAATTCTGGCATCAGATTTGGGGTTAACACCAGCCAATGACGGGAATGTCGTCCGCTTGGTGATTCCTCAATTAACGGGTGAGCGCCGTAAAGAATTAGCCAAAGAAGTTGGTAAAGATGCGGAAGAAGCTAAAATTGCGGTGCGCAATGTTCGTCGAGATGCCATGGACGAATTAAAAAAGGCTGAAAAAGCGGCTGAGATCAGTGAAGATGTCATGCACGATTTAGAAAACAAGGTGCAAAAACTGACAGATGACGCGGTCAAAGGTGTCGATAAAATCGCCCAAGACAAGGAAAAGGAAATCACTGAAGTCTAATTGAGTGATCAGACCCGTTGGTGCGATGCAGCGGGTCTTCTTCATTGCAAAAAAGCGAGGCGAAACGATGGCTGCACAATCAGATGAAATTACGATTCCTAAGCACGTTGCCATTATCATGGACGGTAACGGTCGCTGGGCTAAGGCACGCCATTTGCCCCGGGTTGCTGGGCATAAGGAAGGCATGGACAACGTTAAACGGATTGCGATTGCGGCCAGCCATTTGGGAATCAAGGTATTAACGGTTTATGCCTTTTCTACGGAGAATTGGCGGCGGCCGACTGATGAGGTGAATTACCTCATGGGTTTGCCGGTGAGATTCTTTAACCACTATATGCCCGATTTAATGGCTGAAAATGTTCGGGTGAACGTGATGGGGTATTTGGACGAATTACCTGCCCAAACTCGGCAGGTGACCTTGGACGCCATGGATCAGACCAAGAATAATACCGGTATGGTTTTGAATTTTGCGTTCAACTATGGCGCCCGCAAAGAGATCACCACGGCTGTCCAACAAATTGCATCGGCTGTAGCCGAAGGCCAATTAGCGGTTGACGAAATTAATGAAAAAACCGTCGCCGATCATTTATTTACCGCCTCATTAGGCAAGTGGCAGGATCCAGATCTATTGATTCGGACTAGCGGCGAAGAACGGCTGTCTAACTTTTTACTATGGCAGTTGGCTTATTCCGAATTTGTATTTACAGATGTCCATTGGCCGGATTTTACCAGCCAGGATTTAGAGAAAGCTGTTCAGACATTTAGTCACCGACAGCGCCGCTATGGCGGATTAAAGTAAGCGAGAGGAAGTTTGGCATGCGACAACGGGTAATCACAGCGATTTGGGCTTTGGCAATTTTTATACCAACAATTTGGTTTGGCGGGTGGGCCATTGAGGTCTTGGCTATTCTGCTCGGACTGGTTGGTCTGTCTGAGTTCTTCTTGATGCGCAAACGAATTGTGGTGTCGCCAGACTTTTTTGTGGCTGGTTTGGGCATCATTGTCATAATCTTGCCGGCCGGGTTTTACGGGTGGCTGAAAGGTTGGCTGCCTAACAACGTTTCCCACTGGTTCAATATCACCGAGTTCTTGATGATTCTGTTCATGTTAATGCTGGTGATCACGGTTACTAGCAAAAATCGGATCAACGTCGAAGATATTGCCATCTCCGCATTAGCCATGGCTTATTTGGGCGGCGGTTTTGGCTCCTTAGTAATCGTGCGTAATCAAGGCAGCTTCATCAAATTGCTCTTTGTATTATTAATCGTTTGGACGACAGATTCCGGTGCGTATATGTTTGGTCGTAAGTTTGGTAAACATAAGTTGACGCCCATTTCTCCCAACAAGACTTGGGAGGGCTCAATTGGCGGCACAGTGGCCGCTGTCATTGTGGGTACGGTGTACTGTTTGATTTTCCCTGAGGTCCAGGCGTGGGCAATGTGGCGGATGGTATTGATCATCTTGATGCTGTCTGTGGTGGGTCAGTTTGGTGATTTAGTTGAATCGGCATATAAGCGGTATTTCGGTGTCAAAGACTCCGGCAAGATTTTACCTGGTCATGGCGGTATTCTCGACCGATTCGACAGTCTGCTATTCGTCTTGCCGCTGGTCCAGGTGTTTGGGTTACTGTAACCTTTCACGAACGTTGTAAAGGAGTGAATCAATGAAGGGCGTTATTGCATTTATCCTGGTCTTTGGGATCATCGTACTGGTGCATGAGTTTGGCCATTACTTCTTTGCCAAACGCGCTGGTATTTTGGTGCGGGAATTCTCTATTGGCATGGGACCCAAACTATTCTGGCACCGGTCGCATGGGACGACGTACACAATTCGAATTTTGCCCCTGGGCGGTTATGTCCGCATGGCTGGCACGGCAGATGATGAAGATGAACTCGAGCCAGGCACCATGGCCACCTTGGAGATGAACGATCAAGGGGTGGTTACCACCATCAATACGAGTGATAAAGCCACCAATGTGAGCGGCATACCCGTGCAAGTGGCCAAAAGCGATCTTGAGAAGGAACTTTGGATCGAGGGCTATGAGAATGGCGACGAAAGTTCGTTGAAACGCTATTCGGTGGATCATGATGCGTTAATTGTTGAAAAAGACGGCACCGTGGTGCAGATTGCGCCTTTGGACGTTCAATTTCAATCGGCCAGCTTGCCTAAACGGATGCTGACCAACTTTGGCGGACCGTTGAATAACTTCTTGTTGGGCATCATCACGTTCATGATTATGGCTTTCGTGAACGGGGGTGCCCCCAACACAGATCAGACCATGATCGCTCAAGTGCAGGCGGATTCACCCGCCATGGTGGCAGGCCTCCATACCAAGGATATCGTCGAAAAGGTTGATGGCAAGGCGGTGGCTGGCCTCAGCGACTTTTCTAAACAGATCCAGGGCAAAGCAGACCAGGACGTTCAGGTCCAAGTTTTGCGGAATGGCCGCCGGCGGACACTCACAGTGAAACCCCATACGGTGACTCAAGAGGGCAAAAAGGTGACGCAGATCGGTGTTGTGGTTTCACCCGGTTTGGATACGTCGTTTATGGCCAAAGTTAAATATGGCTTTACGGAAACGTGGTATATCATTACCCACATCTTGCAAATCCTGGGATCATTCTTCACAGGTGGTTTCAGTTTGAACAAACTTGGTGGGCCGGTAGCGATTTATCAAGCCTCTAGTCAAGCCGCCAGTTTCGGCTGGATTTCGGTAGTCACGATGATGGCCAGTCTTTCCGTCAACCTGGGGTTAATGAACTTGCTGCCGATTCCGGCACTGGACGGCGGCAAGTTGCTTTTGAACATTATTGAAGGTGTTCGCGGCAAGCCAATTTCAGAGGAAAAAGAAGGCGTGATTACGCTGATCGGGTTCGGGCTATTGCTGCTCTTAATGGTTGCCGTCACCTGGAATGATTTTCAGCGGTTATTCACGCACTGAGCCCACTAAACGGTTCAGGCAGAAAGGGAGATTTTGTTGTGCGTCAATCCAAAATGTTAATTCCGACACTTAAAGAAACACCTTCCGACGCGGAAGCCATCAGCCACCAACTTATGTTGCGAGGCGGCTTAATCAAGCAGGAAGCGGCCGGGGTATATGTCTATTTGCCTTTAGCTTGGCGGGTACTGCAAAAGATTGAAAAAGTTATTCGCGAAGAAATGGATAAAATCGATGGGGTGGAAATGTTACTCCCCACTTTGATTCCTGCTGAATTATGGAAAGAATCTGGAAGGTATGAGACTTATGGGCCTAACCTTTATCAGTTGAAAGACCGGCATGACCGAACATTGCTGTTAGGGCCTACCCATGAGGAAACCATGACGGACATTATTCGCAGCAGCGTGAAGTCTTACAAGAAGCTGCCGTTGTTGTTATACCAAATTCAGACGAAGTATCGGGATGAGGATCGACCACGCAACGGTTTACTCCGCGGTCGTGAATTCATCATGCAGGATGCTTATTCGTTCACAGTGAACAATGACGATTTGGATACGATTTTTGACCATGTCGAAAGTGCCTATATCAATATCTATAATCGGGTCGATTTAAATTACCGGGTCATTATTGGTGATGCTGGTGCCATGGGTGGTCGGGATTCCAAGGAGTTTTCTGCCATTGCGCCAATTGGTGAAGATACCATTGCCTACTCTGATGGCAGCGATTATGCAGCCAATTTGGAGATGGCTACCAGTCAATTACCGGCTGTTCAAGTCCATGAAAATCTTGGTGAACTGAAAAAGGTAGCGACACCAGGGGCTAAGTCGGTTGAAGAAGTGGCCGATTATCTAAAGACAGACGTTGATCAAATCGTGAAATCAATTCTTTTCATTGCTGATGAAAAACCGGTCCTGGCTTTGATTCAGGGCACTCATGAAATCAATGATGTGAAGCTGAAGAACTTCCTGGATGCGGACGAATTGCGCTTGGCTTCTGAAGACGAAATTCAACATTACCTCCATGCACCAGAAGGTTCCTTGGGTCCAGTGGGTATTGACGACGACATTCGGGTGGTGGCTGATTTAACGATTAAGAATATGGCTAACGCTTACGTCGGCGCTGATGAAGAAGGTTATCACTTGGCTAACGTCAATGTGGGCCGCGACTTCACGCCCGATGACTTCGCTGACATTCGCGTTGCCCAGGCCGGGGAAATTTCTCCAGACGGTGAGGGTAAACTGAGATTTACGAAGGGCATTGAGATTGGGCACATATTCAAGCTAGGTACCCGTTATTCCGAGACCATGAATGCCACCGTCTTAGATGAAAATGGCCGTTCTGTACCCGTAATCATGGGTAGTTATGGGATCGGTGTATCCCGTCTGCTGTCTGCGATTGTGGAACAGCACAATGACGAACACGGCATCATTTGGCCCAAGTCCATTGCGCCTTTTGATATTCATGTTGTTCCGGTGAATATGAAAAACGATGATCAACGACAATTGGCCGATGAAATTGATAGTATGCTGACCAAGGCCGGCTATGAAGTATTACTGGATGACCGTAATGAGCGAGCGGGCATTAAGTTTGCTGACGCCGATCTGATTGGTATCCCAATTCGGATCACAGTGGGCAAGAAGGCCGCCGACGATATTGTGGAGGTGCATTTACGGGCGACTGGTGATAATATTGAAGTCCGCAAAGATGAATTGGCGAATGTGCTGCCGATTTTACGGGCCAAATTAGATGGTCAAGGCAGCGCCGAGTAACCACTGATTTAAGTCACCGTTTTTTAGTTTGACAGAAAGGGTTGAGTCATTTGGCATTATCTCCGGAAGAAATGTTGACCCAACTCCTCGACCAGATCGACATGACGGTCTCCGCTCCCGGCGGGGACCGTTTTGTTGGTGGCGCCGTGGAGAAGGTCATCGTTCATGAGCAGACCAAGCAGTGGGAATTTGTATTGCGTTTGCCGCAATTACTGCCGTTTACTGCATACAGTGTATTTCTAAGCAAGTTGACCAAGGCCTTTGCCGACATTGCCTCCGTGGCCGTCCGATTGAACGTGACCAACCCGCAATTCGACAATCAACTATTGGCCGATTATTGGCCCTATATCGTCCAAACCTGTGCGGCCTCATCACCAGCATTAGCCCAAGTGGCGGCACCGACTTTGCAAGGCGACCGAGTGGCCATCAGTGTCGACAACGAAGTGGTAAAAAACTACGTCGTGGAGAACGCCTTGAGTTGCGTGGAAGAGGCCTATGCCAGATTGGGTTTCCCTGCGTTTAACATTCATGTCTACGTGGACGATTCTGCGACCCAGGAAAAAATTGAGGCGTTACGCCAGCAGCAGGAACAGCACAACCAAGAGCTGTCGGCTCAGGCGTTGATCAAAGCCCAAGAGAAGGCTGTGACTGGCGGTTCCAGTAATGGCGGTGGCGCGTCCAGTGGTGACGGGGTGCATATCGGCAAGCCTATTCCCAGCGATGCGCCTGTCAAACAGATGGGGGATATTACGGAACCGGACCGCACGATCGTGGTCCAAGGCAAGATTTTCTCCTGTGATGTGCGGACTTTGCGCAGTGGCAAACAAATGCTGTTGTTTGAGATGACAGACTATACATCTTCCTTTACGGTGAAAAAATTCTCTCGTGAATCTGGTGAAGATCCGGATTTTGCACAGGTACAAGTTGGCCAATGGGTCAAGGTACGGGGTCCGGTGCAAGAGGATAAGTATTCTCAAGAACTGATGATTAATGCCTACGATATTCAAACGATCTCCCATCCTGAACGGCAGGATACGGCCGAAGGTGACAAACGGATCGAGTTGCATTTGCATACCACGATGTCACAGATGGATGCCACTAATTCTGCCACAGATTATGTGAATCAGGCCGCCATGTGGGGCATGCCAGCCATTGCCGTAACGGACCATGCCGTCGCTCAGGCCTTCCCTGAGGCCCACACGGCCGGATTAAAAAATAAGTTAAAAGTTATGTATGGGGTGGAGATCAACCTCGTGGATGACGCCACCCCGATTGGTTATAATCTCCGCGACCAAGCCTTGAATGGCGATGAAGAGTATGTCGTGTTCGATATCGAAACGACGGGACTGTCTGCACCGACCGACCGTATTATCGAAATCGGTGCGGTCAAAATGAAGAATAATAAGGTGTTAGCCAAGTTTGATGAATTTATCAATCCGGGCTTTCCTTTGAGTGCCACCACGATCAACCTGACCACAATTACCGACGAAATGGTCCAAAGCGGCGGCAGTGAAGAGGAAATCATCAAGAAATTCACTGATTTTGTGGGGGACGATATTGTCGTAGGGCACAACGTCACTTTTGATATTGGCTTCATTAACGTCGCTCGCCACCGGCTCGGCTGGCCGTCTGTGCCGAATCCAATTATCGATACGTTAATTATGTCTCGGACCTTACATCCTGAACGGGGCCGGCATACCTTAGACAGCTTGTCGCGGGTGTACAAGATTACGTTAACGCAGCATCACCGAGCTTCTGATGACTCGGAAGCCACTGGATATCTGTATTTTGCCCTGTTGAAAGAAATGGTGGAACGATTCCAGACAGCCAATGTGAACCAGGTCAACGACCATATCGGCGGCAAGGATGCTTGGAGTACCGGCCGGCCTAGTCATGCAATCATTATTGCTAAGACTCAAGCAGGGTTGAAAAATTTATTCAAGATCGTGTCCTTCTCTCTCACAGATTACTTCCATCGCGTGGCCCGTGTACCCCGCAGTATTTTGAATAAGTATCGCGAGGGCATTATCGTCGGATCTGGCTGTGCAGATGGCGAAGTCTTCACTGCGATGATGCAAAAAGGATACGCAGACGCCAAAGAACTGGCAACCTACTATGACTATCTGGAGGTTCAGCCCCATGCGGCATATGAACCTTTATTAGCGACTGAAATGATTAAAGGGAACGACCAGCTGGAAGAAATTTTGAGCAACATGGTCAAACTCGGCCAAGAATTGGATAAGCCTGTGGTCGCCACCGGTGATGTCCATTTCCTGAATCCCGAAGATGCCATTTATCGGGAAATTTTACAGCGATCAATGAAGATCAACGCCCATCGTAAGTTGTATTTCCCTGATCTGCATTTCCGCACAACAGATGAAATGTTAAAAGATTTTGCCTTTTTGGGTGAGGAAACTGCCCATCAAATTGTCGTCGACAATACGCATACCGTGGCCAACTGGGTCGATGATGATATCACCCCAGTGAAGGACAAATTGTACACCCCGCACATGCCTGGCGCCGAAGAGGACATCCGCCGACTCACGATGACCCAAGCAAAAGAATGGTATGGTGATCCATTACCTGAGATTGTCCAGGCTCGTTTGGATAAAGAGTTAAAGAGTATCATCGGTAACGGGTTCTCAGTCATTTACCTGATTGCTCAAAAGTTGGTGCATAAGTCCAACAAGGATGGGTACTTGGTTGGTTCCCGGGGCAGTGTCGGCTCGTCACTGGTGGCAACCATGACCGGGATCACTGAGGTCAATCCGTTGCCGCCGCATTATCGCTGTCCCAATTGTCATTATTCAGAGTTCTTCACCAAGGGCGAAATCGGTTCTGGTTTCGATTTACCCGATAAGAAATGTCCTAAGTGCGGTACTGAGTTAATCAAAGAGGGCCAGGATATTCCCTTCGAAACGTTCCTTGGTTTCAAAGGAGATAAGGTACCTGATATCGATCTAAACTTCTCCGGGGATTACCAACCCATTGCCCACAACTATACCAAGGTATTGTTTGGTGAAGATTACGTTTATCGGGCCGGTACCATCGGCACGGTGGCGGAGAAAACAGCGTATGGTTACGTCCTGCATTACCAAGAAGTGACTGAGCAAAAGATTCGGGGCGCGGAAATTGACCGCTTAGCTGCAGGGTGTACGGGGGTCAAACGGACCACTGGTCAACATCCAGCGGGCATCATTGTTGTCCCAGATGATATGGATATCTATGATTTCACGCCGATTCAGTATCCGGCGGACGATCGGGATGCAGCGTGGAAGACGACTCACTTCGATTTCCATTCAATCCATGACAATATTTTGAAGCTTGATATTTTAGGTCATGATGACCCCACGATGATCCGGATGCTCCAGGATCTGTCCGGGGTTAATCCTAAGACCATCCCGTATGATGATCCCGGCGTGATGGGGTTATTTTCTGGGACAGAACCGTTGGGTGTGACTGAAGAGCAAATTCAATCGAAGACTGGCACATTGGGTGTGCCGGAATTTGGTACCCGTTTTGTGCGGGGGATGCTGGAGGAAACGCACCCGACCACGTTTGCCGAATTATTGCAGATTTCTGGTCTGTCCCATGGGACGGATGTGTGGCTGGGCAATGCAGAGGAATTGATCCAACAGGGTGTAGTCAAACTGAAGGACGTGATCGGCTGTCGGGACAACATCATGATGGACTTGATTCATTGGGGCCTGGATTCACAATTGGCTTTCCAAATCATGGAACATGTCCGTAAGGGGCGTGGTATCCCTGATGATTGGCAGGACAAGATGCGAGAGAACAAAAACATTCCATCCTGGTACATTGATTCCTGCTTGAAGATCAAGTACATGTTCCCCAAGGCCCATGCGACGGCTTACATCGAAATGGCATTGCGCATTGCATGGTTCAAAGTTTATTACCCATTGGCTTACTACTGTGCTTACATGTCCGTCCGAGCCGATGATTATGACCTAGTCGCCATGACTAATGGTAAGGAAACGATTAAGGCTGCTATGCAAGCAATCAATGAGAAGGGCAATGATGCCAGTGCCAAAGAGAAGAACTTACTCACAGTATTGGAAATTGCCAACGAATGCTGGGAGCGGGGGATCCGTATTAAAATGGTCGACATCGATAAATCAGAGGCTCAAAACTTCACGATTCTCGACGACCACACCTTACTTGCACCCTTCAACGCCGTCCCATCTCTTGGCGACCGTGTAGCCAAAAATATCGTTGCCGCCCGCGCAGAAAAACCGTTCCTTTCCAAAGAGGACATCGCATCCCGCGGCGGCGTCTCCAAGACGCTAATGGAATACCTGGACCACAATGGCGTCCTAGAAGGCCTACCAGACGCGAACCAGTTGTCGTTGTTCTAAATTTTGTGCTAACAAGTAAGGGTTGAGACCAAAGCTCGAATCCTGACGTCTCCAGTGCCAATGCGGAGCATTGGCACGGCCGTCATCGACAGCTTTAGCCTCAACCCTTTTTCTAACATTTTTGTCACTTTCATTGACGCCCCGCCCCTATGTGCTATCTTTAACGTAACTTAAGGTGGGAGATGTTAAAATGAGCACTCTAACATTCAAACTGTACCCGCTCAGCCTAGGCAACCAGTACGACATCCTCGACGATGACCAGACCGTCCGCTACCGCATCCATGGCAACGGCCGAGTCATCCGGACAGCCTATGCAATCAGAGATGCAGAGGACAATGAGATCGCTAGACTGGAAGCACCCGGCGACCTAGTGAACCATTTTGTGATCAAGATGCAAGGAAAGGTCATTGCGACGATTGAGGGCACCACCAGGAAAGCGGATAGTGACTTCATCATCGACGGTGGTCAAATTAAGATTACCCGGCACGTCGATTCTCAACTCAACGGCTATGACGTGATAGTGGGCGATACTCAAGTGGCCGCGATTGCCACGCCCTTTAAAAGCGGCGGCGGTACCCGCGTTCAAATTCTTGATGAAGATTATGAAGGCTTAGTCGTCGCCATCACACTCGCCATTTTTTGGAGTCATAAACAAAGCAGCGGTCGCACTGATTAGAAATTGACGACCAGAAAGGACAGATGCCCATGAGTCAATTATTCGTCCACCAGCACGTATTTAGTCTTCGCGGTCAATTTGATGTCACTGACATTAATGAAAAACCCGTTTATTCCGTCACTGGCAGTTTTTTGAAAGTGCCTAAATACTTTACGATTTACGATCATACCGGTCGGGAAATCGCCAAAGTCGTGCACCAGCCGTTTCATTTCTTCTCTACGTTCGACGTGGAAATGAACGGGACGGTGGTGGCCACGATTCGGCAACGCTTCAGCTTTTTCCGCAGCCGCTTCGATATCGACAGTGGGACGGTGACCGTTCAAGGCAGTTGGACAAACTTCCAATTTGGCGTCTTCGCGAACGGTCAGCAAGTCGCGTCTATTCATGAAGATGTCTTTTCCTTTGGCCATGCTTATGAACTGGACATCGAAGATGACGATTACGAAGGATTGGTTGTGGCATTGGTATTGGCGATTGACTATGCGAAGTCTCAAGCCGCTTCTGGTTCTGCGGCCTCTTCTGCTAATTAATTCAGGATCAATTGAGGAGGGCTGAAAAGTGCCCTCTGTTTGCATACTGGTGCGGTTTATGGTACATTATATGCAGGATTTCTCATACTTCGGTAGGGGTGAGCAGTGATGCTCACTTTTTTTTGGAATTAGTTTTACTAATCGAGTCTATCGAAAGATGAGAAAAAAGCCGTGTAAATAGGTTAACAGCAAGCTTTCATAATGAATTCAGACGTTCAATAAGCAAGGGGCGAAACGGTCTGCAAAAATTCGTTTCGCCAGAGAGGAGTTGATGTCGTGGCAAAGCAAACAATTGTCGAAACGGTGACTGACATTGTGCAGCCAATCGTGGCCGATGCCCATTTACAACTCGTCGATGTCGAGTATGTGAAAGAGGGCAAGAATTGGTACCTCAGAGTGTATGTGGATAAAAGTGGCGGTATTGACGTGGAAGAGATCGCCAAGATCAGTGAACCCATCAGCACGGCACTGGATGCGATTAAGCCTGATCCATTTCCCGCCAGCTATGTATTGGAAGTTTCTTCTCCCGGGGCAGAGCGGCCGTTGAAGACGGATCAGGATATGACGAATGCGGTCGGCGATTATATTCATATTTCGCTATACCAGCCACAGGATGGTCAAAAAGTATTCGAGGGTACGCTGAAAGAGGTCACGCCAGAGTCTTTGACTTTGACCGTTAAAGATAAAACGCGGCGAATTGATAAAACATTTGCGCGCCAAGCAGTGGCCCACGCCCGCTTAGCCATTGAATTTTGAGGAAAGGGATTAGTAAATATGAGTGCTGAAATGCTCACCGCATTAGATGAATTGGAGCGCCAAAAGGGCGTCAAAAAAGAAGTGGTGGTTGACGCCATTCGGGCAGCGCTGGTTTCTGCGTATAAGCGCAATTACGGCCAGGCGCAAAACGTGGAGGTCGACTTTGATGATAAAACGGGTGAATTCCATGTTTACGCCGTGAAAGAAGTCGTGGACACGGTTTTTGATTCCCGATTGGAAGTCGCGTTGAAGGACGCCTTAGCGCTCAATAAAGCTTACGAAGTCGGTGACCACATTCGTTTTGAGGTCACCCCCACCAACTTCGGCCGCATTTCGGCGCAGACCGCTAAGCAAGTGATTATGCAGCGGATCCGTGAGGCCGAGCGTTCCATCGTTTATGACGAATATAGCCAATACGAGAATGAGATTATGTCGGGTGTTGTAGAACGGCGTGATAATCGCTTCGTCTATGTCGACTTAGGCCGCATTGAGGCGGTTTTGAGCAAGCAGGATCAGATGCCCAACGAAAATTACAATGCGCACGACCGAATCAAGGTCTATGTGTCTAAAGTCGAAAATAGTCCGAAGGGTCCGCAAGTATTCGTTTCTCGGACTGCCCCGGATTTTGTTAAACGGCTATTTGAACAAGAAGTGCCAGAGATTTACGATGGTACTGTTGAGATTGCTGGTATCGCCCGGGAGGCCGGCGACCGCACGAAGATTGCAGTCAAGTCCAATGACCCGAACTTGGATCCTGTCGGCACCTGTGTGGGACCAAAGGGTCAACGGGTACAGGCCGTGGTGAATGAACTCCACGGTGAAAATATGGATATCATCCAGTATGAAGATGATCCGGCGGAATATATCGCTAATGCGTTAAATCCTGCTGAAGTCATTGCCGTTCAATTCGCCGATGATAACGAGCGTAATTGCACAGTGATCGTGCCCGATTCGCAACTATCTTTAGCAATCGGCAAACGAGGCCAAAACGCTCGGTTGGCAGCGCGCCTAACGGGCTACCGGATTGACATCAAACCAGAATCAGAAGTGGAATTTGTCGACGATGATGGTCAGCCAGATGATGATTTAAATGGTGATGAAGAATAATGGCAAAGGCTAAGAAACAAAAGAAAGTGCGCAAGATCCCGATGCGTAAGGATCTGCTCACGAATGAAATGCGTCCGAAAAAAGAGATGGTGCGGATCGTCCGCGATCCAGAAGGTCTGATCAGTATTGATTCTTCTGGCAAAAAATCTGGTCGTGGTGCCTACGTTTCCTTGAATCCAGCAGCAATTGCCACAGCGCAAAAGCAGCATTTGGTGGAACGGGCATTGACTGGTACCGTCTCAGAAACATTCTATGATGATCTGTACGCTTATGTGGATCATCGCAAAGCCCGCGTCGAACTATTTGGGCCAGACGCATGACGCCAATGAATACGCAGAAATTGATGAATTTGATTGGTCTTGCCCAGGCAGCGTCACAGCTGACTGCTGGTGAGCCCCAGGTACTGGCGGCTATTCGCGCCAAGGAGGCAAAACTTGTCATCCTGGCGGCAGATGCCGGTGCCGCGACGACCAAACGCATCACAGACAAGAGTGCCTTCTACCAGATTCCCCTCACGCAGGCATTAACCAGTATGCAAATCGCGCAAGCGTTGGGTAAACCTCGCAAGATTCTTGCGGTCACCCAGGCTGGTTTCGCCCGCAGTATGGAGGCTCTTATGTAACTGAACAGAGGAGTGTGAAGATATGGGGAAAAAGCGTGTCTATGAATTCGCAAAAGAAATAAAAGTACCCAGCAAACAAGTCGTCGAGGCTGCTGAAAAGGCAGGTTTGGCCATTAAGAATCATATGGCCATGATTGACGATGCTGGACAAGCCAAGGTCAAAGCGGCCTTGCAGGGCGGGCAAACCACGCCTGTTAAACAACCGAGTGCTCAAGAGCGCCCAAGTGTCAACAATGAAAAGCCAGTACAAAAAGACGAACACACAGGGAAGACCAAAATTTTGGTCTCTGCGATTCGTCGTCCGAAGAGCAAGCCGAATGCGGCCCATGCCAGTGTGCACGGCGTTCGCAGTACGACCCGTATTCCGCGGGACTTACCGCGGCGGGAGCGCCAGCGGCCAGAAACGAAGCCGACTGTGCAACCTGCAGTGAACGCGGCGCCGGCTAAACAGCCGACACCCGTGGCCAAGGAAGAAACCAAGCCGGTGAAATCCGTGACCGCGACCCCGCAAACAGACAAACAGCCCACCGTTCAGTCTGCTCAACAGACCACGCCACCGACCCATCACACTACCAACAGTCAGGAGCCTAAAGCTACGGTTACAACCACAAAAGAAAAAGACGCCCGCGCGACGAGTACAAATCGTCCGCGCCAGGAACAACGCACTCAAAACGCCAGCACCAATCGAAATGAAACAAAAGGTGCCCGCCCAGACCAGAGTCGCAATCAAAATCAAGGTCAAAATCGCAACCGGAGCAACAACACCGGCAGCAATCAAAACCGCAATCGGAATGCGAGCAGCAACCAGAACCAGAGCCAAAATCGCAACCGACCGAATACAAATACGACTAGTCAATCACGCAACCGGCCCAACACTGGTAATACGCAAACTAGTCGCCAACCAGTCGCGGCGACGACAGGTGAGAGCAGCGACCGGAACAACAACCGGAATCGCAATCGCAACAGTAATACCAATAACAACAATTATCGCAGTAACGATAATCGGTTTGGCGGCAACAAGCGGAATCGCCGCAACAAACGTAATAACCGGCGCCGGGAGAATGAACACAAGAAGCCAATGCCCCAGCGTAAGGATCGTCCGTTACCCGATGTATTAGTTTACACCGAAGGGATGAACGCTCAGGACCTGGGTAAATTGCTGCACCGGGAACCTGCCGAAATCGTCAAGAAGTTGTTCATGCTGGGCGTGATGGTCAACCAAAACCAATCCCTGGGTGATGAAGCGATCGAACTCGTGGCCACCGATTATGGTATCGATGCTAAGAAGAAGGTCGAACAAGACATTTCTGACTTGGATGCGGTCTTTGAAAAGGAACAAGAAAGCAAGGATAATTTGGTACCACGGCCGCCAGTGGTGACCATCATGGGACACGTTGACCATGGGAAGACCACTTTGCTGGATAAGTTACGACATACCCATGTGACCGAGGGCGAAGCTGGTGGGATTACTCAGCATATCGGGGCTTATCAGACAAAGCTCGATGGCCGGGTGATCACCTTCCTTGATACCCCTGGGCACGCGGCGTTCACAGAAATGCGGGCGCGCGGTGCAGACGTCACAGATATCATTATCTTGGTTGTGGCTGCCGATGATGGTGTCATGCCTCAGACTATTGAAGCAATCAACCATGCCAAAGCGGCCAAAGCACCAATTATCGTGGCCGTCAATAAGATCGATAAGCCCGGGGCCAATCCCAATCACGTCATGGAACAATTGACTGAATATGATTTGATTCCAGAGGACTGGGGCGGCGACACGATTTTCGTCAATATTTCGGCCAAGTACGGTAAGAACTTGGATGAATTGTTGGAAATGATCCTGTTGCAGGCTGACGTCATGGAATTGAAGGCCAATCCGAAACAACCTGCCGTGGGTACTGTTTTGGAAGCGAAGTTGGATAAGGGCCGGGGCCCAGTGGCATCATTGCTGGTGCAACAAGGGACACTGAAGACAGGCGACCCAATTGTTGTCGGCGATACCTTTGGTAAAGTTCGGGTCATGACCAATGATCGCGGTCGGCGGATTAAAGAAGCTTTACCCGCTGAACCTGTGGAGATCACTGGTTTGAGTGATGTACCGAATGCGGCTGATCACTTCGTTGTCTTTAAGGACGAAAAAACCGCTCGCGCTGTCGGTGAAGAGCGGGCTAAGAATGCCCAAGAAGAGGAACGGAAGAACACGAACCATGTGACTCTGGACAATCTGTTTGAAACGATGAAGGAAGGTCAACTGAAAGAAGTTGACGTCATCATCAAGGCTGATGTCCAAGGTTCCGTTGAAGCGCTGGCTGGCTCACTGAAGAAGATCGAAGTCCAAGGCGTCCGAGTGAACATTATTCACCAGGCCGTGGGTGCGATCAACGAAAGTGATGTGACGTTGGCAGCAGCTTCCAACGCCATCATTATTGGTTTCAACGTTCGGCCGACTCCGTTAGCGCGGCAACAAGCTGACTCTGACAAGGTCGATATTCGACTGCATCGGGTAATTTACAAAGCGATCGATGAAGTTGAATCGGCCATGAAGGGTATGTTGGAACCAGAATACGAAGAAAAGATTACTGGGAACTTGAAGGTCCAAGAAATTTACCATGCTTCTAAGCTTGGGACAATTGCGGGTTGTATGGTGACCAGTGGTTACATTTCTCGGGATTCCGGTGTACGCTTAATCCGAGATGGTATTGTCGTTCATGAAGGTAAACTGGCTTCCCTGAAACGGTTTAAAGATGACGTGAAGGAAGTTCGGCAGGGCTTTGAATGCGGGTTAACGATTGATGGCTACAATGACATCAAGGTTGACGACGAATTAGAAGCTTACGTCATGGAAGAAGTACCAGTTCAATAATGATAGCGGGGTGAACTGATGTGAAACATCGTATTGGTCGAGTAGAAGCAGAAATTCAACGGGAAGTCACCGACATCCTATTGAAGCGTGTGCGCGATCCACGGGTTGAAGGCGTCACGATTACCGGCGTGGATGTGACCCAAGATCTGGCATACTGCAAGATCTATTACAGCATCCTTTCTGATCTGGCGTCTGCCGCAGAAAAAGCACAAGCTGGTCTAGACAAGGCCACACCGCTGATTCGACGTGAGTTGAGTCATCGGTTAACGACTTACAAGATTCCAGAACTGTCTTTCCATCAGGACCCATCTGTCCGTTATGGGGAGCATATTGATCAGTTGATTCGTCAGTTGCACGTGGATGGACACGAAGAGGGATAATTCCCTTTCTCAACTGTACTAAAGAGGCACCAGTCAACGTTTTAACGTTAACTGGTGCCTCTTTTTGCATTTCAGGCACGAAAATGCTCATTTCACGCTCATCTCGATTTTTAGATTCTCATCTGCGGTATGCTGAATACAGTTAATTGATGGATTTGATTTTTGAGAGGTGATCGTAATGATTCGAAAAATGGCCGATAAGCATTATACAATCTGGCAAAATTTGCAGTGGTTTAAAATTCAACGACGCGGTCTGGCCGACGAGGTGAAGTGGTGGCTGCCCGGCATTCTGCTCATTCAGTTGGGGGTAACGTTAATTAGTGCGGCAATTCCCGCGGTGCTAGTCCGTTTATTGGGTCAACAAACCGGACTACCCACACTGACCTTGGTGATGATTGGGATTGGTCTGGGACTCGGGTGTTTACAGTTTGGCCAGACAGTGTTAGATACGTATATGCATAATGCCACTAGTGTGGTACGGATGGAGATGTTTACCAAAGACGGTGCCGATTACTTGCATATCCCATATGTCGCTGCAGCCAATGCGGAAGTTCGCGCCAAGCGCAGTGAAAGCATGAATTATGGCTATGGCGGTGACAACTCAGGGATTGAGATATTCTACAATGCGCTGGTCCATACCGCGTTGAACAGCATACTAATTGTTGTTGACGCACTCATTCTTGGTTGGGCATCGTGGTGGATCACGCTAATCATTGGTATCACGACGGTGCTGGCATTTTTTCCACAACAGTCTTTTCAACAGTATCGCCGCTTACAACAAAAGGTGATTGAAGATAGTTGGTCTCCCCGGACATATATATCCCGGTCTGGCTTTCGAGAAGAAAATGGGAAGGACATTCGGCTTTATCACATGGCGAATTGGTATCA
Organism: Schleiferilactobacillus perolens DSM 12744; assembly: GCF_001435585.1. GTDB lineage: Bacteria > Bacillota > Bacilli > Lactobacillales > Lactobacillaceae > Schleiferilactobacillus > Schleiferilactobacillus perolens. The sequence goes on from NZ_AZEC01000005.1 coordinate 169,072, forward strand.
GGGCAAATATGAACATTTTGTCGAGGCCACAGATTCGGCCCAGATGAAAATTGAAAGACGCCAATTTTGGATTAGCACGGGTTCGGCCTTGCTAACTTTGATTCGCAATGCGGTCGGTTATGGGGCGTTGATTGTCTTGATGGTTAACCATCAATTGAGTATCAGTCGGTTCACGTTTTACTTTACTTTACTGAGTACGGTGGGGGCCACGGTTGAAGCACTGCTAAAGCAATATGGTTTGCTGAAAGGCGCCAACACGGATACAAATACGGGGCGGCGTTTTCTGGATTGGGCCGACGCGGTGATCCATGATATGCCCAAAGGTAAAGCAGTACCAAGCTTTGACCGGCACAAACCGTTTACAGTATCTTTTGATCATGTGACGTTTACGTATCCAGATGGCCAAGTACCGGTGTTGAAGGATATTTCTCTGACTCTGAAGGCGGGTGAACGAGTCGCATTAGTTGGCTTGAATGGTGCCGGTAAAACAACGATCACCATGCTGATGATGGGTTTACTGACACCAGACAAGGGAACGATCACAATCAATGGCGTGGATATTCAAAGCATTCCGCCAGCCACTCTGCGCAGTTATTTCTCGCCAGTATTCCAAGAAGGTACAGTATTTGCTGGTAGTGTGGCATACAATGTTGCAATGACAAGAGATTATGATGCCCAGCGGGTGCAGGCAGCGTTATCCGAAGTCGGGTTAACTGCCGACATTGCCAAGTTAGCCCATGGTATTGATACGAAATTGACGAACTACATCCAGGATGACGGGGTCACACTATCTGGTGGGCAAACCCAGAAGTTAATGATTGCCCGGGCATTGTATCGAAATGCTCCCATTTTGATTTTGGATGAGCCCACGGCGGCATTAGACGCACTGGCGGAAAGTGATTTGTATCAGAATTACCAAAAGATGGCGGCGGGAAAGACGAGTCTCTTCATTTCTCACCGGTTGGCGTCCACGCGCTTCTCAGATCGCATTCTGTTTTTACAACACGGGCAAATTGCGGCCAGCGGCACGCATGCGCAGTTGTTAGCGCATTGTCCGGCGTATGCTGTGTTGTATCACACCCAAAGTCAATACTATTCCGAAAAACAAACGCCAGAGGAGGCGGTTCAAGATGCCTAAAAAGTAAATCATCATACTTACCGTGAATATCTCCATTACGCTAATTTGATAAAACCGCATTCTGTGGCCGTCCAAGCTGCATTGGCGATAGTGACACTCCTTCAAGGGTATGTGGCGGTCACCTTCTTGGGGCTGTTAGTCTCTCAACTGACCAGGCCAAATGTCACTGTCAACCAATTGTGGCCAATTACAGCAGGTTTTTTGGGTATTATATTTGGCTTAGCCGTATTGGGCTACTGGTTGAACATGCATGCACAGGCGAACGGGTGGTCCGCGTGGTTTGGCATGCAGGCAATGACTAACAAAAAGATGCTGACAGTCACCTATCCAACCTTTATTGATCCGAAGTTTCGAGATAACTACGCGGCGGCCAACACCAGTATTAATTATTCTGGCGGATTCGCCACATTTATTACCGAAATTGTGAATAGCGTTTGTGGTTTGTTGGTTGCCGTGCTGCTTTCTGGGGCGTCGCTGGTCGCCTTATTCGGTGCGCGGAGTACACAGACCACGACATTGGCTCAGTTTGCTAATTCTCCATGGCTGCTCATATTGATGTTGTTCATCATTGCCATCCCGGTCGTTGCCGCTTTCCCATTAGCAAAATTGAGCGGCAGATTCACTCAGAAGTTCTATCAGTATAATATCCAGTTTAACCGGATCGGTGAGTATTATATTCAAAAGGTGTTCGAAGACTACTCGATTGGCAAAGTGATTCGAATATTCGATCCCCACGATCATCTGGTGCACCATTTTGGCGAGATGAATCGAACTCAGATCAAGCAGGACAACAAATTGTTAACCCAGGCCACAGCCGTCCGCAGTCTCAACAATATTGTACTGAGCGTGATCGTTGGCGCCCTTTATGTTGTGGTCGGAATCAAAGGCCTGGCCGGCGCGATCTCAATCGGGGCCGTGATTGCTTACGTGGGTTATCTGCAACAAGTCATTAGCGCACTGACCACCATGATGGACACGGTTGGAACTAGCGCAGCCACTTTGAAAGGGTTGGATCAGTTTATCGATTTCATCGAATATCCGGATGCGCCAGCCACGGGCAAGTTACCTGTTGAAAAACGTTTGGACAATGAGTACGCCATCAAAGTGGATGATGTGAGCTTCCGGTACCCTGGGGCCAAAGCGTGGTCATTGCGTCATGTCACATTGGACTTCAAAGTCGGGCAGCGGCTGGCGCTCGTCGGACCCAACGGCAGTGGCAAGACCACGTTAATTAAATTACTGACGCGGTTGGCCGAGCCAACAGAAGGACATATTCTCTTAAATGGAATCGATATTCAAAAGTACGACATTCACGAATATCAGCAAATCTTTGCCGTGGTGTTTCAGGATTATCGACTGTTCGCGTTTTCTGTGGCAGATAATGTCGCTGTCAATACCCACAAGGATCCAGCACGGATGAAACGGGCCCTCACACTTGCGGGTGTTTGGGATAAGGTCCAGACCTTACCCAAGCAGGCGGACACCAGTTTGACGAAAAATATTGACCCGGATGGTGTCGATATTTCTGGCGGGGAAGCACAAAAGATTGCGATCGCCCGCGCATGGTATAAAGACGCCCCTTTCATCATTCTGGATGAGCCCACGGCGGCACTGGACCCTGTGTCCGAGTATGAAATTTATCAGCGGTTTGATGATTTGATGGAGAACAAGACGGCCATCTATGTCTCGCATCGCATGAGTTCCACGCGCTTCAGTCAACGGATTGTCGTGCTTGATCATGGGGAAATCGTGGAGGACGGCACCCACGAATCCTTAATGCAGGCCAAGGGATTGTATTATCGGTTGTTTGAAGCCCAGGCACAATACTATACCAGTGACAAAATTAAGGAGGAACGCAAAAACGCTGATGCCACATATGCTATCAGCTAACAAATTGCTTTTGGGTCGTTGTCAGTTTGCGCTGTCAACGACCTTTTTGGCGGGTAACGGCAGGGCAATTTCAGTGACAAACACGCCTTCTTCATACTGCCGATTGATCATACCGTTGTATTTACTGACTAAGGCATTGATTCGGCGAATTCCCAGGCCGCGTTTGTCATTTTTTGTCGAAGCATAGTCGTAATTAATATACTGATCAGCCGGACGCGTATTGGTGACGGAAATATAGAGCTGCTGTTTCATAATGGCAATGTACACGCGTAAAAAACGGTCGTCATCAGCAGATTGAGCCTCGATTGCTTCAATGGCGTTGTCCAAAATATTCCCCAGTACGACGACCAGATCCACATCTTTAATTAGCGGTTGTGGGCCAACGAAAGCTTTGATGTTCATGGGAATATGGTGATGTTTGGCGATGGTCAGTTTGGCATTGAGGACAGCGTCCAGCATGGGATTACCGGAACGGACGATTTGCTCAATGTCACCCAGCGATGTTTCCAGTTCACCAAGATAATGTTGGGCTTGGGCGACATCACCGGTATCCAGATATACTTTTAAGGACTGCAAGTGGTCGTGGTAATCATGCCGCCAACCGCGAATCTGGGCATACAGATCGTTGACTTCTTTGATGTAGTTGGCCATGATGCCATCCAGCGAACGGGCATAGACCATGTCGGTTTGTTGGAAGAGGTAGTTGAGTAAGCGCGTTACCAAAAGCACCATGACCACCCACAGGATTAGCAGTAAGAAACGGACCAGCGTGCCGGTTAAGAAAAAGAGACCTGCCATGATGCCGCCACCACTGCCCAACAGCCACCATAATGGCCGATAAGCTTGGCTGCGACTAATATGGATCACACTGCCGCCGACGAGTACTGTGAACAGGGCAGTGGCACTGGTCGCAATAGGCAGCCAAATCGCAGAAATCGCAGCCGCCAGTAACAAAGCAGCGAGGACAATATCCGGCCAGCGGGCATGCAGATTGTCATGGGGCAGCCAGATGGCCAAACCAATCGTCAACATGGCGGCCAGCACAATTCCCCACGGTGAAAAATATGCTGCCCCAACAATTGGCAGTAAACACAGGACCGACCACCGCGCCTTCGCCTTTGGTTGCGCCTCCCACCAGATGAGTCCGGAAATTGTTAAAAAAAGAAAACAGTTTAATGAGTTTGCTGCCATCATTTCTGAACCAGCTTCCGGTAACGATCCCAAAAGGCTTGTTTAACTGCCTGGGTGCGATTACGGGCCAGCGGCACTGGTACGCCATTGGCCAGGGTCACCGTGTCTTTGCCGATGGTCCGGATATGATCAATGTTCACTAAAGCCGAGCGATGGACGAGAATGAAACGATTGTCCAGTTGGGTTTGGATATTCGCCAGACTCTCCTTGAACCTGTTTTGCCCCTCTTGAGTAATCGTCGTTAAATAGTGGCCATCCACGGTGAAAGCCATGATGTCGTAAAGATGCACCTGCGTGGGACCAGTATTGAAGGGAAGTACGATGAAGGCCGGACGCTTCATCGCAGCGGCACGATCGAGTAATTTGGTCATTTTTGCCCGGGTGATAGGCTTCAAAATATAATCCAGGGCGTTAACGTCATAACCGTCAAAAACGTAATCATCATAATTGGAAAGGAAAGCGAGGGGTAGTTTGGCGTCTTGCTGGCGAATTTTTTTGGCGATGGCCATCCCGTTGAGACCAGGTAATTTGATATCTAATAACACTAAATCGAGGTGAGGATGATCCGGCCACGCAAATAAGAACTGTTCTCCAGAGGCAAAAACATGCCAAGTTAAATCTCTTGGCAAATCAGCCAACATCGTGGTTAAAGCTTTTTGCATCACCGGATTGTCTTCAATGACAGCGATCTCCATATGCGTGCCCGCTTTCTCGTTTTATTGTTAGTGTATCCTACAATGCCGAAAATGTGAATTAGCTAAGCAATGGTCTAAAAAATGAGTGTCGGGTAATTTTTCCGGTGGTCCGCGGCCATCCTTTGGTTCCTGGGCAATTCCGGTGTAAACTGAAGGATACATATCTTTATTCGGTATATTGGAGGAATTTTTGTGATCAACGGTTTTATTCCACTGCATAAGGAAGTGGGAATGACGAGCTTTGCTTGCGTGGCAGCGGTCCGAAAAATTGTCAAACAGAAACGAATCGGCCATGGCGGGACACTGGACCCAGATGTGGATGGTGTATTGCCGATCTGTTTAGGGGTGGCGACGAAACTGGTCAATCGGTTACAGACGATGCCGAAAACATATACGGGCCAAATTACATTGGGCTTTGCCACAGATACAGAGGATCTTAGTGGTCAAGAAATTGCCCGAGAACGAATACAAGTCCCAATGACTAACGATCAGATTGATGCCGCTTTGGCCTCTTTTCAAGGCGATTATGAGCAAACACCACCGCTTTTTTCGGCAGTCCGGGTAAACGGCAGGCATTTGTATGAGTACGCTCGTGCCGGTGAAAGCGTGGAACGTCCGCGCCGGCTGGTCCATGTCTATCAGTTTAGCCGCACCACAGAGCCAGTCTTCGATGCGGCGGCGGGTGAACAAACATTTTCATTCACCGCCAAGGTATCCAAAGGGACGTACATTCGGACCTTGGCGTCGGACCTGGGTACTCGATTGCATGTACCGGCAGTCATGAGTCAATTGACCCGGCAGTCCAGTGGTGGTTTTCAATTAGCAGACATGGTCACCATAGCCGAGCTGGATGATGCCGCCGCGGCAGATCGATTAAATGATTATGTGCAGCCGATCCAGGCCGTATTTACTGATGTGCCTCACTACGATTTAAACTCGGCAGGGTGGGAACGGGTACAGCATGGTAATTATTTAAAGATCGATCGGCCGGCAAAAGACGGTGATGAATTGTTTTTGCGCTATCGCGGCGATATTCAAGCAATTTACCAGTATGCTGAAAGCAGTCACACCTGGCGCGCTGAGTTAATGTTGTTGCATGAAGTGGAGGAAAAGGAATAATGCAGGTCATTTCACTAGCCAGTCCCATCCCAGAAACAAAGCAATGGCAGGAACCGCGGGTATTAGTATTGGGTTTTTTTGACGGCGTGCACCGCGGCCACCAAGCGGTGATAGCGCAGGGTAAAAAAATTGCCCAAGAACACGGGTGGCCCCTCAGTGTTTTGACGTTTGCAGACCATCCCGCTATTTTATATCGGCATGCGGATCCGGCGACTTTTCAATATTTGACACCCATTGCTGAAAAAACGGCGTTGATGGCGCGCTTTGGGGTGGATCAATTATTCGTCATTCAAACGGATGATTCATTTACGCAGGTCACTTCCGCCCAATTCATTGATCGATATGTGGTAGGGCTCAACGCGCAGATTGTAGTTGCTGGGTTTGACTATACGTTTGGACCCAAAGAGATTGCTAACATGCATACGATCCATGATTTTGCGAAAGGACGCTTTCAGTCAGTGGCGGTACCCGCGGTTGCGTTCAATGGGGTCAAAGTCGGCGCCACAGAAATCAGGGAAATGTTAGTCGCCGGGCATGTGGATCGGGCCAACACGCTGCTGGGTTGGACGTTCTGTAATACAGGAACGATTGCCCATGGAGACCAGCGGGGCCGTACCTTGGGATATCCCACGGCGAATTTGGCCATTGGTGCAAACCAAGTGATTCCTGGGGTGGGTGTTTATGCCACCCGTTTCTTAGTTGATGGTCAGTGGCATCAGGCAATGACGTCGGTAGGGTATAACATCACATTTACGGCAGACCATCCGCTTTCAGTAGAAAGTCACATTCTCGATTTTTCCGGCGACATTTATGACCGCATCGCTAAAATTGCTTGGGATCATTATTTGCGGGGGGAGATCAAGTTTGCTTCGGCTGAAGCGTTAACGGAACAAATGGCTCAGGATGCTCAAAACACACGCCGGTATTACCAGCAAAGGAGTTTTTAACATGGCGGCGGCATATCTGCATATTCCATTTTGTGAACACATTTGCTATTACTGCAATTTCAACAAAGTGTTTATCCAAGGCCAACCGGTCGGGGAGTATATTACCCGATTATTGGAGGAAATTCGGCTGGTGACGGCGCAATATCCCGATGAACCGATTGAAACCGTATATATTGGCGGCGGTACACCTAGTGCGTTGACACCAGCACAGATGGATCGGCTGCTGACGGGGGTCAATGAATTGCTGCCGTTGCCGCAAAATGCTGAATTTACCATTGAATGTAATCCAAACAACTTATTAACCATGGATTTACTTCATGTCTTTCGCGACCATGGGGTGAATCGGTTAAGTGTGGGTGTTCAATCATTCAATGATGACGTGCTGAAAAAAATCGGCCGTACGCATCGAGCCAAAGATGTGTACACGGCTTTTGCCAATGCTCGCCGTGCCGGTTTCGAAAACATGAGTATGGATTTAATCTATCGGTTACCGGGACAAACCCAAGCTGATTTCACTGATAGTTTAAAGCAAGCAATCTCTATCGATTTGCCGCATTACGCGACCTATTCGTTGATCCTTGAACAGCGGACCGTTTTCTACAACTTGATGCGCGCGGGTAAATTGCAGCTGCCCAGTGATGATACTGAAGCGGATGAGTATGAAGAGGCGATGGCTTTCTTTGCAGCCCATGGCCTGCATCAATACGAGATCAGCAACTTTGCTAAGCCGGGATTTGAATCGGTGCACAATAAAAAATATTGGCAAAATCAAGATTACTTTGGTTTTGGCGCGGGCGCCTGGGGGTATTTGGACCGTGATCGGTACCACAATTTTGGCCCTATTCAGCAGTATTTAGCGCCGTTGCGGGATAATAAAGTGCCGGTTTTTGCCCGGCAGTTAGTCTCCCCAGAGGAACAAATGGAAGAGCAAATGTTTTTGGGGTTACGGATGAACACTGGCGTTGATCGACACACTTTCGCCCAACGTTTTGGCATGAGCGTCGAAGATGTTTTCGGCACCACTGTGGCCGATTTAGTGCAGCGCAGGCTGCTTACAGATGATGGGCAGCATATTGCATTGACCAAGCGGGGCCGGTTTATGGGAAATGATGTCTTCGAGCAGTTCTTGCTGGATGATGTGGACTGACATTTGACCGACAAAAAGTACCGACCAAAGATGGATGCATCTGGGGCCGGTTTTTTTGTATGCTTGATTTGCATTGTTGGCAGTCCACTAGAAAACCTGCTAAAAATACCCAGCGACGTATTGACTTCACAACGTTTGGTTGGTATATTATGTAGTGTATTAGCACTCAACATCATTAAGTGCTAAAAAGAGGTGGTAACGATGCTGACCAAACGTGAGATGTTGGTGTTAAAGGAAATAATTAGGCATTACAACGAATCTGGCCAACCCGTCGGTTCGAAGACGATCATGGGTACACTACCGATGAAAGTGTCTTCGGCCACCATTCGTAATGACATGGCGGCGCTGGAGAACGCCGGGCTTATCGAAAAGACCCATTCGTCTTCTGGACGAGTTCCCTCCGATCAGGGCTATCGCTATTACCTGGACCATTTGCTGCAACCGGCGATGGTCAATCCAGAAGATTTGAATATGATTCAACAGATCTTTCATCAGAAGTTTTACCAAGGTGATGATCTAGTGGCGCAATCGGCCAAGATCCTTTCCGAATTGACCCATTACACGGCCATTACGTTGGGACCAGAGGTGAATAATTTACGTTTGTCTGGCTTTCAACTGATGCCTTTGGGTAATCGCCGCGTTTTGGCATTGCTCATTACCACTTCCGGACAAGTGGTCAATAAGACCTTTGTGATTCCGGATACCGTCACTGGCGAGCAATTAGAGGCCGTCATGCGAGTGATTAATGATACGCTGGTGGGCAAGCCTATTAGTACTGTCATGAACCAGTTGGATACTCATCTAGTGCCGTTGATCAGTCGCTATATTCATTCGCCAGACTTCTTCTTGGATGTGGTTCACCGCATCTTGAATGAAGCCAACGCGGATCGATTCCATATTAGCGGTAAGATGAACATCCTGGATTATGCCCAGATGGATGATGTGGACCAGCTGAAATCGTTGTATCATTTAATTGATACAGAAGATCAATTAACGGCGTTACTCAGTTTGGATGACACCACCAACGAACCCAGTGAACATGGGGTGACAGTTCGGTTGGGCCATGAATTTCCTAACCAGCTGCTGTCTCACATGTCTCTGATTCGGGCAACGTACCATGCAGGTGAATATGGGGATGGGATCATTGCCATTCTCGGGCCATCTAGCATGCCATATTCCCGGGTAGTTGGATTGTTGGATCTGTTCCGGGATGAACTGGCTCGGCGGATTGCTGATTATTACCGGGACCACGATTAAATTGACAAAGGGGTTTTGCAGATTGGCTAAGGAGAAAGAATCAGAAACAAAAAAATCAACTTTTCCTGACGAAAAACATGTTCAGGACAAAGATACCGCCGCGCAAATCCATGCCCATGTGGCTGCTGGCCGAGATAAAAAGACCAACGCCACCGAATCCGTTGAGGATCAGGTTTTGGATGAAACCAAAGCCGACCTTGATGAATTGTTAAAGGGTAGCGGCGACACGAAGTTACAACAAGAAAATAAAGAGTTAAAAGACAAACTGGCCCAAACTGAAGATAAATATTTACGGGCTGAAGCAGAGATTCGTAACATGAGTGCCCGTCAGCAAAAAGAAATCAACTCAATGTTGAAATATGATGGGCAAAAATTGGCAAAATCAATTTTACCGGTTGCAGACAACCTGGAGCGAGCTTTGGCCGCAGAGGTGAAGGCCGGTGGGTTAGATCAATTGCATAAAGGCGTCGAGATGACTCAGCAGCATTTGATCCATTCACTGGAGGAAAATCACATCACTGAAATCAAGGCTGCCGGTGAGAAGTTTGATCCCACCAAGCATCAAGCTGTTTCTACTGTCCCTGCTGATAATGACCACCCTGCTGAAACGGTGGTTCAAGTCTTGCAAAAGGGCTACATGCTTCAAGACCGGGTCCTGCGGCCTGCCATGGTCGTTGTGGCACAGTAATCAGATACACAATTAATTTAATAACGAAATGTAAAAGTGAGGTAATTTGAGTATGGCAAAAGTCATTGGTATCGACCTAGGCACCACAAACTCCGCAGTCGCTGTTTTGGAAGGCGGCCAACCGAAGATCATTGCAAATCCAGAAGGTAATCGGACTACACCGTCCGTTGTTGCCTTTAAGGATGGCGAAATTCAAGTTGGGGAAGTCGCTAAGCGGCAAGCCATTACGAACCCAGATACGATTTCTTCTATCAAGCGGCATATGGGCGATCCCAATTACACCGTTAAGGTCGGGGACAAGACGTATAAACCCCAAGAAATTTCTGCGATGATCTTGCAGTATATTAAGAACTTCGCTCAAGATTATTTAGGCGAAGAAGTTAAGGATGCGGTCATCACTGTTCCTGCATACTTTAACGATGCCCAACGGCAAGCCACTAAAGATGCCGGCAAAATTGCCGGGTTGAAGGTGGATCGGATCATTAACGAACCGACTGCTTCTGCCTTGGCTTATGGGGTCGATAAAGATGAGAAGAAAGACGAGAAGATCCTAGTCTATGATCTGGGCGGTGGTACATTCGATGTTTCCATCCTGGAATTGGGCGACGGCGTCTTCCAAGTGCTCTCTACGAACGGGGATACGCATCTTGGCGGTGATGACTTTGACCAACGGGTCATGGATTGGTTGATCAAAGATTTCAAGGCCGACAACGGTGTGGACTTGAGTCAAGATAAAATGGCTTTACAACGGCTGAAGGACGCGGCAGAAAAGGCTAAGAAGGATCTTTCTGGCGTAACCAGTACGCAGATTTCCTTACCGTTTATTTCCGCTGGTGCTAATGGTCCGTTACATTTGGAAAAGACGTTAACCCGGGCAAAATTCGATGAATTAACATCCGACTTAGTGGAAAAGACTAAGATTCCGATGGACAATGCATTGCGTGATGCCAAGTTAACCTATGCCGACATTGACAAGGTCATCTTAAATGGTGGGTCCACTCGGACACCGGCTGTGCAAGAAGCTGTGAAGAAGTGGTCTGGTAAGGAACCTGATCACTCCATCAACCCTGATGAAGCCGTCGCTTTAGGCGCTGCCATTCAAGGCGGGGTAATCACTGGCGATGTTCACGATGTGGTTCTGTTGGATGTGACGCCACTGTCTTTGGGTATTGAAACCATGGGTGGTGTCTTCACGAAGTTGATTGATCGCAATACGACGATCCCCACATCCAAGTCCCAAGTGTTCTCCACTGCGGCCGATAATCAACCTGCTGTTGATATCCATGTGTTGCAAGGTGAACGGCCGATGGCTGCCGATGATAAGACGCTGGGTCGGTTCCAATTAGCGGATATTCCAGCTGCTCCCCGGGGCGTACCGCAGATTCAGGTGACATTCGATATTGATAAGAACGGCATTGTGAACGTTTCTGCTAAGGATCTGGGCACTGGTAAATCACAGAAGATTACCATCCAGAGTTCATCAGGTCTTTCCGATGAAGAAATCAAGAAGATGATGGCCGAAGCCAAAGAAAATGAAGACGCCGATAAGAAGCGGAAAGAGGAAGTTGATCTGAAGAACGATGTCGATCAATTGATCTTCCAAACTGATAAGACGTTGAAAGAACTCAAGGGCAAGGTTTCTGACGATGAGATCAAGAAGGCTCAAGATGCTGAAGACGCTTTGAAGAAAGCCCAACAAGCTAATGACTTGGAGGACATGAAGAAGAAACGGGACGAATTGAACAAGATCGTTCAAGACTTAACTGTGAAGTTGTATCAACAAGCGCAACAGGATCAAGCTGCTTCTGGCGCAGCCAGCGGTGCTGATGCTGGTGCTGGTGCTGCCGACGATAAGAAAGATGGCGGCGACAAAGGTAAAGACGGTGGTAATGGCGACACCGTTGAGGGCGACTTCTCAGAAGTGCACAACGACGATAAGTAATTTGAATTGAACGCCTCAACCATTCAAAAGCTTGCCTTTGGGCAGGCTTTTGTTGTTCTGGCACCTATGGTATATTGGTGACAGTCTGTGTAAATTTTGAACGAATCAAGGAGGACGCCTGATGGCGAAAAGTGACTACTATGATGTGTTAGGGGTCAGCAAGGATGCCAGCGATGACGATATTAAACATGCCTATCGCGAGCTTTCGAAGAAGTGGCACCCTGACGTCAATAAAGCACCGGATGCCGAGCAGAAGTTTAAGGAAATTAACGAAGCCTATGAAGTGCTCAGCGATCCCCAAAAACGTGCTCAGTATGACCAATATGGCGCAGCAGGCATGAACGGTGCCGCTGGCGCCGGTGCTGGCGGCTTTGGCGGCGCCGGTGGTTTCGGAGATTTTGGCGGCGGTGCCGGCGGTTTTGGCGGTTTCGACGACATCTTTTCCCAATTCTTTGGCGGTGGTGCGACAACGCAGAATGCGACTGCACCACGTCAAGGTCAGGATTTGCAGTACCGGATGGATTTATCATTTGAAGAAGCCATCTTTGGTAAAGATACTGAGATCGCCTATGATCGGACTGCCGTGTGTCACACCTGTCATGGTAGTGGTGCGGCGCCGGGCACGAGTCCGGTCACCTGCCACAAGTGTCATGGCTCAGGGTATATTGAAATTCAGCGGCAAACTCCAATTGGTGTAATGCGTACACGTGAAGTGTGTGATGTCTGCCATGGTACCGGTAAAGAAATTAAAGACAAATGCCCAACTTGTCACGGTACTGGTCATGAGCAACAACGACATACCTTGAAGGTGAAGGTTCCGGCCGGTGTTGATGATGGTCAGCAAATGCGGCTAGACGGCCAAGGGGATGCTGGCGAAAACGGCGGTCCTTATGGGGATCTTTATGTCGTCTTTAAGGTAACGCCATCGAAGGAATTTGAACGGGATGGTTATGAGATTTATGTGACTGTGCCGATCACCTTTGCCCAGGCGGCTCTGGGGGACGAGATTAGTGTGGACACGGTTCACGGCCAGGTGAAATTGAAGGTCCCAGCTGGCACACAGTCGGGTACTAACTTCCGTTTACGCGGTAAGGGTGTGCCGAAACTACAGGGCAGCGGTAATGGTGACGAGCATGTGCGGGTGCAAGTGATTACGCCGAAGAACATGAACTCGAAGCAAAGAGAAGCATTGCAGGCATTTTCAGACGCTGGCGGTGACAAGATCAAACCGCAAGAGAAGAATTTGTTTGAGAAGATGCGGGACAAGTTGCGCGGGGACGAGTAGGCATTTAGAAAGTGCGTGCACGGCCGTGCCAATGCTGCGCAAGCTTCGGCGGCATGGGGGCTGGAACGTGGTGACGGCGCTTTGAGCCCGCTGAGGAGCGCGGTCTCAAAGTCGCCTAACAGCATACAATCTTGGCCAAAACCAGGCCAAGATTGTTGCTGTTTCCACCACTGAGCCCCCATGCCACCTTCGCTTGCTCCGCATTGGCACTAGAATCACCCACCACCTTTCAAAATTCTTGTTACTCAAATTTTCAAGAAACAAATTGCGCAATCTTTTACCAATGGTTTTCTCAGCTCTCTGACAAAAATGTCAGGGGGCTTTTTATTTTCTGAAAATGGTTGTATAATACGTTAGCATCCTAACGAAAAGAGGGGATTATGATGACGGCTCAAATTGGACGCTTATTGAAAATTGCGAGTAATCGGCTTTCTTGGGAATTGGATCAGTTTGCGCAACAGCATGGGTTAACGGGGACCCAGATGTCGTTTATTGATTACTTATATCGGGAGACCCAAAATGGCCGTACGATTTTGCAGCGGGACATTGAGCATGAGTTTCGAATTCAGCGCTCGACGACGACGCAGGTATTGCAAGCCATGGAAAAGAAGGGCCTGGTGCGGCGGCAAAACGCGACCTCTGATGCCCGGCAAAAGGAAGTGCATTTGACCCCCGCTGCCAAGGATCAGATTCAATTGGTCCGGCACTATATGCAACAATCCGATCAGACCCTGACTAAAAGCTATTCGGCGGCAGAAGTGCGGTTAATTACGCACTTTCTGCACCAGATTGCCCATATTGATGAGGAGTAAACAATTGACTGAAACAAAACAAAATAACGAACAGATTCCCTGGTACGTCATGTGTGCCATTGTGGCCACTGGTGTCATGTCCCTGTGTGGCACGATCGTTGAAACGGCGATGAATATCACTTTTCCCACCCTGATGCGTCAATTCCACATTACCACCAGCACGGTTCAGTGGATGACCACACTTTACTTGTTGGTGGTTGCAATTATTGTGCCGATGTCGGCTTTTCTGAAACGGCGCTTCACTACGAAAACACTTTTTATCACTGCGAACTTGCTGTTTTTGGCCGGTGTCCTGATTGATGCCGCGGCGCCATCTTTCGCCGTTTTATTGTTGGGGCGGGGTATTCAAGGCTTGGGCACCGGTATCGCGCTACCGCTGATGTTTAATATCATTATCGACCAAGTCCCAATGGCTAAGTTGGGATTGATGATGGGTGTGGGAACATTGATTACCGCTGTCGGCCCTGCCATTGGGCCGACATTTGGTGGATTTGTTGTCGATACACTGGGTTGGCGATTTATCTTCGTATTCCTCACCCCACTGCTGGTGGCGTCATTGGTGCTTGGTATTGTGTCGATTCATCAAAAGAATCCGGTGAGTGCGGCCACTTTGGATGGCCCCAGTGTTATTCTGTTGGCTGTGGCTTTTGTCACGATGATCTTGGGCTTTTCCAGCCTCGGTGCGCAGCCGTTTATCAGCTTGACGGTGGGTGGTATGCTGATTGTGGCAGTGGTCACTTTTGGATTCCTATTGTGGCGGTCAAAGCGGATCGCAACCCCAATTATTAATTTTGGCGTACTGCGGAATCGTGGATTTGCTTCGTTGACGTTTGGTCTGTTTGCCTTTCAGATTGCGACAATTGGCTTATCGTTTATTTTGCCGAATTATATTCAGTTAGTCAATCGGACAAGTGCTAACGCAGCCGGATTGCTGGTGTTACCAGGGGCGCTGTTGGGTGCTGTGATGTCACCGCTGGGCGGTCGGATTTATGATAATTGGGGTGCTAAACCGCCTCTGATGACCGGCATCCTTTTGGCGTTAGGCAGTAATGTCACGCTGGCAATTTTTGCCCATCAGCTGAGTAATAGTCTCATCGCCGTGTTGTATACGGTCTATATGGTGGGATTGGGGATGTCGTTTGGCAACATTATGACTCAAGGCTTGTCTTACTTGACTGGCCCGACCAAGAGTGATGGTAATGCGATTATGACCACCATTCAACAAATTTCCGGTGCGGTCGGCACTGCGATAGTCGCGGCAATTGTCGCGCTGGGACAATCGGCGCCGCATGTGACACAGGCGGTCGGGACCGCTAACGGGGCACAAAATGCATTATTCTTTGTCATTGCGCTTCTGGCCATTGCTTTCGTGCTTTTGATTCAAGTATTGTTTAGAAAAACTGTTGAGAAAGGTTGAGCGCACATGAAAATTATTGTGATTGGCGCCACCGGTATGGCCGGCTCCGCCATTGTCCAGGAAGCATTGCACCGGGGGCATGAGGTGACCGGGATCGCCCGGTCACAGAAAGATTTGGATGAGCTGACTAAGAAAAATCCGGGAATCCATACCCGTGCGGCTGATGTTTTTTCACTTTCTGCGCCGGAATTATCCGGCGCAGATGCAATTGTCGATGCCTTTGCGACGGATCCGGCACATGCTTATCGGCATGTGGATCTGGCCACTCGGTTAGTGACGATGTTTCGAGAAACGATGACACCCCGCCTGGTGTTTATTTTAGGTGCTGGTTCTCTGCAAACGGGCGCGGATCATCATTTATTGGTTGATGACCTGCGCAAACTTCCCCAAAGTGAGACATTTATTGCCGTCCCAGAGAATCAATATGACGAATTACAGTTTCTGCGGACAGTAAAGAACGTGAACTGGGTCGGCGTTTCGCCGAGTCAACAGTTTGCGCCAGGTCCAGCGAAAGAAGCGTTGTTGGGAGAGGATGTGTTGCTCCACAACGCTGCTGGTGATTCGCACACATCAGCTGGTACGATGGCCGTGGCCGTCCTCAATGAAATTGAACAACCCGCCCATGAAGATACTCGCTTTACCGTGGCGGACAAATAAAATGAGTTGTTGAAGGACCGCCCCGGTATCTTGGGAGCGGTCCTTTTCGTATCTTCATCGACGAAACGGCCCAGTCACGCTTAGCGGGATTCCTATGGTATAATCGACAATATTGAACACACGGAAAGTAGGCTGAAAATGGATCGGCAACAAATGATCGAACGGCAAAAACACATTCGTAATTTTTCCATTGTGGCCCACATCGACCACGGCAAATCCACGATTGCTGACCGTATTTTGGAAATGACCCATACGGTGGCGGAACGCGATATGACCAATCAGTTATTGGATAATATGCCTCTGGAGCGAGAACGGGGCATCACGATCAAGTTGAACGCGGTGGAACTGCATTACCAAGCCAAGGATGGCGAAACATACATCTTCCATCTCATTGATACCCCGGGACACGTGGACTTCTCTTATGAAGTGTCGCGTTCTTTAGCGGCGTGTGAAGGTGCCATTCTGGTGGTGGATGCTGCCCAAGGGGTCCAAGCCCAAACCTTGGCCAACGTCTATCTGGCTCTGGATAATGATTTGGAGATTATTCCAGTCATTAACAAAATTGATTTACCCAGTGCGCAGCCAGATGTGGTTAAACAAGAAATTGAAGACATGATCGGTATTGATGCTTCGAATGCCGTTTTGGCCAGTGCTAAAGAGGGGATCGGTATTCCTGAGTTATTGGAACGTATCGTTCATGATTTTCCGGCACCAGACGGCGATTTGGATGCGCCGCTCAAGGCGCTGATTTTTGATTCCAAATACGATAATTATCGTGGTGCGGTCTTGAGCGTTCGCATATTTGACGGGACGGTCAAAGTCGGCGATCGAATCAAACTCATGAGTACTGGCAAAACCTACGAAGTCACCGAGGTCGGTGTGATGTCCCCGACAGCTCAACCACGGGATATGTTGATGGCTGGTGACGTGGGTTATTTGGCGGCCTCTATCAAGACGGTTAAGGATACCCGGGTGGGGGATACAGTCACCTCCGCAGTCAATCCAACGGCCAAAGAATTGAAAGGCTACCGCCAAATCCAGCCCATGGTTTACTCAGGAATGTACCCGGTGGAAAATGCCAAATATGGCGACTTGCGTGAAGCGTTGGAAAAATTGCAGCTGAATGACGCGGCGTTAGAATTTACGCCGGAGACATCCCAGGCCCTGGGTTTCGGGTTCCGGTGCGGTTTCCTGGGTCTTTTGCATATGGATGTGGTTCAAGAACGCCTGGAGCGGGAATTTGATCTAGACTTGATCATGACTGCCCCCAGTGTGGACTATCACGTCATTACCACGGATGGCGATACCCACGTGGTGGATAATCCGGCGGATATGCCGGACCCGACAACGATCAAAGAAATTCAAGAACCGTATGTCAAAGCAGAAATCATGGTACTCAGTGACTACATCGGAGCTGTTATGGAACTTTGCCAGCGTAAACGCGGCGAATACGTCACAATGAATTACTTGGATAAATACCGGGTTAGTATCGTATATGAGATGCCGTTGTCTGAAATCATTTACGATTTTTTCGACGAACTCAAGTCGAGCACCAAAGGCTATGCCTCGTTGGATTACGACATCGTGGGTTATCGCGCCAGCGACTTGGTGAAGATGGATATCCTGATTAACGGTGAACCGGTTGATGCATTGAGTTTTATCGTGCATAAAGACTTCGCTTATCAGCGCGGGCGCGACATCACTACCCAATTGAAAGCCACGATTCCTCGGCAGCAATTTGAAATCCCAATTCAGGCAGCCATCGGCAATAAGATTATTGCGCGGACCACCGTGAAGGCATACCGTAAGAACGTCTTGGCTAAGTGTTACGGCGGGGATATCACGCGAAAACGCAAGCTGCTAGAGAAACAGAAAGCCGGCAAGAAGAGAATGAAGGCCGTGGGCAATGTGGAAATTCCACAGGAAGCCTTTATGGTGGTATTGAAAACAAACGAAGAAGAAACTCACGATCGCTAATTAATAAAAAAACCGCGCCAGACATCGCAAATTTTGTCTGGCGCGGTTTTATTTTACATGAAAATGATTTTGTACAATCCAACGGCCGCGATGGCCGCCAATATGGGTGCGACGACTGGGATCCAAGCATAAGACCACTGGGAATCTCCCTTGTTCTTCAAAGGCATTAGGGCATGAACGATTCGTGGGCCCAAGTCACGGGCAGGGTTTAGCGCGGGGCCAGTAGGACCACCCAAGGAAGCAACCAATGTTCCGACCAGGAAGCCCAAGGCCAGATGGGCGGTACCGAGATTGTTTTGGAAGAAGGGGGCTTTAGTAATCCCGAGTGCAGAGAAAAATAGAATAAAGGAACCGATAAATTCAGTAATAAAACCGTTCGTTTGACTTGCAGTCGCATCGATAGTGGAGAATGTGCCTAAGATTCGTGTAGAGTTGGTGGTTAAATCATAGTGCGGTTTGTAAGCAGCTATCACGATCAGCTGTCCGACAATGGCGCCGGTAAACTGAGCGGCAATGTATGGTGCGACTTCGCTCCAAGGAAACAGCCCCGCGGTGGCCAAGCCCAAGGTGAAGGCAGGGTTGATGTGGTTGCCAGAGATGCTGCCAAACAAGAGGGCAGGGATCATGACCCCAGCACCGTACCCGACTGCGATCAGCATCCAATCGGAGCCGTTCCCTTTTGTTCCTTCCAAATCGACGTTGGCCACGGCGCCGTTACCAAGAATGACCATGATGGCGGTACCAATCATTTCCGCAGCCAATCGCGCGGTGAGTGCAAAATCCATAATAATTTCCTACTTTCTAAATATAAAAAGCGGCGGCTATTTGCGTGGTGCAGCGGGAGCGCGCGAATGGTCACTGCCATGACAAATCAAAATATACGGACAGAAATAATGGCACTTATTGTCCACTTGCCTGATACCCTGCGGCTTGAGCCGCGGCAGCATTGGCAAACGATGTCCGGGCGTTGGCCGGGACGGAGGATGGGACTTGATTCGCCGGATAATAGACGTGATTGCGAGAATCACCGACAACAGATTGGTTGTCTTGACTGGCTGAAGATGTGCTGGCTGATTGACTGGCAGCGGATGAAGATTGGGCTGCCTGTTCCCGAGAAGCGGAAGCGGCTTGGGAACTTTCCTTGGCCGCCTGGGCGGCGGAAGATGAAGCGGCGCTTTGTGCGATCTCGCTATTCTTGGCGGCAATGCTGGCCGACGAAGCTGACGAGGCTGAAGCTTGTGCGGCCAAGGACGATTCCTGTTCAGATTGCGCCTGACTGCTTTCCTGCGCGGCCTGCGCTTCAGCCCGTTCACTGGCCGCTTTAGACGATGATGCGGCCTGCGGATCAGGAGTGCTGGTTTGTTGTGCAGCAGATTCGCGGCCTTCTCCCTGGACGGCTGCCCCGAGACCTGTGAAGGAGAGAACACTCACAATCAGGCCAACGCCCAATAAAGCGGCAGCGCTGCGCCAAGAACGGCGGTGATGGGGACGCACAGCGACAATAATCGACCAAACTAGGCCGACCACTGACGTACAGACGGCGATCGCGAACAAAACCAACAAGACGGTACTCACGGCATCCAGCTCCCTTTCGTCTACTTAATTCTATTATACGAAAATGGGAACATTTCCGACACAAAAACATCCGCATAAATGCGGACGTCAAGACAACCTTTTAATCTTAGTGTAAAGAAAACATGTTGGCAAGTGAATTAATCAATGTTTCTGCGGTGTTGATTGGCGGATGACCAGGTGCGTGGCTAACGTCATCTTCATCGCGATATCCGGTCCTTTTTCAATCAATTGGGCCAGTCGGTCAAACCCTTGGTGGCCCATTGCTTTTGTGTCCACCTGCACAGTGGTCAAGGGCGGTTCCAAGTATTTGGCGATCGAAATATCGTTAAAGCCAATTAATGCCACCCGATGAGGCACATCAATATGAGCTTTACGCAAAGCCTTCAGTGCACCAATGGCTAAGGCGTCACTGGTCGCGAAAAACGCATCGGGCAACTGATCTCCCAGTTGAGCAATGGCAGTGGTCATCATTTCTTCCCCAGTTGCAGGTTTGAAAGGCCCTTTGAACACCCATTCTGGATGGAATAATCCCAGACGGTTCATCGCTTGGGTGAAGACAGCCGGCCGTAAATCAAACCATGGCTGCCCGTCACTCGTTTTTTCAGTTCCTTGGAGCAGTCCAATCCGTTCCAGATGGTGGCTAATGAAAAAGTCCACCACCTGGTTTACTGCCCCAGTAAAATCGGCAACGACACAATCGACGCCGTTGGCGAGCACATCGTCGTCAACAATAACCAGGGGGAGCTGAAATTGTTGCAATAGTTTGCGGCGTTCATCGCCAAATTTTCCAATAGCGATGATCCCCACGATGTTTTTCAACTCGTTTGTGTCCAGTGAATGAAAAAGGCGAATGACGGAATAACCACGTTCGGCGGCAGCTTCCTCCACGCCCATCCGAATCGACAAGTAATACAAATCACTGAGCTCATCGGCTTCGTCCACCCATTGGAGGATGGCAATGCGTTTTTCACGGGGCGGTTGACGTCGATTTTTGGTATATTGCAATTCATTGGCCACTTGGAAGATCTTGCGTCGAGTCTCTTCTGTCACATTCAGGGACTGATCGTAATTGAGCACCCGGGAGACAGTGGCGCTGGAAACTCCTGCACGCGCCGCGATGTCCTTAATCGTGGCCATGGTGTAAACCTCCTTATTTGGCTGACTGGGTTAATGCGCGGACGAATTGTTTGAACCCCGCTTGACCAGCATCATCTCGTTTGAAGACACCCGCGTCGAGCAGGACCCGACGGAAGACTTGACCCACAGCCTGTTGGACAATCCCATGAACATTGTCCGCTGTAATCTGGCCAGCATGAGCATGGGCGAGTTGGTCCGCCCAGGGACGGTGGTATTCCTTCATTGCGTTGGGTTGGCCCAACACAAATTTTTCTACCTCAGCCAACTCCGATTTTAGACGCGCAGGCAAAACAGCCAAGCCCATCACTTCAATCAATCCAATATTTTCTTTCTTGATATGTTGGACATCCTGATGGGGATGGAAAATACCATCTGGGTACTTGGATGATGTTTGATTATCCCGTAGCACCAGGTCCAGTTGATAGTCACCACTTGCAGTGCGGCGGGCGATTGGTGTGACCGTATGATGCTGCGTGCCGCCTGTATAAGCGCGAATATCCAGGGATTCATCAGAATATTCCTGCCAAGCACTGCGAACGTTTTCAGCTGCCGCAATTAGCGGTGCCTCATTACTGGCTGTTAACCGGATGCAAGACATTGGCCAATGCACGACACCACAAGAGACGTCGGCATGGGCGGGCCAAGCAAAGGCATAGTCCAGCGGAGCTACGGCCATGGGAAAGGTATGGCGACCGCCCTGGTAGTGTTCGTGGGCCAGCATTGAACCACCCACAATGGGTAAAT
This sequence comes from Schleiferilactobacillus perolens DSM 12744, assembly GCF_001435585.1. Classification (GTDB taxonomy): domain Bacteria; phylum Bacillota; class Bacilli; order Lactobacillales; family Lactobacillaceae; genus Schleiferilactobacillus; species Schleiferilactobacillus perolens. The sequence goes on from NZ_AZEC01000005.1 coordinate 190,690, forward strand.
CAGCATTACTGCCGACAAAGTAGTGCGGCCAAATATCGACAATGTGCAAAAGATTCACGAAGGTTTGGCGAGTGATATGCATCGGTTCATGAATCGTGTCCAAGAAGATACTGTGTTCATTGAAATAAGCGTACGGCGAATACTGGAAACCCCAATGGTGACCATTAATGTCAAAACGAATGATACGGTGATTACTTCGAGCGGGAAAGTCCAAACGACCTAAATAGCCTTCGTTTTCCAAACATAACTGGCACTGCGGATAGCTGTGATTGCTTTTTTGCTTCGCAGCGGCTGCAATCGCCTTTGGATCTTTCTCCGGTTTGGATAAATTGATGGTAATTTCTAGATCACCATAGTCGGTGGGCGCCAAATAACGAATATTCTTCGCAATTTGGCGGGTTTGAATATAGTCATTGGATTCTGACAGCTGATGGAAATATTCCGTGGCAGCTTGGGGAGAGCGGGCATACTGTTTCCAAAAAGTGCGGTTGACCGTGCTCGGAGTGGGGGTGTAAAGGTCCATTAACTGGGCACCTAAAATATCCCGTTCTGGTGCGGAAGCACCAATTTGATCCTGCTGCTGGGCGAAATCAACCAATTCATTTTTTAGATCAATGGTATTCGTCGTGGTGGTGGTCAATGCAAGGGCACCATCACCGACTAAAGCGAGAACGCGATTCGTGAGATAGACACGATCCAACGCGCCGTAATCTGGATTAGCCGCAATCACCGCTTTAACAAATGCTGCGACAAGTCCGGTATGTTGTGTCATCAGTTAGTCGCTTCTTTCTGCTGGTCTAAATTACCGATCGCCATAACCGTTGGGATGTTTCTCATCCCACTGCCAAGCCGTCGCGATAATTTTTTCCATGTCGTCGTATTGCGGCTGCCAACCAAGAATTTTCTTTGCTTTTTCACTGGATGCCACTAAAACGGCTGGATCTCCGGCACGGCGGGGCCCAATTTCAGCCGGAATCGGTTTGCCAGTAGCCTTCCGAGCCGCATCGACAATTTCTTTATTCGAGAAGCCGTGGGAAGAACCTAAATTGAAAGCGGCCGATTCGTTCCCCTTCGTCAGATATTCCATGGCCAAGATATGGGCGTCCGCCAGGTCGACCACATGAACATAGTCTCGAACATTGGTACCGTCTTCAGTGGGGTAGTCGCCGCCATAAATAGTTAACTTGTCCCGTTTACCAGCCGCAACTTGCAGAATAATGGGAATTAAGTGGGTTTCAGGATGATGGTCTTCACCGATGGAACCATCGGCTTTGGCCCCCGCCACGTTGAAGTAGCGTAACGCAACAAACTTGATCCCGTAGGCCACGTCTGCCCAGTGAATGATCTTTTCCATGGCCAGTTTACTTTCACCGTATGGATTCGTTGGAATTTGCGGATCAGTTTCTTTAATCGGTACTTGCTTTGGTTCGCCATAAGTGGCGGCCGTAGAAGAGAAGACGATCCGTTTCACACCAGCGTCGTGCATCACTTCCAGCAAAGCGGTCATCCCGTAAGTATTATTATCAAAATACTTAAGCGGATTAGCCATTGATTCCGGTACAACGGAGAAAGCGGCAAAGTGGATCACCGTTTCGATGTTTTCCTTGTCGAAGACTTCCCGCATGAAGTGTTTATCGCGGACGTCGCCTTGATAGAAACGGGCTTTCTTATTCACAGCCTTGCGGTGGCCGGTGATCAAATTGTCGACCACGGCCACATCGTAACCCTTATCAATTAACCGATCGACAGTGTGAGATCCAATATAACCGGCACCGCCAAGTACTAATACTGTCATAAACTATTACCTCCAAATGTAATGGGTTCGCGAATTTGTTCTGTGGGTCAAAGGCCAATGGGATTAAAGTGCCACACGGTGGGGACCGTCGGCAATTTCAGCCACATAGAAGTCAGCGGCATAACCGATCTTCTCTTTGTAAGTTGTCGCAACAGCCTTTTCGACAGCTTCGATGGCGTCGTTTTTGACAATTGCAATAGCGCATCCGCCAAAACCGGCACCAATCATCCGGGCACCAATCACACCAGGCTGCGCCCACGCAGTATGCACCAGAGTATCCAATTCGATACCAGTGACTTCATAATCATACTCCAAAGAAATGTGGGAGGCATTGACTAAGTGACCAAATTCGGTTAGATCGTGGTTTTGTAAGGCGTCGACTGCCCGCATCGTCCGTTGGTTTTCAAAAACGGCGTGCCGGGCCCGCTTCAGCAAGGTGGCATCATTAATCAGGTAAGTATCCTCATCAAATTGATCCAAAGACAGTGCCCCTAAGCTCTTCACTGGATCTTTTTTTTGGATCAGGGCCAGAGCCTTTTCACATTCAGCGCGGCGTTCGTTATACTTGGAATCGGACAGCTGGCGCTTTTTATTCGTGTTCATGATGATGATTTTGGCATCACCCAGGTCTAGTTTTTGATAGGCATATTCCATCGTGTTGGTATCCAATAAAATGGCGTGGTTCTTTTTACCCATGGCGATAGCAAATTGATCCATAATGCCCGAATTAACGCCGATAAATTGGTTTTCGACCCGTTGGCCTAACTTAGCCATGGTGACCCGATCCATATCCATGTGGAATTGATCGTTTAACAACATTGCCGTTAACATCTCCAGGGCACTGGAGGAAGACAAGCCAGCACCATCTGGAAGATTGCCCCAGTAGAAGATATCGAAGCCGTGGTCAATCGTGCCGTTTTCAGCCATGAACTTGGTCGTGCCGGCGACAAAGTTTGCCCAATCATTTTCTTTCTTGTTTACAAGGTCATCCAAGTCGATAGTAATGACTCCCTTATCGGGGATGTTGGCGGAGTAAACATGCAACTCACGCGCGCTGATTGGCGCACACACAGCGTATGTCCCTAAGCTGATAGCACAAGGAAAAACATGTCCGCCGTTATAATCAGTATGTTCGCCGATCAAATTGATCCGGCCGGGGGCAAAGTACATTGCTGTGGCGGGTTTGTCGAAGGTTTGTTGGAATTGTTCTAACATTGTTGCTTGATCCATAATGAGCACCTCTTTCAATAATTTTACAGCCTCAGTATAACATGCATTTAGTAAAATTTAGTAAATAATTTGTAACCGTTACAACTTTTTTGGCGAACAGAAAAATTGACCGCAATTCGTGTTTTCTATATGATATGGATAGTCAGCAGGTTTCCAAACCGGGGAAGGAGCATTCCGCGTGTGAAAAAAGCGGGAAAGGTACTGGTACGTGTTCTCCTATTTATTGTGTTTGTGGTGGGGATATTGTTGATCTTCAATGAACCGATCAAAAATTGGCTGGTATCAACAATGTCGGAACGGCAAATGAATGTGTCTCGGCAGCAAATTCAAGAGAACGAGCTGCACAAGGGACAATTCGACTTTGCCAAGGTTAAGAGCATCGATACGACCCAGGTGGTCCAAGCCGCTGTCAACAGTGATGTGAGTGTGATTGGCAAATTGGCCATCCCTGCTGTTGGTATGCGTCTGCCTATTGTGAAAGGCCTTAGTGACGCGGCTTTGTCCACTGGCGGCGGTACGATGAAACCCGATCAGGTTATGGGCGAGGGTAATTATGCCCTTGCCGGCCACTATATGACTAACAAGGGTATCTTGTTTTCTCCTTTAGAAGATACTCAATTAGGACAGCAAGTTTATCTGACTGATTTGGAACATGTCTATATTTATAAGATTACTTGGAAAAAGATTGTCGACCCGACGGCGGTGTACCTGATTAACGATGTGTCTGGGGATACAATGGTCACATTAATCACCTGTGCCGATGGCGGGGTCAACCGGTGGGCCATTCGCGGCCATTTGGTGAGTCGAGAGCCAGCAAACAAACAAACCTTGGCTGTGTTCAGTGCGCAGTAATGTGGTCATTCACATGTTCACAATGACTGGTTGTTCAAGCGTCATAAACCTTCAGAATCTATTTTCCAGATTCTGAAGGTTTATTATTTTGGCCGAAGAAACAACGGTGGGTGTGGTGGTCCCGGCTGTTTTGGTTTGTCCCGGCTTTTGCTATAATGGAAGCCTGTGTTCTGGAAGAAAGACGGAGGGTAATTGTTTGAATCGCTTTACGTGGACTGGCCCCAAAGCCATTGATGAACAGGATCAAGAATTTGCCAAACAAATTGACCAACCCGTGACCATCGCCCATCTGCTACGGCAGCGCGGCGTGGCTACCCCGGCGGCGGTCAATGAATTTTTGCGCCCAGAATTGTCGAATCTGCATGACCCATTTGTTCTACACGACATGCAAAAGGCCTGTGACCGCATTAAGGCAGCCGTTACTGCAGGTGAAAAAATCACCATTTATGGGGACTACGATGCAGACGGTATTACCAGCACGGCCATCATGAAAGAGGCCATTGAAAACCTTGGTGGGGAAGTGGAGTTTTATATTCCTAACCGATTTACCGATGGCTATGGGCCAAACATGGCGGTTTATAAATATCTAGTAGAAACTGGGACTAAGCTGATCGTGACCGTGGACAACGGGATTACCGGCCATGACGAGATTGCTTACGCTCAAGATCACGGCACCGACGTCATTGTGACCGATCACCACGAGTTGCCGACCGTTTTGCCAGAAGCCTACGCCATCGTGCATGCTCGTTATCCCGATACCGCGTATCCTTTTGGTCAGCTGAGCGGTGCGGGGGTGGCTTTCAAAGTTGCCAGTGCATTAATGGAAGACGTACCCGCTGATTTATTGGATCTGGCGGCGATTGGGACGCTGGCCGACGTGATGCCTTTAGTGGATGAAAATCGAATCATTGCCTATTACGGTCTGCAGCAGCTGCAGACCACTGATCGCTTAGGATTGCAGTCATTGTACCAAGTGGCTAAGATTGATCCGTCTACGATTAATGAAGAAACGGTTGGCTTTGTCATTGCGCCGCGGCTGAATGCGCTGGGACGGGTGGATGATGGGACGGTCGGAGTGACCCTGCTCACCACTTTTGATCCGGATGAGGCAGATACGTTGGCACAGCAAGTGGAGGACACCAATACAAAGCGCCGTTCTTGGGTCCAAGACGTGGTGAATCAAGCATTGGTCCAAGCGCGTAATTCGGCCAATCAGCAGCGGCGGACGCTAGTCATTGCGGGTGAGGGCTGGCACGAGGGCATCTTGGGTATCGTCGCAAACCGGATTGCGGAGGATACCGGCAAGCCGACGATTGTCTTGAGTCGGGAAAAGTTGACCGATGATTATAAGGGGTCCGGACGCACGGCTGGAGCTTATAATTTGTTCGACGCGATGGATCCGCACCGTGAAGACTATATTAAGTTTGGCGGTCATGCCGCAGCGGTTGGGTTAACCATTGCTGCTGAGCAAATGGCGAAATTGGCGGCCGTTTTGGAACAAGCGGCTCAGGATCAACAGTTTAAGCCTGGCGCTAAACCAACTAAAGCTGCCGATTTGGCCGTGACAGTACCGCAATTGACATTGGATTTTGACGATCAATTAGCAGTGTTAGCGCCCTTTGGTACGGACAACACCCAACCAATTCTCGCGGTCCAGCCGGAATTAGTCCGAGGTGTTCAAACGATGGGACAAACCAACGCGCATTTACGGTGTCAAATGGTGAGTGGTCAAAGCGTGGTCAATACCGTCGGTTTTAATCTGGCAAAAAGCGGTGCCGGTTTAATGAATGCCCAAGACGTCACGATGTATGGGACTTTGCAGAAAAATACGTGGCAAGGACGGACGACTCCCCAGTTTCAATTAATGGATATTAACGTCGTCACACCTGTTCTGAACGATTTAAGGTCACCCAGCCTCCAACGTTCCCAATTCAGTTTAGATGCGGCCTATGTTTTTTTTCAGAAAGCCTATGCTAAGCGGTTGGCCACATATTTAAACGATCAACCCCGAATAATGTTTGACGACCCCCAACTCAAACAGTACACTAAGCTGGTATTGGTTGATGCGCCGACAAGCATTCAACAGTTACAACAGTTGGGACAAAATGCGGTACCGGAACAAGTATGGGTCATTTTCTATGCATCGCAATCTTTATTAGGTACCGCGATGCCAGACAAGCGGATGTTCGGATCTGTGTTTAACGAGTTCAAAGCGCATACCCCGGTGAATCCAGATCAGTTACCGCAAATTGCCAAGCGATTGCAACTGGATATGGCCACGTTGCGTTTTATAATTCAAGTGTTCTTTGATCTTGGCTTCTTAGCGATGGACGGACAAGCAATCACGTTTCAAAATGATCTGACTCCGCAACCGTTAGATCAGGCGCCGCACTATCAAGCACGGTTAAAACATATTCAATTGGTACAAACCTTACAAACAGGATCGTGGGACAAAGTACGATCGATTCTTAATCAGCAGTTTCATTAACTTATAAGGTAGGAGAAAACAATGGCAATTAATTTTAAAGATTACGTCGCAAATGTAAAGGACTTTCCAGATCCGGGCATTATCTTTCGCGACATTTCGCCCTTAATGGAAGATGGCAAGGCATACGCGGCGGCGACCGATGCAATTGTTGATTACGCCCAGGCCAAGGGCGTGGAAATGGTCTGCGGACCGGAAGCTAGGGGTTTCATTGTGGGTTGTCCAGTTGCCTATAAATTAGGTGTTGGGTTTGCACCAGCACGGAAAAAGGGCAAATTGCCACGGGAAACAGTTTCCGTGACTTATGATTTGGAGTATGGGAAGGCATCACTCTTTATGCATAAAGATGCCGTCAAGCCGGGTCAACGGGTTTTGGTTGTCGATGACTTGATGGCCACTGGCGGTACGTTAGCCGCCACGATTAAGCTGGTCGAAGAGCTAGGCGGAATTGTGGTCGGCACGGCCTTCTTGATTGAGTTAACGGATCTTCACGGCCGGGACAAGATCAAGGGTTATGACATGTTTACGCTGATGCAGTATTAGTCCTTGGATGACTGCTTTTTTCAGTTCTGTCATGGACAAGCCTGCTACTTTTTGATAAGATAGTAGGCGTTCTGGAGAGTTGGCAGAGTGGTAATGCACCGGACTCGAAATCCGGCGAACCGGCTAATACCGGCGCGCAGGTTCAAATCCTGTACTCTCCTTTTTTATGTTTCTATACAGTTCTACTGAGACCGTAAACGCCGTTAAATCAGCATTTACGGTTTTTCATTTCTCCTGAATTCTACTCGTTGTGCACCCGCGGTGCACAAACGGTGCACAAGGAGATTCGAATTCTGGCCCGCTACCACGCCACTTTCAACAACGACGAAACCAAGCCTGAGATGCAGCTCACCAGTTGGTGGACTTTTTTAGGGAAAATCAGAGAGCGTCGAGGGCCTTAATGGCTTTGACGGCCTGTTCCTGCCGAGTCTGGTCTAATAGATGGCTGTAAACACGGAGTGTAATTTCGATGTTGCTGTGGCCTAACCGGTGGGAGATGTAATAAATATCGACCCCTTGGGAGATGAGATAGCTGACATGGGTGTGGCGGAGACCATGAAAGGTGATTCGTGGATTGATGTCCAGCTTTTCCTCGACCTGATGCAGAGCCTTGTTGATGGCGGCATTAGAGGGGACTTCATGGCGGTTGTTCCGAAAAACCAAATTGAGCGGATCGCGATAGCCCTTTTTGAGATTGTCGGCGGTCTGCTCTTTTTTGAGTTGACGGAGCAGGGTGGCTAGGCTGGTCGGAATCTCCACATCGCGGACACTGGAGGGCGTCTTGGTCGGAGCAAAGCCCGTCCGATACATGTAGTCCCAGGTCTTGGTGATGTGGATGAGGGAATTGTCAAGGTCCACATCGTCCCACTGGAGTCCGATGATCTCCGCAAAGCGCGCTCCCGTTTTGAGACCCGTGGTGATGATGTAATTATAGAGGGAGCGGAGCGAGGCGTGGTCGGCACAGTAGTCGTAGAGGCGCTTCATATCGCTCAGCTGAAGATATTTTAAGTCCTGGGCTTTGCCCTTGCGGCCCGTCAGAATTGCGCCATGGGTGAAATTTGAGTAGACAATCTGGTCGTCGATAGCGGAGTTGACCATAGACCGCACATAGCCGTTAAGCTTGCTCACGGTGTCTTTGGCGCGGCCTTTGCCAAAAGCATTAATAAACTCTTGCCAGTCGGACTTGCTGATGGATTTAAGCTCTCGTTCCTCGCCCCAGTAGCTCAATAGGTGCTTACGGATAGTTGGATATCTGGCCTCCGTGATGCGAGCGTGCTTGCCAGTCTTATAAAGAGCCAACCAGCGGTCCCAATATTCGATTAGAGTCACGTTGTGCGCAGACAGATCTGCCCCGCGGTTATACTGTCGTTCCACTTCGGCGGCGGCGATGGATGCCGCTTTTTTGGTTGGAAAGCCGGAGAGATTGATGTATTTACGCTTGCCATCTTTATCCTTGTAGCTGACTCGATACTGCCAGCTCCCGCCGCGTTTTGTAATACTGGCCATTTTTATCACTCCGTTTCTGATATAATGTAACCAAAGGGCGCGCATTAATGGTGTGGTTCTTGTCAGCATCTACCCAGACCCGGCCAAAGGTTAAGAGGGTAGGTGCTATTTTTTATTTTTGGACCCAAGTATAATCACCAAAGGTGACAGAGTAAGGGCCATTGTTCTTTGCCCCGAAGTAAATGGTCATCGTTGCTTTCATGCCCGCTGCGATCGAATTTGGGATATTGTTGCTGTAGCTCCCCGCGTTAAAATCGCCAATCTCTTTTTGACCATCATATAGGTCAAAGTTTTGAGCGTTAAAGCTGAGTGGAGTGGACTTGGTGTTTTCCACGGTGACGGTGACGGCGACGGGGTGCTCACCTGCTGCCATATCGTGTACAGGAGCACTGGGATCATCTGCGATTTTATTCACGGTTACCTTCTCGCCGCTCTTAAACTCCATTGTGCCGCCGACATCCCCGCTGTGCGAGGTATCGGCGGAGGAGCTGTCATCATCATCCCCCGAGTCATCAGAGTCACTGGAGCTAGATCCGCCCGCCAACGCCCTGAATATTTTTTCATAGGACTTATTTTTCTTGTCCAGTTTGGTGTTTTGCTTAGTCACTGACACCAATTGGGCATACATCTTTTCGTACTTGTCCGAGTTTCGGACATTGTTGACCCCCATGATAATAACCAGTACCCCCAAAACTGTCGCAACCCAAAACAACGGTGTTTTGAGTAAGTGCTTAAATTTCTCCATTACTAGTCTCTCCCATGTGATACAATTATTTTGAGCAAAAGAACCAACCCCAACCCTTATGCCGTTGCAGCGGTGTAAGGGCTATTTTTATAGCCGTTGATTTGGATTAGCCATAAACCAAACCGCCTTGCCCAGCACACTGATCTCGTTTTCTTCGACCTGTTGTGGGGTATAAATTTTTGGGGTGTAATTTTTGTTTGTGGACTCTGGCTGGAGCACAAGGTTTTTACCCGCATGATACAGCCGTTTGAGTGTTGCTTCCTCCCCATCAAATTCAACCACGACGACATCTTTGTCAGAAAAATCGTGCTGTGGATTAATTAGCACATAAGATCCTTGCGGGATGACCAAATTCATCGAGTCACCTCCGACTTCGAGCAGAAAGGCCTCGGGCCACATTTCTGCGATGTTCTCTGGAATTTCCACATCCTCTTGATTTTCAAACATTTCCAATGGCGCCCCCGCTGAAACTACTCCCAACAATTTCACATGTTTCGATTTGCTGTTGGAGTGAATAGTAGAGGGATCACCGGCAATGTCCGAAAGCGGCACACCAAACATACGAGCCATCAGCGTGACTTTATCCATTAAGGGATTAGCTCGCCCAGTTTCCCAAGCTGATACCGTGGTCGCGGCAATATCCAGCCTCTTGGCTAATTCTTCCTGGGTCATTTTATGTGTTTTCCGGAGGTGTTTAATGTTGTCCCCTACGCTCATTTGGTCATCCCTCGTTTTCCCTACTACTTAATATATCTAAATACTACAATATATTTGTAGAAAAGTAAAGTGCAAAAAGCAAAAAATTTATTTATAGGGGTTGCAACTACAAATAAATTGTAGTACGCTATGGTTATCGAAAGGAGCGATGCACAATGATTACCATCGAAGCGGCTCGCGTAAACGCCGGTTTGAGCCAGTATGAAGCCGCTAAACGCCTGGGTTTCTCCCAAAAGACGTACATTGATTATGAGAAATACCGGAAGTCCTTGCGTATCAACATGGCCTACAAACTGGCTGGGCTTTATAACCAGCCCTTTGACAATATTATTTTTTTGCCTGACGACTACAAAACATTTGTAGTTGAGCACCGACACCCAGAAAAATAATATTGTCCAACCGCACTTTTTCGTTTCGTCGAATCTAGGGAAAATTGCGGTTACCGATTATTCAGCATTTAGAAAGGAGAACCTATGACTATATACTCTGCAATTCAAACCGTGGCCAAGAACAAAGGTGTCTCAATTTATCGGATTGAAAAGGACTTGGATTTGACCACGGGGCGTATCTCGAAATGGGCAAGACATGATCCCTCGGCGAAAGCCCTCCAGCGTGTCGCCGACTATCTCGGGGTGACAAGCACGTACATCTTGGATTTATCCCGACTGAAGAAAGAAGGAGACCAGAAATGAACGAACTGAAACCGATCGAAAATCAGGGGCAGCGGGTGCTGACCACGGAACAACTGGCCGGGTTATATGGAACCACGGCTGACCGAATCAAGCAGAATTTTCAGCGCAATGCCGACAAATTTGCTGAAGGTCTTCATTACTTTCTGCTTGAGGGCGCGGCCCTTAAGGGGTTCAAGGACCAAGTAGCAAATAGCTCCCTGGTCGCAGATCGAACAGCACACCTCTATCTTTGGACTCGCCGGGGCGCCGCGCGGCACTCTAAAATGCTGGGAACGGATAATGCATGGGATGTATTTGACAGTTTGGAAGAGAACTACTTCAACCCGTCGACCGCACCAGCGATTCCGCAGTCCTTACCAGAGGCCCTGCGGTTGGCGGCGGACCTGGCCGAAGAGCGAGACAAACAGAAGCAGGGGCGCCTGATCGCCGAGCAGCGAGTGGCAGAACTGGAACCCAAAGCTACCTATTATGACCTGATCCTGCGGAACAAATCGCTGATGTCCATCACGAAAATTGCTAAGGACTATGGCCTTAGCGGCCGGAAGTTGAATGATCTACTGCATGACTACGGTATTCAATACAAGCAAGGTCGGATCTGGTTATTGTATGCCGCATATCAGGACCTAGGCTACACCCAGAGCAAGACCTTCGTAGATGACACGGAGACTTCCCACATGAACACCTACTGGACACAAAAAGGTCGGCTGTTTATCTACGACCAGCTAAAGGGACACGGTATTCTGCCAATGATTGAACGGAGTGAAGCAAAATGACGGAAACAATCAGCATCAAAAAGTGGAAAGACATCAAACTTCAGTTGCTCGACGACATGATTGACGGTGTTAGCGGCGAGTTTATGCGAATTGCCAATGATATTCCCGACTGCGCAGATTTCGTCCTCAACCCTGACGGCTTCATCACCGACCTGGATAAGGACGGTAAACGCATTGTTTCCACCGAATCCTCGCTCGCGGGAAAAAAGTTCAGCGAAATCACAGACCGTGTGGCAGCGATGCGTGGATTGGCGGCCACATACGATTATCTGGTGACTCAATACCATGGCGTTGAAGAGTTGCCGGATGGGGTTGACGCCTTTATTCCGCCGAAGCCAAAGAAAGGGTGAGGGCAATGACGCAATCAATCACCATCACACCAACCATCAGTATTGAGATTCCCGCCGATCAGGTGCTTATCAGCAAGGCCGAGTATGACCGGCTCGTCGAACAAGCAGATACCTATCGGTGGTGGGATTCAATTGACCTGGCTCAGCGGTATCACCAAAAGGTGACCTGGTTCTCTGACAATATTTTTCAAAATCCACGATTTATTGGAATGCTGCGGGGGCAGTCAGTGATGTATCCGGGCAGTGGTGTCAAGGGCTACCGATGCGACCCGGTGCGGTTTGGCAAATTCATGAGCGACTATTTCCCGGAAATTGCGCGGGAAGCCAGTAAAGAGAGGAAGTGAAGTTATGATATCAGCCAACAGGTTGAGGGAAACACGTGAGCAAACGGGGGTTAGCCAAGGCGATCTTGCCAAACAACTTGGCGTCACCAGGCAAACGATCAGCAATTGGGAACGCGGAGCTAGAGAACCACGAACGCAAACATGGGAATCCCTAAGTCGGGTGCTCAACGTACCAACTGCCTATCTAATTGGGCTGGAAGAAAAGGAAGGAGTTGAACCCTTCGTGGTCGCAATGAACGACAAGAAAGTATCAATTTACGAAGACGACTTAAAACGGATTTACGACTTAGCCAACAGCATTAAAGGCCTAGCACTTGACCGCGCGCAGAATCCATATTTCCTTCTAGGATTTGCGTCAGGGCGTGCGGACACAATTCGAATGATTATCAGGAGTGCTACCTGCGACGGGATCGGCGGAAAGGAGAAACCAAATGACAATTGAAGAACAGCACCTCGTCAATCTGCTTAAGTGGCGGAACAAAATCACAGTGATGCGTATCCTGGCAGGTCCATCGGAACCACTCAATGACCTACACCGTATCGCCGATAACAAGATTCAGCGTCTGGTCCGTCAACACAACCAGGAGGAGGCACTGGCATGAAGCAAAACAAGGAACTTAACGCACTGCTGGACGAAATTGCATCCACTCTCCAAGAGCAATTTGACTTAGGGAAGGACTGGGAGCGAGCCAATTACCTGCAACCGGTCAAGGGCGCCCCATCAATTGCAATGACGGACAAACGGCTACGCCAAGACAGTGCGCGACGCGATGCCAACAGCAATATCAACGGTGTCTACGCCGATTGGCGGCCACGCCTGGAACAGCTCATTAAAGGTGGTGAAGCAAATTGAGTGTACTAAAAAAGCGACCCACCGATGGTAGTCGGTAAAGGTCGCACAGCAAAACATTTCTCGTCACAAGTATACCACACACCTGGAGGTATGAAGAATGTTAGAAGTAAAAGTTACCGGCAACAATAGCAAAGAACTCGTCGACGGCTTACAGACACTGTTGGCCACGCTCACGGACGGCCCTGCAAATTGGGACCCGAAACCAGTGGCCACTAAGGCCAAAGCACCTGTTGAAAAACCGACGCCAGTTAAGAAGACCGAACCAAAACCTAAACCCGATCCCGCGATTGAGGCACCCAAGGCCCACACCGAGACACCTGAGCCGGATAACAATTCCAGCTATTACACGCTGCCGCAAATCCGGGCAATCGCCACCGACCTCATCCACAAAAATGGCGGTCGGGAGAAGCTCAAGACCATCCTTAAGAGCTTTGGGGTCACCAATCTCTCAGAATTGGACCCCACAGACTTTGCTTGGTTCGCCAACAAGGTTACCGAGGAGCTGAAATAAATGGCTACACCCACACAGCACTCCAAGCTCAGCGCGAGCGGAGCAGGAAAGTGGCTCAACAACCCACCGTCTCTCTGGATGGAAGAAGGCATCCCCAACCCGTCTAGTCCCTATGCGCAAGAAGGCACCGACGCCCACCGGTTGGTGGAACTCAAACTCAAACTGGTCACCGAGCAGATCACCAAGCGCAAATACAACACCGAGGTCAAGCGGCTCAAAGCCAGCTCACAGTATTATGGCCAGTCCATGGAGGATTATGCCCAGCAACACGTCGATTTGGTCATGGAGGACCTGGCCAGTATGCCGGGCGCCGACCTGTACTCCGAGACGCGTGTCGACTTCGGGGAGTGGGCACCCGGCGGCTGGGGGACAGCCGATACGATCCTTGTCAACGATGATGTCTTATCCATCTGGGATTACAAGTACGGCAAGGGCGTTCGCGTCCGGGCGGACCACAACGTGCAGCTGATGCTATACGCGTTAGGAGCATATCACGACTTAGGTCTGTTGTACGATTTTTCCACGGTGCGGATGACCATCAACCAGCCCCGAATTGACAATCTCGCCAGCTTTGAAATGAGCCTGCAAGAGCTGCTGGACTGGGGCAAAAATGTCGTGATGCCGGCGGCGGACAAAGCACTCAATGGCGAGGGCCCGTGGAACTTTGAAAACCCCAGCAGTACCGCGTTCTATCGGGCGGCGGGGTTTGATAAGCATCTGGCTGAGGCTAATCTCAAAATCCGCAAGTACAAGTTTAAAGAGGCCAATACCCTCACGGATGCAGAGATTGCGGACATTCTCGACCAAGCTCCACGCATCAAGCGTTGGCTCACCGCAGTAGAGGACTACGCCACCGACCAGGTACTCACGCACGGCAAAGAGATTCCTGGGTACAAGGTGGTCGAAGGCCGCAGTGTCCGCGTGATCACTGACAAGGATAAGGCCGAGTCCATTCTGGAGTCGGCGGGGATCGAGGATATCTTTAAGCCCCAAGAGCTTAAGACCCTCACCGCGCTGGAGCGATTAGTCGGCAAGAAAGAATTTAATGAGCTGCTGGGCGAGCTGGTCGACAAGCCGCAAGGCAAGCCAACGCTGGTCCCGGAAGAGGACCACCGCAAGCCCTTCACACCCAGCTCAGCGCAAGACGATTTTGACGAATACAACGAAGACACAATCAAAGGAGAAAAATAATCATGGCTAAATTAACAACAAAAGTAGTTACTGGAAAAGTCCGTCTCTCATTTGTCCACCTGCTGGCACCACACGCAATCAACGGCGGGGATGCCAAGTATTCAACGATGATCATCATCGACAAGGCAGACAAGGCGACGCTCAAAAAAATTAAGAGCGCTCAGAAGGTCGCATATGACGCGGCTAAGGCCGACAAGCTTAAGGGACTGACGTTTGAACAGGTCAAGACCACCTTGCGAGATGGCGATGACCCCAACGATAATACCGGCGATTATCCAGAATTGAAGGGTCATTATTTTATGAACCTTTCCAGCACTACCCAACCCCAAGTGATTGACGGCGCCAAGAACCCGGTGACCTCGGAAGCAGAAGTCTACTCCGGCGTGTACGCCCGGGTGAGCCTGAACACTTATGCGTATAACACTAGTGGCAATAAGGGTATCTCGGCTGGTCTGAATAATGTCCAGGTGGTTGCTGATGGTGAGCATCTGGACGGTCGGACTTCTGCGGATGATGATTTCGACGAATGGGATGACGACGAAGAAGACGATGACGACTTGTTAGGCTAGGAGGGTGAGCAAATTGATTAAAGCAACAAAACAACCTATCAAACGGTTGCCAGGATTTGACAACATGCGCCCCGGTGCACTGGAGCGGGCCTTTAAGGATGTCGTCAGCAAGAATGATAATCGCCCCATTTTGCAAAATCTGCACCTGACCAGCGATGGCAGTGCGGTGGCGACCGATACACATGTCCTGCTCCGTGTCCGGAAGTTTCACAATCTAGGTATCAATGTCAATTTAAACCTGCTTAAGTTTATGCCCGAACTCGAAGAGGGTGATCCGCTCATCGGTAGCGCTTATCCAGATACTGATCGGCTGATTCCAGCTGGACCAGGTGATGTCACGTTCGAACTGCTGACCCCGGAGCTGCGCAAGGCTCTGCCGGTCATTAAGTCGATGTTTTACCCGGCAGCGGGTCCCGACAATAGCCAAGTCGTGCGAATGCAATTCCGCAAAGACGACCGCTCGGAGGATTATTTGCAAATCGGCTCTGACACCAGTCAGGTGACGATGATCACGCACAATGCTCTGGGTGTGGACCAGTTGGAGCCGACCGGAATCAACCCGCGCTACCTGTACAACGCCTTCCGCCTGTTCGTTGATTACTTTGGGCGGGCCGACGGACTCGTCCGGGTCGACTGGTACGGCGCACTGCGGCCGATCACTCTCTCTGTAGACGACGGGGGCATTAGCTATCTGATCACGCCGCTACGGACGTTCTAGCTTATGGAACAAGCCGAGATTTGGAAAGATATTCCTGGCTTTGAAGGACGATACCGAGCCTCAAACTGCGGCCGAATCAAAAGTGTAGATCGTGTTCAAAAGACTGCACGAGGTGTTCGGCATCTAAATGGAAATCCACGAGACAACCGGGTTGTAAATCTAGCCTACATGTATCAAGTCTCCGAAAATGCCATCAGTTCCATTAAACACAAGCGGACATTCTGGTGGTTAAAGGAGGCGATTACTTGACTCGCTTGCTATGTGATATCGAAACGTATTCGGCTGCCGACCTGCCCAGCGTCGGGGTTTACCGCTACACCGATGACCCGAGTTTTGAGATTATTCTGCTCAGCTACAAGATCGACGACGCAGACGTGGAGACGGTGGACTTGACCGAGCAGTCGATACCGGAGTGGTTCCTCGATGCGCTGACCGACCCGGAGTATGTCAAGGAAGCTTGGAATGCCCAGTTTGAGCGGGTGTCATTTACTCGGATTCTGCGGCGGCTGAAACGGCTGGGACCCGACGAGTGGCTGGACCCACGCCAGTGGCGCGACACCATGGTCCAAGCAATGGAGCTGGGCCTGCCCGCTAGCCTAAAGCAAGCCGCCAACTACCTCGGTGTGGATCAGGTCAAGGACCCCCGCGGGGTCCGGCTCATCCGGTATTTCTCAACGCCGACGAAACCAACGGTCAAGCAGCCGGAGAGCAAGCGCAATATGCCGGCAGACGCACCTGAGGACTGGGAGCTATACAAGTCCTACAACGCTCAAGACGTGCGGACCGAAGCGGCCATCAGCGACAAGCTGGCTGCCATCAAAACGCAAGCCCATGAGTGGGATCTGTGGGCCATGGACCAGCGCATCAACGACCGAGGTGTGGCTGTGGACGTGCCTTTGGCCGATGGCGCCATCCACATCATGGAGCACGCCAATGCCATTAACATGGCTCATCTCAAGACTGTCACGGGTCTCGACAACCCCAACAGCCTGATGCAGCTCAAACAGTGGCTGCGGGACCAAGGCACCCCGATGGAGAAACTCGGCAAGGCCCTGGTCCAGGAAGCACTGGACAGCGGCAAGCTGCCGCCGATGGTTGCCGATGCCCTGGAGACACGGCTCAAGCTGTCCAACTCCAGCACTAAGAAGTATCTGATGATGGAGGATGCGCGGTGCGCTGACGGCAAGGTCCACGGATTGCTCCAGTTCTACGGAGCCTCGCGAACCGGAAGGTGGGCGGGCCGGTTGCTCCAAGTCCAGAACCTGCCCAGAAACTATCTGCCGGACCTGGACTTGGCCCGATCACTGGTCAAAGCCCAGGACGCTGAAGCCATCGACCTGCTCTATGGCGATGTGCCGGACGTGCTCAAGCAACTCATCCGCACGGGTCTCACGGCAAGCCCTGGTCACCGGTTGGTGGTCTGCGATTTCTCGGCCATCGAAGCGCGAGTGATTGCCTGGTATGCCGGTGAGGAATGGACGCTGGATGCGTTTAGGACGCACGGCAAAATCTATGAGGCGACGGCTAGTCAGATGTTTAACATCCCCATGGACCGCATTGATAAACAGACCCGGCAGAAGGGCAAAGTCGCCACGCTGGCCCTGGGCTATCAGGGGTCGGTCGGCGCGCTCAAAGCGATGGGGGCGCTCAACATGGGCCTGACCGAGGATGAGCTGCCGGAGCTGGTCGACAAATGGCGCAACGCCAATAAGCACATCGTGCGGTTTTGGTATGACTGTCAACGGGCGGTGGAGACCGTGCTGTCTGGCGGCGGCGTTGTCCGACTACAAAAGGGTTTGATGTTTTACAAACGCAAAGGGTTTCTTTTTATCAAGTTGCCAAGTGGCCGGCGGCTGGCTTATGCCAAGCCTCGACTGGAGCAGCAGCCTGATGGCCGCAGCCACATCACTTACGACGGCCAAGGCGACAAGGTTGGGTTCATGCGGCTCGACACCTATGGCGGCAAAATCGTGGAAAACATCGTGCAGGCTACGGCCCGTGATTTACTGGCCGATGCCATGCTCCGGCTGGAGGCCGGCGGGTATCCGGTGATCATGCACATCCACGATGAGGCCGTGGCTGATGTGCCTGACGGCTTCGGCTGCGCGACATTATGTGTCAGGCAGAGCCGTGGGCCAAGGGCTTGCCGCTGAACGCTGCAGGATTTGAAAGCTTGTATTACAAGAAAGACTAAGAAGAAACAGAGACGAGTAAGCCCTAAAAGGCCCAGCTGAAACGATTCTGGAGGGAAAGAAAAGGGTACGACTATCGAAACACCCTGAAATTTTGGAGCAGATCATCGCTCTAGAAAGAGTCAATGCACCACGAAAAGACCCCCGGTGGAAGCCAATCCGGAAAGCATTAAGAGAAGACCCTGTCAACAAAAAGGTGACCAAACCAAAACTGGCACACAACATTGTTGAAAAGCGTGAGGCCCGTTTAGCTCGAATGAGACGCTACTCGGAACTCATTAAAGCGGGTCTGCACGTAATGGATATGTCCTTTGTTCTCGGGGTCTCATCAACTACCGTGACAAGCGACCTGCGCTATGGACATTTCGAGGTATTGCCCCACCGTTACTGGCGCGTCACAAATTTGGAGACAGGCGAAGTGAACTACCCCGAGAGTCGATCGGCAGTCTACAAAATGGTCCGCCTTGGTCGGAATCGGCTGGTACTCAACGATGGCGACTTGGACACGACCGTTAGAAACTGGCGCGTGCAGCATGGCCGCTGGTATCAAGACGGTGCTGGAAATTGGCGTGAGCCGCATGTTCCGACAAATACGCCGACCAAAGCATCAAATTTGCGAGCACAAGCAAAAGGCAAGCAGATTGAAGCAATCCAGAAATGCCTTAAGCTGGGCTACTCTAAGGCCGAAATCGGAGACTTGGTGGGACTCCAGCCGAAATCAGTATGGCGAATCATCCGCGAAAATAAGCTGACCGTTTATCCGGTTGCCCATTATCTGGGATACCAACTGGTCGATCGTAGCACGCATTACTTTATCAGCTTGAACGAAGCCCGGGACAAATCAGGGATTATGAGTCTGCGGTGGAAGCTCAGAATGATACCTCGCGTCACGGAAAACGGCTGGCGCATCTCGCAGGGGATCTGGGTCAACTATGATAACGAATGGCATGAGGTGGAACGATGAAAACTCAAATCACAGTTGACGTGCTCAACTATAACCCTGAGCACACTGGTGCGCTGGACCAGCTCATCGCGTCAGCGCTCTGGAGCTGGGGAGTTAAAGCCAGTATCAAGCAAGAGGGCCGGGATCGGCTGCTCATCAATATGGAGAAACGAGAACATGAATAAGGAAGAAGCAAAAACTCAAATCCACATGGCGTTTGCCAATTATTTTGCCAGTGGCAAGAGTGCACCGGCTTTTGCCGCCGATTTATACGCCATTGTCGACAAAATTAAACCCGAGCACAAGCCAGTGCAAGCAGTATTAGACCGAATTACCGATTTGGAGGAATAAGAATGATTGAATTAGGCAAGACTGATGCCCAGAGTAGCTGCCCCTATTGCCACACACAGAAGGCTCAGAAGCGGCCATGACCGCGAGGGATTGGGGCGACTTAGATTGAGCAATGAGACGAAGCGGGACGTTATAGAGCGGGCACTAGATGATTGGAAACAAAATTTTATTAGTAGTTTGCCTAGGGACGGGTCATTTGAAGACTGGTCGGAAAGTCTGTCTGATTATAGTGCTCGTTACGCCGCCGCCCTGCCAGATGATCTGCCGGTGATTCCGAAAGTGGTGGGAGAGATGTTGCAATCAGCACACGGGCAAACTAATTTGCTTGGCGTGTTGGACACGGCCAGAAACGGACATAAGGTTAGTGAGCCATTGGCATGGATAATTGCCAATCAAAACACCTTCGCTACTGCATGGGTGCTAGGCGCCTGGCGCGTTGAGGAAACCGGTGAAATCGTGAAATTGGAGGCGGAGAAATGAAACGAATGATTTATGTATTGCTCTTCCAGGCATCAATGCAAGACAACCCGGTTGTTGGTGCGTTTGATGACCCCAAAAAGCTGGAAGCCGAATTTTGGCGAATTGCTAAACTCATGGACATCGATCTGCAAGATGTTGAACGAGATGAGAATGAGCAACTGTACTATAACGATCACGATATGTTGATGGAGGTTTGGTTGCGTGAACTGAACGGGAACATCTTGGAGGCACAACATGACTGAATCAGTACAGGACGTGTTTGACGAGCTGTGGAACCGATATGAGCTGGTTTGCAGTGTTTTGGAGTTGGAGATCGGGCAAGGATGTCCCCGTGGGCCAAGAGGATTGTCAGTATATGACATGACTATTCGGCAGCGTTTCGCCAAGGCGGTTTCCCAAGAAAAGGGGTCGAAATCGACCCCTTTAACAGAAAAGCAAAAAAAATGCCCATACTGCCATGAGCCATTCGACGAAATCGTTAAAAACCGTTCGTGGGACGGAGCAAGCATCCATCTCAATGCACAAGATGAGCTTGTCAGTGATGCGAGCTCGAACGGCATCAGAAATTCAGCAAGTGTGAATTTCTGCCCAATGTGTGGCCGTCGATTGGAGGAAAATTAATGGAAAAACAAATTGAAGAGTTGCTGCGGCTTTTGAATCAAGGGGTTAAGCAATTACCTCAATCACTGAACATCATTGTCCAGCAATATGCACTGCGTAAGTGGATGATTGGATCGGTCTTTGCTGTTATGGTAGTGATTTTAGGAGTGGCGAGTTTTGTCTGCTTGCGGCAATCGATGAAAATACCAGCTTATGAGAAGCGGTCTGTGCATGAAGATTCCATGCATTTCATGTTTGTTACTATCGCTAGCATTGCTGCCATTCTCGCATTCATCTTATTAATGGCCTCACTTAGTAGCTTCGCTGACGCCATCTCACCCGTGTATTCATTAATTCAGGACCTGCGATAAGGGGGGCGCACAATGACGAAAGACATCAAGCCTACCTATTACCAGCACGACGGCAGAGACGTGATCGACACCATGTATGATCTGTATGGCGCGAATGCCCGGACATTCCTCATCGGTAACATCATCAAGTATGTCTACCGATACAAGGGCAAGAACGGTGTGGAAGACCTGTACAAGGCGCGCACGTATCTCAATCGGCTAATCAAAAAAGAGGAGGGGGCGAAGAAGTGAACTTGGCTGAGTTGAAACCTGGAGAGAGCGAAGATGGTTGGTCAGATTTTTAATAGGAAGGAGAGCGGATAATGCTGGAACAAAATACCGAATCTAAGCCAAATCCCGAGCTGCATATTGCTATGGCTCCCAGCCGCAAGACCAAGAAGTGGAGCAATAAAGTGATGCTCTGGTCTGACTTGCTGGACCGGCTCAGCCATCCGACGATAACACCCGAGACAATGGCCGAGTGGGCTAAAATGTCGCGGGAGCAGCAGGAAGAGATTAAAGATGTCGGTGGATTTGTCGGTGGCTGGCTCAAACAGGGCCGCCGGAAAGTCGGCAGCGTGCAAAACCGCAGTCTGCTCACCCTGGACGTCGACTTCCCAGATCACAACCTGTGGGACGACGCGGAGCTGCTTTGGGGGTTCAGCCTGGCCGTGTACAGCACGCATAAGTATCGGCCGGACAATCCCCGGATGCGGTTTGTGATTCCCTTGTCCCGTGTGGTCACAGCAGAGGAATACGTACCGCTGGCTCGAAAAGTCGCGTCAGAGTTAGGCATGAACAATTTCGACGACTCAACCTATGAGCCGGAACGGCTGATGTTTTGGCCGTCGCACTCCCAGGACGCGGAGTATTTCTACCGCCACCAAGACGGGGAGCTGCTCGACCCGGACAAAGTGCTGGGGGAGTACACCGACTGGCAAGATTCCAGTTTTTGGCCGGTATCTGACCGGGAGGCCGAAGTCCACCAGCATGAGGCCAAAATGGCTGGCGACCCCTTGACCAAACCAGGGGCAATTGGCGCTTTTAATCGGGTGTACCCGATTCGTGAGGCCATCGAAAAGTTTCTGCCAGACGTGTATGCGCCAACTCGACACCCGGACCGTTACACCTATATTCCGGGAAGCACGGTCGGCGGACTGGTGCTGTACGATGACCAGTTTGCCTATTCTCACCACGGGACAGACCCCACTGGGGGCCAGCTGACCAACGCGTTTGATTTGGTCCGGCTGCACAAGTTTAATGATTTGGACGCCAAAGCCAAAGATGGCACACCCGTCAACAAACTGCCCAGTACCAAAGCAATGACGCAATTTGCTTTAGAAGATAAAGGCGTCAACGCCGAGTGGAAGCAAGACGTGATCGGAACCGCCGATGATGATTTTGACACGTGGGAAGACCAAGAGGACGGCGCTGAGGCGGATAAGACCAAGGACCTGGCTGAATGGCTGACCATCACAGATAAGGGCAATCCGGTCATCAACACATATCATTTGGCCGAGCATGTCATCGCTGAGCACCCGCTGTTTTTCGACAAGCGTGAGTTTCTACGGTACGACGACAAGACCGGCATCTGGCGGGATGATACGGACACCTATCTGACCAGTATTCTGACCAAAGACTACCTGCGCAAGCTGACTAAGATCAATCTCATACGAGAGACCAAGACGGCCATCCAGGGACTGATCAAAGCGGATGACCCATTTCCGGCACCAGACACCAGTCAGCTGGTGCTGGCCAATGGCATCTATAACTGGCAGGACAACACGTTTAGCGAGGGCTATCACCCAGACCTGCACGCACGAGCCTTTTATCCGGTGCAGTATGACCACCGTGCCGATTGCCCGACGTTTGACGGCTACGCCCGGTGGCTGCTGGGTGAGGAGAACATGCCCTTCATTTATGAGTGGATCGGCTATATGTTTTTCCGGGGCTACCCCATTCAAAAAATGCTGTTCTTGTATGGCGGCGGCGGAACTGGGAAATCGACACTCATCAACGTCATCCGCAACGCGATCGGCGAGCAGGCATCAGCGGCAGTCACCTTAGAGGCCCTGATGACCAAGCCTTTTGCGCCAGCGGGACTGTATCAAAAGACGGCCAACTTCGACAGTGATGCCAAGAGCCAGTACTTGGAAGATGGCGCCATCCTTAAGACACTGACCGGTGAGGATATCACCTATGCCGACGTGAAATTCTCCGACCCGCTGAAATTTTACAATTTCGCCAAGCTGACATTTTCCATGAACAAGCTGCCGGCGATGCGGGATTTCAGCGGCGGACTGACTCGGCGGGCGATCATCTTGAAAATCAACCGGAAGGTGACACCTGAGATTATCAAGCAATTCCCGCTTAAGCAGATGCTCAAAGAAGCACCGGGTATCTTTAACCGGGCGATGGATGGCCTGCGGCGACTGATTAAGAGTGGCAGCTTTACGGAATCATCTATGATGGAACGCGAGCTGCAAGACTGGGTAATCGGCAACGACCAGGTGGGACGCTTTGTCACCGAGGCAGTTAACAAGGTCGACGGTCAAGTTACTACAGTTGAGGATATGTACAACGCCTATACCAATTACAGCATGGAGAACGGTGAAAAGGCTCTGGGCCGATATAAGTTTGGCCAGCGGCTAGAAGAACTGGGACTCACGAGAACTCGAAAGCGAATCGAAAAAAACCCAGTTTGGATCTGGCAGGACGTTAAATTGGCTGTGTCAGATTTTGACTGAATGTGTCAGAGTTCCAGAATTTGGAGACAGAATTGATGAAGAATAGAATTCGTGGCCGACCGATCTGGCTGTCGGAGCACGCACCTAAAAATTCGTCCACTGATTTCAGTGCTTTGTGCCGCTGTTCTGGCACAAAAGGCAATTCGTGACACAGCGGAAAACTCAACAGCCTCAAGGGCTATAGCCTATTCTGTGTCAGAAATTCAACTTTTACTACTATTATATAGAGGTTTAAAAAGAGTATATAAAGAGTAAAGGGCAGAGGGTAAAAAGTAAAAAGTATATAGCGTATAAATAGTTGAGCAAAAAATGCGATTTCTGACACACAACCATGACGAGGTGAAAAATTGACGATTGAACGCGACGTGGAGAATTTCTTGGTGACACGAGTCAAACGGATCGGGGCGGAATGTTTCAAGTGGACCGCTCCAGGTGTGCGAGGAGTACCAGACCGGTTAGTGATTTATGCGGGACGAATCTGGTTTGTTGAATTGCAGCAGCCGGGCAAGAAGCCACGAATGAATCAGGTGATGATGCATAAGCGATTAGCTCGTCAGGGTTTCAAGGTGAACATCGTGGATAGTAAAATCGCCGCCAGTGAATTTGTTGAGGAGGTGAAATCTTGGAAGCAAAACTCAGAGGGTACCAGCAATACGCCGTAGATTTCATCATCAACAACCGGTATTGCGGTTTGTTCCTTGATATGGGCCTTGGCAAAACTTTGTCCACGCTGACGGCCATTGCTGACTTGCAGCTGCTGGAGGATTTGGGCAAGGTGCTGATCGTTGCACCGCTGGCTGTCGCCCGAAACACCTGGCCGGATGAAATCCACAAATGGGACTCAACAAAAGGGTTGAGTTACTCAACAATACTCGGCTCAGCTCAACAACGGTCGGCAGCACTCCAGCAGACAACCGACCTGTACATCACGAACCGCGAAAATGTGCCGTGGCTGGTCGAGTATTACGGTCGTAAGTGGCCATTTAAGACAGTGGTCATCGATGAGCTCTCCAGCTTTAAGTCACCGCAAGCAAAACGGTTTAAGGCATTACGCAAAGTGCGGCCGCTGATGCATCGAGTGATTGGACTTACTGGAACACCCGCACCCAACTCCCTGATGGACTTGTGGCCGCAGATGTATCTGCTGGACCGGGGAACACGGCTGGGCTTGACCATCGGCGACTATCGTCGAACCTATTTTCACCCAGGAATGCAGTCAGGATATGTCGTTTACAACTGGGTACTCAACCCGGGAGCGGATAAGACGATTTACGATCGCATTGGCGACATCACCATCTCCATGCAGTCCAAAGAGTTGCTGGACTTGCCGCCACGCACCGACAACATTGTGCAGGTGGAGATGACACCAAAGGAGACGGAGCAGTACAAGCAGCTGCAAAAGGATTATGTCCTTCCCGAGTTGGGAGACGATGGTGTCACTGCCAGCAATGCAGCAGTCCTGGCTAACAAACTGCTCCAGCTGGCCAACGGGGCCATCTATGACGATGATGGTAAAACAATCAAGGTCCACGACCACAAGCTGGATGCACTGGCTAATATCATTGACGAGGCCCAAGGCCAGTCGGTGCTGGTGTTTTATCAATTTAAGCACGACGCGGAGCGGATACTCAAAAAGTTTCCGCAGGCTAAACGGCTGGACACAGGTAGCGATGATGTCCATCGGTGGAATGCGGGCAAGATACCAATGCTCTTGGCTCAGCCGCAATCAGCTGGGCACGGACTGAATCTCCAAGCGGGCGGGCATATCATTGTGTGGTTCGGGCTGACCTGGTCGCTGGAGTATTATCAGCAGGCCAATGCCCGCCTGATGCGTCAAGGTCAGACTCAGCCGGTGATCGTCCATCACATTATCACTAAGGACACCATCGACGAGCGGGTCATGACAGTTTTGCAAGGCAAAGCCAGGGGTCAAGCCGCACTGCTCAATGCGGTTAAAGCACAGTTAGGGGAGTGATTGGGTTTGGCACGAGTTGACTACGGCATTTACAAACACATTGAGTCGCTGTTGCGACAGTATCCGCACATGGATAAAGAAATAGAAGAGATCATTGCCGATGAGCAATTTGCCTTCCGGCAGGAGAATACTGATGAAAACATTGGGGGTGGTCATTCACCAAACCCCCAAGCTACAGAAAATAAACTGATTGGGGTCTTGATGTTGGAAAATCAGCGGTCTATCCGTCAGTTGCGTAATTATCAACTCCAGATTCAACGGACCTGGGATGAGAGTGACAACGAGACCCGGGATGTGATTGAGGCAATCTATCTCCACCCGCATCCTAACTTGTCGCTCTTAGGCTTTGGCCAACTATTGCACATGGATAAGTCCAAAGTGAGCCGTCTCCGACGTAAATTCATCACCTGTCTCGGTGTTAAACTCGGCTGGGTGCGAGAGTGAGACAAAACTGCAACATATAAAAGTTTTTAGGGTTGATACTGGTAGTATAAGATAATTGAGTTGCCGGCAAACTACTGCATTGACTGGACCATTACCAGTCGTCTTGATAAGAGCGGTGCACTGATTATCTGGGTTGTGCGGGTGCAAATCCCGTGCAACTCTTTGGCTGGTTGACAACAGACTCCCAGCCCACATTCTTCATTATCTTTCTCCTTTTGAGGGAGCCGTCCAGTGGTATGCGGCTCCTTTTTATTATGCTTTGGAGGTTGATTATCTTGCAGAAAGAGCTGCTAATTTGTGCGAATAAAGCACAGGCAAAAATGTATCAAAAGTATTATGTGAATCCCGATGAGGTTTGTTGCGAGTCAGTCAACACTTTGCTTCACACAGATGGTTTGAAGGTTAAATACTTTGGGATTGCCCCAGCACTATGGGTCGAAGCTGCTGAGAGTGATGTTGTAATGAAGAAGGTGCAGCTAGTAACCAAGATGCTGATGCAAGGGCGTGTTGCATACTTCGAGGAACAGTTTGGTCAGTACAATGGCGAATAAGAAGCTGGCGATGATTAATGGCCGACGTGTCTTAGTTGATGCTGCCACCAAAATCAGACAGGACTCTGATCGCCAATACAATCAAGCCCGCAACCAAAGACAATCAGAGTACGTCAAGTTTTATCACTCTGCTGCCTGGCTAAAGACCAGAGAGCAAGTCCTCATTAGGGATGACAGTATCTGTCAGCGATGTGGTTTGGCTGCATCATTAGTCGATCATATTATTCCAAGTGAGGATGATTGGGACGACAGACTCAACCAAGACAATCTGCAAGCGTTGTGTCGCGACTGTCATTACTGGAAGACTCGACGTGAAACAACCAAGCGCAAGAAGGGACAGCAAAGGGCTATGACAATCACGGTAGTGGCTGGGTATCCTGGCAGCGGCAAGAGTACATATGTGCTTGACCATGCGGGATCACATGACCTGATCTATGACTATGACAGACTGATGTCAGCACTCACTGGTCAACCTGGACACGATCATAACATTGACGTCAATGATTACATTCAGCTGTTTTACGAACTCATCGTTCGCAAGCTTAAGGCTGAGCAGACCTTCGACAATGTGTGGCTGGTCATGACATATCCTGATGACAAGCTTGACTCATTGCTTGCGAGTCGAGACTTGCGACACATCATGTTGGACACAAGCAAAGATGATTGCATCAAGCGATTGAGTCATGACAAGAGAGATGTGATCTCATTACTCAAAGTCTTGGATAAAGTCGACAAGTTAAAAGCCGAAAACAAATTCGACAAATTCAAAGTTGTTAAAAACACAAAATTCAAAAAGAAAAAAGTTTTTGAATTTAATTTTGATATTTAATTCCAGTTTCCCGACGACGTAAACCGCGCGCCACGGGGACTGGAGACTCCCGACCTACCCCCGCCAATTTTATCGGGGGTTATGAAAACGGGCGCTCTTGAACGGGCGTCCTCTTTTTCGCATCCCAATTTCTAACGATTTTAGGGGGTCAGGGGGGTGATATAACCCATTTTTTGATGGTTTAGGAGGTGAAAGTGGGGATGGCAGGAAAATATAAAGTGCTACAAATGTCCAAGGGCAATCTGACCAAGAAACAACAGGAAGCCAAGCTGCAAGCGGAGATTTTGGCGGCGGATGGTTTAACGCCGCTCCAGGTTTCGCCGCCCAATCACCTGGACCCGATTGCTCGACAAGAATATAAGCGGATCATCGCGAGTCTCGGCAAGCTGCCACTTCGAAACCTGGATCGGGCAGAGCTGGAAAACTACTGCACATGGTATTCGGTCTATAAAAATACGTCGATCAACATGAAGCACGCGCTCAGCGCTGGTGATGAAGAAGAATACTACAGCTATGTCGGTGTCCTGAACAAAGCGACGGTCGCCATTAAAGGCTTGGCCAGTGATTTGGGGCTGAACGTGAACAGTCGGATGGCGATGAATATGCCGAAAGAGCCAAAAGAAACCCAGAGCCTGACCGACATGTTCGGCTAATGGAGGAGGTGACCAGAAAATGGCTAAATTTAGAGACCCGCTACCCAATTTTATTAAACGTGTGCTCGAAAACCGACTGGTCACTTCTCACGCGGTACTCGACGCAGTCAAACGGCAAGAGAATGATTTAAAGCGGGCGGATTGGCGCTGGCGATATGATCCAGAACTGGCAGGAAAAGCCGTTAAGTTTATGGAGTTGCTGCCGGAACCAAAATCTGGCAAGCCACAGCCACTCGCACCATTTCAAAAATTTATTATTGGCGTCATCTACGGTTGGGTTGATAAAAAGGACTCCACAATCAGACGATTTACCGACGTGTTCATTTCAATGGCGCGGAAGAATGGTAAGTCCTTGCTGATTAGTGGGGTCATTTTATATGAGTTCCTATTTGGCAAAAATCCGGCCAACAAGCGGCAATTGTACACCGCTGCCAATGATCGGAAGCAGGCCGGTATCGTGTTTGACATGGTCAAAACGCGGCTCACAGCACTTATTAGAAAAGACCAGAACATCAGACGAATGGTTAAAATCACCCGAGATGAGATAGTCAATTTGGAGGATGGCTCGACTATCCGCTCATTCTCGCGCGACGCTGGGCTAGTCGATGGATATGAGCCACACGTGGCAGTAGTCGATGAGTACGCCAACGCTAAAACCACCGACATGCTTGAGACCCTGGCCTCGGGGCAAGTGCTGTTGCCGTCTTATTTGACCTTTATTATCAGTACCGCAGGTTTTGACATGAACGTGCCGATGTTTACCCAAAACTATCCTTACGCGAAGAAAGTGCTCGCCGGTGAAGTCGAGGCAGAACGGTACTTTGCGTTTATCGCAGAGATGGATGATGTTTCAGAGGTTGATGACCCGAAGCTTTGGATTAAAGCCAACCCCTTGCTTGATGTGGATGTGGTGCATGACCAGATTATGGACTATTTGACCGATAAGCTTAAATCTGCTCGCGCTGATGGCACGCTCAACTCAAAGTTGGTCAAGAACTGGAATATCTGGCGGCAAGCCTCCGAGGATAGTTATCTAGATGCGGACAGCTGGGAATCCTCAGAGCTAAAAGAAAAGCCCGATATCCGAGGCTCAAGAGTTTGGTTGGGGGTTGATGTGGGTCGGACCAGTGACTTATTTGCCACAACATGGCTGGTTCCGCAAAAGGGCTGGTGGTGGCTTGATGGTTATGGTTTTGTGGCCTCTAAAGGTGGAATTGAAAACAAGATTAAGACTGACCGTGTGGATTACCTGGCGGCGGAAAAAGCTGGCGAAGGCGAAATATCTCGGCTGGAGTCGGGCGTTATCGACAATGACCGCGTTTATGAATGGCTCGAAGACTTTATCGAGCGCAATGACCTGGATGTCCAGGGGATCATGTACGACCCTTATCAGTTTGGCCCATTACTCACGACTATTGAAAAGAACCATCCAGAATGGTCAATGGTTGCGGTTCGTCAAGGTACATTGACACTGTCCATGCCCACCAAGCAGTTTCGGGATGATATTATTAGCGGCAAAATTAAGCACTCCGATAATCGGATTCTGCGGGCGGCGGCGATGAACGCGGTCTTGATGTCCGACAACAACGGTGTGCGGATCAACAAAAACAAGTACGCCAACAAAATAGACATGATCGACGCTGCTTTGGATGCTTATGCAATCGCATTTACCGAGGATTTGGACAACTTTCTGGACGATGAGCGCGTATTCTCGGACGATTTTGGATTTTAGGAGGTGATGGAATGAAATCGCTACAAACGCAAATATTGGCGTTTTTTGCTTTATTAGGGCATAACTTGGTCGGAATTCTTGCAATTTCCGGCTTTTTTGTACTTGGCGCGGGTGCTTTTAGCCTGGGCAGAACAGTCGGATTGTTTGTTTCTGGCGGGTTGATGGTGCTTTTAGCAGTCATTCTGTGGCTCCCCGATCCAGCAGGGAGGGGGTGATGACAAATGAAGCTATTTCGTGGGCTGGATTACGCCACCGATATTGACCCAAATTGGGCCAATACACTGCTGGATAATGGCATTCTGCCGTCGTTTCGGGGTGGCTATTTAGGTATTTCTGCATTGCGCAATTCCGATGTGTTAACAGCGGTGTCCATTGTGGCGGGTGATGTAAGTCGTTTTCCGCTGGTCATCAAAGACCGGTCGAACGATGCTATTGTGGAATTGCCCCAGCTGGATTATCTGATGAATACCAAGGTCAATCAGCGATTGTCGGCTTATCAATGGAAATTCAGCATGATGGTCAACGCTATTTTGACTGGCAACGCTTATTCTCGAATCATTCGGGACCCCATTACTGGGGAACCCTCGATGTTGGAGTTTTACGCGCCCAGTCAGACCCAAGTGGATACCAACGACCCAGACAATCCAATTTACCGGTTCACGCCGTACAATTCCAGCTACCAAAAGGTGTGTTCGTTTGATGATGTGGTGCATTGGAAATTCTTTTCCTACGACACGCTGATGGGCCGCTCACCGCTGCTCTCATTGGGGGACGAGATCGGCTTGCAAGAGTCTGGGGTTAGCACTTTGCAAAAGTTTTTCCAGAATGGGCTTAAGGGTTCAATCCTGACGGCTAAGAACAGCAAGCTGAGTGCTGATGCACGTAAGAAAATGCGCGAAGACTTTGAAAAAGCGCAAGAAGGGGCATCCGCTGGAGCGCCAATTGTGATTGACTCCACGATGGATTATCAACCGCTGGAGGTCGATACCAATGTGCTTAATCTAATCAACAGCAACAACTACTCGACGGCGCAAATTGCTAAGGCCTTGCGGGTGCCCGCCTATCGGTTAGCGCAAAACAGCCCCAACCAGTCGGTCAAACAGCTTTCTGATGATTACATCAAAAATGATTTACCCTTTTACTTTGAGGGGATCACCAGCGAGTACCAGCTCAAATATCTCAACGACTCGCAACGGCATCAGTATCAAGTCAGTTTTGACACCCGTAGCGTGACAGGGTTGCCTGTACAGGATGCGACGGCTGCTCTTAATGCGGGTTTGCTCACCGGCAACGAGGGACGCACGGATATAGGTAAGAAGCCGCTCAAAGACAAGAATATGGACCGTATTCAATCAACTCTGAATACGGTCTTTTTAGATGTCAAAGAGGCTTATCAAGCCAGTAATTCAGGCGCATTGAAGGGAGGTGATGCTAATGGCACTGCCAAGCAAGGAAATTCGAATGACCGCGACGCCGGTCACGGTGCGTGAGGGTGATGATGATCACCCGGCAGTCATTGAGGGGTATGCCCTTAAATTTAATCGGGCATCGGAGGTGATGGGCGGCGGACTTAATTTCCGCGAGTCTATCGACCCTCATGCGTTGGACAAGACGGACATGCGTAATGTCGTGGCCCTCTTTAATCACGACCAAAGCCAGGTCCTGGGCCGGACGGGTGTCAATTTGGAGCTGACCGTCGACGAGACGGGCCTCAAATACTCTCTGACGCCACCCAATACGCAACTCGGTCGCGATTTGGTCGAAAACATCCGCGCTGGGATCATCTCTCAAAGCTCTTTTGCTTTTACGATTGCGCCTGACAAGGACGCTCAAAAATGGGAAAAGTCCAATGAACGCGGTGTGAAATACCATCGGATTATCCGCAGTATTGATCACCTATATGATGTCTCCCCCGTAACCACGCCAGCGTACCCCGATACTGAGGTCACTATTGGCGCTCGGTCGCTGGAGGATATTAAAGCTCTCGACGCCCCGCCAGAATGGCAAGTCGAGCGTGACAAGCTGGTCAAAGAACTCAAACGCGAGGCCCTCAATCGGGGGCTTTTTTAGTACTCAAAAAATGGAGGTTATCAAATGAACATTGCCGAAAAACTGGCAGCTGCGAAGAAGGCGCTTGAAGAAAAGCGCAACGCGCTGCCTGCATTAACCAAGGAAGCTCGGTCTTTAATCGAAAAGGCCGACTCTGACGAAGAATTTAAGGCGGCTAAGGAAAAGCGCGACGCCGTGGCTGCTGCTGAACAAGAAATTAAGGACCTGGAGGAAAAGCGGGACTTGTATGAGGCGGCCATCAAGGGTACCGAAGAACCAACCAACACACCCGCGCAGAAACCAGAAAAGCATGACTACCGAGAAGCAATGAATCGTTATTTGCACTCTCGTGGCCGAGAAAGCGAAGGCATCCAGTTTGAAAAGACAGACCAAGGCACATTTGCTGTCTTACGGGCGGATCCAACTGACGCCAGCGATGTAGCGAATGCTGGTGTTAAGTCTCCCGACGTAAAGCCGACAATCCCAGAAACCATTAGCTATGTGCCGCAACGTGAATTGCAGACGGTTGTGGATTTAAAGCCCTTTGCCCAAGTGTTCCAAGCGTCAACCCAAAAGGGTAACTATCCTACAGTAGCCAACGCCACTACCAAGATGGCCACCGTGGCTGAGCTGGAAAAGAACCCGGCGATGGCCAAGCCTGAATTCAAGCAGGTGCCTTGGGAAGTTGCGACCTACCGTCAGGCCCTGCCCATCTCCCAAGAATCCATCGATGATTCTCAGATTGACTTGGTTGGCCTGATCCAAACTAATGCGCAACAAATCAAGGTCAACACGACCAACAGTGCTATTGCGGCGGCTTTGGTAACCTTTGCTACCAAGACGGTCAGCACGATTGATGATTTGAAGCATATCAACAATGTGGACCTGGACCCAGCCTATAACCGGGCCATTATTGCGTCCCAAAGCTTCTATCAATGGTTGGACACGGTCAAGGATGGTAATGGTCGGTACTTGTTACAGGATTCCATCCTAACTCCGTCTGGCAAGTCTGTTCTGGGCATGCCCATCGCTGTGGTTTCCGACAAAACTCTTGGTGCTGCTGGCGAGGCCCATGCCTTCTTAGGCGATGTCAAGCGCGCAGTGTTATTTGCTAACCGTGCAGACTTTATGGTGCGTTGGGTCGACGACCAAATTTACGGTCAGTTTTTACAAGCCGGTATGCGATTTGGTGTAGCCAAGGCCGATGAAAAGGCAGGCTATTTCTTGACCTACACCCCAAAAGCGTAACCCCCGGTGATGACGGGGGTTTTGACCCGGCAGGCAGTGTGAAGCCAACAGAGGCACAGACAGTCGACCAAATTAAAGCGTGGCTGACCGCCCACAAGATTGACTTCGCGGGTAAAACCACTAAGGCGGATTTGCTTGCATTAGTCCCAGCAGAGTAGGTGATTGCTAATGGCTGAGCTTAATACCAGTCCATTAACCCTAGAGCAATTTGCCGTGCTCAAAATGTATCTCAAAGTGGACCAAGACATTGAGGACGACATGATTATGATGCTTGTCCATGATGCTGCGGATGAGTTGGCCAAGGCCGTTCAATTCGGCAGTACTCCGGAGGATTATCTTAATAAACCTGTATCACGGGACCGGTTCTTCACGGCTCTGATGAAGCAGGTCAAAGAGGATTATGACTACCGGGGCATGGGCGCAGAAGTCATGCGCTTCCCGCTCCAAACGTCAGCGACAAACATTATTAATCAGTTACGTACGGAGATTGGTGGTGATCTTGATGCGGACCAATCGGATGACGGAACGCATCCAACTCATCAGTTATGACCCCGGCCGCACGCCCGATGGTGTGCCTGTCGACGACGTGATGACGACGCATCTGACGCTCTGGGCGGAAGTGCCTAAGGTGCCTATCCGCGAAGTGGTGGACCCGCAGACTAAACTTGGCACCCGCCGAGACAGTCCAGTTTTTCTAGTCCGGTTTTTAACCGCTGAGGAAATTCAGCCAACTTGGCGGGTCCTTTGGCGTGGCCAGGAGTATGAGATTACCGGGGTTGATCCTGATTATCAACGGCGGGATATCACGACCATCACGGCTAAAGCAAGGAGTGTGACTAATGGGTCTAAAGATAACGGGTGACGACGAAATGATCGCCGCCATTGAGGAGCTTAATTTTGGCGTGCAAAAACGAGCCAAAAAAGCGCTTGTTGATGGTGCGGAAGCCTACGAAAAAGTGCTCAAAGCCAAGACCCCAGAATACGTGGCCGGGCCTAACGCGGACAACGTCCATGCAGCTGATGACGTGACGCACTCCAGCGTGAGTCAGACCACTGGTGATTTGTCTGTTGACGTCGGTTACGGTCCAAAATCGGCGAATTATATCCGTTTCCCTAACTGGGGCACAACCAAGCAAGACCCGCAGCACTTTATGGAGGCCGCCCAAGAAGAGGCCACCACACCAGTGCTGGAGGCATTTCTTAAAAATCTGAAAGTTGGTGAATAGACTTGTCCCCTGAAACAACAGTTGTGAAACTCTTGTCTGCTGATACAGACCTGATGGCTTTAATGACGCGCGTTCGGGGTCACAAGCCACGTGATATTCCGGTGTACTCCAGTACACCTGACTTCACGAACCAAACCAGCCAGACAATTATTGATCTGTCTCCCTGGATCCGCGTGACACCGATTCCTGGCGATGATGCGATCTATGCCGATGACCAGCGGGTGGTCAAATATCCCAAAGTCCAGCTGGACTACTGGGTGGATAAGACAAAAACTGCGGATTGTGATGAGATAGAGGACTATCTTTACGACAAAATGCACAAGGCGGGCTGGGAGCGATACTACCGATACTCGATGATCGACGGCGATACACCTCAGCTCCGTATGGTGATTACACAATATCAATATCAAGGACTGCCCATCGGGTAGCCCTTTTTAATGGAGGTTTACAAATGACAAAAGTTAAATTTGGTGTGAGCCAAGGTGAGTACGGTGTTGTAACGGGTGACTTAGTCCCCGATGGCACTAAGAAACTCCCTGGTTTGACCACGGCAAAATTGGAAATGACTGCTGAACTTAAGCAGTTGACTGCTGATGATGGTCCGTATGTGGTGCTGTCTGGCGGCATTTCCGAGGCTAAGCTGACGGTCAATACCTGGGACGTGGGTCCTGATGCACAAAAGGACTTTTACGGTGTGCCCACCATCAAGGGTGTGCAAGTTTACTCCAAAAATTTAAAGCCCAACGACATTGCTTTGATGTTTCGGACGAAGGACGAAGAGGGTAAGGGTATCTACTTCGCCCTGTTAAAGGCTAAGTACACCATCCCCGGTGTGGACACCAAGACGGTAGATGGTGCTCCCGATCCTAATGCTGATGAAATTGAGGGTACGGGTGCACCACGTGGTGATGCGGATACCGGCAACTTGGTATTGGTCGGCCGTGAATCTGACCCAGAGTTTAGCCTGGCTCAATTCAAGAAGTGGGTATTTCCGAAGACCGAGGAAGAAGCGGTCATCAGTGAAGATGTCCCAAAAGCGTAACGGGAGTGACTTTAACTCCGGCAACAGCAAGTGTGGCCGTTGGTAAGACCACACAACTGGCTGCCGTTGTTGCTCCCGAAGACGCGACCAATAAATCCATCACCTTTAAGTCCAGCGACAACACGCTGGCTACTGTGGACGGCAAGGGCTTGGTGACTGCTGTTAAAGCTGGTGAGGCGACCATTACGGTCACCACCGCAGATGGCGGCAAAATCGCCACCAGCAAAATCACCATTACCGAACCCGCTTAATAAAGGACTTTAGTCGCCATCGAAATAAACAATGCGGATAACCGGGCGGCTGATTGGAGGAAATTATGGTACACGAAATAACGCTTGATATTAATAACAAACCAGCAAAATTTGTCCGGAATGATGAACCCCATTTGGCCGACATTACTAATGGCCTGAAACTCCAGCAACAACGCCTCCAAATGTGGGGCAAGCCAGAGGGCCCCTCGGAAAATGATTTTGATGTCAATGAAAAATTGTTGGCCCAGTTCGCGGTCGATTTTTGGCACGGTCAATTTACGTTGGACGATATTATCAACGGTGCCACTTCCGCCGCCGTTGACGCCATCAATGCCGCGATTGCCGACACCATGCAGTACAACACCAGCACTGACGCGAAGGATGACGGTAAAAACCCAAAAAAATCACCGGCGAAGACTACGAAGCGGCGCTTAAAAACATCAAACGCTTCTATGCCGCCCGTCTCCAAGACGGTTACAAGCTCGCTGAGATAGACAACATGCCGATCCAAGCAATGCGGCGGTACTCCGAAATACTTAAAGTCATGCCGCGTCAAGACAGCAAAGGTCAGCCCCGAGAAGAAGAGCCCGTCGTTGAAACAACAATCGACAAGGCCTTCCCGTGGCTATTTTTGGGGAAAGGAGGTAAATAATGGTCGGGAAGTTAGGCAGAATCGCCGGGACAGTTACCTTGGATATCAACCCATTCCAGGCGTCCGCACGAGTCCTAAACGCGTCTATCAAGACCACTGCGAGCGCTTTGCGAGCTCAGGACGCAGCACTTAAGGGCAGTGAGCGCGGGATCGACTCTTTGCGGACTCATTATCAAACGATGGGCCAGCAAATGAACCAGCTACAAGCCAAGCTCAAACAGCAAGGTGCGACTTATGACACCCTCTCCAAAAAATCTGCTGAATCCGCAGAGGCTCAGGAACAGTTCAATACCCGGACGGCTAATGCTGCCTCAGCTTACAACCGGACTCAAGCACAAATTTCTAAGCTCCAAGCGGAGATGGGTCAGCTCAACAAAGAGATGACGTTGCAATCCAGCGGTTGGACCAAAGCATCTGAGGCAGCGGGTAAGTTTTCGTCCGTTACCGGTAAAATAGGCGGCGCCTTAAGTACTTTTGGCACTCAGATGACCGCCCGAGTGACCGCACCGCTGGCGCTGGGATTTACAGCAGCGGCAAAGTCCGCGATGAGTTTCAACAGCGAAATTGACTCCATCGGGCCATTATTGACCAATGGTGCCGCCGTCACTGGCAAATACCGGGCAGAGCTGGACCAGATGTCTGCGGCCTCCAAACGGTGGGCTGTCGAGTACGGCATTTCCACCACCCAAATCAACCAAGGGTTGGCTGATCTAGTCCGGGCCGGCTATTCGGCTCAACAGTCCATGGCAATGATGCCCGCTATCTTGGATGCCTCTCGAGCGTCTGGTGATGACTTTAACACCACGATGGATGTAGTCACGTCCACCATGACCCAATTTAACGTGAGCGCTAAGGACACCACCAAAGTGACCGACGCCATGACCTATGCGGCTAATGCCACTAAGTCTGGCTTTGGTGACATGGGTGAGGCCATGCAGTACACTGGGCAATCCGCCCACGCGGCAGGTGTGTCTCTGGACATGACGGTGGCCTCTATCGGTCTGCTATCCAATGCAGGTCTGCAAGGCTCCATGGCCGGGACTGCCTTTAACGCCATGCTGCAAAAGCTGGCGGCTGCATCCTCCGATGCGGATAAGCCAATGGCTAAATTAGGCGTAAACGTCAAGGCCTTTAAGGCGGGCCAAATTGGCTTGCCGGAAGTGATCGAGCAGGTCACAAAGTCCACCAGCAAGATGTCTGACGTGCAAAAGATTGCCGCCATCAACGCCGCGTTTGGCGAGCGTGGCGGCCGAGCGATGTTGGCGCTGATGAACCAAGGTGCACCTGCCTTACGGACGTTGACTGCCGAGACCGAAAAGGCGACTGGTGCCACGAAGAAAGTCTCTGAAGCCATGGGCAACACGGCTCAGGCCAACTTTAATAAATTTAAGTCGAGTCTCCAAGTATTGAGTATCACGGTCGGGCAACAGGTCTTACCTGCATTGATGCCTGTCGTCAAAAATGCTACCGAGATGGTTCAGGCGTTCGGCAAACTGGATTCTGCGACTCAGCAAAACATTATCAAGTGGGCAGGACTCGCAATGGTTATTGGCCCCGTGAGTCGTACACTTGGATCAGTATTCAACGTCGTGTCCAAAGGCTCCGGTGCTTTTATGGCCGTCGCCGGGGGTATTGGCCGGGCATCGACGGCAGCCAAGTTAGGTGCCACTGGTTTTGATGTCCTTAAGTCTGGTTTTTCCAAGACGGCGTTTGAGGCTTTGAAAACCGCTCCAGCAATAGCGGCGACAGGAGATGCCGCCACAGGATTAGAAACAACATTAGGCGGTGCAGCCCTCAGTAGTAAGGGGTTGCTAGCCGCCATTAGTCCAATCGCACCAGGTTTAGCAATTGCTGGGGCCGCTGTGATTGCAGGCATTACTGTCTGGGAATTATGGGGCAAGAAAGCCTATGAGTCAGGTCAACGTGCACAACGTTGGGGCACGGATATTGGCGAGGCTGCTGATCGTTCCGCGACGAAGATGCAGTCCCATCAGACGACGGTCAGTCGAGCGCTTGATGACGAAACAAAGTCTGGACAAGAGAATGCCAAGTTAATCACCCAAGCCTTTGACCAGATGGTCCGTGACACAAAAAAATCTGCTGACGAAGCCTATGAGCACGCGCAGAAAGTGGCAAAGGATGTAGGCGGCGCAGCTGGCAAGATTATCAGCGATCAAGCTGAAAAAGACAAAAAGGAAAACACCGCCCGAATCAAAGTAATGCAAGGCTATGCTAAGCAAGTCGAGACCATTACTAAAGAGGCACGAGATAAAAATGTAGCCCTCACGAATGACCAGCGGCAAATGATCAGCAACATCAACTACAAGATGGCTCAGGAGTCGGTTAAAACCCTTGGGCTATCTAAAAAACAAGAACTTGCCGTCCTTAAAGGTATGACCGGAGAGCGGGTAAACCTATCTCGGGAAGAAGCCAACAAGCTATTATTCACCGTTAATGACTCGGCTCAAAAAGAAATTAGCGCTTATCGTAAAAAACAAAAGACAATTTCCAGTGACAGTTCAATTGCGGCTAAAACACGAAACGACGCCCTGGAAGCTCTAGAGCAAACCCATAACAGTAAAATGGCCGGGTTAGCTCTGACAGAAATTCAAGCTCGAAAGTCCATGGGACAAGAAACTGCCCAAATCATGAAGGATATGCTCCATGATGGGTTTTCGGAAAAGGAAATCAGTGCGGCCTTTGCACAGTTCGATTCCGCGGCTGACCGGTCAAAGAAACATATGGCCGAATGGGTGGCGGACACCGCGGGCAGGGTCAGCACTACCGCTAGAAAAGCCGGTGAGGCATGGAACAACTTGGTACTTGATCCAAAAACCGGTAATGTTGTGACAAATCTGCCGGAGGTGTTGGCGAATACAGCCAAGACCAAAGAAGGTTGGGCGGGACTGTATTTTGATTTAAAGCACGCCAAGATTAGCACCAACGCCAAACAGTCCATCGCGGAGGCACTGGTTGCTACAGACCAGTGGAACTCCCTGTCACCGGAAGAAAAAACTGCTGTCATCAAGTCCACCGGGCATAAAGAGTTAGCCGAAGTCATGGATAACTTTATGTCCTGGGACAGCCTGAGTTTAAAGGAACAGCAAGCGGTCATTAAGGGTGACTACACAGCAATCGTGGACGCGCTGGTGGAAACTAGCCAGTGGAACGAAATGACTCTTGAAGAGAAGCAGGCGATTGTCAAGGATAAGGCCACCGTGCCGCTTGTTACGCTCCTGCAAAAAACCGACCAGTGGCAAAATATGTCGCTGGAAGAAAAAACAGCAGTTGTAAATGCCCAAGGTGCGCCAGCTCTAGCGGATATGGTCATTAAGTATGGCCTATTTGGTCAGTTGGATGACATCACTAAGCAATTGTTGATCAACGATTCAGATGCTAAACAAAAGCTTATTGATGCTGGTATTGATATCGACTTTTACAATACCGCTAAGAATCCGGAACCGAAAGTGTTGGAAGGTGATTCAAACCCGGTGCGGTCTGCCATGAATGCGGCTATCGACCAGATGAATGGGGAGTATAACCCAGCTGAACCCGACACCAAGGTTTTTCATGGTGATGAGAGTCCGGTCATGAATGCCATGTACAACACGATGAACATGTTAAATGGCACTTATATTCCAGCGCCTGTACCGGGAAAGGAATTTGACGGTAATAACGATCCCATCATGGGTGCGATGAATCAGACCATGACACTGATGCGGGGACCCTATGCTCAGACCAACCCTGACAAAAAAGCCTTTCCAAGTGACAATTCCACAATACTAAACCAAACTAATGCAGCCGCTGATTTGATCAGTGGAAAGTATCGTACAACCAACCCTAACAATAAGACATTTCCTGCGAATAACAGCAGCGTAATGAGCAAGACCAACGCTGCCAAATCAAATCTGAATAAGTATGCAAGCAACAATCCCAAGAACAAGAATCTAAAAGCAAGCGACAATGCTAGCGGACCAGCAGCCTCGGCCAAACGAGCGGTGAGTGATTTTAACTCCGGTCCCAGCGTCATCACCAAGACACTTAAAGTGGTGGCCGATATTGGGTCTAAAGTCGCTCAAATCTTAGGGTTTGAGGGCGGGGTGACTGACCTGCGTCAGAATACTCTGGCGATGGTCAACGATCAACGCGGCTCGACGTTTCGGGAGGCCATTGTGTCTCCTCGGGGTCGTGTCATGATTCCGCAGGGCCGAAATGTCATGCTGCCATTACCGCGCCACGCCTCAGTGATTCCCGCTGCTCAAACTGCCAAGATGTTTAACATCAAGCAGTACGCTAGTGGCACGGAGGGGTATCCGCAGACAGTGGAGGAGATTAATAACATGCGGTTTGCGCCATCGTCCAGCTCCACGACGACGGTGACGACGACCACACCAACAATCAACAACAATTACTCAATTAATCTCACGGTGCCAGCAGATGTCGATCCAAGCAACGCCCAGAAGATTGCGGATGCCGTCATCCGGAAGATTAAGCATCAACAAGGCAATACCAATCTAGCCAATGGAGGGGGTCAAGTATATTGAGAGCGGGCGACTTTTTTATCAACGGTTTAAGCGGTATCGGGGACCTGCACGCAGTGCTGACGACTCTCCCCAAGATACCTAAGCCCAAACGCAAACGGCTCAGTTTTGACATTGCAGGGGCCTCTCGGAGTGCATACATCGACGAGGATTCGTGGGAACCCCGCGAGTTTGAGCTGAGTATCGCGCTAGTTTCTGAGTCGGAAGAGGATCGCCTGATGCGCGAGGGTTGGCTGTTCAATGCTTTTAATCAGCCGGGGCCAGTGCCATTTCGGTATTACGCTGAGCCAGCGTACACGTATTACATTGTGTCGGCAGACGTAGCGGAGCAGGATCGACCCGCCCGAATGTCACAAACACGGGTGTGGACAATTAAGGCGGAGGCTGATGCTTATAAGTATTTTGAGCGGGACAAGATCATTGAGCTTGACGCAGCGGGTAAGGTAGACAACCCATTTTTGTCCATGGCCAAACCGCTAATCACTGTGTACGGCCAGGGCGATATCACTCTCAACTGGGGTGACCAAGCCATCAAGCTGACTGGGGTCACTGGCAATGTGTCCGTCGACTCCGATGAGTTTCAGCAGGATATCTATACGACCGCTGCTGATGGCACACAGACTTTGTGTGCTGAGCGGGCGACCCTGAGCGAATTTCCGGTGCTGGCGGCCTATCAGCACACGCCTATTTCGTGGGTCGGTAATGTGAGTAAAGTCATAGTGGAACCGAGGTGGCGATTGTTATGAGACCACAATTATATCCAGCAGGCACG
The DNA here is from genome assembly GCF_001435585.1 of Schleiferilactobacillus perolens DSM 12744. Classification (GTDB taxonomy): domain Bacteria; phylum Bacillota; class Bacilli; order Lactobacillales; family Lactobacillaceae; genus Schleiferilactobacillus; species Schleiferilactobacillus perolens. Next base: position 232,192 of record NZ_AZEC01000005.1, read on the forward strand.
AAGTCTTTTGCCCAACGTGGACAGGTTATCTCGCAAATCATTCGGGGCAGTGACTCAGTTAAGCGTGTCCGCAATGGTACTGATGAGGTGACTTTACAAGTTGCAGCATCTGATCCGCTGTTTGACCAGATTCAACCGGGCATGATTTTGCGAGTACAGGCGGACGCCGCCAGCCCTGACGAGCCGTACATTATCCAAAAGCCGTCACTGGATACCTTGACGGGTATCAAGACAGTCGAGGGTGTGCACTACACGATGATGGCCAACAATTACAACCTGGTCTCCTCAATCACGGTTGACGGCAACAGTCCCGCCGCCATTATGGCAAGCATCAACAGCCATCTAGACCGGCCATCTCCATTTACCTTTTCGTCGGATATCACTACCCTCATTACAGGGAGCGCCGTGGTGTACAACAACATTAATCCCAACGAGCTAATTCTCGGCGCCAGCAATTCGCTGGCTAAGATTACCGGTGGGACCGTGATTCGTCGGGGCATGTCGATCATCTTGACCAAGAGTACCGGCAAAAGTGTCTCTCTCCGTCGGGGCAAGAATGTCCAGGGCCTGACGCTTAACCGCTCTATTGAGGGGCTGCTCACGCAAATTGTGCCTTACTACACGCCAAAAAGCACCGACACCGATAAGAATCCGCCGCCGGTCTACGGGCCACCGGTCAAGTCGTCACATATCAATGAGTATGGCGAAATTTACTCGCTGAATGTGGACTACTCCAGCCGAGCGGATAGCACCATTGATATGACGGCACTCGCCAGTCGGTATTTTTCCGAAAATCCGGGTGTAGACATTCCCGCGTATGATCTGCAAGTTGACACGGTAGAGTATCGCTCCAAGCGTATGCAGGCGATCACCTTTGCCGACCAAGCGACGGTGCATGATGAGCTGTACGGCATTGACGCCACTGTCCCGATTTATGAGACGGACTACAGCTTTGTCAATGAGATTAATACGACGGTCAAGGCTGGCACTCAAGAATCCTCGCTGTTCCACAATTTGGAGTCGCGGATTAAAGAGACTTCTGACGCGGTGGATCAGGAAACCGATGACCGTAAGGATGCTGACGACCAGATTAGCAAGGACACCGACGATAAGATTGAGGACGTGACAAATGAGTGGGATAAAAAATGGGAGTCAGTTGATGAGATTAAGACGGATGTCCGCGACCTCAACCGCGACGTGACCAATTACATCAAGTCTGGTGGTCAAGGGATTATCCAGTTTTTGCCTAACCGCGAAAATCCCACCAGTATGCGGATTAACTCTAACTCTGGTGGATATTTTTTGCTCAACGATGATGGACTGGGATATTTTGATGCCAACGGTGCAAAGGTCGCCATCGACAACCGCGGCAACGTGGTCGCCAGTGTAATTGCGGCAAGCACAAAAATTGAGTCGCCTAACATCATTGGCGGCACGATCACCGCTGCGAATATCGTCAACGGTGACTTTCGGACCGTGGACACATCCGGTAACGAGACCCACGTGTCTGGTATTGGCGTGACCACGAATAATTTTATCCAAGCACCCAAATTTGTGCTAGCTAATTTATCCGGCACCACCTGGGGATTTTGGGACTCAAACGGCTTGCGTATCGGCAGCTGGTGGATCCACATCGTAGGTGAGCGGCTCATCGCCAACGGCGGTGGCAAGGACTATATTTTAGGTGGTCCGGCCTGGACTTAATGGAGGATTATAAATGGACATGGATAAGTTTTTAAGCAGCATCGGTCAAGTGTCAGGCGATCAGGCTCTGGCGCACATGGGCCAAGACGTGGGGCAGCGTGCCCAAACGATTGCGGTACAGGCCGCCAAGATCGAGCGGTTAGAGGGTTTTATCCGCATGTTGGCCGAAAAGCATCCCGATATTCTGCCGAAGGAGGAGGTTGAGAAAGATGACAAAGGAACCAAACGTAATTAAGCAAAACAACCCAGATGGCAGTTACTTTCTGATGAATGATAACGGGCTTGGCTATTTTAAGCGTACAGACCGAATTAAGGCTGGAACGATTACCAGCGGCAGTCTCAAAACAGCGCCTCGGATCACGGCGATGACCATTAGTAAAAATGGTGTGATCAAGGTGACTGACGATGCTGATTTGCCCCTGACGCGACACACCCCAGTAGAGGGAGATGATTTTAAAGATGCAGTCACCAAAATTACCGATGCTCCGATTGGACCTGGCGAAATCTAACAGTTATGCAGACAAACCACTGGCGATGACGCAAGGGGACAAAGGCTATATCCAGCCCTTTGAGCTGTCCAGCGGCGGTAAAGTGCTGACCGACAAGGATGTGGACCCGGTCAACGTAGGCCTCAAAATGCTCAAACCCGATCACCAATATATCGACATTAAGGGTGCGGCGACTTATGCGGATGGGCAGTTTGCCTATCCCTATCCCGATGAGGCTGCCCAAGCGCCGGGACTGTTGACGGGGTTCTTTTACGTGACTGATGGAGACAAGCTCATTGCCTCCACGCAAAAGTTTGTCCTGACGGTAGCTCCGGTCTTTGCGGACGATACCAAGTCCAACAGTTACGTCCAAGCCTGGGACAAAATCTATAAGCAGCTGACGGAGGCATTGACTGCGGCCCTGGCCTCTCGGGATACTCTGGACCAACTCGCCAGCTCCGGCCAAGGGATCATTGATGCCAAGATCGCTGAGCTGACCCAATCGGTCAACGACTGGACCACCAGGACCCTGGCGGACCTGACCAAGGCCCTCGCCGACAAGCAGGCGGCACTGGCGGACGCCTTGGCTAAAGCAAATACCGCTGCGGGCAACGCTGACGCAGCTACTCAGGCAGCCAACGCAGCCGCTCAAGCAGCTAATGCACTTGCTGCGGACATCCCCAACAATCCTAAATATAAAGGCCAAACAGGTGCCACTGGACCAGTGGGGCCGGTTGGACCACAAGGCGAAAAAGGTGACACAGGTCCACAAGGCATTCAAGGTCCTGTTGGTCCAAAGGGCGACAAAGGTGATACCGGTGATGGTATTCAGCTCAAGGGTTCAGCTGATTCTGTCGATAAGCTGCCGGCCACTGGCAACACAGCCGGCGATACCTATCTAGTAGCTGGCCACCTGTATATCTGGGAAAACGACGCTTGGACCGATGTTGGTGAATTGCAAGGGCCTGCCGGCAAAAATGGTTTGAATGTATGGCTGTACAATTTTGACCGTGGTCCCAACCAAATAAATTTTTACTGGTCAGATTTATCACCAGAAACAAAAACAGATCATGTTCCCCAAGTTGGTGACGCCGTAATTGACAAGGCCGGAAATGTTTATCAAATCACCCAATCCACTAGCACAGGTGATGCATTAACTGGTGGAGGCACAGCATCTTTTGGCGATGCAATAATTAACATCAAGGGTGCAACTGGTCCAGCTGGTCCAGCTGGCAAGGACGGTACTGATGGTAAAGACGGCACCACCCCCGACTTGTCTGGTTTTGTCACCCAAACGGACCTGGACGGCCGCAAATACTACACGGCAGACCAAGTTACGGCCGCAATCAACTCAGCATTAACCGAGTTTAAGAGCACGCTCATCTGGTCAGGCACGCAGGCTGAGTACGACGCGCTGACCGCAGAGCAGAAGGCACAATACATTGCTCTGGGGGTGGTTAAGTCATGACCGAGTTTATGGATTGGACGAGCGTTGCCAAACTGTATGGCGCCAAAGGTGAGTACAGCAAGCTATACGACAATCAGGGGCGGGCGATCTGGCAATTAGACGATCCTGTTTGGGCTGGCTCGTGGATAATTCCAATGGGGGGGAACGGAACAGGGGGAACTCTAACCTTTTTCCGTTATATGCACGAATCAGCTAACGGTTTGAAACTCACCATCAGTATTACAGATCACACTGTGACTGTTAAACAACTATGGCTTGCACCGAACGACAGTTCTCCATCAATTGATGGTATTCAACTTGATCAATTTACGTGGTCTATTTCGGTTCCAAGAAAATATTTTGCGACACAACTTGATCAAGGACGTGTTTGGCTAGATTCTACTTTGGCGAATAATTATCATACCAAGGAATCTTTCAGGATTGCTGTCAGCTCAAAGACATTGATCACATTTGCTACAAATTTCTTTTCGATGCCAGCAATCACGCGTGTCGAAGAATATTAGGAGGTAAGAAATATGGCAGAAACAAAGTACATCCAGGTCTTTCGGACCTTTGATGCGCAGCAGACAGACGGCACTTTCTACGCCGTTACATTTTTCCCGGAGGGTTTAAAGCTCGACTGGCCTTACACGGCAGTACCCATCCCGGCCGAACTCAAAGGTAAGGTGGTCAAATATGACTGGGACCAGCTCCAATGGGTGGACACGCAAGTGGATCCAATCCAATCTCAAATCACCAACTTAATCACCAAGCTCAACACCACCGACGGCAAAGCAGTGGCTGCGGATGGCAAGGCGGTGACCGCTGGGGCCAAAGCGGACGATGCGACCACGCAGGCCCTCAGTGCTCAGCAAGCACTACTGGAGCTGTCTGACCTGGTGCTGAGTAAAGACACCACAGGAGGTGCGAAATGAAGTTTGAAGCGCTGAAACGACTCTATGCCCAGGCCGTCATTAATGGCGACCGCACGATTGACTCTGTGCCCGAAATCTTGCGCACGGATGTCCAAACACTGATTGACACCGAACCAAAAAACAAGGAGGAATAACCAATGTTAAATTTTAAATTTCCCGCGCTCGCTGCGCTCTATGCCGCTAATGTTCTGGATGGCGGCCGCACCATCGACGAAGTACCTGAAGTGATCCGCCCACAGGTGGAGGCGATTCTTAACACAGCAAAAAACGCCGACGCTGGCAAGCCGCAGGTCTAATCCTGATCGCGCTTGTCAGTTTTTGTATCGGCTGGTTTTGCCATTGAGGAGGTGAGGTGATGTGGCAACGGATTAAAAACAACCCATCACATGTGGTGCTGGGCTTGCTGCATATCGGGACCGGCGTATTTTTGATTAATCACGACAGTTATTTCCGCTGGCCCCCTGGGGCCTTTTTAAGTCTCGTCAATGATGATTCGGTGGGCTTTTGGTTTGTCCTGGTTGGTCTGGCCTATCTCATTTGGGTAATACTTGGCGCGAATCACGTACGGTGGAATCGGGCCATCCTGGTTATCTCCACCATGACCATGGGCGCACTGGCGACCTATCAGCTGCTCCACTGGGTAGCGCTAGGGACAGACATCATGCCGTGGATGAGCAATGCTGCGGTGACTGCATTTATTATCTTGCTGGCAAGGGGGAGCGATGCCGATGGAGGAGATCATTAAGCAATTGGCGCCGCTCTTAAATGTGTTAAGCCCTGTACTGTTGGGGCTGTTGGCGTACTTGGAGTTTAACAAAAAGAATCATCGTGAAGAACACAACGACGACATCGACAGCCGCGACAAACTCATCGAGTCTCTGCGGGCGGAACGGGACGCCATCTATCAAAAGTGGCTAAGCTCCGAAAAGTTGGTCGATGAATTACGCAAGGAATTGAATGGAAAGAAGGATAATTAATGCAAAACGAACTGATTCAACTCTTGGCGGTGGCCGTAGTCATCGCCCCCATGACCACCGGCTTTACCGAGATTTATAAGCGTTACACGCCCGCCGAGGGCAAGCTCTTGCCGGTCTTAGCAATTGGCACGGCCATCGTGCTGTCAATCATCTGGGCGCTGGCCTTTGGTCACACGGATTTAATCGGTCAGTATGCGCTCTCTGGTGTGCTGTCCGGCCTGTCTGCGGTAGGTGTGTACAATCTGGTCAAGCCAACCGATAAGGGAGACGGTGCCAATGGTCAAGTATGACTACTCCTACCAGCTGGCCGATAATCAGGGTGACAGCCGGGTAGCCAGTAACCAGTATATTATTGCCCACGATACCGGCAACGATAACAACCAAGGCCCCGATAGCGCCCAAAACGAGGCGGCCTACATGCGTAACAACTGGACAGTTGCTTACACGCAGGCCATTGCCGGACATGATCGGGTGTACATCGTGGGCAGTCCGGGTTACGTCGCCTATGGTGCAGGCTCACCCGCCAATGAGCGCAGCCCATATCAGATTGAGCTGGCCCACTACGCGGACCCGGCGCTGGCGCGCTCTGCTTACGTTAACTACGTCAACTCAATTCGGGATTATGCGGCTAAGTACGGTATCCCGCTGGTGCTGGACGGACCGGACAATGGCATCAAGTCCCACAAGTGGGTATCAGACAACTTGTGGGGTGATCATCAGGATCCATACGGGTATCTGTCCCGCATTGGCATCAGCAAGGCCCAGTTTGCGGCTGACCTGGCTAATGGGATCGGCGCAAGCAACAAACCCGTAGACAACACAGGAGGTGCTAAGCAAGTAGATTTCAACGCATTTAATGGCAGTCGTCCTTTAGATGGCTCAATTGGCATCCTCTGGGTGACCAAGCCCGGCGGTGCGGTGGTGTACAGCAAGCCGGGGACCGGCAACAAGACCAAGGATTACAAACAGCAGGCGAGCGGCTGGCTAGTGACACGGGTCGAGGGCAACTACTACCAGATTGCCACTAACCAGTGGCTGGCGGCTTCCGACATTGTGGCCCGGATTTACGCCGACAATTGGACTGGCGCCACGGTGGTGCTGACGCGTGATCTATACCCGACACCCACACCGCAGTCGCATGTGGGGCTGGGCAGCAAGCCTTTACCCAAGGGCAGCCAATGGTTGGTGGGCGAGTACAAAGACGGCCACATCAACATCGGCGGCTGGGTGAGCACCAAAGACGTGCAGGTGATTTAATAGGTAGCAACAGACCCTGGGGCGATTTGCCCTGGGGTCTATTTTTTTGCACAAAAATAGCCCACCAACTGGTGAGCTGCATCTCAGGCTTGGTTTTGTCGTTCTTCAATAAGTTTTTCCAACTCATCTATTTCTTATGCTTCTTAAGCTTGTTGTTCCGGTTCAGGGAAGCTAAGAGGTTGAGCACCGCGCCTGCTAATGTGATAAGCGCTGTTAGCAGGTTTTTTGTTTTATCGTCCATTCAAGTTTTTTAAGTGGGAAATTTTCGGCCTAAGATTAGCACATGCATGTGCACAAAATGTCAGTGCACACATTGTGCACAAGGGCCAGAAAAGCCTTGGTACGACTGGGTGGACATTGGCCTGTACTCTCCTTATATTTTAATCCCATCTCGTTAGCGTGTTGCTGATGTGATGGGATTTTTTAATAGTCGTCGATAGCTTCATTAAGCGGGTAAAACAGAAGAATCATGATGGTGATAGTGCTAATGCGGAGTAATCGTATGCTGAATGGCGCTCAGTACCGTCACTACGTTCCAGCGCCATTCAGCCGGAGATTGCGCAGCTTTGGCACGGCTTGAAAGCTTTTTCCCAAGAAGCCCCGGTTGTCCCTAATAACCGGTATAATGAAGATAGAAAGGGGATCATACCCATGGTTTTATTACAAAAGTACGTTCTTGAACCAACCTGGATCAATCCGGCTTTAATTGAAACCATCGAACAATCGTCAGAGGACAGTCACATCTGGGTGGCCCGGATGGCGTCTGGTAAGATGGAACAAATGAGTGACACGGAGCTTGCGCAAATCACTGGCGAAAAATCGCAAGCGTAACCGTTTTTATTTGGTATTTTTGGGTGCATCGCCCCGGGGCAATCAGTTATACTAGTTTTTGGGAGTGAGTGGTATGCGATTTTCATGGCGTAAGGCACCAGCTTTATATGGACTTGTTTTTCTCTGCGCGTTTTGCGTGGAATCAGTTCTAATTTTTGTGGTGAATATTGGTTTTTTTAACTGGCAGATTTTCGTCGCTACATATTGGACGTTGGCCAGCAAGACCTATTTCATCGGAGTGGTCGGCGGCCTATTGCACGTTTGGTCGTACTTAATTTCACTGCGCTATCCGGGCGTCCTGGTCGGTAATTTATGCGGCATTGTTGGTTATATCTTACTGTTTATTTTACCGAATCTGTTCTGGATCGGCCTCATCTTCTTGATCATCAGTATCCGTTTGGTGATGCATAATAGTCCCCGGTTTGCCTCCCATCAGCAGGACAATACGATGAGGCATGAAGGCAATGCGTAATCTTGCCATCGCAATCCTCATTGCCGCTGTGGCGGTACTCGTGGCCGGACCGATTGTAGCCTGGTGGGTTACCCGAGACAAGAAAAAGTAGGACAAAGAAAAAACGCCAAACGGCGTTTTTTTCTTTGTCTAATTAATTGGTGATCTTTCCGACGGTGAGAAACTCATAAAGATATCGATTGACCAAGGGATTATGCTCATGCAGTTTACTGTGCTGAGACAGATTGTTTTTGATCACGCGTTCCGTATAGCTTTTTGCCCGGGGCTCCACAATGTATCGCAATGCTCGGGCCGAAACCACCGGTACTCGACTGTCTGAGCCATCGCCCATATCGCCGTATAAATTAAGAACGGCCGCAGTCGTGGGAAAATGTTGACGGTTCTCCAATAATGGTTCGTAGCGGGAAGAAATATAACTTGGCTTGCCGTCCTTATCAAGGGTGGCTTGCGCGGCCGCCTTGTCCATTCCGGGGAAGCCGTTAAACGGACCAGCGATGGTAATCAATTTGCGCAATGTGGGTTCTTTGGTGTTCGCGGCATCGGTCACTGCCCAGTTTGCCCACGCCATTGAACCGGCTGAATGGCCGACCGCGTTAAAATTCTTGATGCCATATTCTTTTTTTAGATTTTCTAAGATTTTCACCAAAGCAGTAGAATCTGGTCGACCGCTTTTGAACACGATCGCAATCAACGGATAGCGAACATTGACTGGCCAATTACCGCTCACTTGGGCATGATCATTGTTATCAACGTCAAAGCGCAATACTTGGCGAAAACCGGCATGTTTGCTCAAATCGTCGATCATATCCTTCTCAGAGCCGTACCCGCCGCCGAAACCATGGACGAATAAAGTCGGGGTGTGGTAATCACCGACGTTTTTCGGATTGGCCTGGGGAGTATTTGTCACGCGGGTGGTGGTGAACCAAATTCCGCCAATCAGCACCAGGACGATGCCGATCACCAACCAAAGCCATTTATTCTTTCGCACGTCACAGTCGCCTCCAACCAGTTAATAATCACACTGGTGTTTCTACGATGGATTTTACCATGGAGCGCGTGGAATGATACAACAATACGCCTATGATCGGGATCAGCACCCCAAACATTGCGAGAATGCCCCAGTTGGTGATGGACAATTTCTCCAGGATGTAAAAGATGGCCTTGTGGCTGAACATAATGATCATTGACTGCTTACCGAGCCATTGCAGCTGATATGCAAAGTTAGTTTTGGCCAGCCGATTGGCAATCCCGATCACCACTAACACAAATAGAATCGGCACAGTGGCCGCAAAGATTCCGTTGGTCACGTTGTGCGACTTCATGTAAAGCACTTGATCAATTTTATCGGCGTACTGAGCCCAAGCAAAGCCAAAGGCACCAAGAACGGAAGCACCGAATAGAATCCGCGAAGAAATAACACGTTTAAGAAGTGGAAAAAGGCGATATCCCGCATACATGTAAAACATTGCCATCAAGGCTACGTCGGCGTTACCCGGTAGTGGAAAACCAAACAATTGCTTGGCATTGTCATAACCTGTTCCCAGAGCGAAGAGACCAATCACCGTTAACCATTGCAGCCACTGGGGTTGGATGTATGTAATCAAAGCGACCACCGCCATATGAGCAATGATGTAGACGGTGACAAACCAGAAGGCACTGGTATAACCATTCAGCACAGTGCCGCCATAGAGCAGACGACCAAAGTAATTGATAGAATAGTCCAGTGACCGGTGTTCAGTAAAATAGTTGATGAAGATAATCGCACTGCCCGCAATTAAGTAGTCCCGATATAGCGGCCAAATTTTGCGTTTTAAGAATTTTCTGGTGGCCGTCCAGGAGTGACCCAATGGTTTAATAAAGAATCCGCCGATGAAATAAAATAGCGGCATATGCCACCAGTAGATCACTTCATAAAGGGCATCTTTATGGGGATAGGCGTGACCAGCCACGACGGCTAAAATACCGATGGCCTTCGCAATATCGACCCACGCAATCCGTTTTTTAGAGGGTCGGACAGAGCCGACCGGTGTTTGTTGATGAGTAATTTGTTCGTTAACTTCCATCCATTTATCAACTCCAATATGTACATTATCGTAAAAATGTGACCAAAATATTGTTTGATTGTGCCATTTTCCCTAACTCTATTGTACGAATCCAAGGCTAGACCACTCAAATTGAATAAGCGGCCGGGCGCGGCATGGGTGAAAAGGGGGATTAAAGGATTCCTGCAAAAAGAAGACAAAAAAACCCGTCAAAGACGGGAAGATAGAAAAACGCGCTGAAGCCCGAAGGCGTTCAGCGCGTCATGATGCACGATTTTATTCAGCGGCAGCTTCCTGCTTAAAATATTGAATGTCGTTTACTTTGTGGGCATCGATACCGTACAATAACGACGTATCTTCGAAGAAGATAAAACGCTTAGCGTGTTCAACGCTTTGAAAATCAGGTACCGGCTTCTTTTCTGTGACTGTGGTGGTCGTTACAACGACCTGGGTGACATCCTTGACCCGATGCTCGCCCTTATCCGTCGAAATCACTACTGTATACATAATATCACCCCGATGATGACATTATAACACAATTCTCAAGTTTTTATAAGGGTTACGAGTAGGCCAATGGCTTATTGTTCAATCTCTGACGGTAAAATAATCGTTTGACTGCGTCCATCGTCATAAGCCACGACTGTTTTAGGCAATTGACTGGAAAACGCGTAAGGCGTATCAAATCCAATCGTCACATCAGTGTCGTCTTCGGAAAATGTGATCGTCAGTTTGCCGGCACGATTACTGAAGGCAAAATTCAACACATTGGTTAACGGCAGCACACCCTGCAAATTCCGATCAATGATCCGCCAGATTTCATCAATGATTGTTCCTGGAACGGCAGACACCACACCAAAAGTGGCGTAACGTCCACGATTTGTGTTAAACATGGTCACCATCTCTTTCCATCAACGATGTTGTATATTTTTATTTTGGACTAGACAGGTCAAAAATGCAATTTTCCTGACTGTTTTGGTCAATATCAATGATCACTGGTCAGTCGTCTGCTTCGCCGATATCGGCGAAGGTGCCATTCACGAACGCGGCTAATATATCCGGCTTAATCCCCACCGAGCGGCCCACTTTACCGGCGCTTACGATAATTTGATCGAAGTTTTGGGCTTTGGTATCAATGTAAATCGGGTAGGGATGAGTTTCATGAATACCGATGGGGGTATTGGCACCGTGCTCATAACCGGTCGTTTTTTCCAAGTCTTTCAAAGGTAGTAATTCTACTTTCTTGTTGCCCGAGGCCTTCGCGATTTTTTTCAAATTGATTCGTTCATCCACCGGGACCACGCCGATCACGGGACCAGTTTTATTACCCGCCAGTGCAATGGTTTTATAAACTAAATGGGGGTCAATAGAGACAGCGCTCGTGGTAATTTGTTGGACATCACCTTCTTGATGGGTCGGGAAGGTATAAGGCACATAACTGATGTGGGCCTTATCCAACATTTTTTCAACAAGTGTTTTATTCTCGCCGTGTTTTTTTTTGCTCAAGAGTGTCTTCCTTTCTTTTTGGTAATTGCTCGACCTGCATATTTCACATGCATGGCAATGCTGATATAATGGTGCACGAAACGGGTGAGGAACATGCGGTGGTTTAATTTTCGTAAAAAAGATAACGAAGACGGCGTCGCTTCCCATGATTTTAGCAGTCTCATGCATCAGGTGCGGGAAGATCCGGAGCACATGCAAGAAGTACAAAAAGCTTTTGCACGTCTCCAACGACATTATAACGGTAAAAAGAAAGACAATAAAATATCGCCAGACAAAAAATAAGGAGCTGCCTTAGTTTTGGCAGCTCCATTTTTGCGACATCAGACCTGAAGTCTAAATGCGATTAGGCATTTAACTCCAGAGCTGATGTCTTAAGACTACTTCCGTTAGTCAAAAGACATCACCTCCTTTGTTCAAATGAATAATAACACCGTTGTTCATTCAGTGTCAACTGTTATGCAAAACCGCAGAAACACCCTAAAAAATAGAGTGCTTCTGCGGTTTTTGAGTGGCCACTGAGGTCCCGTGTTGTAATGGAATAATGACTTCATGAGGATCGAGACTACATCGCGACACCGTTAATTCCTTCTAAAGTTTCATCAATCCGTTCTTTAACTTCTGTGAGTTCTGAGAATGCTGATTGCAGAGTGGTTTGGCAACACGAATTTTGCATCCAGTTAATGGCTTGTTGGGCAGTGCATACCTCGTTATAGTAGTTACGCATTTCGGCCAGCAAGGTGCGGTGCAGTTTCATAAATTCGGCTGGGGCAGGAGTTGTGCCGATTCGCTCCAAGAAAAGGTGGAACTGTTCGCAGTTCTGATGCCAATAGCCAGCGAGGTCTTTCAAGTTCTCAGAGGCCAAGCAACGACCGCGGGTTATTTTTTGGACTGTCCGTTTATATTCTCCAAAGACATCATCGAACATCGTGAAGCGGGCCAGAATCTTGTTGAGGGTCAGGGCGTATTCTTTCTCAAAACGGGTTTCCTTCATCTTTTCTCTCATGACTATTCACCTATTTCTTTTCGTCCAGAGTGACAGGCAACAAGGAAAAATATTTCTCAAAAACATCGTACCATTGGATGTACTAATGGTCAACATAAGTTTTTACTTATTTTAGAAGAACAGTCGTTTTTTTATTATGTTGACCTGTTGTAAAAAGTGATCCAAACGGATTTTACCTGCATCGCAGGGAGGGGCTGTGCCATAATAGAGGCAGGAGAAATGTCAGGATGGGAGGCGAGCAGGGATGGTGACTTGGCATTTATTTATTATCAAAGCGTCATTTCCACCACGACGTATCGCACATTTTTTAACGCAGGTCCATTCGCACCGCACACTTTTGGGGATGCCGGTACAGCGGTTGCATATTGATGGGGATACAGCGGATATGGTGAGTGCGACGATTTGTTTCACACCGCCAGCGCCATTGATTCCTGGCCAAGTTCAGCAACTTGCTCGGACGATTTACGCTTTAATCATGGTTGGCGACAAATTAGAGTTGGTAAAGATGGCGCCGATTATGATCGCGCCGGTACAGCAATTAGGAATCGAGATCCACACATACCCAGAGCACGTGTTTGATATCACGCTGGGGTTGACCTACGATGCTGCGGTGGCACAGAGAAAGGGATAAAAGAACGATGAACTGGTTTAAAGTGACAGTGGAAACAACAACAGAGGCGGTGGCCGCCGTGAGCGAGATTTTGCTGGCAAATGGCGCGAACGGCGTGGAAGTGGCTGACGCGGCCGATACCACGCATATCAAAGCCCGGTTCAAAGACCAAATATATGATTGGCAAGACATTCCCCACCGGCATACTGGTGCGGCAGTCACAGCTTATTATCCGGTGAATTCAAACAACGTGGCACTGGTCGCTAAAATTCGCCAACAAGTCACGCAATTACCCGCTGCCGGATTTTCACCGGATGCTGCGGGGATCGTGGACACAGCCGTCATAGCGGATGAAGATTGGTCGGTGAATTGGCGGCAATATTATCATCCGGTTCGGGTCACCCGGTTTTTGACCGTGGTGCCTGAATGGACACAGTATAAACCCGGTCAAGATGAACATATTATTCGTATGAATCCCGGAGAAGCATTCGGTACCGGCACGCATCCGACCACTCAGATCGCCTTAGCGTTATTGGAACAAACATTGCGTGGTGGCGAGACAGTCATCGACGTGGGCACTGGATCAGGCATCTTGAGTATTGCCGCCGCCGAAATGGGTGCGGTCAAAATCACCGGCACGGATGTGGATGAACGTGCTCTAGCCGTGGCGAGAAAAAATATTCAGCTCAATCCAGCTGCGGCAAAAGTTCAGCTGCAGACGGCCAACTTATTGGCTGATTTTGCCGGTCGAGCTGATATCATATTGGCTAATATCTTGACAGAAGTGCTTGTCCCCTTAATTCCCCAGCTAGACGCACATTTAGCGGCCAATGGCGCAGTGATTCTGGCCGGTATTTACAAAGATAAAATGGATGTCATCGCGCAATCTTTGAAAGCGTCTGGTTTTGCGGTGACTCAGGTGTTAACTGATCAGGAGTGGTTTGGCGTCGTCGCCAAGCGGGAAAGCGAGCTGCAGTAACGTCCTCTGATAAACGGGCTGCGCCGACCAGGGGCTCCGCTTTTAGTTTTATTAAACGGGCTGCGCGCCCCAGGCCCCTCGCGCTAAGCCCATCCTGGTCAAAATCCCCAAGACCGGGGGATTTATGCCCAGGCTGTTCTTAGCGGTCGGGGCCTAGCCGGGGCGCTCCGCCCTCTGTGCAAGCTTTTCCAGTGGAACTGATTATGCTATGATATTGCCATGTTAAATGTAAATGGATGGATGCGTGAATATTGGGATTTTTGAAAAAGTTATGGGCCCGTCCCTGGTGCCGTTTTGTACTTGCCGCGATCGTCATCGTCGGTTTATTACCACTGCTCTTTTCGGTTTTACACATTGCCACGGTGCAACGCATCTGGTGGCTCTTTATACTGCTCAACAGTCTTTTTGCTTTCTTGGGCGGCATTTATCTTCAACACACCCGGGCGAGCGGCTGGTGGATCCTCGTCCCGGCGGCGATTTTCGCACTGTTAGTATTATGGCGGTATGCCGATTACAACTATTGGTTTTGTGCGATCTACCTTTGTCTCGGATTTTGGGGCTTAGGCTGGGGGCAAACCAGTAAACAAGTCTCTTAACAATTTCCGTTCTGTTAAATTCTTGTAGTTTTATCATTTTTCTGGCAAAATATAGGGAATGGATGGCACGCGTCTCCGGATGGGTGCTTTTCTTCACATTGAGGTGTTGAATTGGCTGCTGCCAGATGGCCGGCCGATTCAGAAAGGGGTTTTGACACATGCCCAAAGAGCGTGAATTTACCGCTGATGATGTCTTTGCAATTTGTCATGAATATATGAATGATGACCATTTGGCGATGGTTAAAAAAGCTTATGAATTTGCGGCTTATGTCCATAAAGAGCAAAAGCGCCAATCAGGTGAACCGTACATTATCCATCCCATTCAAGTCGCGGGTATTCTGGCAGAGTTAAAGATGGATCCCGAAACCGTCGCGTCGGGTTTTTTGCATGATGTCGTTGAAGACACTAATGTGACCCTCGGTGATGTGGAAGAGCTGTTTGGTCACGATGTCGCCATCATTGTGGATGGCGTCACCAAGTTAGGCAAAATCAAATATCTTTCTCATCAAGAACAGTTAGCAGAAAATCACCGCAAGATGCTTTTGGCAATGGCCAAGGATCTTCGGGTGATCATGGTTAAGCTGGCTGACCGGTTGCATAATATGCGCACATTGAAACATTTACGCCCAGATAAGCAACGGCGAATCGCTAATGAAACATTGGAAATTTATGCACCATTAGCTGATCGACTAGGTATTTCTCGGGTGAAATGGGAACTAGAAGACAGTTCACTGCACTATCTCAATCCCCAGCAGTATTACCGCATTGTTCACCTGATGAACTCAAAGCGGGGGGAACGGGAGAAGTATATTCAAAATGCGATTGTGGAAATTAAGAAAACCATCGCAGATTTGAATCTACATTATGAAATCTACGGCCGGCCCAAGCATATTTATTCGATTTATAAAAAGATGCGGGATCAGCACAAACAATTTGACGAGCTGTATGATTTACTAGCCATTCGGGTGATCGTCCCGTCCATTAAAGATTGTTACGCTGTCCTCGGGGCCATTCACTCTAAGTGGAAGCCCATGCCTGGCCGGTTCAAAGACTATATTGCACTGCCCAAGGCCAACGGTTATCAATCTTTGCATACGACTGTGATTGGTCCCCAAGGCAAGCCTTTGGAAGTGCAGATTCGTACAGAAGAGATGCACCATGTCGCTGAATTCGGGGTCGCGGCCCATTGGGCATACAAGGAGGGCGACAAGAGTCCTGTGCACCTTGATCGCAATGGCCAAAAGCTCGATATTTTCCGCGAAATCTTGGAAATCCAAGATGAGAGTCATGACGCAGAAGGGTTTATGGAAAGTGTGAAGGGGGATATCTTCACTGATCGGGTGTACGTCTTTACACCCCGTGGAGATGTGTACGAATTACCTAAGGGCAGTGTGCCGCTGGACTTTGCATACTTGGTGCACACTGAGGTCGGTAACCATTCTATCGGGGCCAAGGTCAACGGCAAAATTGTTCCGTTGAATTATCAGCTCAAAAACGGCGACATTGTCGAAATGCTGACGGCCACCAATGCAAAGCCCAGTCAAGACTGGGTCAACATGGTGCAAACATCCCGAGCACGGAACAAAATTCGCCGGTTCTTCAAGCAGCAAGACAAAGAAGATAACATTGAAAAGGGGCATGACCTGCTGGAACACCAGTTGTTGGACAATGGTTATGTGCCGAAGGATTTCTTAGCCAATAAGAGTCTGATGAGCACCATATTGGATAAATTCAATTTTGGTACCGAAGATGAACTGTTTGCAGCGGTGGGCTACGGTGAGCTCTCTGCACTGATCGTGACCAACCGACTGACTGAAAAGACACGGCGGGAGAAGGAAGAGGCGGCCCAGAAGGAACGGGAAAAAGCAATTCTAGATGCCAATCAGAAAGTCACCACCATGACTACCAAGGACAACGCGCCGCGGATGAAGATCAAGCACGAGAACGGCGTGGTGATTCAGGGTGTCGATAACATGCTGATTCATTTGGCAAAATGCTGTAATCCAGTTCCTGGTGATGAAATTGTGGGTTACGTCACGAAGGGGCGTGGGGTGACGATTCACCGTGCGGATTGCCCCAACGTGCAATCTGCACGGAGCATTCCAGGACGTCTGATTGATGTGGAATGGGAAGACATGTCGGACGCGTCCATGTCTTATAACGCCGATCTGGAGATTTATGGGTATAATCGGAATGGACTATTAAACGATGTGTTACAGGTACTTAATTCTCAAACCAAGAACTTGAATAACATCAATGGTCGCGTGGACCATAATAAGATGGCTGATATTCATGTGACAGTGGGCGTCAGCAATGCGGCCCACCTGGAGCGAATGATTAGCAGTATTAAGAATGTGCCCGATGTCTATGAAGTGAAGCGGGCACAAGGCTAGGAGGAAAGCATGAGAATTGTAGTGCAACGGGTCTCTGAGGCAGCCGTGGCGATTGCTGACAAGACAGTGGGCACCATTGGTCGCGGGTTCATGATTTTAGTGGGTGTCGGTCCCACTGATACCCAACGGGATGTGGATTATTTAGTACGCAAAGTGGCTAAACTACGTGTTTTTAGCGATGATCAGGGTAAAATGAATTTAGATCTGGCGGCAGTCAATGGTCAGGTTCTTTCCATCTCTCAATTCACGCTGTATGCCGATACTGCGCATGGTAATCGACCGGGCTTTTCCCAAGCGGCTTCCCCTGAATTGGGCCAACGGCTTTATGAATCATTCAACGACGGCCTGCGACAGGCCGGCATTACGGTCGCCACCGGTGAGTTTGGGGCGGATATGGCTGTTTCCCTCATCAACGATGGACCCGTGACGATACTTTATGACACAGAAGAAGAAGGACGGTAATGATGGCAGACTTTCATTTTATCAACGCAATTTGGGATTTTGATGGCACTTTGTTTGATACGTATCCGGCAATGTTGCGGGCACTTCAGGAAACCCTTCAAGAATTTGGTGACAAAACTGATAGTGACGCGCTCTACAAAGAAATCAAGACGACTTCGATTGGTGATGTGCTGAAGTCTTATGCGGAGCAGCATAATATTGATTTGCAGGCATTGCATGAACGGATGGATGTTCTGGAGAAAAAGTATCAGCCAGAGACGCCTACTGCGTATCCCCATGCTCGAGAAATTTTGCAATTGGTGAGTGATCATGGTGCGAACTTCCTGTGGACTCATCGCGACCGGTCTGCTCTGTCATTTTTAACCACGGAGGGGATGTCTGAATTGTTCACCGGAATCGTCACGGCTAGTGATCGCTTTCCCCGTAAGCCGGATCCTAAGGCGATCAATGCTTTTATTGCCCATTATGGTTTAGATCCGGCGGTGACGGTAATGATCGGAGATCGGCCCATCGATGTGGAAGCCGGTAAGAATGCCGGTGTGCATACAATTTTCTTTGATGTGGATGGCTTTGGTGACAGCAGCAATGCTGATGCCGTGGTGTCCGATCTTGGTCAAATTCAAAACTATTTCCTGGATCAGGGCAAGGGTGAAACCGATGAGGGCACCTATTGATTGATTTGATGTAAGTCTGCCTAAAACACAAAGTGCCTGCCGATAGATTGCTGTCGGCAGGCACTTTGTGTTTTGTATTTTTAGCTAGCGTTTATTGGAAATAGTTGAGCAGTCCCTGGGTGACCCCATTGGCGATTTTCTGTTGATACGCGGTGGAACGAATATCTGAGAAATCTTTGTCGTTGTTGATATAGCCTAATTCAAGCAAGATCGACGGTTGGGTATTATCTCGCAACACTTGGAAATTGCCGAACTCAACGCCCTTATTGGTCAATGGCAGCACGTTACCGAGACTGGCCGAGAGAGTTTTGGCGAGCCGGATGTCCTTGCTGGTACTGTAATAGTAAGCGGTAAAGCCGCTGGCTTGATTGGGTGAAGGGGACGAGTCAAAGTGGAAACTGATGTAGGCATCCACACCATCCGCATTAGACAGCTTTGCCCGTGGACTGAGATCGACAAAGGAATCGCTAGTCCGCGTCATAATTACTTTAGCTCCCGCCGCCCGCAGTTGTGCGGCCACTAATTTGGCCGTAGCCAACGTATAAGTCTTCTCATAGCTCTTGCCATCATTGGCGATTGCCCCGGAGTCGGAACCACCGTGGCCAGGATCCAGCATAATTGTCGCTTCAGACAACTTGGTCGGTGCAGTTTTAGCAGGTTGATCATTCGCCGATAGACTGACTAACCAGCTTGGCACATAACCCTTTTTACCATCTTTGGTTTGCACATGGTACCATTGGCCGCTCGTATCGAGATAAGTCAGGGTGGTGTTGGCGGAAAGGGAGGCGACAATCGCTGCATTATCGTCTGTGGCATTGCGCAGGTACGCCGTTTGCTTTGTGGTGACCGTCTTAATGGAGGCTTGCGATACTTGCGAAGCATCGCCGCCATTTGATTGGACAGTGGTCGCTGTTTCATTGGTGGTCCGCAACGTGTCATTACGCATCCATCCTACTGAGTCATTCACCAGCACCTGACTCCAGCCACCTGCTTGATACAGGATCGTTACTTTTTCACCAGCCTTGGCTGTCGCGACGATACCCGCGTCGGTAGCCGCTGTTTGGCGAATATTAGCCTCTTCGCTGGTGACGATACCCACTTTATTGGTGGCTTGAGATACTTCTGTATTATCCACCAGCCAGCTGGCCACCCAACCAATCCGATTATTGTCCAGGCGAATTTGATACCAATCATTGCGACTGGAAAGAATCGTGTATTTTTGTCCTGATTGTACCTGGGCCATGACGTTATATGACAAGCCCGGCCCCTGACGGACGTTCAACACACTGGCCCGCACGGTAATCATTTGGTAGTTGGCTAAGGCGGTCGTCACACCAGTGGCAGCGCCGACAACGATCACCAAGAGGACGATCAGTGGATATTTTTTGATAAAGTGCTGACATTTTTGCCAAAACGTGGCCAATATTCCCGCCTGCTTTCAATCATTCGTGCCGAATTCTTGTTTCTGTGCTGTTCCTATTATAGCAAACCCGCTTTGTTCTTGACGAAAAACTTGAATCAGAAAATAATATCGTTTACAATTCGTCGGCCATATTGACAATTGTCCCGCCGTTCCTTACGCTTGTCTTGATATTAATAAAAGCACACACGGAAACAAAGGATAGGTCGGTACCACAGAGAGAGTTCATTTGCTGAAAGAATTCACTGACTGAAAAGACAGTTTTCGTTGCTGGGTGATTTTTCACCCCGTTCGCATGAACGTTACCCATAGACAAAAATAAAGGTGGTACCGCGCACAAAGCGCCCTTGTCTTAGACGAGGGCGTTTTGTGTGCCTTTTTATACAGAAAGGAAGATCCGCTTGAAGTACCAAAAACCGAAAGGCACTGCAGACGTTTTGCCTGATACATCCCGCTTGTGGGATTATGTGGAAACCAAGAGCCGGCAAATTTTTGACCGATATCGTTTTGGCGAGATCCGCGTTCCAATGTTTGAGAGTTATGACTTATATGCCCGCTCTTCCGGTGATACAAGCGATATTGTCACCAAGGAAATGTACGACTTTCACGATAAGGGTGATCGACACATGGCATTACGGCCGGAGGGTACAGCCGGTGTGGTCCGCGCATTCGTGGAAAATAAACTGTATGGTCCGGAATATCCCAAGCCGTACCGTGTCTATTACATGGGCCCGATGTTCCGTTATGAACGGCCCCAATCTGGTCGCCAACGAGAATTCCACCAAATTGGGGTGGAGGCATTTGGCAGTGAATCGCCATTACTGGATACAGAAGTGATCCAATTAGGGGTAGATTTGTTGCATGCTGTCGGGGTGCATGATCTACGTCTGGCGATTAACACATTGGGTGATCCAGCAACCAGAGATGCGTATCACCAAGCTTTGGTGGACTATTTTGCCCCGCATCGGGCCGAATTGAGTGAAGATTCCCAGATTCGCTTGGAAAAGAATCCACTGCGTATCTTAGATAGTAAGGATCCGCGAGATAAAGTGTTTGTCAAAGATGCGCCTTCGATTCTTGACTACTTAACGCCAGCGGCGCAAAACCACTTTGCGGCTGTCAAGACTGCCCTGGACGGTCTCAATATTGACTACACCGTGGACCCGACGATGGTGCGCGGGCTGGATTATTATAACCACACAATTTTTGAAATCATGACCAGTTCGCCAGCATTTGGTAATAAAGAATTGACCGTTTTGGCCGGGGGCCGGTATGACGGTTTGGTGGAACAATTCGGTGGCCCTGCCACTCCGGGTGTGGGTTTCGGGATTGGCCTGGAACGGCTGATTCTCTTGGTTCAACAAGCCCAGCAATTACCACCGGCACCTGATTTGAATGTCTATATCGTGTCTTTGAATGACCAAGCCGGGGAAGAGGCGTTGCGCTTGGCCCATGCCATTCGGAACGCTGGGTTTACGGTGGATATGGACTTCATGGCGCGTAAGGCCAAGGGCCAATTCAAAACCGCCAACCGTGAAAATGCCCAATTGGTGATCACATTAGGTGAAGATGAATTAGCTAACCAAGTGGCCAGTATTAAACAAATGGCCACAGGTAAACAGCAACAAGTACCGTTCAACACAGTAGAAAATAATTTTCAAAGTATTTATCAACATTTGGTGGAAGAGGGAGAACAGGAATGAAACGCACGAATTATGCAGGACTGATTGATGAAAAATATGTGGGGCAGGAAGTGGATTTAGCTGGCTGGGTCGCTAAACGCCGAGACTTAGGCAATTTGGTCTTCGTCGATTTACGGGATCGCGAGGGAATTTTACAGCTGGTCTTTAGTCAGGCCATTAATCCAGATGCTTTGGCTATTGCTGAACAAATGCGGTCTGAATACGTGATTCGCATTCATGGGAAGGTGGCTAAACGGGCTGATTCTGCGATCAACAAAAAGATGCGCACGGGCATGGTCGAAGTGGAAGTCACAGAAGCGGAGATTTTGAACAAATCAAAGACCCCGCCTTTTGATATTGTTGATGGTGTCGATGCGACCGAGGATACCAAACTGAAGTACCGTTATTTGGATTTGCGGCGTCCAGAAATGCAAAGGGGTTTGCGTACCCGAGCTCAGATCGTCAAATCAGTGCATCACTACTTGGATGATCACGACTTTATCGAAATGGAAACACCCGATTTAACTAAGTCGACACCAGAAGGCGCCCGTGACTATATTGTGCCGTCGCGGGTATACCCAGGCAGCTTCTATGCTTTGCCACAGTCTCCCCAATTATTTAAACAATTGCTGATGGGGGCCGGCTTTGACCGTTATTATCAGTTGGCTCGGTGCTTCCGGGATGAGGATTTGCGGGGCGATCGTCAGCCGGAATTCACGCAGATCGATATCGAAACCAGCTTCCTGGATCAAACTCAGATTCAGACCCTCACAGAGGGAGTCATTGCCGAAGTGATGCACGATGAGAAGGGCATTGACGTCAAGCTGCCATTTCAACGAATGACTTGGCAAGAGGCCCAAGATCGCTTTGGCTCAGACAAGCCAGATATTCGCTATGGCATGGAATTGACAGATTTATCTGACCTGTTTAAAGATTCAGCATTCAAAGTCTTTTCCGGCACCATTGCTAACGGCGGCCAGGTCAAGGCCATCAATGTGTCTGGCGGTGCGGATAAATATTCCCGTAAGCACATTGACGAACAGCAAGAATACATCAAGCGTTTTGGCGCCAAGGGTCTAGCCTGGGTTAAAGTCACTGCGGACGGTTTTACCGGTCCGGTGGCCAAGTTCTTAGGTGACCAGGCAGATGCACTGGCACAAAGAATGGCCGCTAAAGCAGGCGATTTAATTCTGTTTGTCGCAGCATCACGGAAAGTAGTTGCTGATTCATTAGGTTACCTGCGGACATTCTTTGCTAAGGATATGGGTATCATTCCAGAAGACGAATATGCGTTTTTGTGGATTGTTGATTGGCCGTTATTTGAATACGATGAGGGCGACAAACGTTGGGTTCCGGCGCACCACCCGTTCACCATGCCCAATGAGGAGGATATTCCATTGCTCGATACCGATCCATACAAGGCGCATGCGCAAAGTTACGACATTGTGTTAAATGGGTATGAGTTGGGCGGCGGCTCGATTCGTATCCACGATAAGGATATTCAATGGAAGATGCTGAAAGCATTGAACTTCACTAAGGAACGAGCTTATGCCCAATTTGGCTTCTTGCTGGATGCCATGGAATACGGCTTCCCGCCAATGGGCGGCTTGGCCATCGGGTTGGATCGCTTTGCCATGCTGCTTTCACACCGCAATAATATTCGTGACGTGATTGCCTTCCCGAAGAATTCTAAGTCTACCGATCCAATGACCAGCGCACCGCAACCTGTAACTGGGGAACAACTGGATGAACTCGGTATTGAGGTCGAAAAGAAGAAGTAGGGCACAAACTAATTGTGCAAAACCAATGACATCACTCGTCAAAATGCGTATACTACGCAGTGGGAACTGACTGTTTCGTTTTCCACTTTGCTTTATTGGATTTTGAGCTTTTTGAAAGGTGGCGTCTCATGACAGCACGGGATGATAATGACTTGCGGGCAAAACTTTCGCCTCTCGCCTTTGAGGTAACACAGCACGCAGCCACAGAGCGGCCCTTCAGTGGTCAATACGACGACTTTTATCAGGCCGGGATTTATGTGGATGTAGTGAGTGGTGAACCATTGTTTTCTTCTTTAGATAAATATGATGCAGGTTGCGGTTGGCCTTCTTTTACCAAGCCGATTCAGAAGCTGCATACTCATTTGGATACCAGTCACGGGATGATGCGGACCGAGGTACGCAGCAATGACGCTGGCTCGCATCTTGGTCACGTGTTTACGGATGGTCCGGCTGCGCAAGGTGGTCTGCGCTATTGCATCAATTCTGCGGCTTTACGGTTTATTCCAGTAGCCGATCTGGCCAAAGAAGGATATGGACAGTATCAAGAATTATTTTCTCAGAAGGGATGACGGTAATGGCAGAACAGACAGCAATATTCGCAGGCGGTTGTTTCTGGTGTATGGTCCAACCGTTTGATCAATATCCAGGGGTTAAATCTGTCGTCTCAGGGTATACTGGCGGGCACGTGGCCAATCCCACGTATGCACAAGTGTCCAGCGGTACTACCGGACATACCGAGGCCGTTAAGATTACTTTTGATCCGGACCAGTTGAGTTATGCTCAGTTGGTTGACATTTACTGGCAAGTTGCTGATCCCACTGATGCAATGGGGCAGTTCCAAGATCGCGGGGACAATTACCGGCCAGTGATTTTCGTCAATTCTGAAAAACAGCGGCAAATTGCTGAAAAGTCAAAGGCACAATTGGCAGCCAGTGGTAAATTCACCAAACCCATCGTGACCCAGATTGAATCAGCCCAACCCTTTTATGCTGCAGAAGACTACCATCAGGATTTCTACAAAAAGAATCCAGAACGGTATGCGATGGAAGAGGAAGGCGGCCGCGCCGATTACCAAAAGAAGTTTTGGGGTCGTTAGGAACCTCTGATCTAAACTGATAACAAGGGCAAGAACTCGTTACTGAATTCTTGCCCTTGTTATTTTTTTCGCGAATAATCGTCCTGCCAGCGGGCGCAGTGTTTCTATCGTGCAGAAGTGGGCGAATATGTTAAAATGAATGCACGTATTCGACAGAAAATGGGAAAAGGGACGAATAATTCACGCATGGATAATCTAGAAAAAGTTGCTCGGCGGTACCGCAGTTTAACGCGTGTTTCAGCAGCACTGTTATACGCGGTCGCCGTCTCGATGGCCTTGAATTTCTTCTGGGAGCCCGGTGGTATTTACGCTTCTGGAATCACCGGCTTTGCCCAGCTGATGAATACCATTGTGACCCGTTTGGGGATTAGTTATTTGGGGACCCCTTTTTGGTTAGTGGCCCTCAACGTCCCGTTATTTGTTTTGGCTTGGCGTAAGATTGGACATCGATTCACCATGTTTACTATTTTGGCGGTCGTATTGTCCTCTTTGTTATTACATTTTTCGCCGATCCGGAAACTCACCGTCGACCCAATTTTATGTGCCATTTTCGGGGCATTATTTAACGGGGCTGGTACCGGCTTTGCATTGCGCAGCGGTATTTCCACCGGTGGATTGGATATTTTAGGGATCGTGCTGCGGAAAAAAACCGGCAAATCGGTGGGGTCGATTAACATTGCGTTCAACGCCATTATTATTTTGCTGTCTGGGTTTGTATACAGCTGGCCCCATGCCCTCTACAGTGCCTTGGGGATCTTTATTAACGGCCGGGTCATTGATATGATTTATACACAGGACCAACGGTTGCAGGTCATTATTGTGACCAACCACCCACGGACTGTCATTGCCGGTATTCAAGAACAAATGCGGCGCGGAATTACGATCATGCACGACGCAGAAGGGGCATATCGGCACGAAGAAAAGACGGTTTTGTTAACTGTTATTTCTCAGTACGAACTGCATGATTTAACCCAAGTGATGTACGAGAGTGATCCCCATGCCTTTGTGTCTGTCACACCGACCGTCCGGATTTTGGGCCATTATTATGAACCGAAGAGGGAGTAAATTAATTATGAAACATGATCATTTAGGCGCGCATGTGCCTTTACGCGGTAAAGAAATGTTCGCCGGTTCCGTCCAGACAGCGGTGGATTATGCTGCGGATGCGTTGATGGTATTCACGGGTGCGCCACAAAACACTCGCCGCAAACCTATTTCTGAATTTGAGATTCCGGCGGCTCAGCAATTGTTGGACCAAAGCGGGATCGACGATGTGGTGGTGCATGCGCCGTATATTGTCAATTTGGGTAATACTGCTAAACCGGAGAACTACACGTTTGGGGTGCAATTCTTAAAAGAAGAAGTGGCCCGCGCCGATGCGTTGGGGGCAACCCAGATTGCACTGCATCCCGGAGCACACTTGAAAGATACCCCTGCCGCTGCGCTGCAGCAGATTATTAAGGGACTCAATGAAGTCATCAGTCCAACCCAACATGCCCACATTGCTATTGAAACCATGGCGGGCAAGGGCACTGAGGTCGGTATCACCTTCGAGCAATTGGCGACGATTATTGATGGGATTCAAAACAACGACAAAGTGAGTGTCACGTTTGACACCTGTCATACCAGCGATGCCGGTTATGATATCAGCCACGATTTTGATGGTGTGTTGAACCAGTTTGATCACATTATTGGGCTGGATCGTTTGCAAATGATTCATTTGAATGACTCCAAGAATCCCCAAGGCAGTCATAAAGACCGCCACGCTAACATCGGTTTTGGCACCATTGGGTTTGATGCACTGTACCACGTATATTCCCACCCACAACTGAAAAATGTCCCCAAAATCATGGAGACACCATTCGTCGGGCCGGACAAGAAGCATCAGTATCCACCGTATGCCTATGAAATTCAGATGCTGCGCAGTGGTCAGTTCGATCCAGATTTGTTAAAGAAGATTGAAGCGACGGAAGGTAGATTGCCTAAGTAGATGTTTTGAGAGTATAAAAAAGGCCGGACATAATTCTGCCTGATGAGCTGTGCCAAAACTGCGCAATTTCCGGTGGCAGTGTACTCGTCAGGCGTTGAATTACTTCCAGCCTTTTCTGTTTACTTCATCGCATTCGGACGATAATCATCCAAGCCTAAATGCTCCAAAATTAGAGTCGCTGTTTCTTCAATAGAACGCTGGGCGACGTTGATGACCATGCAGCCGAGTTTCTCGTACAGATCATGAGCAAATTTCAGCTCATTGCGAATCTCATCGACATTCGAATAAGTCGTATCTGGGTTTAAGCCGTAAGCGATCATTCTTTCTCGCCGAATGTTGTTCAAGACTTCAACATCGTTGGTCAAACCGATGATCTTCTTGCGATCAACTTTCCATAATTCTTCGGGAATATGAGCCTGCGGCACCAGTGGTAAATTAGCTACTTTTAAGTTACGACCAGCGAGAAACAGTGATAACGGTGTTTTTGAAGTCCGGGAGGGGCCTAACAGGACCACGTCGGCTTCTAAAAAGCCCTTGGGATCTTTCCCATCGTCATACAATACGGCGAATTCCATAGCTGAAATTCGGTCGAAATATTTCTCATTCAAGTGATGAATAGCACCGGCTTCGTATGTCGGCATCTCGCCGGTTTGCTTCGTGACTTCCTGAATCACCGGAGTCATGAGGTCAAAATCGGGGACATGAGCGATCACACAGGCTTGGTGCACCAGAGCGGCTAACCCCTTGGTGGCCAATGTATGAATTACCAGTCCGCCTTCATCATGGGCCCGTTGGACGACTTCGTTGATTTGTTTTTCGTTACGGATAAAGGGGTAACGATTGTAGGTAGTTTCCACATTGGGAAATTGGGCCATTACCGCTTGGGCCAGCTTAAAAGAGGTCTCCCCAATGGAGTCGGACAACACGTACAGGTTAAGCTTCTTTGTTTCGGTCATTACGATTTCTCCGCTTCTCTCATTTTTCTTAATTCTACCATAATTTTGGACTTTCTAGAAAAACGACATTCCTGGAATCCCGGTGGTATCGATGGAAGAAAACTTTTTCCAATTAATTCGCAAGATTAATTGCGCTCTAAAATAATGTTCTGTATAATGAAAAGGAATTGTTTGTCATGTGTACATCTGGCGACAGTTACACTTATCGCGGAGGGAGGGATGTCAAATGGCAAAGACAGTCGTTCGCAAAAACGAATCTCTCGACGATGCACTGCGGCGTTTCAAGCGTTCCGTATCCAAGAGTGGGACGTTGCGTGAGTACCGTAAACGCGAATTCTACGAAAAACCAAGTGTGAAGCGGAAGCTTAAATCCGAAGAAGCGAGAAAGCGTAAGAAGTACTAGTCGCGATAGGAGTCCGAAAATGAGCTTGTTAGATTCGCTAAACACCGATATGATTACCGCGATGAAAGCGAAAGATAAGACCACGCTGAGTGTGATTCGGATGATCAAGGCTGCCTTACAGAATGAAAAAAATGAGGTGGGTCGTGATTTGACCGATGCTGAAGAGCTTGGGGTTATTACCCGAGAGATGAAGCAGCGGAAAGAATCTCTTGAAGAGTTTGAAAAAGCGAATCGAGAAGACTTGGTTACTGGCGTCAAAGCCGAAATTGCTGTCGTTGAGAAATATATGCCGAAGCAAATGGACGATGCTGCCATTAAGCAGACCGTTCAAGATACAATTACCGAGGTTGGGGCGACCGGCAAGGCCGATTTTGGCAAAGTAATGAAGGCACTCATGCCCAAGGTTAAAGGCAAAGCGGATGGCGCCAAAGTCAACGCTTATGTCAAAGAATTGCTGGGTTAGTCGCTTCTTTGCGAAGTTGATTGATGTGGCTTAATATTCTTGGAAGGATCTGCATTTGCAGGTCCTTTTTGTATTGCGCTTGTTCTCTTTTTGTGGCACAATGCTTGCAATGCAACAAAATAACGGGTGACAGAGAGCATCCATTTTGCTGACGCGGCTGTTAATGGCAAAATCTTAACAGTGCACGGCTGAATCTTTGCCTCCCGATTTCTGGAGGAAATATCTCATGGCAGACTTAACCACAACAATTGGTGATTTCCATTTCGATAATACGGTAATGAACGGTGCGGGTGTTTGGTGTTTCGATCGCGATGAATTGAGCGCGGTGGATTCTTCGGCAGCCGCTACTTTTGTCACTAAAACAGCTACCTTACAAGCGCGACAGGGTAATCCAGAACCACGTATGGCGGCTACTTCTCTGGGCAGCATCAACTCTATGGGATTACCCAATAAGGGACTGGATTATTATCTGGGTGTGTTGGCGGAGTTTGAAAATACCCATCCCGACAAACCCTATTTTCTATCTACCACAGGAACGGACCCGGATGACTTCGGCCGATTATTTACGAAGATCGCACAAAGCAATTTTCATGGTCTCGTGGAACTTAATCTTTCTTGCCCGAATGTTGTGGGCAAACCGCAAATTGCATATGATTTTGGTGCTGTTGAGCGTATCTTGACGCAGGTTACCGGTATTTACCACGGCGCCTTGGGAGTCAAGCTACCGCCATACTTTGACTTGGTTCACTTCCAAGAAATTGCGGCTGTCTTGAATAAATTTCCGCTGGTTTTCGTCAACACCATTAATAGTGTTGGTAACGGACTGGTCATTAAGGATGAAACAGCTGCCATCGCGCCGAAGGGTGGCCTGGGCGGTATTGGCGGCGGCTATATTAAGCCGATGGCGTTGGCTAATGTGCGGACATTGCGACAGTTATTGAATCCCAGCATCCGGATTATTGGGACTGGCGGTGTGCAAAATGGCCGCGATGTTTTTGAATTGATTCTGTGCGGCGCGGATATGGTCGGTGTCGCAACTCAATTGGGTAAAGAAGGGCCGAAGGTGTTTGCCCGGTTAACGCAGGAACTGAATGATTTAATGGACGAGAAGGGGTATCGGCGGTTAAGCGACTTTCGGGGAAATCTCCAGGTGCCGGAGGCGGTGGCGGTGCGGTAGAGTTGTGCACCGTCAGTAGTGCTGCACCATGGTTTACGTAAGCGGGCGGAGCCGACCAGAAGCTAGAGGACAAGAGTGGCGGACCATAAAACCTAAGTGCGGGTTTTCTGGTCCGCCACTCTTGTCCTTACGCTTCTAAGCGGTCGGCTCCACCCTCTTGCAATATTGTGCTAAAATAAACAGTAAATAACCTTTTAGAAAGTAGGGAGAACTTGGCAGAAGCCGCACCTATTGAAGAGACTTATCGTCTCAGTGATCCAAACATGGCCGTCACCTTGATGGGGGTTAATGATGAATATCTTCAGTTACTGTCAGAGAGTTTGAATGTGACCGTGACTGCCCGAGATACCACGATTCATATTTCTGGTCATGCGGACGATGTACACTTAGCAATGCAGGTTTTGGATGCACTCACGGGTGTCATTGGCGGGGATGTGCGCATCGGGGCCACTGATGTCATGAGTGCCATTAAGATGGCACAACGCGGTACGCTGGAATATTTTGGTGATCTCTATAAGGAAACATTGATTCGCGATGCCAAGGGTCGGGAAATTCGGGTCAAGACATTTGGTCAGCGTCAATATGTTCAAACCATTCGGCATAACGATATCACCTTCGGCATCGGTCCCGCCGGTACCGGGAAGACCTATCTGGCTGTTGCTCTGGCAGTAGCGGCGTTGAAAAACGGCAGTGTGGAGCGGATCATTTTAACCCGGCCAGCCGTTGAAGCCGGTGAATCACTGGGTTTTTTGCCCGGTGACTTAAAAGAAAAAGTGGATCCCTATTTACGGCCGATATACGATGCTCTGTATCAAATTATGGGCACCGATCAGACGAACCGAATGCTGGATCGTGGGGTCATTGAAATTGCCCCATTGGCCTACATGCGGGGCCGTACCCTGGATCAGGCATTCATCATCATGGATGAGGCGCAAAATGCGACGAAAGCCCAGATGAAGATGCTGCTGACGCGGCTTGGTTTTGATTCCAAAATGGTAGTGGATGGGGATGTCACCCAGATTGATCTGCCCCGGAATTCGGCCAGCGGCTTGCTGAGTGCAGAATCAATTTTGCACGATATTCCCCATATTGGTTTTGTTCACTTTTCGTCGGCTGACGTCGTGCGGCATCCTGTCGTGGCCGCCATTATTGACGCTTATGCCGCACATGATATGCCGCAAGAAAATAACAACGGAGGAACTGCTCAGTGAATTTAGATGTCTATGACGACGATCACCTATTGACGCCGGAATCTCTGGCATTAGTCAAGGATTTGGTCCAATTTGCGGGTCACCAATTAAAGCTGAAAAACGATACGGAAATGTCGATTACCTTTGTGTCAAAGGAAAGAATCCGGGAAATCAACAATCAGTATCGTCATGTCGATCGGGCCACTGATGTGATCAGCTTTGCTATTGAAGATGGCGATGATGACAGTGTGTTTGGTGAACCCATTGAAGCGTTGGCTGATTTGCCCCGGAATATTGGTGATTTGTTCATTTCTCCAGAAATTGCCAAGGAGCAAGCCGAACGTTTCGGGCATTCCTTCCGTCGAGAACTCGGCTATACGACCGTCCACGGCTTCCTGCATCTCAATGGGTACGACCATATTAAGAAGGCAGATGAGGCCGTGATGATTCCCTTACAAGAAAAGATATTGGATGCTTATGGCCTCACCCGTTAAACAGACTGATAAGAATCACAGCTTTGCGCAATCATTAAGCCATGCTTGGGCGGGTGTTCGGATTGCTTTACGCGAAGAACGTAATTTGCGCCGTGATGCGGCGGGTTTTATTCTGGTCGCAGTGGCAGCTAGTGTTTTGCATGCCGGATTAGCCGATTGGTTATGGCTGATGGCGGCGGTATGGCTGGTGATTTTTGCTGAATTGAGTAATACCTTGATTGAGAATCTCGTGGATTTCGTTACCCGGGGTGCTTTTTCGCCCCAGGCCAAAAAAATCAAAGATTTGTCCGCCGGCATTGTATTGCTGACGGCTTTTTTCGCTGTGTTAGTCGGAATTGTGGTCTTTATCCCGCTGTTGTGGGCGGCATTTCATTAAAAAGGAGATTGACTATGCTGGCAGAAAAAGAGTTGATTCAAAGCGCCGTGGATGCCCGGAGACAAGCCTACGTTCCGTATTCTCACTTCGCCGTTGGAGCGGCGTTGGTGACGGCAGACGGCCATGTTTACCAGGGGTGCAATATCGAGAACTCCAGTTACGGATTGGCAAATTGTGCCGAGCGAACGGCAATATTTAAGGCGGTTAGTGAAGGACACCGGCACTTCAGCGAGTTGGTGGTTGTGGCTGATACGACTGATCCAGTGTCCCCGTGCGGGGCGTGTCGGCAGGTGCTCGCTGAGTTTGGGGAGCCAACCATGCCGGTATTGTTGACGAATTTACAAGGAAAAATTAAGAGAACGACGGTGGCGGAATTATTGCCATATGCGTTCACAGAGGAGCAGTTGCATCATGGACACTAAAGAAAAACAGTTTGTTTCGGGTTTTGTTGCCATTGTGGGACGGCCCAATGTCGGTAAGTCGACTTTAATGAATCGGCTCGTAGGCGAGAAAGTGGCGATTATGTCGGATAAGGCACAAACCACTAGAAACAAGATTCAGGGGATTTACACCACCGATCATTCCCAGATCGTCTTTGTGGATACGCCAGGGATTCACAAACCGAAAAATAAATTGGACGATTATATGGATGCCGCCGCTCTGTCGACTTTTTCCGAAGTGGATGCGATTCTGTTCATGGTGGCAGCCGATGACAAGATTGGCCCTGGTGATCGCTATATTATGAATTTACTGAGTCAAACCAAGACGCCGCTTTATTTGCTCGTCAACAAGATCGACTTGGTGCACCCCGATACATTACCGGAAATTGTGGCAAATTATACAGATGAACTGCATTTCACTGGGGTATATCCAATTTCGGCTACCCAAGGAAACAATGTCAGCGACATGCTAGCGGGATTGGAAAAACATCTGAATCCTGGGCCGCAATATTATCCAGAAGATCAAATCACGGATCATCCAGAATACTTTGTGGTCGCCGAATTGATTCGTGAGCAAGTCCTCCAACTAACTCGCCAGGAAATTCCTCACTCCGTAGCGGTGTTGGTGGATTCCATGAATTCGCGTATTGAGGGTAAGCTGCAAATTCATGCCACAATTTACGTAGAACGAGACTCTCAAAAGGGGATTGTGATCGGTGCTGGTGGCAAGATGATGAAACAGATGGGGATCAATGCCCGGCGGGAAATCGAAGCGCTCCTGGGTGAAAAGGTCAACTTGAAACTATGGGTCAAAGTACAGAAAAATTGGCGGGATGATCCGAAGTTTTTGAACCAATCTGGTTACAACATTAAGAAGTTAGAGTAAATGGCTGAAGCCGCCATTGATTTCACGGGCATCGTTGTCTCCCGCCAAAACTTTCGCGAACACGACGCCCTTGTCCGTTTTTTGACCAGTCAATATGGGTTTAAAACTTTCATCGCAAGGGGACTGAAACGTCCTAAAGCAAAACTTGCCGGCGTCACTTTGCCGTTTACGTTGGGCGATTATGTCGGGGTCGTGCGTGCTGCGGGACTTTCACAATTGCGGACGGCCAAGGGTACTCAATTATTCCGCCAGCCCATGGAGAATATCGTGACAAATGCCTATGCCACTTATATTTTTGATCTAATTCGGGCGGCATTCCCAGAAGGTCAGGCAATTCCCCGCTGGTATGACATCGGTAAAGCAGTTTTATTAGGGATGGATCGGGGACTCGATCCGGCCATTTTAGCCAACATCGTTGAGATTCAACTGTTGCCTGCTTTTGGGGTGGCTCCCCAGTTGCGGGTATGTGCGATTTGCGGGCGTGACGATCGACCCATGGACTACTCGGAAGGTGCAGGCGGCCTAATCTGCAACCGGCACTGGGCCCAAGAGCCATATCGATTTCATGCCAGTGCCAAAGCAATTTATTATTTGCGGCGTTTTTCTGTAGTCAACATCAACCAGGTGCAGTCCATCAACGTTAATGTACAAACTAAAGCGGAATTACGGACGATAATTGATCGTATTTACAGTGATACTGTGGGGACGTATCCCCGCTCTAAACGCTTCATTGACTCGCTGGGACAGTGGAACCAAGATTTTAAGCCGCTGAAACCGAGAAATGCGAGCAATGGTGAGCAAAGCAAATAAATGTATGCCGATAATTTTTATTATGTTAACTTCGACGACGAA
This sequence comes from Schleiferilactobacillus perolens DSM 12744, assembly GCF_001435585.1. Lineage (GTDB taxonomy): Bacteria > Bacillota > Bacilli > Lactobacillales > Lactobacillaceae > Schleiferilactobacillus > Schleiferilactobacillus perolens. The sequence goes on from NZ_AZEC01000005.1 coordinate 265,771, forward strand.
TTATGTGCCTTTTCAGAAAACCATCTTGTCTCCCGCAATCTTTTAGCGTATGATATCAGTGAATCATTCGTGAGGAACGGGTAAAGCAAGGTCAACTCAGCGAGAACGGAAAGGTGCAAGCCGTTCACGACCAGCGCACGGCACCCGGGAGCGAATCAAGAACGAAGCGCACAGGGCGCAGTCCTGTGAAGTAGGGTGGAACCGCGGTTAAAAGCCGTCCCTACACTACCATTTGGCGTAGTGTAGGGACGGTTTTTGTTTACCTTCAATGACCCTTGCACCATGCGGAAGAGGAGAAAGCAATGGCAAAAAAGTTGGATATTCAAGACATGATCTTGACCTTGCAGCGGTTCTGGGCCAGCAAGGGTTGTATGTTAATGGAGGCCTATGACGTCGAGAAGGGTGCGGGCACGATGAGTCCTTATACCTTCTTACGGGCAGTTGGTCCAGAACCATGGAACGCGGCTTATGTGGAACCCTCCCGGCGGCCAGCAGACGGCCGTTATGGTGAGAATCCGAACCGGTTGTATCAACACCACCAGTTCCAAGTCGTGATGAAGCCTTCACCGAAAGACATTCAAGAGTATTATTTGGATTCTTTACGGGCGCTGGGCATCGAACCATTGGAACATGACATTCGTTTCGTTGAAGACAATTGGGAAAACCCCTCCATGGGTTGTGCCGGTGTGGGCTGGGAAATATGGTTGGATGGAATGGAAGTATCACAGTTCACTTATTTCCAAGTCGTGGGTGGTTTGAATGTATCCCCAGTAACCAGTGAATTGTCCTATGGGATTGAGCGATTGGCTTCCTATATTCAGGATGTGAATTCTGTTTATGATCTGGAACGGGGCGACGGTGTTCTGTACGGTGATATTTTCAAAGAACCGGAATATGAGCATTCAAAATATGCCTTTGAAGAAAGCGACCAGAAAATGTTGTTCAATTTCTTCAATGACTATGAAAAAGAGGCCCATCGCTTGATCAAATTGGGTCTAGTTCACCCGGCTTATGATTATATCTTGAAGTGTTCCCACACCTTCAACTTGTTGGATGCGCGTGGTGCAGTATCGGTCACTGAACGGGCAGGATACATGGGTCGGATTCGACGTATGGCGCATCTTGTTGCCCAGGCATTCGTGGACGAACGAGAGAAGCGGGGCTTCCCGTTACTCAAGCATGCTCAGGAAAACGCATCACAAAAGGAGGCAGACTAACATGACCACGCACAATTACTTATTGGAAATTGGTTTGGAAGACATGCCGGCCCATGTGGTGACGCCTAGTATTCATCAGCTGCGGGACCGCATGGCCGCTTTTCTGAAGGATAATCGGTTAGCTTTTGCAGATATTCATGAATATGCCACACCGCGTCGCCTGGCTTTATTAGTCAGTGGTTTAGCGGATAAGCAGACCGACGAAAGCACTGAGAATCGTGGCCCGGCCATGAAGATTGCCCAAGATAAAGACGGCCAATGGACTAAAGCTGCCCAAGGGTTTGCCCGGGGCCAGGGCGGTTCTGTGGATGACTTGGAAGTACGCGACGTGAAGGGCACCCCTTATGTCTTTTACCAAAAGAATATTTCCGGTCAACCGGCGGCGCAGGTTTTGCCTAAGGTCACGGAAATCATTGAAGCCATGACTTTCCCGACCCGGATGCACTGGAACAGTTACGATTTTGAATACATTCGCCCGTTGCATTGGTTTGTGTCTCTGCTGGATGATACCGTCATTCCTTTCAAAGTGCTGGATATTGAAGCCGGTCGCACGACTCAAGGCCACCGCTTCTTAGGTGAACCAGTGGCACTAAAGAACGCCACAGACTACGAAACTGCACTGGCCAAACAATTTGTGATTGCCGACGAAGATAAACGCGGTGCACTGATCAAAGATCAAGTCACGCAGATTGCCAATGACCATGGCTGGCGGATCGTCATGAACCGGGATTTGTTTGAAGAAGTCACCAACCTGGTGGAATATCCCACTGCCTTTGCCGGTAAGTTTGACAAGAAGTATCTAGAATTACCCGATGCCGTTTTGATTACCTCAATGCGGGATAACCAACGTTATTTCTACGTGACGGACCACAATGGTGAATTACTGCCAGACTTTGTGGCCGTGCGTAACGGTAATACAGATCATTTGGAAAACGTCATCAAGGGTAACGAAAAAGTCCTGGTCGCTCGATTGGAAGATGCGGTGTTCTTCTATGAAGAGGACCAACAGCACACCATTGCGGATTACGTCGAGAAGTTGAAGACCGTGATGTTCCACGATAAGATTGGGACCATGTACGAGAAGATGCAGCGGGTGGCGGGCATCGCCCATTATCTTGGTGAACGCTTCGAATTGAGTGATGAAGAACTCACCGACTTGGATCGGGCAGCCCATATTTACAAGTTTGATTTGGTAACCAGCATGGTTGGCGAGTTCCCAGAATTACAGGGTACCATGGGAGAAATTTACGCTCAATTGCAAGGCGAGAAGCCCGCGGTGGCCCAGGCTATTCGGGAGCATTATATGCCGACTTCTGCAGACGGCAAGCTGCCTGAATCAAAGATTGGCAGCGTGCTGGCCATCGCAGATAAGATGGATACGATTATGACTTTCTTTGGTGCCGGTATGGTGCCCAGTGGGTCGAACGATCCCTATGCATTACGACGCCAAGCGTATGGTATTATTCGTATTCTGCAGGAACACCGCTGGCACTTCCCGTTACTGCGGATTCAAGCTGCAATCGTCAGCCAATTCCAGAAAAAGAATCAAGTCCCGCAGTTGAAATTGGATAAGATCAAAGGCTTAAACGATTTCTTCGTTGATCGGGTGAAACAGTTCTTCAGCACCAAAGATGCCCGGCATGACATTGTTGACGCTGTGACAGAGAACCAGGAAGTGGATCCGGAGGATATGTTTGCGGCGGCGCAGGTATTGACCCATGAAGCCAAGAAGGATACCTTCAAGGGGACCATCGAAGCATTGACGCGTGTATCTCATCTGGCCCGTAAAGCTAAAGACGAGGAGCCGGTCGTTGACCCCGCTCTGTTCCAAAACCCCTCGGAACAAAAGTTATATGATGCGGTGGAAAAGTTAAAAGTTGATGTTCCCAATTTGTCCATTGGCGATCTGTATCAACGGTTGCAAGAGCTTCGGCCAATCATTGATGCGTATTTTGACGAGAACATGGTGATGGACAAAGATCCAAAGATTCAAAACAACCGGTTGCAACAATTGCGCCAGATTCGGGAAATCGCCAAATTGTTTGGTAATTTGGATGGGTTGATTGTAAAATAAAAGCGACGCTTGTTTTTCGATGATGAAGCGGTGGGTTTGCCTGAGGCAGATCCGCCGCTTTTGCCACTCTGAGAAAGGAGAAAATATATGGCACAGCGTATCCCGGAACCAGTGATTGAAGATATTCGGCAGAAAGCCAATATTTTGGATATTGTGGGTCAGTATGTGCAGTTACGGAAACAAGGCCGCAATTATTTTGGTCTTTGTCCGTTTCATGAGGAAAAAACACCTTCTTTTTCGGTGGCGCCGGATAAACAGATTTTTCACTGCTTCAGTTGCGGCCGGGGGGGAAATGTCTTCAAGTTCATCATGGATATTGAGGATTTGTCTTTCCCCGAATCCGTGGCCAAAGTAGCAGAGATGATCGGGGAAAAATTACCCGATGAATATGTCGGTCAAGCAGCTCCGGCAGATCCAGAAATGGCTAATTTGCGGAAAATTCACACGCAAACGGCAGATTTTTTTCACCACATCTTGGTTAACACGAAGGTCGGTGAAACGGCGTTAGCGTATCTGCACGAGCGGGGAATGGCGGATGAATTGATCAACGATTTCAATATCGGTTTCGCCCCAGCGACAGGTGATGTATTGTGGCAGTATCTGCATGAACATTATGATGATGAATTGTTGCGTCAGTCTGGGTTGTTTAATGAAACAGATGACGGCCACTTGCGCGACCGGTTTTATAATCGGGTAATGTTCCCGGTGCGCGATCAAGGCGGCCAAGTGGTCGCATTTTCTGGTCGGATATTAACCAAGACGGAGAATGCGCCAAAATATCTGAATAGTCCAGAAACAAAACTCTTTGCCAAACGAGATATTTTGTTTAACCTGGATCAGGCCAAAAGTGTGATTCGGGATGACAAACGGGCCATTCTTTTTGAAGGTTTCATGGATGTCATCTCGGCCTTTGGCGCGGGCGTAAAAAACGGGGTTGCCTCCATGGGAACCAGCCTGACGGATCAGCAAATTTATGACTTGCGGCGCATCACGGATAGTTTAGTCATCTGTTACGATGGTGACGCCCCCGGAATTGCGGCAGCCAAGCGGGCCCTGAGTTTGTTGGCAGACGATAAGGGCTTCAATGTCAGCGTGGTGGTATTACCGGCGGGGATGGACCCGGACGAGTTTGTGCAAAAACGCGGAGCAGAGGCATTTCGCCAACAGTTGGCAGAACAACGCCTAACCCGTACTGGATTCGGGTTGCGGGAACTGGCCAGCCGCAGCGATCTGACGGGGGAAGCCGGCCGGGCAGATTTCACGGATGCGGCGTTGGCCGTTATTGCTCAGGATCCGTCACCAGTCGAGCGCGATGTGCATTTACGAAATTTAAGCAAACGGTTGGATGTCGATTTAGGGGCGTTACAGGCGTCACTGATTCAAGTCCAAGCGGAAATGCCCAAAAAACGGCCCCACCAGCAGCGCCACGCTCCAGCCGATGAACCGGCATTTGGTGCCCCCGTTCAAACTAGGCCACGGTTATCGTTGGTAGAACGGACTGAGCAAGATCTACTCGGATTAATGTTGGCTCATCCAGAAGTGGTGGATTTGGTCCAGAGTCAAAGCCAGGCAAATTTTGAATTTGTCGATGTGGATTACCAGGCGCTGTATCTGTTGTGGCAGGATTATTTGAGTGCTGGCCACAGTGCGGACGATTTGGCTGGATTCAACGATTATGTCCCGGAAAAAGAGAACGCGCTGTTGGCTCAAATTGAGATGCGGGAATTACCGGCGGATTACTCTGAAGATCAAATCGACGATTATTTGCACATTTTACAACGGCATCCTTTACACGCCCAGCTTCAGATGTTACAACAACAATTACGCCAAGCCCATGAAAATGGTGATGGCCCCGGAGAACTTGCGGCTGCCCAGCAAATCATTGCTATCCAGCAACGCTTGAAGGGCGGTTCTCCACAACAGTAAGTGTGCTTTTAATACACCACAAAACCAGTCGTTTACACAGTTGGTGACTGCCAATGCGTTATTTATAGGAGATTAATCGACTTGCATTCATGGCGGTTTTGGTGTACATTATATATGTGTCTTTTTATGCCCATTTTTAATGGAGGGGATTGCTGAATGGCAAAACAAACAAGTACGGTGTCCAAAAAGGAACTCAACAAGGCAGTTAAAGCCTTAGTCAAAGAATACCGACCCAAAAAGCAAATCACAAATGATGAACTTGTCGATAAAATTGTGAAACCCTTCAAACTCGAGGCCAACGACATTGATGATGTCATGCAAAAGGTCGAAGATAACGGCATTAGTATCGTGGACGAGAACGGCGAACCAGCCGAACGGAGTCTGAAGAAGGAAAAACAACCTACTAAGACTGAACTGCGTGATCTATCTGCGCCCACCGGCGTGAAGATCAATGATCCAGTGCGGATGTATTTGAAGGAAATTGGTCGGGTGCCTTTGCTGACAGCCGATGAAGAAGTTGAATTGGCGTTAAAGATCGAACAGGGTGACGAAGAGGCGAAGCAACGGTTAGCTGAAGCCAACTTACGGTTGGTGGTCTCCATTGCCAAGCGGTATGTCGGTCGGGGCATGCAGTTCTTGGATCTGATTCAGGAAGGGAACATGGGCCTGATGAAAGCAGTCGAGAAATTCGACTACAAGAAGGGGTTCAAGTTCTCCACTTATGCCACCTGGTGGATTCGGCAGGCGATTACCCGGGCCATTGCCGACCAAGCACGGACGATTCGAATTCCAGTACACATGGTGGAAACCATCAATAAACTGATTCGGATTCAACGGCAATTGTTGCAAGATTTAGGTCGTGAACCAACACCAGAAGAAATTGGTGCAGAAATGGATTTACCGACTGAAAAGGTCCGGGAAATTCTGAAGATTGCCCAAGAACCAGTTTCACTGGAGACACCTATCGGTGAAGAGGACGACTCTCACCTGGGGGACTTCATCGAAGATCACGATGCCACGAGTCCAGAAGAGCATGCTTCTAATGAACTGCTCAAGGAGCAATTGGAGGGTGTGCTGGATACACTGACTGACCGCGAGGAGAACGTTTTGCGGTTGCGGTTTGGTCTTGATGACGGCCGTACACGGACTTTGGAAGAAGTTGGCAAGGTGTTCGGGGTCACTAGAGAACGGATTCGACAGATTGAAGCCAAGGCGTTACGTAAATTACGGCATCCGTCTCGGTCAAAACAATTGAAGGATTTCTTGGATTAATGGTTTTTGATCAGAGTGCTGGCCAGTGATGGTCGGCACTCTTTTCTTTTTCTTTAAGGGATAATGCCCGATATTTGGTATAATGTCATGGAAAGGTAATATTTGAGAACGGGGGAATGTGAATGCTAGCAGAAGAGGCTTTGCAATCGGTGAGGCAAACTGCCCAGACATTGGCGATGACCGAAAGTCGTGTGCGTCGACTATCCGCCTACCTCGAAGAACAGGGCGTTGTGTTTCCCCGTAACGCCCGGCACGGTCGTTTGTATTCGGTGACCGTTCAACAGCAAATCAAACAAATCGGGCAGCTGATGGATATTGATCGTTTGCCAATGAAGGCTGCAGTGCGGATGGTTTTACCGGCAGCAGTGTCCGGGGACGATCCTGCATCCACATCGTTACAGGTCGCAGCGTTATCGGCCACCGTCCAATCGCAGCATGCAGAAATTACCCAGTTGCGGGAACTGGTGAACACCGTTGTCCAGCAAAATACACGCATTTTGGCAATGCTCCATGAAGCGGATCCGCATCTGACAGATCAGTCAGACAGCGATAATAAACGCGACGTCACGACACCGATGCCATCAATTACAGAGACTGATTCCGCACCCACGACGGTAGCTGCGGCCGATGTGGATACAGCGACAAGGAAATCACCGACACAATCTTATCTCAACCACAAAATGGATGATGTGGCGGTTGAGCATAATGCAACACCCAAAACATTAGCCCAGATGCAGTTGCCTGCCGAAGACCACCGGAAACCTAAGTGGTGGGAAAAATGGCGCTCATAGCAGAGAATTGCCACATTTTCTTTGGTTTTATGATAAAATATAAGTAAATAACTTGGTAACCACTGTTTTCTTTAGAAAATGGAGTGATCATAATGGATGATGATTATCAGCAACCGCCTGCTAGGCCGCTCTCGTGGCTCGTGATGGGATGGCTGTATAGCGCATTAGCTGTTTTCGCCTTTGGCGCTGTCGGCTATTTGGTACTTGTCCAACATTCAGGTTTGAATTTCACAGTACTCGCAGGAGCCGTATTGGCGACAATTGCGGCGACGGGTAACTGGATTGCATATTCTCACGACCGGCAGCTACAGGCCGTGCGTCGTTAGCATTTTGCCGTTCGACGTTTTGTCGAACGGCTTTTTTGACCAATTGATGAGTGTACCGACCATCGTTTGGTATACTGATAACAACATACGAATTTATAGAAAGCGGGCATGTTTTGTGACGCAGCATATTGCAAAATTGTTATCTGATCGGCTCACGATTGTTGCCGGGTTCGTACCGCAAGGAGCAATTGTGGCGGACATCGGCACAGATCATGCATATCTTCCGATCTATTTGGTTCATGAAGGCATTGCGCCCAAGGTAGTTGCCAGTGATGTGGGGGACGGACCGGTGGCCAGTGCCACCCGCAATGTGCGAGAAGCACAAGTGACTGCCCAAGTCAGTGTACGGGAAGGCGACGGCTTGGCAACTTTGACCGCGGATGATGCAGTAAATTGTGTCGTCATTGCCGGCATGGGCGGTGCCTTGATCACAGAAATACTTGATCGCGGACTGTCCCATTTACGGCATCAGGAACGTTTAATTCTCCAACCCAATGTGGGTGGCGATCGGGTACGAGAATGGCTGGCGGCCCATCAATATGGGATCAGCGCAGAACGGATCATTGACGATGACCATCACATCTACGAAATTATCGTGGCCGATCCAGTGCTGGAGACGGTGACTTTAGACCCGGCGGATGTATTAATGGGACCGCAACTGCGCCGTGAAAAGAATTCCGTGTGGCAAGCCTTTTGGCAAGAGCGGCATGAAAAGAATGAGAAACTGCTAAGCCAATTATCGGAGGCCCACAGTGACCAAAGAGAAAAAGTGGATGCCGTGCAAAGGGAACAGCAGATGATTGAGGAGGCTTTGAAGGCATGAGTCAGGTGACGGTTCAAGAGATTATCGATCGCAGTCAACAGTTTGCTCCCCAGTTCCTGCGAGAGGGTAATGATCCCACAGGATTTCAACTGGGCGATCGCACTGCCCCAGTTAAGCGTCTATTAGTGACGCTGGATGTCCGACCGGAAGTGGTTGATTACGCGATCGCCCAGCATGTCGACATGATCTGGGCCCATCACCCCATGATTTTTCATGCACCGCATAATCTTGATCTTGCTGATCCGCAAAATCGCATGTATGCCAAGTTGCTGACTCACGGAATTAGTGTTTTTGCGGCGCATACCAACCTTGATAAGGCCGTAGGCGGCATGAACGATTGGTTGGCGGCTGCGATTGGCCTGCATGATGTGCAGCCGTTTGCGCAGAGTAATGATGATCCCCTTGAAAAGTTGGTTGTCTTTACTCCTCAGACGAATGCCGAGTCCATGCGCCAAGCGTTAGCCCAGGCTGGTGCAGGTCAAATTGGCGATTACAGTGGGGCCTCTTTCAGCCATGATGGTGAAGGCCGATTTACCCCAGAGCAGGGGGCCCATCCAGCGATTGGCACCTTAGCAAAGCCGACAGTTGTGGCGGAAACCCGTATTGAAGTGATTTTCCCCCATTCGCGGCGAGATAAAGTCTTGCAGGCGATGTTGGCCATCCATCCATACGAAGAACCGGCGTACGATATTTTTCAAGAAGCCTACCCAGCGGCCCATACTGGGATTGGCCGGATCGGCGAACTGAGTTCTCCGTTGACTGTTAAAGCGTTGGCACTGCATATCAAAGATGTCTTTTCGTTACAGGGACTGCGGGTGGTGGCCAATGATTTGTCCCGGTCTGTACAAAGAATCGCGGTGGTCGGCGGCGATGGCGGTAAGTTTTTCCACCAAGCCCAGGCCGCCGGAGCCCAAGCTTTTGTGACCGGTGATGTGTATTATCACACCGGTCACGATATGTTAGCGGCTGATTTGCCCGTGATTGATCCGGGCCATCACATTGAAAGTATTGTGATTCCCCAGATGAGTGCCATGCTAGCCCAATGGTCCGCCGAAAATGACTGGCAGCTCACGGTGATTCCTTCACCATTGTCCACCGATCCTTTTACATTTTTATAGAAGAAAGCAGGCAATCAACTATGACTACGACTAAATATCCCACATTGATCCCCCGGTTCCTCCGGTATGTCAAAATCAATACCCGTTCAGATGAAAATTCGACAACGATTCCCAGCTCTGAGCGGGAGGTGAAGTTTCTTCAACAATTGGTCACTGAACTCAAGGAGATCGGCCTAACGGATGCTGTGTATCACGATGATAATGGGTATGTCACCGCCACAATTCCTAGCAATATTGACCGTACAGTCCCCACGATTGGTTTCTTAGCCCATGTGGATACTGCGGACTTCAATGCCGAGGGAGTCAATCCCCAAATCGTAAAAAATTATGATGGCCATTCTGTGATTCCTTTGGATAAGAAGGGGGAATACACCCTTGACCCGAAGGATTTTCCAGCGCTAAAAAAATATCAGGGCCATACGCTAATCACGACTGACGGATCGACTTTACTTGGATCAGATGATAAGTCCGGTGTAGCCGAAATATTTTCACTGGTCGAATATTTGTTGGCTCATCCAGAGATTGAGCATGGCGACATTCGCATTGGTTTCGGTCCGGACGAGGAAATTGGCACGGGCGCGGATCATTTCAAGGTGCCGCGATTTAATGCTGATTTTGCGTATACCGTAGACGGCGGTCCATTGGGTCAACTTGAATATGAGACCTTCTCAGCGGCTGCTTTGCATGTGGACATTAAGGGAAAAAATGTCCATCCTTCCACTGCGTATCACACGATGATCAATGCCATCCAATTGGGCATTGATTATCAAAATGCGCTGCCTCAGAATGAAGTGCCGGAAGAAACCAAAGACCGGGAAGGATTCTTCCACTTGTTGTCCTTTAACGGGACCCCAGATCATGCCGAATTGGACTATATCATCCGTGATTTCGAACGATCTGGTTTGACCGCTCGTAAAGAAAAGGCTCAGGCCATTGCGGATCAGTTGAATAGTCAGTTGGATGAACCTCGGGTGACAGTCGAGATGCATGATCAGTATTACAACATGATCGACGTGATGAAGGATCATATGGATGTGGTTAAACTGGCCGAACAAGCAATGCATAATCTGGATATCACGCCCGATGAAACACCTGTCCGGGGCGGGACGGATGGCTCAAAGATCTCTTTCATGGGTTTGCCCACGCCTAATCTGTTTGCCGGTGGTGAAAATATGCACGGTCGCTTTGAGTTTGTGTCTGAACAGACCATGGCTCAAGCTGTTGACGTATTGGTAGAAATCGTCAAATTAAATGCTGCTGACCATTAATCGGGCTAAGCACTGATTTGCGCACCGAGTCGCTGTGATTGGGTGCGCTTTTTTGTTGTATGCTAGAGACACTTAAAAAAGAGGACGAGGTGCGCCAAATGGAATATTTAACCGCGGGAGAATCCCATGGCCCGATGTTGACGGGCATTGTAAGCGGCTTGCCGGCAAATCTGCCGATTAGTATCGCCGCCATTAATCACCAGTTGGCGATTCGGCAGAATGGTTACGGTCGGGGCGGCCGGATGAAAATTGAACACGATACGGTGTCCATCACGGCTGGAATGCGTGCTGGGCTGACCACTGGCAGTCCGCTGGCGTTATTGATTCAAAACCGAGATTATCGCCATTGGGAAGAAATCATGGGTGCCACAGCGACCAATCCTAAACAGGAAAAAGTGGTCACCCGACCACGGCCCGGTCACGCGGACCTGGTGGGTGGCAAAAAGTATGACCAGGCGGATCTTCGCAATATTTTGGAGCGTGCCAGTGCCCGCAGTACCGCGATGATTGTGGCGATTGGGAATGTTGCCGCGCAGTTGCTGGCCCAATTGAACATCCACGCCTTGGGTTTTGTCACTGGAATAGGCGGCCATCAGCTTACAGACTGGCCGGCAGAATCGATTAGCGACTTAACGGAAAAGGTCGAGCAGAATGATTTGCGGTTGCCTGACCCCGGTCAACTAACCGCGTATCACACCGTGGTTGATGCCGCCCGAGCGGCGCATACAACCATTGGCGGCCAAATCGATGTGCGTGTGGAGGGATTAGTTCCCGGGCTTGGCTCGATGCAGAATTGGGCCCAACGGTTAGATGGTAAATTAGCGGGGGCGCTAGTCCGCATTCCGGCAATCAAGGCTGTTAGTTTCGGAGATGGAGTTACTCTGGGTGAGATGTCGGGCGCTATCGCTCAAGATGATATTACGTGGACTCCTACGCAAGGCTATGGGCGGTCGACGAACCACCTGGGTGGTTTAGAAGGCGGCATGACGAATGGCCAACCACTTCTGATCCATGCCACGATGAAGCCTATCCCGACGCAGCCAAGAGGTTTGCCGACAATCGACATTCATACCCATACGCCCACCCAAGCGGTCAATGAACGCGCCGATGTCACCGCGGTACCGGCCGCCAGTTTAGTAGCTCAGGCCATGGTCCAAATCACCTTGGCCCAAGAGATTTTAGATGAATTCAGTAGTGCGACATTGGCCGATTTACAGGCCAGTTATCAAGATTTTGGTACGCGTCAATGGGATCGGAGGAACAGTTAGATGACATATACCATTCAAGGATCTATTCGTTTTCCAGGAGATAAAAGTATCGCGCATCGAGCACTGATGATTGGTGCGATTGCGGCTGGGGAGACCACCATCGATCATTTGCCTGATGGCGGTGATATCCAGACCACGATTGACGTATTGGCCGCTTTGGGCGTCAATTTTGAACAAACCGGAACACATATGACGGTCCATGGACAAGGCGGATTTCATTGGCAGACACCCACAGCACCCCTGGCATTAAATAATTCTGGGACCACTACCCGATTATTATTGGGATTGCTGGCTTGCCCGCCGAGTACAATTTTATTGACTGGTGATCAATCCTTGAGTGCCCGGCCAATGGAGCGGATTGCAGGTCCTTTACGGCAAATGGGCACGCAAATTGCCACGACAGAGGGGCATCTCCCAATTCAAATCCACCCAGTGGCTAATCTCCACGGTGCTCATATTCATCTCACCGTCGCGAGTGCCCAGGTGAAAAGTGGTATTCTTTTTGCGGGCTTACAAGCCGACAGTGAAACGACGGTGACGGGCCCCGTGCACACGCGAGATCATACAGAACGCCTGTTGGCCAAGGCAGGGGCCAATGTGGTGCGGCAAGGATTAACTGTCCGCATACAACCACAAACGACGCCCCTGCAACCATTGACGATTGATTTGGCTAGTGATTTTTCCACCGCTGCTTTCTGGATCGTATTGGCCACGCTATTGCCAGATAGTCAGTTGCAATTGCCTAGTCTATCTTTGAACCCCACCCGCACCACCTTATTGGATATTTTGGCACGCATGGGCGGTGATTTTCAGGTAGTTGATTTTCCACGCACCGATGTGGCCGAACCCATGGGGACATTGCAAGTCCGGCAGCAGTCATTACAAAGTACGATTGTGGATGCCACAGAGAGTGCCCGGGCGATTGACGAGCTGCCGTTGTTAGCGTTGGCTGCCACGCAAGCCGAGGGAGAGACAGTGATTCAACATATTGGCGAGTTGCGGGTAAAAGAGTCAAACCGCATTGCCGCTACAGAGACAATTTTGCAGGCAGCTGGGGCCCACATTCGTCAGAATGGTGAAAATTGGCTGATTACTGGGCCAACGCCATTGAATATTCCCCAACACTGGCCACTGATCATGCCGGACCATCGGATGGCGATGCTCCAAATTGCCACTGGTTTAGTGGCGGGGGCTCCAGTGCCCACCACGGTACCGAATGTCGTGGCCGTTTCTTATCCAGAATTAACTTATGATCTGCAAAAGTTGGTGCAATTCCGATGAATTATCAATTAGTGTTGATTGGCTTTATGGGGGCCGGGAAAACGACATTGAGCCAAGCCCTGGGTCGAGCGAATGGACTGCCGGTGTTAGATACCGACGAATTAGTTACCCAACAGGCCCACATGCCCATTAATGAGATTTTTTCCCAAGAAGGAGAGGCGGGTTTCCGCCAACGAGAGCATCTCGCACTTTTACATGCGTTGACCAGCAAACCGGCAATTATTGCCACAGGTGGGGGAATCATCACCCAAGCCAATAATCGCCAAGTGTTGCAGTCTTTGACTGTTCCGGTGGTGTTGTTGACCGCTTCACCGGCCGAAATTAAGCGGCGTTTGGCCGGCACTACCGATCGCCCCCTCTTCAAAAAAGACTGGCCCAGTTTAATGGCAAAACGTAACGGTTGGTATACGGCCAGCGCCAATCGTGTCCTACCTACTACTGGTCGGGCAATTAGCGAACTGGTGCAAGAGTTGCAACACATTATGGAGGAGGTGTCCATTCATGACTAATCCTAACCGGTATCGGATCGTCCCCGTAGATAGTCAAAATTTTTGGGCTGTCATGGCGCTTCAGGTGGCGCCAGAACAAATCCATTTCATTGAGCCAAATTCAGTGTCGTTAGCAGAGGCTGCTTATGATCGCCGCTTTGACTGGCATCCTTATGCGTTGATGCAGGCCGATACAGTCGTCGGGTTCGCCATGGTGGGTGCCTGGGACCGCGAAGAACAATATATTTGGCTGGATCGATTGATGATCGATCGGCGTTATCAGCATCAGGGAATTGGCGGTATTTTTGTAGAACTTTTGATTCCATTCATCTTCGAACAGTGGCCGGTAAAGACCATCGTGCTTAGCTATGAACCAGAAAACATTCCAGCAGAACAGTTTTATTTTCGCCATGGCTTTCACGATGCTCATCGAGTTGATGAAAATAATGGTGAAAAAATCGCTGTCGTTGAAAAGGCACAATAGACCCGATACGGATCGGCAATGAACAAACGTCACCAAAACGTTGTGTGGCTGTCACATTTTTAACGTTTCAAACCGTTGACAATAATCGGTGTTAAGCCTAGGATTAAATACGGTTAGTTACTAAGTATGTTTTTTAGGAAAGGCAGGTGGGTTTTATGTCAGAGTCACATCGATCTTCTTCTAGTGGCGATGACCCTGCAAGTAGGCAGGGCTCAAAGAGCCAGTTTAGATATGCATTAGCCCACCTTATGTTCAACTGAGGAGTTGTTTTTTTGACGGAGCGAAAAGTTGAACGTGCCGTGCACTGTCTGGTCGATCAAAAGCCTTTTGATCTGGCAGACGGTGTGTTCCTAGGAGACTTGGAAGGTCCTCTCAGGGCGTTGATTCGTCGGGACTTTCCGAAGGCGACAAACCAAGACTTTATTTGTAGTGAGCATTTGGTTCATTATCGGTTACTGAAGATGGATCAGATGATAGCGAAGGACTATGAGCAAAACCACAAGCTGAATAAGAAGTTGACCCGCGTTATGCAGCGGGACACTTATAAAGTCGTGGATGTCCGTGAGCAATTGGAAGACTCACTTACATTTGGTCAGCGTGTTGCGGATGCTGTTGCGCACTTCGGGGGCAGTTGGCCGTTTATTATTACATTTGTTTCAATTATGGTCGTATGGATACTGGTCAATGGGTTACATTTGTTTGGTGTCCATTTCGATTCTTTCCCATTCATTTTACTTAATCTTTTTTTGAGTATGGTGGCTGCAATTCAAGCCCCATTGATTATGATGAGTCAGAATCGATCAGGAGAATATGATCGCATGGAATCACGCAACGATTACCATGTGAATCTGAAGTCAGAGGAAGAAATTCGGATGCTTCACTCCAAAATCGATCACATGATTCAGGAGGATACACCGAATCAGATGCAAATTGCTAAAATTCAGATGCAAATGCTGGGGTCCATTGAATCCCAGGTGGCAGAATTGCGGCGTTTACAGTCTGTGTTAGAGGCAACCGCTAAAGCGGACATGCCGGTGGATCAGACCGATGAACACAAGTCGACTAATGCAAACGTGAAATGACATAATAAAACGGGCATCTTACCGTGGTGGTAGGATGCCCGTTTTGTGCGCCCGTTTTAAAGATTGGGGTCGACTTGGAAACGCAGTGGGGACTCTTTTGTCGCATCGGTGATCATTTGAGCGATTAGTTTATCTGTAGCCTCACGGGCAATTGCGGCAGCTTGATGACTGGCTTCAGTCACAAGCTGACGCGGATCAGCCGCCGTAGCCAACTGTTTGTCAGTTTGAGCAATTAATCTCAAGTGTTTCGCAAACGTGTCGTCTTGTAAGACCTTTAAGGATTTTTTGGCCAAGCCAAAATGACGGTCGGCTAAAGTCCCAAGCAATTTATAGCGCCAATAAGCAGAATCTGAACTATAGGGGAGGGCACCGTGATGGTAGTCCTCCGGGGAATCTGTCATACCAGCATAGAAGGGCACATAAATACTTTCTGCAGCCACCCCCATTGCTAACCAATGGATCCCGGCGATGCTGTTATCCACTTGAGGGCGAAGTTGCAGCAAGTGGGACTCTTGGGTATTGGCTAAACTGATTGGTCGATACTTATGCGCCTGTGGACCGTTGGCAGCCGGATCAAAGGGAGTCTGTTCAAAATGATTACTCAAAAAGCGCATCGCATCATCAATTTGAATTGGCTTATCGGGATGCTGCAACCAAGGAAGGTCAGTTTCGCCAAATTCGTAAAAAGTCGTATTGGGTGAAAACATTTGCTGACCGGCGACGACCCGCGGCCAATTATAGATAGCGTCTGATTCATCATTCGTGCCAAAGATTTCTCGGAAGACGAACGGGGTGTCCCGGGTCCATAAATGATGGCTTTCCGCAAACTCTGCAATGGTCGGGTTGAACATAAAATTGTCCGTATCCTCGAAATCAATCTCCTCAATTGTTAACTCGTTGGCAATAACGGCATAATTATCGTCTGGAATGCGGGCGGCGACCCACTGGTGACCAGAGCCAGTTTCCATATACCACGCCTCCTGCTGATCCGCAAACAGAATTCCATTGCTTTCACTGGTACCGTACTCGGCGACAATTTGACCTAGCCGCGCCACCCCTTCTCGGGCACTGTGAATGTACGGTAAGACAACAGTCACCATCGCTTCTTCTCCGATGCCTTTGGGATTCAAAGGATCGTAAGCGAGGACCCGAGGATTGGCATAAGCACTTTCGGTGGCACTCATCGCCACCCCGTAACCATTGATCCCGTCTTCGGCAAAGACTCCATACTCGTCTGTCCATTCCGGAGTGGCCGTGTAGCGGACACCGGTTTCAGGAATATCCAGGGTAAAACCGGTGTCTTTTGACGTGAATGTGTAGGGTGCTGGTGCGGGCATTTGTTGGAAATGCTTCGGCCAGGCTGGTTTGCTATCTTCATTTCGGCCAATGATGACCGATCCATCGGCACTGGCGTCTTTACCGATCAAGATGCTGGTACATGCCCGCATCATCTGTTCTTCTCGTGTTGTCATCAACTTCACTACTCCTTGTGTTTTCTAATTAGTTCCCATTATAATAGACCCATCTTGCAGAAAGAAGGGAATAATATGCCCTTGGTCCATATCGATTTGCTGGGTGGCCGTTCAGAGACTCAGTTGCATCAGTTGGTTAAAGACGTCACCGCAGCCATTGTGAAAAACACCGGCGCTCCTGCGGAACATGTCCACATTGTCCTCAACGAGATGGCGGACAACCGCTATTCCGTTGGCGGCGTGATGAAAGACGAAGAAAAGTAATCGTTGATCAAAAACAGGAACCGGACACGCAGAAAATGCTGTCCGGTTCCTGTTTTTTAGGCATTCATTTGGGCCGCCAGATGGAGATAGCTGGTTAAGTAATCAGCGACACCATTTTGATCATTTGTTAATGGGGTAATATCGTTCGCCACGGCCTTAACGGCTGCAGAACCATTGGCCATAGCCACACCCCAGCCCACATGGTTCAACATGTGCAAATCATTAAACTCATCACCAAACGCGATAATATCATCATTGGCAATGTGATAATACCGGGCCAGGTAATCAATCCCCGTCGTTTTTTCAATACCAGCGTGGATGATTTCCAATACACTCAAATCAGAATTCTCTGGACCACCCCAGGTATTGACATTCACACTCGGAAAATCGTTCATGATCTCCTGAGCCATATTAACGCCTGCCTGTGTCGGAATGACCACCATCAATGAAGTGGGCACCGCCGGCAGGGTGGCGGGTGTCAAAACCCGATTTTCTGCCACCGACATAGGCAAGGTATCCATTAATTCCGGTTTGTCTGTGTCCACAAACATCATGTTTTTGCCTTCCGCGGCGACTAATTGGATATGGTACCGATCGCGCATGGCCAAAATCTCGTCCACAGCCTGCATAGGCAGACGCCGCTCATATTCACCGGCCCACCGTTGATGGGGAATATGCACGAGCGCACCGTTGAAGTTAATCATTGGAGTCGTCAAGCCCAGTGTATCGTAATATTGTACGCTGACCCCATACGGCCGACCGGTGGCGATCGTGACAATATGCCCCGCTGCACTGGCGGCCTGTAATACTTGCCGGGTCTGGGCGGAAATTTGCGACGCAGAATTGAGCGTCGTTCCGTCAAGATCCAATGCAATCAGTTTTCTTGTCATCAATAACCACCTGCTTCCTTTTGTTATTAACTCAATAGTGTACCAGACCAATCAGTAAATGTCACTTAAAATGCTCAGTGGAATGCAAGGTGGAGGTATTAAAACCGCTGATAGTTCCCAATAATAGTCGCTTGGGGTGCGGTTCTGTAGTCATCGCTCAATATTGTTGCCGTTTCAGCGCTTCTGGTTAAGCTGAATACCCGTATGGACGAGAGGTGAGTCTGCTAACGGTGTATGATGGTGTCAAGGAGTTGATGGATATGATTTGGTTGTGGGTGCATTTAGCGGCTTGGCTAATTTTAGCAGTCGTGGTCGCGATTGGTCTCTTGGGGAAAGCAGACAAACTAACCCCTTGGGCGATGACCGCTCGCTTGTTATATGTGGTGTCAATTATTAGCGGGGTCATATTGTTGCTACGGGTGTGGTCGTATAATCCTGTGGGCAGTGCGATCAAAGTTGTTTTGGCACTGGTGCTGATTGCTGTGATCGAAATTGCATTTGCCCGCAAACAGCGGCAGCAATTACCGGCTAACATGCTTTGGCTGGTATTTGGTTGTTGCTTAATTGTTGGTATTTTTGGCCTGTGGTTAGCGCAAGGCAGGCCATTTATTGGGTAAAGTGACCTTGACCAATGCCCAGTGGAAGCTGACAATATGACAATAACAGTAAATCAGAGTAATGGAGTTGAACGAGATGGCATTAGTGGACCATATGAAGAAAACCCTGGGCCAGTTGAAACCCAGCGATATTCTAGCGTTTAATCACGATATTTCCCAAATTCCAGGGATCATCAAGTTAACTTTGGGAGAACCGGATTTTAATACACCGGACCATGTTAAATTGGCCGCCATTGGGGCAATTCAACAAAATGACAGTCACTACACCGCATCGGCAGGACTGCCAGGTTTGCGCCAAGCAGCCAGCGACTTTTTAGCCAACAAATACGGGACACGATATGATCCCAGCACCCAGTTGCAAATGACTGCTGGTGTGACGGAGGGTGTTTTTGCGACCCTCACGGCGATGTTGAATCCCGGCGACAGTGTCATTATCCCCACACCGATTTTCCCATTGTATATTCCGATCACAATGCTGAACGGCGGCGAACCTGTATTCATTAACACAGCCGAAGACGGCTTCATTTTGACCCCGGAGAAGCTAGCCGCCGCCATTGACGCCCATGCGGATACCGTGAAGGCTATTATTTTGAACTTTCCGACTAATCCGACGGGAGTTACTTATAGTCGCAGTGATCTTGAAAAAATCGCCGATGTCGTGCGGGGCAAAGATATTTTTGTGATCAGTGATGAGATCTATTCGGAATTGACGTATCATGGCACCCATGTGTCGATGGGGGGAATTTTGCCGGAACAGACCATCGTCCTCAATGGTGTCTCTAAATCCCATGCCATGACTGGTTGGCGGATTGGTTTGATTGCAGGACCAGCAGACGTAGTTGGTGAGATTGGTAAAGTCCATCAGTTCATGATCACGTCCGCCACGACCAATGCTCAAGTGGCCGCGGAAGAGGCCTTCAAGAATGGCCAAAATGACACCGAGCCAATGCGCCAAGCCTATATTGAACGGCGGGATTATCTGGTCCCTGTGTTGCAAAAACTAGGCTTCCAGGTGGCCAACCCCGACGGCGCGTTCTATGTGTTTGCTAAGTTGCCCACTCAATTTGGCACAAGCAGTTGGGACTTTGCCCGTGCCTTGGCCCATGAGGCGCATGTGGCAGTGATTCCTGGGGCCACCTTTGGTCCTGGCGGTGAGGGATACGTGCGAATTAGCTATGCTGCCAGTTTGGCCGATATTAAAGAGGCTGCAGCCCGCATCACGAAGTTTGTGGCTGCCCACCCAGCGTAGCAACGATTCATGATTCATAGTATGCAAAAGCGCGCGTATTCAGTCGTTTTAAACGATTGAATACGCGCGCTTTTAGTAATCTCTATTTATTGGCTGATGCCCAGGGCGATTCGGGCATAACGGCTCATCAGCTCCGGTGTCCATTGCGGATACCAAACAAGCTGAACATCCACATCCTTGACTTCGGGGACCTTTTTTTCAACTGTGTCCACGATTGCATCGTAAAGCATGTCAGACAATGGACAACCCATTGTCGTTAAGGTCATCTGAATTTCACAGTTGCCATCTTCATCCACATCTACGTGGTAGATCAGACCTAGGTTAACGATATCGATTCCCAATTCTGGATCAATGACGTCTTCCAAGGCAGTAAGAATCTTGTCGTCCAAGGCCTCTTGATCTTGGTTGGTCTTGTCTTCTGCCATCACGCATCCCTCCGTTCTTTCTTACGTTCAGTATAACCGCTTGCCGATAATTTTCCTAGCAGTTGCATTGGCAAAAATTGGCGTGCATTGTTCTGAATTTGTAATATTGTCTTGTAATTGATATTGTGTGTCGTATAATATAGTCAATTCAACAATAAAAGAAGGAGACTTCGCCGATGGGCATGCAGATCAGTGCAGAACTGCTAGATGGCATCGTTCTCGCCGTGGTACAGCAAGCTGATACTTATGGTTATGCTTTGACCCAGCAGATTCAAGAGACGATCGATATCTCGCCGTCCACGCTTTATCCCGTTTTGCGTCGTTTGAAGGCCCAAGGAGCGCTGAGCACCTATGATAAGCCGTTTGGCGGCCGGAACCGGCGGTATTATCAGCTAACTCCGTTGGGTGCACAAATCCTGCGGGATACAGAAAAAAATTGGCAGACGCATAAAACGCAAATTGATTATTTCTTAACTAAACCGGAGTCAAAGGAGGATGCCGAATGACAATTGCAGACTATTTCGCCGAATTGACTCGGCTGCTGGCCCCATTGACAGCGGCCGAGCGGACAGAAGCCATCGAGTATTTTCAAGATTATGTCGCGGACGCGCAGTTTGCCGATGGTGCAGCTGTGACCGCTGAACTGGGCAGTCCCCGCCAACTGGCGCTCAAAATTTTAGCCGACTATTCCATTAAAAGCAGTACCGCCACGTCAGCGGATGGTGAAAAAGTATCTCCTCGGGCCAACGCCCGGCAAATTTGGACAATCGTTCTTGCCATTCTTTCGGCACCGATGGCGATTCCAGTGGCGATTATGATTTTTGCCCTAATGCTTGCGCTACTGCTCATTGTCAGTGCACTGTCCGCCGCTTTGCTGATCGTCCTGGCCGGACTCTGCCTGACTGGTCTATTTGTCAGCGGCTTTGCCCTGTGGAGTGGTATTTGGTTAGTGCTTAGCGATCCAATGATCGGTGTTTCCTATCTCGGTTTGGGGCTGGCTGCTGGCGGGGCCGGAGTCATCTTGATCCCGGTATTGAAATGGGCGGCCCAAGGCCTGGCCAGCGTCTGGGCGGCATTCTTCCGCTGGCTGTATCGCAAGATACGCAGACAACGTCAGGAGGCGATTCAGCGATGTGGAAAAGGTTTTTGCAAATAGGCACCGGAATGTTGGTTGCCGGCTTGGCATTATTGGCCATCGGCGGCTTAAACCATGGGTTTCAACCGGTGGCTATCGTATCTGGGCGGCCAATGGTATCCCGAGTGACGACCAAAACAACCAATTTGGCACCATTCACCACGATCACTGCCAAAGCTGATGATCTGGATGTCGTCGTGAAAAACGGTCCGCACTACCAGGTTAAAGTCACAATGCTGACGGGAACGGGCATCACCAGCCGGGTACACGCTGGCATGCTGACGATGACCCAAACCGGCGGAGCAGATCTGGGCATGTTGCTGGGACATACCCCCACACCGCGAATCACCATCACCGTACCAAAAAACAAAAAGATACAAACCGTTAAAATTCGCACTAAGGATGGGGCATTACGGTATACCATTCCACAAACTGGCCAGTTGCGATTGGCATCTGCCAGCGGTGATATCACTGTCAGCGGCGCCCAGGTGGGCCAGACCGAGATTCGCACGGTGTCCGGCGATATTCGGCTGACCAAAACCCAGCTGCACCAACCGCAAATCACCACCCAAGACGGGACCATTACCGTCACTCAGGGAACAATTCGTGACGGTCAATTCCAGCTCAGCAGCGATGACTTCACATTGCGCAACAGTAAGCTCCTCGGTACGACTCGGGTACGCAATAGGGATGGCGAAAACCGCGTGATTGGTGCCGGTTCCGCCCGAGGGTACCGCCTGCAAACACGCTATGGCGAGAATACACTTTTTAACCGAACCACCGAGAAACAAGTCGCTACGCACAATTGGTCCGCCGCTAACCGGATTGAATTGGTTACGCAAAGCGGCGACAACCGCGTCACGGCACGCTAACAAAATGGAAAGCAGGTAACCATCATGGAATTAACGATTGATCACGTCACCATGCAATTCAAAAACAAGCTGGCTCTGAACGACGTCAGCTGTACCCTGACAAGCGGCCAGTTAGTCGGTTTAATTGGACCCAATGGCGCTGGCAAATCGACGCTGATGAAAATTCTCGCGACCTTGCAGCATCCCACCAGCGGGAGCGTCCGCTTGGATGGGGTCGATATCCGTAAACATCCAAGCACTATGAAACGTGTGCTGGGATATATGCCCCAGCAGGTACCGATCATTCCGCAACTGAGTGCAGTAGAATATTTACGCTACATCGCAGCAATTAAAGGTTTAGCACGCATCCAAGCCAATGACCAAATTAAGGCGCTGCTGGTGCGGATGCACCTGGCTGATGCTGCCAGCCGGCGGTTGAGCGACTTTTCCGGCGGCATGCAGCAGCGGGTTGGTCTGGCCGCTGCACTGCTGGGTGATCCGCAAGTGATCATTGTCGATGAACCGTCGGCAGGACTGGATCCCATCGAACGGATCATGATGCGTAATTTACTGAGTGAACTGGCCGAAAGCCGCATCGTTCTGCTGTCAACGCACATCGTTTCCGATATTGAAGCCGTGGCTAGCTGGCTGTTATTACTTAAATCCGGCCAGCTGCTGTTTCAGGGTTCTGCGCCGCAACTGATCAAAGCTGCGAACGGCCACGTCTGGGAGTATGTCCTGCCCCAAGGCAAACATCCCCAAGCCAGTCAAGCGGTGAGCGAAATGCGCCAAGCGGCGGACGGAATCCATATCCGGTTGGTCGCGCCCAACGCACCGACTCAGACCGCCGTGACCGTGACGCCGACCTTAGAAGACGCCACATTGAGCGCACTGGAAGGGCGGTGAGCCTATGCTGACGATGATGGTCACTTCCTTTAAAGAACGGGCCCGGCGGTCGTCATTTTGGCTGTTGATGGGTGCGGTCGTTGTTCTGGCCGTGTTGGCCACACCGCGCTTTGATACTGCAATGAAAGTGATGGTCTTGGCGCCTAAGATCTATCGACAAGCAGATAATCCAACTTGGTTACCGGTGTGTGCTGCCTCTATCTTTGGGACTTTCCTGCCGCTATTCGGCTTTGGTGTGGTCGCTAATGCGTTGCAGACAGATCGGGAGCAGGGGGTGTGGCCATGGGTCGAAACCACTCATTTTGCCCGATTGCGTTATGGTTTTGCCCATTTTGGGGCGAATTGCCTGATCCTGCTCACGATGCTGCTGCTCACGATCTTGGCTACCGGCGCGATGATGGTGCTGCGTTTCCCAGGGCAGGGAATGCCCGCGGCAACTTTCATCTCACCGTTTTTGGTGCTGATTCCCAGCATTATCTTGCTCGCTTCATTGGCGCTGCTGGGAGAAAGTGTCACCGCCAAACGGCACAATGGTTTGATTGCGATATATATGTTTAGCTTGTTTTATGTCTTTGCCTTGCAATTGACCGACCCCACCAATTTTTGGAATCTTTTATTGAATCTGAGTGGTAATAATTACGTCCAAGACGTGATTGATCAATCCAGCATTCAAGCCACAGGACACCCGATAACCAGCATGCAGCTGTTGAGCAATTACCGTGGTCCCCAGGGCACACATACATTGGTCATGACGGGCGTGCACTGGACCCGCGGCATGCTGCTGATGATGTTGGGCGAAATTATGGTCGCGCTAGCGATTGCTGATGTTGCGGCGCTCTTGATGCATCGTGCTCGCCGCTGGCGTAAAGTACGCCAAGCGCCAAAGCAACCCGCAACGATTGAAACGGCGGCAGTCCACTTTTCACCAGTCACCGCTAACCGTTTCTCTTGGCCAGCTTTGCTCCGCAGTGAAACAGGGCGGCAATGGCGGGGCCGGTCCCGCCTCTATCGGTTGGCACTGCTGGCTGGCTGGCTGGTCGTCTGGGTGATGCCAGATACCGCCCGTCAACAAGCGGGGCTACCACTTCTGTGGCTGTTAAGCTTACCTTGGCTTAGTGATCTTGGGACGGCCCCCCATGATTGGATCGCCTGGCTACCCACCATGCCTTACGCGTCCCAGCGGCAAAAGTTCGCCGAACTGATTGTTGGTGCTGGGACCGCAGTGATTCTGATGCTGCCTTTCTTGGTCCATGGCGGTGCCGCAGTCTCGCAACTCCTGTTGTTTGCGTTGGCCAACGCTTTCCTAGCCCAAGGCCTGGCGAGTCTTTTAAACAATGGTCGGTTATTCACGATGTTGCTTGCCGTATTCTGGTTCATCTACATGAATGGGGTTCCCGGCATGATTAGCTTTAATCGCTTCTCCTTAGCTGAATCGGTGGTTTACTCGCTAATAATTGTCACTGGTTTAGGCCTGACGGCGGTTGCTGGATATCGCCGCCGACACAGTATGGCCGATTAAATATCAGATGGCTGACCGGCCGACCGATTATGGTCACAATGGAGATAAAGGTTGTCACCGCTCAGGCATGGTTGCGACAACAATTTTGCGCAATATTGACAACGTTTCCCCCCACCTGTATCGTTTAATTGTCATTAATAGAAAGAAAAGGGTGCGAATTTTGAAAAATTTGAAAGCATGTACTTCCATCTTGGTAGGTAAAAAAGCCTCTCTTGACGGCTCCACAATGATTGCCCGCAACGACGATACATTCCTGCCGTTGACACCGCAACGATTTTTTATGGCACCAGCCGTGCATGGAAAACCTGGCCGGATTCTGAAATCGTGGTTGAACGATTTCCAAGCAGAATTACCGGCAGACAGCTATCGATATAATGCAGTTCCTAACGTCGACTATAAGCACAAAGGGTATTACGACGAAAGCGGAATCAACGAAAAGAATGTGGCCATGAGCTGTACCGAAAGCACATACGGTAATGAACGCAGCTTAGCCTTTGATCCGTTGAATACCAAGGACGGCTTGGATGAAGATTGCATGCAGACAATGGTCTTGCCATATATTGATTCTGCGCGTGATGGGGTGCGCTATTTAGGCCAATTAATTGCCAAATTTGGTTCTGCCGCTGGCAACTCCGTATTATTCTCTGATCACGATGAAGTCTGGTATATGGAAATCGTGACCGGGCACCACTGGGTAGCCCAACGCATTCCAGATGATTGTTACGCCGTTGCAGCGAATGAAGTGGCCATTCAGGCAGTGGACTTTACCAAGACTGACGATTTCATGTGGTCCGATGGAATTCAAGACTTCGTAGAACAGCATCATTTGAACCCGGATTTTGATACCTGGAATTTCCGTCATATCTTTGGCACTTTTGATGAAAAAGACCGCCATTACAATACGCCACGGGTATGGTACATCGAAAGCCGTTTGAATCCCGAACTGGTGCAAGAACCTGAGAGCGGCGAACTGCCTTTCATTTTGAAGCCGGCAAAAAAGATCTCCACGGATGATATTGAATACTTGCTGGGTTCTCACTATAACGAAACCCCGTACGATCCTTTTGGTCATGGCAGTGATGCAGATCGGTTGCGGTATCGTCCAGTGGGCTTGAATCGGACTCAAAACTCCCACATTTTGCAATTGCGAAATGATGTACCGAAGGCCTATGCCGCCATTATGCATCTGTGCTTAGGCTACCCAACATTCTCGCCGTACGTGCCTTTCTATACGAATGCCAACGATACGGCTCCCACATATTCGGAGACGCCGATGACTCATGATTATAAGAGTGCCTACTGGCTGTATAAGTCATTGTCTTTCCTTGTGGAGAGCCACTACAGCAAGTTTGTACAAAAGGATCGGGATTATCTGAAAGAGGGCCGTCGCCGCAAACGGGAATTGATTGCCCAAATTGATGCCCAGGCGGCAGATTTAGCACCAGATGCCGACTTGACCGAATTCTTGACGCGGCAAAATTATGCCATCGTCGATGAATATGAAGACCATGCCAAGGCGCTGATGAGCGACTTGATTATGGACGGTATCAATTTGTCCCAGCTGACTTTTGATATGGACAAGAACCTTTAATAACAACACAAAAGATCCCAAACTGAAGTGCAACAAAAAAGTTAGA
>NZ_AZEC01000050.1 GCF_001435585.1 Schleiferilactobacillus perolens DSM 12744
AAAACCACTAGCACAATAAAAGCAGCTAATTTAGTTGCTGGCGTTTGAATCGTTCCAGCACCAGCAACTTTTCTAATGAAAATTACAAAGCTTAATATACTGAA
This sequence comes from Schleiferilactobacillus perolens DSM 12744, assembly GCF_001435585.1. Taxonomy (GTDB): domain Bacteria; phylum Bacillota; class Bacilli; order Lactobacillales; family Lactobacillaceae; genus Schleiferilactobacillus; species Schleiferilactobacillus perolens. The sequence continues at coordinate 105 of NZ_AZEC01000050.1, forward strand.
GATGGTTAGCCAAATAAGATTGCTTAGCCACCAAACTTTTAATTTCATGTGTTTGGGATTACTCCTTCTTTTGGTAGTAATATGTACTAACTAATTGGCATAATAGAATTATACTGGTCAGAAAGGCAGCCGTCCATATCGAGCCAAAACAGCCACTATTCTTAAAAATCTCCGCGATAGGATATATATCATATGTTGAGAGACGTGTTCTAAGCCCTCGTTCAGTGTTCACCTTGATTAACTATGTTAATATAAACGTATAGACTAACGTAAAGGATGACGTAAAATGGCAAATAAGACAATATCTTCAATAGCTAAAGATTTGAAGATATCACGTGCAAGGGTTTATCAAATCATTGATATGCTTGATGACAACGAAAAACCCTCAAAAGACAGCAATGATAGATATGTAATTGACGATAGTGTTGTCAATGCTATTCGTAAATACTATGCAAACAGTAACACCAAGGCTAAACAAGAAAAAACGTCACCAATTGACGATAAAGTTCTTGATATAATGCGACGTCAACTAGACGAAAAGGATAGACAAATTGAAAAGCTAACTCAATTACTTAACCAGCAACAACAACTCAATTTGTCTACTAGCCGTCAAAACGAAAAACTACTTGATACCACTACGAACAACCCCCTCTCACAGGACGATATCCCCCTTAAAAGCGACGATACAGACGTTTTAAAGCCTACCGAGGGTAATTATAAGGGAGTAGACACTAAGACGCCTAAAAAGGGCTTATTTGGTTGGTTAAGACGTTAAAAATACCCCTTTGTCATATTATCGGCAAAGGGGTATAATACTGTTTGTAACTAAATTAAATAGACAAAAAAATTCCCTCGGGGGCTAAGCCGGGGGAACACGTAAATCATTCAAGGTTATGTGTTCATTCTACCTACTA
>NZ_AZEC01000051.1 GCF_001435585.1 Schleiferilactobacillus perolens DSM 12744
ACAGGTTCGACTCCTGCCACCGGCACTCTGATATCCCTGGTTGATGATTACCATCAACCAGGGATTTTTTATTTCATACTGGCAATCATTTTCATCGCCGTCTCGATACTGTGGGCTTTGAGCCGGTATACGGTCGTCCCCGCTTGCCAGGTAAATTGCTGATTGAGCGCCGCATAGCCGGTGCCTACCTGTAATTGAGCGGCACCTCGATTGGCAGGCAATGGATATTGGTTAGCCCAAGCCACTACCTGTCTACCAGTCGGCACGGGATCTTCCCCGTTGACCGCTGCGGCATGCACCAAGAAAGACCATTGCGCCTGAATCCAATGTAAGTAGCGTTGACCCGCGCCAGCATCAATTGTCCCGGTAATGCCATTACCCAAATCGGTAGTCGGTAAATTGGCAGCATTTTGTTGGAAATCGACTTGCTTAGCCGCCTCGTTCGCTGAAGTATAAGATGTCAGCGTCAGAGCAGCGTATGGATATTCGTTTTGTAATGCGTTGGCGTTAAAAGTTTCGGCCACGTTGCCCACACTATAATAAATGGTCTTGCTGTTAGCAGCTTGAGTGTAGCGAATATTCAAATGACTGCTGCCAGTGGTCAAGCCATCATTTCTTGGTAGAACAAGTGCCCCTAAAGCACCAGTCAACTGTTTGTTTAATTGACTGATCCGCGAAGTGGGAGCTGGCATGGCAGAAGGGCTGTTCGCCGATGACGAACCACTGGAGTGGCTGCTTGATGTAGATGATTGTTTGCTCATGGCACTGGATGCAGAAGAACTTGTAGACTGACTATCCCGATCCGAGAGCTTTTGGCATCCAGTTAAAACGAGAAGCAACATGATACAAATAGTCGCTGATCTTTTTTTGAACATAAAGTGATCCCCTTTTGCACGTTGGTTACTCATGAATTCGCTTTTAGGACTTGGCAAGACAATGTTTTTCTGATAACATATGAATGTTGCATGCCGGTGTGGCGGAATTG
>NZ_AZEC01000052.1 GCF_001435585.1 Schleiferilactobacillus perolens DSM 12744
AATGATGGAAATTTCTAAATCCAAACGCAGTCCGCTGAATCTGCTTAATCATCCGATTAATACCTTCAATTGGACCGTTAGAATACTTAGATTCACTGGCATTCAAGACAATTTCCAGATTACTTTTAAACGTTTTTAGTGTTTCCTTCATTTGAAAACTTAGGTTTTCATTTTTGTAGAGATAGTAGACAATGCCATCTTTGTCATGATTTTTAAGACAGGACATGATACCTTGCAGCGCATCGTATGTGCTCGAAATAGTGTCATCAGTGTCAAGCTCCATTTGTACTCGCCCTTGTTGAGTTAACTGCTGTCGTAAATGACGATCATAGAAAGTTTGGCTGACTTCTAGTTCATCAAAGTGCTTCAAATATAGTTTCCATGAGAACTTAAGCAGTCGATATTCGATAGATTTCTTGTCATATTTTTTCATTGTCTGAACTCTAGTCTGGTTGAATGCCCGCGTCATCATGGCGATAATGTGGAATCGATCAACGACAATTTCTGCGTTTGGAAACATTTCCTTAACGATATCTTTATAGTAACTATTGAGATCCAGAGTTACGGTTTGAACCCGTTTTCGGGTATTGATATGGAATCTATTAAAGTACTCAATAATGCTTTTTTTACGCGCGTTTTATAATCAAGTTAGCCAAATACTTTTAGCTAATTGGTAGATTGTAAAATTAAATAAATCTACAATTGAATTTTATTTACCTTATGAAGATGTTCAAAACGCGTTAAAGGAAAGTGCGCAAAACCCCTTTATACGTACAAAGGATGAATGGGTAGTGGGTAACAATGAGTGTAAATTAAATAAGGCACAAAAAAGGATGCTTAAGTATAAAGAAATATATAATCATTTCAATTTAGAAAATATTTCCAGTTCCATCAAAACGGAGCTAAACAAGATAGTGCATGACATCGATGACTAATACTTTAACACCAAACAGAAAGGGGCTATGAATATATAGGGTCTATAC
>NZ_AZEC01000053.1 GCF_001435585.1 Schleiferilactobacillus perolens DSM 12744
TCTACATTGGCAGTCCAATCCAGCTTTAAGTCACCATTTACAATGCCATCAAGGCGTTCTTGGTGGCGTAAAAGTTGAACCGGGTTGTCCAGCGTAATTTTCGCGTTGCATCCACGGTTTGGACAAGTTCCCCCGATTTTGTCCGCTTCGATAATGGCGACTTTTTTACCACTATTAGCTAGTGGAACCGCCCCGTCGAAGGCACCATGCCCCGCGCCTAAGTACAAAACATCAAATTGATAACTTTCAGTCATTTAATTACCTCCATCCTAAATTTAGGTGAATAAATAATTACCATTGTTGGCACGAGCATAGCAGAGGATAGGTGCGAGTTGCAAGCGATTGCAACTGAAGAGAACAAAAAGCAATCCTTAACTTTAAATAAGGATTGCTAAAAAATATCTTACTAACGTTTTAATGATTTAATCGATAGCATTGAAATACCACCAATCAAGGAAAAAATAAATGAAACAATAAAAATTCCAGAATAACCAAAAAGACTTATGACGGCAGCGGCTAAAACGGGTGCGATAGCTTGTGTAATTGTATTACCTAAGTTGTAAACACCTAAGAAAAATGCAACACGATTTTGATCGGGGATAACTTTTAAGTTTAATAAATTATCAAGTGCGTTCCATAAGCCCATTCCTAAACCGGCAGCTAAGGCGTAAAGAATAATACCAGTATTATTTCTTAAGAAGAACAGGGAGAGACCTGCAATTGCTAATAAGATAGTTGAGAGACCTACTGGTAATTTCAGTATTTTAAATTTATTAGATAGTGGCCCAG
>NZ_AZEC01000054.1 GCF_001435585.1 Schleiferilactobacillus perolens DSM 12744
CATAAGGCAGGCCGTGGGCTAAGGATAGGACAGGGGTTGATGCGGAACGCATCGTTCTCCGTCCGGACTTAGCCACTAGGCCTGCGGTTGGGGAGCACGTTATCGGAAGTGCGACTAACCTCCTCGACAGGCCGTATGGCTAAGTTAGAGATACCGCAAGGAACATTACATTCCTAAATCAAAGGGCGTCAGCGAGTTCATTAATTGAACCACTGGCGCCCTTTTCTATCTGTCCTTTTATTTGACCGGTCCGATAACCGGTTATGTCCGTATAATTGGTGTAAATTCTAAATAGGACTTTGTGAAATCTGAAAGGAACTTCATTATGCCAAAAGTTGAATTAAATTTAGAGGATGACGAATTAAAGGAGCTATTACTAGGTGATCGGGATAAGGCCATGCAATCAATTATGGCCAAGATCCTTGATGAAATTCTTAAGTCCGAAGCGACTGAGCAGATTAAAGCTAAGGCTTATGAACGTTCGGATGAGCGAACCAATTCACGGAATGGTTATCGGGTTCGTCAGCTTACCACACGAGTAGGAACACTTGAACTACACGTTCCTAAACTCCGTCATGGCAATTTTTCAACACAGCTGTTCAAACGCTACCAGCGTAGTGAGCAGGCCTTTGATTTGGCATTAATGGAAATGGTAATCCAAGGTGTTTCAACACGTAAAGTAGCTGAGATTACTAAGAAGTTATGTGGGACAACCTTTTCTAAAAGTACGGTCTCGGCTTTATGCAATAATTTGGACGACCAAGTGCTGGATTTTAACC
>NZ_AZEC01000055.1 GCF_001435585.1 Schleiferilactobacillus perolens DSM 12744
TATTTAGTGGCTAATCTGACGAAGTATCTGGGTTTGGTCTCTAAGCCAGTCGCTTTAACCAATACCACTCCGAACAAACGCTATGTTGATGGGAAAAAAGTTGAAGAACACTATGCCATTATTATGACTAAAATCGTCCCGACTAAAGATCAATTAGCTGCCTTACCTAAATTACAGCAACAAGTCTATGACTTGGTTTTAAGAACGACGTTAGCGATGTTTGCTGATCCGTACGAGTACGAAGAAACCACCATTATCACTCAGGTTGGCGACGCCAATTTTAAAGCAACCGGTAAGGTCCCAACTAAGCAAGGCTGGCAAGCTTTATTTGATGAAACCAAAACCGAGCAGCAAGAAACAGCCACTTTACCACTCGTTCACCAGGGCGACCAGGTTAAAGCAAATCTACAAACGCCGCAAAAAGAAACGACCCCACCAGTACCGTTTACCGAAGGGACATTAATCACAGCCATGAAGACGGCCGGTAAAACGCTTGATGATGAAGAAGCCCAAGCAATTCTCAAAGACGTGCAAGGCATTGGGACAAGTGCGACCCGGGCCAATGTGCTAGAAGTGTTAAAGAAACGCGGCTATCTCGTCACTGAAAAAAATAAGCTGCACGTCAGTGAAGCCGGGATCACATTATGTAAAGCAGTCGAACTCGAACCCTTGCTAACTAGTCCAGAAATGACGGCTAAATGGGAGCAAGCGTTACAGCAAATCAGTACCGAAGAACGCACCCCGGATAA
>NZ_AZEC01000056.1 GCF_001435585.1 Schleiferilactobacillus perolens DSM 12744
ACTCGATTTATTAGTGCAAAGCACCCCTTAAATTTAATGCAAAATAAAATTACAATTTACAAACGGTATGCTGATATAATTACGGAAAATATAGTAATATCAAAGGGTTATTATGTCATTTTAGAATTAAAACAGCCCCTGTTATCTAGTGATTAGATAACAGGGGCTGTCTTAATAGTCTTTTCGAGGGGTCATTATGTAATTATAGCCCCTAAATTAAGGAATGTTTTAGTGACCACCTAGGATCATAGTTAATTCATAGCAAAACTCCTGGTATTTTACTTAGAAGTCAATAAATTAATTGGACTGCTTTATGGTGGTAAGTTATGACGTATTTTAACACCTTTAATTATAAGGCATAAAAAAAGCGACACAATTGTTAAGTTATGACGCAGTTTATATATTCATTTAGCGGACATTAACCCATTTATTAATAAAAACTGGACTTAGAATGCGTTTCTCAAACGTCGAAACATGAAAAAAAGCCTATTTCTAGGCGCTTTTTACGATTATTGTTGTAAAGTTTGTTGGGCTTTTTTAGCTCTTGGCTTTTTAAATCTGGATTATCCTTTGCACCTGAAGATGGAAAGGGGACTGCTTCTTCTGCTTATGGTGGTCTAGGCATGGCTTTAGGTAATAACGGATTTAACGTTATCGGTGCTTTGTTCCTTAGCCAGTTTCGACTAGGATTTATAGTCTTTGGTATATTCACATTT
>NZ_AZEC01000057.1 GCF_001435585.1 Schleiferilactobacillus perolens DSM 12744
TTAGAAGCTGTCCAAGATCTATGATTTTTGATATACTTCTATGTAAAAAGCGAGTTTAAGCTATGAAAAATTATCCCAGCAATATTACTCGGCAACAATTTGAATTAATTCGACCAGCTTTAGAAAATTTTCGTAAGCGAACTAAGCCTCGAAAATATGACCTCTACGAGGTCTTCTGTGCGGTCCTATATGTCTTGAAAACCGGTTGCCAATGGCGTCAAGTCCCCGGTGATTTCCCAGAATGGCGGTCAGTTTACAACTATTACAAAATTTGGTCAACTAAAGCTGAGCCTACGGCTGATTCTTTATTGGAACAAGTTTTAAAAAAATTGTCATTGCTCGGCGAACTTACCAAGGACGTTCAGCTTTAACTTCCTTTATTATCGTTGACGCTCAGAGCGTCAAAAACACCGCTACTGCTGAAAACAAAGGTTACGACGCTGGTAAGAAAATCTCGGGGATTAAGCGCCATCTGGCAGTTGATATCAATGGCTTTCCGCAGGCCATTCACATGACGCGAGCGAACGTCTCTGATCGAGACGGGGCCAGTGCAATGATCGCTTTACATGCCATGCATTTACGCCAGGTTCAAAATGTCTTAGTTGATGGTGGTTATTCAGGCGTTAATTTTCAGCTCGATGTAGCCAGTAATTTAAACGCAACCGTGCAGGTTGCGAAGCGCAATGAGTTGCATCGATTC
>NZ_AZEC01000058.1 GCF_001435585.1 Schleiferilactobacillus perolens DSM 12744
CGTTATTCAAAATTTGTTACCAAACTTATAAAGATTCTTTGCACAGAACGATTAAAAAAATTGGCTTAAAACAGCGTAATCTGCAACACTTTTTAAGTATCTAAAGCATAACAAACTTAGTTAAGTGCAAGTATAAATTGAATTAAAAATACATTCAGTTTAACAACAGCAGAAATTGATTTTATGGTTATCAGCAGGCCGAGTGAAACGAGGTCAATGCGCACTTACACANATAGAATTTATTCTATGTTGTGCTAGACCCATTAAAAACCTGTATCAGAAGTCGCTGTTGGCGACAACAAAATCAAACTAATTTACCCAAAATCAATTTGGTTCAACATGTTTTCTGTACTTGCTTGATCCAAGCCTAAATAAGCTAAAGTCATGGCTTCACTTGAATGATTTAATAAGTGCATGACTAGGCCAATATTGTAATTTGATTGCGTGTAAACACGATAAGCCCCAGTTTTGCGCATCGTATGAGTACCTAGATAATTAATTCCTAATAGATCGCCAACCTTACTCATAATTTTGTAGAACTGTTTTTCAGTAATATGGCGTTCTGGGTGTTGAATTGAAGGAAAGAGCCATTCAGAATCTAGCTTATGATCAAGCAGCCATTGACGGTACAATAAGAGCTCTGTTTGAACTGGTTTAAGA
>NZ_AZEC01000059.1 GCF_001435585.1 Schleiferilactobacillus perolens DSM 12744
GGATTGGACTGCCAATGTAGAACATGAACACGAAGTCATCGACGGCTTGCCGGACATGATTACTGGTTTACTCGACTCTGTTGACATCGAAATTATTCACGGTTGTGGAAAATTTGTTGATGCTCACACCATCGAAGTGGATCAACAGCGCTACACCGCTGACAAAATCGTGATTGCAACGGGGCTACGTCCCCACCATCTAGATGTTATGGGCTCAGAACTTACGCATGACAGTACCGATTTTATGAACCTCAAACAGCTTCCTGAAAATATCGTAATTATTGGCGCGGGCTATATCGGCATGGAATTTGCCACGATTGCCAATGCTGCCGGCGCGAACGTCACTGTACTTTTACGCCATAATCGGGCGTTGCGCAAATTTAATCAAGATTACGTAAAACAAGTCATTGCCGACCTCGAAAAACGAGGGGTGAAGTTCATTTACAACGCTCAGGTGGATCGTTTTGAGGAAGACGGTTCTCATTTTACCGTGTCTTATAACGATCACGAAACCCTCACCACCGACTGGATTTTGGATGCTACCGGACGAATTCCTAACATCGAAAACATCGGATTAGACGAAGTAGGCGTTAGTTACAATGCTAACGGGATCGAAGTTAACGATCATCT
>NZ_AZEC01000006.1 GCF_001435585.1 Schleiferilactobacillus perolens DSM 12744
GAGCCATTTGCGCTTTCAGATACAGTTTAGACGTCTTATCCGTGAGCTTCTTATAGAAGACGGTGTGGAGATAGAAGGTGCTGAACTTAAAATTCCGGTCGAAGACATGCTGGCTGATCAGATCACAAGCATCACGATAGTGATTCATAGTTTCCTGCATGGCTGCTGGTCCCGCAGTATCGTCTGGCGCGAACTTGATCTGCATTTTGAGTACTTGCGCGTTTTGCATACTGGCCTCCTTTAGTGGGAAAGTACGTTCTCATCCCCTGAAACCAGCATACCAGGTTGCCATAGCGAACAGTCAAGTCAAAAGCTCAGCGATTCCTCCCCCACTTATAGCGAGGCGTTGAAGTGGGGGAGGAATCGCTGTTTTTGGATGAAAACGTTGCATTTATTGGCCCAACAAGGTACGGTACAGAGGAATATCGTGAAATTTTGGAGGAGACAAAATGGCATTGCAGTTAATTGATTTACCCGCTGCGTTTGCGCCGGGGGTCGAAATTATGAATAAACGCCTGCAGTTAGAAGACACGCTGGCAGGCATTTCCATTCGGACGCAGCAAACCGGAGATAACCATTTAGTCGTGCACTTCAACGGCACCAGCGGCTCCATTAGTTATCCCACCCAAGCGGCCTTCTTCCGGGGACTGACGGCGCTGCACCATGCAGTGAAGCAGCACGCACTGTTGGATCTGAATGAGGCGGTGGAATTCAAAGAAGCTGGCTTGATGATGGACATGTCCCGCAACGCTGCTTTAACCGCAGCGGGGGTAAAGGATATGTTGGCGCTCAGTGCCCAACTGGGACTGAATTCGGCGTTGCTGTATATGGAAGATGTGTACGAAGTCCCGGCGTATCCATACTGGGGTTACCAACGCGGCCGCCTAACGCAAAAAGAGCTGAAAGAGATCGATGATTACGGAGCCGCATTGGGAATTGAAGTGATTCCGTGTATTCAGACGCTGGCGCATCTAATCAATCTGATGAAGTGGCCGTTCATGCATGACATTCGGGATACTACCGGCATTTTGCTGGTGGATGAACCGAAGACTTATGATTTCTTACGAACCATTATTCAGGCGGCGATGGCACCGTTCCGCACGAAGAAGGTGCACATCGGGATGGACGAGGCCCACGAACTGGGGCGGGGCGTGTATCAAGACCGCCACGGTTTGGTGGATCGTACGGAAATCATGCTGCATCATGTCCGCAAGGTGACCGAAATCACTAAAGAGTTGGGCCTGCACCCGATCATGTGGAGCGACATGTGGTTTGAGGCAGCCGGTTATGGTTATTACGATCCAAAAGTTCAGTTTTCACAAACACTCAAGGACCAAATTCCCGATGTGGATTTGATGTACTGGGACTACTACCATGCGGATCAGGATATTTACGACAAGCTGATTGCCAAACACCAGGAACTCGGTCGTCCCGTGAGTCTGGCCGTGGGTTGTTGGACCTGGAACGGGATTGCGCCGAACTATGGTAAAGCGCTGACCACCATGAACGCCGGCATGGCGGCGGCCAAGCAGGCCCATTTGCAAACTGTCTATGCCACCATGTGGGGCGATGATGGCGGTGAGACACCGTTTGCCTCAGCAATCTTGGCGATTCAAAACTTTGCGGAACAGGTCTATCATCCCGCTGTCTCTGATACTGAATTAGCGGATGCGTTCACCCGGTATCAGGAGAAACAGGCTGCCGATTATTTGACCCTGAATGAATTTGATCAGCTGCCGGACTTTACCCCCGGCAACCCGGATGCAGCTAATCCCAGCAAGATTCTTCTTTACGAAGACCTACTCAGTCCATTATATGGGGCCAATATGCAGCATACCGATTTACTGGGACATTATCGCCAACTGTCGCAAAAATTGGTGGCAATTAGTGCACAAAAGCTTGCTGATCCGCAAGCCCAGAATGTTTTTGCATTCTATACGCAACTCGCTCGGGTATTGGTGTTGAAATTGACGTTGATGCAGGCGATTCGAGAAGCCTATACCACAGACAATCGGGAAGAAATGAGTGAAGCGATGTCTGCGCTGACGGATCTGCATAGTGCGATCGTGAAGCTGCGGGATGCTCATCGGACTTGTTGGTTTGATCTTGACAGTCCATTTGGCTGGGAAGTCATGGATGTGCGGTATGGTGGCTTACTTAGCCGGATCGACACGGTGCAATGGCGGCTGCAGCAGTGGATTGATGTGCGGGTCGACACGTTGGCGGAGCTGGATGAGCCGCAGTTGCCGATGGGTGAAGTGACTAAGAACAGTGTGGGTCATGGCTTGTATGAAGAAATAACCACTGCTAGCAAATTAGGTGGGGTATAGATTTAAAACTGAATCACAAAAGGACCGGAGCGAGATTTCGAATCCTGATGAATGTAGTGCCAATGCGTAGCAATCGGAGGCTGAATGGGCTCAGCTGTGGAAACATCAACAATCTTGGCCTGGTCTTGGCCAAGATTGTATGATGTTAGGTGACTTTGAAACCGCGCTCCTCAGCGGGTTCAAAGCGCCGTCACAGCGTTCCAGCCCATTCAGCCGGAGATTGCGGAGCATTGGCACGGCACATCAGGCAAAATTTCGTTCCGACCCTTTTGACGTTTCTACGCCGTGGCCAAGGTTATCGTGTTTTCCATGTTTGTGTGCACAGGATTCATCGTCACCACTGCAGTTAATTGCTTTTGAATCTCTGGGTACAGTTGGTGGGTGATCATCAGGACGGTCAATTTGGGATCGGTGAGTAGGGTTTCTTCGATCTTTAGGGCCTGGTCTTTATCTAGACTGGCGGTGCCTTCGTCCATGAGGATGATTTGCTTATGCCGCAAGAAGCCGCGGGCTAAGGCTAAGCGTTGGCGTTGGCCGCCGGAGAATGTGCGGCCGTTTTCACCGACGCTGTTATCTAGACCATCGGGTAACGCCTGTACTTGGTCCCATAAGTCGGCTCGTTTCAATGCATCGATCAGCGCGGCATCGGGGTAGTCATCACCCAACGTCAGATTGTCGCGGACGGTGCCGGAGAAGATGTAGGGAATTTGGTCCAGGTACATGACTTGATCGCGGATCGCGGTGGTATTCAGATCGTGGTATTCTTGGCCATTCAAGGTCAAGGAGCCGCTGTAATTCGTTAACTTGCCGGCTAATAAGTTGAATAAAGTGGATTTGCCGCTGCCACTGGGACCGACGATGGCGTATTTGCCGCCCAGTTTGAACTGTTGCTGCATGTCTTGAATGATGGGGGCGTGGTCGTCATACGCGACGGTCAGATGTGCCAGCACTAAACCGCTGTGCAGCTGTGCATCCAGGGCGGCACCATCTTGTTTAGGCGGTACGGGCAGGCTGTTGTACTTGCTGAAGATGGCATTGGTACCGCGGACCATGGCGATCATACTGGCCAGGCTGGCCAAGGTGCCAAATACTCGGAAGGCCAGGTTGCCGGTCGAAATAATGATGCCCACCGGGACGATTTTGCGTAGTGCCAGTATCCCGGTGATAAAGATAATGCCGCTTTGTGCGGTAATATTCGTGATGTTTCCCAGCACGCCGGCAATGACTTGCACTTTGGCCTGCTTCACTTTTGCGGTGGCCAGCGGTTGTTGACCGTGTTTGATGGCTTGGACCAAGCGCTCCCGATGATTTAATGCCAGCAGAGTGTCAAACCCGTTAAGATGGTCATTGACCTTCTGCAAAAATGCGGCATTTTTCTCCGTGACTGCCATGCTGGTCTGGGCCATTTTCTTTTGTACCAGCAACGGCACGGCAATCATTAAGGCGGAGAACCCCAAGGTCGCAATGGCCAGTGTCCAGTGCAGGGCGATCAAGGTGATCATGGAAAAAATCGCGGTGAGGATGCTATCCAGCATGTTGTAGACGTTGGTAAAGCCTTGGGTCTCGATCTGGTTGACGTCATTGCTTAACCAGGAGCTGTAATCACTGGCCTGATGGGCGTGGTATTGATCGTAACGCAGCCGACTCAGCTTTTCCCCAATGTCCAGCCGCAGGGCACTGTCCATTTTCTGCATGATCTTGGCTCGCTGCACGCCGTTAATGTAATCGGCCACCAGCAGTACCGCGAATGTGGCGATGTCCCATAATGTCCATTTGAGGAAATCGTTGAAGTTAAACTTGATCAGCGCGTCGATCTCGGCGGCGGCCAACAGTGCAGAAATGATTGTCAGACCAGATTCAACAGCAGCGAAGAACACGTATAGTAAGTTGCTGAACCAGAATTTTTTGAAGTAATGGAACATAATTGCCATCCCCTTTTGTTGTTAAATTAAGAATACGGGGGATGGAGAGGGGATGCTGGTGAGTTTGCAGATATGCATATTGAATGTTAAAAATGTCTTGACCCGCGCTGAACCAGGACTGGGCCGCTCTTCCACCAACCTGGTCAAGCAGGTATGATAGACATATGAGGTGAATCGAAATGGCCAAAGGAAAAACCGAGTGGCGCCTGGCAGACGCGTTAAAGGAATATATGCAAACGACCCCCGTGGATCACATCACTGTGGGAATGTTGACGAAGCGGGCGCAGGTGACCCGTAACACCTTCTATTATCACTTTACGGACATCTATGATTTGCTGGGTTGGATTTACGAGCAGGAAGTGGTCACTCAGCTGGCGGGATATTTGAAAGTTGATCGCTGGCAGACGGCCTATTCTCTGATTCTGGATTACATTGCGGCGAATCAGCAATTTTGTCTGCAGACCTTTCATTCGGTGGCGCGGGATTTACTTGAGAATTTTCTCTACTCAGCGGCCAGCCAAATGGTTAAGGGGGTCGTGGAAGATGTCGATCCCCACGCCCCGGCGGCTCTGGAAAAAAGCATCGTCAACTTTTACGGTTGGGCCTTGGTGATGCAGGTGATTCAGTGGCTGCGAGACGACTTACAGGAGGCCCCTGCTGATGTGATCCACCGGGCGGAAATTATGTTGGACGGCAGTGTCCGCAATGCGATGCAAAACAGTCAGCAACATTAAGAAAGTGACAATTTTGGGCAAGTGCCCAAGGTTGTCTATTTTTTACCAATATTCGCGTATTAGAATGAAGTTGTTGAAGCGGTTGTAACCAGTTTCAAAAAAATCGCGCGAACCGTGAGCAAGCGCGTATCATAGAAGTGTCAGCATACGTTTTTAAAGCCGAAAGGAGTCTTTCAAAATGAAGAAGAAAACATTTTGCCGATTAGTATTCGGTGCCGCTATCGTAGGCGGCTTGGCTTATTTAGCTAAAAAGTCAGAATTATTCAGTGATGACGCAGCGGCCTATGCACCATTTGAACCGCGCCAGGAAAATGATTAGCAGAAAGCAGGGACATTCAATGGCAACAAAAACAAAAGCAATCATGATCGGTGCCGGCTTGGCCAACATGGCTGCGGCGGTGTACTTGATTCAAGAAGCCCATTGGGACGGGGATAATATCACCTTTTATTCCCTTGATGACCACGGCAGTAATGATGGTTCCCCAGTGACTGGTCAAACGGATGAATACTGGAATAAGAATCATCCGCTGGAAAACACCAAGGGTTATGTGGCTCGGGGCGGCCGGATGCTGAACTACCGCACGTATGTGGATCTGATGGATCTGCTGGATCGCATTCCCAGCGTGACTGAAGAGGGTATGACGGCAGCGGAAGATACTCGCGACTTTGACGCTAAGCACCGGACCTTCGACAAGGCCCGCTTGCTCCAGGGCGGTAAAGGGATCATCAACGGCGGCCACTTGGGTCTGAGCAACATGGACCGGGCACTGCTTTCTAAATTGGTCATGATGCCGGATTCTGAAGAAGAAAAGCTGGATAATGTGTCCATCGCCGATTACTTCAAGGACGATCCGCATATGTTCCAAACCAACTTCTGGTACATGTGGGAAACTACCTTTGCTTTCCGCATCCAAAGTTCTGCGCAAGAATTACGTCGTTACATGCACATGATGATTTATGAATTCACTCAGATCGAGCACCTGGTCGGCGTGAACCGGACGCGTTATAACCAGTACGAAAGCATCATGCTGCCGTTGATCAAATACTTACAGGATCAAGGCTGCCACATTGTCTTAAATCGCCGGGTCACGGACTTCGACTTCAAAGATACGCCGATGCAAGACGAAATCACGGTTACCGGTATTCATATGACGAATACAGAAACCGATGAAGCGGAACATGTCGATGTACCCGCCGACACCGCCGTTCTCTTCACCAACGGATCCATCACCGACTCCACCACCATGGGTGATTACGATACCCCCGCTGGTGAAAATATGGATTATGGTGCGGCAGCGTCTCTGTGGAAGAAAGTCGCAGAACGCTTCTACAATGTCGGTAATCCAGATAAGTTCTTTGCGGATCGCAATGCCAGCGAATGGACTAGCTTCACGCTGACCACCAAGAATCATTTGTTGCTGGACGAAATTGCCCGGATTACCACGCAGCAACCGGGTAACGCCTTGAACTCATTCCTGTCCACGACACCGATCACCGCATTGGGTCAACCGGATGTGAATATGTCCATCGTGGTCCACCACCAACCGCATTTCACGACGCAGAAGCCAAATGAATCCGTCATCTGGGGTTACTTCCTGTATCCGCGCCGGCACGGTGAATTCATCGACAAGCCATATATTGAAATGACCGGTAAGGAAATGGCGCAAGAATTAATTGGTCAACTATCCAAGGTCGATCCGGGTCCGAATAATATTAAGGACAAGGAGGACGACATTCTGGCCAGCATCATCAACAATATCCCGGTGCACATGCCATACGCCTCTGCGTTGTTCAATAATCGGGCTAAGAGTGACCGGCCGCTGGTCATTCCAGCCCATTCCACGAATTTAGCCTTTACGGGTGAATTCGCGGAGCAGCCGTTCCAGATGGTCTTTACTGAACAAAGTGCTGTCCGTTCAGGTGAGATTGCCGCGTATCACTTCGCGGGCATCCCCATGTCCCATCTGGTGAAGACACCGCGTTACGATAAGGACATTCCGACGCTGCTGCGCGCGACCAAAAAAATGTTTGAATAATTTTTCTCTTGAAACCAACACCGCTGCCAAAATTACAGCGGTGTTTTTGTCTGCTCATTTTTCGCTAGACCAATTGGCAAAGGCACGAACAAACGATCAGAAAAACCAAAAGATGCAAGAATTGTTCATCGATGTTGGCATATCATATTCTTATGGATATGATAAGGTAATATTGTGGATTAGTATCCAGTATGGTTGCTTACAATATACATCACTAAGCCAGCGTTCTGGGGGGAAATGGGAATGTTGAAAAATAGTAATCAGGATCATCATAGTCGAGACGTCAAACTGCACTACAAAATGTACAAGGATGGGAAGCGTTGGGTATTTGCCAGCCTAGCCGCTGTCAGCTTTTTTGTACTGGCCGGCAAGCCGCAGGCCATTCAGGCAGCGACGACGCAACCAGCCGTTGCCGATCGAGTGATCGTGACAAAGCAAGGGTCACACGAACCTGCGATCAGCAAAACTCAAGATAATCAGTCAACTGCGGCACCAGTTAAAGAACAGAAAGAATCAACGGATACAGCGGTCGCCAACCAGGCGGCGGTGGCTGCACCGATAGCGCCGCAAAAATTAATGACCGCCAATATAGGCACCAAGACAGGTTCTGAACAAGACAATTCGACTGTTGCCCAATCGGCCGCTCAAGCCGACACTGCGGCGGACTCTGCCAAGACGAAAGCTCCTGACCAAACTCAGCTCACGGATACGCCAGCGAAGACAGACTCCAAAGAAGCGGCAGCACAAAAGGATACACCAGTTAACACAGTAGTCCAAGAATCTGCCAAGCCAGTGGACGATAAGGACGCGGCCCAAACCGATCCTAAAGCCGATTCCCAAAAGACTGCCGATGATGACTATCAAACCGCTAAGGATAAAACGGATCACGCCAATAATCTCGCCGCCAAGGCCAATCAAAGTGCCGCGACCTTACAAGTCTTACTGAAAGATCCAAAACCCGGTGACCAAGCCTGGCTGACGAAGGTGAATGCTGCACTGGACGATCTGGCGAAGGCGGCCAATGATTTTACTGGGACCAAAGTCACGACGGCTGATGTCGTGGCGGCTTACGAAGCGGCCCTTAATAATTTGCCAAATCAGCCACAACCGAGTGCCATCGCCGGGGTTAAACTTGGCGACAAAGACGAGACCGCCACGCTAGCCAACTATAACAAGCTAGTCGATGCATATACTGCCCAGGTCAACACCATTCTGGCCAGAGTTAAAAATGGGGAAGCCAATTACGAGACTGCCCAAGCATTAGTGGCCGCTCAAAAGCAATTACAGGTGGCGGCGGATCAATTGAATACTGCGATTAAGCAAGCTGTGGATAGTGCCAACAAGGGCGATACCGCAGCAACCGAGCACGCCGTCACCGCTCCAGACACCACCGGCCACACACTGGATGATTATAAGAATGCCTATGATGACGCATTAACTGCGTACAATACCAACGTGACGGTTTACAACGACACCACGACGGATCCAAATCAAAAAGTTAATCCGGTGGACACGAATTCAAACACCGCTACGTCCGCCGATCCGACTAAGAATCCATCACAGAAGGATTATGACCAGTTTAAAGATGAGGTCACCAAGGCAGCCGCACAGAATAATGCACACAACCAATATGAAGTGGCCAACAAAGCTTACGATCAGGCAGAGGGCACCTATACAGGCTTAGGCAATGCAGTGGCGGATTGGCAAAATGCAGTTGTTCAATATAATGGGATAGTGGATGGCGTCAACAATGGCCAGAGTAATGAAGATACGCAAAAAGATTTACAGACGCATCAAAAAGCCGTTATGGATGCTCAGGATGCTTTAACTATCGCTGTCAAAGCGTTCCAGACCGACAATGACGCCTATCAGAGTGCACTTGCAAATTATCAAATTGCTCGCAAAGATTATGACAACAATACCGGACAAGCAGTCCAGCCGGTCACTGATCCAAACAATGATTGGAATCAATTCCAAGACAGCGTCACAAAATTGCAAAATGACTTTACGGGTGCTGGGGCGAATACAGTCCCGGCGATGAATGCGGCCATTATGCAAAAGAACAATGAGCAGTTTCAGGCGGCGCAAATGATTGGCACCGCCGCTAAGAACTTACAAGCAAAGATTAACCAAATTAATCAAGCCGCCGGTGATCAGCAAACAGCTGTGGATACATGGAACAAGTTGATCGATCAGGCTAAAGCCGATAAACGCTGGGCATTCTTCTATCCGCAACTGCATGATGCTGGCGATGACCTCACCAAGAAGGGTTACGCGTATATTGATGCGATCAATGGCACGACGACGTCGATCACCAGTACCCCTAGTGCAGCGGAATACGGCAAGACTTATCACAATGTTCAGGTCGGTAAGACGACGTTCAATTCGGATGCGGATATTGCCAAGGATGCCACGAAGGCTAGTTATACGTCCGTGGTCAATGCCTATCTCAATGCAGTCAACACTTATAATGCCACTGTGACTGATGCAAAGGATAAACTTAGCACAGGCGATCCCACGGATGCGGCCACCGTAACCAAGGATGTTAACGATTTAAAGAACAGTCTAGAGGGCACGAATGGCTTTTCTGTGCAATATCAGAAGCTGATTAAGACTTTGGCCGGTGTGGCGGCTGATCCGACACAAAATGCGCAAGCTCTGAAAACCTTGGCTGATCCCGACATATTAAGTACCGATGGTTCAATCGCACCTCAGCATCACTATACCGAAAACAAGACACAAACACTGATGGAAAATGTGATTCTTTCGTCAGGTTCTTGGGATGAAGTTTTGAAGTCAGACGATGACGATGCAAGCTTCATTCAGGGACAGACCATATACCCAGCGGAGTATACAGTGACCGACGATAGAGCCGCTCATCAGTTGTCAACGACGGCCCTGAAACAGGCTTTTGCGGGCCAATGGACCGATCCGGATTGGAATGCGACCGATTTCGCACTCCAGCCCACTTATACGAATACGAAGGATGGCAAAACATATTATTTAGCAGGCTATGGGATTTTTCAAGCAAGCAACGCAGCAGGTAGTTTGAATGGAACAACAACAAACCAGATCTATACATTCACGAGTACGGATGCAGAGCAAGAATTTATCAATAACGGATTGAAGCTTAGCGGCGATTCATCGCAAAATGGTTATTTGTTCTTTTATTACCTGCCTGAGACGGATTACAGTCAGTTAGTTCCCACCCCGACGCCCACTAAAGCCGCTACCGTGAATGGATTCAACACGCCCACCATGAAGTTAGCGCCGGTCACTTCCTATAGCACGGCCAAGGCAGTGCCTGGCCCTACCGTCGTCGACGGGGCAAACACCAATGGGCCAACATACCTAGCGGGCACAACGGTGAAACCAGACCTGCAACTGCCGGAGGCGACGGTTCAAGCACCGACGATGACATTGAATCAACCAAAAGCCCCGACACCGCCAATCACGCCCAGTCAGCCGAGCACCCCGAGTACACCGCTCACGCCAAGTAAGCCGGTCACTCCGAGCAAACCAATTACGCCAAGCAAACCCGTGACTCCGAGCAAACCAGTCACACCTAGCAAGCCGGTCACGCCAGGTAAACCAACCACGCCGAGTAAACCCGGTACGCCAAGTACACCCGGAACACCGGGGACCCCGAGCAAGCCAGGGACACCTGGTACAGCAAAAACACCGACGAGTGACTCGCAAACTAGCGATCACGCCGGCAACGAAGGCGGCCAAAGCGGCCAGTGGTCCAACCTGACCAACAAGTCTAGTCAGGCAGCTGGTGCACACTGGTCACTGCACAACTTATCGACGCTTCCAGGCCATCAGTCTGCTAACGCTGCGGGTCTTGCCACATTACCCCAGACGGGCGAGCACAACAGCACAGGGCTGATGATCGCCGGTGCGGTACTGGCCACCTTGTCCGTGGTCTTTGGCTGGATGGTAACGGATCGTAAACGACGTCGGGATTGATCACTCTTTATCCGATAAAACTGAGTGAA
Organism: Schleiferilactobacillus perolens DSM 12744; assembly: GCF_001435585.1. Taxonomy (GTDB): domain Bacteria; phylum Bacillota; class Bacilli; order Lactobacillales; family Lactobacillaceae; genus Schleiferilactobacillus; species Schleiferilactobacillus perolens. The sequence goes on from NZ_AZEC01000006.1 coordinate 11,021, forward strand.
AGGGTCACCTAAATTATTCACCAATGAGAAAAACGAAGTCAGACTGAGAAAAGTCCGACTTCGTTTTTTCTTCCGGAAAATTTTGAAGGTTATTTCTTCAGCTTCGAAAACACCGCAGTCAAATGCCGGTATTTCGTATAGTCATTATTGGTAATCTGCGGATCAGTCACGATTCCGTCCAGTTGACTCGTATCATAGAACCCATAGAAGTCACGCCGGTTCAGCTTACTGTGGTCGGCCACGGCATACCGCCGCCCCGCATTGGTCAGCGCAATTCGTTGGGTTTCGCCTTCCTCAGTATTGGCATTACTCAATACTTGTTCGTCCAGCCCATTCACGCTGACGAAGGCTTTGTCCGTGCGCAGACGACGCAAGACTTCGTTTGCTAGGCTGCCAATAAAGGCACCTGATCGGGGCCGGTAGCGACCGCCAATCAGTTGCAGCGAGAAATGATCTGCCCGGGACTGAAAAGATTGGAACACGGGCAGGCTGTTGGTAATCACCCGGACATCCGTGGCGGTGATATATTCAGCCACCAGCTCGTTGGTGGTCCCCGGGCCGATGTACACGGTATCGCCGTCATGAATCATACTGCCAATAATCTTGGCGATGGCTGTTTTTTCAGACACGTGTAGGTTGCGTTTTTCCACTCGGGACAGTTCTGTCATTTGGTTATAGCGTTTGCTTTGTGCACCGCCGTGGATCCGAATCAGCAAGTTCTCCCCGGCTAATTCATCTAGGTCGCGGCGCACGGTCATGGCGGATACCCCGAGGTTCTCGCCAATCTCAGTGACTGTGACGATTCCTTTGCGATCCACTAACTCTCGAATCGTCAATAGTCGTTCTCTCTTCAGCATGGTGCTGTCCCTTTCCTTTCACGCTTGTGCAAAATTGTTAACAATGTCAAGTTAGCACAACTCATAAAGATGCACAAGCAAACAAATAGCAGTAGCGCAATGGTTAATGGAATTCTCGACAGTTGATCGACTGAGTTGCAAGGATATCACTTCATGACGCATTGAAATTTATTTCACATTGCTGTTTGCCAACCAATTAGCAACGCAGAAATGTCAGTGGTAAAATTCTATTTTTTCTCAGTTTTTACAAACATAATAATTCAAAACGCCTTATTATAGGCATTAATAAAAATGGTTTAGTAAATTGACCATTGACTTTTACTGACGTTCCTTTACAATGGGACTTGTCAGATGGAAGCGCGCCCATCTTCAAAAACAGTTTCTGATTGGAGGAAGTAACGTGATTAACGCTTTTCAGAAGCAAATCGAAAAGCTCCGTCCACTTTTTGAAAAAATTGCTTCAAACACTTATGTGTCAGCAATTCGAGACGGATTTATTGCAGCTATGCCGATCATCTTGTTTTCCAGTGTTTTTCTAATGGTTGCTTATGTACCCAATGCTTGGGGGTTTTACTGGTCAACCACTGTCACTAACAATCTAATGCTCGCTTATAACTATTCCATGGGACTATTGGCATTGTTCGTAGCAGGAACGGTTGCCAAAAATTTGACTGATGCTAAAAACTTGAATTTACCAAAGACAAACCAAGTCAATCCAGTATCTGTGATTATTGCAGCCGAAATTTCTTTTATTATTTTGGCAGCGCTACCGCTAAAAGCTGGTAGTGATTTGACATACATGGGTACACAGGGCTTGATCGCTGCGTACTTAGTCGGTCTGATTGTTCCCAATATTTACTATGTTTGTATCAAGAATAACGTCACCATTAAACTGCCTCCGCAAGTGCCCCAGAACATTTCGCAAACGTTTAAAGACCTTATTCCATTAACTCTTTCTGTTACTTCGTTTTGGGCGGTGACGGTAGCTTTCAAAACCTTTACCGGAACCAATTTACCAAAATGGATCATTCAGGTATTGTCGCCACTCTTCCGGGCGAGCGATTCTTATCTTGGCTTAGCGTTAATTGCCGGAGCCATGGCTTTCTTCTGGTTTTGCGGGGTTCAAGGTCCGTCGATTGTACAGCCAGCTGTTGTTCCAATCATGATTGCGAATACTGCTGCTAACTTAAAGCTTTATCAAGCCGGTCAACAGGCTTCGCACGTATTGGGCATGAACACCATGGATTACGTAATGAACTTTGGTGGGACAGGCTCGACTTTTGTCTTAGCTTACTTGATGCTTGGCTTAGCCCGTTCGAAGCAATTGAAGGCTGTGGGTAAGGCGGCCTTTATTCCGGGTACTTTCTCTGTGAATGAACCAGTTCTCTTCGGGACGCCCATCATCATGAATCCTGTGTTCTTTATCCCGTTTTTGTTAACACCGATGGTCAATATTGCAATTTTCAAGTTCTTTGTTTCTACGTTGGGTATGAACTCGGTGATGTATACCATGCCATGGACGATTCCAGGACCGATTGGTATTCCAATTTCCACTGGCTTTGCGCCGTTGTCCTTTGTCTACGTTGGGTTGATTCTGGTATTGGATTCCCTGATTTACCTACCGTTCCTACGTGCATACGACAGTGAGCTGCTGTCTGGTGAACAAGCGAAAGAAGCAGAATTGGAAAATACCGTAGTGGGAGAAAACGATGCTGTTGTCGCCACCACAGGAGCAGCGACTGATGGTGTAGCCCCTGAAGTTGCTACTCAAAGCGATGGACCAGCCCCGACGTTAACGAAGGATACTAATGTCTTAGTCCTTTGTGCCGGCGGCGGAACCAGCGGCATTTTAGCCAAAGCTTTGAACAAATTGGCGAAAGACCGCAATGTACCTTTGTCAGCTGCTGCCCGGGCGTATGGTCAAGATATGAATCTAATCAAAGACATGGATCTGGTGATTTTGGCCCCACAAATGGACAGTATGAAAGACAACCTGAAGAAGATCACCGACAAGTACGGCGTTAAGATGGTGACCACCACGGGTCGGCAATACATCCAATTGACGCAGGATGGTGACATGGCTCTGGACTTTGTGGAAAGAAATGTCGCCTGACATTTTGATTTCGCACAGACTTATTTATGAAAGGATTTTAACGCATGAAGTTTCCTAACGATTTTCTTTTTGGCGGTGCTACAGCCGCCTATCAAGTTGAAGGTGCGACGAAAGCAGACGGTAAAGGGCGCGTGCTCTGGGACGGCTATCTGGAAAAGCAGGGCCGTTTCAACGCTGATCCAGCATCGGATTTCTATCATCGCTACCCAGAAGACCTGGCTTTGTCAAAGCAGTTTGGCTTGAATGCCATCCGGGTATCCATTGCCTGGAGCCGCATTTTTCCAAAAGGTTATGGTGCAATTGAACAACGCGGGGTGGACTATTATCACAAGCTGTTTGCCGAATGTGCTAAAGATGGGATCGAACCGTTCGTGACCCTGCATCACTTTGATTCGCCGGAAAACATCTATGAAGATGGCGACTGGTTGAATCCGGCCAATATTGACCATTTTGTGGATTATGCCAAGTTCTGCTTCAAAGAATTTCCAGAAGTGAAATACTGGATCACAATCAATGAACCGACTTCTTCAGCCGTGCAACAATATGTGACAGGCACTTTCCCGCCTAACGAGAAGTACAATTTCCACAAGACTTTTCAAGCAGAGCACAATCTCAACTTGGCCCATGCGCGGGTGGTGAACGCCTATAAAGCGATGCACCTGGCTGGTCAGATCGGCATCGTGCATGCCCTCCAAACCGTTTATCCGCTTGATCCTGCGAGTGCGGGCGATCAACATGCAGCGGATTTGCAAGACACATTGGATAATCGAGTGTTCTTAGACGGCACCTTAGCTGGCCACTATCCCGATGAGACTTTGCAGTTAATGCGGGAGATTCTGGTTGCCAATCGGCAAGCTGATATTCAAATTTCAAACGCAGATGAGGCTGAACTTCAAGAGGCCGCTGATCAATTAGACTTCGTAGGCGTTAATTATTATTTCAGTAAGTTCATGAAGGCTTACAATGGTCCTTCCGAAACCGTGCATAACGGCACCGGGAAAAAGGGATCATCCATCTCCCGGTTGCAAGGCATTGGCGAATCTGGCTTGCGTCCCGGTGTGCCGGTCACGGATTGGGATTGGCCCATCTATCCGAAAGGTTTGTATGACCAACTGATGCGAATCCACCAGAATTATCCAAATATCAAGAATTTGTATATCACGGAGAACGGGCTGGGCCTGAAGGAGTCGTTATCCCCAGACCAGCACACGATTCAGGATGATAAGCGGATCGATTATATACAGCAGCACATGAATGCCATCTTGCAGGCGATGCAGGATGGGGTGAATGTCAAGGGCTACTTCATCTGGTCTCTGCAAGATCAATTTTCCTGGACGAATGGCTATAACAAACGATACGGCCTGTTCTACGTCGATTTTGATACACAGAAGCGGTATCCCAAGAAGAGTGCGTATTGGTTTAAGGAAATGGCGGAAACTCACACGGTGCCAGCGGCGGACGTGACCATCGCGAATCCGCTGTAACGGGCGATATGCGAAATTTTCTCTTATTCGTGCTACGATATTTCTAACGTACACCAACGGAGGAAATTATGGCCAGTCTTAAAGAAATTGCCGAACGTGCCCGGGTATCCATTGCCACGGTATCCCGAGTATTGAATTATGATCAAACTTTGTCTGTGACGGAAGCCACCAAACGGCGCGTGTTTCAAGCCGCAGAAGAAGTGAATTATAAAAAACCGGTTAAAAAGCGAACCCAAGCAACCATTGCAGTATTGTCCTGGTACACCGAGCAACAAGAGGTTCAGGATGCTTACTATCTATCGTTACGGCTCGAAGTGGAAAAGCGCCTGGCTGCCCACAATATGGCAGTCAAACGAATTTTTGCAGACCAGAGCTGGTCAGTGGCGCGGGATTGTGCCGGCATTATTGCGGTGGGTCATTTCAGTAAGCCGCAACGGGCCGAGATGAAAAGATTAAACGTGAACTTGGTGATTGTTGGTGAAGATTCATTGGCCAGCGATATTAGTTGTGTCACCAGTGATAACGTGGTCTCCACAGAGCGCGTACTGGCCAACTTTATTGACCACGACCGCACGAACATCGGCATCTTTACCGGTAATGGCCGTACCAATGATAACTTAGAGAAAATCAGCAATCCCCGGCTGGACGTGTTTCGTCATTTTCTGCGAAGTAAGCGATTGTATCGGGCGGAAAATGTGTTTCGCGGTCCGGTGACACCCAAAGATGGCTATCGACTGGCAGCTCACGCCTACAAAAAATTAGGTGCCAATTTTCCCAATGCCCTCTTTGTGGCCAGTGATACCATGGCCGCCGGTGTTTTACGCTTCTTACATGAACAGGGAATCCGTGTGCCGGAGGATGTTTCCATCATTAGTTTCAACGATTCCGCCACCGCCGCTTTTTCCACGCCGTCGCTCAGTTCCATCCGGGTTTATGCGGATCGCGTGGCCGAGCGGGGAGCGGAGATGCTGCTGGCTCAGTTAAAAGAGGGCAACACCCCACATATTCCAGAATGTACGATTGTCGGTACCACGATTAGTTATCGCGAAAGTAGTCAACACTAGGAGTTGAAAATATGCCAAGTAAAGAAGAAATTTCCATGACCGGCTTTGAAATCGTTGCTTATGCCGGCGATGCCAAGACGGCTGTATTACAAGCCTTAGATGCCGCTCAAAATGGTGATTTTGACAAGGCTGAAGCCAAAGTCAAAGAAGCCCAAAACGACATCAACGATGCGCACAACGCGCAGACAAAGATCCTTTCCGAAGAAGCCGGCGGCGCCGACATGGATGTGACCTTCATCATGGTCCATGGTCAAGATACGCTGATGACGACGATGCTGCTGATTGATGAGACGAAATATTTTATCGATGTGTTTAAGCGGCTCAAGGTATTAGAGAAAAAGGTCGGCGAAGGCAAATAAATGATTGATTTGGCGAAAAACAGTCGCCATTGATGAGCTTCAACAAAATCTTAAAATCACAGTATCTTTCTCAGACAGCCTTGTATCCAGCGCGATACAGGGCTGTTTTGGTGTTAAGAACATAGGCTGCCGGTTTTTAGAAATACATTGGAAACACGGGAGACACAAAAAAAACATAAAATAATTGGCAATATAAATAAAGTGCAGCGCTTACTTTTCCGATATACTACAAATTGAGAAAGCCAATGAGAGGAGTTTTACAATCTATGACACAACCAGTTAAAGGCCGGGTGACCATTCCCAGCGAGAACAATTTCTACGAAGAAACATTAAAAATTGCGGCACAATGGCATGCCGATGCGGTTCGTGATTCCGATGGCACTCATCTGGATCCCCGATTCAAAGATAACCACATGAAGATCTACAATGCTTATTTCCCAGTGCGGGGACACAACGACTTCATTAGTCAACACCGGGAAGAAATTCCAGAAGCCTATCTGATGTCGGAGCGGGTGGTGGCGACAGAAGCCACTGTGACAATTGCCTTCGCAGAAGCGTATTTCGATCAGCAATTGCAGCCGGATTATCGGCATGATCCCAAAGAATATTGGCAAGTGTATGACCGCACCGCCGGAGTGGTAATTGATCCAGTACAGTGGAGTGTGGATCAAGCCCACAACACCATCACAGTGACTGACATTACCCCGTGGCACGAATTCACGGTGTCGTTTCTGGCGTACTGCATTTGGGATCCGGTGGAAATGTACAATCATCTCACCAACGACTGGGGTGATAAGCCCCACGAGATGCCCTTCGATGTCCTTCAGCCGCACTCCCACGAATTTGTTCTGGCAGAGATGAAGCGCTGGCTGGCCGATCATCCTGAAGTCGACGTCGTGCGGTTCACCACCTTCTTCTATCAATTCACGCTGATCTTTAACAAACACGCCAAGGAAAAATACGTGGATTGGTTTGGGTATGGCTTAACCGTCTCACCCCGGATGATGGCGGAGTTTGAAAAAGCAACCGGCGAAAAGCTGACTGCTGAAGACTTCGTGGATGAGGGTTATTACAACTCGCCATTTCGGGTACCCAGCGACCATTTCCGCCAGTATATTGACTTTGTTTCCCAGTTTGTCAGTGAGACAGCCAAAGAGTTGGTGGATCTTGTGCATGCCGATGGTAAAGAAGCAATGATGTTCTTGGGCGATCACTGGATCGGTACGGAACCTTATGGTAAATATTTCAGCCACATTGGCTTGGACGCTATCGTCGGCAGCGTCGGCGACGGCACGACGACTCGAATGATTGTGGATATTCCCCATGTCCGTTATCGGGAAGGTCGATTCCTCCCGTATTTCTTCCCAGATTCATTCAACGAACACAATGATCCATCCATTGAGGCCAAGCAAAACTGGATTCAAGCGCGACGAGCGATTTTACGGGCGGGAATGGAACGGATGGGGTATGGCGGTTATCTCAGTTTAGCGGCCAAGTTCCCGAAATTTGTGGACACCGTAACCCAAATTACAGACGAATTCCGGGATATCCATGCGCATACCCAAGACACCAAACCGCAATCCAACCTGCGCGTCTACGTCTTGAATCAATGGGGCAAGCTGCGCAGCTGGCAGGCATTCACTGTCGCCCACGCCATTCCCAATAAGGGCAGTTACACTTATTACGGCGTGATGGAAGCCCTGAGTGGAATGAATGTGGATGTCCACTTCTTAAGCTTCCAGGATATTCTAAAGAATGGCATCCCCAATGACGCGGATGTGCTCTTGAATATGGGCGACGAAGGCACCGCATATTCCGGCGGCGATGTCTGGCAGAATCCGCAGCTAGTAGCGGCCATTAATGCGTTTGTTCATCAAGGCGGCGGCTTCGTCGGTATCGGCGATCCCAGTGCAGTGCGTTATCAGGGTCAATTCTTCCAGCTGAAGCAACTGCTTGGGGTGGAACGAGAAGTCGGCTACACCCTCTCTTACGACAAATACTTTACAGAGGTGACGAAGGACCACTTCATTACCCAAGGGATTGATCAATTTAACTGGGGTGAATCGAAGCTCGGGGTTTATAGCACCGACGAAGCTACCCAGATTTTGGAATACAGTAATGGCGAGATTCATTTGTCCGCCCATCCGTTTGGTCAAGGCCAAGGGGTGTACATGACCGGTTTGCCATTTAGTTTCTTAAACGCCCGATTGTTGATGCGAGCCATCTACTATGCCGCGGGTGCCACTGATCGAATCACGCAAGGGTACGCAGATAATCCGGCGTGTGAAGTGTCGCTTTTCCCAGAAACTCATCAATATTGTGTGATCAATAATAGTGCCGAAGCTGTGGATACGACTGTTTATTTGAACGCGACTAGCAAGCACGCGGTGCATTTGGCGGGTAACGCCATTGAATGGGGCAGCCTAAAATAGAGTAAAATAATCTCAGCCAAGAATTGTGGCTTCACGAGTTACAGCTCAATTTAAGGAAAGGAGAATCCACCATGACGGATAAACGGTTTGTCCAGACCAAGGACCTCGGTGTCCTCTATATCAACCACTCCGACAACAATGAGAAGCACTGGCTCCATTTGCGCCACACCCACTACTTCACGGAAATTTTCTACATCACTGCCGGCAGCGGCCGGTTCCTGATCAAGGATGACTATCACGTGGTTAAAGAAGGGGATGTGCTGTACATTCCGCCCATGGTGGAGCATACCGAGTTCTCCGACCTGGAGGCGCCCATGAGTTATTACGTGATTGGTGTTGAGGGCATTCAGCTGAATGGTGAGGAAAATCAGGATCATTTGCAGCTTCATGACAGTGACGCCGACTTGGCCTATTATTTCATTCACGGGCACAACGAATTAACCGCCAAGAAGTTATACTGGCAAACCGTGGTCTACGACATGGTCCACATTATTCTCACGAAAATCAGTCGGCTGAGCATGACGCCGATTGCCGCCCAGGAGAGTCAGACGGTTTCATCGGATTCCTTCAAGATCAAGAACTACATCGACAATAATTTTGCCGACAATATCAAGTTGGATGACTTAGCCGCGATGCTCCACCGCAGTAAGTATCATCTCTCCCACACCTTCACGGAGGACTATGGTGTCTCCATCAGCCGCTATATCCAGCGAGTGCGGCTGAATGCGGCTAAGTTTCTACTGGAAACGACGAATTACAGCCTGGCCGAGGTGGCGGACATTGCTGGTTTCACGTCGCAATCGTATCTGACCCAAACCTTCCAAAAACGGGAGGACATGACGCCGACCGATTATCGTAAGGAGAAACGATTGCATGTCATTGCCAAGAGCAGCGGCGATTCACTGCCGCTGAAATCCTGATATATCGAGGATTGGCAAACATTTTAAAACAAAAAGTAACAGATACCGTTTACAGTAATCGTTTTTTCGGGTATACTCATCGAGTAGTGAACGAAGTGGATTGTTACTGATACGATCAGGCATGACCACAAACTGCGCTTAGGCGTATTGTTTGTGGTCTTTTTTTATGAAGGAGGGGTGTCCAATGTTGTTGGTGATCGCTCGAGTTTACAATAACAACACTGCACTCGTGAATATCGGCGACGGGAAGCAAGCCATTGTCCAGGGCAAAGGTATTGGCTTCAAGAAACGCCGCGGTGATTCGATTCCAGCAACAGAAGCCGAAAAGATTTTTTACCTAGACAACCCGGAAGTGAAACATCGCTTTACGTCGTTGTTGAAGGATGTCCCTATCGACATTGTGACGACTTGCTTCGCGGTCATTGAGATGGCGAAGAGCGAGTATCATTATTCGGTACTCAGCTACATCTATGTCACGTTGACTGACCACGTGGCCCAGATGTACAAGCGGCTGATGAAGGGGACGTACAAGCCCAGTCCGGTACCGGATATCCATGATCGATATCCCACAGAATATCAGATTGCCACCGAGGCGCTGGCGATGATCAATCGCGGCCTCAACGTTCATTTTCCCAACAATGAAATCAACAGTCTCGCACTGCATTTCATTAATGCCCAGGGGACAGATCCGGATCCCCAACCGGAAGACGAACTCAGTGTCAAAGTCAATAAAATCGTCCAGCAAGTGTTTGCCGAATACGGCATTGCCCGCAATCTCGCCAATGCCAACTATTTCGACCGGTTAATGATCCATCTGCAATACCTGGTGGAACGGCTGCACAATCACGAGATGGACGATCATGTACTCAGTGCGAATATTGAATCGGATTTCCATCGGTTGTACCCCAAGTCATTCGAGATTGCGACTAAGGTTTGTGATGATTTGGAAGCGCAGTTGGAAATTACCCTGAATGAAAATGAAAGGGTGTACTTCATTATTCACGTTCAACGTCTGATTCAAGAAACGGCGGATACACCGTCGAAATGAACTTACTTAGGAGGAACTATAAATATGGCTACTAAAGAAGAAATCTCAATGACCGGTTTTGCCATCGTCGCATATGCGGGTGATGCTCGGACTGATCTGATCGAAGCATTGAATGAAGCAAAGAAAGGTAATTTTGACCATGCCCATGCACTGGTCAAAGAAGCCAACGATTCCATCGTGGAAGCCCACAATGAACAAACCAAGCTGTTGAGCAAAGAGGCCGGCGGCGAGGATATGGATGTCACCTTCATCATGGTGCACGGTCAAGATACGTTAATGACCACCATGTTGATGATGGATCAAATGAAGTTCTTCATTGATGAATACGAGCGAATCGCGAAGATCGAGGATCAGTTAGGCATTAAGGTAAACGCAGAATCGAAATAGGAGGTTTCTACAATTGGCTAGTTTATTAAATCGAGTTCAGTCCCTGCCCAAAGGCTTTATCTGGGGCGGGGCCACGGCGGCCTACCAGGTCGAAGGGGCGACCAAAGTCGATGGTAAAGGTAAAACGATGTGGGACGATTATTTGCAGGCCCAGGGCCGTTTCTCACCGGACCCGGCCAGCGATTTTTACCACCGTTATCCTGAAGACATCGCCCTTTCGAAGAAATATGGGCTGAATGCCATTCGGCTATCGATTGCTTGGACCCGGATCTTCCCCAAGGGTTACGGCGAACCAGTGCAAGCTGGTGTGGATTACTATCACCGCTTGTTTAAGGAATGCCTGGATAATGGCATCACGCCCTATGTGTCGCTGCATCATTTTGACAGCCCCAAGACTCTATTCGATGATGGCGATTGGCTGAACCGGAAGAACATTGATTACTTTGTGGATTATGCCAAATTCTGTTTTGACGAATTCAAAGAAGTCAAAAATTGGTTCACGATTAATGAGCTGATTTCTTTGGCCTTCTCCCAGTACATCCAAGGCAACTTCCCGCCCAATCATCACTTTGATGTGACCAGTGCGATTCAGGCCCAACACAATGAATTGCTGGCCCACGCTCGGGTAGTAAACCTATTTAAAGACGGCGGCTATGATGGTCGGATCGGTTTGATTCATGTGTTACAACCGGTCTATCCTTATCCAGTGACCCCTGAAAACCAACATGCGGCCGATTTGGACGATGCCTTCATGAATGCTTTCCTGTTGGACGGTACTTTCAAGGGAGAATACACCCCCAAGACCATGAAGCTGATCAATGAGATTTTAGACGCCAATGATGCCCATTTGGACATTCAACTCGGTGACATGGATATCTTGAAGAAAGCGTCCACCCGTAATGACTTCTTTGGTCTGAATTACTATCAACCATCCTTCTTCGCCGCCTATGATGGCGACAGCACTAACACCTTCAATGGCACTGGGACCAAGGGCACCACGTCGTTCAAGTTTAAGGGCGTGGGCCAAGCGGTCAAGAATCCCGACATTCCGACGACCGACTGGGACTGGAACATTGATCCGGAAGGTCTGTACGATATTTTGAAGCGCGTCAGCATCGAATATCCCAACATCAAGGAAATCTTCATCACTGAGAACGGTCTGGGGATGAAGGAAGATTTACCCGAGGGTGTCACAGATGACACGATTATTGATGACCCCAAACGGATCGATTTCGTGGATCAACATGTGGCCGCATTACTCAAAGCCCGTAGTGAAGGGGTCAATGTCAACGGCTACTTCATCTGGTCGCTGCAGGATCAATTCTCCTGGGCCAATGGCTACAACAAACGCTACGGCTTGTTCTTCGTCGATTTTACTAATCAGAAGCGTTACGTCAAAAAGAGTGCGCTCTGGTATAAGGAACTAGCCGACACGATGCCGAAATAGGCACCGTTATCAACAACACTAAAATATTTTTTCTGAACCGTTTACATCCGATTCAGAAGGTGCTATATTAAAAATTGTAAGTAAGTTCGTGGATCGTTACTGTTCAATCAGGCGTGGCCGCGGCTAAATGATATGGTTCGGATCAACCATTATCTTTAGTCAGCGGTCTTTTTTTACGCATTTTTGCAAGCGCTCACTGAAATCGGTCACGGTCGCGGACACGCTATTATTAGAAATTTGGAAAGAGGTTTAAGGTCATGAACTGGATCATCAAGCAACTACAAAAGCATCAGGCCTTATTCGAGAAGATTTCTCGGAATATTTACCTGCAGGCCATCAAGGACGGGTTCCTTGCCGCCATGCCGATCATTCTTTTCTCCAGTATCTTCATCATGTTGACGAACGTACTGCCGCTGGTCGGGGTACATCTGCCTGCAGACCTGAATGCTTGGTTCAACAAGATTTATAACTACACCATGGGCTTCGTCGGGTTTTACGTATCTGGGACCACTGCGAAGGCATTGACCAACTCAATGAACGCCAAGATGAAGGGCGGCCGCTTCATCAACAATACGTCCACCATGATGGCTGCCATGGTCGGCTTCATGCTGCTGGCCATTGGGACCACGAGCAAAGGCAATTACTTACCTTCATACTTCGGTACAGAAGGGATTCTGTCCGCCTTCGTTTCCGCCTTTGTCACTGTGAACGTATATCGGTTCTGTATTTCTCGGGACTTAACCATCAAGATGCCGAAAGAAGTACCGGGGGTCATTTCCCAGAACTTCCGGGATATCATTCCCTTTGGTATGTCGACTTTGGTTTTTGCCGGGATTGATGCCGGTGTCCGCGCATGGGAACACGTCCCATTCAGTGCCTTGATTTCGACATTGTTTGCCCCGTTCTTCAAGGGTGCCGAAACTTACCCAGGCATGATGCTCATCTGGTTCTTGATCCCGATGTTCTGGTTCTTAGGAATTCATGGACCGTCTGTGGTTAAGCCAGTAATTGAATCGGCATTGTTTGGGAACACTGTGTCTAACTTGAACCTGTTCAAAGCTGGTAAGTTTCCTTACCATGCTTTGACAGAAAACTTTGGTAACTTCGTTGGTGAACTTGGTGGTACTGGTGCCACGTTCATCGTACCCATTCTGTTCATTCTCTTTATGAAGTCTAAACAGTTGAAAGCCATCGGGGTCGCTTCTGTGGTTCCGGTCATGTTCGCCGTCAACGAACCTTTGCTATTCGGTGCCCCGGTGATCTTGAACCCGTACTTCTTCGTGCCATTTGTGCTGGCCCCAGTCGTCAACGTGGTCATTGGTAAGTTCTTCATCGATATGCAGTGGATGCGCGGGTTTATGTACGTCAACTCGTGGGCGCTGCCGGGACCGATCGGGGCGTTCATTGATACTAACTTCCAGTGGACCGCGTTACTCCTTGAGGGTATTCTGCTGGTCGTTGATGCCGTAATCTACATGCCATTCTTGAAAGCTTACGATGCCACCTTGGTTGCCCAAGAAGCCAAGGTTGACGCTGAAGATGCCGCAAAGGAAGCGGCCGGCGAAGCCATTCCTGCTGGTGTGGCTGTTGCGGGTGCTGCGGCCGGTGCCGTTGCTGGTCCTGCTCCTGTCACTGCTTCTGTTTCCAACGATAATGCGGCCACTGCAACGGTGACTGCCGAAAATACGGATGAAAAACCCACAGATCAAAAATTAGCGCATGAAGTGAAAGTCCTCGTCTTGTGTGCCGGCGGCGGTACCAGTGAACAGCTGGCCAATGCCTTAACAGATGGGGCCAAGAAGTATCATGAACCAATCGTTGCGGCCGCCGGGGCTTATGGCTCCCAGGCTGATATCCTGCCGAATTACGACATGGTTATCTTGGCACCGCAAGTACGGACTTACTATGAAGATTTGAAAGCTGATACGGACAAACTGGGTATTAAACTGGTCGCCACGAAGGGACAGCAATATATTGCCTTGACGCGTGATCCAGAAAAGGCGATCAACTTCGTCATGGAAAATCTGGAAGATGATGGGGCAGCGGCAACAACGCCTGCTAACTAATCGCTTCTAGTCAGAATATAATACGAGAGCCGCGCATCTTCCCTATGGATGCGCGGCTCTTTGTTTGGGTTGAAATTAGTTTGGGCGATGAGGCCCGTGCCAATGCTCCGCAAGCTTCGGTGGCAGGGGGCTGGAACGTGGTGACGGCGCTTTGAGCCCGCTGAGGGGCGCGGTCTCAAAGTCGCCTAACTGCATATAAACCTGGCCAGGAGCGGGCCAGGTTTATTGCAGTTTCCACCACTGAGCCCCCTGCCACCTACGCTTGCTCCGCATTGGCACTATATTCAATCAAGATATGATCCAGTCTCGGTTCTTCAACTACCTGCTGGAAATATCATCTCCGTCAATTTGCTCGAAGAGTAAACATAGGGTAAATGCATTGTCTCTGGTACTTTATCCCAGTTCACGGTATACGCCGCGCCGTGGGCGACGAAGACGGAGCCGGGGGGATTGTCGAGGTCGGCAGTGGGATTGTAATCTGCCGCTGCGATCACTTCGTCTTCATTGTGGCAGGGGCGGTAGCCGGCGACGGTGTATTCGAGGCTGCCTTGGCCGTGGGTATAAGCATTGACGGTGCGGGCGTAGTCGCGCATTTCAGATACGGGTGCGCTGCCGGTTAAGACGGTGAGATCGTCAGCGGTGGTGTCCTGGGAATCATCAATTTGGCCGCTCATTTGTTGAATGTCATTCATCGCCCGGCCAACTTGGTCACGGCTGATGGTTAAGCGGAAATCGTACCAGGGTTCTAGCACAATACATTTTCCTTGCGCGCGCAGCATCATCAACCCTTGGCGCAAGGCTCGCCATGATGATTCACGGAAGTCGCCGCCCACGGTGTGAACGATACTGCCGCGGCCGGTGACGAGGGTCACATGCACATCGGTGAGCGGGGCGCCAATCAGAACACCGAGTTGTTGTTTAGCCGGCAGACTGGTGAGTACCTGATGCTGCCAATTTTTAGGCAATGTTTCGACACTCGTTGTGGAATCAAATATCAGGCCACTGCCGCGTTTGCCCGGACGTAATAATAAATGGACTTCGGCATAGTGCCGTAAAGGCTCAAAATGCCCGGCACCTTCCATAGCCGCAGTAATTGTTTCTTTATACAAAATTCGGCCCTGCACAAAATCAACATTGAGATTGAAGCGGTCCGTCATCATTTGCCGTAAGACTTCGAGTTGAATCACGCCCATGATTTGCACCCGAATTTCCTGGCGACTGGCCGACCAAGTGACATGCAACTGGGGGTCTTCGTCCGCCAATTCCCGCATGGCCGCCAGACAGGTGGAAATATCCTCTGCCTGGGGATCCACGGCGTAGGTCAATACAGATTCCAATTGGGCGGGCATAGCATCTTGCGCATTCCCTAATCCTTGTCCCGGATAGGTATCCGTCAGGCCAGTTAATGCACACACCTCACCGGCGGCCACTGAAGGGACAACGGTAAATTTCGTTCCCTGATATACCCGCAGCTGGTTCGCTTTTTGGTCCGGCACCAGTTCTGCCCGGGCAACGAGTTCACCGCCTGTGACACGGACCCAAGTGAGGCGTTCACCATTTTTATCATGGGTGATCTTGAAGACCCGTGCACCAAATGCGGCGGTGGGTTTGGCCGGCCGCGTCCAGCGCACCAACCCATCCAGAAGCGCAGTGATGCCTTTCGTTTTCAAGGCGGAACCGAAGTAGACAGGGAAAACCTGACGATGGGCAACGAGCTGCCGGATAGTCGGGTCAGCCAGCTCGCCGCTCGCGAGATAATCCCCTAACACGTCGTCGTCCTGCATGGCCGCATTTTCCATTGCTTCTTCTGTCAGCTGATCCTGGGCATCCAGGTTGAACGGGGTACAACCGGCGGATAAGGCGTTCTGCAGTTGGGTGAGTACAGCCTGTTGATCGGCCCCGCGAGCATCCATTTTGTTGACGAAAATATAAACAGGCACGTGATAACGGGCTAGCAAATGCCACAGGGTCCGGGTATAACCAGGAATGCCATCCGTCGCAGATACCACGAGAATTGCGTAGTCCAATACGGGCAGCACTTCCTCGGTTTGGGCCGCAAAGTCAGCGTGCCCTGGCGTATCGAGCAATGTGAGCGCCAGATCACCATAAGTCAGTTCTGCTTGGTGGGAGAAAATCGTAATTCCCCGCTTCTTCTCCATCGCATCGGTATCCAAAAAGGCATCTCCTTGGTCGACCCGCCCCAAGGTATGAATGGCACCCGTTTTATACAACAAAGCCTCTGACAGAGTTGTCTTACCGGCATCCACGTGGGCCACAATACCGGTGACGATATGTTTCACGATTGGTATCCTCCTTGACATAAAAATAGTGCGCCGTGTGACGCACTGGTGTGATTAAAAATTAGTGGGTTTCCCGGTAATGGTCCATCTTTTCATGCAAAGTCTGCTCAGAAATACCATACGCCGTGTAGGTAATCGCATTCGCCCCGGCAGCAATCGTCTCTGCAATCTGGTCGCTAGTTTTACCACCAGAAGCAATGATCGGAAAGTTCGGGTGGCTGTCTTTCAACGTATTGCGCATCCACCGAACCAGCTCAGCGGTATCTTTCCCGCCAGCCACATTGAATGCGTCAACCCCCGCATCAATCCGTTCCTTCAGATCGACACTCTTGTTGACCACAGTGTAAATAATGGGCACATCAACGATCCGTTCCACACTGGCGATCGTGACGATCGAGGTGGGTGCGTTCAGTACGACGGCTTGCGCGCCATTTTCCTCCGCAAACCGGCCCACAGTGGCAGACCGCAGCCCCTTGGTGATTCCGCCGCCGATCCCAGCCAAAATCGGTACATTGGCCACCCGGCTAACGGCGTCTAAAATCCGGGTATTCGGGGTCCAGGGATAGACTGCCAAAATTGCATCCGCATCAGAATTAGCGATCACAGCCACATCAGTGGTGTAAACGATACTTTTAATGCGCTTGCCGAACAACCGGATGCCGGAAGCGTTGCGAATCACAGTGGGTGATTCAACGATGTCTTTACGTAATTCAGAAGTTAAATTTGGGACAGTTTTAATTGGGCGATCCATGGGGTCACACACCTCTCAATCTTTCAATTTGTCTTGATGGTAACATGCCAGTCAGGGGAAAAGAAAGCTATTTATTAGCCCGCAAATTGGCTAAACGTAACTCGGGAATAAACATGATCACTAAGACGAAATTCAGTGCCAAACTGCCTGCCGTGAACAGGAAACAGCCATTATAATCAAACAGACTGGTGACAAACCCGCCCATCAGAGAGCCGATGACACTGCCCATGGCCTGAAACGATTGGTTCCAGCTAAAGACGGTACCAGTGTAATCCTGCGGGGTGCCCTTGGAAAGCAGGGTCTGAACAGTGGGAAACAGCGCACCATCAGACACACCCACCATTAACCGGAAAAAGGCGAGCCCCCAAACACTGCCGACAATGCCCTGAGGAATGTACATTAATACCGCAAATATGTAACCGAAGATCAAGATTTTCCCGCTGCCGTAACGATCTCCCAATCGACCTAAACGAGGGGCCGCAATTAAGTTAGAAATCCCCGGCAAGGCTGCCACTAAACCAGCGACGAGTGCGATGGGCCCGATATTGTGCATCAATTCTTTGACGTACAAACTGATGATGGGATAAACCGTCATATTGCCCATTTGAATGATCATGGTGGACACCAGCAGGGTCATGATCGCCCGGGGATTCTTGACTTGCGTGAGCAGTCCTGGCCGTTTCTTTTTGTTCAACAGATCTGGACTGGGCTGATAGTGTTCGTGGACCAAGGTCAGGCTCAGGAAGAACACGATCAAGAGCAAAAAGCCGGTGATGACAAACGTTAACCGAATAGAGAAGGTTTGGGCTAAAAAGCCGCCGACCACGGGGCCGATTAAATTGCCAGACACCATCCCGGTGGTCAAGATGCCAATGGCGGCACCGCTGTGTTCCTTCGGTGTTTCCGTGGCAATCAAGGCACTGGCGTTGGGAATGTACCCCGACACCAACCCGTTGAGTGCCCGCAAGCCGATCAATGCCCAGACACTGTGGACAAAGCCGGTAGCGCCAATGATCAACGCCATACCGAGGCTTGAGCGCAGCAACATGAGTTTGCGGCCGCGCCGATCAGCCAGTCGCCCCCAGAAGGGTGAGACCAAAGCGACAACAAGAAATGTGGCCGCAAAGGTGATACCAGAATAAATCGATAATTGACTCTTGGTGAAATTACCCATTTCAGACACGTAGAGTGAAAGAAATGGAGAGATCTCACTGAAGCCGACGCCGGCGATGAAAGTCCCTACCCACAGCACGGCCAGATTTCTCTGCCACCCTTGCAGATTCCGCAATTCTCGTAATTTTCCCACAAAAAATCCTGCTTTCAATAAAAGTGTATAACTCCTATTATAAGCAGGTTGGTCAAGCTATTGCGAATTGGTCCGATGTAAGGGGAACCAAAGGGATGGCGCTATTGCAAGAGATTGCGGTCAAATTCATCAAAATTGGTAATCACCTGGTCAACACGATATGCGCCTTTCTATGCGGTATAGCCCCCCATTGACTATATTCATGAAGCCATGAATGGTGCCACTATATTCACAGGGTGCTGAATCATCCAACCATAGCAGTGTGAAAAAAAGCTGTTCTATACCCATTTATTCTTCTGGGCGAAATGGACGGCCTCCAAACGGTTATGGACGGCGAGTTTACTGAAGATGGCGGATAAATAATTGCGGACCGTGCCTTCCGAAAGATAAAGGGTTTTGGCGATTTCTTTAGTACTTGCGCCATCCACGGCAGCTTTGAGTACATCCATTTCGCGCTCAGTTAAAGGGTTCTTGCTGGCGGTGACCATGTTTTGCACCAATTCGGGAGAATAAATCGTCGCTCCACCCTGAATACGGCGGATATCGGCGACTAAGTCGTCACTGGGCAAATCCTTGAGTAAGTAGCCATTCACCTGTGCGTTGATGGCCCGCTCAAAGTAGGCCTGCTGAGCAAAAGTCGTTAAGATGATCACTTTTGTCTTCAAACCAGCGTGATGGATCCAATCGGCGACATCCAACCCGGTGGCCTTGGGCATCTCAATATCTAAGATGGCAATGTCCGGTATTTCCCGGGAAATGTCCAGCCAGGCCTGCTGGCCATCGGCGGCGGTGCCAAGGACATGCAAGTCATCTTCCAGGTCCAAGAGCTGGGCCAGGGCAGAGGCCAAAAGGCTTTGATCTTCTGCCAGGTAAATAGTGATCATTTCGTTTCTACTTCCTTTCGCGGTAAAGTGGCCGTCACCAGGGTGCCGATTTGATTGGCGACAATCTTTAATGTGCCGCCGACCTGTTCGACCCGCTCGAGCATACCGCTGACGCCATGGGAGTTGGTGCGGTGGTAATCCTTGCCGACACCGTTGTCCTGCACCGTCATGATGTATTGGGCATTGGTGGCAGTGAACGTGACAGTGACCTGGCGGGCTTGACTATGACGAATCACATTGGTGATGGCTTCTTGCAAGACCGCCGCCAAGGTGACCTGACAAGCCGTGGGCCAATCATCAGCTAATTCTTCACCCTCGGTATATAAAGAGATGCGGGCCTCCCGCAGATTTTTCTCCAGCGCCAACAGGACATCAGCCAGGCTTTCCTGGCGCAGGTCATTGACAATATTGCGGACGAGCTGCAGATTTTCCCGACTCGTATCCGCAATATCTTGCAATTCACCCACCGCTTTCTCCGGCTGCTTTTCTAACAGCTTCTCTGCTAATTGCGCTTTTACCGTAATCATGGAGAAGGATTGGCCGAGGTTATCATGCAAATCCCGGGCGATCCGTTCTCGTTCGCCCCGCCGCACGACCGCTTCCAAGCGACTGTTGGATTGCGCCAACCGGATGGAGCGGGAGACGGATTTGGAGAAGGAATAAGAAAAGATTGGCGAAATTGCGGGAAAGATCATCCCCCAAGCGGCACCATCGCCCCAATTGATGGTGGTGTACTGCCAATACAACATTGCAATCCCACCGATTAAAGCACCATAGTAAGCCACTAAAAAAACTGCAAATTGACGCTTGGGATAATTGCTCAAGATCGAGGCCACTTGCCAGCCAGGAAAAATGAGTAAATAGAACCCTTGCGCGAAGATGGCAAACAGGGCACAGGCGAGGACTTCTATCGGAATAGAGAAGCGCCAAGTATTGGGCCGTTCCATCACCAGAATATAGGAAACCAGGAACACCCCCGCCACGGAGAGCCAGAGATAATCGCTGGGCCGTGTTGGAGGCAAATACGAAATGATGGAGTATGGAAAATAGAGCAGCCAGACATAGCCGATCACCCGGCTCATGTGTCTATTGTACGGACGGCGTTTCTTGGGTGCTGCCACGATGGATCACGACCTTTGTCATATTCTGCCAGGCAGTCAGGGCAAAGAGCAAAATCAGCATGCCCACTGCCCAGCCGGCTATGCCCATCATATCACGAGTGGGCAGTGCATTCCCGGCTAAAAAGCGGGTCAGCAGGTGATTCGTCAAATAAGTGGGGGTGACTTTACCAATGGCTTGCACCCAATTGGGCAGTAAACTTAGCGGCCACCATAAACCACTGATGATCGCCAGCGGGAATGACGTCAGGTTGCTCAATACGTTTAACAATTCCACGGATTGGATACGGGAGTAGAGGACACCCAGAGTCATCAGCGGGATACTGCCCAACACGGCAATGATCAAGACGCCTAGTCCGGTGCCGACGGATAATGCCACATGGTTTACGATGACGGCCACGAGCATGATTGCCAGAGCAGACAGAGCGTTCAATAATCCCATCAGGGTCAATAGTGAGGCATAGTAGTATTTAGTCCCGTTGGGTGTCAGCCTCAAAGTTTGCACCAGACCGACTTGCCGGTCGTGCTGCATTAGCGCCGCGAGACTGAATAACGCGCCAATGACAATGCTGTAAACGATCATGCTGCCCATGTAGCTGCGGGCAAAGGTGACCATTTCACTGGCGGAGCCCATGGTCATCACTTTAGTAAACAGAATGTAAAAACCGATGGGCATGGCCAGAACGAAAAATAGATACTGGGGGTTGCGCAGAAATAGGCGCTTACCATCAAACTTTAGCTGGTTGAGAAATTTCTTCATTTTGATCGTCTTCTTTCAATAAGTCGAGGTAAATGGTCTCCAAGGATTGCCGGGTGACTGTGAAGTGGTGCAAGTCGCTGAAGAATGGCACCAGTGACTGCACGGTGAGATCGGTGTCGGTGCTGGTCAAGGTGATGTGATCGGTCGTCGCAGTGACAGCACTGACGCCGGGGAGATGGGCAAAAGCGGTGGGGGCTAACGGGGCGGTGAAGCTGATCTGGCCCCCGTTATGCGCGTCTTGCAACTCATCCCAACTGCCCAAGTAGGCAAAGCGGCCTTGCGTGAGAATGGCGATCCGATCGGCCACGTGCTGGATTTCTTCTAAATAATGACTGGTAATAATGACGGTGACATGACGGGTGCGCATCCGTTCAATCAATGCCCAAAATTCCTGGCGGGCCTGGGCGTCCATGCCGACAGTGGGTTCATCTAGAAAGAGCAGTTGGGGTTGATGGACGATGGCACAAGCAAAGGTGACGCGGCGCAGCTGGCCTCCAGATAGTGTATTGATGCTTTGGTTGGCTTGCGCAGTGAGATTAGTGAGGGTTAAAACCTCATTCGTGGGCAATGCGTGGGGATATTGCGCGCCGATCAACGAAATGAGTTCACTGACGCGCACTCGGGGCAACTTCAGATTGCCCTGCAACATGGAACCAGTGGCGGCTTTTGCAGTCGGGTTGCCCGGTTGGCCGCCGAAGATGGTGATTCCCGCAGCGTCAGGGAGAATCCCTTGAATGAGATTGAGCAGCGTAGTTTTACCGGCACCGTTGGGGCCGACAAGACCGATGATTTCACCAGGTTGGACCGTCAAATCGACATCCCGCAAAACGGGCTTGCGACCATAATCAAACGCGACATGATCCAAGGTGATAATAGGATTTGTCATAATTTCGTCTCCTTAGAATAAGTGCATGCTGTATTTGAGGATCGCCAACACCGGAATGATGATGCTCCAGACTAGGGCATGGAGTGTGCGGAATTTCGGGTTGTGCCATGGATTCAGGTCCTGTGAGTCAGAAGAATTGTTATGGATGACTTTTTTCATGATCGGTAACCTCCGTTTGTTTTCTGCTTTGTTGATGAACTAAGAATATAAAAAAACTGGTCCGGCCAGTAGTAAGGACTGTCATGAGTGGGCATGACAAATGTCATGGATATCGGTATAGTATCCAGTAACGAAAGTAGGTGAGTGCAGTGAGCAATCAAACGTGGCGGACGGATATTGTCCTAATTGTGTTTCTGATTTTGTGTGCGATTGCGCGGTTTGTTGAACCGTTGGGTACCTGGTTCAATATTGTGCTGGTGGTAGCCGTCGCCGCCAGTATTGGCTGGCTGGGTTGGTTGATCTGGCAGCAGAAGGGTGGCCGCTGGGGAATCGTGGATGCGGCGATCACCCTCTTTTTAGTGGGATTTTTTGTGGTGGTACATGTTCGCCTGCAAAGCGAACCGGCAATCTTTCGCGGCAGTCAGTATATGACTTGGTTTTTGGCAGAGGCGGTCTACCTCGTGGGCCGCAGCACTGTGGTGGCACTGGCGGCCGTGGCAAAAAAGCGCGAACGATGAAGGACGCGTGCACTAAGCCCATCGATTGACGGAAAAGGGAGAACAATCAATATGGTCAAAATTTTGGTGGTTGAGGATGACACTCAGTTTAACGACATCATGCAAACAATATTGCGTCAGGCCGGTTACACCGTTCAGGGCGCTGCCGATCCGACTGCGGCCTATGATGCTTTGCATGGCAGTCAATTCGATTTGATTTTGTCGGACATCATGATGCCTAAGGTGGATGGCTATCAATTTGCCCAAGATATCCGCCGGACCAACCCCGACATTCCGATTCTTTTCATCACTGCGCGCGACGACATCGCCTCGAAGGAACGCGGGTTCAATAGCGGCATCGATGATTACATGGTGAAACCGATCAACTTTGACGAGTTGCAGTTGCGGATCAAAGCGTTATTACGGCGGGCCAAGATCACTGAAGACAATGTCTTAACGGTGGGCAATCTGACGTTGAACAACGAAGCGGTCAGCGCCATATTGGCCGGTCAAGAGATCAGTGTCACCGTGCGGGAATTTCAAATTCTGTACAAGCTGTTATCCTACCCGGACCATGCCTTTTCGCGGGCGGAGTTGATGGACGAATTTTGGGATCTGGCCAGTGACACCAGCATGCGCGCCGTGGATGTGTATATCACCAAATTGCGGGATAAGTTCAAAGACGCAGATGGGTTCACCATCAAAACCGTTCATGGACTCGGTTATAAGGCGGTGCTGAAATGAACAATATGAAATATAAAGCAGTCCGCGTCCGAGTCAATCGGCACTTCTCCTGGTTTCAATTTTTTGGCTCGTTCTTTGTGATGAGTATTCTTGCGGCAATGCCGGGCTTGATCTTGGGCAATAACTGGCACCTGGTCATCAGCCCGCAACTGGTCTGGTATGTGATCTACTGGATTCTGGTAGCGGCTGCGTTTTCTGCTTTTACGGCCTGGCAGAAGTATCATGCGTTTGATAAGCCGTTGCGGGACTTGAGCGATGCGGCGGAGAAAGTGGCCGGGGGTGATTTTTCGGTATATTTGCAGCCGGTCCATGCGCCTGAGAAATATGATTATTTGGACGCCATGTTTGCTAATTTCAACATCATGGTAGCTGAATTGGGTTCCACGGAAACGTTGCGGGAGGACTTTGTCGCCAATGTGTCCCATGAATTCAAACGCCCCCTGGCGAATATTCAAGGGTATGCCCAAGCATTACAGGAACCTGGTTTGAGCCCAGCTGATAAGGCGCGCTACATTGCAACGATTAATCAAGCGGCCACACAACTGGCCGCATTGGTTACCAATATTTTGAAACTGAATAAGCTGCAGACCCAAGTCAGCCAGCCGACTCATGTCCCATTTGACCTCAGTGCGCAGTTGACGAGAGCAATACTCGATTATGATGACGCCTTGGACCAGAAAGACCTGGATTTGACGGTGGCCATACCAGACACGTTAACGATTGCCAGTGATCCAGAATTGCTGGGGATCGTGTGGCATAACATCATTGGTAATGCGGTGAAATTCGCGCCCGCACAGGGGCATGTCAAGGTAGCCGCTGAAAAACACAATCAAATGGTGCAAGTGACGATTCAAGACGATGGTGCGGGCATGGACGAGGCCACCCAGACCCATATCTTTGACAAGTTTTACCAAGGCGATACTTCCCACGCGGTGGAAGGCAATGGGCTGGGATTAGCCATGGTGGCCCAAATCATTCGGTTGATCGGTGCCCAAATTGCAGTGCACAGTCAACTGGGTCAAGGCACGACGATGATTGTGTCGATCCCCCAGCACGACAATTAACATTTCAGCAACATCTTGTGAACAATTCAAAAACACGCCCCCTGTATTCTTAACTCATTAAGAAATACAGGAGGCGTTTTTGATGGCACTAGATAACTTTGTCGCTTTTGAATACCTGCAGCAAACTGTGGCGGTGAGAATGCAAAACACCTATGTGGACGGCTATGCCAACTTCGGCTGGCAACTGCAAGAAGTCAAAGAAGGCGTCCATGGCGTGACGTTGTCGTTTAAACGCGATCGCACCATCGCCCATAAGACCGAACTGAATCGGTTGCAAAAGACCTTTGAACAACAACTGGCCCGGGTGATCCGACTGGAACGCGCGAAAAGCGTCGGGGCTCGAATCGTCGGGCTGACGGTGGGAATCGGTGGTGCGGCGTTCATGGCGGGTTCGGTATTTGCCTGGGAAGCGGCGCTGATCGTTCTTTCCATTATCTTGGCCGTGCCAGGGTTCCTGGCGTGAGGCACTGCTTATTTTATCTATCGCTGGTGGCAGGGCCGCCAAACGATGAAGGTGACCCCGTTAATTGACGAGCAATACGATGCCATTGCGGAAACCAGCAAAGCGGCCTTTGCACTGCTGCACTGAAGGAGGAAAACACCATGACACTATTCATGTATGCCATTGCCGGAATGCTCAGTATCTTGTTGGTCGCGGGAATCGCCGTGGATTGGTAACGAGGAGGTTGATCGGCCATGATTTTAATTTTCTGTAGTTTGATCGGTTTGGTCTGCGGTGCCTTAGTGGGGGCGATTGATAAGTTGTGGCGGGGTGAAAATCTGATTGTCCTGACCCTGAGTTTAGTTTTTGGTGTTCTTGGCGCCGTCGTCACCGACCGGTTCATCATATTTGGCCCAGTGATCATGGGTCTTGATTTTTTGCCGGTATTCATCGGCGGATTGTTGTTCAGTGCGTTTGCAACGGTGATGTACCGCCAATGCGTACGAATTATTGAAAAATGAAAGAGAGGTCCGACGAATGGTCAAAACACCATCATCGAAGGAACGAAATCTAACTTTTACCGTACTACTAATTGGCACGTTAATATCCTCATTGCTGCAAACCGCATTGACCACCGCGCTGCCGGATATTATTAAAGAGTTTCATGTGACCGCGAACGCGGGACAGTGGCTGACCAGCGGCTTCTCCTTGGCCATGGGGATCATGATTCCGGCGACCGCTTTTTTGATCAAACGATTGCCCACTAAAGTATTGTTCATCACCAGTATGCTGCTGTTCGGCGGCGGGTCGCTGCTGGCGGCGATTGCGCCCATCTTTCCGATTTTACTCGCGGGGCGCATTATTCAGTCGTTGGGAACGGGTATTTTGCTATCGTTGACCCAGGTTGTTATTTTGACCATTTATCCCCCAGAGAAGCAGGGCGGTGTCATGGGCATATATGGTCTGGCGGCCAGTGCCGCACCGATTATTGCGCCAACGATTACCGGATTGTTGATTGACTATATGAGCTGGCGCATCATTTTTTGGACCGGATTAGTGGTGGCCGTAGCGGATATTTTGTTGGCCTTGGTTGTCGTGAAGAATGTGTTGCCGACAGAAAAATTACGCTTTGACTGGCCGTCGTTTCTGCTGATCAGCGCCGCCTTCACCGGTACCACTTTGGGATTTGGTAATCTTGGTACGGCGCCATTCATGAGCTTAGGAATTGTGGGTCCCTTGCTGGTCGCAGTGGTGACAGGCGCGGCGTTTGTTTATCGGGGGCTGCATATCGACAAACCGTTGTTGGATCTGCATGTCTTCAAAGATCAGGTCTTTCGGACTGCCGTGATTCTCAGCGTCTTGATGTATGCGGTACTGATGGCCGTGTCGACGATTTTCCCGATTTATGTCCAGACGGTCCATCATTTGTCCGCCACCATGTCCGGCTTAATCATGATGCCGGGTGCGCTGATCATGGCCGTGATGAGTCCAATTACCGGCCGGTTGTATGATCGCTTCGGTATTCGGCCACTGGCGATTGTGGGTGTCCTGTTGGTGCTGGTCAGTACGGTTGGTACCAGCTTTCTCAGTGTGGGGACGTCAGTCTTGTATTTGACGGTGACTTGGGCAATGCGCAGCGCGGGCTTATCATTTCTGATGATGCCGATTGTGACGTGGAGTGTCACCCAATTGAGCGGTGGCGCCATTGCCTCCGCCTCAGCGGTGTTGACGACTTTACGGACCGTGGCAGGGGCTGTGGGGGCTTCCGTAGGCGTGGCCCTGATGTCCTTTGTCGCTAACCGGGGTGTGACGGGGCATACCGTCGTGGCCACTGCTGGCGGCGTCAATGCGGCATTCATCATGATGGCCGGTATTGTCACCGTCATGGCTGTGATTGTCTTCTTGAAAGTGCGGTCTACGAAACCGACAGTCCAGGTGGTAGAGGAAGGCACCAAGTAAGCTAATGCGGAGAGAGGAGAATCGTCATTAATCGACTGCAGGGATTGTACCACCGCCACGCTGGGAACCGGGCGGATCGGGTGGCCTTAATGGGTATGGTGAGTACGAGTTTCAGCTTCGTCCTGGCCTTAGTGAAGATTGGCATTGGCGTTTGGACCAGTTCCCTCTGGTTGTTGATCTTTGGTGGTTATTACGTCGTGTTGGCGATTGCCCGGTCGCTGTTCTTGCAGCACTATTCCCGCTCTCGGCGGAAAAATGAAGTGCTGGCAGCGCAGCAGTTTGTTCGCGCCGGCGGCTTTGCGTATGTGCTTTTGGGAACGGCCTTTACGGCGTGCGCCTATATTATGTTTCGCGGCGGTTACCAAACCCACTTCAGCCGCATTGCCGCCATCACCGTCGCCACGATGGGTTTCTATAAGATCACTCTGGCAATTGTGGGGTTTATCCGGGCGCGGCGGTCGGCCCATGGTCCGTTGGTGTTCTTGAAGGCGATGAGTCTGGCTGATGGCGCCATGGCTATTGTTTTGACTCAATACGCGTTGTTATCAATGGAAAGCCAAGCGGTCAATCAAGTGACTGGGCTATTCGGTATGGCGGTGGGTACGGTCATTGCTCTGGTCGGCGTGGCCGCGCTGATTGTGCAAAAAGTGAAATGGTCCCACTAAAAATAGCGTTGCTCTTGGTATACGGGAACAACGCTATTTATTTAGTTGTCTTGGACTTGCGAGAATTGCTCACGGTAGCTGGACAAGTGGACGATTTGCCAGATGAAGAGAGTGATGCCGGCGATTGCTAGGAGAATATTCACACTGACGTAGATGTGGGGTTGACTGAAAGAGGATAAATAATGAATCAGAAAACCGACAATCGAGGCTGCGCAGGTTAGCCCAAACCAAGAAAGATCAATGACGCGCAAGTGGTGCATGCTCAAGGTCATGATGAAAAAGGCCACCGGCATCGCGACCAGCAGGGTGGCCGCCACCGGCCAAGTGGATAACCAGACGGTGGGATGCACCGGTAATTGACTGCCGATGATCACGTATACTAGCATACAGGCTACCGGGATGATGAACATTAAGCCCACTGCCCAGGCCGCTTTCTTCGGGTTCAGCGAATCCATTTGGGGCAAGAAGATAAAGATGGCGAGGGCGACGAAGAGACCGGTAAAAAGATCAGACCCAAAGCGAATTTGCGGACGTAACAAGGTGGGATAAATCAGATAGCCAGCCAACATACTGCATATTGGGATGATGAATACCATTTTCTCACTGAAACTGGCATTGGGGATGGTGGCCAAGATGGCATCGGCTGCGCCTTGGGCATCTTTTCCGTAAAAGTCCCGGGCCGACAAACCATGGGACTGGGCATCGGCCACATCGTCAATGATGTCGGCGACAGTCTCTTCAATTGCTAAAAAGTTTTTGTTGCGCTGACTGCGTAAATAGTTGGTTAATTCCTCGACGTACAGATGGTTGAGTCCCTTCAATCGAGCCATCCGAGCATCGTTATCTTTCTCAATCTTCGTCTTCACGCGGCTCACTCCCTTCGGTTAGTTGGTCCATAGCGGCGGCAAGCTGCTGCCACTGACGGCTAAAGGCAATGGCATCTTGTTCACCAGTTGCCGATAAATGGTAATATTTGCGATCCGGGCCGGTGGTGGACGGATGACGCACACCGACAATTTGGTTATTGCGCTGCATCTTCAACAATAATGGATAAATCGTCCCTTCTGGAATGTCACCGAAGCCCAAGCGATTCAGCGCCTCGTGCAGGGCGTAGCCGTACGTTTCGCCTTGACCAATAATAATGAGGATCGCCCCTTCCAAAATGCCTTTCAGCATTTGTGAAGGGATTCGTTCTGTCGTCATACCATCACCGCCCTCTCTACCTTGTAATGCAAAGTATATAAAAAATTGACTACCTTGTCAAACAATGTAGTCCGAAAAAGGCCGATATTTGATGGCTATTGGCGGTGCGCAACCAAGCATCGGTCAAAACTTTAACGGCTAAAACGGAAAAATTAAAGAATTTTTGATTATTATGCGATACATACCCGGGTACTAACGAAAAAAACGCCGATATTTGCGTTTTGATACTGGGAACCGTCGGCTCAAATGCAAATATCGGCGATTCTTTGTTTTTGGTCAATAAAGACTAAACCGCACGAGGTTACGGTACTTTCTGCTTCTGGTGGCTTGAATGATACAATAGAGCCAACGAGAAAGGCGGTGGCGGCGATACTGTACTTGACCCAATTTTTCTTTCCTGATGAAGACGCTGAATGGCATTTCTTCATTGATCTGAAAAAGAAAACATACAATACATATTATCCCTTTCAAGTGCTGCCAGATAAGGGACTCACCCAACTGGATTGTGCACCAATTACCATTCTGAATGGTGGTAACGGTTCTGGCAAAACCACCGTGTTAAATATTATTGCGGAAAAGCTGAAATTGCATCGGGAAGCGCCGTACAATCGGACCAACTTTTACCAGGATTATCTGAAACGAACAGACGCCACCACGGTGGGCAAGGTGCCCAAGATGAGTGCAATCATTACCAGTGACGATGTGTTTGATTACATGTTGACGATTCGGGAGGCCAATGCCGGCATTGATCGGCAGCGGGATCATCTGGAGAATGAATATTTAGAAACCAAGCACGCCCGCTTCCAGTTCAACGGACCTGAAGACTACGATCAGCTCAAGGCCATTCTAGAAACCCGCAGCAAGACCCAGTCGCGCTACATTCGGGATCATTTAATGCGTAATCTGACAGAAGGGTCGAATGGCGAAAGTGCGATGGCGTACTTTACGGATCGGATCAAAGAAAACGGTCTGTATTTATTAGATGAACCAGAAAATTCCCTGTCACCGCAAAAACAAACCGAGTTGGTGAAGTTCATCAACGATTCGGCCCGTTTCTTCAATTGCCAATTCATCATTGCTACCCACTCGCCCTTCATTTTGGCGATGCCGGAAGCAAAGATCTACGACATGGATACAGTCCCGGTAGCGGTGAAAAAGTGGACAGAGCTGCCAGAAGTGCGGGCCTATTATGATTTTTTCCACCAGCATGCAAAGGAGTTTGAATAGTGAATACTGAAGATAAAGATTGGATCATGCGGCAGTTACGGGCATTCGCCATGGGCCTGGGGGCAATTCTCTCCAAGGACTCTCTCCGCGATTTTCTGGAGTACAAACATTATGACAGCAAGATCGTCAGTGATGACGACTTGGATGCGTTGATCGTCTATGCCCGGTTTCAAAAACTGGTGGAAGCCCATCACTATAGCGACACTGACTTAGCGGCGATGAGCGGCATTGCCGCAGACCGGTTGGCAGGATTTGCCCAAGGGACGGCCTTACCCACCGCCGCGGAGCAGGGAGCGATGCAGGCAGTATTGGACCATGCCGCAAAATAGATAGGATTCTTTAGACGGAAAGTTTCCAAATAGTAACTTATCTCCCGGTCTGACCGGGAGATACCGGGAGATGACTGGCAGGCAGAAACAATCGTGAGGTTATCTGCCACTATCTTACGCTATCTGCCACTACCTGCCACTATCTGCCAATGTCAGAGAATATGACTGGCAGATAGGATGAAAAAACAGGCAAAAAAAAACGGTCCAGATTCGTCAACAAAAACGAATCTGGGCCGTTTGCTTGCAACCGACGGACTGAAAACAATCAAAATCGTGAGCACTTTGACCTCACTACCAACAAGCTTTGATTGATTCTTGACGGTGGTTGCCAGGTTTGAACCTCAAACCCACCAGTTATCCAACGCATTGACAAACATCGCAGCAAAAATTTGTTCAACTTCGTCATTCTTGCTGTTCTTGGGCAGTGTCGCATCTTCAGTGGAAGATTGACGCTGGTTAAGATCTTGTCGCCGCTTCACGGAACTCACCTCGATCCTGGTTCCACTGATTAGTATAGTCTTTTCAGAAAACTATGCATTGATCAGTGCGCATGTGAGCGATTAAGCGACCATCTGGATGATTTTTGTGAGAGCGAGTTGATGTTCATGCAAGACGTCGCCGATTTGTTGGCTGGCAAAGACCAGCTTATTAGGCAATTCCTGGACGGTGCAGGGGTTGGACCATTGCTTTTCATCCCAAATGTCTTCCGGTGAAAATTCAGAGAACTGCAAATATGAGTGATCCGGCGTAGCTACCTGACGCACGAGGGCGCCGCTGCAAAGGGCGGTGTAGTAATGGTAGTAGGCGTCAATCCGCCACTGGTGGGTCTGGGGTAGACTAAGCACTACAGAAACGGACCCCATACTTTCTTCTGTTTCCATCACGATCTGGTCATGCAGCCAGGGGGCGTTGAGCAGGCTTGGCGTGGCCTGGGTCTGTTGGAGATAGGCTGTCATCTGTGCAGGCGACAAAAGCGTGAACTGCTGATGGGGACAGTCCAGTCCGTACCACTTACGGTAGGGATCAGTGGCATCCACCAGTTGCCACTGATTGTTCACCTGGATTGCTACACAGACATGTTCCTGCCGATCGCCGTAACAATCTTGCTGAACATGGGCATATTGGACTGGTTTGCCAGCGGCCGTCAATAAACTGACCAGCAGATGACTGAAATCACTGCAAATGCCACTGTGGGTGTGCAATACATCCAAGTCACTGCGCGACATGGAAGAATGCGGTACGTCTAATCGACTATATTCGATTTTCTCGGCGTCAAACCAGTCCAGGATATTGGCACATAATTCTAAGGCGGATTGGTCGGGACCGCCTAAGTCGGTTACTAATTGCTTAATTTCGGGATCGGTTGAATGAATGTAAGAACTTTTCACGCGGTCACCTGCTTTCTTCTTTCACTTTTCCTTACTGTATCATATTGCTCTAGGGATTAGTACAACTGTCGCCATTGGCTGTTGATTGCAATGACCAAGACAATTAGATAGACTGATGAAAAGGATGTGAGAACATGCGATATGTACTTATTGTCTGTATTGTCATCGCCATCGCAGCCGGATTTGTGGCTAATAAAAGGCGCCAGAAGCAGTAGACAACTGGGCAATTATTTGTATTCCCAAAAGAATTTAACAAAATGGTCAAACAGATGAGGAGAATATAGTCATCTGCTTGACCATTTGTGTATTATACGGATTTTAAGGCGTATCTAGTGCGCATTTAAGCACAGCAATTAACCAATCAACGAGCCAATAATCAACCCGATGACCATCGTCAACAAGCCTACAATCATATTTCTGAGCGCGCCTTTACGGGCGGGAACATTGCTCAAACGCGCACTGGTATAGCCGGTACCGAAGAGACAAACTACCACGGCGGCCATGGTCACGCTGACCTTGTAGGGATCAGGAATCAGAGTGATGCACAGTAACGGCAGCAAGGCCCCGATAATAAAGGCCACAAAATCAGCGGCGGCGGCCAGCCAGGGATTGAGCAGTTTATTCAATTTGATTTGGAACTTTTCCGCTAAAATCGTTGCAATATCGTTGTTATCGACGATACTGTGGGCCATGGCGGCGGCATTTTCGGCGGCGTATCCTTTGTCCAAGTAGTGCTTGTACATGCCTTGGAAACTGGCCTCTTTGTCGTTTTCCAGTTGTTCCTGTTCTTTTTGACAGATTGAGTCCTGCAAATCCCGCTGGGCGGAAACGGACATGTACTCACCGCCGCCCATCGATAACGCCCCGGAAATCATCGCCGACACACCGGCCAGCAGCAGGGCCGTGGACGACATGTGGGCACCGGCGACCCCCATCACGATTCCGGCGGTGGAAATAATTCCATCGTTAGCGCCCATCACGCCGGCTCGTAACACATTGAGCCGATTACCCAAATCGCGGCGAAAGGATAAGCGTTGACGCCAGGTCATGTGCGGCTGTTTTGGTCCAATCAAAATTGACACCCTCATTTTCCATACCCCAGTACATTATTTGTCGGTTTGGGTATTGATTACGAAAAGCATACCGCATTTTTCCGTTAAAAGGTAGAGAAAAGGATCACAATTAATTTTTGACGGTCCGAAAATACCCCTGGGCGCCGTAGAGTAGGGCAGCGACTAATGCACCCGCGGCGGTAAACCAAGCGATGCCGTAGAACCCGGTGAAGTTGGCGATCAAAAATCCGCCAATGCCGCCGCTGATGGCCTCGCCCAAATACATCGCTGCATTGGCTAAAGAGGCGATGGTGCCGCGGGTTTCACCCGCTTGTTCCTGCAGAGTGGACATGAATAATGGAAAAATGGCACCGCCGATTAAATAAATGAAAGCCAAAATCAAAGTGGCCAGCCATGCGGACGGGGCAATGGGTAACACAATGTAACCGGCAATAAAGAGCAGAAACTCCAGCGCGAAGGCCTTGGGCAGGGTCAACCAGTGGACGAGGCGACTGCTTAGTAGACTGCCGATAAATTGACCGATTCCAATTACCAGCATTAGACTGCCAATTAGCGAGATGGCGAGACTGTAACTTTTGGCAAACCATGTCCCAATGAAGGCGAAACCACAGAAGTTGGCCATCTGGAACAAGAAATAGGCAAACAATAACTTCACGACTGGCCGATTATGCCAAACCTGACTGTAGACAGCGGTGGGTGCTTGATCGGTGTCGGCGTTGAGACTGGGTAAGTAACGCGCACTTAATATGGTCAAGAGCAACGCGATGGTGCCGACAAAGAAGAACGGGAAGCGCCAGGAAACGGCGGCTAAGAAACTGCCCAGCGGAACGCCGATAATCTGGGCCACCGCTAAACCGGCGGTAACATACCCCATCTCTTTGACCACCTGGTCTTTCGGGAACAACAGTGGGATCGCCGCCCATACCTGCGGGCCGGCAAACGCAGCGGCTAGTCCTGCCAGAAAGCGGGCGGCCAGCATCAGCGGATAGGTATTAGCGAGACCGCCCAGGGCAGTCGCCCCGGCGAAGACGGTCATCCCGATGAGCAGGATACGCCGCCGATCATGCCGGTCAGATATCGGTCCAACAATCACTGCCGACAGGGTATAGCCCAGCGCGTAGGCACTGACAATAAAACCGGAAAGATTCGTGGTAATTCCGTAATACCGCGTGAGCGTCGGTAACAACGGAGAAACCAGGAATGTATCTGTGCCAATGATGAACACAACTAAAAAGAAGAGTAATGATAATCGTTTGCGTTTCATACTTGTCACCTAACTGTTTTATAGTTGGAAATCTTTCAAACAATTATCGCAAAGAAAAACGTGCACCACGATGGGCACGCTTTTTGGTTAAAGACTGGCCAGAATGCCTGGCAATACTGCATTGATCCGCTCCGTGTTGAGCCGCACAAACTTCTCTCGGCCCTGGGTGCGGGTCGTGACCATGCCGATTTCGCGCAATGTCCGCAGATGATATGACATCGTGGACTTGTCGATTTCAACATGACGGTTGAGTTCACTGCAGCCCATTTCGTGACCGACGTGGTACAGCATACGCACAATGGTGTAACGCCCCGGTTCGGACAAGGCGAAGAAGATTCGGCGTCGGAATTCTTCTGTCTCAGTGGCTGATGATTGTTTGATATCCATAAAACAGTTTTACCATCCTTCCATTTGGGATGCAACCTAAATTTGAAACGCATTACGATTTTGCAGGTAAGTGATCTCGTCAAACGTGATTCGCTGCTGCAAGCGTTCAGCCAACTCAGCGGTGATTTCACCCTTGCCCAACGCCGCTTGAATTAACTCATATTCAGCGTGGAAAGCCTTGAGAAACATTTGATAAATTATATCGGCATCGACGGAGTCGACCTGTATCCGGCGGTGGCGATCCCGGTAGAAACGGCGGATATTATTCAACTCTGCTCGATTGTCCTTAGTCTCCAGTTCACTTAAATGTTTCATCACGGCATCATACCCGATCTTTTCGATCGGGAGGATATCCTCTCCGTGAGCCGTGAACTGTTTCTTCCAATAAATTGGTTCCAAATTGATTGGGCTGGTGAGGAAAGCATCTTGCACCGAACGCAGGTCGCGGTAAACATGACCCATGTGTAAGGAAAAACGGGCGCGTAAAAACAGATTTTTCCAGATTCGCTGATCCGCGGTGAAGTTGTTCAAGTCGATGAAATTATTATAGTAATGGGCCTCGTCATCGGTAATGGTTTTGGCCTGACGTAAGCTTTCGATGGTTTGTTTCTCTGTATCAATGACCTGTTGAAAGAGCAATTGTTGCGTTTTGCGATTCGGGGCATCGTCCAAAATTCGTTCTTGGGCCAGACTATCCAGGACAATCTGTGCTTCGGCGGGGTGTTCTGTTTCTTCCCTCATGGCTTTGATGCCCTCAGCCAGCATCCGGCGGACCCAGATATGCTGCTTGTTGGCGACGGGCTGTTTTTTCACCAAAAACGGGAAGACTAACGGCGGTACGATCAAACTGATAATGATCACGACGGCTGCCATGAAAATCAGTTCGTTGCGCATAGCGATCGTCCGCGGCATGGAAAAGGCCAGCGATAGTGTAATGGTTCCATTCGCTCCGCCAAAGCCGATGATTAAGGCATCATGCCAATGGCGTTTGCTGTGGGGCACCTTGACTAAGTAACGACTCCACAAAATCCGCATGATCAGTTTGCTGAAATAAATGCCCAGCCCGATAAAGTTGAGCAGGATAAACGTGTTGTCGTACCAGGCGTCGCTGATCACAGTGGGCAGCGTGACGCCCAATAAGACAAATACCAGACCAGACAAAATGCCAGTCACCATTTCCCACACATTGGTCGACACAATCTGCATCCGCGCGCTGGTGAGCCGTAACCGGTCCCGTTCCACGCCGTGGGCGATCCCAGCAGCGACGACAGCGAGGATACCGGAGAAGCCCATTTCCTCGGAGAAGAAGTAAACCAGTAACGGTGTCAGCAGCTGGAGGGTCGTCATGATGATCGGCTCATCGTCGCCCCATTTAATCAATTGCGTCCGCAGGCTGACGATTAAGGTGCCGACAATGGCCCCGAAGAGAATTCCACCAATGGCGACGTAAAGAAATTGACCGGTGGCCTGCCAGGCTGAAAATTGACCAGAAACGAATGCGGCCAGCGCCAAGTCGAAGGCCACAATACCGGCAGCGTCGTTAAAGAGCGATTCGTTTTCCAGGATTAATAACTGGCCCTCGCTCAGGGGATTGGTGCGGCTAATGGCGGTCACGGCGGAGGCGTCTGTCGGGGTCACAATGGCAATGAGGGCAAAGGCTAAACTTAATGGGACAAAAGTGACGGTACTCAAGCCGAAACCCAACACTAAAACGGTGACCAGAACTAGGCCCACGGCCAAGGACAGGATGTTGCCCAAGGTCCGGCCAATCCATAGGCGGGAGGCGTTTTGCCCTTCATTGAACAACAATGGAGTGATGATGGCAAAAGCAAAAACGGATGGATCCAAGGTGAAGCTGCGGAAGAAAGGGAAAATTGCCAAGACCATCCCCAACCCGATTAACCAGAAAGGCAGGGGAATCACTGGCAGGTGTTTGGCCAGCACATTGGCTAATACCACGGCGGCCATCATCAATACAAATACAAAGACTTGATCCACGATTATTCCCCCTTCAGTTGAATTATAACGTCTTCGCCGCCTTAGCGATGACGATGCGGCCGGTGTGCCGACCATCTAGTGCTTCATGGGCAGCCACAAAACCGGCCAGGGTGAATGGCAGGACCTGATCAATGGCAATCGTGAGTTGACCAGCGGCGGCTTCTTTAACGAGCAGCGGCAATGCCGCGTGATCCGTGTCATCGCCAGGATACGTATGTTGGAACGTAATGCCATCACGCAGGACCGGGGTACGATGACTCACAGAAATGATGCGGCCATTGGGTTTCGTCATGGCCGCGTCCTGATCGCCGCCAGTCCCATTCATCGCTGCATTGAGGACGACATCACCGCTGGCGGCTAATTCGTTGGCGATGTCGACTTGATCATAGGCGACGAAGCGATCGACCCCGAGCTTTTCCACTAATGTTTGATTGCGGGCACTGCCAATACCAATGACGGTGGCCCCCAGTTGTTTGGCGAGTTGGGCGGCAAGGGAACCGACCCCGCCAGAAGCCCCTTTGATGATCACTGTCTCACCAGCTTTAATTCGACCAAACGTGTACACCATCCGGTAAGCCGTGATTCCTGGGGTCACTAGGGCGGCAGCGGTGACGGCAGGGAGGTTGTCCGGGAGTTTTGCAGTGCTGCGCACGGCGGCCACGGCCTGATCCGCATAACTCTGATTTACGTGGGCGACAACGCGATCACCGATTTGATAAGGGCTGTCGCCGTTTCCTGCCGCGACCACGATACCGGCGGCGTCCCGGCCGGGAATGGTGGGACCGCCAAAGCTGCCCTGTTCCCGGGACAACCGTTCCCGATTATTCAACCCGATGGCCTCCACATCAATCAACACTTCATCTCGGCCTGGCTTTGGCGCAGAAACCTCGAATTCTTGAATGGCGGAAGGGCCGCCTCCGTGTGTAAAACCAAATGCTTTCATCATTAATTCAACTCCCTTTTGACGGTCATTTTAGCCGGAAAAGGGCGGTACAACAAACAATATGCCTGCTTCGTTTAGTAGACAATTCAGCGTTGAACAATCTGGTAGTGCACAATTGATTAGTCCAAAAAAGATACCGTAGAACTTGTCTTGGGGTGCTTGACTTTTGACGGAGATTCAGAAGCGTCAGTACACCTGTTAACTATTTCGCCAATTCTGTAAATTGTAATACCCATATGCCATATGTTGTGTTAATATGATTCATGAACACATCATGTAGTGGCAACGGATGAACCGTTGGTACAGTTGGCCGCACATGGGTGCTATCTTCAAGAAGGAGTGGTCACGATGTTAGAGGTACACACAGTCACAACAAAAATCAAAAAGCGCGACGGCCGCATCGTCAGTTTTGATGCCAGCAAAATTCAACGGGCAATTACAAAGGCGGCCCAGAGTGTCGGTGAGTTGTCCCCCGCGGACACCAACACCATCGACGATATTACTAATGATGTGGTCGCCAAAATCCAAGACCGCTATACGACTGATGTGGAAATCTCTGAGATTCAAAACATCGTAGAACAATCGCTAATTAATGATGGTAAATATGACTGGGCCGAAAGCTACACTCAATATCGGCTGAAACAAGATCTGAAACGGAAACAGCGGCGGGATGTCAATTTCCAAATCGACCGGCTGTTAAATAAGGATAAGACCGTTGTGAATGAAAATGCCAACAAGGATAGTCGGGTATTTTCGACCCAGCGGGACTTGACGGCTGGCGCAGTGGCCAAGGCCATCGGGTTAAAGATGATGCCCAAAGCCGTGGCCAACGCCCATGTGCGCGGAGACATCCACTGGCATGATTTGGACTATACCCCCTACATGGCAGAAACCAACTGTTGCCTGATTGATTTCAAATACATGTTGACCCACGGCTTTGCCATTGGCAATGCCGAAGTTGAACCTGCCCACAGTATTGGGGTAGCAGTGACCCAGATGACGCAAATCATCGCTAACGTCGCCTCTTCCCAATACGGCGGCTGTTCCAGTGACCGGACGGATGAAGTTTTGGCCCCCTTCGCTGAAAAAAACTACCAAAAACATATCCGGGAAGCCAAGGAATTGACTGACGACCCGGCCAAGGTAGACGCCTTTGCCAAGGAACGGACTCGCAAGGACATTTATGATGCCTTACAAACATTGGAATATCAAGTCAATACATTGTATTCAACCCAAGGCCAGACGCCTTTTGTGACCGTTGGCTTTGGCTTGGGGAAGAGTTGGATCGAACGGGAAATTCAGAAGGATATTTTGCGGATTCGAATTCTTGGCTTGGGTAGGGAAAAGCGGACGGCCATTTTCCCGAAGCTGGTCTTTACCTTGAAGAAGGGCCTGAATTTGCATCCAGAAGACCCCAACTACGACATCAAACAACTGGCCATTGAATGTGCCACCAAACGGATGTATCCCGATGTTTTGTCCTACGATATGATTAAAAAATTGACTGGCTCCTTCAAAGCGCCTATGGGTTGCCGTTCGTTCTTGCAGGGCTGGACTGATCCTGAAACCGGGAAAGAGGTCAATTCCGGGCGGATGAACCTGGGCGTGATCACGGTGAACTTGCCCCGGATCGCCATGGAATCCAAGGGTGACCAACAGAAGTTCTGGGAAATCTTCGAAGAACGCATGAATATCTGCAAGCAGGGTCTGGTATACAAGGTACAACGGACCAAGGAGGCGACGCCCGAAAGTGCTCCAATCTTGTATAAGTATGGTGCCTTTGGTCATCGGTTGGCCTCCACAGATACTGTGGATTCCCTGTTCCGCAACAGCCGGGCTACTGTATCATTGGGTTACATTGGCCTGTACGAAGTCGGTACCGTCTTCTACGGCCCCAATTGGGAACACAATCCTGAAGCTAAGGCCTTTTCTGTCAGCATTGTGAAGTCCATGGCGGACCACTGCAAGAAGTGGGAGAAAGAATACGGGTATCACTTCTCTGTTTACGGCACGCCCAGTGAGTCATTAACGGACACCTTCTGCCGGGATGACCGGAAGAAATTCGGCGTTGTCAAAGACATCACCGATAAGGAATATTACACCAACTCCTTCCATTACGATGTTCGCAAGAAAGTGACGCCGTTTGAGAAGCTCGATTTTGAAAAGGATTATCCCCAATACAGTGCAGGGGGTTTTATCCACTACTGTGAATATCCGAATTTGAAACAAAACCCGAAAGCGCTGGAAGCTGTCTGGGACTATGCCTATGACAAAATTGGTTATTTGGGTACCAACACCCCCATTGATCAATGCTTCAAGTGTGGTTTCAAGGGTGAGTTCAAGGCGACCGCGAAGGGTTACGAATGTCCAGAATGCGGCAACCACGATCCTGAAACGTGTGATGTTGTGAAGCGGTTATGCGGTTATTTGGGCAATCCCAATAAGCGGCCGATGGTTCATGGCCGTCAAGAAGAAATTATTCACCGGGTGAAGCATATGAGCTTTAGCAACGATCAAATCGCGAACGCACGCTATTAAAAATGGCTCTATTGCCGTGCCGCAGCTTGCTACGTAATGGCACTATATAGCCGTGAATCTTCTACACTTTCAAATTAGCATGATTTGTCCTCGAGAGATGGTAGTAAGGAAGTAATAAATTCAATGGATCGTACAGAAATTCAAAAGCGTATGGACAAAGAGAGCAAGAAAAAAATTGCCCGACTGCCGAAGAACCCCAAGCCCCAGGAATGGTTGGCCAAGGATTTGTCCTTGGGTTACTATGCCAGTTACAAGCCTTTTGTGATGGTGGACGGGGAAGGTGTGCGGTGTAGTTTGTATGTTTCTGGGTGCAAATTTGCTTGCCCGGGGTGCTACAATGCCGTCGCCCAAAACTTCCATTACGGTCAACCTTATACGGACGAAGTCCAAGAAAAGATTCTGGCTGACCTATCGCACTCTTACGTGCAGGGTATCACGCTGCTGGGCGGCGAACCGTTTCTGAATACGCAGGTCTGCCTGAAATTGTGTCGGGCAATTCGAGAGAGATTCGGTCACACCAAAGATATTTGGTCCTGGACCGGGTACACTTGGGACGAATTGCAAAAAGAATCGGCAGATAAGCTGGAACTACTCAGTATGCTGGATATTTTGGTGGATGGCCGATTCTTGGAAGCGCAAAAAGATTTAACTTTGCAATTCCGCGGTTCTAGCAATCAGCGGATCATCGATGTACCAGCTTCACTGCAACAAAATAAAGTGGTGATCTGGCCCCGACTGGTCAAGTGACCAGTTTTATCAGTCACTATCCATTTGATTTGAAAAACAGTCAGTGCCTGTCAGAGATGACGGATAGGTACTGGCTGTTTTTGTGGTTAACGCTGAAAACATCTCAAGATAAATTAAAGTCTTGATTATTTTGTGGATTTTAAATTGAAATTGATATAATTAGAGTCAACCATAATGGTGAGGTGTGTCTAGAATGGCAAACAACTTACATCGGCAACGCGGTAAAGAGCAGCGGGTGACGCATGGGGTGATGAAGGTCGTATTTCTACTCGCTTTCCTGCTCATCATGAGTGCGAGTGCCTATGCCCTGCGCCTGTATTTTGTTGCCCGTGATTCAATTGGACAAACATTTACTGGGAAAAGCGCCAACGCTGTGGCCAACTTTTCCGATCAACGACCGATCTCAATCTTGTTATTGGGAGTCGATACAGGGGCTGAAGGACGCATCGATAAGGGAAATTCAGACACCATGATCGTCGCCACGATTAATCCCAAAACAAAGAAGACATTGTTGGTAAGTATTCCCCGGGACACAGCAGCCCAGCTGATTGGTACCCGCCAATTCAACATGCAAAAAGTGAATGCCGCCTATAATGTGGGCAGCTCGACCATGGCCAAGAACACAATTTCTAAGCTGTTGAACATTCCTATTAATTATTACGTCACCGTCAACATGGGCGGTATGGAACAAATCGTGAATGCCGTGGGCGGTATTGATGTGGACGTGCCTTTCTCATTCACCAGCCACTATACTGGCGGGCAGCACTTCACCAAGGGGCCCATGCATCTGAACGGCAACATGGCCCTGGCTTACGCGCGGATGCGCCATGAAGATGTGCAAAAGGGTGACTACGGTCGGCAAGAACGGCAGCAGCAAGTGATCAAAGCGGTATTGAGTAAGGCCATCTCAATGAATGGGATTACCCATTTTACGGCGTTGCTTAAATCCATCTCTGGTAATTTATCCACCGATCTCAGCTTTGACGATATGGTCGGCATCTTCAGTCATTATCGCGGTGCGGCGAAGACTGTGTCTACCGATACGCTGCACGGGCAAAACGCGTTGGTTCAAACACCGGAGTATTCGTTCCCGCTGGCCTATTAAGTCGCCGGCACCAGCGAGTTGCAACGGGTGTCGGATAAGACCCGGGAGAGTCTGGGCTTATCTAAAGAAGTCCTGGTCAACGCGGAAACCCAACAGAATGCTAAAAATCCCAATTTCAAATTTAACGCCACCGACAATCAGAATTACACGATATTTAATTTACCTTGATTGCTGCTAGGCGGGTTGGAAGAGTGAAATAGTCCGTATACGCCGTGCCATCGTGGCCCACCAGGACTTCTGATGAGCCAGTGAAGCCCAGCTGTTTCAGCGCATCAATTCGAGCATGAGCCGCACGCGGCGCCTTGGTAGCCACATTTGAAGAAACAAAACAATTGGTAATTTGGGGAAGAAATAGATTCATGATTTCAGCGATTGCTTCTGATTGTTCATACGCACTGCCTAAATCTAGTCGCAAGATTGCCGTATCATCAAAGAAGTCATCGGCATGCCGATCAAAAATTT
The DNA here is from genome assembly GCF_001435585.1 of Schleiferilactobacillus perolens DSM 12744. Taxonomy (GTDB): domain Bacteria; phylum Bacillota; class Bacilli; order Lactobacillales; family Lactobacillaceae; genus Schleiferilactobacillus; species Schleiferilactobacillus perolens. The sequence continues at coordinate 53,397 of NZ_AZEC01000006.1, forward strand.
CCACGGTGCCGATGGCTTTTTTTGTTTGTCGATCAATGATGGACCACCGGACAAAACCGTGATAGGCATATTCCGTCTGCCAATACGCAATTGCCTTCGTCATTCTGGCTAATGTTTGGTAGTGGAAATCATCACCACCGCAATTATCGCTATTGAATAACGGGACGGCGGCGGGGTCGCTGTATACCTGCAATAAATCATTTGCATCTTTGGGTGTCGTTTGGCGGGCAAGGTAGTGCGTACTGGTAAAGATCGGACATTGGGCGAAAACATCAGTCATTTTTCTTCCTCCTCAATAGATTCACACGATTACACAAGGGGAACGTGTGATCAGTCTCGATAAGCATAGTTTGCCGGATTGTTCGAGTGGTGTCAAGAAGTTTCGTAAGCCTTTTCTATCCAGTGGGACCAGTAGTCCGAGATTGGTATAATGGGTGAGATGGGAGATGGACAGTAATGAACAAGCCGCGGATATTGGTGATTGAGGACAACCAGAGTTTGGATGATCTGTTGGTGGAGACTTTGCAGGAAGATTTTGCTGTCAGCTATGTTCAAGACGGGGCAACTGGCATCTCACAGGTCTTGGCGGATCCTCCGGATTTGGTGATTTTGGATTTGATGCTGCCCATCGTGAGCGGTGAAAGTGTGTTGAAGACGGTGCGCAAGACCAGTACCGTGCCGATACTGGTGCTGACGGCGGTGCAAGATAAGGGCAAGGTGGTCGATTTGTTAGAGGCCGGTGCCAATGACTATTTAACCAAACCCTTTGATCTCGATGAGTTGACTGCACGGATTCGGGTGCAATTGCGGACTGCCAACACTGCGGGGAGACCAGTGTCCCAGGCGACCTTGCAAATTGGCGACATTATTCTGGACCCCACCGCCTATACAGTCCAAGTGGGGGATCAATCTTTTCCCTTGGCTAAGAAAGAGTATGCCATTTTGAAACTGCTCATGGGTCATCCCCAGCAGGTCTTTCCTAAGGCTGACCTTTATACAGCGGTGTGGCATGAGCCCTATATCGGTGGTGAAAACACGTTGGCGGTGCATCTGAGCAACCTGCGCAAAAAAATCAATCAGCCTGGTGGACCACAATACATTCAATCGTTGGGGGGATTAGGAGTTCGTTTTGCCCCGCACGCGGAGGCAGGCCAATGATGATACTGCTGTGGCTAGTGATTGTTGTCCTCATCCTTGTCGTTGTCATTCTCTTATTGGACATGCGGCGAATTAAGCGAGAACTGACCCGTATCAATCAAACGAACACCAATGCCAAGGTGACGGCCACATTAGCGGTGCACCGGCCCCTGGTGCAAGAAATCAATACCACATTGGATACGACCCGTCATTTGCTTCGGACCCGCCAACAGGAAGATGCCCGGGTGCGGCAGTTAATGACCAATCTAGTGCATGATATCAAAACACCGTTGGCCATCGCGGCCGGATACAATCAGCTTGTTCAGAAGAACGCCCCTGCCCCGGAGGATCGTGCCCGGACACAAAAAGTGGCTGACAGCTTGGCGACTGTCAGCCACTATGTGGATACCTTGATGAATTTTAGCTTGTTACAAGAAACCAACAGCGGATTAACCTTGCAGTCGGTGAATGTCACCGACTTATTAAGCCGGCTGCTGTTGACCTACTACGATACGTTTACGGCGAAAAAGCTGACTCCTGATATCGAATTGGCTCCAAATCTCACTATTCGCACCGATGAACGCTTGTTGAGCCGAGTATTCCAGAACTTGATCGGCAACATTCTAACTTACGGGGTGGGTCAGCCAACTATTCAGGGGGAACGGTTAGCAGATCAACGCGTTCAGTTTACCTTTGCTAATGCCGTGGCAGAGCCAATTCCGAATGTGGCGGCGCTCTTAGCGCGGTTTGCGACCGCCCATCAGACTGCCCAGAGCAGCGGCTTAGGACTGAATATCATGCAAACGCTGGTCCAGCGATTGGGCGGTACCGTATCACTGGCCGCGTCTACGCGGACACAATTTGTGGTTCAGATTACTTTCCCAGGTGTCAGTGAATCATAGCTGAAAGTCAAAAGAAGTGAGGGAGAAATCAATGTTAGAATCAACAATCATTGAAGAATACATCCTGGCTCAGACCAAAGACATTCAACCGCGGTTAACGTCTGTGTATCACACGATTAAAGCCGTCATGCCGGACGCCGCAGAGAAAATATCCTATCAAATGCCCACATTTTGGCAACACCGCAACTTGATCCACTTTGCGGCGTTCAAAAACCACATTGGATTATATCCCGGCGGCACAGCCACCACGGTTTTTGCAGATCAGTTGACAGGGTACAAGACCGGCAAGGGCAGTATTCAATTACCCAATGATGCCCCGTTGCCACTGGCCCTCATTACCGATATTGCCCGCTGGTGTCTGGCACATAATACCCAAGCGTAATGGCTAAAGTTCTTGATTCTTTAAAATCAGCGCACTCGCCAGCCATGCAATGATGGTAGTGAGGACAGAAACTAGAATAAACCGGCTCAGCGTTTGGTTGCTGAGAATGCCAGCCGTTAAGTTTTGACTGGTGGATAGAAAATCAATGTACTTCAGCCAAGACCAGTGAACAAAAGTGTTGAATCCAGGTACAAATAATGGAAAAACAACGATGAAAACAGCGGAAATCACCGTACTGTGAAACAGCACCAGCAAAATCGTGGCGAGGGCATACACGGCGGCAATCCCCACCAGTTGCGAGCCGGTATACAACAGAATTCGACTGATTATTTTGCCCACTGAGGCCCCCATCGGTCGACCAGCGATTGCGGAGGTTAACACGCCGCTAAAGAAAAACAGGGCGATGAGTACGCCAACGGTCAACAGTAGGGTGAGATTCTTACTGATGATAAATTGCCATCGGCCAATCCCCGCCGTGAGGGTATTTTTGTATGTTTGTTGACTGAATTCATAACCGATCAAAATGACGAAGAGACCGATAAAAATGTAGGGGAGATACGTTGTACTGAAGGACAGATACCGGGCCGTATTGTAGACGGTCCAATTCGGGGCAGCCATGTTTTCTAAAGCCGAGGTCCCCATCGTGATTCCGCCGATCGCCTCGTTGGCCGCCGAAACCACGGCTGCGATGAGGGTGACAGCGAGGGTCACCCAGAATCCAGTGGTATGAAATAAGCGATAAAGGTCACTTTTGAAGATGCGCATCATGCCGACGCACCGCCTTTCTGATCCGCTTTTTGCAGTAGCGTGGTGAAATAGGTTTCGAGTGAACCAGATTGAGTTTGAATATCATCGACGCGGACGCCAGCGTGATTCAACTGATAATTAATTTCACCAGTATCCAGCGTATTGTTGTAGATAATAATCTGATGGTTGTTCATCACATTGAACGGCTTAATATGCTGGGCATCCAAGACTTCAGACGCTGCATTCACATCGGCCACGTGGAGAATAATGCCGGATTGGTTAGCGGCATCCAAATCCTTTTTGGTAATTTCTTGAATCAAATGTCCGCGATGAATAAAGCCAAAACGAGTACAGACTTGATACAGTTCGGTGAGGATATGGCTGGAGATGAGGATGGTTGTTTGTTGCTCGGTATTCAACCGGTGCAGCAAGTCGCGGATCTCAATAATACCCATGGGGTCTAACCCATTAATGGGTTCATCTAAGATCAGAAAGTCGGGTTGCGCCAATAAAGCAATGGCCAAGCCAAGTCGTTGCCGCTGACCAAGGGATAATCTTTTTGCTTTCACCTTGGCCTTTTCTGTTAATCCCACGAACTGAATCGTATCTTGAATGTCCTGGCGGTTGGCTACCCCTTTTTGTTTGGCACTGACCACCAAATTTTGATAGACCGTTAAATGGGGATAAAGCGCCGGGCTTTCAATAATGGTCCCCACGCGCTGCAAGGACCGGTCGTACCCGGCCTGGCCGCGGTTCTCTCCTAACAACATAATTTGACCATTGCGCAGCGGCGACAAGCCAGTGATAAGCCGCATCAGTGTACTCTTACCCGCGCCGTTTTCGCCGATCAGACCATAGATGTCACCCTGTTCAATTGTCATATTGATATGATTGAGCGCCGTTTGTCGACCAAATTTTTTGCTTACATCGCTGAGTTGTAACGCAGTTGTCGCCATGACGATCAGCTCCTTTCTTAACTGTCTCTACCATATCGGATGACTGTTAAGTGGGGCGTTAAGTGGATATTAATTAAAGATTAACTCAGCTTCATGGAGCCTTTTTGCTGGCATCTGCGCGGCTGGCTGGCTACACTATAGTCGTAATTGTGATCCGTGTCACATAAATAAAGGAGACGACAGAAATGGCACGTTTAGCAAATAAAGTCTTGATCATCACCGGCGCCGGTAACGGCATGGGCAAAGCCATGGCCATCCGGTTTGCCCAGGAAGGGGCCAAGGTGTTGGCCAGTGATCGCGATGAAGCCTGGATCAACGCGACTGTGAAGGAAATTACCGATGCTGGCGGTACGGCAGTGGCCGATGTCACTGATGTCAGTGATGAAGCGGCAGTGAAGACACTGATCCATCGTGCCGTCAAAGAATTTGGTCGATTGGATATTTTGGTGAATAATGCAGGAATTCCGGACAACTTTAAGACTGTGGTCACCGCCACCGATGAAACTTGGGACAGAGTGCTAAAGATCAATCTGTACGCCCCATTCTGGGCTTGCCGAGAGGCAGTCTCGATCATGAATACCCAGAGCTCAGGCGGTGTGATTCTGAATGTCAGCTCAGTCGGCGGTCTTTATGGCGCCCTGGGCGGTGCGGCCTATGTCGCATCGAAACACGGGGTCATTGGTCTAACTAAGAACATAGCGGCGACTTATGGCGTGCAAGGCAAGGTGCGCGCCAATGCCTTGGCTCCTGGGACGATTCAAACGAATATCCGCGCCGCCATCACCGATCCTGATCCAATGGGTGATCAGGCATTGCGAGATGCGGGCGGATATAGTGGTCCCCAAGGTACTGGTGAGGATATGGCGAATGCTGCGCTGTATCTGGTATCCGATGAGGCTAAGTTCGTTAATGGGGCTGTGCTAGTCGCTGATGGCGGCTGGACGGCTTATTGACAATAAGACATCCACACAACGATGGTGTTTATTCGAGAAAAGGGCAGCAGGACGAGGGATGATTCCCTGACCCTGCTGCTCTTTTCGCATCTTTAGCAACCCGGTTATTATTGCTGGGTACCTGTTAACCGTACAATTTGATCGAACTGATTGAGCAAGCCGGAATCAGTGGTATGTGTCACAAAGATCACGGTCAATTCTGGATCACTTGTCAGACTTTTTACAACGAGTTGAGCGTTCTGTGGATCTAGAGAGGATGTACCTTCATCGACTAAAACCAATTTTCGGTTATGGTAAAAGATTCTAGCCAGAGCAATTCTTTGCGCTTCGCCTCCCGAGATTGATTCGGCAGGGGAGTCCAGGGACCCTTCTGGCGTTTTTTCAATTAAGCTTGCGATGTTTGCTTTTTGTATCGCCGTTTGCAGTTGTTCCTTTGACCCCTCTTGAAAGAGTTCGATATTTTCCAATAGGGTGGCACGAAAGACTGTTGGTTTTTGTGGCATAAAGTCCATGTAATCTGTCACATTGGAAAAATCAATTTGTTGTTGATCAATGTCGTTAATTCTCAGTAGACCGTTGTAGTTTCGCAGGCGTCCTGAGATTAACTTGAGCAGTGTCGTCTTCCCGCCACCACTTGGACCAACGACCGCAACCTTCTCACCCCTGCTGATGTGAAAGTCGGGGAATTCTAATTGCTTGGATGAATTCGAAAAACGATAAGAGAGATTTTTTGCCTCAATCGTGTCCACATTGCCCTTAATAATGACATCTGCGGATGTTGGTTGATCATCGGTCTGCTTCTCATCATTCATAATGTGATCAACTTCTTGCACAATGGCATGTCCAGACATGGCCAACGACAGCCGATCGGACATGGTCAGAAGTGCATTGAATGCTTGGAAAGCAAGATTGCCGGTACTCATTGCAGCACCAAATGTAATAATCCGGTAAATAGCCAGAATGCCGCCGAAGACAACCAGAATAAATTGGGAAGCCATATTCATAATTGATTCGACTAAGGAAACTTTCTGGCTCACTTTAGCCTGATGAATATAGGCATTTTCAAGATCCGTTGACGATTGACGAATCTGCGGCCACACTTTATTGATCGTCTTACTCCAGAATAGATCAGTTAAACCATTGATCCAGTTGGTAGCTTCACTAATAAATCCCGTATTACGAGTAGAGATAGCTCGTGTGGCCTCACTTAATTTATGCTTGAATATTCTGGGTAGTAAAATCATGATCGCGGCCAACACTGCGGTAGCCATTAGTAACATCCAATTGAATGATATCAGGGCAATACTGGCAAAGAGAATATTACAACAACTGGCAAAGATCCCAAGATAACCAGTAAAAGTGTTTTGGAAAAGTAATTGCATATCGTTAGTTAACGTGTTGACTGAGTCGGAAGAAGAAACGCTCGAAAAAGGTTTGTAGTTGCTAACGAGTTGCCGCACATATTGTTTACGTATTGTGTGGGTCATATTTTGAGACACGACAACAAACAATACCCGGCCAAAATATGCGAATCCCGATGCTGCAAATGAAAGAAGTGCAGCCAATATCATAAATTGGAAGAATTGGCTGATCTGGCGGGATATCATGCGGTTAATCGCGAACGCTGTAACCAGACTGCTTCCCGTTTCTAATACTGTACCAAGAGCGATCAGAATGGCGATGATCGAGATCTTAAACTTGAATTGGCTAATTAATTTTTTCATTGCTGTTACCCCCCTTCACGCGGAACTTGAAACAAGCATAAGAAAATTACTTGAATGAATTTCAAGAAATTTAATGCTGAGTGCGTGGGGAAATGATATTACCTAATCCAACTTTACAACCACGTGGTTTGTGAAATGTCCATTAGCGTCATTTCTCAAGCACATTTAATGCCAAATGTAGAAATAGATTTCGCTTACACCTTAATAGTACTAAGTAATCAAAAAAAATCCAGTAACACGACCATTTCGTTTGGTGATGACTCGAGAGCATGCGTGGTGAGACCGTGTTTTCACTATTTGGCCAATCAACGTGGAATTAGGTTTTCGTATTCGTCCATCAACTGATCCTGTTCCACGAACTTTTTTGTAAATGGATAATATTCAATTCCCGTTGATAGATAGAATGTTGGACAGAAGCTTGCGGGTGCGTTGGGCATCCTTTTTGCCATATAGCGATACCCAGCGCGCCACCGTCTTGGGGTCTTGCAGGGCAGTGACAGTTTCGATTGGCGTCTGTTGGAGCAAAGTGTAGAAATGATCAGCCATCTGAATACCGCGGCTGTCGAGGTCACCAATGTAGGTGAACTGGACGCCGCGTTTTTCTAATTGTTGCAATAATTGCACATAGGCTGGATTAAAATCATTGCCCGATTGCACAATCAGCGGCCAGTCGGGGTGGTGCTGGTGCAGCAAGGCGAAGATACCGTTGTTTTCGATGACCACGGCTTTGCTAGTGGACAATGGAAAGTCCAGCATGGCGCTGATTTACCAGGGATTCAATGTGATTGCTTGGGGCAGGTCGGTTTGGAAAACATTAGCGCTGGTAAATGCCATGCCGATGAATTTAGCTGTTAATTCGTTGAATTGATCGGCCGCAAAGCAATTGGTGAGCACCCAGCGGTAATAATCAAACAGCGCCAGGTTTTCTTTGGCGTCATTCAAGCCATGGGCTGTGAATCCCAAGGCAACCGCCTGTTGGGCGCGGGGCGGCAGTGTCTTCCCCGCTGCAATCTGGTCAAAGAGCACATCCAACGTATTGGCTTCAATTGGCACCGACCGGTGGCGGCTGTGTATGCGTGTTGGTATCGGCTCATTGGGCGGACCCCTTTTGCCAAATCAATGCCGGTTCAACTCGGTTCAGATGAAATTGACCATCGTCTTGCTGCTTAGGGGCGAGCACCGTATACGCAATGTTATCTACGTCGTCGGCCAGGACTTTATTTTGCGCACCGGTGGGCATGGTGGCGATAAAGCAGAAACCGAACCGAGCAATTGTATTGACAAAGGATTTGGCCGTTTCTGGATCCAGTTTGTCCGCAAATTCGGCGAACATGACCAGATAAGGGGAATCGGTCTCTTTAGCCTGCCGTAATACCATTTTGGGCACCAAGAGCAATGGTGTCATCCACAATTAAGTGACTCAAACTTTCCTTGGCCGCAGCGATGGTCTTGGCTACCATTGTTTCATCGAAATGCGGATCTAGCATTACTTGTTCTATTTGAATTTGCTGTTGTTTATCTTTTTTCTTGTCTGCCAAAACGGCTTGCCGGTTTTTGGGTCAAGTTTATTGCTGTTCCCACCACTGAGCCCCTGCCACCTCCGATTGCTCCGCATTGACACTACATTCAGCAGGGTTGAAATTTTTATTCCAGCTCACCGATCATTCGGGAAAGTGTGACAAGAGATGTCACTAATGAATTATTTGATTAATATAGGCATGCTTTATCCTGTCATAACGGGCGTAAACGATCTGGGTGGTTGGTGTGGCTTGTTGCCCCATGAATACACTGACCCGATGTCTGCCACGGGGAATGATTCGCGCAGACTGGCCATCCACTCGGAACTTTGCCAAATCAATTAAGCTCACATACTGCGTTGTCCGATCCATGACATACCATCTTACCCAGTTAATTTCTGCATCTTTTTGACTAGTGGCCATAAATGTAATTGTTGACCCGCGTCGTTCAATTTTGGTCAAGGTCATGCGGGGCAAGTGAATCTCAGCAGTTGGCTGGCGGTCAATGATTTGTAAACCATCATATCGTTCAACTTGTTGGCGGTGGGTTAATCCATAACCGGCAATGATGAGGAAAATTAAGACGATACCGATCAGTGCCGCCCAAACAAAATTACGCGTGAGTTTCTGCATCCGTTTCCCCATCCTCTTCTTGTGCCAGGCGGCCCTCATTCAAATACACGATGCGATCCGTGACAGATTGTAAAAATCGTTCATCATGGCTGGTCATTAAGAGAGTTCGTCCCTGCTTGTGCAAAGTTTTAATGAGATCTTGCAGATCCAGTTGTCCCTTTTTATCCAACGCATTGGTCGGTTCGTCAAAGATTAAAATAGGCTCGTCGTTAACCAAGGCCATGGCCACGCTTAACCGTTGCCGCATCCCCAGAGAATAGTCTTTCACCAAACGCTTATCCGTTGGGTCGAGTCCAACTAATTGCAACAAGGCGGATTGGTCGGTGGATGAATTAGCCGCCGCCGCAACCAGTGCCAGATTTTGTTTGCCGGTATAAAAATCTAATTGGCCTTCAACACCAAAGGAAAAGCCGATGTGCGGGGCAAATAGAATGTCCTGGCGAATCTTTTGGCCATTGACGATTACTGTCCCAGTGTCTGGGCGCACAAATCCGAGAATTGTCTTGAGCAAAACAGTTTTGCCGGAACCGTTTGGCCCGCTGATGCCCAATGTTTCGCCAGTATTCACGGTGAAGTTGATATCGGTTAATACGTGGTGCTTTTTCAATTGCTTCGACACATGGGTGACACGAATTAATGGGGACATATTTCGCTCCTTATTGGTCACTGAAAGAATCAGCCTAAATAATCCATTTTGGTTAGTCGATAGCGCACTCCCCACCAACATAATCCACCGAAGATAAGTGTTTCAGCAAGATTGGAAAGCAAGACCTGTAAATTAACCACCGGTGAGTTGATCAGGGCAGAGAGTTCAGCTGGGCCCAGCTGCCAGGTCATGGAGGAAAAGAAGAATAGATTGACAGCACTGAGGACGATGCCCCAAAGCAATATGGGCGACGGCCCGCGGGTGGTGTTGCGGATACCCAGTAGCAGGAAAGAAAAGAGGGTATTCCAACACAATACAAGAAGCCAAACGGCGAGTGCAAAGACATTATTCTGGAGAATAAGGGCTTGCCCCCTTTGCCATGAGTACCAGCAGGCTAAGACGATCGCCGGCAATTGGGCCACCATGAGAACAATGGTAAATCGAAGGGTTTGTCTCCATAATAGACGGATAAACTGACGAGTGGAGTTGAGGTGATAGACAGTGATTTGTAAAACCTTAGGATGCCAAACCAGTAATGTTAACCAAATCGCAGGAAGCCAAAGATAGCAAAGGGAAAATGGTGTTAAGGTGCCCCGAATGAACAGCAAAAGGTAATCGGCAGAATCTGCGCTGCGGATTCTGAGGGCTGTGCTTGCGAGAAAGGCACTGGTCGTTAAAATAAAACCCGCCAATCGCCATCTGCGCAATCTAGAGTTCTGTCTGATGTTTACTGGCAAAAAGAATCCCTCCAATCGCACAGACCAATGTGATTCCGTAAGTGACGAATACTGACCAAAGTGTGGGCAGATAAGCGGGACTAAGCGGACTCAACACAAAGACGGGGGAAGAAATAAATTGTGGGAAAATACTAGTTCCAATGGTGAGGGCCAAGACCATAACGAAGGGACTAATTAAAGCAACCACACGGCGCCGGGTGGCCACACCGAGAGCACTGCCCAATAATGCAAATAGTCCGCCAAATGCACCAATAAAAATGATGTACGTTACAATCAGGCGTGCCGGTTGGGTATAATACCACTGACTCCAATAGGTGACTGTCGAAGCGACGGCCTCGTTATAATTGGTGACGAGGTTGGGTGTGATATTAGGGAAAAGGAGGTACGCAAAGACTGCATCAACGGTCAAAGGTATTGCTGCAATGCAAAAGCCGCTAATGAAAGAAACAGTCAGATGGCGGATAAGATATCGGCGGCGAGAAGACTTTGCCAGATACATCCAAGCGCCGCTGCGGATGTCTTCCGTGATCGTGGTGGCTGGGCTCAGCATGACCGCAATGGAGAGAAGGAAAGTAAAGGCAGTGAGGTAGGAATTTTGAAGATCAAAGCCAATCCATTCTGTGACTGCGATATGGTCGACCCGGATACCGTCCAAGTACGGTACATCGGGCAGCATGCCCAAAGTGACGTGCAGTAACACTACCACCAGCATGAGTAATAAACCAACACTGTAACGGGGAGCGCGGATACGGAGAAATATGGCGCGCATTGTTTTCGCCTGGCTTCCTGGAATAACGTTCTAGACAGGTTAAGTGTAAACAAGCGGCTGAGAAACGTGGCTTAAGTTTTCCTAATTTCTGCAAAATGCAGGGGTGATGATACGTATTCAGGATTCGTACAGCCGAGAAAAGTGCTCCGCCAAGGTAATTGGTCCCACCATCACCGTAGCAGACCATGGCCGCACGGTAGCCAGCCACTCAGCAATTTGATCATCGGTCTGGTCAGTGAGCGGCAACGCCACTAGACCATTGGGGAAAACAAGGGCGTGGCGAGTCTGGGCAAATTGCTGCTGGGTGGTCGTCGGATTGGCCAAAGTATACTTCAGATATTGCGGCTGCTCCGCATGCATATCCACATCCAGCACAAATTTGCCCCCTTTCATGAACAATGCCCTGTCTGTATATTCCTGCAAGTTCGTCAACAGATGCGAGACGATCACGATTAACTTGCCGTCCGTGCGTAACTGTTCAATGATGGCCGAAATCAATGCCACATTGATCGGGTCCAGTCCGTTCATCACTTCATCCAGCAACATGATGGGGGCATCAGACGCCAGCACCATGGCGAAGCACAGCCGCTGTTTCATGCCCAATGAATAGGTCCGGACGGGTTGGTCAATATAGTCAGTCATGTGCAGCTGGGCACTGATGGATGCTGGCGTGGTCCGCTGATTGTGCCATAACTTGGCATAGAGTTGCAGATGGGTCGTACCGCTAAGCTCGGCAAAGAGGTCGCTCTGTTCGGGAAAGGCGCAAAGCCGGGTGTGAATCTGCTGTGTCGTTTTTTGATTGGTGTACCGCAGATTGTCCACCACCACATCGCCGCTGTCAGGATGAACAGTATTCAAAATGGCATGCAGCAAGGTCGATTTACCGGTGCCATTGGGCGCAATGATGCCCACAATAGCACCAGGATTGATCTTTAATGATAAATCGTCCAGCACATGGCCCTTCTGGGGAAAAGAAACAGTCACATGATTAATTTCGAGCATCGATACAACCTCCTAATGGACTAAGGCAAAATGACGGCGGTGGGTGACCAGCAAGACGATCAGTTCCACGAGCAGCACAGCGCCACCGATCAGTAACAGGCCGCGGTTAAAAGTGATTTGATCTGTTTGGTAGAGATATTTTTGATAACCGCTTAATATCTTGCCCACATCGAAATATGTCAGTAATGTCCACGTTGTCCAATTCTTAATGGCACCGACGCCGCTTTCTAGGTACAACGCCTGGGAAAAGATCGCGCCACCCGCTAAGAGTAGTGGAATGTACTCGTTGCGAAAAAGAATTGACAGCAACAACGTTAGACGCGTGAATAACCAAATAAGCAAGGCCAACAACACCAGCCATTTGGCTAAATACAGGCCCAACGGCGTGGTGGAAAAATAGGCCGTTCTGCCCGGCGGTAAATGAAATAAGGTGGTGGGGATGCCCAAACTGCCAAAGCCGTACCGAAAAACTGTGGTCAATATCAAAATGAGGATGAAACCACCGGTGATCCCCATGGTGGCTAACCACGCCAACCCGGTTTTGGCCGTTAACGCGCGCCAAGGAGTTAAGGGCAGTCCTTGAACGACCGTGCGATGGCGGCGGTCGTTGGTGACCAGATCATTGGCCAAGAACACTGCGCCTAAAAGTAAGAATAGCGTCAAACCACCACTAATTGTCCGTTGCAAAGTTTGCAACGAAGTCCGTTCCTCCAACACATTACCGGTGACAGTACCCCCGCGATAGCGGCTCACGGCCAGGTACCGGGCGGCAATTTCCTGACTGCCATAGTGACCATCATACAGCGCAAAGGGATTATCATCCGCGTAATAGGGCATGGGATAGAAATAAAACTGGATCGAAGCCATCGGATCAATCCGTTCATCCACGTATAGCACTTGCTTCCGGGCTACCGCGGCATAGGCCCGGTAATCCTTCTGATCCAATGCGGCCAGTTCAGCCGTGGCCTGCTTAACGAGGATTGGATAATCCTGGACCGCACTGCTGGTGCTGAAAGGAGATAGTTCCGAACGACGGCGATCTCGAGTCGCTTTGATTGTCACCGGATCGATGGGCCAGGTGGGCTGGTAACTGGGCACGGAATAAAAACAGTAGGCCAGTGTGGCAATGAGCACCACTAGGGTGACCGCTTGGTTTTTGCGATTATGCCAAAAACGCAGCCATTGGACGTGAAAATACATCATCGTCATCGCTGGGCCCGCCTTTCATTTTGACCAAAGAGGTAGAGGAGAATCGCACTCCACCCCAGTAGCAACGCGACCGGACCAATTAGACCGGTGAGCGCCAAAGGGGTTTGGGTGGTCGCGGCTCCCGTGAAGAGAGCCCCGAGGTTGAGGATGCCTGTGGGAATAAACCAGAGCCAGTGGGATGCGGTCGGGAATAACATACCCACACACCACAGTGCTGCGCCAGCAAATAAAGTGACGTAGAGATTGTGAGTCAGACTGTTAAGCAGCAGCGCCAAACACACGGTGAAAAACGTCAGAACAGCTGCCAACGTAAGATACAGAATTAAGGCCAGCCAAAAAGGGACGGTGGTTAACTGGCCGGCCGTGGTGACCACTGGATAAGTCCAATCGCCAAAGCCAAACGCGACACCGGCGGTCATTCCGGCGGTCATGAAGGCGCCGATGATTAGCAGCAAGCTCATGCTAGTGCCCGCCGTGAGCTTGGCCAACGCTTGCTGCAGCGGCGTGACCGGGATATTGGCCATCACAGAGAGGTGCGTCTGTTTATCCAGCCAGATGTCACTGGTCAGTAAAAGAATAACCAGAAAGAACCAGGGACCAAGCACCTGCATGATCAAGATGAGATAGCTGATGGCGGTGTTGATTTGAAATTGAATTTGATGGTTAGAGTGGACCAGACCTTTTGCCAACGTTAAATTCTGCCGGACGGTAAATTCATCTGGAATGTTCAAATCAGCCGTACCAGTATAGCCTAACCGGTAACCAGCCAATTGAATACGGGCCACATCCAGATTACCCTCTGCCAGCATACTGCGGTCTCCCAGTAACATCCCCGCCTGGGCTTCTGCGTAGGCTTGTTTTTGCGCAAGCAGGTTGTGATAGACTGCTAACTTACGCTTTTGCCCAGTGGCGTATTGATCATACCGATTCACATTGGCATTCAGTGATAACTGAACCCCGGTCACTTGCCGCAATTGGTCGCCGATTCCCTGATACCGGGCAATATAGAGGAAACCAGCGGTGAAGAGCAGGAGAAATAGGGCGACAGCAATGTTTTTCTTATTGCGCCAAAAGGCGGTGAAAGCAAAGTGCTGTAAAGCAGCCATACGCTGGCTCCTTTCTGTTGACTGAGGAAATAATGGCAATAAATAAAGCACCATCACAGTGCCCTCATAGTACCCCGACTAAGATGATGAGGCAAGGTGAAAAAGTGAGCGATAGAAAAGCTGATAAGTAAGTGTGACTAGACCAACATGATGAAGACCGATGGATACAGTGCCAATGCGGAGAAATCGGAGGCGGCAGGGGGCTCAGCTGTGGCACGTCGGTTGTGTTCCAGCCACGGTCAATTAGTCAAACCAATTTTGGCAATCACTTAACATAAGTGCTAAATGGTGGTACATTATAGGTGGAGCGAGGGAGAAGGAGTTGAGAGATCAGCGCCTTCAACCAGCGTTCTAAATTCAGAACTAAAGGAAGTTTTCTGTTATGGCTACTGATATGATGACTCGTCGCAACAATGCGTTAATGAACGATACGTTCTTTGAAAACTTAGCGCGTCGGTTCTTCAATCCAGTCGTTGGCGATTGGGAAGAGCCAAGCATCAGCTCAACAGCCGTTAACGGACTGCTAACTGACGTGAAGGAAACTAAGAACGCTTATATCACTCGGGTGGACATCCCAGGTGTCGACAAGAATGATATTAAGCTCAACTATCACGACAATGTTTTGAGCATTAATGTTTCCAAGAATGATGTAGAGGATCACGCCGACAAGGACGGCAATGTCCTTATGTCTGAGCGTTCCAGCGGCACCATGAGCCGGAGCTATCAACTCCCTAACGTCGATGTGAAGAACATTAAGGCCAACTTCGACAAAGGCGTACTCACAATCACTTTGCCTAAGCTGACTGAATCTAAGGAGCTTGGTCGCCACATTGAGATTCAATAACTTGGATCGCCATATGTCGTTTGCCGGAATTGCCCATTGGATGAATCGGTGAACTTGCCACTGACGGCTATCCGCTGTGGCGGGCAGAACCCGTGGTATATATTGTAAATCGTCCGAAGCAGATCACCGGTTGATTGCGTGTACAATTGACAGCGGCATAGATAGGACAGTTTATGAAGCACACAAAAAATCGACATCGTTAACTGTAAAAAGCTAACGGTGCCGATTTTTTGGTACGTGCAATTGCTTAATGTAGAACTTCTGAGAGGGAGTATGGGCCGTTGACGATGTCGTACGCTTGACGGATCGTTGCCGGATCGGCAATCGCAGCATTAATGAATTCTGCCACATCACCGCGGGTAATGGACCGCTGATTAGTAGTGGGCGTTTGATACAGACCGGTCTCTGGGTCATCGGTCAATATGCCCGGACGGATAATCGTATAGTCCAGAGCAGAGCGTTTTAACTCCCGATCTGCATAGAACTTAGCAGCCATGTAGGGACGAATGGCATTTCCCCAAGTCTCTCGGTGATTGCTGGCGCCAGAGCTGACCATTACATATCGGCGTACACCAGCCATCTTTGCGGCTTCCATGGATTTCACGGCACCATCCAAGTCAATTAGAATCGTTTGGTCGTAGCCGCGGCCGCCAGCACCGGCACTGAAGACAATCGCATCCACGGATTGCATGGCGGCGGCCATCTTTTCCACGGGTCCTAATAAATCAAAGATGATGGGTGTCGCACCCAATTTTTCAATTGCTGCATTTTGATCCGTATTATGCACTCCGCCAATGACGGTGTGACCGGCAGCGACTAACTTAGGAATCAACAATTGGGCCACTTTACCATGTGCACCAATAACTAATACTTTCATTAATTGTTCCTCCTTTAGGCTTGAATAAATGGTGTTGAAAAATGCAAGGTGTTTCCCGGTACGATATTATCCACCGTCCACGTCATCGCGTCTTTGCGGCGGCCCGTCAGCAGCCATACCGTCAATAGGACGAGCGTCAGTTCTACGATAGTACCCCACAAGTATTGGTTAAAGGTCGGTGTACTGGATAGCGTCGTGCCGCTGGCCATAATGGCTAGGATATCCAGCCCGGCGTGGAACGCCACCGGTACGATGAATGAGCCAGTGTACAAGTACAATGCCGCGATGAGCCAGCCGGTAATGATCGCAAATTGGACTTGATCCAATGTCGCCAGCAAAGGTTGGACCGATGCATTGTCCAGATGCCAGACACCGAATAGGAAGCCGCATAAAAAGACACTGCCGCCAATTTGCCAGCGGGAATCGTGCAGTCCGTGGAGTAACAACGCCAAAACGATGTAGCGATAGAGCCACTCCTCCGCAATTCCGGCCCGTAACCCTTCGGCGATGGAAGTAAAATTGACTGCTTTCAGTTGGAACTGCCACACCACTAATCCCTTGAACGAATCGCCGCCGCCAAACGAATTTTGACCGATGAAATAGAGTATTACCACGGCGGCAATCGTCAATACCCACCATTGTGCCTGGGGGTTAAACCGCCAACTGGGGCCGCGATAACCCCATTGATACATGGCGATGGCGCCCACCAGGACCAACAGTAACGCCCCATAAAGACCGGTATCCAGCAGTTGCCGCCAAACTGCTGGATAGACAGCTTTGCTCAGATGATCAGTAATGCCGGTAGACGCACCCACCACACCGTCAAAGCTGACGATGGCCACAATTCCCCGCGTCCATAAACTGCGCAGCGGTGCAAGAAGCACCATGGCGCAGGGAATATGCAGGACGGCGCCAAGGGCTAACAGGCCCGCTAACACAATGGTGGCCACGAGGCTGTTGCGCAGATCGAGCCAACGCAATACGACATTGGTCATATTGGCGATCAAAAATGGCACGGTATAAATTTGGAGAAGAAAGTTAGCTGCATAAAGCCAACGTAAAATAATGTTGTGGGGTGTAGTCCGCGTCGCCACATATAGCAATAGGCTTTCGATCAATGCCACCGCAAGACCGGCCGCTACCCCCAGCAGCCGGTCTTTACCGCCCAGCGCCGCCAGACTCAGCCAGGTGAACAGGCCGCCCTGGAGGACAAACCACCACCGCCAAAACGGGGTAATCGGATTCGCGGAATGGTTGGTGGTGATTACTGGTTGAACGGTCATAGGGAGACTTCCTTTCTCGGATACGGACAGAGTATGTGATTCAATTATTCCATAAATGAGGAAATCATTAAAGGCGAATGCACAAAAAAGGGGTGGAACAAAATCCTGAACCCTGATGTATATAGTGCCAATGCGTAGCAATCGGAGGCTGAATGGGCTCAGCTGTGGAAACCACACCGCGCGCTCTTTGCGCGGATGTGGTTAGGCGTGTTTGAGACCGCGGGTTTTGCGGGCTCAAACCGCCGTCACAGCTAGCTTCGCCTGCGGCTACGCACTAGCTGCGCGTCGCCACCCATTTCAGCCGGAGATTGTGAAGCTTTGGCACGGCGCATCAGGAGTGATTTTGTCCCACCCCTCACAATTACGGATTAAACGTAATCGATCCCGCCATCGACAATAATGGTTTGACCAGTGATGTAACCCGCTTTGTCACTAGCTAAGAAGGATACCAAGCCAGCCACATCTTCGGGCTGTTCACCGCGGCCCAAGGCGATCCCGTCAATGAACTTCTGCCGGGATGCGCCGATTGGCACACCGTGGATTTCACTCATTCGTTTATCGATGAGATCCCACATTGGGGTGAGTACGATCCCAGGAGCATACGCATTGACTGTGATATGATCCTTGGCCAATTCCTGGGCGGCGGCCTGGGTCAATCCCCGAATGGCGAACTTCGTGGCGGAATACGGGCCGAGCAGTTCGATTCCTTTATGACTGGCGATGGAACCGGCGTTGATGATCGTGCCGCCGCCTTGAGCCCGCATGACCGGCGCCACCGCTTTAATACCGAAGAAAATGCTGTTCACGTTGATTCGGAAGATCTTTTCGAAGTCTTCCTTGCTGGTTTCTTCAATGAGCCCAACTTGGGCAATACCGGCATTGTTGACCAAGACATCGATGGTTTCGAAATGATCTTTAGCCGTGGCAATCAAATGCTGAAAGGCTTCTTCATCCGACACATCGGCGACCACCGGGATGCTGTCCACATTCAAGTTCTTGATTTCTGCAGCCGTGGTGGCCGCAGTTTTTTCGTTCAAATCAGCGACCACAATGTTGAAGCCGTCCTTAGCGAGTTGTAAGGCGATACCGCGCCCGATACCTTGACCGGCGCCAGTGACAATTGCTGTTTTTGTCATGGTTGTTCCTCCAATTGTTGGATTGAGAAGATAACCGGGCAAAGCTTTCAGAAACATGACCGGTGCTTCTCGCTTTTATGGGTCATATCATAGCATGGATCAAGCAAAAGTGAAAGCGATAACAACTGCGTCGTGATGCTGTTAAACTGGTCTAGCTTTTGACACGGAATGTTTGCGGCGCTTTCTGATAAATGACCGCCGTCCCGATGGCGACATAGAGCAAAGTGATGACACCAATGGCGATGGCATAACCGTAACCGGATAAATTGGCCCGCATCACCCCGAAGGAGACCCAGTACATGGCCCCGTAGATGGTCTTGTAGACAGGACTCGTCACGTTCATATCGTCTGTGAATGGTTGCAGCAAATAATAGAGGAACAATTCATGGAAGGAAAAGAATAGGGTTAAGCCGACTAGTTCCAAGGCTAATACAAGATAGAAAGTGGAATTGGGCGGGTAAGGCGCCACCAAGTAAAGTCCAAGAAATAGGACGAAAATCAGCGCACTGATGCCGCTATTTAAGAGGGCAGTCCGGCCAAAACGATAGAAGAACCCCTTCAAGATAGCTTGCCGCTGGCGGTAGAACGGGTAATATAACATGGCGGAATCACAGTTGACGAAGAGCATCTGGACAATGGGCCGGCCGAAAGAAGCCAGAAACATGACGAAGAAAAGAAGGCCGTATACGCTGGTGATCCCATCATTGGTGAAGTTCTTGGTCGTGCCGAATATTTTGATGACCAATAACCCGGCGATTCCCACCGCAGCAATCATACCTGCACGGATGGCAAACTTGCGCATCAGTTGTTTTTGGTAGCGGGCAAAGAGCAGGGTATTGAGATAGTTGTTGCCGGTCGTCTTGGTTTTCACCATTTCGCCAGTGGTATTGACCGTCAGTTTTTGCTGCATGGTGGTGCCCTCATCCAGGTATTGATTGCTCTTGGCCTTGGTTAAGACGGCCTGGGCGCCCAGCTGGGTCATGATGGCTTCTGTTAATAAAGCAGGGGTGTCTTTAAATTGCCACCAGGTGTAGAGAAATGCCGCATTGAGCACCCAGACGATCGCCGCACCGATCGGCGAAAAGACAATGTGGGCCAAGGTGATCAGACGGCCGGTGAAGAAAAAGAGAACCGGAATGACCACCATCACTAACCAATACAATATCGCACTGGGCCAGGCTCGATTCTGATGGTGCCAAGTAAATCGGGGCAAAAATTCACCCCATAACAGGGTCAGCGCACTGATTCCCAGTCCAGTGATGGCGAGCCAGGGGTTGCGGGACAAGATGGCAAAAAGAGTCAACGGAATCAACGCCCCGGTCACCCAAGAGCTGATGGTGCCGCCGATGGCAAATTCGGAAACGACATCCTGGCGGCCGATGCCGAACTGATCCGCCAAGTCGAGGTCTTCTTTTTCAATACTCAAATCCGTCAGCACGAACCCCCGCAACAGCGCCAAGGCCGTCGCCCAGGTCAGGGTCGCAAACATCGCCGCCACGAACAGGCCGGCGTGTTTGGGGTTAGTCTGAAGAATATTGGAAAAGTAAAGATCACTGCCCAGGAAGCCAATCAGAAAGACCAATAGGGAGAAACCAATGGCCATGGCCAACCGAGCGATGGCGATGATGACCGCCCCGGCGAGTTTCAGCCCAGGAAGCTGAAAGACCCGCGGCGAGATTTTTTTACCGATCCACGGTAAATGGCGCAGAAACCAGAAGAAGCCATTCAATCGGCTCGTGGTTTTGACCCGGTGTTTGAACCAGTAGAGCTGAATCAGTCTACGCATCAGCGGTCACCTCGTCTGTTAAACGGGCAATCACTTCATCTTCAAACGCTTGGGAGTGAATGTCCAATCCGGTGAGTTCCTCCAATCCGTGATTATGCAGCAGCACCACGGCATCACAAATATCTTGGGCCAGCTGCATAATATGGGTGGAAAAAACCACCACGGAATCCGTCTTCATTTGCACGATCATTTGCTGCATCTCGTGGGCGGCCACGACATCCACGGTGGTCAAAGGCTCATCCAGTAAGAGAACTGGCGGCTTGAGCATGAGGGAGACTACCATTTGTAATTTGTTACGCATGCCTTCTGAATAATCCCGTAACAACTTATTGCCGTCGGCCTCGGATAAACCAGCCATGTCTAGGAAATCCCGGGGGTTTTGGGAGGTATGGATTGCGGCCAGGCGGCGGCTGTTAATTTCCACAAAGAATTTCACAAATTCGGCACCGGTCATAAATGCGGGCAGGTGAGGTTGGGTGTATACCATTCCGACATCGATATCTGGATAACTACTTTGCAAGCCACGGCCATCATCGGCATCAATGCGTATTTCGCCGTGATCCAGAGGGATGTTGCGGGCAATCATATTAAATAGGGTGGACTTGCCAGAACCGTTACGGCCAAGCAAGCCATAAATCTTCCCTTGATCAAACGTGTAACTGGCTTGATTAAAGATGACCTGCTTATCAAACGCCTTGTCCAACTGACTAATTTGGAGTTGTTTCATGAGGGACCTCCTTGTTTGGGTGGTACTGAGGATAAATTTCACATATTTGCAATTATCGTACCATACCACTTAATCAGTTGGGGAAAATAACGACTCATTTTTATGCTGCGGCCATCTCTTTACAACCGGCACTAGACACCGTATTCTAGGAGAAACGACACGATCGGGAGGCAGGCGGCATAATGGAAATTCAACGGCAGGTCGGGACCTACATGGAACGGGTCATGGATGCCTGCATATTAGCGGGACGCCTAATGATTGCCAATGGGTCAGAGATGTATCGGGTGGAGGACACCATGCGCCGGATCGCGCAAAATGCCGGGATTGAACACCCGGTTATTTTTACGACCCCCACGGGTATTTTTGTGGGCTTGCAGGACCGGCCGCTGACCTCACTGGGGACAGTCGATCAGCGGGTATTGAATATTGAAAAAATTAGCCGGGTCAACAATTTAAGCCGGTTGTTTGCGGCGCAACAGATCGATTTTGACCAACTCTATGCCGCGTTGCGGGATGTGGACCGGGCCACTCCGACCTTTCCGTTATGGCTCCAATGTGTTGGGGCAGCCGTGGCCAGCGCGTTATTGATGATCATCTTTTCCGGCCAATACGATTGGCTGGACATGCCGCTGGCAGCGCTAGCCGGGACCGGTGGGTATCTTGTGGCGTATTACTTAGGCCGGTTCACTCGGGTTTATTTCATCACCCAGACAGTCGCCGCCCTCGCGGTGGGAATCATCGCCTACGTGGGGATTCTCTTGGGTTTAGGACATAGCATCGATAACATTCTAATTGGCGGCGTCATGCCGCTGGTCCCCGGCGTGGCGTTGACGACCTCGATTCGAGACTTACTGGCTGGTGACTTGCTCAGCGGTATTGCTCGCGGTGTAGAAGCCATTTTGAGTGCGGTCGCGATTGGCGTGGGGATCGCCCTGATTTTCCGTTTCCTGATTCCCTGGGCTTAGGTTGTCTGAAAGGAGATCGACATGCCAATTTGGTTGCAATTCATTATCCAAGCACTTTTTAGCTTCTTTGCCACGGCGGCCTTTGCCCTCTGTATTAACGTCCCCCGACGGGCATTGATTCCCTGCGGATGGTCGGGACTGCTGGGGTGGATGGTTTATTGGGTCTTGTGGCAGCTGGGGAGTGGGCGGATGTTGGCCAACACTGCTGGGGCTGTCATCCTGGCCTTTTCTGGGGTGCTGTTTGCGCGGCGGTATAAAATGCCAGCCATCATCTTCAATATACCTGGCCTTTTTCCATTGGTTCCTGGGGCGACAGCGTACCAAGCCGTCCGGGAATTGGTGTTGGGCGACATTGATGCCTCCATGCGTCTTGTCGTGCGGGTCACATTGGTGGCGGGGTCGATCGCGGTGGGGTTCATGATCGCCCAATTATTCGGTGAATTTTATAGCCGGTATCTGCGATCGAGCTGGCAGTTTCGGCAGCGACCTTGAAACAGGTAGGTTCGCGTGGTATTGTAAATGCATGCGATGAGTCGAGTAACGGCGTAGTAATGCGCCAATACTGCCAGGATATCAGCACTTGAATGTGCACTGTCGGATTTGCAGGATACCGTCAGTTGGATTGTGGAGTCCGCTGGCTATTGGTTTTTGGATCAGTACTGGTCATAGCAACTAACCTGAGGGGTTCTCCCATTAGGCTGGTTGCTTATTTTTTTGCGCAAAAATAGGCCGCGATAAGGTTTCTTCTCGGCGGCCGTGCCAATGCTGCGCAATCTACGGAAAAATGAGGGGCTGCGAAGCGCAGCAAGTGCGCAGCCGCAGGCGTAGCAAGCTGTGACGGCGCTTTGAGCCCCTCATTTTTCCTCCGATTGCTCCGCATTGGCACTATATCCGTCCAGTTCGAAACTTTATCGCGGCCAAAATAAGGGTGACTCAGATAATTACTTTCCCGGTACGTAGTCTTCGTCGATGATCAGGACTGGCTTGATGGTCTTGCCGGAGCGGGAGTCGGCGTTGGCTTGGTTGATTTCGCTGAATTTATAGAATTTTTCAGTCTTGTCGAAGTCGAACATACCCATCTTGTAGAAGCGGAGTAAGCGGGGAATGTCGATTTGCGGAATGGAATCGCCCATGTTGACGCCCACAATCTTTTTGTCATCGACACAGAGGTCATTCCAGGTATCCACATCAATGTGGTGTTTAGTCACAGCGATCGTGGCGGTGGTGCCGCCTTGGGCTAAGGCTTTGATGGAGTCTTCCATCACTTGAGTGACACCAGTGGTATCGACGGCAAAGTTCACGCCGCGGCCATCGGTTAAGTCTTGGATGGCTTTGACGGGATCGGTGGTCTTGCTGTTGATGACATCGGTGGCACCTAACTCTTTCGCTAAAGCTAACCGGGAGTCGACGATATCAACCCCGATAACCTTGGTGCAGCCAGAGATGCGGCCAGCCATCATGGCAGCCAGACCAACAGCCCCAGTACCAAATACGGCAATGGTATCACCTGGCTTTGGCTTCAAGGTGTTTAGCACAGTGCCAGAGCCGGTCACATAACCACAACCCAGTGGTCCTAATTCACGCAGATCTAAGTCTTTATCGACTTTCACAGCGTTACGTTCGCGGACGACAGTGGTGGTTGTAAAGGCACTTTGATCGAACATGTCTGCAATCGGCTTACCGTTTTCGGTAAAGTGGGCACTGCCATCGGGACGGGTGCCAGAGAGATTGTTATGAGCGTAATTTAAGCACTGTGTCGGAATGCCTTTGAGACAGTTTTCACAGTTTCCACAAGCATAGAAACTCAAGACAACATGGTCGCCAGGCTTGAACTGGGTGACTTCTGGTCCCACTTTTTCAACAATACCGGAACCCTCATGGCCCAAGATGATCGGGTAGCCGATCACTGCGTCGCCAATGCGTAATGCCTCATCAGAGTGACAAATTCCGGTGGCGACCATATGGACTTGCAGATCGTCGGGACCCATGGGAGCGAGTTCAATATCGTCGCGAATCTTGAAATCTGCTCCCTGTTTATCAACAACAGCTGCTTTAATCTTCATACTCGCAAACCCCCTTGTGATTGTTTACACCTACAGTATGTGTTTACTTGAATCCTCTGTCAATGCCGATTTTGCAGAAAGGCACTCGCCCAGGTATCCGATTCACAGATATCTGGGCGAGTGCCCTCTTCGAAATGAGTGATTAATTTGAGTTACGGCTGCCTTGACCGGTATTATTTCGCGTCCCTGGCCGATTTTGGTTCGGGTTAGTCAGCATATACTGCTGGATGTAACCCACAATTTCTTGATTTTGCGGCAAATCAGAATGTTGGCTGTCATCCCCGGTGACGTTGATCAGGGTGTATTGCTTGACTTGATCTTGGTACACATATTTACCAGCTTCTACAGATTCTACAGGGACAATGCCATCGTCGGAATAGTTTTCGGTCCCGGCGATGGACCACATCCGGATGTTTTTAGGTAAATATGTTCTATCCTTAATCATATCTGTCAAAATTTCCGTTCGGTTGGCAATGTTTTTTTCAGACAAGTTATAAGGTGTTCCAATGGTCATGAGTTTATTAATCGTGAGGTCATCCTGATTCAGGTACTCTTCCAAATACAAGGTATAAATCAGTCCGCCGTTGGAATGGCCGATGCCCACAAAATTATTAAAACGGTAACGGTTTTGCAAGTACTTCATGGCAATACTGAACCATCGGGCCTGTTTTTTGATATTACTGTAACCATCCTTGTTGTTTTGGAATCCGACCACGATAAATGGTTCATTGTCGTTTGTCCCAATTTTACCGGTGATACTGAGTTCGTCATTTGTCTTGACAGTAATTTTGAGATAACTGTGACCGATGGAGCGACTATTCAGTTCCTTAATCAAGGAATCAAACCGGTTTTGGGTGGCACTGGAGCCGGGGATAAAAATCACTGGGGCCATCCGGGAGTTATGAATTACCCGAGCGTTGGCCACGGCGGTTTTTTGGTAGAAATACCCAGGAACTGCCATGCCGGCCACCAGCAATAAGGCGATGACCAGCCAAATGATCCGTTTAATACGACTCGGACTTTTTGACAGCTGGGCCTGTTCGTTGGGCGATAACTTCATGGCCACTGATTTTCACCTCCTCTGTTTGTTGATCCGGTAATTCACCAGCAAGCGTCTTTAACCAGACTAAATTGTCGATTCGAATGAATGGCAGATAAACAAGCAGGCTGGCGATGAGGGCCAATACGCTCACGAGCAAGACCGCCCAGTTTCCGTTCGTGCCCATGAAGCCTGCGAGGAAACTGGGCGTGGTGTTGGGGACGCTGTACACCACTGGTGGTATCCAATGGAAATGAATCGGTACCCATCCCACAAACATACCGACGAGCGGTGACAGAAGATAGGGCACGATATAAATCGGATTGAAGAAAATCGGGAAGCCCACCATGGCGATGTCGTTAAAATTCATTAACGTTGGAAACAAACTCCACCAGGCCACATGACGGCGATCCGGTTGGCGGGAGAAGAGAATGAGGGCAAAGACCAGCACCAAGACCATGCCGTTGCCGCCCATGGCCCCATAAGTGTCGTAAATCGTATGGAACGTCACCGGATACGGCAAGTTATTGAGCGATCCATTCTTCAGAGCCGTTGAAAGATTTGTGGTAGATTGGCTAGAATCAATGGTCAGTTGAGTAAATGGTGAAAGTGGTCCGGACAAACCGATCACATTCAAGATGTTATTCCAGAAAGTGATAATCATGATTGTCACGATAGCATGTGAGAAGACCCACCGCGGCAGGGCAATTGTGTAGAGGACCAATCCAGCGAAACCTTGTTGACCAGTGAGACTGATCAAGAAAGACAACCCCAAAGCCCCGGCCAATATCATAGATACCGGGAAAATGGCCTGCAATCCCCGGGTCACAAAGGTTTCATCCTGCCAACTGACTGGGGCATGCTGCCAATGGGCGGCGATCCAGGTCAAGCTCCGATAACTTTGAGCGGCCACATAACCCACGATTAATCCGACAAAGAGGTTATGGACGCCACCACCGTTATTATTCAGTCCGCTGACCAAGTTGACCCGATTCAGACCGTTGACAATATTGGTTTGTAAAATCATCGCGGCCAGTAAAGCGGTCCAGCCCACAATGCCATCATTTAATTTGTACAAGCGTGCTAAGTATTTAGCGAAGAGAAATGCGGCAATAAACAACGAGAAATTAATCGTGATATCGCTCAAGGAATTCACGACCTGACCGATGTTGCGCGCATTGGGCAACCATTCACCCACGTGGTAAATATTGTAGAAGAAACCGTTAGCCATCAATGCGCTGCGGGCAAACGCCTGCAAGAAAGAACCAATGATGACAAAAGGCAGTAAACTGCCGAGGGTATGAGAAACCGCAATGTAGACTTTTTTTTGCCGGATGTATTGTTGAATCCGTAAATAACGATTGGCAAGCCAAGTTTCCATGGGACTGAGCATAGCACCAGCTCCCTTCTAGCTGTATTCGCTTTTATTAAATATCGGTGACAGCCAAAGTCATGGTAAAATACGAGGGTAAAGCCCACCGGGAGAATGATCGAACGTTCGGTACCGGTCTTTGGTGGACAGTCACGCTTCATTTTCATTGTACTGTTTTTGCTGCTAAAAAACGCGGCGAAAGTCTTACGGAAAGATGACTTTTTAACGTTAATCAAGAAAGGAAGACAAATCTTGAATAAACCACTGGCAAAATACTTGGATCACACGTTGTTGAAACCGGAGGCCACTGAAACAGACGTGACGCGGGTCATTGCGGAGGCTAAGCAATATGACTTTGCTTCAGTCTGCATTAACCCGTATTGGGTCAAATTATGCCATCAGCAGCTTGTCGGCACCGACGTGAACACCTGCACCGTCATTGGTTTCCCACTGGGAGCCACCACAACCGATAGCAAAGTGGCCGAAAGCAAGCAGGCGTTGGCCGACGGGGCCGATGAATTAGACATGGTGATCAATATCGGCGAGCTTAAGGGCCGTCACTATGATACCGTCCAAGCGGACATCAAGGCTGTGGCCGAGGCGACCCATGCCGGTCACGGACTGTTGAAGGTAATTATCGAAGCCGTCCTGCTCACCGATGATGAAAAGGTAATTGCGTGCCAATTGGCTGAAAAAGCGGGTGCTGATTATGTCAAAACCTCCACAGGATTTGCCAGCGGCGGCGCTACAGTTCATGACGTAGAATTAATGCGTAAAACCGTGGGCGATCATCTCGGCGTTAAAGCGGCCGGCGGCATTCATACCAAGGCGGACGCACTGGCCATGATCGAAGCCGGCGCGACTCGGATTGGTGCCAGTGCATCTGTGGCCATTGTGACCGCAAAGTAAAAAGGAGAGAATTTATAGGCATGGCTGACTACAAGAAATTTAAACGCGTATTTGTGATTGTTTTGGATTCCATTGGTATCGGCGAAGCACCCGATGCGGCCAAGTTTAATGACGTGGGCGCTGATACACTGGGGCACATTGGTACCTTCTTCCAAGGGAAATTGAACATTCCCCATTTGGCCAAGCTGGGGTTGAGCAATATTCGCCCAGATAATCCCATTGCTGGGGTACCAGTTGCTGAACGGCCGCTGGGTTATTTCGGTAAAATGGCCGAAATTTCGGCGGGGAAAGACAGTATGGATGGTCATTGGGAAATGATGGGCTTACCGGTTACCGAACCGCTGGGCTATTTTCCTCAGGGCTTTCCACCGGAATTAATTCAGAAAATTGAAGACTTCGCGCACCGCAAAGTAATCGTGAATAAACCATATTCGGGCACCGATGTCATTCATGACTATGGTGAGGAACAGATGAAGACTGGCGATCTGATCGTCTACACATCTGGCGATTCCGTATTGCAGATTGCGGCGCACACGGATATTATTCCGTTGAAAGAATTATATCGAATCTGCGAATACGCCCGCAAGATTACCATTGACCAACCGTACCGGATCGGCCGGATTATTGCTCGCCCATACAGCGGCCCCGATAAAGACCATTTTGTGCGCAGCAGCGACCGGCACGACTACGCGTTGCCACCCACGGGCGAAACTGATCTAGATCGGCTGCAAAAAGCTGGCTACACCACTTTGGGCATTGGTAAAATCAATGATATTTTCTCAGGTCAAGGAATCAGCCAAGGATGGCATACGATTTCCAACATGGATGGTATGGATCATGTGATTCGGGTGGTCAAAGAGGAAGACTTCACGGGCTTCGCGTTCGCCAACCTGGTGGATTTTGATGCCATGTACGGCCATCGCCGTAACGCTAAGGGCGACGGGGAAGCACTGGAAGCCTTTGACGGCCGACTCGGTGAAATGCTGAGTGCGATGGAACCCACGGACCTGTTGATGATCACCGCTGATCACGGTAACGACCCGACTTATCGGGGCACAGATCACACCCGGGAGTATGTGCCGCTGCTGGCCTATTCTTCCAACATGACTGGCTTTGGCAGTCTCGGCGTGCAGACACCGTTCGCGAACCTAGGTGCGACGATCTTGGATAACTTCAACGTGACCGGTAACGAAGTCGGTCACAGCTTCTTGTCCGCATTGAAGTAAGAATAACAGGAGGAAAAAACTTTGAGTACGCATATTGAGGCAAAAAAGGGCGATATCGCTGATATTGTTTTGTTACCAGGCGATCCATTACGGGCGGAATACATCGCCCAAAACTTCCTGACGAATGCTAAACGCTATAACACGGTGCGCAATGCCTGGGGTTACACAGGCACATACGGTGGCACGCCAGTGTCTGTCCAGGCGACTGGGATGGGGATTCCTTCGATTAGTATTTACGCCAATGAGTTAATTCAGGATTATGATGTCCATACCTTGATTCGAGTAGGTACGGCTGGCAGTATCAACCCAGACGTGAACATTCGAGATATTGTCTTGGCCCAGGGCGCTTCCACGGATTCTGCAGTCGTGGATCATACTTTCAAAGATCGCATTCATTATGCCCCAATTGCCGATTTTGGCCTGTTAGATCGCGCCTACCACGCGGCCAAAGACGCCGGCTACCCGGTCCATGTGGGCAATGTTCTCAGCGAGGACCAGTTCTATGCAGAGGGCAAAGACTTTGCACTATGGCAAAAATACGGCATCCTCGCGCTGGAAATGGAATGCGCCGCATTATACTTGATTGCCGCAGAATACGGTCGCCACGCCCTGGGTGTGATGACCATTTCCAACAATATTTTGACCGGTGAAGAAACCACCTCAGAAGAACGCGCCCGCACCTTCGGCGACATGATGGACGTGGCATTGAAAGCCGCGACGGGCAAGTAGCAGCTGGTTTTTCTGAAAATCAGCGTATAATAAAAGAGCTGTCACAAAAGTTTGAATCCTGCCAGATCCAGTGCCAACGCGGAGCAATCGGAGGCGTCAGGGGGGCTCAGTGGTGGAAACAGCAATAAACTTGGCCCGGTCTTGGCCAAGTTTATATGCTGTTAGGCGACTTTGAAACCGCGCTCCTCAGCGGGTTCAAAGCGCCGTCACCACGTTCCAGCCCCCTGACGCCGGAGATTGCGCAGCTTTGGCACGGCTTATCAGGATAACTTTTGGCACAGCTCTTTTTTTCTCTCAGACTAGTTACACGAAAGGAGTCACATTTTGCCCACAACAAACTATGTCGACAACCCCACGGTCCAGAAACATCGCTGGTGGATTCTCACCGCCGTCGGATTGTTCACCTTCATGGCCACACTGGACGGCAGCATCGTCAACATTGCATTACCCGTCATTAGCAAAGACATGCACATCATGACCAACCAGGCAGAGTGGATCGTCTCCATCTATCTCCTCACCATCTGCGCACTGTTGCTCTTATTCGGTAAAATTGGCGATAACTTCGGTAAGATTCGAGTCTTTCGCGTGGGCACAGTATTGTTTACCATTGGCTCATTACTTTGCGGTTTTAACCATTCATTGATTTTTCTCTTAGCAGCGCGGGTGATTCAAGCCCTTGGTGCCAGTATGACCATGAGTACCAATAACGGCATTATTACAGAAGTATTCCCGATGAAAGAGCGCGGCAAGGCATTGGGTTTGATTGGATCCTTTGTTTCGCTGGGAGCGATCGCTGGTCCTGGTATCGGTGGCATGTTGCTGGCCCAATTACCATGGGCTTACATCTTTTGGATCAATGTCCCGTTGGGGTTGCTGACGATTGGTTTTGGCCATTTTATCTTGCCCAAAGATATTGCCTGGGACAATCACCCGATTGATTGGCCAGGGGCGATCACGTTTGCCGTCGCAATTATTAGCCTGTTTCTGGCAATCTTCATGGGTCAAGCAGTGGGGTTTGCCAACCTCTCCGTGCTGGCGCTCTTTGCATTTGCCATTCTGGTGTTCGCTTTGTTTGCCTGGATTGAGCAAAAAAGAGCAGTTGATCCGCTGCTCAGTTTCCACCTATTTAAAAACTTGGATTTCTCCATGAGTTTGCTGACGGGTTTTTGATCTTCGTGGCCAACTTCTTTTTCAACGTCATTGCCCCATTCTATCTGCAAAACGCCCGGGGCTTGATGCCCAACGAGGCAGGCTACCTCCTCATGTTGTTCCCCATTGTGCAAGTGGTGGTCTCGCCCATTTCTGGATCGCTGCAGAATCGCTTTGCCCCGGAATTATTGACCACTGTCGGCCTAGTCATTCTGTCGATCACCCAAATCGGGTATATGACCGCGACGTTATCCACACCGTTGTGGCTTTTTGGCACTTGGGTCGGGGTGATGGGATTTGGCAACGGGGTTTTCCAGTCGCCCAACAACACCATCGTCATGTCCACGGTTTCCCAGCGTGATTTGGGTGTGGCCGGGGGGATGAATGCCCTGGCCCGCAACCTAGGGATGGTCGTGGGTATTTCAGCTTCGACGACGGTCCTCTTCGCGTCCATGAGCCAAGCTTATGGCAAACCGACGACCACTTACATTGCTGGCCGTCCCGATATTTTTCTGGCCGGGATGCATACGACATTAACGGTGGCATTCTTCATCTGTGCCCTGGCCACCTTGATCAATCTCTGGCGGTATTTGCACCGGCGGGTACAGGCCAAATAGTCATGTCAATCAACTCAGCAGTTGCTGCACCGATAAAATTTGGTGGGCGACGCTGAGTTTTTTGATGACCCCAAGTCCGGGATAGTGGTTGATATCCCCGTAGTGCAGCAATTCTTTCAGGGGACCATCCCATAAGATACTGTGCCGATGGGACGCCAGCCAGCGCCGCAGTTCACCTTGGAGATATTGAAACTGTTCAGCCTGGGTGCCGCCAGTGGGCAGAGGTAAGAAATGATGCAGCCAGATACCGCCGTCGCGCAAGTACGCGATATGGAAAGCAATTGTCCCTTGCGGCCAACCTTTGTCAAAGTAAGGGGCACCATTGAGACTGTAGTCACTGATTCCCTCGAAGCCATGATGCATCGCCCAGTGGCGCTCGGTGAAGAGCGGCGTGTCGGCGTATTGGGCAAATTCTCGAGTACGGTGCACCCGCGGCCACGGATCATGAAGAAAAATACGCCGAGGGTGATCGATGGCCTGGGTAATCCGCGGGTCGTTTTGCACTACGATCGTATGAAATTGCATCAAGATCGCCGGTGCCGGTAAGCGGCGAAAGTCATCGATTAATAATACCTGACGAGCAGCGGGCGGAATTTGTAAATCCGGTCGCCACCACCAGCCGGACCATACATTGGCGTCCGCAAAAAAAGGGGTTAAGGGATACCGTTTATGGGTCCCCAAGCCATATGTCCCCACACTCGGATTCCGAATCACCACGGTGGGCAACCCCGCTTGATTGCGCAGCTTCAATAACCGCGGCAGTCCCGCTGCATCTCGGATCGGTTCAATCATAGGAATGATCCGATTGGTCAGTAAATTATCCTGGGTCAATAATTGTAACGCCAGCAAATCAAATTGCCGTCCCCGTAGTAGCGGCCAATATTGGAATCCACTCATGGCAGTCGCCTCTGACCGGCCCGCCACTGCCAGTAACTGGCTTCCCGGCGCAGGCGGGCGTTTTCTGCGCGCAGCGCGGTGGCCTGATCGCTCAAATCAGTAATGGCTTCTTGGTTTAGATCTTGAATAAACCGGTTGTAATAAGGCTGGGTGGGGTACAACGGATCTTGCACCGCGGCCCGCCGTTTTAATTCCCGATACAATTGATCTGTGCCAAAGCCGGTCAGCCCCAGATCCATCCGTTTGGCCTTATCCACCTCCCGGGTGAGGGCATGGAGAAAACGGTCCAGCAATTGCTCCCCAGGGACTTGCAGAGCCTGTTGACGGGCGGTCTTGACGATCGTTAAATACCCCGGATACGCGGTGGCCACTTGATCCGGATCAGCGGCATCGAAGGGGCGGTAAATGAGCACGCCAATATGGGCGGGAATTTCCGCGGCGACTTGCTGATACAAGGCCAATGGCAGCACGAAATAATTGTAATGGCCCACAAAGGACAATTGAGCACTGGAATGAAAATCAGACTTGGTCACTTTCAGCTCATAGCACCGCCACTCAAATTCCCCTGAGGCGGTCAACTGACAGGACAAGGTGTCCACGATTCCCCGTTCCTCAGGCATGGTCACTTCTTCCACCACAGCGGCGCCGCTCTCACGGCAATAGCCATAAAGCGTCCGTTCTAAATCAAGCGTGAGGGCTGTTTTCGTCATCGGTATGCTCCTTCCAAAATGCATCAAGGGCCGTTTGCAGTTGCTGGTCGTTGTGGACACGCTGCATATTACGAGTCCAGGACACTGGCAGATATTGCTGATACCGGCGTTCACCAAAGCGTTCGTCCAGCAGTAAGATGACGCCCTGATCCTGCATCCCGCGAATCAGGCGCCCGCCCGCTTGTAAGACATTGTTTAAGCCTGGCAGCTGATAGGCGTAAGTGAAGCCGGTGCCCCGCTGGGCATCAAAGTATTCTTTCAATAAGTTGTTGCGTAAAGACAAACCAGGCAGTCCGACCCCGACCACGGCCACGCCAATCAGCCGATCCGCTGGCAAATCAATACCTTCGCCAAAGGAACCGCCCAAGACAGCAAAACCAATTTGGGTAACGGTTGGCTGGGGCGCAAAATGGGCTAAAAAGTCGGCCCGCGCCGCGGCATCCATACCGTTGGTTTGTTCGAAAGCCGCCATATCGGGATGGGCTTGGGTAAACGCTGTAAATATCTGGTGTAAGTACGAATAAGAGGGTAAAAAGACCAGATAATTTCCAATCTTTGCCCTGGCAAAATCGGCCAACGCGGTGACGATCCGATCTTCATTGGCCGCCCGCCGCTTATACGTGGTGACAATATTGTCCTGAATCAAGACGAGCTGGTGCTGAGCAGGAAACGGGGACGGCAATTGGTACAACAAACTGTCTGTCGGATCAGCCAGGAGTTCTTGATAATAGGCTAACGGTGACATGGTCGCAGAAAAAAGCACTGCACCGCGCCCCTTATGGAGTGAATCGTTAATGAAGGGGGCCGGGTCCAGACAGAGCAAAGTCACCTGGACCGCCTTTTTATCCACTTCCACCACAGTTCGGTATTGCGGTCCATAGAATTCGCTGATGCGCATGAAGGTAATACAGTCGAAGTAGACATCCAACAATTCTTCCAGTTGCGGAGTGCGCGGCTGAGTGGGCAGCCACTCATGGATGCGATCGCAAAAACGGGCCACACGCCGATTAAAATCTGGATTAAGAGCGGTGGTCACGACTTCTTCTTGACCAGATTCCTGAACGGGCTGGCCAATCTCAGTAAACGCCGTCCGTAATTGGCGGAGGGCGTTGCGGGCTTCTTTGGCGTTATGAAAATTAGTTTTTGTCAGGTGCCGACTCACCGTGGCCAAATGGGCATTGGTGAGGACGGCAGAATACATATCCCGGGCTCGATGGATCAAATTGTGGGCTTCATCCACCAAGAAAAATTGATCTGGATCGCTTTGGGCAAAGAACCGTTGTAAAAACACCAGCGGGTCAAATAAATAGTTATAGTCGCAGATCACCACATCGGCGAACCGGGCGGCATCCAGTGAGAACTCAAACGGATCCACCGTATGCGCCCGAGCGTATTTTTCAATCGTCGCCCGGTTCATCATATGCGCGTGACTGACCATGTCTTTCACTGCATCCTTGTTGCGATCATAGTAATCTTTATAGTAGGGACAGGTCTCCGGAGTCCGCTTCTCCGGTGGACAAAAACTGATTTTATCCTTGGCTGTGAGAGTAATGCAGCGCAGTTGAGCACCCTGGTCGATCAAAACCTGGCAGGCCTCCTCGGCACTGTGGCGGGTGGATTCTTTGGCGGTGAGGTAAAATAACCGGTTCATTTTCTCGCCCCGCAATGCCTTCACCGCCGGGAACAGGGTTGCCATGGTTTTGCCCGTGCCAGTGGGGGCTTGGACAAAAAGCCGTTGGCTGGTGTGGATCGTCTTATAAACCGCCGCCGCAAATTCCCGCTGCTGCGGCCGAAAATGACCAAATGGGAAGGCCAACTCCTTAATAGAGGCATCCCGTTTTTCCCGCAGCTCATCGCGGAAGATAATCCAGCTTTCGTAATCATGCACCAGGGTTTCAAAATATTCGGTGAGTTCGGCGGCGGAAAAAGGCCACTGGGTCCGGGTAATCTTTTTTGTGGTGGTCTGATAATAGGTGAGTTGCAAGATGATTTGAGTCAAATCCCGGTCCGCACAAAGAAAGTGGCCATAAATCGCCACTTGCGCCCAGTAGCGTCCAAGGGCGTCGTTGGTCAGATCGGCGAAGTCGTCCTCAGCGGTCTTAATTTCGTCCACCACGGTCAAACCACTGTTGTCATCCACATCCACGCCGTCTGCTCGGCCGTCAATTGTCCACTCGGTACCGTTGAGCAATACGGTGGTTTTCAACGCCACTTCCGCTTCATAATGCGGCCCCGCCGCCTTTTGCAGCTGGCGGTGAATGCGGGCCCCTTCTTGGGCAGTGTGCTGACTGTTCTGGGTTTCATCCAGGGAACCAGATTTGCATTCAAATTCCACAAATTCCCGCACCCCAATCCGGTTCGCCATCACTCAGGTCCTTTCTCACAAATAAGTACTTCCATTATACTAAGAAACGAGCGTTCGTGTGGTGAAGTTGGGAGATGACCTTATTAAATTATGTAGAAAGAGCACATGAGTGGGTTTTGCTCACTTTCGTTCAACTCATTCGTTATAATGAAGATATCTAGAAAGCTTTTTCAGCACGCATAAATCGGGTTCTGCCCTGCATCCAATTGAACGCAGCACCCCCTGGAGGTCATATTGATGATTGAAGAAAAGCAGCACGTTTTTTATCTCACGACTGTCCATACCTCGTATTGGTTCCGCGTCACTGCCCATGGCCAATTGGAACATCTCTATTTTGGCCCGCGCCAGATTCCCCAGGACCCGGCGGCGGTGGCCTTTAAGCATACGGCGCAGTTGGGCAGTACTGTGGCGTATGACGAAAGCGATGTCTCGTACAGTCTGGACACATTGCCCCAGGAATATGCCGGGTTTGGCCGGGGGGACTTCCGGGATAGTCCGTTGATCGTGAAAATGGCCGACGGGACCTATGTGTCGGATTTTGTGTACGAAAAATACCGTATCGTCGCTGGAGTCGTGCCGTCACCGACGCTGCCATACGGTAAGGCCAGTGCCAGCGAAGCGGATACTTTGATCGTGACGCTGAAGGATCAAGTGCAAGACATCACCCTCACGCTGGAATACACCGTCTTCCCGGCGACGGATGTGATCAGTCGGCGCGCCACTTTGCACAATCATACTGAGCAAACCTTGGTGATCGATAAAATCATGAGTGCTCAGTGGGATATGCCCAATCTCGACTACCAAGTCCATTCGTTTTCTGGGGGCTGGGCCAGTGAAGCTCACCATCATGTGCAGCCCGTGGAGGACGGCACGATCGTGCTGAACAGTCTCACTGGTGCCAGTTCCAACCGGCAGAATCCGGGCTTCTTGGTGGGTGAAAAGGCCGCGACGGAAGATACAGGCTGGGCATATGGCGTCAATTTGTTTTATAGCGGGAATCACGAAAGCCGGATCCAGCGGAATAATCAGGATTTCTTAAGAATCATGACCGGCATTAATAGCCAGGGCTTCCATTGGCAATTGGCCCCCAATAGTGATTTTGAAACCCCCAGTGCAGTGCTGACGTTCTCGGATGCGGGCTTTAACGGCGTCTCCCACCATTTCCATCAATTCGTGAATAACCACGTGGTGCCGGCGCATTTCCAACAACGGGAACGGCCGGTGGTGTACAACAACTGGGAAGCCACTTTCTTTAACTTTAATGACAAAAAACTGTTTGAGTTGGCAAAACAAGCCAAAGACTTGGGGGTGGAACTATTCGTCATTGATGACGGCTGGTTTGGCACCCGGAATGATGATACCCAGGGGTTAGGGGATTATGATGTGAATCCGAAGAAGTTTCGCCATGGTCTGCGGGACTTTGTCACCCAAGTGAATGCGCTTGGCTTGCAGGTGGGGTTATGGTTTGAACCAGAAATGGTCAACGAAAAGAGCCGGTTGTACGCGGACCATCCGGACTGGGCCGTGCGCGTGCCTGGCCGTCAGCCTGTCCTGGGCCGCCATCAGTTGGTGTTGGATCTCACTCGGCCAGAAGTGCGGGATTACATCGTGGACAATGTCAGTCGAACCATTGATGAGACTGGGATCAGTTATGTGAAGTGGGACATGAACCGGCATCTGACTGATATGTATTCCGCTGCATTGACGGAACAGGCAGAGTTTAATCATCGCTATATTTTGGGGCTGTACGATGTACTGCGGCGGATATTTAACCCGCGGCCCAATATTTTACTAGAGACTTGTTCATCCGGCGGCAATCGGTTCGATCTCGGGATGATGACGTTTGGTCCTCAGATTTGGACATCAGACGACACTGATCCGATTGAACGGCTGGATATTCAACAGGGTCTTAGCTATCTTTATCCGCTATCGACCATTTCCGCCCATGTGTCCAGTGCGCCCCACCAGCAAACGCTGCGGGATACGCCGCTGTCGACCCGAGGAAATGTGGCCAGCTTCGGGGTGCTTGGATATGAAATGGATCTCAATTTATTGACGCCCATTGAACGGGCTGAGATTCGAGACCAGACGGAATTCTATAAAAAGCATCGGGCGTTGCTTCAATTTGGCCAATTCAGCCGCCATTTTGGTCGCCGCCCTGGCCAATTTCTCTGGCAAGTGCAACGCGGGGATCAAGCCATTGCTGGTTTCTTCCAGCAGCATGTGCCGGCCTCACCCACGTATGATCGGCTGCCGGTGACCGGGCTGGTCGCCAATACGCTGTACACAATGGACAGCAAACCTCAGCGGTTGATGATCGACCGGTTTGGTGAGCTCTTGAAACATGTCACCCCGGTCAAATTAGATCCCCATGGCAGAATCATGACCACTGCCAGTCGCCATCTCAGCTTGCCTGATGCCCAGGAACATTATGTGGGTACTGGGGCGTTATTGGCCACCGGCGTGTTACTGGTGAATCAATTCATGGGTTCAGGATACAATAAGCAGGTGCGCATGCTCGGAGACTATGGTTCCACGCTTTATTGTATCCAGCCGGCAGCGGAGGCCCATGATGACTAAACCGAGTGTATCTCCCCAAACCCGCCGTAATCGTTACGGTTTTGGTATCGGCACCATCGGCCGGGATGCTTTATATACGATGGTCAGTATGTATCTGCTGTTTTATCTAACCGATGTGATCAAAATTCCCACCTCACTGCTGGGCGGGGTGACCGTGATCATGATTATTACCCGAGTGTTTGACGCCGTGAATGACCCCTTTATGGGCATCGTCGTCGATAATACCCATAGCCGTTTTGGTAAGTTCAAACCCTGGATCGTTGCCGGTGGCTTGGTGACCTCTGTTTTCACCGTTTTGATGTTCACCGATTGGCATCTGACCGGAGGGGCATTCTTGGCGGTCTTCTTATTGACATATATCCTGTGGGAAATCAGTTTCACCGCCAATGACATCGGCTATTGGGGTATGCTGCCGGCACTTAGTCAGGATCAACAGGAGCGGGAGCGCATCGGCGGGTTCGCCCGAATCTGTGCCAATATCGGTCTGTTTGCCATGGTGGTGGGCATTGTGCCGATCACCAATTGGCTGACCCGGTTCACCAGTGGCAGCCTGTCTGGGGCATATCAATTACTAGCGATCTGCGTCGTGATCGTGATGTTGTTCTTCTTGACGATCAGTTTGAGCTTGACGCGTGAAGGCCGCTTCAGTACCCAAGAGCAGGGGCATACCACGCTCAAGGGAATGGTGCAGGTGATTTTCAAAAATGATCAGCTCCTTTGGATCACCATCTCGCTGACTCTGTTCATGGTGGGGTATGTCACCACGACCAGTTTTGGCATCTACTACTTCAAGTATGTTTATGGCAATGAAACCATGTATTCCGTTTTTGCCTTGGTCCTCGGAATTTCGCAAATCCTTTCGCTGAGCTTATTCCCGCTGGTCAGCCGCCACTTTTCCCGGCAAAAAATGTACCGGGTGACCACGGGCATGGTCGTTCTTGGCTACGTGATCTTCTTTTTTGCGCCCACGACGACGATGCTGTTCATCGGCTTAGCCGGGGTGCTGATTTTTGTCGGCCAGGCGGCGATTCAGCTGCTCATGCTGATGTTCATCACGGATACCGTGGAGTACGGCGAATGGCTATTTCACCAGCGCAATGAAAGTATCACGCTATCGCTGCAGGCCTTCATCAATAAGCTGGGCGGGGCCATCGCCAATGGGGTGGTCGGTTTCACCTTGATCTTGTCTGGTATGAAGGAAGCGGGCAGTGCCGCGCGGATGACTGCCCAAGGCATTTGGATTTTCAAAAGTTTCATGATGATTTTACCGCTGCTGTGCATCCTGGCCGGCTATCTCGTTTACCGCCGCCACTACAAGATTGACGCCCAGTTCTATCAAAAAATTGTGCAGGACCTGGCCAAGAGAAGGGAGCAAAAGCCATGACCACCTGGACCATGAAAAGCAAACTGAAAGATATTTATCGTCATCCGGTGGGCCACGATATTATCGCCAAGATTTTATTACAGGTGGGACGTTCGCCCAAGTGGCTGACGAATCCGGTGGTGGGTAATTTATCCCTCCAGTCTATTCAAACGCTCACACGGGGCAAGCTCAATCAAGCCTTTTTCCAAAAAGTGCTTAATCTGTTGAATGGTGAACAAGCTATTCCGCGCAAAGACGACGGTTCCATGTTGCCAGCGTGGTGGAAAGAGGCGGTGTTTTATCAGATTTATCCGCGCTCCTTCCAGGATAGTAACGGTGATGGCATTGGTGATTTGCCGGGTATTATTGACCGGTTGGATTACCTGCAGGAATTGGGGATCACCGCTGTCTGGCTGTCGCCAATTTATGACTCGCCCAATGACGATATGGGTTACGATATCCGTAATTACCAAAAAATCATGGCCGAGTTTGGCACCATGGCCGACTTCGACCGATTGCGGGATGGTCTGCATGCGCGGGGTATGAAACTGATCATGGACTTGGTAGTGAACCATACCTCGGATGAGCACCCGTGGTTTCAAAAAGCATTGGCTGATCCATCAGGGCCATTTGGCCAATATTATTTTCTGCGGCCCGGTCAACCCGACACGCCCCCAAACAACTGGACGTCATTCTTTTCCGGTAGTGCCTGGCGCTGGTTCCCTGAGCAGCAATTGTGGGGGCTGCATTTGTTCTCACCGAAGCAGATGGACTTGAATTGGTCTTATCCGCCGGTACGGGACGCGGTGTGTCATATGGTTAATTGGTGGCTGGACCGTGGCGTGGACGGGTTCCGACTAGACGTGATCAATTACATCGCGAAAAACCCCGGGTTGCCCGCTGGCGATCCATTGATCGGCCAGCTCATGGGCTTTACCGGGGTAGAAGAATACTTTTACGGCCGCCATCTCCATGAATATTTGCGGGAGCTGCAAGAACGCAGCTTTACGCCCCACCATGCTTTTTCGGTGGGAGAAACGCCGGGGATCGGAATGCAAATGAGTAAGTTGTTGACGGGGGATTACCGCCATGAACTGGATATGGTCTTTGATTTCGATGTCTTAGAGACTCCCGGTCACGTGCGCTGGGACGATTACCGATATGATTTGAATTATCTGCGAGATTACTTGGCAGACTATCAAGACCACTACGGCAGCCATTACTGGCAGGCCTTATTCATTGAAAATCACGACAATCCGCGGATGATTTCCAAGGCCAATCCAGATCCTCAATACCGCATAGCCATCGCTAAATTGTTGGCAGTAATTGAGTTAACGCTGCGGGGCACCCCTTTCATTTTCCAAGGCCAGGAGCTAGGCCGAGTGAATGCCCAATTCCACAATATCCGTGATTTTCAAGATGTGGAAAGTATCAATAAGTATCATGAACTACTGGCCGCTGGACAAACAGAACAGGCCGCCTTGGCCGTTTTACTGGCGGGTTCGCGGGATCATGCCCGCACACCCATGCCTTGGGATACGACCCCCCATGGCGGGTTCACCACTGGGACGCCGTGGTTGGCGGGGGACGACGATTATCGGCAGTACAACGCCTACAGTGAAATGGCCAACCCCCGGTCGGTATGGTCCACTTATCGGCACCTGATCAAGTTGCGCCAGGCTAATCCAGTGCTGGTATATGGCGCGACGGATACCGTGGATCGGCGGCGCAACGCCTGGTCCTATATCCGTCGGGATGATGACCATCAGCCGATCCAAGTGCTCATCAATTTGAGTGCCCGCCAAAAGCGCATGACGATTCCGGCTGGCGGCAGTTTGTTATATCGTAACTATCCTGCCCACGACGGTCGCTTCAAGGCTTACGAGGCGCGAGTCTATCGCTTGCCGGAGTAAAGACTGAGGGGTCAGAGATGCGCCGTGTCAACACCGCAGTGAACACAGTGATGGCGAGGGCACTGACGGCAAAGATCAGCCAGCTCGTTGCGGGACTGATAATGTTGGCAATGCCTAAGAACACTGCTTGACCCAAAGGTGCACCCAGGGTCACAATGGTGCTCATCGCTCCCATGGTGGCGCCCAAGTGATGTTCGTCAACGGTCATCAATAGAACGGTACTGAAGCGCGGATTGACTTTTCCTAGTAAATAAGCAATGACAAAGTTCAAGATAATCACCGGGACGATGCCCCAGGAGGCCATGAAACTCACGCCGAGCAAGGCCGCCAAAGCAGTGACGCCGCCAATCATGCTGATGATACTGACCCGTTTGAAGGGGTCGTTACTGAACAAGGCACCGGCGATTACCCCCAGAGAGAATGTGATACTGAGGATGGCTACGGTATTACCATAATTGCCGATCCAAGCAGAACTTTCTTGCAATAATGTGACGTTTTGTAAGCCGCTAATGCTCATGCCGATCATGTTGACGCAGAAAGCAAGAGCAACAGACCAACCAATGAAGTGGTTCTCTTGGGCGAGTTTGACCAGGGCTTGCAGGCTATTTTTGAATGATGGGGTGGCATTCGCGCCAGCATTGACTGCTGGCTCGGCGTGGCGCAATAATCGCCGCCGATGGCCGATCACTAAGGCCGCCGCCAGGAACGTGACGGCATTGATGAATCCAAACAGGGCGAAGTCATGGTGCAATAGCACGATGGTCCATGCCCCAATGCCTTCAAATACCATTCCCACAGTGGTCTGCGTGGCACTTTCAAAGGACATGGCGCTATTGAGTGCTTCGTCAGGAAGTAACCGGCGAAAGAGGGGCAATCCTAACCCGGCAGAATATTGCCCGAGAATATCTGAAACGACATTGATGGCTAATAGGACCAAGAAAATCATCAACGTACCAGGTAGCCGAATCAGCAAGGTTAACCCAATAAATAGTGCAAATTGACCGAAACGGGCGGCGATCATCGCGCCTGTTTTTTTAGTTGCACGATCCGCCCAATACCCAGTCACCATCATTAACAATGAGGGCAGTAATCCCGCAAGACTGGCCAAGGAAACGGCCAACTTATTAAAGGGCAGGGTACTGGCATAGATGACAAAAACAATATTAAACAGGGCGTTACCAATCCCGTCCAGCAAGCTGGCATTAATTAAGGCCCTAAACCCTCTGTTTTTTCGATATTCGTGCATCACGATCACCTTTTTCTTTAATTTGTACTGCCAGCATACAAGTGGGAGAATGAGCAGTGGGTGAAATACCACTATATGAGAAAAAAGGTGAACCGGATGAATATTGAAGGGCCGTTGTTCCGTCAACTGCGCAAAGACCGAGGCATGACGCTAACTGAATTGGCCGATCCGCAAAATAGTGTGTCGTTCATCGGTAAATTCGAACGGGGCGAAACCCGCATCAGTTTCAATCGGTTGGAACACTTACTCAGTCAGATTAATGTCCCCTTTGAGGAATTTTTGTTTCTGCGAGCCACCAAGCGCGGGGTGGTTCCCGCTATTCAGATGGACATGCTGCGCAGTTTCTATCTCACCGCCGATTCTCCGTTACCGCTGAATGACATATGGCAAATTATTGACCGCAGCAATCGCGGTGGCAATACGCCAGCTGATTTGGCGGCGCTGGCCAAAATTGCCGCCACTTTAGACGACACCACGCGCTGGGGCCAGCTGTTGAAGATTTTTATCGCCATCAA
This sequence comes from Schleiferilactobacillus perolens DSM 12744, assembly GCF_001435585.1. Lineage (GTDB taxonomy): Bacteria > Bacillota > Bacilli > Lactobacillales > Lactobacillaceae > Schleiferilactobacillus > Schleiferilactobacillus perolens. The sequence continues at coordinate 96,128 of NZ_AZEC01000006.1, forward strand.
TCGGGTATTCATTACGGATAGTCTCCACGAACGGCAGACCGATTGGGCAGCCATTCAAGCCATGACGCGGCCGGTGGTCAGTTATCTGTATACCATCGACAATTGGGGTAGTTTTGAATTGGTCACCTTCACGCTTTTTCAAAACTTCATGGCGCCGGCCACGGTCCATCAATTATTGGGTACGGCGTTGTCACTTTCTGCTAAAGAAGAAGCGCTGCCGCTCATTTACAAGTTGCGGCTGAATTTATTGGCGGGGGCTTTTCGCACATTTATTAATGGCGGCAATACCCAGTGGGCCAAAGAATGTCTGGATCAGCAGGCTGACTTGGTGCGCAATACTGGTGAATTGATGGAAGCTGTCATTTTGCGGTTCCAACGGGGCTGGTACACCATGTATGAGGAAAATTTTGATCAGGGTAAAGAAATGTGTGATCAGGCCATCAGCATTGCACACATTTTGGATCAACCAGTCATTGTCCAGCGCTTGACTAAGTACCGCAATGTGATTATCGCGGGATACCATGATCCAGACGCTGGTATCATCTATTGATGATTCAATCAAAACCGAACATTTCACGGGAATTCTTGCATACTTCAAACGATAATGTTCGGATTTTACCGAACTGATTCATTGACGGTACTGCGAATGTATTGCATAATGTATTTGTCTGGGCTAGGGACAAATCAACGGCGAATGGCTTCCATTGTCGATCATTGGCGTTCGTCAGTATAGGAAAATGAGGGACATTATATCATGAAGAAAACAAAGCTTTTAGCGCTTGTATCGACACTGGCGCTGGCTGCCATGCTGATTATGGCTGGTTGCAGCAATAGTAATAGTAGTTCCAGCAGTAGCAGTTCGAAGAGCACTAAGCCGGTGACCATTACTTATTGGCACCGGATGACCGGCAGTTGGGATAAGGCGCAACAAAAGCTCATTGATAAGTTCAACAAGTCGCAAAACAAGTACAAGGTGGTCGCGACTTCCCAGGGCTCCTATGATGCGTTGCAACAAAAGATCATGGCCGCGGCGAAGTCCAAGACTTTGCCCGTCATGGCGCAAGCGCCTTACACCAATATTGGGGATTACGTCAAGAGCAACCTCTTACAACCGTTGGACAGTGAAATTAACTCCGGCGCTAATAAGTGGACGGCAGATGAAAAGGCCGATGTGGATCCAGCATTCTGGGCTACAGGGACTTACAAGGGCAAGCAATATGCAACGCCTTATTCTCTGTCGACGCGGGTCCTTTTTTACAACAAAGACTTGCTGAAGAAGTACAACCTGAAGGTACCGAAGACTTGGGAAGAGTTGGCTTCTTACGGGGAAACCTTGAAGAAGGATAACCTCTACACATTGATTTTTGACAGCAGTTACGATATGGAGCTGGAAGGCATGGCTTATGCCGCCGGCAGCCAATACGTGACGCCGAAACTGAAGGTCAACATGGACAACCCGAAGACGATCAAGGCTGAAAACACCTTGATGGATCTCATTAACAAGGGATATGCCCGGACTGCCGGGGAGGATAAGTACTTCTCCTATCCATTCTCCGCGAGCAAGACGGTCTTTGGCATCGGTTCTTCCGCCACTATTCCAGCACTATTGCAACAGGCCCCCAAGACTTTGAATTGGGATACGGCCTTAGTACCGGAATATAACGGCAAGTCCACATCGGCTTTGGCCGGTAACGACAACGTCGTCTTCAAGGGTGCCACGAAGGCCCAACAAGATGGTGCCTGGGCGTTCATGAAGTTCTTGATGAAGACAGACAACACTGCGCAATGGGCCGTTGATTCTGGTTATACACCAGTCACCAAGAGTGGTGTCCAAAGCAAGATTTATCAAAACTATCTGAAGAAAGTACCGCAGTTCAAAGCCGCCGCTGAGGCCAACGATCATTCCTTTGCTTCGACGATTTTCGCCGGTTATGGTGAATTCCGCAACAACTTGTTGGAGTTCGTTGATCACACGGTGACGAAGAAGGCTGATCCAACGGCTGAGTTGAAGACTTTACAGCAAAAGACGGAACAAACGATCAAAGAAAACAACTAACTTTTACAGATACCTAGCCAAAAGGACTGGCCTGTTCATTTCCAAGAGGAGACGAACGGGGCCAGCCCTTTTCTTGTGAAATTGGGTGACTGCCGTGCCAATGCTGCGCAAGCAATTAGATGAATATATCTGGTTCAATCGGGGTCGGGTCTTTGCCTGTAATCTTAGCCTTTAAACTGCTGTAATAACGGGTTTCCCAGTCATAATGGAGAATGGAAAAAATTGAAATGGCGTCGTCCATTTGGCGCAGTGCCGTTTGGCGGTCGGCTCCTTGATCGAGGTTCAGCCAACCGGTGAGGAAATTGAGGCGGACTTCGGCGTTCATGGCTTCCTGGGGGCGCAGATTGGTCTTAATTTTGTTGAGGACGTCTAATGCATCACGGGCATATTCTAGTCTGTGGTGACTCATGAAGGTGACAAATTGGGCCTCTCCCACTGGAAATAACACATCGCGCCAAGAAGAGACGGTGGCGTGATTCGGGATGTGCTTGGCGGCGGCTTGGAGAATGAGATGGTTGGCGTCATCGTCCAGTTGGGTCAGGAAGTAGGCGTATACCCACATGTCCACGCTGGTCCACATGTCGAGATTGAGCAAGTATTCTTTGACCGGGGTAAAGTCGATGGTGGTCATATACTGCGGGTCCAGGTGCTGCTTTGCTCGCCTGAGATGCAACTGCGCCCCGCGCAGACTAATGAGATGCCACCGGGTAGGACTCGCCCGATATTCTTTTTCAGTGATCTGCAGCAAGTCTTCCGCTTCACGCAACACTTTGTGGGGTTCTTCCAGGTGACCACTGGCCTCTAAGCGAAAAAAGAAGCTTGGAAAATGACCAAAGAAAGCACCGTTATTGGCATAAGGTTCGTGACCATCTTCGTGTTGTTCAGTGTGGGCGATAAATTCATCTGGGGTGACATGCAGCCGGGTCAACAAATGAATAAACTTATTCAGCGTCATATCGGTTTGGCCCCGTTCAAACCGCGACAATAATGCTTCAGACAGCTGATCATCGGCCAGATCGGTCAACCGGACGTGTTTGGCCTGCCGAATTCTGCGGATCAATGCGCCATAATTCATATGCTCACCTTTCTCTCTTTGCCCGAGTATAACAATGCCACTTGCAGATATGCAAGTGATGGTTAGCATCGAGTTCAGTTTTTCTACTTCGCTGGCTCCGTGTTAGTATAGGTGAATAAGTACAGACAAAAAGGAGATTTCTCGTGGAAATTCAAGTGCAAAAAATCGTGGACATGGTGCCAGCAGAACAAGTCCATACGGTGACTATTACGAAGACCCCTGCGCAAATAAAAAAAGAGGGCCTCACTAGCGTTCTGAGTAGTTTACTGGATAATTTTGAAGCCAGCGTGTCTGCGGAGCAAATGACTCAGGCCAATCTGACCATCGCCACCGAAGTGCCGGTGACTTTCCGGTTGGAAACCAACGTCATTAATTTACCCCTGGCCGACAGCAATAAGCTTTACCAGTTCTTTGACTTGAACGCCACGGCGCCGGTCAATGTTTATTTCATTACGGAGTCTGACGACATCAATGTCTCCCATCTGCGCATTGACGAGATGGCAACTGTAGACGAGTTCGTCAAGCATGGCGATCCGATTCGCAACCAAATCCTGACAGCGGCACAGGAAAAGTGGGATTATCTGCAAACCGTTGAGCATCCGACACCGGCGGAAATTGAAGCGGCAGAGAAGGCTAAAGCGGCGGCAGAAAAGAAGACGCCGACGAAACGAACGACTACTCGGAAACCCGCGGCTAAGAAGACGACCACTCGCCGTACCGCGGCGGCTAAGAAGGCACCAGCGAAGAAGCGGACAACCACCCGCAAGACGACGACCGCTAAGAAGACCACCACCCGTAAGACGGCGACGAGCCGGACCAGTCGGGCAAAGAAAACCACGGAGGAATAGCTATGGTCGTACAGCAAGTACTTGAACTTATCGCCGTGGGGCTGCTGGCGGGTATTTTTGGTGCGATCCTCGGTATCGGCGGTGGCATGATCATCACGCCAGTACTGACCATTATGATGGGTATCGATATTAAGTATGCCATCGGTGCCAGCATCATTGCGGTGATTGCCACCAGCTCTGGGGCGACCGTCGCTTATATTAAAGATGATCTATTGAATTTACGCGTGGCGATGTTTCTGGAAATTGCCACCACGGTGGGGGCAATCACTGGGGCGCTGCTCACCGGCGTCATTCCCCACGCCATGCTGTATATTTTCTTTGGTCTGTTGCTGATGTATTCCAGTACCAACATGATTCGCAAATTGCGGGGCACCCAAGACGAAGCCTATCGTCCCGTGACTCCCGATAAATGGTCAGAAAAATTGAATCTGAATGGCAGTTATTACGATGTGTTTGAACACAAGGAAGTCGATTATCAAGTCAAAAATGTCCCTGGTGGATTTGCCATGATGTTTGGCGCCGGGATTGCTTCCGGTTTGCTCGGGATCGGCAGCGGCGCGTTCAAGGTTATTGCCATGGATACGATTATGAAGATGCCCTTGAAGCCGTCCAGTGCGACTTCCAATCTGATGATGGGAGTCACGGCAGCCGCCAGTGCGACAGTGTATTTCTTTAATGGCTCCATTCAGCCGCAAATTGCGGCGCCGTTGGCCATTGGTATTTTAGTGGGAGCCACGATTGGGACCCATATTATGACCCGCTTGCGGCCTCGGGTGATTCGGATGATCTTCATTCCGATCCTGATTTATATGGGCTTGCAGATGGCATTGAAAGGATTCGGGGTGAACATCTGATGGTCGATCGTAAAAAAGAAATGGCCAGCGTGGAACAACTCATTGGCGTAATTTTGCGCATTGGGGTCATCATTTCGGCAATTGTAATTGCCGTCGGCTTACTGGCGTTGTTCTTAGAAGGCGGCAGCGGTTACCCCAATGACCAGGTACCCCTGGGATTTCGGGCGATTTTTCAAGGTGTCATCCAACTCAAACCTTTTGCCATCATCATGCTGGGATTATTCTGTTTGATTCTCACACCGGTGTTGCGGGTGGCCGTCTCGATTTATGCCTTCATTGTGGAAAGAGATTCCTTGTATGTCGCAATCACGTCGATCGTGTTGGTGATTCTGGTGATTGCGATGGTGATTGGCTATGCCGGAAAATAACACAGTGCATATTCGCCAACTGACAGCTCAAGACACAGCAGCGTTACAATTGCCAAATGAGCCGTTTCTATTGCACGGCCGAATGATCGTGACCCGGGATGATTCTGCATGGCACTATCGGATTGAGGAAACTGCCACGACAACCCTGCAGACTTTTCCAGAGGAACACTACCAATACGCCGAGGTGGCTGAAAAGGGGTTCGCTCTGGGGGCTTTTACTGGCGATGTGCCGGTGGGGCTGGCGATTTATCAGGCGGCATTCTTCAAGTATTTGTATTTGGATGACTTAAAGGTGAGCCAGGCCTTTCGGCACCAAGGGATTGCGCGCCAATTATTGGCCGCTGCGATTCCCATCGCGAAACACCATGGTTATGCGGGTGTGTCTACCATTGGTCAGGATAACAACATTGATGCCTGCCAATTTTATTTAGCCAATGGTTTCCGGATTGGTGGGCTCAATACTCGGGACTACAACCATACCGTACAAGAGGGCAAGTCAGACATCTATTTTTATTGGGACTTTTAAATGACAATGCGCATTCTGACGAAATGTTGGAATGCTTTTTTTGTGCATTTTTGAAACCCTTTTTAATTAACCATGGTATAATGGCATCGATGGAACAAATGTGGGAAATAATGGAAAGAAGCGAAGCATCATGGATAAACAAGCAAGACAATATCGACGCTGGACGATGTGGACAGTGTTGTTGGCGGCATTAATCAGTATGGGGTGGCGAGCCTGGGCCGTGTTGCAGTTACATCGGGGAAAAATAAGTCAATTGATCCTGCAATTGGTTATTTTTGCAGTATTCACGGTGTTCTTGTATCTGTTCTTATATCATAGTGGGCATGGCCGCTGGCATTCAGTGCTGGCCTATGCCATGAGCATCGTTTTTCTTAATTTAACCAGTATTCTATTAGCGGATCTCTTAACCATGCTGCATAATAGCACGCATTTACCAGCCTTGATCATGGCACCTTTGGGTATTCTTCTGATGGTAGGAATTGCTATTCTCTTTGCGAAGGTCGTTTTGCCGGAAATTAAATCGACATTGGATCGCACGTTGATGCTTCTATTTGTTGTGTTTTCGGCCTTTGGTCTGTATCCCACAATGTTTTGGTCACCCATGGGATTGGCGAAACACGGTATCCTCGGAGATGTCATCGACACTAATTTGATGGGTATTTTGATGTTTGTTTTGGCCTCCTTCGTTTTTGCCCCGTTATGGCACATCAAACTACCGCGGTGGCGTTTTAATAAGAATCTGCGTTGGTCCATTCTTTTGATTGCGGTCGTGGTGGGCACCGCGTATGTCATTTTCAATGGATTTAGCACGGCCGATCAATGGCAGACCCTGCTCACACACTGGGCGGTGCCACATTATCCCAAGTTGAATTTATTTTACCAAGCGCTAGAGGCAGGGATTGGGGAAGAGTGGCTGCATCGAGGCTTGATCGTCTCGCTGCTGCTTACTCTGCCGCAACACTGGGCGCATCGGTCACCGTTTACACTGGCTCTGATCAGTGGCGCTATCTTTGGCTTGTGGCACATCACCAACCTGGTGGTGCAAAATGTGCCAGCTACAGTGAACCAAATGATATCCGCATTTGGCGGCGGGCTGTTCATGGCCGCGCTGTACTTCTACAGTGGCAGCATTAGCCTGGCCATCCTGATGCATACGATGACTGATCTGATGGGTTTCTTCGCCACGGGGACGGTAATTTCGACGACACCGAATCTTTATCAGTGGGAAATTACGATCATTACCACATTAATCTTCGTGGCTGCCGCAGCCCTGCTCACAATGGGGAAACAGCGGGCAGTGGCGCAGCAAACACTCGATTCGTTGACTTAGACTAATTGGACGGCGCATCATGTCGATATCATGATACGTCGTCTTTTTTATACAGAAAATGGAACCTTTTACCTTCTCAGTGGCACTAATTGGTGTGACGAATAAGGAGGGACAACATGAATGAAGGATCGCTAATTACCCAGGCCCAAGCGGGAGACGGGGAGGCATTGGGTCAATTGTTACAGGCCCGTCAAGATAAGCTCTATCGAACGGCTTTTCTTTACGTCCATAACCAGACGGATGCGCTGGATGTCATTCAGGAAACAGCGCTGCAGGCGATGCTGAGCATTAAAAAGCTGCGCCAGCCAGAGTTCTTTGATACCTGGCTCATTCGTATTCTGATTAACTCGGCATACCGATTGCTGCGGCATCAGAAAAACACTGAGTTGGCCGACATGCATCAGGGAACCACGGCTGCTCGACCAGAACTGCATTGGGACTTGTTGCAGGATCTGAATAAACTACCGCCTAAGTTGCGCGATGTCTTGATTCTCTATTATTTCAACGACTTATCGCTGCAAGAAGTGGCCCAAGTGCTGCACATTCCCACAGGGACCGTCAAGAGTCGGATCGCTAGAGGATTGCAGCGGATGCGTGAGGAAGGAGACGTCATTCATGAATACCGATTTTCACAAAACCATTGAGACTATTCCGGTACCAGAGAATTTAGTGAGTGCAGCCATTGCCCGGGGGATCAGTGATGCGGCTCCCCGGCAACGGCGGACCAATCGGCGCCACTGGGCGATCATGGGAGCCGCGGCTACTGTGCTGCTAGCTGGTACCGCAGTGATTGCCCCAGTATCGATTCAAGCGGGGGGAATCATCCCGGCATTTACGCAACTATTAGATAAAGAAATGGCCAAGACCCACTATTTTGATGACACCATGGATGCCATCCTCGGAGACTTGGCCGATACGGACAATTATCATAAGCTGAGCGTGCCCGCGCAAGAAGTGGGGGGCATTAAGGTCCAACCCATTGGTACGATCACCACGGCGGGCGTGGCGGCAGTCATTGTCGATTACACCGGCCCCGGCATCCAACCCGACCACTTACGCCAACAAATGGTGAAAGTTCAGCAAACCAATGGCCAGGCGATCATGGACACAAACTTTAATTTTGGCAAGATTGTGTTGGGCCATTATCGGCAAGTCATCGCCTTTTATACCATCGGCCCAGATCCTGCGGCCGTGACAGGCATCAAACTGCAGCTAACCGATATCAACGGTGTGCACCAAACCGTTGATTTTGGCAACATTCCGTTGCAACAGCCGCCAATGAAAGACGTCCCAATTCAACAAACAATCTCGGCAGCCGTCCCGTTCGGCGGGAAAGTCACCGGCCATCTCGTGAATGCCAAAACCACGGGCACCTCGATGGTGATCAATTACACCACCGCATTCACGATCACGGATGAGATGACCAAAAAACAAATCAGCAACTACCAACAAGCCGCTTGGATATCAGAAGCCAAACTCGTCGACGCAGCGGGCAAGGAAGTCGGTATGCTCCAACTGGCCAGCGGCGGCCAATTCTTAAACACCAAGACCACCGGCAAACAAGTCACCACTCAGTTCAGTTCCACATTCGCCAAAATATACACCACCGGCGCGGCGACCAAACACAAACTCACCACCGCCCCCGCCGGCACCCAAGTCAAATTCGTCCTAGAAATTCCCAGCAAATCCGGCCACGAACGCCAAACAGTCGGTTCATTCACTGTGCCGTTGAAGTCATTACTCGAAAAATAAGTTGATTCGAGAAAAAATCTGGACACAAAAAGGGTTGAAGCAATAGTCAGATCCCCGATGCAACCAGTGCCAAGTGCGGAGCAATCGGAGGCTGAATGAGGCTCAGCTGTGGAAACAACACAGCGCGGTGGTTTTCCGCGCTGATGTTGTTAGACGTGTTTGAGACCGCGCACTTTGCGGGCTCAAACCGCCGTCACAGCGTTCCAGCCTCAGTCAGCCGGAGATTGCGCAGCACTTGGCACGACATCAGAGGAGACTACTGCCGCAACCCTTTTTAGTGTGCACTCAATTACTTCTTGTCGTCCTTCTTCGGCCGACCAATATCATAATCCGAATCATTCATCGCTTCCACATGACCCAGCAAGTACCCATTACCCACCTGCGAGAAGAAGTCATGATTTGACGTCCCCGTCGAAATCCCATTCATGACGATCGGGTTCACATCATCCGCAGTCTCCGGATACAACGGTTCCTGCCCCAGATTCATCAAAGCTTTGTTGGCGTTGTAGTGTAAGAATACCTTTACTTCATCGACCCAGCCAATTTCACCGTACAACGTCTCTGTATAATTCTCTTCGTTGGATGCCAGTTCATACAATAAATCGTACATCCAATCCCGCAGACGCTGCTGCTCATCATCAGATAACTCGTTGAAGCCAAGCTGGAACTTATAACCAATATATGTCCCATGCACAGATTCATCCCGAATAATCAACTTGATGATTTCCGCCACATTAGCCAACTTGTTGTTGCCCAAGTAATACAGCGGCGTGTAGAAACCTGAATAGAACAAGAAGGTTTCCAAGAAGACACTGGCCACCTTTTTCTCCAATGGTGTCCCGTTTTGGTAAATCTCATTGACGATTTTGGCCTTTTTCTGCAGATAGGGGTTCTTGCTGGTCCAGTCAAAGATTTCGTCAATTTCTTCTGACGTATTCAGTGTGCTGAAGATGGAAGAATAACTCTTGGCGTGGACCGATTCCATGAACTGAATCTGGTTAAAAACCGCCAGCTCCTGGGGTGTCCGGACATCTTTGCGGACTTGGTTCATACCATCCTGGGACTGCAGGGTATCCAGCAGGGTGAGACCGCCAAAGACGTGACCCACCAGTGTGTGCTCCAGGGGAGACAGGGTCCGCCAGTCATCCAAGTCGTTGGATAGCGGAATCCGAGTATCAAGCCAAAACTGCTCGGTCAGCTTTTCCCATGTGGCCTTATCGATTTGGTCTTCGATGTTGTTCCAGTTAATTGCTTTGTAATACGTACTGCTCGGTGTGTCAGTGTTCGCCATGTTTAACTCCTTTACCGATTCTTGCGGAATGCATAACTAGATAATACAACTTTCACAGTCGTTGCTGCCAACTTCCTGGGCATCATCCGTAAATGTCCGGACATAGTACAGGGACTTGATTCCCTGGTAAAAAGCATAGTTACGCAAAATGCTCAAATCCCGGGTGGTTTGTTCCGGCTCGTGCTTCCAGTCGTACAAACCATCGGGAATCGTGGAGCGCAGGAACAAGGTGAGGCTCATACCCTGGTCGACATGCGCCTGGGCCGCCGCATAGGTGTCGATCACTTTACGCATATCTGTGTCATACGCAGACTTGTAATAAGGCAGTGTGTCGTTGCTCAGGTGGGGCGCTGGGAAGTACAACTTGCCGTTCTTCTTCTCAGTCCGCTCTTCGACTAAGCGGGTAATCGGATGGAGTGAGGCACTGGTGTCGTTGATGTATGAAATGGACCCAGTTGGTGCCACGGCCAACCGATTTTGATGATACAGACCGTACTTTTTAATCGCATCGCGTAGAGCGGCCCAATCAGCGGTGGCGGGAACGAAGATGTCTGCAAACAGCTTCTGAACCCGAGCAGTCTTGGGCGCAAAACTGTTGTCCAAGTATTTATCGAAATATGAACCATCAGCGTACTTGGATTTTTCAAAATTATAGAACGATTCATGGCGTTCCCGGGCAATGTTGTTGGATTCCACCAATGTCCAGTAGTTCAGCAACATGAAGTAGGTACTCACAAAATCCAGCGCTTCTTTAGAACCGTATTCCATATGGTTGACCGCTAGGAAGGTATGCAACCCCATGGCGCCCAAACCGATGGAGTGGCTCAACTTGTTGCCGTGGGCGACGGTGGGTACGGCGACGATATTGGAATGGTCGGTGATATAAGTTAACGCTCGGGTCATGATTCGCACAGAGTGGCCGAAGTCCGGTGAATGCATCAGATTCAAGATATTCGTAGAACCCAAGTTGCAGCTGACATCGGTACCCATTTCCTCATAATGTTGGGCATCATCGATCTTGGACGGAATCTGAACCTGCTGGATTTCAGAACACAGATTGGACATGACGATCTTGCCATCGATGGGATTGCTGCGGTTGGCGGTATCCACATTCAAGATATAAGGATAGCCGGATTCCTGTTGTAACTTAGAAATTTCGTTCTCTAAATCCCGAGCCTTGATCTTGTACTTCTTGATCCGCGGATTGGCCACCAAATTGTCATATTCCTTGGTGATGTCTACATAAGCAAAGGGTTCGTGGTATTCGCGTTCCACAGAGTAGGGGGAGAAGAGATACATGTCGGCATCTTCCCGGACTAATTCATAGAACTTATCCGGAACCACCAGACCTAAGCTGAGAGTCTTCACCCGAATCTTTTCATCGGCATTTTCCTTCTTTGCGGACAGGAAGCGGATGACATCAGGATGGAAGACATTCAAATAAACGGCACCAGCTCCTTGCCGCTGGCCTAACTGGTTGCTGTATGAAAAGCTGTCTTCTAGCAATTTCATGACGGGCAACACACCGCTGGAAGCTCCTTCGATGCCCTTGATGGGCGCACCGGCTTCACGCAGATTGGACAGGGCAATCCCCACGCCGCCGCCGATTCGAGACAGTTGCAAGGCCGAATTGATTCCCCGGCCAATGCTGTTCATGTCATCGGTTAACTGGATCAAGAAACACGATACAAACTCGCCCCGGCGCGCGCGACCAGCATTCAGGAAGGACGGGGTGGCCGGTTGATACCGCTGATGGATAATTTCATCCGCAATATCCGTCGCCAAGGATTGATCGCCATCTGCGAAATACAAGGCGTTAAAAAGAACCCGCTCCTCGATGTTTTCCAGATATTCAGTACCGTCGTTGGTCTTCATGGCATATTGGTTGTAAAACTTGTAGGCGGCCATGAAAGACTGGAAGTGGAAATCCACATCCAGCAGGCGCTGGTACAGGTCAGCAATAAACTGCCGCGGGTACTTATCGATGAACCCTTCTTCCAAATAATCATTGGCGATTAAATAATCGATCTTCGCCAAGATGGAATCGAAGTGTTTCATATTGGGCTGCACATTTTCCTGTAAAAATGCGGCCAAAGCTTCTTTATCCTTGTTCAACGGAATCTTGCCGTTAACGGGGCGGTTCACCTCGTTATTGAGTTTGAAATATGACACTTTATCAATGTCCAGCGTCTTCAGTGACATGCTGCACCACTGTCCTTTCTACAATCCTAGCGAATGCGTGAAATGGGTCAAAAAAACACCAAGGGGCAATTCACGACCACGCCTTGGTGTTTTCAAACGGTCATTTTGCAACCATCTTGATGCGGCTAGCCGACCAATGCTTTGAGTGAATCAGGCCGAAAACCGACAATGGGTTCGGCGTCTTTAGGCATCACGACAGGCAGCGAACGGAAACCCAAAGCCTTCAAATGATCCACGTATTGCGGCTCTTCATTGATATTGTGCTCTTCAAACGGCACGTTGTGTTCCTTTAAATAACGCTCGGTCATGCGACATTGCATGCAACCGGTACGGGTATATACAACCACTTGACTCATCGGAATCCCTCCAGTAGTTCACTTAATTCATGTGTTAAGTATAAAGCGTTAGCGCACAGAACACAATATGTTGTGCTTACTTATTTACAGTAGCACCACATTCAGTGGTATCAAATGATATCGGCCATTTGTGAGGCACCCCTTGAAAATCCACACCAGGCCGCGTTCCACGCGCCTAGACCCATAGAAATGTGCAGGAATTGTGCAATCGATAACAAAAGGACTTTCTGAATTTTTGCAGGTTCAAAAAATTCAGAAAGCCCTATATCTGGTGGTGCAAAATAATTAGGAAAGGGCCGCAGCCGGTACCACTGGTGCGTACTTTTGTAGCGCCTTGCTTAACCGGGCGATTCCCTTTTGAATCGTGGGGATGTCTTCACCGGTGAAGTTCAACCGAGCTGCATTGCAGACGGTCTTAGATGGATACAAGTTCTGTGACGGAATATAGGCAACGCCTTCGTTAGGGGTGATGTCGGCTTTCATGATCTGGCCCATATCGACCCCAGCCGGCGCTTGCAGCCAAACGAAGAAACCGCCTTGGGGGTTATTCACCGTGAAGCCATTGGGCAAGTTCTCTTGCAGCGCAGCCACCATAGCGTCCTTTTTGCTAGCGTAAATTTTCCGCAATGTCGCCAAGTGGGCATCCAAATCATTATTGCTTAAGTAATTGGCTACGGCCACCATCGTGATGAAGGGACTTTCTAGATCCGCACCGTTCTTCAGAGTGGCAATGGCATCAATCCACTTTTGACCGCCGGTTGCCCAACCCAGACGCAGGCCGGGAGCCAGGATCTTCGAGAAACTGCCTAGGGAAATGACCCGGTCTTCGGTGTCCAGAGAACGCAGTGTCGGCAATTGTTTGCCAGAAAAACGCAGCCAGCGGTACGGGGAATCTTCCAGGACCACCACATCGTATTGGTTAGCTAACCGGATCAATTCTTGACGCTTAGCCAGGGACATCACTGCGCCGGTGGGATTCTGAAAATCAGGGATCGTGTAGATCATCTTCACGGAATGGGCCATTAACACTTTTTGCAGGGCGTGCATGTTCATGCCATCGGCGTCCATGGGGATTTCATAATAAGTCGGATCGTAAGCATCGAACGCGCCCAGCGCACCAAAGTAAGTCGGTGCTTCCACGACCAAGCCGTCGCCGGGGTTGATGAGCATGCGGGCAACCAGATCAATGGCCTGTTGCGCACCTTGGGTCAAAATAATATCATCCGCGCTGGTATTTGTGCCATCGGCCGTGAGGCGCTTGGCCAAGATCTGACGCAACTTAGCATAACCGCGGTTATCGTGATATTGCAAAACATTTAAACTATTTTCGGTGAAGGCTTGACGGAAGCTTTCACCCATTTCGTCATTTGGGAAGAGTTGGGCATCAGGGAAGCCGCCGGCAAAGGAGATCAACTCGGTGTTGTTACTGGCGGCAAATGCATCGGCAATGCCCGCCTGAGCTGCTTCAATGGTCCGTTTAGCAAAAATTTCCTTTTTCATAATGATGACCCCCTGATTAGTATTGCGTGCGCGGCACGCTCGATCCGGCGCGGTAAATTGTTTCTGCCTTGCTTTCATTGATTATCATACGGCCTGTGGTATGATTAGTAAAACTCAACTTATTCAATTTAAGATGAATTCAATTCACTATTGGAGGAATCACCATGGCTGATTTTGCCTATGAAGTATTTACCGAAGTGGTCCAGCAAAAGACTTTCGTGGCCGCCGCTGCCCGGCTTAATGTCACCCCCAGCGCGGTGAGCCACTCCATCGCTCAGCTAGAAACGACCCTCGGCTTTCCCTTATTTATCCGGCACCGCACCGGCGTTGAGTTGACTCCGGACGGCTCAGCAATCTTGCCGGTGATCCAAGAGATCCTCAATAAAGAGGCCCAGCTGCAACAAGTTGCCGACAGCATCCAGGGCTTGAATTCTGGCCTGGTGCGGTTGGGGGCCTTCAGTAGTGTCTGCATCAACTGGTTGCCGACCATTATTCAAACATTCAAAAAAAGGTACCCCCAAGTGGACGTGGAAGTCGTCCAGGGTACCTTCCCAGAAATTGCCCGCCAGGTCCGGGTGGGTTCGATTGATATTGGGTTTTCCACATTACCGGTGGAGGAAAACGTTCAGGTCGAACCGGTGGCAGCGGACACGATCCGTTGTGTGACACCTGCCGATTTCACCCCCCACAACAAAGAATTCGTCACTGGAGCGGATATCGCCGACCAGCACTTTATTTTGCAACAAGCCGATTACGATGGGGACACCAAGAAAGCGCTGGATCGGTACAATGTTGCTCCCAATTCGCTGGCCTATTCCATCGATGACCAATCGATCCTCTCAATGGTAGAAAGCGGCCTGGGGTTTGGCATCCTGCCCGATTTAGCATTGCAGAAACTGGTCGGTAATGTGCACATCTATCCATTTTCGGAGGCCTTTCGCCGGACTATCTGTGTGTTGACCCGGAAGGAGGCACCGGCGCCGTCGACCCAACATTTCTTAAATGATATTCATCGTTATTTGCAGAAAACATATGGAGATGATTATTTGGGGCAAAGCGCGCCGAGCCATTAAGAAAGATCTTTTACAGTCGCCGCCTGTTTGCCCATCAAGAAGTAAAACGGTACGGCCACAATTAATGCGCCTAATCCGAGGATCAGTTGCTGCGCCGATACTTGCAATAGCAACCAGCCGCTGACGGCCACGGCCACGATGGGAATTACTGGACCCAGGGGCAAGTTAAAGCGACCAGGCACAGCTGATTTAGAATGACGGAAAATCAAGACGGCCAGACAAGTGGGGATATACTGAGCAAACCGAGAAACCGCACTAATTTGGGCCAGATAGGCGAATTGTCCTGACCAGGCGATGAGGATACTGATACTGATGGAAATCAAGATTGCAATATAGGGGGCGTTCTTTTTGTTCCGCTTGGCGATCATGGCGGGCATCATATGGTTTTCCGCCAAGGCGACGCCAGACCGTGGCGTGACATAGCTAGAGGCAACCAAGAAACCGGCAGTGGAGAGCAGCGTCCCCGCCGCCACCAATGCATTACCGAAACCGCCGGCAAAATGGGCGAAGGCGGCTTGAATCGGCGCCGTCGTGTGGCTTAAGGCACTGGCTCCGAGGACGCCAGTACAAACTGTTTGGATCAATAGGTAGAAGGCCAACACGACTCCCACCATAATGAGCAACGCGCGGGGGAGATTTTTCTTTGGATTGCGCATATCGCCAGCGGCGACCACGACCCGTTCAAACCCGGCAAAGGCATAAAACATGGTCACCGCTGCGGCCCCAAAATGACCGGCGACATAATGACCATGGGGAAACATCGGGGTGAAATTACCCCCGTGGATAAACCAAATGCCGAGGGCCACGAAGAGTACCAGCGGGATCAACTTAGAGAGAGCCACGATATTGTTAACAATCTTAGATACCTTCACCCCGGCGATGTTCATCAATGCCATGAGACCTAATAATACCGTCACAGTGATATTTTTGCCCAACACGGTGGCCAAGGCGGGGAAAGTGGCCCCTAGCGCAGTCGCAAAGGCCACGGCCATGGTCGCTTCCGCGATAATTTGAATCGCCCAGGTCACAAACCCCACTTCGAAACCGACAAAGTCACCAAATGCATCCTTGGCGTACAGGTAGGGACCGCCGTCTTGGTCGTAATAGGTGGCCGCTTTGGCGAAGCACATGGCAATGGTGATAACCAGGAAGGCGTCAAAGATTAAAGAAAAAATACCAGCGGTGCCCATCAAAGTGGCCACTTGATTAGGTAATAAGAAGATACCGGACCCGATAATGCCGTTAATACCAAGTAATACAATACTGAAGAGCCCTAACTGGGCTCCTTTGTCCTGCTGTGCTTCCATGACTGCGCCTCCACTATATCAATTGTTCTCTATACGGGTACCATGCTACGGTATGGTGGGGATGGCGTCAATAAAAAGTTGGGAAAATATGGTGTAATTGTTTTCAATTCTCATTTAATGTTCGGAATTGTAGAATTTCTTGTATGATGGGCCGTGCCAAAGCTGCGTAAGCTACGGCTGAAATGGGCTGGCGACGCGCAGCTAGTGCGTAGCCGCAGGCGAAGCTAGCTGTGACGGCGCTTTGAGCCCGCTGAGGGGCGCGGTCTCAAACACGCTTAACGTCATCAGTGGCCAAAACCGGGCCACTGTGACGTTTCCACCACTGAGCCCCCTGCCACCTTCGCTTGCTCCGCATTGGCACTATATCCATCGGAATTCAAAACTTTGTCTAGTTGCTGCCGTGCTGAATTTAATGATGCCAGGCACTAAAAAACAACTCCTCCTCAAACGGCGGGTTCCGCTCTCTTGCTTTCCAATGTATAATTAGACCATCAGCAGTTATTGAGAGGGGAGTTTTTACCCATGTGGGCATCGTGGAACTGGCTGGGTGTCGCTTGCTGGACACTGGCCGTGATCATCTTAGTATTCGCCGTACAAAATATCCGCAAACGACGGTTAAAAATGTTGGTAACTGAACACCGACGTTTTTCCGGTAAAAATTTTGCACTCGATCTTGTCTGGATCATTGTGTTAGTCGCCAGTTTTGGTTTTATGACGTATGCGACGTTTTTGCACAGCGACAATATCGACAATCGTCACGCCATTGAATTGAAGTACTCGTACCGGACTTTGGTCATGCAGACCAAAGGGGATCAGGGATATTTGGTGCGGGTGCACAATGGCGCTGGTCATAATCCAATTCAGACGTATACCTACTGGACGGAAGGGTCCCGGTACCAAATCAGCAGCCAAACTGCAACGATTTCTACCGGTAAAAAGATTGTCCCGGCTGAAGCGGCGGCTTATCCTTGGCAGACGAAGGCATTGGATCGGGTCGATAAAAATACCCGCCAATCCTTTGTGGCTGTAATTCGCGCCACATACAAGAACACGCCATTCAATGGGTTGGGGCTGCATGCTGGACGCGCAGCCAGCTATCATGAGCTGATTCGGCTGCCCAGTGACTTATTCGTGTATATTGATAATCCGACTAAATAATGGGGTTGCTAGAAAGCCCGTACACTTGTCTGAAGTGCACGGGCTTTTTTAGCGGTTGCGTTTAATCCGTCGGTTTTTCGCGCAATAACAAGAGCAGAATAATGCCGAGGAGCAAGACCCCACCGATAATGGCGTGCTGCCCCAAGAACGGAACAAGACTAGCGGAGAGGAAAGCTCCGAGGCCAAAGCCCAGGGCAACTGCGAATCGGTCCCAACTGCGGTGGGCGGCATTGGGCTGGGCGCCCATGGCGGCGTTGGCCAGATTGGCCGCACTGGCTTGAATGTTGCCGGTGGTCATGGTGGTGGTATAGGGCTGACCTTTCATTTTACGGAAAACACTGAGCTGAATGGCGGCGGTGAAGGACATCATTGCAATCACCACAGTATCCGGCAACCGATTTGCAAAGATCGCAGTCAATAAAAGCACGAAGATTTCGGCACTTACCCCGACAATATGGGTGCGCCGTTGGCCCGGCTTGTGCACATAGCGCGCGAACCAAGTAATGAGAAAGGCGCCAAGAAAGAAGGCAGCCAGCGGCAGTAAATAATGGCCGCTACTGGCCCACTGTCCGCGCGCAAGATGAATCCCCAAGAGAATGACATTTCCGGATTGCAGACTGGAAAATACATTACCGTGGAGCAGGTAGGAATAGGCATCCATAAACCCGCCGACGCCAGCTAGGATCATAGCAGCGGAAAGTTGTTCATGGAGGGGAAACACAGGTGGATGATTGGCGGTTAGTTGCGCCACAGTGAACACTGTCCTTTCTGAAAATCAGATATGACCTATTATGCCATGAAATACATCGGCGTGATTCAGGAATGTCTCACGACGAAAATAATTCGGTGGCGACATGGTAAATAGTTGTCAATTCAGCATTTAATTTCGTAGAATGGGTTATCACAACTCGGAGGCATCGCCATGAATAATTCGCGTTTACGAAGCAAAGACCTGACCTTTGTCGGAATCATGTTATTCGGCATGTTCTTTGGTGCCGGCAATCTTATTTTTCCCATCTTCATGGGCCAACAGGCGGGCAATCACGTCTGGCCGGCCATTATTGGTTTCTTACTCACTGGTGTCGGCTTGCCGTTGCTCGGTGTCGTCGCCATCGGTATCACCCGGGCGGCAGGGGTATTTGACCTGGCCAAGAATGTGAATCGCCCCTTCGCCCTCATTTTCACCGTCCTCCTTTACTGGGTCATTGGGCCGCTATTGTCCACGCCACGGTTGGCTACCGTATCCTATGAAGTTGGTATTCGCCGGTTTGTCCCCAGCGGTCAACAGACTTTGGTTTTAGCCATCTTCTCTATTTTATTCTTTCTCACCGTGTGGCTATTTTCCCGCAAACCATCCCGCATCATGGAATACGTGGGGAAATTTTTGACGCCTACTTTCTTGGTCCTCTTAGGCGTATTGATGTTGACGGCATTATTCTTGCCGTTGGGTCATGCAGGTGCGATGAGTTCTTTGCACACGTATCAGTCCCATCCGCTCAATACCGGTTTTGTAGAGGGCTACAACACAATGGACGCCTTGGCCTCCATTGCCTTCGGGATCGTCGTGGTCGACACCATCCGCGACTTAGGCGTCAAGGATCCAAAGAAAGTCGCCAGCGCGACGATCCGCGCCGGGGTGATTAGTACAGTCCTGATGGGCGTGATCTATGCCGGTTTGGCCATTATTGGCGCCCAATCTCGGGGTGGCTTTAGTCCCGCGGCTAACGGCGGCATCGTCCTCGCCCAGTTGGCCGAGCATTATTTTGGCGGCTTAGGCAGCTGGCTGCTGGCGATTATTATCACGCTGGCCTGTTTGAAGACTGGGGTGGGACTGGTGACAGCCTTTGGCGAATCGATGCATAAACTGTTTCCACGGATTTCATATCAACTGTGGATCATCGTCGCCGCCGGTTTGCCCGCCATTTTTGCCAATGTCGGTCTGGACGGGATTATTGCCGTGTCTATGCCGTTTTTAAACTTCCTTTATCCATTAGCGATTATCTTGATCTTAACAGCGATCATCACACTGGTTTTACCCCAACAACGCTGGACATACTTGTGGGCCATGATGTTTGGCCTGGTTCCGGCCTTCTTGAATATGCTAACGGGGCTGCCTGCGGCTTTCCAACATCAAGGTTTCCTTGCCATGCTGTTGAAATGGGGCAATTTACTGCCGCTCTTCCAGGCTGGTTTTGGCTGGGTACTGCCGGCTCTGCTGGGCTTCCTGGTCGGTGCGCTGGTGGACCATCGGCACCATCGCAATGTCTTGAATTGATGCGCTCAAGAGACTAGAGTAAAAGTAGGGACAAGTCACAGGCAATTATATAAGGAGGAAACCGCTCAATGAGCGAAGATCAGCAGCAAGAAGCAATTAGCGACAAAGTGCTTGGCGCCTTTGTGGACTTTTATTTGAAGATGGGCCAGACGGAAGAATTGGATCTGATTAGCCAATGGGATGAACAATATCTCGTGGCCGGTATCAATGAAATCCTGCGGTTGGATAATTACTTCAATCACGCCGAGAAGAAGGAATTTTTGATTAAGGAAAAGCGGCCAGAGTTGGAGAAGTTGATCACCATGCTATTGGATGATCACGGCGCACCCAATTCTAGTGACGTAGCCCAGTGGACAGATTGGTATCGGCAGCATTTGGATGATTTATCCTCGGCTGCTCGACGTGGTGAATAGTTTCTGAATTTATTTCTTGATTGGTGTACATTTTTATTAAAAAAGTGGTCTCCCAAATTTTGGGAAACCACTTTTTTCGATCCATATCGTGCTTAATGCGAGTACTCATCACTGGCTTGTGCCGACGTGAGGTGCAAATGTTTTGCTAAATAACGACCGGTAATGCTGGCTGGGGTGTGGGCCACATCGGTCGGCGTACCGCTGGCGACAATACGACCGCCGGCATCGCCGCCCCGGGGACCTAAGTCGACCAGATAATCGGCGTTGGCCAACATATCCATATCGTGTTCGATGTAAATAATTGTGGCCCCTTGTTTTCTTAATGATTCCAATACTTTCAACAGGGTCCGGACATCCTCAGGGTGCAGCCCGACAGACGGCTCATCAAAGACGAAGAGACTGCTCTTTTGGTTACGGCCCATTTCGGTTACCAGCTTGAGCCGTTGAGCTTCACCGCCAGAGATCTCTGGGGTACTTTCACCCAACACAAGGTAACCCAAGCCCATATCGGCCAGGTGCTGCAAAATACTGTCAATGGCCGGGGCGTCTTGGAAGATCGGTAATGCATCCCGCACGGACAGAGCCAAGACGTCCGCGATACTCATTCCATGCCACTGCACCGCCAAGGTTTCAGGATTGTACCGCTGGCCGTGGCACACGGGACAGGTTTCGACCATATCCGGGAGATATTGAATATCCAACGAAATGGTCCCGGTACCGCCACAATTCGGGCACACGCCGCCCTCGGTATTGTATGAAAAGTGACCGGCATTCCAGCCCTTTTCTTTGGCCGCTGGGGTACTGGCAAACAGCTGCCGAATGTAGTCAAAAATGCCGGAGTAGGTGGCCACGGTGGAGCGGGCATTCTTACCCACTGGTACGGAGTTGACGGAGACCACTCGGCGAATACCCTTGGCGGTAATATCACTGACCTGCTCGGGGAGTGGCAAGTGGCGGCTGTTGGCCTTTAATGCCGGAATCAGACTGTCAAGAATCAATGAAGTTTTACCTGCACCAGAGAAGCCGCTGATGCCAATGAGTCGGCGCCGGGGCAGATCCACGGTGACGCCATGCAGATTGTTATAATCATTGACGGCTAAATGAATCGTGCCGTGCGTGTACATTTTATCTGGATCAGCTTGTTGACGGACAATCACTGGCGCGGCCCCGGTCATGAAGGGGGCAATGTGGGAAGTTGGACTCTTTTCCACCAGAGACAGGGGGCCATGATTGATCACCGTCCCACCGTCTTGGCCTGCTCCGGGACCCATTTCCACCATGTAATCGGCGGCTGTGAGCAGATTCGTATCGTGATCCACGACCACCACGGTGTTGCCCAGGGCGATCAGTTTCTGGATGATGCCAACTAGGCCATCGACATTGGCCGGGTGCAAGCCGACACTGGGTTCGTCCAAGACGTAGAGCACGCCGTTGGTTTCGCTGCGTAAAGTGCGCCCCAGCTGCAGCCGCTGCAATTCACCAGTGGACAGCGTATTGCCTGCCCGATCCAATGTGAGGTAATCCAGGCCTAGATTTAACAATGGCTGCAGCGAACCCTGCAGCTCCCGGGAAAGATTGCGGACAAGATCCCGCATTTCCAAGGGATAGGTGTCTGCCAGTTCAGCGTTCCATTGGTCTAATTGACCCAATGTGAAGGCGCTGATCTGGGCGATGTTTTTCCCATTAATCAGTGAGGTGAACAGCTTGGGATTAAACCGGCTGCCATGACAACTGGGACAAACGGTCATTTGGTAGAACCGATCCAACCGAGCCAGCGTGCGTTCATTGGTGGCCTTGGCTGCCGTATCTTCAACGGCGTTATAAGCATTTTCGTACAGCGCATTGTCCATATGGAACACCCGGCCGTTGGCACTGGGCAAGTCCACGGGGTAGCCCTTCTTGGTCCCGTGTAAGACGATTCGCTGTTCCTTCTTCGTGAGCTGCTCGTAAGGGACGTCGGTCCGGACACCGATCGCCCGTGCGACATCCGGCATGAAGTTGCGGCCAGGCAGACGCCAGGAGGCCACAGCACCTTCGTCGATGGTCTTTGTCGGGTCGGGAATCAGCCTTTCGGGAACCAGCTGCCGCAACAGGCCGGTGCCGCCACATGTGGGGCAAGCCCCGGCAGAGTTGAAGGCGAAGTCCTCCGCAGAAGGCGGCCGGAAAGTGACATGGCAAATGGGACAGGTAATTTCGCCCATATGCTCACCGGTCACTGCTGCCGCTTGGGCAATTTTGATACTCGGGGGCAGCTGATGACCGTTGGGGCAACGGTGGGAAGCCAACCGTGAAAACATGAGTCGCAAGACGTTTAGGCTTTCACTCATTGTGCCCACTGTGGAACGCACATTGGGTACATTTGGCCGCTGGCGCAGGGCAATGGCGGCGGGAATGTGGTGGACGGCGGTGACGTCGGCGCGACCCACCTGACTGATCCGGCGGCGCGTGTAAGTAGACAGTGCATCCAAATAGCGACGGGAACCTTCAGCGTACAAGATTCCCATCGCGAGGGATGACTTCCCTGAACCGGACAGCCCGGCAATGGCTGTGAAGGCGTTCAGCGGAATATCCACGTCAATATTTTTTAAGTTATGGACGCGCCCGCCCCGTACATTGATCAAATTCGGTTTTTCTGTCGACAAATCAATCAACCCCCTAATTGATTCTGATGCTATTGCTTATCCTGTTCCTCTGCAGTCCCCTTAACTACATCGGTGACAAACATAAAACCGGCGGCATTTTCACTGATGGCCACCGTTTCCCGATCATCCGTGCGCACGATAAAAGGCCCGCTGAACGGTTCTTTCTTGACCGAAGTCAGACGTTCATTGAGATGTAATTGGAGGTCTTCGAAGTAGCTCAAGAAATCATGATTGTCGATGACCCGTTGGAGCGTGGCGGCATCGCCTGGGACGAGGGTCGCCAGAGTGACATCCGAATCGTTTTCTTCCTCTGAATTACCGGGAATAATCCCGCCGTGGGGACAGCGTTTCGGATGGCCGAGAAAATCGTTCAGCCGGTCGGCCAGTTTATCGTCGGTGGCGTGTTCCAGAATATCAGACGCCGCATGAACGTCGGCCATGGCGTAGTGCAGTTTGTTGGCGAGAAAGACTTCCCAGATTCGGTGTTTACGTACTAATTCCCGGGCTTGAGCCAAACCAGCCTTGGTGAGCGATATTTCATTGTAAGGCGTATGGGTGACCAGCCCTTCCTTGGTCAAGGCCGCCAGCATTTCAGTCACAGACGGGGCACTGATGTTGAGCATCTCGGCGATGTTCTTGTTGGAGATCTTTTGGTGGTCGTGTTCCAGCTCGAAAATCGTTTTTAAATAATTTTCTTTATTAGGTGACATGATGGTTCCTTTCTTGCGTATTAGGCAAACCGAAAAAATGTCTTTGGTAACCATTATAAGCGAAGTTCGGGATTGGTGGAAGCAAAAATGATTCACTAGTTTTCCTTTCCGCCAGTGATAACTTGGGTTACGATTAGAGCGAGCGGAAAGGTGGGCAATTGGATGGCCAGGATTGAAGCAGCAGAGCACTACACAACGGTTGAAGCATTCCGTGCAATTATTCGGACTCGGATTTTACGGTTGACCCGGACAGAATTTCTGAACGATCCCAATGATACGAAAGTGTGGAGCCGGTTCATGACGAATTTTGTCGATAACAACCAGCAACGGATCGCCCAAACAGTCAACCAGATCGCTGGGGACGACGGGCCGCAACTGTTGCAGTTATACTGGCACGCCCCGATACAGGGGTTCATGGCGTTTATGCAGCAGCGCATTAAGCTTTATGTCATGGCCCTTTCTACCGATGAAGATGCCATTCCCATGTGGAATTATTATGGTTACGGCGGGATGGAAATGTCACTCGATCTCAACGGGTTCATGAAAGATCTCCAGGCCCAATTGCGGCCAGGGAGTCATGAATACATTGGGGCGGCCCGGGTGATTTATGTCGATAGCCGTGCCAACATCGCCAAGGCCCGCATCGCCAAGGATTTTCAAGACTTCCTGCTGGCGGATACGAATACGTTGGACCTGTTTACCAGCGATCGGGAGGCCTTGATTGCCCAGAAGCAGCCAGTGGACGTCTTTGAACGGACAGATCTGGGCCAATATATTGACGATTTTATTGAATCCTACATCTGGTCATTACGGTATTTAGCCAAGACCCGGCGGGTGATTTCCAGCACCACGCCGCCCGCGGAGATCTATGCCCAGTTGTTTGAAAATGACACCAGTGCCCGGGGCGAATATGCCTGGAAGAAGGATCTGTTGCTGCTGTTTGTGATGCTGACGGCGGCGATGAAGTCCAATAGTTACGCGTATGAAAAAGAGTATCGGGTTTTCTATTTCGACGCGAGTTTGTCAGAGACGCCGCAGAAACAGGAGAATTTCGATATTCAGGAATTGTCTGGACAAAAATACTTGCGGCCTTACGTCGAATTGGCAGTGCCGAACCTGTCCGATTATCTGACACGGGTCACACTTTCTCCGCTGACCCAAAATCTGCCGGTGGACACGCCAGTTTACCTCGACGTCATTCAATCGCTCCTGCATCAGTATGGCTTCCAGCACGTGACAGTGGCCGGCTCACAACAACAAATTCGGTGGTGAAAAAATGGAAATTTATTTAATGCGGCATGGCCAAACAGCGGCTAATCGCGCCGGGATTATTCAGGGTGATAGTGACGGCCCACTGGCTCAATTGAATGAGAAGGGGCAGGCGCAGGCGGCTTCGATGGCAAAAGTGGTGAGCGAGCTTAATCCACAGACAATCTACTGCAGTCCGTTGCAACGTACCCGGGATACGCTGGCATTAGTGATGGGCACGCGCCACGCACCTGTGACCTTTGACACCCGGTTGCGCGAAATCAATTATGGCAGCTTTCAGGGTAAAACGATCGAATGGGCGACGATGATGTACCCGGAGTGGTGGAACCCTTTGTCGAATAATGTGTTACCGGGGTATGAAACGGTGAGTGGCGGCGAATCGTATACAACCGTCACCCAAAGAACCATGGCCTTTCTGCGCAGCATTCCAGAACAATCTGGGCCGGTTTTAGTGGTGACGCATGGTTTTGTTGTGCGCAGCGCTTTGGCTGGGATCTTAGGCATCCCCGAGACACCAAATTTAATTGAACCGCCCAATGTATCACTGACCTGTATTAGCCGCCGTTGCGGGAATTTCTCCGTGTGGTACTATGGCCGATAGACAGTAAAATTGGAGGATTTGACATGACCGAAATCACGCTCGTCCGGCATGGCGAGACAAATTTAAATGCACAGCACCGGGTGCAAGGCGCTGGTTCTGATATCCCATTGAATGAGAAGGGCCAACAACAGGCGGAACGTCTGCGCGAGCGGATCGACATGAGCCGCTATGACCGGATCATCAGTTCAGATTTATTACGGGCTTATTCCACCGCTAAAATCCTGAATCGGGATGCCCAGTTGCCCCTGGATCAAGATGAAGGTTTACGGGAAATGAATCCTGGGGACTGGGACGGCCAGTCTGCAGACGAATTGAAGAAAGAATTCCCAGGTGCCTTTGACGAGAACGGCCTATTGACGCCGGACTATGCGTCAGTGGCGAATGGTGAAACTTTCTCGGAAGTCCGGGAGCGGTTATTGGCGACTGCTGAAAAATATGTGAAGGAATATCCCGATGGTCACTTGCTCTTTGTCAGTCATGGTTTTGCAGTGCGCGCGTTGATCGCGGAATTGCTGCATCTGGCCGATTTGTCCCAGTTGGATCAAATGCAGAATGCAGGCGTGGCGCGGGTTGTTGTCAAACCCGTAGACATGGTCACACGGCTAGAGTTTTACAATCGCGGGTACAGCGAAAGAATTTAATAAAGATGGTTGCAGGGACTGCGGAAATTTAGTATACTATTTTTCGCAGTGATTTTTGCCGTTTTAGCTCAGTAGGTAGAGCGCCACCATGGTAAGGTGGAGGTCACCGGTTCAAATCCGGTAAACGGCTTATTTTTGTGTTTTCAAGTGTTTCCAGTGCTTGCGTAAAGGCCTTGTGTGCGTTGATATACCAACGTTTACAAGCATTTATGCGCTTTTGGTGAAACAGGAATTTTGTCTTGTTTTGGCAAGTTCACTACACAAATACTACACAAAACTTATCAAAGCAGGCTCAATAATGACGCAGATTTGGTAGCTTCTTGTTGGTACCGGTTTTCCAGCAAATGTGCATATACCCTCAAGGTTAGCGCAATGTTGGCATGGCCAAGACGCTTGGAAATGTAGCTAATATCAACACCCTTGGATAGCAAATAACTGGCATGGCTGTGGCGGAGACCATGGAAGGTGATCCAATCGGTCTGGGGAATATTAGCTTCGCACTGATACTGCTTCAAAGCTTTGTTTGCTGCACCGTCTGAAGGAACTGTCATGCCAATGGAGCGGAAGACCAATTGGTCTTCATCCCGATATCCCTTCTTTAAGTAACGTTCAATCTGGTCCTGATGCAACTGGTGGAGAACGTGAATTAATTCGGGTGAAACATCCAGGGTTCTGATCGAATTTGGCGTTTTCATTTCCTTGAACCCTGTGCGAGTGATGTAATCATAGGCACGATCCAAGGTGAGGCGATTATTATTCCAATCAATTCTATCCCAGGTAATGGCTGCGATTTCTTCATAGCGTGCTCCTGTGTAAATTGCTGTAAGAATTTCATAGGCGGTGATGTGAGAAATAGATAGATGGTTTTTAACAACCTCGGTCAATTTCTTTAACTGCGATTCCTCAAGATACTTGTCTGACTCCCGTTTTCCGGGCTTACCATTGTTTTTTACGCCAGAGGTGAAATCAGTGAAGATGATACGCTCGGACATCGCATCGTGTACCATCGATCGAATGAACATTGCCGTCTTGGCGACCGATTCCTTGGAATGGTCTGCAGCATAGTTGTCCAGAAACTTGGTGTATTTACGTCGGCTGACGTCTTTCAGCGCAACACCAGGGAAACCATCATGAATCATCTTGCCGGTTCTCTTGTACCATACTTCAGTCTGGTAGGAGTAACGTCCTAACTTAGTATCTTTGATCCACTGGTCATAATATTCGCTGAAAAGTACGTTAGTGTTGCCAAGAGATGCACCGCGTTGCTTTTGCACTTCGATTTCGTTAGCTGCTGCCACAGCATCAGATTTGGTTGAGAATCCTGACTTCGACTTAGAATGTTGATTGCCAGTATCTGGGTCGGTGTAGAATACCCGGTACTGCCATTTTTTGCCACGTTTTTTGATTTCAGCCATTGTGTTTACCTCCAAATTTGCTAGAATAAAAGTATGCAAAGAGCCCCTTTCAAGTGCTCATTTGCTTAGCTCACCCGTCTCGGCCAAGAGGTGCGGGTGGGCTTTTTTTAATATTCGGATTTAAAATCCGAGAACCACAAACATATCCAAGTCTCCTTATAAAAAATTGGTTTTCAACAGTTTAATGGGCTATCGACCTGAAAGCATTGATTTTAGATCACTAAGGCTTATAACTTTTATTTTTCCACCGACAGCTTGTATTTTCGCAGCGTCTATTTCCTTTTTGCTATGATAGCCGTCAATCAATGTCGGCGCAATTTGTTTTCCATCAATTAAGTAGTCTGTGACCCTTGATACGGGCCCGGTAACTCGCCCACCATGAGCTCGAATACTGTCGGCGATATCCTCCCGAGGAATTCCAATGAATTCACCTGTAATGGAAAAGCGAAGGCCAGATAGTGATTGGGGAATCGAACACTTTTCCGGTGTGACGGGTTGAAGGTCATCATCACGAAGCTTTTGATATACGATTAAGTTTGTTTTGCAATCGGCCAAAGAATTGTGTGAAGCGTTTTTAATTCCAAAATAGTGCTTTAGGGTTGGAAGCTTTAAGTTGTCCATTTCCGTTGGGAAATCTTTTCCACGAGCGAGCCGCCAAGTATCTAATGCGTCAATAGAGGTAACATCAAAACCATTTGCAATTAAAAACGGCAAGTCAAACTTAATGATGTTGTGTCCAACAAGTGGCAAGCCTTCAAAAAAAAGTTTGAAGTTGTTGATGACGGTTTTGACACTTGGCGCATCTTTGACTGTTTCATCGGATATTCCGGTTAAATAGACGATGCTCGTCGGTATGGATTCAGTTGGATGGACGTAACTATCAAACCAATCCACGACTTCATCTTTTTTGACCTTAATTGCAGACAGCTGGATGATCTCGCTTCTGTTTGGGCTAAGACCAGTGGTTTCAATGTCGAAGACAACAAAATCATAGAGTTTTCTCCGTAGCTTGTGAATCACTGGTTTTGCTGTTTCCAATGCCCCTGCCGTCTTAGGCACTTGTGCAATATTTCCGAAATCAAGGCTGGTCCTTTGCGCCGGGACGACTGTCTTTTTTATTAGAGCGTCTCTGTTTACAACGTTTGTTTTTTGTTTACTACCAGTTTTGGCAGTTTTGGCCTTTTCCACTTTTTGGCCTTTTTTGAATATGAGCCACAGCCCAATTCCGACAACTGCGATAAAGAGCACAACAAACCAATATTGAATGGCAAAAATTAGGACTGCACCCAATAAGACGGTGCCCAAGCAGCCAAGCTTATTACTTCCCTTTGAGCTCATGAAAGATCACCACGGGCACCCTGAAAGGGTATTTTTGTTTGTTTTTTGTATAAAGAAAGCAAGATGCTTTCAATCATCATTTATCCTCCACCTTCATTGTTATCTGCATTGTTTTACCCCACGCGGTCCTGGACAACGAAAAAATAAGGGTCGTCCCTAATTGAACGGGCTATTTTTCCGAGTAGAAATCACGGATTGTGGTATCTGCCCAACTTTCAAGGCTGCTAGGGATGCAGAGGTTGTCCATAAATTGAAACAAATTGACATCCTCGGGTTCCACATCAGCAAAGTACAAGGGAACAAGAATTTCGACGGCACCACGGTTAGCGGCACCTTCTGAGCCATATTTGGTGTAGCAGTTGTGATAATAGAGTGTACCGGTATCACCATTCAGGATGTGCTCCATCTCGTGAGCCGCGTGCATCGGGAGAGCGTTACGCTCGTACCAGTTACTGTTTAAAATGATTGTACGTGTCTCACAATCAGCACACGGCGGGGTGTCTGAGTGGTGAAATGGTTTCATTATTACTGCTATGCCATTGTCATAGGCAATATTAAGTACCTGGCTCAGTAAACTCGAAATACAGTCATCCATACTGTGCCCCTAACTTTTCCTCTTTTTAAGCTGCTCACGACGCCGCTTCAAAATATCCTGGATAATTTCCCAGTCGTCCTCCGGAATCGGCATCCCTTGATAAGTAAAAACATTTGTTCCCGACAAGTCAACTGGTTTCTTTGAGTTAGTTGATGGATCGTCGGTGTTGCCGAGCAGGTAATCCACGGAGACGTGGAGCACGTCGGCAACTGCCTGTAATTTATCGGAGGACGGCTTGTATTCCTTCCATCCATAAATAGTGTTTTCTCCTAGGCCGGCTTTCAAAGCCGTATTCTTTAGGTTCCAGCCGCGCTGTTTCGCGACAGCCTTGATACGATCGACCGTTGTCATGTCAGCATCTCCAGGGCATGACGAGTTAAATTTACGGAGTCCCATAAATAGGGGTTTACAAATGTACGGAATTCCGTTATGATTAACTCATCAAGTAATTCAGCAACAGCCTAACAGGTCCTTCCTAGGGTTTAGACTTTGACGAGACGATGCCAGTAGAACGACGTTATTGCTTGGCTATTTGCTATGCCTTCATAGTACGACATCCCGTACTTTTTATCAACTACTTGATGAACAAATAACAGAAAGGACCGAGAAAATTGCCAGAAGAAAAATTGGTGCAACAGGCCGAGGTGGTTACCAAGCAAATCAAGATTGCTTTGATTGAGCGGGACGTAACCCAACGACGGCTTTCAGTCATCATCGGTGAATTGCCACAGCAAGTCAGTCGTGCAATCAACGGCGGTATGGACCCGAAGTCACGGCGTATTCGCCAGAAGATTTACAAGGTTTTGAAAATGGAGGAAGAGGAATGAACGAACTGGTAATCATGCACGATCAGCAGGCGGTGACTTCAAGTTTGCGCGTCGCCGAAGTGTTTGGCAAGCAACACAAAGATGTTTTAGAAACCGTCAAAAATCTCGTGGCGGAAAATTCCGCCGCCAAATTCTTTGCAGAAGGAACCTACAAAAGCCGAGGCAAAGAATACCCCTTGTATTTCATGAACCGGGATGGTTTCTCGCTCTTGGCAATGGGTTTCACCGGAAAGGAAGCGTTGAAATTCAAAATCCAGTACATTCAAGCATTTGACTCAATGGAAGCAACTCTAAAACGGTTGCCGGTGAGAAAGCTTGACCCAGTGCAGCAAGCCCAGCTGGCAATCACTCGGGAACAAACGAAGCGAGCCAACGCCCTATATCGGATTGCGTTGCACACTGATTCCAAGTCATCGCAACAAACGCTGCTTGCTTTGGCAGCTAAGGAGTTAACCGGTGAGATGACGATCCCGGTCCTGAAGCAGAAGGAATACAGCGCTGGCGAGGCGGCAAAGAAACTCGGTATCTCATCCGGCCAGAAGGTTGGAAAAATTGCCAACAAGTTAGGAATCAAGGCAGAACAGCCTGGCCAAAACGAATATGGCCGGTGGACCAACAGCAAATCCCGCTACAGCGACAAAGAGGTACCGCAATGGGTTTACTTCGATAAAGGTGTTCAAGCGATTAAAGCGGAGCTGAAGGAGGCTTCGAAATGAACGAACACAACAAAAAAATGTCCATCGATACCAACGGCAACAATGAACACTCTAGCATTTCAGCGGATATGAGTACGAGCATCGTAATTAACAGTCATCACCAGCGATTAATTGCGATCATCAAAAAGCTCGTGCAAGGTTTCTTGAATTAAATGAATTGCAAAACTTTTGCTGTCCTTATTGGACTCAGAAATAGCGTTAATAACATCGCTAGCATGAATAGTGACGTTGAGCTCTGGTTCAAGTTTGTCAACTGCTCGTTGCAGAGCATCATCAATCTCTTTAGGCTCCAAAACAATCACCTCCTTCCGCCATCAGATGACTTGATTATCCCACTTTCGGAAGCTGTTGAACCGTGAAAGTTTATGAAAGAAGGAACCATGGTGGAAGGCAAAAAACACGTCAGTAATTATTTTTAAGCCATTTGGTAACTTCCTCGGGCAAGTTGAACCAGGTTGCCTCTCGGGCCAGCTCAGCCACAAATAAGCTGTCATTGTGATCTAGGACTTCTCTAAGCTCGCTGCATAGTATGGGTGCTGATTTGTTGGTTCTAATACACCAACACGAAAATGTGATCCTTGTCCAGTTTGGATGTTCTCGTATTTTATGTGAAAAAATTTTGTATTTATGCGCTGAAGCATCAAGATCGCACGAAACGATATACGTATGCATAACGGTACCCCCTATTTAACATTATCTCACACGAATGTGGAAATGAAAGGCTGATTCGCATGTTAGTCATTGACATCCCGTCCGCCATCATTGGCGGCATCATCATCAGTGCCTGTTGGTCAGAAGTTAAAGCGGTTTGGGCCAACCGGCACGAAGTTGTCAAGCTGCTCCGGAACGATTGGAAAGGAGACGGCGATACAGATGATCGATATGAAAATCGACAGTCACCATTACACGGCACTAGACGATGAAGAGTTTGCCGAGTACCAGCGGCTTAAGCAAGAAAACAACAAGGAGCATCTTCACGGCGTGTGGTCACTCCGCCAAGCTTACAAATATATTGGCAAGGACTACAAATTCATGCAGTGCGTTCTGCGTAGTACTGATGGGCACAAGTTGTTGAAAAATGCCGTCGTGCCAAACAGTAAAGCACACGGAAAATATGATGTTTTTGCTGATGAGTTCATTGATATTTGGGATAAACACAAAGCTGACATGGTTCTGATTGCACGCCGAATGAGGCCATTTCTTTATCCAGAAAAATAGTTGGAGGGAAAACTAATGCTTACACACTTAATTTTAAATGTTAAGGCTAACGATATTTATGACTGCAAAGAACTGCAGATGCGTCAAGCTCTCGCGGTAATCATCGACAACCTTGAACAAAATGAAGATGTTTACGATGATCCCGATTTACGGAAAAACGTGGAGATTGCTAAGGCGGCTCTTGATGACGTTGAATGGATCGAAGCCAACGAAAAAGCCGCCGACGCGGGTACCTCAACGGCTGAACAATAGAAACACACAAGGAGATCATAACACATGAATATTAAAGCACTAGACGGTTTTAGTAAACCGAACAGTATTGGATACTCTCGCTGTAGTTATCCAGTTCTTACGCTTAAAGCTTCGACAAAAAAAGGCCGAAAACATATCTTCTCATATGCCAACGCAGCTGCATCTGATTTGTTTAATGGGATGCGTTTAACTGCACTTTATAAGGGATATGTTGTAGCGCTCGTAAAAAATGATACACCGAATAAGCGGAATAAAGGATTATCTGTCGGAATATCCTGGACCGTGGTAAACAAGATGATTGATGAAGGAATTGTTAATCTTGAAACAAAGTATTATTACAAATTGGGCATTCACGAAGAAAACGGAGAAAAGTATGCAATCTTAGACCTCACTAAGCCAGATGCTGAAAAGCCAGATCGTGATTCCCATCAAGCGATTAAGAAAGGAAACTAAATTATGGCTACGTTATATCAACTTGACAGCCGGACACAAGCCCTGCTAGGCAAGGCCGAGGACGGCTTGCTGGATCCCGAAACACTTGCCGATACCATGGATTCACTGGAAGGCGAGTATGAAGAAAAGTTTGACGGTTACGGAAAGGTGATGGCGCAGCTGAAGGCAGACGCCGAAGCAGCTATGGCTGAATCTAAGCGTTTGGCCGAGCGGGCTCATGTGTTACAAAACAACCGAAAGCAAATGCTATTGCGCTTGCAGAGCTCCATGGAGAAACGCAGCCAGCGGCGTGTGAAAGCAAAACTGTTTACCTTTTCAATTCGCAACAATCCGGTAAAACTCGTTATCGATGATCAAGACAGCTTACCCAAAGACTTTATGGATCACATCGACAAGTGGGAACCCAATAATCCTCTCATCAAAGATGCTCTTAAGCAAAATGTTGTGGTGTCTGGAGCTCACCTGGAGCAAGGCCAATCGCTGGTGGTGAAGTAATGCCGCTTGAAGAGATGGGCCGCATGACCGATGGCGAGATCTGGCGAGATCTGGAGCGAATAGATGAGGAGGATACAAATGACTGATAGCACCAAGCCAACTTTAACGTCTCAGCTGTCAAAGGCAATGGCATTAATCCATGGCGTAGAAAAAGACGGCAAGAACAATTTTCAGCATTACGACTTTCAATCCGAGACAGCTATTAAGCACGCCGTCAAGGGAGCCATTGAGCCAATGGGCATCGTCATTAAGCCTGAAAAAATTGAGTTACTGAATTCCTATGATCGGACGACCAAACGGGGCGATACAAATCGCTTTGTGGAAATTCTGGTAACTTTTGACATTGCTTATGGTGATGAACATCAAAAAGGACAAATGATGGCTGGCGGTCAGGATACTGGTGAGAAAGCTATTGTCAAAGCGGAAACCAGTGCTCAAAAGTATTTTTACAAGCAACTATTTAATATCACCGACAAGGATGAGGACCCTGATACAACTGACAGCGCGCCCGATGGTGGATTTGTAAGTAAAAACAAGCAACCTGCCAAGTCCAAAGAGAGCATTGAAGAGGCAATCAATAAACAAGTCTCTGCATTTGCACGCTTTACGCAATCCGATCCGCATGCCTTATATGACCAAATCATTAGCTCGCTGAAATTGCCCAATAAGCCGGCGAGCCGGCTGAATCATGATGAAGCAAAAAAGATATATTACTACATTGCTGAACAGACCAAAGCGCTAAAGGCGGCGGCCACCAATGATAACGGGACACATTAAAAATATCACCGGCCACGAAATAACAATTGTAGCGGATGACGATCTGGATATGCTAAAAATCGCCAAACTGAGCAACGGCAAATGGCCGAGTGCACAAGTGGTGATTGATGATGGCCGACACATGTCAGCCGATCAGCGAAAAAAGGCGTGGGCATTGATTAATGACTTTGCTGATTACACAGGCTATTTGCCTGAGCAAATGGAACAGCTCATGAAGGCTGAATACATCGTAAAAACAGGTGGTGAATGGTTTTCAATGCATGACTGCTCCATGAGTACGGGATCTGCGTTTATTCAAGTAATCCTGGATTGGGGCTTTCAACATGATATCCCGTGGACGCTAAAGACGTGGGACGAGATTCCAACTGATTATCATCTTACTGTCCAATGCTTAAAACACCGTAAATGTATCATCTGTGGCAAACATGCCGACATTGACCATGTGACCACAGTTGGCATGGGTAATAACCGACACCACGTTGATAATCGTGACCGGTATTTTCTACCACTGTGTCGCGTCCACCATGCAATGCGGCACCAGATGGGTATTGATAGCTTCATCCAGCTTTATCATATTAAACCGGTCATGCTAGATGATGCGACTATCAAACAATTAGGGCTTAATACACAAGCACAATTCGAAAGATTTGACAGACACGAACACTGAAGGAGGAAAAAAGAAATGCTTAATCAAGTAGCACTCGTCGGGCGGTTAACTCGGGATGTTGATTTACGAACAACACAAGCAGGAAAGGATGTAGGGCAGTTCATTCTGGCCGTTAACCGTAATTATAAAAATTCAAATGGTGAGGTTGATGCAGATTTCATTACTTGCCAAGCTTGGCGCAACGCCAATGTATTGAGCCAATACGCGCATAAAGGGTCACTGATCAGTATCACCGGGCAAATCAAGACCGGCAGCTACGATAACAAACAAGGGCAACGGGTTTACACCACGGACATTGTTGTTGATCATTTCGACTTTTTGGAAAGTAAGAGCACAAAGCCAAACAGCTCTGGCCAATCAAAACAGCCAAGACCACATGACGACGGTATTAATATCAGCGACGACGATTTGCCGTTCTAGGTGGTGATTAGATGGCAGACGGAGGCTGGATAAAGCTTTACAGAGTATTGCTAGATGACGACCTCTGGATTGACTGCACACCGGTTCAGAAGGCCGTGATGATAACGCTGCTATTGATGGCCAACCACAAGGAACGAAAGTGGATTTGGCAAGGCAAAAAGTTTTCTGCCAAGCCAGGACAATTGGTTACGTCTCTTGAATCAATAAAAGGAAAGGCAGGAAAAGGTGTCAGCATTCGAGCTGTTAGAACGTCCTTGACCAAGTTTGAAAACGTCGGTTTTTTGACAAACCAATCGACAAACTCTGGGCGCCTTGTAACCATTACTAACTGGGCAAAATATCAAGAAGGAATTGAAGAATCGACAAACGAGTTGACAGGCAATCGACAAGCAACTGACAAGCAAGCGACAACTAACAAGAATGTAAAGAATGATAAGAATGAAAAGAAAAGAAATAGTCAGCATTCCCGCAAGCGGGAATACGCTGACGACTCCCCTGAAATGATTGAGGCTGTCTATCTCTGGGAAAAGATCAAAGGCAATAACCCTGAGCATCGGAAGCCAAACATGCAGTCATGGGCTGACGATATTCGAAAGATGAACCAACTGGATCATCGCCCATTTGAGAAGATCCACAAGATGATTGACTGGTCTCAACAAGATGACTTTTGGAGCACTAACATTCTGAGCGCGTCAAAGCTGAGATCAAAGTATGACACTATGGCAGCACAAGCAAACCGTAATTGGAGGCCACATAAATCGTTCCAGCAGCTTAAAACTAAACAGCCGGCATGGGCGGATCCTAATTACGTGGCACCAGCTCCAAAGGCAGCGAGTCCAGAATTATTAGCAAGCCTAGCCGAAAAAAGAGCCCGGTTTGCTGCAGAGCAAGAAGCCATAGAGAGTAAGAAAGGAAATGATGATTATGGCAAGGTTAGCAGCCAACCCAGTAATTTATAAAAAGGCACTAAAATTGCTGGACGAAGAGGCACGGTTTGATGATCCACGCTGGTGGGAAATCCGTGATTACGTCAACGAAAACAAGAAGCACTATCGCTCCGTATTGATGGATAAAAAGCATGAATCCGCGCAGCAGCGGCTTGAGCGAGAACAACCGATCTACGACCGATATCTCAAGCACGGCTACGCCGCAAGCAGGATCGCCAAGTTGATGAATCACTCGATGAATACAGTGTATCGGGATGTGGAGAAGCTTGGACTGGATTTTTATCCAGTTGCGCGATACAAGATCATCAACCCACGTAGGCAAGAGGTTTTATATTATGCAAATAGCCGGGATGTGATTGGAACGCTGAATATCAAGCCAGCAGAGCTTTACACGTTAGGCGGTATGGGTGTGATCAACGGTTGTACAGTCACGACGGGGCATTGGGTCAAATATAATGATGCCTGGCATGAGGCACGCTGATGATCAGGATAGAAGTGCCTGGAGATCCAGTAGCGCAAGGACGGCCAAGATTTGCTCGAAGGGGGAAATTTGTGAGCACATATGACCCACCTAAGTCACGAGCATATAAACAAGAGGCAGCCATATACGTGCGTGCCTCCATGGCGTCCAGAAAGACGTTTACAGGTCCAATAAAGGATTTACCGGCGAATACAATCAAACGGCTCACACAGCCTTAAACAAGCCAAATTAGATGGCAAGATATGGCCGACAGTTAAGCCAGATTTAGACAATTTTTACAAGGCTGCGACTGATGCTTGCACTGGGATCATCTGGCATGACGACAATCAAATTGTGGATGCACAAATGATCAAAAAATACAGTGATCAGCCAAGGCTAGTGATGGAAATTTCAGAGCTTCAGCAGGAGGAATAATGATGATTTGTGATATAAGGAAAAACAGCACAATCACTTTTAAATCTTTTCAAAGACAAATTATGCATGGTACACGAGTGCCTTGCAAACCAACCAGCACTTTTGATCCAGACAAACCGGTGGAGGCTAGTTATGAATATCGTGGGAAAATCTATCATCGTGTTTGTAAAGCACTTTATGACCATCAAAATTCGATCGTTGTCAGGATTGAAAGACCAATTGCACCAGAGCTAGGGAATAAAATTGCTGTCAGCAAACGTACAGTAAAACAGGACGGACATTGGTGCTTTCCCAAAAACCACAATCGTCCGAGAGACCTATCTCATACTCTTTACTGGCGTGATCAAAAAAAGCAAGGATGGCAAAAACAATGATTGAACGACACTTTGAACGTATCAACGGATATCATGGCCCACTTCCAAAGCGGGCAACGTACGGATCGGCCGGATATGACATCGCCGCCGCCAAGACAGTAGTCATTAATCCGGGCCAGATCACGCTGATCCCAACGGGGATAAATGTAAAAATGGGCCATTATGAGTACCTTGATCTGATCTCTAGATCATCACTGCCAAGGAAAAAGCACTTAGTTATGCCAAACAGTGTTGGAATTATCGACAGCGATTACTACCCAAACGAAATAATGGGCCAATTCTGGAACATTGGTGATCAGCCTGTCGTAATTAACGCTGGGGATCGCATTATGCAAGGAATATTTCGTGCCTACATGGTTGCCGACAATGATGATGCGCAAGGATACCGTACTGGTGGATTCGGATCAACAGACAAGGAGAATGAAGAAAATGAATAAGGAAGACGCAAAGAAACAAATCGCCGAAAGACTGGAACTAGCTTCAAGGCTTGATGACCCGTTAACAGGGAATCAAAAAGCGGCGCTAGTTAGGAGTTTGCAGGCTACTGTTGACGCTATCGAGGTTGAGCACAAGCCTGTGGTTTTGCCCCAGAAAGTCGGGGAGTATGTGGAAGATGTGAAAAATGATGCTCTTGGTGATTTGCACATGTTCCTCGATATTGATTGGGACATTCATGGTGCAGCAGAGGCAAGCGAATATCGAAAGCGGGAACGCTTGAATGCCGCTCTTAACATGATTGATGCTTATCGGTACGGTTGGACACCAGAACGGGAAAAACGATTCTTGCTGCCAATGACAGTGGCTAGCGATGGCACAGTTACGCTTTATGCATTCCTTGATATCGATAGCGATTGGAATGCTAATTGGACTGATGATGATAAGGCCGCAGTGTATAACCAATACACTGTTACTCAAGCATGTATTGACTCTGCACCCGCATGGGTCAAGGCTATCAAGCCGGTGGAGGTGCGACATGACTGAATCAGTGCAAAATGCGTTTAATTGCGGTGACTGGGTGCGATACAAGGACACATCATGCCGGGTGCTCGGTCATTGGCATGATAAACAATGGCATGACCGCCTTGTGCTGGGAATTCCACGAGATCTTGAGAGCGCCAGCGGTCGCAAACGGGTTGCCAGCTGGAAATTCGTCGGGACTGTACTGCCGGATCAGGTTGAGCTAATCAAAAGAAAGCCAATGGCTAATCAAGAACAGGGGATAAAAAATGGGAAAACGTGTTGATACAGATATGAGCCAATTGATAATGGAGAAAATTAATGGAAAAACAAATTGAAGAATTACTGCGGCTATTGAGCCAAGGCATTAAGCATTTGCCAGAATCTGTTGGCATCATCGTGCAACAATATGCGTTACGCGAATATATTGATGCAGGGTTTGAATTCGTCATTGCTGCCATATTGATTACTGTTGCCATCGTTTTTATTGTTAAGTGGTATAAAAAGCCCGTTATCGCGTCTGGAGCTTTCGAAGGAGAAAGGCCCGATGAGTGGATGGCGATTGTATCGTTGAGCACTGGCATTACCGGATTTATGTTCCTGATGTTTTCTGCTGGTGACCTTGCCAGAGCTGTTTCGCCGATTTACTCACTGATCCATTCATTAAGATAGGAGATTGAAAAATGGAATTAGCCCCCAAAATAGTGTTTTTTGACCTTTTGGTTATCTATGTAGGCGCAATCTTGGCACTATCAGGTTTCCCCGTATGGATTCGTGCAGCAGGTATCGTTATTACGCTTTTTCCAATATACAACGATGTAGAATGGCTATTTGAACACAAAATGATGGAGGAGCTAAAAAGGTAACAAAAAAAGGCCGCACGAGCGGCCGTATCCCTACTGACAAAATAAATTATAGCACAGGAGCGTGGCCACGGTGCGGACAACACAGCGTTTTTCAAGAGTAGACAGGGATAAAACAGCAGTGAATGCGGAAAAAATCTTGATTCAGTATCCGCATCGAAAAGTGATGGCGATGAGCCGATCAAGCACGTTAGAATCGCCCTCTATGGACGGTATGCCCAAAAGCCCATCAGTTAGTAATCACACGGACGACCAGATTATCAATTATCTCGAAAATGACGATAAGCAATTCTGCGATAGGTGTGAGAAGATCATTAACATACTTTTGCCTCAAACGGCAGTCAACGACAAATGGCCGATCATTCTTAAGATGCGCTATGTGACGCTTAAGCCGTCTCTTGATGACGTGATAATGGAACGTGTGGGCTATCAGTCCAGCCAGTATTACGAAGCCGTCAAAGACGCTCTCTGCGCGTTTGCCGAATGGTGGCCGAGTTATCCAGGCAGTCTTGTCGTTAGCAAATTCTAGACCGGACATTTACCGGACAAACACCGGACACAAACCGGAGTGATTTGGACGTATTATGGTATTGTGCCGATGTGAGATACAGAGGCATAGCCAACGGGTTCTGTGATTACCCTTCTTTCATTTCTTTCCAACTTCCAAAACATTCCTCCCAAATGTTGAGCGGCTTGCTGGTGCAGACAACAATCGAAGCTGTCTGGGGGTTCGATTCCCCCAAGCCGTCTTTGCCCACAACTGCCATGATTGATGTGTTCAAACTCAAAAATGGATAAATGCCACCCAACATCGGATGGCATGGATAACACACATATGTGGTGGGCAAAAATAGTCATGCAATGACCCATATGGAGAGCGTGACGTATCACTGTGGCGGAATAGGTAGACGCTGGGACACGCAGATGGTGTGATAAAGACGCGCCGGTGAACGCACATCATGTCAGGTGCAAATCCTGAC
>NZ_AZEC01000060.1 GCF_001435585.1 Schleiferilactobacillus perolens DSM 12744
CTGAGACAACTTTTAAGAGAGCGTATAATGAATAAATCGTCTCTCAAAAGGAAGGAATTTTTACATGCCAACTCGTTACGACAAAGAATTCAAACAAAACATTATCAACCTATATAAGCAAGGCGAATCAGCTGCCCAACTGGCCAGAGAATATGGCATTGGCTATTCAACCGTTCATAAGTGGATCCAGGGCCAAGCCAAAACTCAATCCGGTAAATCGCCAGACGAAATTAAAGCGATGGAAAAGCGGCTGGCTTCCCTGTCTGAGGAGAACGAAATCCTAAAAAAAGCCCTGGGCTTCCTTGCGCAGAAGTAACCAATATTTTTGATTACATTCACCAAGAAAGCCATCACCACCAGGTAACTAAGCTGTGCCGAATCCTCGGTGTTTCCAGAGCTCAGTATTATCGTTATCGATCCCCAAAGCCTTCAAAACGCCGGGCCGAAGATGAGGACTTAAAACAACGGATTCTGCGGATCTTTGCGGAATTCAAGCAGCGATACGGCGTTATGAAGATCCACCATGAATTGAATCTGGAACTTCAACCACTGCAGCGTCGGTGCAGCCCAAGACGGATTTCCCGGCTCATGAAGGAACTGGATATCCACTCCGTTACCGTCAATAA
>NZ_AZEC01000061.1 GCF_001435585.1 Schleiferilactobacillus perolens DSM 12744
TTTAGCCTTGGGAGATGGTCCTCCCAGATTCCGACGGAATTTCACGTGTTCCGCCGTACTCAGGATCCTGCTTGGAGTGAAGTACTTTTCGGCTACGGGGCTCTCACCCGCTCTGGCTGACCTTCCCAGATCATTCGCCTAAGTGCTTCTTTTTTTACTCACTACCGCAGTCCTACAACCCCAGCATGCAAGCACGCTGGTTTGGGCTCTTTCCTGTTCGCTCGCCGCTACTTGGGAAATCGATATTTCTTTCTCTTCCTGTGGCTACTGAGATGTTTCAGTTCACCACGTCTGCCGCCATGAACGCTATGTATTCACGTCCAGGCAATCATCCTAAGGATGATTGGGTTCCCCCATTCGGAAATCTCCGGATCAAAGCTTACGTGCAGCTCCCCGGAGCATATCGGTGTTTGTCCCGTCCTTCATCGGCTCCTAGTGCCAAGGCATCCGCCGTGCGCCCTTCTTCACTTGACCTAAAATGGTCATTTACGGTGGACTATTCGTCCACCAAGAACTCAAAAAATCACAGTGGTGTTTCTCGGTGTGGTCAGACCCGAAGGCCTGACCGTCACTTCATAATATCCAGTTTTCAAAGAACAAA
>NZ_AZEC01000062.1 GCF_001435585.1 Schleiferilactobacillus perolens DSM 12744
ACCTACCGCGACCCGGCCATGGTTACCCGGATGCACACGCCGAGCTTTGAAGAAGCCACGACCGGCATCCGTGATTACCTGGTCAAGGGGGTGGAAAAGCGGCTCCACGCTGACGCTCCGGTGGGCTACCTGTTGTCCGGGGGCCTGGATTCTTCCCTGGTTTGCTCGATCGCATCTAAGTTAATGCCGGGCAAGAAGTTACGGACCTTTGCGATCGGGATGGACCGCAACCCGATCGATCTCAAGTACGCCCGCGAAGTTGCCGACTACTTAGGCACTGACCACACCGAATTCATCATGACTCGCGACGATGTTTTAGGGGCGCTGCGTAAGGTTATTTATACCCTGGAAACCTGGGACATTACGACCATCCGGGCCTCGATCGGAATGTACCTATTGTGCAAGAAGATCCACGAAACGACCGACCTGAAGGTGATCCTGACCGGGGAATGTTCCGACGAAATGTTTGGCTACAAGTACACCGACTACGCGCCAAACGCCGAGGCCTTCCAAAGCGAATCGATGAAGCGGGTTCGTGAACTGTACATGTACGACGTGCTGCGGGCCGACCGTTGCATCTCGGCTAACTCCCTT
>NZ_AZEC01000063.1 GCF_001435585.1 Schleiferilactobacillus perolens DSM 12744
AAGAACAGCGACGTCCTACCCTCGCAGGCAGTTTCCCACCAACTACTCTCGGCGCTGAGAAGCTTAACTTCTGTGTTCGGCATGGGAACAGGTGGATCCTTCTCGCTATCGCCACTGTACTTATTATATTGTGAGAGTTTGTTCTCTCAAAACTGGCTATTATGAAGTGCTTCAAGAAACATCACATGATTCTTTGAGATGCGCAGCTGGCTCCTGCCAGTCACGCTCTTCTTTGGTCAAGTCCTCGACCGATTAGTACTGGTCCGCTCCACCCCTCACGGGGCTGCTACTCCCAGCCTATCTACCTGATCATCTCTCAGGGGTCTTACTTCCTTAAAGGAATGGGAAATCTCATCTCGAAGGGGGCTTCACACTTAGATGCTTTCAGCGCTTATCCTTGCCATACATAGCTACCCAGCTCTGCGCCTGGCGGCACAACTGGTACACCAGCGGTATGTCCACCCCGGTCCTCTCGTACTAAGGGCAGCTCTTCTCAAATTTCCTACGCCCGCGACGGATAGGGACCGAACTGTCTCACGACGTTCTGAACCCAGCTCGCGTACCGCTTTAATGGGCGAACAGCCCAACCCTTGG
>NZ_AZEC01000064.1 GCF_001435585.1 Schleiferilactobacillus perolens DSM 12744
TTAAACACTTGATCGAGGAAAAGATTCAAGTCCAGAAGTGGTCCCCTGAACAAGTTGCCCATGTGGTGGGGATTGCCTACAAGACGGTCTATAACTGGATTGATCAAGGATGGCTTGATATACAGTTGCCCGATTTGCCTGATCATGGAATTCGTCGTCATCGTGCTAAAGAAAAGCGTGGTACGTTCAATCACGGCCGCTCCATTGAGGAGCGTCCTCATAAAGTCGAAACTCGCCAGGAATTCGGCCACTTTGAAGCTGATACCGTACTTTCTGGTAAACGTAAAGGTCAAGCTGAGGCTACTTTTGTGGAGCGTAAGAGTCGCCTGACAATTGTTAAACGGCTCCATGGTCGCGACAGTCAGTCCATGACTCAAGCCGTACTTGAACTAGCTAGTCAACTTCAAGACAAGCTCAAGACGCTTACCGTAGATCATGGTAAAGAGTTCGCTAACTATCAGACAATTGAACGGCGAACTGGTACACAGGTTTATTTTGCCCATGCCTATTCACCGCATGAAAGAGGCAGTAATGAGAACCGTAACCGAGTTTTGCGGCGCTTTATTCCCAAAGGCCAAGCCATTGAAG
>NZ_AZEC01000065.1 GCF_001435585.1 Schleiferilactobacillus perolens DSM 12744
ATCTCCTACTGGTATCACTCCTCTGGATAAGGTTTTAAAAAAATTGTCAGCCAACATCGGTTGGCTCAGAAGCGTTCAGTTTATACATCGTTCATCATTCTAGATGCTCAAAGTGTCAAGAATACCGATCCTGCTGAAAGTAGCGGCTACGATGGTGGTAAAAAGGTGAGTGGGATTAAGCGCCATCTTGCTGTAGATATCAATGGGCTGCCGATGGCAGTCCATGTGACAACCGCCAATGTTTCTGAGCGTGATGGCGCCAATGCGCTACTGGCGTTAAACAAATCACAGTTTGACCTGGTTCAACGAGTAATGGCCGATGGTGGTTATACTGGTAACAACTTTGCTCAATCAGTTCAG
This sequence comes from Schleiferilactobacillus perolens DSM 12744, assembly GCF_001435585.1. Lineage (GTDB taxonomy): Bacteria > Bacillota > Bacilli > Lactobacillales > Lactobacillaceae > Schleiferilactobacillus > Schleiferilactobacillus perolens. The sequence goes on from NZ_AZEC01000065.1 coordinate 361, forward strand.
GCAATGATTAACGCTGAAGTCATTATTGCTAAACAGAGTGACCTTAGGCACGGTCAAGTGACCCCGCAACGCTGGGTTATCGAACGCAGTTTTAGCTGGCTAGGAAAATATCGGCGCCTCTGGCGCAATTGTGAGCGAAAGCTGAACACCAGTAAGATGATGATTAGCTTAGCCTTCCTGCGAATACTCTTGAAAAGATTCTAAACAC
>NZ_AZEC01000066.1 GCF_001435585.1 Schleiferilactobacillus perolens DSM 12744
TTTATATTCAGTTGATCCTATAATACCAGTAATACCCTCGAAATAGGGGACAACCGTACTACTCATGTTTCCATCTTGAATATCAACATCAACGGCAAAATAGATAACTGTCCCACTTGGTAGGCCAAGCTGACGTGCAGTATTAACGGCAATAGAAGCGTCTGCGAAACCTTGCTTGCTATTAAAATAACTTTCTTCATAACCTCCATCTTCGTAAATCGGAAAAATCTTAAGGTTAGCATCTAATAGCAGTTTAACTTCAGTGTTAGTCAAATTTTTATCTCGTTTATCAGCACCAGTCCCGACGCTTCCTGTCAAATAACGGCCGATAATGTTATAGCCAGCTGCTTTCAGTGATTTAGCCGTAGCAGCTGATGTGATTTGAGTAGCCATGTCGACACCATCTGAAGATCGGTTAGTGTTACCATTACTAGTTAATAAGCCTTTGATCACAGTTAGGTCAGCAGTTGAAGTATAAGGAGGCAACTTCATGAATTTTCTAAAGGAAACTATACCGTCGGCAACATTTTGTGTAAATTGGCCATTGAA
>NZ_AZEC01000067.1 GCF_001435585.1 Schleiferilactobacillus perolens DSM 12744
CTCACAGGAAACAGAATTCAAACACTTAGACAATCAATATAAAGATGAAGTGAACGCTCTTAAAGAGAAGTTGGAAAATTTGCAGGAACAAATCAAAGTTCAAAAAAGGATAGAAGAACAAGAAAAACCAAGAAAATGGTGGGGACTATGGCGAAAATAGATGATTCAGTTAAATTGACATCATTTAAAGGTAATTTATATGATGTGATGAAGTTAATCTTAGCTAAACGTGGGGTAAGTGTAGGACGAGCACGTAATCCTTTACCACATGTAGAAGATGATGAAATGGATCATGTTGAGGTAGTACGGCAACATATTGATGATGCAATTGCTGAATTTACTAAATAATAAAAAACGCCGAGTCTCCTTAAAAGAGGCTCAGCGTTTTTTTAAATCTGTGACCAGACGTCCGCTCCCAAAGTAGGGAAGAGAGGTACGATGCGGCCTAGTTGTTCAGCTGTATATTGAAACTCAATTGCTGGTAATAAAACGTTAATTGCATCGGCAGCATGTTCACTAACTTCAGCTGCTCCTACAAGATGATGGTCT
>NZ_AZEC01000068.1 GCF_001435585.1 Schleiferilactobacillus perolens DSM 12744
ATTATGCTAAGGAGCATCGTGGTCGTAACTTAGATGATTCACAAATTATTCAGGCAATTGATGAGATTCGTCAACAAGATCCAAAATATACTCGGAAATACGGGTACCGACGAATAACCGGTGCTTTACATGACGCTTATGGCTTTAAAATCAATCATAAGCGGGTCTTACGGATTATGCGGGAACAAGACTGGCTATGTGGCGCCTTTAATCGGCAGAAACGAAAGTATAATTCTTACAAGGGAACTGTTGGCGTCATCGCCCCAAATCGACTTAAGCGACGATTCAAAACAGATCGGCCTTACCAGAAGTTAGTCACCGACGTCAGTGAATTTCGATATGGGAACCAAAGCCAAAATGAACGGGTTTATTTAGAACCAGTCCTCGACCTCTTCAATGGAGAGGTTCTGGCTTTCAATATCAGTGACCACCCGACCGTTGAATTCGCTTTAAAGCCTTTGAAAGAAGCCCTAAATCAAATACCGGTGTTAGATTATCGGACGACTGTCCATACTGACC
>NZ_AZEC01000069.1 GCF_001435585.1 Schleiferilactobacillus perolens DSM 12744
GAAAGCAAGTAGGGGAGGTTAATTCACCCATCGGGGGCGAGAAGTAGACGAAAAACGCACCAATGTAATTGAATTATGGTGATTATTTATACGCTCAAGCATCAGTAGACAATATATAGGTCGTCTCTCTAGCGCCACAACTTCTATTTGGTAACGGCCTGTTCTGGGATTGTCCTCAACGACTGGCTAACTTGTTCTTGCAATTTACGATCTTTTTATATTGCACTTCTTGCGATATCTGATAAAAGTTGTTCGCTTAATACCGGTATTACGGGCGACGTCTACATCACTCATGCCCGTCTGATAAAGCTTAAAAGCATGTAGTAAGCGGGGATCATCTTCGGTATATTGGGGTTTGCGCCCATGATATTTCCCCTGCTGTTTGGCCAGAAAAATCCCCTGTTGTTGACGCTCAATAATCCGCTTCCGTTCACTTTCGGCCTGATACTTATACAGTTCAATGATTAAGTTAGTCATCAGTTGACGCAAGTTAGGATCCGCAATCCCCGTCATGGAC
>NZ_AZEC01000007.1 GCF_001435585.1 Schleiferilactobacillus perolens DSM 12744
GTCTAACTTTTTTGTTGCACTTCACTGGCACGGAGGATCTTTTTCACAGTACTATTCGAATTTGGACAAAAGTAGTGCTAATGCGGAGCAGTCGTAGGTTGAATGGGGCTCAGTGGTGGAAACTGCAATAAACTTGCCCCGATCCTGGGCAAGTTTATTGCAGTTAGGCGACTTTGAGACCGCGTTCCTCAGCGGGCTCAAAGCGCCGTCACCACGTTCCAGCCCCATTCAACCGGAGACTGCGCAGCATTGGCACGGCAAGGAAATCACAAATCAATCCACAAAAATAATCTGAAACTCCCGCTTATCCGGATACACATTCACACTGCAATGTCGGTTTAAGTCCAACACAATCTGCTGCGCAAACGCCACCTTATCATCAAACGCCTGCAACGACGCCGTAAAATCATTCTTCCGATAATCATAATTCGCCGCAATAAAGGCCGCGTCTGTCACATAGCGCAGATTGTTTTCCTCATGATGCGCCCCAGACTTCAATACCGCGTCAATATAGTGATAAAGCTGGCCTGGCGTAAAATGCAATGGGGCCTGCAGTTGTGTGGTGATCTTGAAATTGGTCACATCGTCAATCATGGTGTCATCCACCGTGACCTGGGTCAGTGCTTGATATAATTTCATTTAACTTTCCTCAATTCGTTTGACTACGCAGGCAATTGGGCGATGATGGCTAACGCCTGCGTAAATTCATGAATCACGTCTGGCTCCTTTTCTTTGGCCTGGGCATCTTGCAAAAAAATCGTAATTTCATCATTTTGCTGTGTCAGCAATTGACCTACCCCCCAGGCAGCCGTACCACGAATCACCGGCCGGGGATCGTTGTCGATCACTGCCAGCAACTTAGGCACCACACTGCGATCGTGTTGGTTGACGAGGGCAATGATGGCGTTACGCTGCAGCGGCTTCTTACCGCGCCAAGAACCCGCTAACGGGCCAAACTTGGCCTTGAACTGCTTGTTGGAGATATCCAGCAACGGTACCAACTCCGGACTGACCGTTGCTGGATCAGGCTCCATCTCAGGGTGAAAATGGAAATCCTTACCCTTATTAAATGGACAGACCAGCTGACAAATGTCACAGCCGTAAATCACATTGCGGATCATTGGCCGAAACTCTTCCGGCATTAGCCCCTTGGTTTGGGTTTGATAAGAGAGGCACCGTTGGGCATTGAGGTGTCCATCGCCCAAAAGTGCGGCGGGTGGACAAAAATCGATACAGCGGGTGCATTCTCCACATTGACATTCAATCGGCGTGTCCGGAGTAAATTCAATGTTGGTGATGATCTCGCCAAGATATACCCAGGAACCGAATTCTTTAGTGATCAACAACCCGTTTTTACCGATAAACCCCAATCCGGCCCGCTGCGCAACGGCCACATCCACCAACTCACCCGTATCCACCATGGGTTTAAATGTGACGTCGGCGGCATCCCCTGCCAGTTGGCGAATGCGTGTCACTAATTGGTTCATTCGGTCACGCAGAATTGTGTGGTAGTCAATCCCCCAGGAAGCCCGGGCAAAGTAGCCGCGTTTATACTGACTGCGCGGTGCGCGTTGGTGCATCCGCGTAGGATAGGCCAGGGCGATGGCGATGATGGAGCGGGGGTGATCAAAAATTAGATCCGGGTACACCCGTTCATCCACGTTTTGATGTTCAAAACCGCTGTTATACCCCTTCTCTCGTTGGGCCACCAAACTCGGTTTCAGTGCTGCAAAATCATCTGCGGTGGTAAACCCGATTTTATCGATGCCAATCTCGTGACTGGCATCAATGATGGCCTGTTTCAAATCATCATGCATCGTCATCACCTCCATACCTGAACATTACGACGGCAGATTATTTTTTCTCAGTATAGATGCGCTTCAAATCGGCCAGATCATCATCGCTGAGCGACAAAACCTCTTTCAAATAGTTCGGCGTACTGCCGCTCATATTGTCAATCGCATGACGCGCGGCGGCCAGGTAGTCGGCACTGACAGAGTACAAGGATTGAATATTCTTCACCATCGTCTCGTTGCCGCCATCCGCTCGGACCGCTTTGACCATGTCGGCCAGCCGTTCCTTGGTCACGGTGTTCGTGAGTAAGTAATCCTCTAGAATCACGTCTTCTGGCACGTCCAAAGCGCTCAGGAAGAAATACGCGCCCATTCCGGTACGATCCTTACCGGCGGCACAGTGAAAAAGCAATGTTTGGCCGTCCTGCTCATTCGTCAACAGGGCGTCAAAGAATCGCTTATAGGCATCCTGCGTATGGGTTTGGTGGACAATGTCCCGATAAACTTGCAACATATGGGCATAGCCATTTTGTGGGTCCTGGCGCATTTGCTCTTTTAATTGAGCCGCTGTTTTCGAGTTTTGGGTTTCATCTTCGGCCAATACAGGATTGAAAATGTAGCGCACACCCTCAGGCACGACATCAGGATAATCTTCTCGTTCTTCCGTGGAACGGAAGTCCATGTCGATATTCAAACCGTAATCAATTAAGTATTGTTGATCGGTCTTGTTCAATTTTTCCAGACCACCAGAGCGCAGAATCTTGTGATATTTGGTTGTTTCGCCAGTCTTTGTGGGGTAACCACCCAATTCACGGAAATTCCAGCCGCTAGTAATCGGTAACAAACGTTGTGTCATGTGTCATGACCCACCTTCCAAGTGTTTTCTACTCCAGTTTACCATGGATAGCAGTAAAAAAATGAAGAAGGTACAATGGAAGAATAAAGGATCAATTGGGGGGAATGAAACATGCATGTGATTGTGTCGGCGGACGAATTCGCCAAGGGGGTAGGCGGGGTGACGGCCAGCGAATTATTAGCAGACGGTGTCCAGGCCGCCGATCCCACTGGACAGGTGGATGTCTGGGCATTTCCACCAGAAGGCCAGTTGTTGGAGTCTGTCCAGCGGTCACTCGGCGGGGTATTCCATGATATTCCGGTTGTTGATATTTTTGGGCAGCCGAGTAAGTTCCGCTATTTATTGGTGGGTGAGGGGCCGGATCAGACTGCTTATGTGGAAACGGATCGTTTATTTCCACCCTTGGCGCCGGTGGCTGACGGGGCGAAAAGTCTTTTCACTGCGACCAGTTTTGGCCTGGGCGAGGCGTTATTGCATATTATGATTGCTGGTATTTCGCGGATCGTGCTGCTCGTGGGTCGGCGAATGATCTGCGATGGCGGAATTGGCATGCTGCAAGCGCTCGGGGCAGTTGTCGGCAACGCTCGGGGAGAAACAATTCCCAATGACACCAATCCATTATTAGAAATGCGTTATATTGATACCGTCAAGGCGGCATTACTTTTGCGGCGGGTTAATTTGACCGTCATGACCGATTATTTATTCACGTACAGTGGCGCAGACAGTTTTTCCCCTATTGAGGCTTTGCGTTACCGCTTTTCCCAGGACCAAAAGGAAAGCATTGACCAGCATCCTCAAGAAGCCCAGGCGTTGTTACAAACCAGTCAAGGCACCACCATTGCGGACGTGCCTGGTAGTGGTGCCGGCGGTGGCGTGGTCGGGGCTTTGCTGGCGGTGGGAGCGCAGCCGGCGGTAAGTCTGGCACCATGGTTAGGCGATCTGGTGGGATTCAATAAAGTCTTGCAGCACACCGACCTGTTGGTGACCGCTGCGCCCGTATTGACGCCGGTGATGGGTAAAATAGGCCGCGTGATGCCTCTGACTCGGCTGGCTCGCGCCGCCCATGTGCCGGTGGTGATTGCTTTACAAGGCGATCACACTCCGGATCCGGAACTTAGTCAGCTGTTCGCCGATACTTATTTAACTCGGGTGATGGGCATTATGGGCAGCGAAAGCATCGGTATTTGGCGGCGGGGATTGCGGGTGGCCGGCAGTGAATTAGTGACTCGGTTTATGGCTGCGCAAGAAACCTCGTGAATCATTGACAAATTGCTTGCAAGCCCCCGGCTGGCGCTCTATGCTGGAGTTGGAGTCAGAGAAGTTGAAAAGTGAAAGGATGGGAGTACAATGGCGCAAGAATATACCAATATTTTAGTTCCCTTGGACGGTTCTGCAGAGTCTGAGCGAGCTTTAAACAAGGCCGTCATGGTCGCGAAATTGAACCACGCCCACATCGATCTCCTGCATGTGTTAGATACGAAACAATTTGTCGGCAGTTATGGCGGCATGATCACTGAAGATACGATTTATCAATTATCTGAGGATGCCCAGAACTATTTACAAAACATTGCGGAAAAAGTGCAGGAAGAGGACAATTTTAGCGACTTATCGATCCATGTCCGCTTTGGCAATCCCAAGACGGTCATTGCTAAAGATTTCTTGGAAGACCACCACAACGATTTGATCATGATTGGCGCTACTGGGTTGAATGCCGTGGAGCGATTGCTGGTGGGTTCGGTCACCGAATATGTTAATCGCCATGCGCTTTGTGATGTACTGGTCGTGAAGTCGGGTAAAGTATCCGCCGAAGGAAAAGAACAGAAGGCTGAAAAGCCAGCGGAGAAGTAGTTCAGAATTAAGCGTAAAAGGAAAATGAGGATGAAGAAAAGTCAATACGGGATCCTGTTGGCCGGAAGTGCGGCCTTGATGTGGGGAGTATCTGGTCCCATGTCTCAGTTGTTGTTTACCACCAATCACGTCTCAGTGCATTGGTTGATCGCGTCAAAGATGCTTTTGTCTGGCGCTTTACTGGTTGGTGCAGGATTGTTTACGCAAAAGGAGAAAATGCTCGGAATTTGGCGTAGTTGGCAAAACATTTTGTCGTTATTGGCGTTTACCGCCATCGGCATGGTTTCAATGCAGTTTATTTACTACCAAGCCGTGGCCGTTTCAGATGCCGCGACGGCGACGATTCTGCAATTTACTTCGCCAATCTTGGTGGTCTTGTACTTAGCCTTGGCCGAGCGTAAATTACCGGCACGTATCGATATTATCGCCGTGTTGTTGGCAATCATGGGTACTTACTTGATCGTCACCCGCGGCGACTTGGGTCATTTGGCGATTACCCCGAATGGTCTTTTCTGGGGCATTGCCGCGGCCTTCGCTGCAGCAGTGTACACCTTGATGCCGCGCAACCTGATTCGTGAGTTCGGCGCAATTTCTACCGTCGGCTGGTCCATGCTGATTGGTGGTATCGTGATGGCGCCGACTGTGCCCGTGCAGGAGTGGGTACCACATTTAACTGATGCCGGCGTTGGCGCGTATCTCTTTATCCTGTTTTTCGGCACTGTGATTGCGTATGCGATGTATTTGGGCAGTCTCAAATATACGACGGCCACAGTGGCCAGTGTCCTCGATTCCTTTGAACCATTGGGGGCGGCAATTTTGTCGATTCTCATGTTCAATCGCCATTTCGGCCCGGCGGAACTGATCGGTACGGGATTAATTATCTTGACCGTGATTGGGATGGCTTTGCTGCCGCATCCGAATCCGCAGATGCATGCCGCGGTCAAACGGACTTCTTCGGAACAAACGACCGTGGATACGCCCGCAGCACTATCCATGGCGCCGATTGGTCCCCAGACCATGCCGGCGCATAAACCGAATACCAGGTAAACAAAATGACCATCGTCAAGACAAATTGACGATGGTCATTTTTATTCGTTGGGAAGTGCCTAAGAAAGCGCACCGTTCAGGAGATTGGGTAACCGCTCCACCCGTTGGTTTGCGGTCAACGCCACGATATACCCATTTTTGAGATGCATGGTGTAAGTGACAGTTGGCTTTAGGACGAGAGGACGGCCGCGATAATCGACGATGGGCAACAAGAAGTTCCTAACTGTTGACATAAGGACCGCATCCTTTCTGAAAAAAGCAAACATACCACGCCATTGCCTTATCCACTTACATTTTATTAGTCTCATGTGATGAAAGCAAGAATAAAGTTTGCAAAGAATGTTTGTGGAAAATGACAATCTTCGCCCAATTCGTGAATAGTGTATAATAACAGTGAAAAAGTTGGGGTCAACTGAAAGATAGTTCTGCGATGCCGTGCCAAAGCTGCGCAGTCTCCGGTGGCAGGGGGCTGGAACGTGGTGACGGCGCTTTGAGCCCGCAAAGTGCGCGGTCTCAAAGTCGCCTAACAGCATATAATCTTGGCCAAAACCAGGCCAAGATTATTGCTGTTTCCACCACTGAGCTCCCTGCCACCTCCGACTGCTCCGCATTGTCACTTGTTCCAGGACAAATCAATTGACTCGGGATTTTAGGAGGACGGATATGGAACCCACTGCAATTAGTGAATATGCCGACTGGCTGGAAAGTCATGTTGACGATATCGTGAGTAAACGTGCCGCATTAGACGAACAAAAAGTGTACGCCATTGTGGATGCTTTAAAGGTATTACCGGAGCCTGTACAGACTTATTTGACCATGAGCCAGGAGAAGTACTATGAAGACGGATCCAGTCATGATTTGGATCTTGACGGCGGGTCAGCTCCGGTCAGTGAGGTCCACGACCGCTTGATGGTCAACCATGTGGACGGTGTTTTACCAGAAAACACCGTGCATTTTACGTATAATCATGAGGATGTCTATCAGGATGGTTATGCGCCGCGTCGAGACTGTCAGATCATGATGTATGCGCTGGAAGTACTCGGCGCCGTTGCCGGTGTCCACGGCTTTGATTTGTTTGCAGAAAATGTCAAAGCCGACGCCGTTGTTTCTATTGCGTTATCGGCCAAGACAATCGCCGATTGGCAGCAAACGAATTAACAATTCCAACAAGTGAAAATAAAAAGCCGGCCGCAGGGTCGGCTTTTTGCATGCGCGGATCAAACCAACGTTTTGCGCAGTGCCTGATAATCATCGTGTAATTGTTGCGTGACCGCGTCGATTGTTTTTGGATCGGCAAAAGCGTGGGTCATGGACGTCAGGTTGCTGGCCTGGAAATCGGCCGCCTCCAACCCAAACAGTTCATGGAATAACATGTATTCGCGGGTGAGATTAGTATGGGACACTGTCCGGTTGTCGGTACTAATATTGAACGGCACATGGGCCGCGGCCAGGTCCCGGTAATGGAAGTGGTCAATATCGCTGGCTGCCTTAGTCTGCAAGTTCGAAGTCAAACAGATTTCAAACAATGTGTCCGTATCGTGGGCCAGCTGCAGTGCATCAGCATGACCGTGGATGGCGGTCCCGTGACCGATCCGTTTAGCCCCCAGCTTGATTGCCTCGACCACATTTTCCACACAGCCGCATTCACCGGCGTGCAAAGTGAGCGGAATATGGTGTGCGGCCGCATAATCAATGGCCGGTTGCAAAGTATGGGGCGGGAAATGGGCCTCATCACCGGCAAAATCCACGCCCACAACGCCTTTATCTTTGAGGACGTTGCCAGCAGTGAACGCCGTGATCGATCGTTCGATCGGTTGCTGGCGCATACCACAGATCAAAATTCGAGTAGTAATGCCCGTTTCTTCCTGGGCGCGGGCTAAACCGTGGGCCACCGCAATGATCGTATCCGCTTCTGTCATGCCCTTGTCTGTGGATAAGGTGGGTGCGAAGCGGACTTCTAAATAGCGCACATTTTCTCGCGCCGCCTGACTGGCCACGTCAAAAGCGGCCAACGACAATGCCTCTGGAATTTGCAATAAAGGCCCGATGAAATCGAAGCGTTCCAAGTATTCCATTAAGGAAGAGACATCCGGTGGTGCAATGACCTTCCGCGCTAATTCTTCATCCGTCGCCGGGATCGGAATATGCTGCATCTCTGCAATTTCTCGAATTGTGGGAATTGAAATCGATCCATCCAAGTGACAATGCAACTCCACCTTGGGTAATTGGTGGGCAATGGCTTCGTTAAAAACGGACACAATGGTGACCTCCTCGCGTGTTTGTTACAAGACTAACACGTCGCTGGGCGATAAAAAAGAGGCGCTTACGCGATAATGCAATGGATCAGTCGCAATATTTGGGCAAATGCATCGTCTCCCAATTGAGCAACGTACCAGGTATGGGTGTCCGCCACTTTAATGGTGAACGGCCGCAACGGATCGGCACAGCCGCGAATGCCGCTGCTGGCCGATAAGGGTACGATCATTTTGTCTGCCAATAATTGGGCATTGGGCTGGCGCACCACAGGACAGCAGATGACTTGGCCGGTATAGGCACAGTAGCCGGCATTACTGATGACCACGGCGGCTCTTTTTTTATCTGCTGACTTCTTGGCTGCCAGCCAAATAATGTCTTGGCGCTGGGGGAAGTATAGATCACGCATCGGTGGTACACCGTAATCCGGAATGGGTCTGTAAAAATTCGCGATCTTTGAAGGGGTTTTTACTCTTCGGATAAAATACGATGGCGCCTTGCTCCCCAGCGAAGACACCATAGTCTGCGTTGGGTAAAAAGGGAATACTGCTGGGCACTGTTAAGACATGGGAATTCCCCACTTTTCTAACTTTCATCTCATTCTTTCCTCTTTTCAGTAATGATGATAAATGAGCATAGCATAGGCTGGGGGCCGTGTACAGAGTTAGTGAACGACTACTTTTCAGCCTAGCATGGGTTTGTCAAAACGGCGGGAAGAATGGCTAATTGGTCGTAAAATCGAGGGGGCAAATACCGTTGAAGAATCCGCAACGGATGCGCAGAAAGTGGGAGAAAGCGCTATCGAAACGCTCGTGCTAACAAAAGTGTAAGGTCATATTCCAATATACTCAGTGTATACCTCGGTTCGAAAACGCTTTTCGGCGATGATATACTGGTGTTATCAAGAAGTGAAGAGAAAGACGAGGGGATTTACCATGCGGATGGTCGATATTATTCAAGCCAAACGAGATGGACAAGAACTGACGAAAGAACAAATTGATTTTGTGATTGATGGGTACACCCAGGGAACCATTCCAGATTATCAAATGAGTGCCTGGCTCATGGCGATTTACTTTCAAAATATGACGCCGCTGGAGATCAGTGTGCTAACCGATGCCATGCTGCACTCCGGAGATGTCCTGAATTTGGCCAAAATTCCTGGCATTAAAGTAGATAAACATTCTACTGGCGGAGTGGGGGATAAAATCTCGATTCCGTTGGCCCCCTTAGTGGCTGCCGCCGGAGCCAAAAACCCCATGATTTCTGGTCGCGGACTCGGTCATACTGGCGGGACGCTGGATAAGTTAGAGGCCATTCCCGGATTCAATGTGGACTTGACTGAAGAACAATTCATTCAACAGGTGACCACGATTGGGACGGCCATTACCAGTGCCACAGGTAATTTGGCGCCGGCCGACAAGAAGATTTATGCGTTGCGCGATGTTACCGGCACAGTAGAAGCCATTCCATTGATCAGCAGTTCTATTATGAGTAAAAAACTGGCTTCCGGTACGGATGGTCTGGTATTGGATGTCAAAACCGGCAACGGGGCCTTTATGAAGACTGAAGCCCGCGCCACCGAATTGGCAGAAGCCTTGGTGCGGATCGGTCACCAAGCAGGGATCAAGATTGTCGCCCTGCTCACTGACATGTCTCAACCATTGGGTTATGCGATTGGGAATGCCTTAGAAATCGCTGAGTCCATTGATGTTCTCAAGAACAAGGGCCCAGCGGATGTGCGGGAATTGACGCTCACGCTGGGCGCCCACATGCTGATACAAGCAGAAATTGCGGAAGATTTACCGACGGCGCGGCGGATTTTGGAGAATCGCCTGGCAGACGGCAGTGCTCTGGCCAAGTTCAAAGAAATGATCACCGCCCAAGGCGGAGATGCCAGTATTGTGGATCATCCTACCAAGATGCCGCAAGCTAACCACACCATTCCAGTGTTGGCGCCAAAAGCCGGTGTTGTTGACCAGATGGCCACGGATCGCTTGGGTGTTGCGAGTATGATTCTTGGCGGCGGCCGCCAGAAGAAGGGCGATGTCGTCGATCATGCTGTGGGTTTGGTTTTGCATAAGAAAATTGGTGACAAGGTCGCCCATGGCGAATTATTGGCGACCATTTATGCCGAAGAACCGGCACGCCCAGATGTGGTGGATATGGTGCTAGCCGCCATCCATATCGGTGATAATGCCACAGCACCCAAGTTGATCCATCACATCATTCAGTGAGTGGGAATATTGCTTTTTCCGGGGTAATTGTTCGCCACTAAGGGGAAAACCTGTTATGCTGGTATTGGAAGCAGTACCAACTGCGCCACAATTAATTGAATAGATAGGGGCGGTTTATGTGAGTTTACGTGATGATTTACAAGCACTTGTACAGGATGTTGGCGTCCATGGCCCATTTGTTTCATTGTTCATGCCAGTCCATCCTGAAGATGTCACCATGGAGAAAGACCGGACTCAGTTTAAGAGCTTGGTTTCGCAGGCCCAAGCAGACTTTGCGAAGAAGTATCCAGATGCGGAGTGGCGGCCCTTCGGTGAGAAGTTTGCGCTGATCTTGGCGGAACGTCAGCTGATTAGCGGCACCAATACCAGCATGGCCGTCATTGCTGGGGCGGATCACGTGTATCAATACTTTATGCGCCTCCCGTTGAATCCAGAAGTGAAAATAACTGAAAACCTTTATGTCTTACCGATTATTGAAAATGACCAATACAACATCAACTATGATTTACTGGCCCTGGAAAAAGAAAGCTTCAAGTTATTCTCTGTCCACGGTCATGATGTCACAGAAGTCGATCTGCCAAAGAGTGCGCCCACCAATCGAGCGGATGCCATTGGTACTGAATTAAAGAACGACAATGATATGCAGCGGTCGACGGGTGCCCGGGGCAATTCCGTGTTCCATGGTCACGATCCCAAGGAAGAAACGGACCGGGCTGACACGGAACGCTACTTCAAGATGGTGGACGATTGGATTCGAGCCAACATCTCTGTACCGACACATACCCCAGTCATCCTCATGGCAGTGGATGAAGTTCAAGGGGAGTACCGTAAGATTTCCAAGAGCGGTGTACTATTGGATCAACCGCGGATTGCCAAGATGCCGCCGAAGCTGAATAAGAATGATCTGCACGCTGTCGCGGTGGAGTTGGAAGAAGAACTCCGGGTCATTGCGAAGAAACGAGTGCAAAAGGCCAATGACGATGCCCGTTCTGGTAACCGGGCCAGCTCGGCAGTGCCAGATATTGCCCGTGCAGCCATTGAAGGTCGGGTGGATACATTGATCTTGAAGCGTGGTGCTTCTGCACCAGGCGCTATCGGCTTTGACCACTTGGTCGATCGGGAAAGCGAAGACGCTCGGGCTAACAACCTGTTGAACGATATTGCAGTCGTGGTATTAGGTTATGGCGGCCGAGTATTTGTTCAAGGCGACGATGGTTTCAACGATAAAGAAGTGGCCCATGCGATTCTGCGGGGCCGGATTGGTTAGTTAATCAAATGAAACATCTTGCACCTGTGGGCGACCACGGGTGTTTTTGTGTACAGATGACTTAGTCGAATAGATAGGCACCCATCTACGGTACTCGTTCGTGGTAAATAACACATGCGAAACAGTATCAGAATTCTGGCAAACGCAAACTTAGGTAAGCTATTAATGAATTCTTAACTTATACCGCTTGCAGTTCGAGATTCAGCGGCTTACTATGATTGTGACAGAAAGATTACAAAAATGTTTCAGCTGTCATAAGGGGGATTTAGCAATGAAGAAATCATTGATCGTTTTATTCAGTGCTGCGCTGCTCGGCTTAGGGGCGGCCACATTTTCTGCGCAACCCGCCGTAGCGGCCACTCACAATGTCACACGGACGAATCCGACAGACAACGACATCAGTCACAGCGATTTTGGTGTCGTCACGGTCGGTCCGCGGGCGGCAATGCTTTACACGGATCATCAGTTGACTAAGGCTGCTAACCGTACTTTACCTGCGGGTTCGCAGTGGCGTTATACCGTTCGCGGGATACAGAATTACAGCGATGGTTCAACTAAGGTTTGGTCTTACCGGGTCGGCACAAACTTATGGTTACCCGCAAGCGAGAGCAGTGTGCTATCTTATCAACCTGGCTTCAGCATCTATCACCACGATATTGTCCAGGTTCTAAAAGGGGGCGCACCGGTTTACTCGGACATCGCATTGCAACATACGACTGGTCGAAAATTGCCAGCTGGTTCCCAGTGGCAGTTCGGTCGGGCGCTGATTAATGATGGCGGTCAACTCTATGGTTACCAGGTTGGCGGTAACGAATTCGTGGCGGCATCGAATACGACGCTCGTTCAACGGCGCGGTATTTTCACTGTGGGACATGCCAGTGCTTTTACGATTAATTCCGGTCGTGTTGTCGGACGACAATTGGCCGGTGGTTCCCGGTGGCAGACCAATCGCATTGTTTATATGCATGGTGGTTTCTATTACCAAGTGGCCACTGATCTGTATATTGGCGCCATTGCTGGGACCTGGACGCCAAGCAAGTAATATATCTGGATAAAAGCGAACTAGACAGGCGCTAAGCGGTTGGATTCAATTCCGCAATAGATTATGAGAAACACAAAGAGAAGCTCTCAGTAGGCAAAACAGTCCACTGAGAGCTTCTTTTTGCGAATGGATACCGGACAAGACTGCTAGGAAGTCAAAAGTGCGAGGCCAATCAAAATGGATACCCAGGTATGATGTTAACAAATTCTTAACTTATAGCGCTTGCAGTTGAGCGCCAGGTGGGCTACGATAAATATGACAGTAGTGTTACAAATACATTTCAGCTGTCACAAAGGGGATTTAGCAATGAAGAAATCATTTGTCGTATTATTCGGTGCCGTATTGCTTAGTTTCGGAGCAGTGGTGGTGGCTGCACAACCAGTTTCGGCGGCGACCAATGTCACTAGTTCTGTGACTGAGAAGTTTTCCCAGTCTGATGATTTTGGGGTCCTGACTGCACCAGATTATTCGCAGCAGCTCTATACGGACGCCAAATTAACGAAACCGGCTAACCGAACGGTACCCGCATCGTCCAGATGGCGGTATACGGCCGTTTTAGGTGTTATTCGCGGTAATGACCCAGAGCGCACATATTCTTATCGCGTCGCCACGAATCTTTGGCTGCCGGCCGAGGGCGTACGTTTTTTGACCTCCTATCAGCCAGGTACCAGCGTCTGGCATCACGATATTGTGCAAGTGAACAATAACGCGGGTGCGCGCGTTTATTCCGATCTAACTTTCAAGAAACCCACTGGTCGAGTGTTGCCTAAGGGATCGCGGTGGCAATTTGCCCGGGGTGTGACAAATCGGCTGGATGAATTAATTGGCTACCAGGTTGGCACTAATGAGTTTGTACTTGAATCAGATGCCAGCATTGTCCAGCGGCGGGGTGTTTTCACTGCCCAAAAGGGTGGAGCAGACATTGTGAACGGCCCCGGTACCGTCCAACGTAAAGTAGCGGGTGGTTCTCGTTGGCGTACGACATCTGTCACTTTTATGCACAATCGCTTCTATTATCAAATTGCCACATATCTGTGGGTGGACAGTAATTTAGGCACTTGGATGCCCCAAAAATAATGCACCACGAGGAGAATAAACCATGAAGAAATCATTCGTCTTTCTGTGTAGTGTGGCACTGCTTACTGTCGGTGTGACAACAGCAAGTGCTGTGCCGGTGCATGCGGCCGGCAACGATACGGAAATTACCGATACCACGGATTCATTAGCTGTTTTAAACAAGACTGGCTACATTTACTTCCGTCACGGGGAGGGGGTCCTCAGCGCATACAAGGATCCAGAACTGAAGATCTTTGGTTCGGAAGTGATTCATTTTGCCCAACGTTACATGACCAACCAAGCCGTCGCCGCCTACGATCAAATTGCCACGAATACCAAAACAAATCAGGTGGTGGCTTACCACATTCCTGATGGCTGGGTGGGGCTCGATTCCTGGACTGCTGAAGACCTCAACCAATATGCCGCAGAAAATGATTTTGGCGTGCTCACAATGGGCAAACAGGCACAGCAATTATATACCGATTCCAAATTATTGACGCCTGCCAACCGGACATTAGCCCCCGGTACCGCATGGCGGTATGGTGCGAAAGAGACCATTACGTACAAATATTCCGGCAAGGCGGCTGATTATGCCTATCAAGTGGGTACTAATCTCTGGCTGCCGGCGAGTGTTGTGGTGTCCAAACAGAGCTATCGTTATGGTTACAGCTACTGGACTCACGACATCTTGCAAGTGAGTAATCCGGCCGGGGCCAAGGTTTATGCCCAAGGTGACTGGTATAATCCAACCTCTAAAACACTACCGTACAATTCAAGATGGCAGTTTGGCCAGGTAGTCATGAGTATTGACGGTGATGTGCTGGGCTTCCAAGTTGGTGGAAATCAATTTGTGAAAGCAGCGGACGTTACGGTCTCCGATAGACCGGGCATCTTTACGATCACCAGGGCGAACGGTGCAGCAACGATGCGCAGGGACACCGTACCGACCGGCAAAAAGTTGGCCAAGGGTTCTCGCTGGCGCACGACTGGCAGACTTTATCTTCCTGGTGGTTTCTACTATCGGGTGGCCACGAACGTGTATGTGTCACCCGGTGATGGTAAATGGGTAGCCGCTAAGTAATTTGATGTGAGCGCATTGGCTCCAGTGTTTACCCACTGGGGCTTTTTTTGCATGCACCATGCTAAAATGAAAGAAAAACAGAAAGCAGGTTGATTATGGCCTTTTTCGGATCAAAAAAAGTGTCACCGACAAGTGATTTAGATACCAGTCCCCGCCCCCGGGTGGCCAGTGCCTTGGCCCCGTTTCAGCAACAATTAGTGCAACTCACCCGGCCGGGTGAAACCGCCAGCCTGGCGATTATCACCGACACCCACTACAAGGCGGGATTTGATCCGACATTTTACGGCATCAACGGACTCCAACACACCAAGGAATTCGTCGCCGATGTGGCCAGTCAGCCTGGTGTGGATGCCTATGCCCACCTGGGAGACCTCATTGACGGTAGTGAACCAGCACCAGTGTCGATCGCCCATTTACAGGATTGCGTGGCGGCCTTTCAGCAACCACTGAATAAGCCCTTTTATATCGCTAAAGGCAACCACGATGATAATGACAAATTTGATGAACATCAGACCGTGCGCCGTGCGAGTTTCACCGCAAACACCTTCAATGATATTGTGTTGGCGGCAGATTACAAGCAGCCAGCTTTGCAGCGGTTTAGCCAGAAATACGGCGTGGCCTGGCTGGATGTGGGTCCGGTGCGCTTCTTATTCATCAATACCAGTGATGTGCCTTACGAGTTGAATCGGTTTGGCATCAAGAAATACGATGTGAAATTAAACTTGGCCGTGCGCACGGGCCAAGTGGCCGAAATCGCTCAGATTTTGCAAATGTCTGATAATAAATCAATCATCGTCTGTGGTCACGGCAATCTGTTGAAGGCCAACCACAAGGATGGACTCCACTATAATGGCCGGACTCTGCATGAACTGTTTCGTGCGTTTAACCTGCATGCCCGCGGACAAGTCAACAACCATGCCAAAAAAGCGGATTTTCAAATCGATATGCCCTTTGATTTCACCCATATCCGCAACGCCCGCATTACCGCCTATGTCTGCGGCCACCGGCACATTGAACAGACTTTTCTAGACCATGATATTCGCTATCTCCTGCTGAATTGTTCGGCCTTGATGGGTAAGGGCCATCAGTTGACCACCGGCTACAACGCCCGCTGGGACCGCCGATACGGTGAAACCACTGAATATGCGGGGTATACGCTGGTGGCCGATCCCGCCCAGGGACGGCTAGCCGTTCTGGGCTATGGGGCGGCGACACCCTTACGTGAATTCAGCATGTGGTTTCCAAAGAAGTAGTGCTTTCGGGTCAGGTACATGATTGTGGTAAAATGTAGCCATTATTGTGCAGTAAGGAAAAGAGGAAGACTATGACGACCGTGATTACGTACGGCACATTTGATTTGTTACATTGGGGCCATATCCGTTTGCTAGAGCGCGCTGCAGCGTTAGGCGATAAGCTGATCGTGGCTTTATCCACCGACGAGTTCAATGCGCAAAAGCATAAGGAAGCTTATCACAGCTACGAACATCGCAAATATATATTGGAAGCCATTCGTTACGTGGATCAAGTAATTCCTGAGAAAGATTGGGATCAAAAGATTGGTGACGTCAAACGCTTCGGCGTCGATATTTTTGTCATGGGGGACGATTGGAAAGGGCAGTTCGACTTTCTTAAACCATATTGTAAGGTCATCTATTTGCCCCGGACCCAGGGTATTTCAACCACCAAGATCAAGACCGATTTGATTGATGATGGTCAAGAGTATTTACCCAAGGATGACCAGGCGTAATTGCCTACAGGGCGGCAGAGCGCTTTTGATTGACAGAAACCGTGCCGTATTTATAATTTACAAGTAAACTAAAATTGTTTTTTGGGCAGCTTAAGAATATATTAAGGAGTTTTGCCAAATGTGCGGAATCGTCGGCTTTGTCGATAAAACCATCCTCGATAAGAAACCAGTTATCGAGGACATGATGGAAATGATTAAACACCGGGGCCCAAACTCCTCGGGGGAATATATCAATGATCAAATGGCATTAGGCTTTCGCCGGTTGAGCATCATTGATTTAAAGGGCGGCACGCAGCCGATCTATAACGAAGACCGCAGCCGGGTCATCATCTTTAACGGGGAAATCTATAACTTCGCCAGCATCCGTAAAGACTTGGTGGCGGCCGGACACATCTTTACCACTCACTCTGATACCGAGGTCTTACTCCATGGGTATGAGGAATACGGGATGGAGGGCCTGTTGAAGAAGATTCGGGGCATGTTTGCGTTCCTGATTTGGGACGATAACATCAAGACGCTCTTTGGCGCCCGGGACTTCTTCGGAATCAAGCCAATGTACTACTACAAAGACGGAGATACCTTCATGGTGGGGTCAGAAATCAAGGCCTTCTTGAAGAATCCGCATTTTAAGAAAGAATTAAACAAGGAAGCGTTGAAGCCTTACCTGACGTTCCAGTATTCCGGATTGGATGAAACATTCTTCAAGAATGTCTATCGCATTCCCGAAGGCCATTACTTCACGTACCATGATGGCGAGTTGAACATCAAGAAGTATTGGGATATGGAATTCAAGGCCAATAGTCTCAGTCTGAATGAGACCATTGATGCTATTGACAAGTCTGTGCAAGAATCTGTGGAAGCCCATCGTATTTCTGATGTGCCGGTTGGCTCGCTGCTTTCCAGTGGGGTTGATTCCAGCTACATCACCAGCATTCTGCGGCCGGAACACACCTATTCCATTGGCTTCGATGACAAGAAGTATCATGAAGGTACGGCGGCCAAAGAATTGGCAGACAAGTTGGGCTTGGATAACACGTCTGATGTGGTCACCGCGGAAGAGGCCTTCGCCAACTTCCCGTTGATTCAATATCATTTGGATGAACCGGATGGCAACCCGTCCTGTGTACCGCTTTACTTCTTGACTAAATTGGCATCCAAAGACGTGACTGTAATCTTGTCTGGTGAAGGTGCTGATGAGTTGTTTGCAGGTTATGCGGATTATGGGTTCCACTCTAAGTCCCACGTCATCCGAGCCTTCTCCGATGGCCTGCGGCACTTACCCAAGGGTGTGAAGACCAAGTTAGCCCACGGGTTACGCAAGATGCCCAACTTCCACGGTCGTTTGCAAATGTACACGGCGACGGCACCCGCAGAAGAATTCTTCATTGGCCAAGCCAAAATTTTCGATGAAAGTGAATCGGACAAGTTATTACAACCGGCTTTCCGGCAAAGCGAACCTGTTCATGATGTCGTCATGGACAAATACAAACGGGTCCGGTCGTACCAGGACGACGTGAAGAAGATGCAGTATTTGGATTTGCATCAATTCATGGCTGGGGATATTCTGCTCAAGGCCGATAAGCTGAGCATGGCCAATTCTATGGAATTACGGGTCCCGTTCTTGGATAAAGAAGTGGCCAAGGTGGCGGCCGGTATTCCGACAAAGTATCTGCTTAACAGCAAAGACTCCAAATATGCAATGCGCGAAGCGGCTAACCGTCACTTGCCTAATGAATGGGCTTCTCGGCCCAAGCTGGGGTTCCCGGTACCAGTATCCGCTTGGCTGCGTGATGAGAAGTTCTACAAGCAGGTCCGTGACTTGTTTGCCCAGGACTGGGCGAAGGAATTCTTTGATCAGGACGCTATTCTGAAGTTGATTGACGATAACTATGCCGGCAAGATTGATGGCCGCCGCAAGGTCTGGGTCATCTACACCTTCCTAGTATGGTACAAAGTTTTCTTCATCGACGACACGGTACCGCAGTTCGTCCCTGATCCAGCAAAAAAAGCAGCGCAGCAAGAAGTGCCAGTTGCTTAATAAAAATCGTTACCCCGATGATCGATTATTCACGGTCATCGGGGTATTTTTTTGCGTATGTGTAAATCGTTGTGAATAAATATACTTGATGATATTATGTTGGCGTAATGAAACTTGTCCTGTGGGAGGGATTTTTGTGCAGAAAAAAGTTTGGATAACCGCCAGCATTGCGCTGGCGTTGGCTGGGGCGGGGGCAGTGGTCACCAGCAACCTGGCTGGGGTGTCACCGGCAGCGATCGTTTATGCTGCGGAAAACTGGTATAACCAACCCGTATACTCGGAACGTTCCAATGCTGTGATCGATACGCGCGGGGTTAAAGGTATCGAAAACAACCAATATGGGTATGGCGATTCGAATCCAGGAACGTATACTGTGACGGCAGGAACGAACATTGGTGCCAAGTGGCGGACCGCATTCTTCTTACATGCGGGCGATATTGTCAGCAACAATAATCCCAGCGGTAAGAACCAGACCTATTTTGGTAATGGTGCGCCGCAGGGAGTGACCATGGATAAAGCTGGGAATATGTACATCGCGATTTCTCGGCGCAACAGCAATTGGGCCACCAGCGGTTATTTGTATCAAGGGTATATTATGCGGCTTGATCCGTTTGCCATCGATACACTGATCAAGAACCCGAAATTACTGCGGACCAACCCCCAATCACTGATTAAGGCTAACCACGTGCGTTTCTCCGATGTGGACGGCGCATTTGCCAGCGGCAGTTTGGCCTATGACCCAGCGACGGACACAGTCAAATTCTTCGTCGCATACAGCCGGACAGATTCTGCCTTCATGGCGACCCACCCGATTCAGTTGGCCACGGTTAATGCCCAATCCTTACAGCGCACGGGGACAGTGAAGTTCGATCTGTACGATTCCGTCTTGAAGCGATATGAGGCGCAACCTAACACCCTGGCGTTTGATAATAACGGCAACTTTTACTCAGTGGGGGCCGCTTCTTTGAATACATCCAATGGCTCAGCGTACATCACATTGCGCGGGGTTCCGACTGGTGGCGGCCACTATTCTGTCAGTCAACTCGGAATGTCTATCAAACCAATTCTGGCCAACCAATTGCAGGGCATTTCAATTGATAATGATCGACTGTATATCAATTCGAATGCCGCTTATCTCAGTATTGATCTGAATAATTTTGCTAAAAACGCGAATAATCCGAGTATGGCGGCCAGTGCCAATAACTGGATGAATGTCGAAGTAAATCGGATTTCAGCAAATCGTGAAGCAGAAAATGTCGTGGCCCATGATGGTGTCAAATACATGATGCTGACTTCGCCCAGTGAAGTATTGATGAATGGCGATCGTACTGGTGGCGGTTCAACGACGCCGGTACAGCCAGCGAAGAAGACCCTGTATATTAGCGCACCAGGCGGCGTTAACGCCTTTGTTCAGCCTGGCAGCGGGGCCACTAGCCGCCATTTCGCCTTTGGGTCGCATTGGATTTATACCGATGTAAAGACAGTCAATGGGGCAACGTATTACCAAATTGACACCAACTTGTGGATTAAGGATGTCGATATGAGCTTCACTAAGCCCGGCGCTGTGGTCCGGAACGGGATTGTACAAGCTTATGCGGCCAACAATGGCGGCATTGCCCTTTGGAGCGATTATCAGAGTCCGCGCCGACCGAGTAAGATCATTAAGAGCGGTTCAAAGTGGAAATATAGCATGACGGCTCAATATGACGGTACGACTTGGTATAAAGTGGGTACCAACGCATGGCTGGATGGAAACGGGGCACGCGTGATTAAATAGGCTATGCCACAATCAGAAATGGTCTCGGGATCGATTGATTCTGGGACCATTTTTCAAATACGAAAATATGGCTCTCAAGGAAGAAAGACTTTTAATTTTTAGTGGTTCTGGTAAACTCAGCATAGCCAATCACGGGGGGGATTTCGATTTGGATGCAGTCGAGGAAAACACAGGTGAGGGGATTTATCCCAAACTGCTTGGGTATTTATTTTTGACGCTTAATTTTGTGCTCACGATGCTGAGCTTATGGACATCACCCTTTTCTCACTTTCTTGCAGGTCACGATGCATCCATGTTTCTTTATTTTGGGCAGGGGATGAACCATGGCCTCGTGCCTTATCGTGACATGTTTGATCACAAGGGAATTGTATTGTACTGGATTCAGCAGTTGGGTGTGTGTCTTAATTTCGGCCGATATGATTCTGGCATTTGGTTGATCGAATGTGTCTTTTACTTGGTCACTTTGATATTTATGTTTCGGACGATCGTTTTTCTAACTAAGCGACCTTTGATGGCTGGTGTTTTGCTCTTCTTGGCGACGCCGTTGAGTGTAGTCACTTTTGACTTTGGTGACTATTCAGAAGAATTTGCCCTGACTTTAATTACCATCGCACTCTACTTTTTCATCCGATTGATTGTGACCAGCAAACTGAACTGGCGGCACTTGATCAGCATTGGAATTTGCGGCGGCCTTACGTTCTTCATTCGGCCCAACATGATTACGCTATGGGTTGTTTTTTGCGGCTATTTGTTGATCAAGTTATTAATTCAGAAAGAATTTGTACAGCTCGGCCGAATCGCAGGCGGCATTTTCCTTGGTGGTGCAGCCGTGTGTGTGCTGGTATTCATTTACGCTCTGGTGGTGGGTAATCTTGATCAAATGATCTATCAAACCTTCACCGTCAATTCTGAATATGCACTGGCTACTACCTGGGCTGATCGTTATCTGGCTGCCCAAGGATTCTTTGGGTTGGCGAACAAAACGGGCATTTCATCTGTGCTGATTATTTATGGTCTCACAACATTCTTGAATTTAGATCGATTACGAGACAGCCGGTGGCAATTACGTTTAGTTATCGTCATCTTCGCGGCAGTTAATTTTTTGACCGTTATTCTTTCGGGACGTTATTATGCCCATTATTTCATCACCATGATTCCCAGTGTGGTCCTGATGGCAGCACTGAGCGTCGATGACATTTTGCGCATGGCCTTACCGCATGCACGGGTTAAATATGCCATTATCGGGCTATTAATGGTGCCTGCATTATTCGGGATCAGAGACGTTGGACACACCAACATGCAGGTTTCTGTGACTACGCCTAACTATCGGCAAACCGGTATTGATGTCCAAGAGGCCCGCTATATCAAAGCCCGCACTCGGCCTGAAGACCCCATCTATATTCATCGCATCAATGCCAACATCTATTTGCTCTCAGACCGATTCGCCAACTCCCGCTTCTTTACGCTCCCATCTTTGGATTACACCTATTTTCCAAAGTTAACCGCGGAGTTCAAGCAAAAATTGACCAATAACCGCCCTAAGTTCATCGCCATCCAACGGATACTCTATACGGCCTCGAATCTGAATGACGCTCACCTAGACAAAATGACGGTCACCTTCATTCAGCAGCACTATACGCCAGTCAAAAAATTTCAAAACACCGATATTTTACTTTTCCAACTCAATAAGTAACCACGCACAACACGGGGATTGTATTTACCCTGTGTTTTTTTTCGCCGGAACAGTCAAGGAAAACTTAAGATTTACCTCCGTTACCGGACCAAATGCCAGATTTGCTATAATAAGACAGATTAGAGCATGCAGAAAGGAACTTTTCCCTCATGGTGCAAATAAGTGTCATCATGGCCGCCTACAATGAAACGGCCGCCCAAGTGGACGCAGCGATCCAGTCCATCCTCGGCCAAACATTCACCGACCTTGAACTGATCATTGTCTCGGACAATCCCCAAAACGAACGATTAAATACCCAGCTCACAAACTGGCAGAAAAAAGATGCCCGCATTCGACTGCTGCCTAACCAGCGTAACGCTGGGCTGGCATTTAGTTTGAACCGGGCGATTCGACATGCCCAGGCACCCTGGTTGGCGCGCATGGACGCCGATGATATCTCCCGCCCCAACCGGTTGGCAGAACAAATGCGGATCATTAACGCACGTCGGCTCGATGTCCTATCGACCAACGCCGACTTTATTGATGAAACCGGGCAGGTGGTCGGTCAACACGATTGGATTCCAGAAAAAGCGGAAGATCTCGCTCAATTGTTGCCTTTTGGGTCCAATTTAATTCATCCGTCTGTTTTAATGCGGACGGCGACCATTCGCAGTGTCGGCAGTTACCGGTTGCTGCCCACAGCGGAGGACTATGATTTGTGGTTGCGGCTGCTGAAAGCAGATTTTCGCATTGGCGCCACCAATCAGCGTTTGTTCCAGTACCGGTTACGGCACAATTCCATGACGCAGGGCGATCGTTACTTGGTGTTCCTGGTCACAGACTATTTACAGCATGCATTCCGCGAAGACGAATACCCTGAAGAGGAGCTCGAACTGCAACGGCTCAACGATTTATTGACCAGTAAGCGGGCTAATGATCCCATCGTCAAACAACAGTTTTCAGCAGCGGTATTGAATCTCAGTCAAGGGAAGCAAGCCTTGAAGCAAAAGAATATTTTTCGTGCGATGAAGTTAGTTTTACCGGCTTTAAAACAGCGTGATGTGCGTCAATATGCATTGACCTCACGACGGTTTAGTAAGGCGTATCAACAGATTCAGCAAAGGGAGCAGCAAGATGGCGAGTGAAACTCAGAAAAAATTGATTATTATGTTGCATGAACTGCGCGGGGTATTGTTGTCCGCTAAAGTACCGTTCTTCTTAATCGGCGGTTCAGCAATTGGAGCAGTGCGTGAACATGACATTATTCCCTGGGATGACGATGTGGATGTCGGGATCAAACGGGATCACATTCCCCAGTTTTTGACTGCCGTTCAGCACTCAGATCTGATGAAGCGCTACAAGTTGATTATTCCCGGACAAACGCCTAATTATTATTTTCCCACATACAAACTGTTATGGGATTTAAGCGGAACCGATGCACCAAAGGATGCAGGCACTGGCTTTCAAGGTGTCTTTATTGATGTCTTTGCCCTTGATAAGACATACACCAGCAAACCGCGGCGGCGGCTGCACCAATTACAGATTCGTCTGGATCAAATTCGGTTGGATATCGCCATGGGCCATCCAGAATCTGGTACCAAGCTTGGTCCGCTTCATAAGATCCTTGTGCGACAGGCGGCTAAGCACAGCAAATCTCAGTTATTGACCCATTATTTACGAGACATTCAAAAGCATCAAGGACTGACGAAGGGCTACATGTATTACAATTTTGGCAGCCCCTATGCCTGGGACCGGGAAACATATCATGTGGATGAGGTGGCCAGCGCGGTAATGCGCTCATTTGCCGGAGAGCAGTATCCGATCGCCGTCGGTTACGATACGATTTTGACACGGATGTATGGCGATTATATGCAGCCGCCTGCCCAGTCAAAACGTCAGCCCAAACATCTCAGTTAAGGAGTCCAATCGTGCGTAAGACTTTTGTCAACATTCTCTATAACGGTATCTATCAGCTGATCATTTTATTGCTGCCGATTATCGTGGTCCCCTATGTTTCTGCCCGGTTGGGGAAGGAAGCATTGGGGATCAATGCGTTCGTTAATGCTACCCCTGTCTTTTTAAGTGTCATTATTCTCTTTGGTATGAACCAATTTGGAGCCCGTACCATCGCCCAGGCAAAGAAAGAGGAACTGGGTCATAAATTTGCTCAATTGTGGCTGATTCAATTCTTAGTTGGTATGATCACGATCATCGGTTTTGTCATCGTGGTCCTGGCTGCCTTGGATTACAAGGGTTACTTCCTGTTGGAAATTCCTTTCTTACTGGGTTACGTGCTGGATGTTTCCTGGTTATTTATTGGCTTAGGGGAAATCAAGCGGGTGGTCATGCGGAACACGATCATCAAGTTGGCAATCGTTTCGTGTATTTTTATTTTCGTTCACCGGCCCGAAGATTTGTGGATATATCTACTCATCAATTCCGTCACGTATTTAGCAAATATCGTCTTCTGGTTTGACTTACGCCATTATTTCTCGGTGAAACAGGCCTTTCGCGAATTACACTGGAACAAGCAATACTTCTGGGCGGCTCTAACCGTGACAATGCCGGCGATGGCGCTGCAATTTTACATCAGCTTCGATCAGACCATTGTCGGTTGGTTAGCGGGGAACGCCCAGCTGGCCTATTATTCCCAGAGTCAACTGATGTGTCGGGCGATTACGACGATGGTGGGGTCGGTCAGCACCATTTTGATGCCGAAGATGGCCCAAATGCTGGTTTCAGAGAACGGCCACAAGGAAGTAAAACGCCTGCTGGGACAAGTGCTGGATTATTCTTTGCTGGCGGGGGCATATTTTAGTGCTGCGTTTATGGTGAATGCACGCAAATTCGTGGTGTGGTTTTGGACTCCTGAATTTGCCCCCATGGGCCCGGTCCTGTTTATTTCTGCCTTGATTATTATGATCGTCAGTTATGGCAGTGTGTACGCGACACAATATACGCTTTCCCGAGGACTTTTTAAGAAATATTCTTTCCCGTTTTATATTGGTGCCGTGGTATCGCTCTCATTAAACTTCCTGTTAGTGCCGCACTTCAAGGCAATCGGCGGAGCAATTACGATTGTGATTACTGAGGCGATTGTTTGCGTACTGCGTATCTGGGTGGTTCGCAAAGAGTTGCCCCTATTGCAATATTTTGCGAATCAGTGGAAGATAGTTTTTGCTGGAGCAGTGAGTGTTATCATTGGTTTGTTATTGCCGATTAATTTTGGCAGTCTTTTCGTCGATTTAGTGCTTCAGACGATTATCCTGACTTTGGTTTACCTGGTTGTGTTATTGGTATTGCGCGAGAATGCACTGCGAGATATTGTTTCGCGGGTAACCCGGCGCTTCCGACGAAGCGGCGCGGCGCGCTAAAAGAATTGTGTGTATTGGAGGACTCATGTTGGCAACAAAACTGAAACGCTGCGTTTTTATCTTCGTGATTCTGCAGCCATTCCTAGACATTTTCTGGCTGTATCAACCGCCGATTGCGACGTTCCTGGGAATGTCACCGGCGACCCTGATTCGACTGGTATTTATCGCCGTGATTGGTGTGTTATATCTGCTCAGTCTGCGGAACAAAAAAGAACTGTGGTTTTACGGCGGCTATTTGCTGCTGTTGGGGGTTTATTTCATTTTCCATCAGCGTAACGCAATGGCTTTCCATTCATTAGTGCCGGGAAACTTCGGCTATTCCACTTTCGGCGAACTATTCTACATTGTGCGTATGCTCGTCCCGCTGTTTATGATCGTGGTGGCCGCACGGACAGAGTACACGGACAATCAGTTCGAACATATTATCAACTGGTTAACGATTTTTTTCTCTGGATCTATCGTTTTGACAAACGTGTTGCGGATCAGTTTGGGCTCCTACTTGCGTAATTGGGGGACTGGGAACATCTTCCAACAGTATCCTCATCAACGCATTACCGGCACGATCTTTGATTGGTTTCGACCAAGCCAAACCATGGATTTTTACGGTATGGCTTCCAAAGGCTTTTTTAACCACGCGAATACAACGGGGGCAATTCTCGTATTACTGACCCCGCTAGTTTTTTATGTGGTCGTCAAAAACTTCAACTGGAAAAATAGTATCCTGATGGGCGTGCATTTGCTGGCTTGTCAGGAATTGGGCACAAAGGCTGCTGGATATGGTGTGATGCTGGCATTGGCGGCCTACATTTTGGTGTATTTGTTCTTTGCTTTTGTCAAAAAGGAAGTCCACTTCAATAAATATTTGGCGTTGTTCTTCGTGGTGGCGCTGTTTGCGACTTATGGGCTGAGCCGCTTTGCGCCTAGTGTAAACCGTCAAGCTTCTGAAGAAGTGGTGGAAAAAGAGATGAAGCCCACCAAGAAGAAGACCAAACACTTGGCCAAGCAATTGGATCAGATCACAAAGACAGGTACCCGCAAACAGCAAATTAAGTTCATCAACAAGTATCGTGATCAGTTTGGTTTGAATAAGGGGTTTGTCACGAAGACTTACCCAGCCAAATATGATCCACAATTCTGGTTAGGTGTCATGCATTGGCCAGCATATTCTCGGATGAACTATCGTTATTTGCAAATGCAGATTTGGCGTCG
The DNA here is from genome assembly GCF_001435585.1 of Schleiferilactobacillus perolens DSM 12744. Taxonomy (GTDB): domain Bacteria; phylum Bacillota; class Bacilli; order Lactobacillales; family Lactobacillaceae; genus Schleiferilactobacillus; species Schleiferilactobacillus perolens. The sequence continues at coordinate 26,295 of NZ_AZEC01000007.1, forward strand.
TGTCTCGGCCATCAACAACAATTCAAAGGATAAACTGTTTGGCTTTGGTTATATCCGTTTGAACAATATGGGGCTTATCGAACGGGATTTTGTATCGCAGTATTACGCCATCGGCGCGGTGGGGATGTTACTGCTGGTGGCCCCGTATATTCTTTTGATCCTGTTTTTAGGCTTGCGGATGTTATTCCGGTTCCGGGATCTGTTCACGTTAAAAAACGTGACGTTGATCATGGGGGTCATCATGGCATTTGCCATTTCGCTTTATGCGGGTTACGTATTGGATTATCTGACAGCGACGATCCTGGTCGGCTTTTTCCTGGGCCAGTTGGTGCTGGGGACATTTCCGCCGCGTCAGGCAACAGATCGGTATGCGTTTGACCGCAGCCACGAACTAGGAAGGTGACTGTCATGGAACGCGTGAATGTACTCGGAATGGCCTTCGATAACCACACAATGGCTGAATTTATGACGATCCTTGGCAAAAGAATGCGACAGGAACAAGGGACGTTTATTGTGACGGCCAATCCAGAAATCGTCATGTACGCCCGTGAACATCCAGAATATCAGCGCCTGGTGGATGAAGCGGACTTTGTCACTGCGGATGGCATTGGGGTAGTTAAGGGCGCCCAAATTCTAGGCACCCCGATTAAAGAACGGGTGACTGGCTTTGATTTGATGGTCAACTTATTGCAGTTGGCCGCTCAACAGGGTTATCGAGTTTACTTGATCGGTGCTAAGCCAGGCATTGCCGATGCTGCAGCCAAAAAAGCGGCCCAAGAATTTCCCGGACTGCAAATCGTAGGGACCCACGATGGCTACTTCGAACTGGGTGACACGCAGGTCGATCAAGCCATCATCGCGGCTAAACCGGATATGGTTTTTGCGGCCATGGGCTATCCCCGGCAAGAACAATTCATTGCTGCGCTGCGTAATCATTTGCCAGACGCATTGTTTATGGGAGTTGGCGGGAGCTTTGACGTGTTGTCAGGGACGGTGAAACGAGCCCCGGTCTTCATGCAAAAAGCACATTTAGAATGGTTTTATCGCTTGTTGAAAGAACCGACCCGGTTTAAACGCATGCTGATCTTGCCCAAGTTTCTCAGAGTGGTTCACCAGGAGGCAAAGAAACCAAAATGAAGATTCTCCATATCAATGCGGGTCTGGAAAACGGCGGCGGTTTAACCCACATTGTTTCCCTGTTATCTGGCTGGGATTCGCGCCAGGTCAGCTTATTAACATTTGCAGAGGGACCGGTGGCCAAGGCCGCCCGGGCAGCTGGGATTGATACCCATGTGCTTCATTTTCAGCGTCGATATAACTTAGGTATTCTCAAAGCATTAGCCCAGTTTATTAATGCGGGTCATTATGACATCGTTCATGCGCATGGCGCCCGGGCGGTGTTGTTTTTGCGGATGCTGGGGCACCGCGTGCACTGTCTGAAAGTGGCCACGGTCCACAGTGATCCATTATTGGATTTTATGGATCGCGGTCTTCCTGGGAAAATCTTCACCAAGTTGTACATCAATAGTTTACGCAAAATGGACTATCTCTTCCCGGTATCCACACCGTTTTATCAGCGGCTGCGTCAATTCGGCATTCCAGACGACAAGCTGACGGTGATTCGTAATGGCATTAACTTCAGCGATACCGTACCCGCTAAACAGGTCCACCATACGTTTAACATGATTTACGTGGCCCGGCTGCATCCAGTCAAGGACCACGCGCTGCTATTACAGACGTTAGCTGCCGCGAAGTTGCCGGACGCCCGGTTGCTGTTGGTCGGCGATGGCCCGGAGCGGGACAAATTGCAAAGAATGACCACCGCCTTAAACCTTAGCAATCAGGTGACCTTTGCTGGTTTGCAGACACCGGATCAAATTAATGCAGAATATCCATGCATGGATTTGGCCGTACTCACGTCGATTTCTGAAAGCTTTCCCCTCGTCCTGTTGGAAGCCGCCAATGCTGCTGTGCCAGTTTTGAGCAGCTGGGTTGGCGATGTACCGAAATTGATTAGTCATCCAGATTTGGGCTATTTGTTTAAACCAGGTGACGGTACTGATTTACAGAAACAATTAGAAGCGGCCTACCGCGATTGGCAGCATGGGACGCTGGCGGCCAAGGGCACTGCGTTGCGGGCCTATGCCCAGACACACTTCTCCCTCAAGCAATTGCAAGATCAAATTTGGACGCGCTATCAGCAACTACTTGGCACCCATTGAACACTTTTTGCGTATAAGATTTGCTGAAATAGAGTCAATTCGGCCTGTTAAATATGGTACAATGCACTACGTATATTGCACCCACAGTGGTGTGATCGGAATCAAAAAATAAGGGGTTGTCTCGATGACACCAAAGTTTACCCCCATCATTCTGGGGAGCGATATGAATGCCTACGGTATGGCGCGGGCGTTCCACGAGGAGTACGGCATTAAGGTCCACTGCATTGCCAGCGATCCGCTCGCACCCACGCGTTATTCAAAAATTCTGACGTTAGAGTTCCACCATGGCTTCGAAGAAGATCCGGTCTTTATTGATACCATGCATGAGGTGGCTAAGCGTTATGCGGACCATTCAGAGCCGGTGATCCTTTTGGCAATGGGTGATGCTTACGCGGAGCTGATGGCCAAGCACAAAACCTTTTTGGAACAAACTTTTGTGTGCCCCGTGGTGGATTATGACTTATTGCGTAAACTCAACAACAAAGAAAGCTTTTACCAAGAGGCGGAGGCCCACGGGTTGCCGTTCCCAAAGACCAAGATCATTACCAAGGAAATGTATGAAAAGAAGCAAAACTTGGATGTCCCATTCACTTATCCAGTAGCGCTCAAACCGGCTAATTCTGTGGAATGGTTGGACATTCACTTCCCAGGAAGAAAAAAAGCCTTTGTCATCCATTCCGAAACTGAATACTTAGATATTGTCGGCAAAATTTACGATAATGGCTATACCAGTCATCTGATCCTCCAAGAGTTCATTCCCGGCGACGACTCCAACATGCGCACACTGAATGCCTATGTGAGCAAAGACCATCAAGTGAAACTGATGTGCCTGGGCCACCCGTTGTTGGAGGACCCAACTCCGGCAGCAATCGGTAATTATGTGACGATTTTGCCGGAATACAACCAAGATGTGTATGATGTCGTCCAAAAATTCTTGGAAGACATTCACATGACCGGCTATTGTAATTTCGACATGAAGTACGATCCCCGGGATAATACTTTCAAGTTCTTTGAAATTAATCTGCGACAAGGTCGTTCCAGCTTCTTTGTGACTTTGACCGGTTATAATCTGGCTCGGTTCGTCGTAGATGATTATGTCACTGGAAATTTGAAAGACGCCCCGACGGTGTACGCCAATAAGATTCAATCCCAACATGTGCTTTGGATGGGCGTGCCAGTCAAACTCTTCAAAGACTATGCGGTGGAAAATGAATTCAAAAAGCAAGCCGAAGCTTTGATTGACTCTGGCCATTACGGTACGACCGTTTTTTACAAGAAGGACATGAACATCCGTCGATGGGTATTGTTGAAGTACATGTTCCACAACTACATTCCGCGTTACAAGAAGTATTTCGAAGAAAATAAGGGCCGCGATATTGGCCGCTAAGAAATTGGGATCAGCTGGTGCTGGTCCTTTTTTCGTTTTCAGTTCGGGGACTTTTACAGTGATTCGCCGTATACTGGAAATGGAAGCTGAAAGGGTAGGTGTTTTTTCATGGATCAAGAACAACTTGCAAAATTTACAGTCAGCACGCGCCACTTTAACCGGATTTTGATTGCCATTGATGACGATGACTTCATTTCTTCCCGCTTTGCATTCGATTATGCTTGCACGGTGGCAAAAATCTATTCCATCCCATTGGCCATTGCGTCCGTTTTGGAAACCGGGGACCTCAATGTATTCCAATCCTTGGATCCAGATGTATTGGCTGAGCGGCGCAATGAGATTGCTAAAGATCTCAATATTTATGTTGAAAAGGCCAAAGAAGCCGGCATTCTGGATGTGGTACCAATGATTGGTGAGGGCAAACCCGGTCGGGTGATCGTGGAACAAATGATTCCGCAATTTAAACCGGATTTGGTTGTCGTCGGTTCTGAAACCCATCCGGGCGCCCGCAAGACGATTGGTTCTGTGGCAGCACATATCACACGGTTTTCCCCATGTTCGGTAATCGTGGTCCGTGATCCGGCGTCAGCACCAGCACCGAAACCAGAAAACTAATCCAAGAGACAGCGAATTAATTCGGATTATCCGGGTCGATTCGCTGTTTTTCAGTCTTAAGACTCTTGTAAACCAATCGTAATGCAGACTAAGGGGCAGGGCGGGTTATACTGGAATGGTCAATTAAGATTTTTTTAACGAACAACAGTGATTTTTCACTTTGCGTCAGGTCATGGTTGTTCGAATCATTTCGGGAGGAATTCGCATGTCACACAGTAAACGTTGGAAACGCATTGCTTTATCCGCATTTCTGACATTCTTCATCGCGTTATTCGGTTTCAATTCACTCGCCCAAGCGACTACCTATGGGCAATTCGCTGACGTCGCAAGTTACCAGCCAGATGATGTGCTGTTCTTTAAGAATCTAGCCACCAATCAAGTGGCTGGGGTCGTCGTTAAGCTGACCGAAAGCGCCGGCGGCAACGCGTATATCAATCCGAAGGCAGGCCAACAAATCAAGTCAGCGCAAGCGGCTGGATTGAAGGTGAGTCTTTACCATTACGCGCAATATAATGGTGCGAACGGTGCTAAGGCAGAGGCTAACTTCTTTGCGGATACGGCCGAACAATACGGTCTTGGTAAAGGCACCGTCATGGTGGACGATGTGGAAGACTCATCGTTGCAGACACCTTATGCGGATACCGTGACGTTCCAGTCACAACTCGCTAGTCGCGGTTATAACACCCAGGTGACTTATTCGATGGCATCCTGGTTCTGGTATAACAAGTTACCCCGTAATTATCCGATTTGGGTCGCTAATTACGGCGTCGACAAGCCTGGCGTGGACAATGCCGCAGCGTGGCAATATACCAGCAATTACAACGGTCAAAGCGTCGATATGAGCTACGACTTCACTGGTTTATTCACCACCCAAAGTCAAAGTACGCCGGTAAACAATAAGATTGTCACGGTCAAAGGCAGTGCGGGTGTGCCATTGTACAACGGTTACGGCAGCAGCAAGTCCTATGCCAGTACGCTAGCTAACAACAGCCGCTGGATCATTTGTGATCAAGTCTATGTCGATGGCAAGTACTGGTATGAAGTGGGCAGGAACCAGTGGATTGAAGCCCGCCAAACTGATCAGCCGTACGGCTATGGCAACGTCACCGCCCCTGTCGATACCCGGGTCGATGATGCCACAGTGACGACGATCGGTGGTTCAACGCTCTATACAGGTTATGGCGATAGCAAGACAAGTACTGGCCGTTCCTTAGGGATCGGGACCACTTGGAAGATTTGCAACCAAGTCTATGCCAACGGCAAGTTCTGGTATGAAGTGGCCACTAACCAATGGATTGATGCCTCCACGACGGATCAACCTTATGGTATGGGCAATGTCAATCAGCCAATCAATAATACAACCACCATTGCGATTCAAAAATCAGGTGGCGCTACGCTTTACAATGGTTATGGTACAAACGCCAGCTCCACTGGTCGGACTTTACCGACGAATTCTAAGTGGAAGGCCACAGCACAAAAATATGTCAATGGTCAATACTGGTTCCAGGTTGCTACCAATCAATGGATTAATGGCAATGATACAAATAGTGCAGCAGGCTTAACGATTTTCAATTAAACGCAGCACTAGCGAGCATCGTCTGTTTCGGCAGACGGTGTTTTTTTCTGCCTTCCAGTTGGTTTGCTTCTCATTTCGGCGCGTTATAATGAAAGAGGTACCCATGCAAGTGGTGGGGCACAAAGTCTTAGAGGAGTGATCGGATGATGCACCGTTTATTCGCTGCAGATACGGGAGTAACTGGTCCTAGCGGCGTCGCATATAAAGATGATTTGTACGAAGCAGTCAATGGTCAATGGGAAAAGAAGGCTGTTATTCCGGCAGACCGAGCTGGGATTGGCGGTTTCAACGATTTGAGCATTGCTGTTGAGAAACAATTGATTGCCGATCTGAACAATATGGGCGAATTGGAGTCTGCGTCCGACAAACCTCAGCTGCAACAAGCCGTGCGGTTGTTTCAATTGGCATTAGACTTTGATCGGCGCAACAACGAAGGTTTCAAGCCGGCACTGTCTGATTACCAACGAGTCTCTGCGCTCACTGATTTTGGTGAGATCAATGATGCGGCCGGTGCATTATACGAACACTTCCCGTTACCTTTTGTATTAAGCGTCGAACCGGACATGAAGGACACGGCACACAATGCGGTGTACGCATACGGCCCCAGCTTAATTTTGCCGGATACGACTTATTATGCCGATGGCAATCCTAACCGTGATGCGTTGCTGAAGACATGGCGAGAAATGGCGATCCAACTGTTAATGGCAGCCGGTGAAAAGCGGGCCGATGCTGTTTTGACAGCCGATCAGGCCTTGGCTTTCGATAAGAGTTTGGTCCCGTATGTCAAATCTGGGGAAGAATGGTCCGATTATCCGGCCATGTACAACCCAGAATCCGATGCCGATTTCACCGCCCATTCCCAGTCCCTGGATTTGAGCAAGTTCTTGGCTGATTTGTTACCGGAGAAGCCGGATACCGTCATTGTAACCGAACCTCGGTACTTCGAAAATCTGAACAAAATCGTTAATCCCAATACCTTTACGGCAATGCACAGCTGGATGACGATCAACTACCTAATCAGTGTGGCCAGTTACTTGAGTGATGATCTTCGCCAGTTGGGGGACACATTCCATCGGGCCATCAGCGGCAGTCAGGAGTCACCCAATCAGGCCAAGAGCGCTTATTATCTGACCAACCATTACTTTGCTGAAGTGATCGGTCAGTATTATGGTCAGAAATACTTTGGTGATGAAGCCCGTCAAGACGTGCAGACCATGATTCAAAAGATGATTGCAGTTTACGAAGAGCGTCTGAATACGAATACGTGGCTGAGTCCCGCCACGCGGCAAAGTGCCGTCAAGAAGTTGGAAAAGATCGTGGTCAAGGTCGGCTATCCCGACAAATTGCGGCCTGTTTACAGCAAGCTGAAAGTCGATCGGCAAGCTTCGTTGTTTGCGAATGCGCGGGCGTTCAACATTATCTTTGCCCGGGACATGTTTAGCAAACAAGTCAAACCAGTAGATCGGACAGAGTGGGGGATGCCGGGCAGCCTAGTCAATGCGCAATACGACCCATCTCGGAACGACATCACTTTTCCAGCGGCCATTTTACAAGCACCGTTCTACAGCTTGAAGCAAAGCACTTCCCAAAACTTCGGCGGTATCGGGGCGGTGATTGCCCACGAAATTTCCCACGCCTTCGATAACAACGGCGCTAAATTCGACGAGTACGGCAATTTGAAGAACTGGTGGACCAAAGAAGACTTTGCCCAGTTCAATAAACGCACAGACGCCATGGTGGCCGAATTCGACGGTTTACCATATGCTGGCGGTAAAGTGAATGGTAAGTTGATTTTAGGCGAGAACGTCGCCGACCTCGGCGGCATGAGTGCTGCTCTGGCCGCCGCCAAGAAAGAATCCGACTACGACGCCCAAGCCTTCTTCATCAACTGGGCCCGTGTCTGGCGCGGCAAATACACCCAAGCCAACATGACCGCTCGCCTCGCCACAGATCCCCACGCGCCGAATGTCCTACGTGCCAACATGCAACCGCGCAATTTCCAAGAATTCTACGACGCGTTCCATGTTGAACCAGGCGACGGCATGTACATGGATTCTGAAAAACGCGTGCATATTTGGTAGCATCTTATCCTCAATAATCTCGAATTGTAGTAGTAATGCTGGAACACCGGTTTTGAATTACGACTAAACCAGTGCCAATGCGGAGCAATCGGAGGTGTCAGGTGGCTCAGCTGTGGAAACCACACAGCGCGCGGTTTTTGCGCGCTGATGTGGTTAGGCGTCTTGAAGACCGCGCACTTTGCGGGCTTCAAGCGCCGTCACAGCGTTCCAGCCACCTGACACCGGAGATTGCGCAGCTTTGGCACGACGGTCGGAGTCCAACGTGTGTTCCAGCCTTTTTGTACCTGAGTACTTTATCGGTATGACAATTTCGTCACATGACTAGCGTTCTCATGGTAGAACGGTACAATAATCACTAGGGACAACACTTCTCCGCCCTTAGACCGATTTTGCTTTTTCCAAGCGATTTATCTTGCTTTCCTGGCTTACCATGGTAATATGTAAGCGTACCAAGGAATGCGAGGTGAGCGTCGTGAATGAAGCAGAATTACGGGCCAAACGGCGGGAAGCCATGGCTCGGTATCGGCAGCGCAATCCCAACCTGAACCAATACGTTTCGTTGCGCTCCAGCGCGCGGTCATTTTTACGCAACAATGCCAACTATGACGACACGCTGGAATTGATTTTGTTAGCGTTGCAGCGGCAGTTCCAAATGGGTAATCAAATGGACTCCCAATTGGCCGGCCAATTCCAACAGTTTTGGCAAATTCTGCAACCCTATCAGGGACAACAATTGGATAACAACCTGATTGTGCGGTTGTCCGCCCAAGCCCAGAAGATATTTGATCAAGCGTTTATCTGGCGGCTGTTGCGGGGCAACTTGGAATTGGTGGGCGAGCACTTGGCCCTGACCTTAGCAGTTGATGACGGCGCCCTCACCGGTCAGGTTTTAACGTTCCGCTTAGACGGCGGTTTGGATGCGGAGGTGTAATCAATCATGGAAGAGTCTATTCAACGAATTATCAACAAGATTCAATCAACGGAACAGAATCCGCTGTTCACCTTGTTTTCTTTACCGGACAACGAGAAGGCCGAATTGACCCAGTTGCCAGATGGATTGCAGCGGGCCATCCTCTTGTTGACGGCAGGCACCGTGTCTGGCAACAACAACGCCGCGCGGGACGACTTGATTGGTAAGAGCGTGCGCGTCGATGATCCCAAGGCCAAAACAATCTCGGTGTTTGGTTCATATTACCCGTTTGAGTTATTGGACCGTGATCCGGCAGGGGACTATGTGATTATTTCTGCCGAAGATAATGAGTTGTACCTGTTGTCCAAAAGTGGGTTGCAGGATACCTGGGATGCCGAGTTTTAACCCGGCTTAAGTTAGAAAAGAGGAATTCATTATGGCTGGATATATCACCCTCGTCATTGTGGCGATCATTGTTTTACTGTTACTCTACTTCTTCTTCCACACATTCATTTCTGTGGAATCTGGGACCGAAGCATTGGTGACCCGGTTCGGGGAATACACCAAGACGCTGCAACCAGGATTGCATTTCTTAATCCCGATTGTGAACCGTGCGTATGTCGTTTCCATGCAGCTGCAACCATTGGATGTTGAAAAACAGCCGCTGATTACCAAGGATAACGCCACTGTTCAAGCGGCGGAAAAAATCAAGTACCATGTGACTGATTCGTACAAATTCCAATTCGGAAACTCCGACTCAGTGGAATCCATGATTCAGGATGCCCAATCGGCATTACGTTCCATCATCGGGCAAATGGATTTGAACGCCGTATTAGGCGGGACTGAAACCATCAACCAACGGCTGTCTGAATCCTTAGCAGAAACCACTTCCGCTTACGGGTTGAAAGTGGATAACGTCGCCATCTTCGGTCTGCAACCAGATCCCCAGATTCAGCAAGCCATGAACAAGCTGCTGACTGCCGATCGGGAAAAGCAAGCTGAAATCAGTAAATCTGAAGGTGAACGGACAGCCGCCGAGAACCGGGCCAGTGGGCAAGCCTTTGCCATTAAGACAGAAGCCGAAGCCAACGCTTATTCTACGAAGATGTCCGCCGATGCCCAGGCCTATGCCACTGCCCGGGCTGCCGAAGCGCAAGCTGCAGCCAACACCCAAATCTTGGATGCTTATTCAGCAGCTAACTTGACCACTGAACAATACGTCCAATTGCAACAGATTGCCGCCTTTGCTCGGTTGGCGAATAGCAGAGCCAATACAGTCGTGATGCCCACTGATAAGATGGACAGTGCTGTGAAAGCCGCGACTGCGACTAAGATCTTCAAGACCGATAACTCGGATACCACTGGAGCGACTTCGATCGTGAACGAGTTGGATCAAAAGATCAAAGCACCGCAAAGCTTGGAAGCACAAGAAGCCCGGGGCGATTTTAACCCGAATTTCGGTGATGCCACTGCGAATGTAGCGTCCACAGTCCATACGGATGATGCCGAAGCGGCTTCTGCCGCGCCAGTTGCACCCATGGGTGGGCAAAGCATTTCTCGCCCGAGTCAACCCACCGCGACACCAGGTACGCCAGAATATTACCGGCAATTGAATGCCAGTAAGCAGGGCCGTTAATTTAAAGTAAGCCACGAAAATACCCGTTCATCAATTGCTGATGGACGGGTATTTTTATGACCTAATCTTAAAGTACACGCACCGCGAAGCTGGGCATGAATCCTTGACTCATTGTCTGAATCTTAACGACATCGCCCGGCTCGGGTGCCGCAATGTATTGATTGTTACCGATATACAATGCATCGTGGTATGTAGCACCCTGTGGTCCCCAAAAAAGAATATCACCGGGTTGGAGCGCATTCAAAGATACTTGAGTACCAGAAGACTCTTGCGGTACAGTCCAACCACCAATATTAATACCAGTGGCGTTGAGGTAAACATAGTACATGAGACCAGAACAATCGAACACATCGGGTCCCTTACCGCCCCATACATAGGGCTTACCCAATTGTTGCTGGGCTAAATTAATCACTGCGCTGACTTTCGCACTATTGGGCAAACTAGCACTGCCGCTGCCACTGTTGCCACCAGTTGAACTACCACCACTGGTGCCGACACTGGCAATGGCACTGGCCACCCATTCAGAAGGAGATACCCGATACCAGGTATAGCCTTCTGCTTGGCACGTTTCATAGTATTGGTAGGTCTCGCCAGCATTAAGTGTGCGCGAAATACCATAGCTGGTACCTGCGCCTTGCCGTAAGTTACCGGTGCTGCTGATTGTCACAACCCCTTGACTCGTGTTCAGGCTGTTGTCAGGCACACTGTTATTATTGCTGTTGTTAGAATTATTATTCGTGGCACCACCGGTATATACACTTGCACCAGCACTGGCTACCCATTCAGAAGGAGACACACGATACCATGTATAACCGTCCGCTTGCCGAGTTTCGTAATACTTATAAGTATCACCAGCCGCCAGTCCACGGGAGACACCGTAATTCAAACCAGCACCAAGCCGCAAATTAGAAGCGTAATTAATCTGGACGACGCCCTGGCTGCTTGTACTGCTTGATTGACTACTATTATTATCAGTGCTGGCGGAACTTGTCCCTGTGCGATCCACAACACCGGCACTGGCCACCCAGTCCGTGGTAGAAACTCGATACCAAGTGTAGCCGCCTGCTTGACGGGTCTCAAAATATTTATAAGTTTCCCCAGGTTGCAAATAACGACTGACGCCGTATTGTGTTCCCGGTCCTTGACGCAGGCAAGAAGTATATTGCACTTCCACCCAATTATTGGTGGCCGCGTGGACTTCTTGTGTGGAATGCTGCATAACAATTGCGCCACCGGCAAGCAACGCAGCAGTGGACATCATCGTAGTAAGCCCTTGACGCATATGATGTTTTTTCAAGACGTAAAACCCCCAATATCGATCTCAAAGAAGCGTAAACCTTAATAATTTCACTAACAAATTAAGTTTATCATAACTCGCCGGAAGCGTGCACAAACAAGCGTGCGTGGAGTAATGGTCGAGACCAATAAAACCCATATGGGAACAGGCTTTGACGTTATATGTTACATTTTTCAAGCCAACCGGAAATTATTTTTGTGACACATAAAAAAGGCTCCAACGAGAGATGAGTCTCGCTGGAGTCGTTGATTAAATTATTGAGATCAACGGTCTTTGTAGTAACGACCGGCAAAGAAGTCCATGATGACCATGGCAATCATTGTACCGCCGAAGAAGCGGAACAGCATCATCAGAGAACCAAACGGGTTGATTACCAACACGACACCCAAGAGGATCAATAATGCACCATAGACCACCATCGGCCACGGCGTCACGTTGACGTATTCCTTACGGGTGAAGCCATTAGCCACCCGAGAAATTCCCGTGAAGATCAGGATCAGACCGAGGATGAACGGCAGTGAGGCCAATAGCGGTTTTGCCATAAAGAGAACTAATAGGGCGGCGACCAGCATCCCAATCCCCAGGGTAATGGCTGGACGATTATTCTGGACCGGGTTATCTTTGTTGGCCCGCAAGCCAGCAATCAAACTGATGGCACCTTGTACCGCGATGTAGGCGGCGACGATGTAAATCGCTCCAGTCACGACAAGATTAGGCATCAATAGTAGGAATGCCCCCAGCGCCAAGGATACGATGGATTGCAACCAACTGTAACGGCGAATCGTTGTGTATAATTGTTGCATGGTGAAAAACTCCCTTCTGAGAGTACGTATTTAGAAAATGCTTGTTTTCAAAACTTGATTTCATTCTTAGTATACTTGCTCTGGACCCCGGCGACTACACCGCCGGAGCAAAATCAGTCCAAAGCACGAAAGAAGGACAGGACTATGGACTATCCAAACATCGTTTTAGCAAAATTCATCGACCGGCCGAATCGCTTTGTGGCGCAGGTAGTCTTAGACCAGCAGACCGTCACAGTCCATGTCAAAAATACCGGCCGCACCAATATTCTGGTGAACGGCCGGACAGTGGCACTCGCCCCGGCGACGAATCCCAAGCGGAAGACCCAGTACGATCTGGTGGCAGTCAAAACCGCCAAAGGGTGGATCAATATTGATTCCCAGGCACCTAATGCTGTCGTGGGGGACGGACTGCGCCAAAATGTGATTGCACTGCCCGGTATCCGCCAGATTACCCTAGTACGGCCGGAGACTGTCTATCAAGATGCCCGTTTCGATTTCTTTGGCACCGGTGATGGCCGCCAGCCGTTCTTCTTAGAAGTGAAAGGGGTCACCCTTTGGCATGACGATGTCGCGGCCTTTCCCGATGCGCCAACGATCCGCGGAGAAAAGCATGTCCGTGATCTGACCGATGCCGTGTACCATGGCTATTTTGGCTACCTGCTATTTTTGGTGCAGATTCCAGATATTCAGGTTGTCACGATCAACCGAACCACCCAAGAATCCCTGGCGACAGCAATTCATACCGCTCAAGCCGCCGGGGTTCACGTGCTCGCTTATGGTACCCACGTCACCCCGGGACGAATGACTCTGGGCCAACCAATTCCCTTTGATTTGCGCCAACCCTTTGACTTGGCCCAAGCACTGAAAGAAGCGGCTAATCAGAAGTAGTCGTTGAGCATTGGCGCGTCATGTTGGCACAAAGCGTCCAGTCGAGCCACTGCGGCGGCGTTACCCGTGGCTTGGCCGACAAATACGATGTGGGATAAACTTTGGGTCCCAAACATCGCCTTTACCAACTGTTGAATGCTGATGTGAATATCCGCCTGCTCAGCCAATTCAGTACCGATTTTTTGAACGGCAATGCGACCATGGGCCATGCCGAGAGACCAGGTCCCCTGATTCTCCGGTAAGACTGGATCAGTGACGGCCAGTGTCACCGGTGCCAGCGTGTCGCCGGTGTATGGATAGCGGGTGAAGAAATCGGCCAAGTCCACAATTCGGGCCATCATGTAAGGCGTGACGGTGGCCGTGACACTATCCGGATTCGGGAACCAATCCGCTTGGTAACGGGAATTTTGATCCTCAAACACTAACTTTGCAAACGAGTTGCCGTTCCGCAAAATGAAGCCCATCAAGTGTTCCCACGCACCCCCGGTGGCGGCGTACCATTCCTCTACGGTCATAGCTTGACTGTCCCGGGTGTAAATAATGTACCCTTGGACCTGGTGCTGATCATCGGTATACACTGCTGCATCCCGCCGCGTTTGCAGTACCAGGTGATCCCACCACCAGTCTTCCCGCACGACTCCGCCGGTGAAGCTGGCTGTACGGGTTTGATAAAACGGCTTGATCAATGGCAAGGCTTCTGCCAAAGAGAGACGCTGGACGGTCCCGGTTTGGTGCTGCGGATGAAAGAGCGGCACCTGGCGTCCCGGCAGCGTGTACCGCATCCGGTCGAAGACTTGTTCGTAGCCAAAGCGCCGGTAATATTCATAGGAAAAAGGGGCTAAGTAGGCCAACGTCACATGCTTCTCAAGCATTTCCTGTAAAGATGCTTTCAGCAAAGTGCCCGCACCCCCACGGCCAGAGAATTCCGGCGCCGACATGACATCGCCGATGCCATTCATTCTGAAGGGCACACCATGGAAATTCACATTGAAGGGCAGGGCGTACAACCCGCTGCCCAATTTGTTGCCGTTTTTGATTCCGTAAGCCCAGCCATTGTCATAACGCTCAAAGAAATAGTGTTGGCGATGAGCAGAATCTTCCCGGTTGAAGGCATACAAATACAACTGATAAAACTGTTCCCGTTCCGCTGCAGTAGTTAACCGATAATTGGTCATGAGTCTTTATCCTTCCATTTTGAAAAAATAAAGGACTGGCACAAAAGCCTGAATACCAATGCAACCAGTGCCAATGCGGAGCAATCGGAGGCTGAATGGGCTCAGCTGTGGAAACCGCACCGCGCGCTTTTTGCGCGGATGCGGTTAGGCGTGTTTGAGACCGCGGTCTTTGCGGGCTCAAACCGCCGTCACAGCGTTCCAGCCCATTCAGCCGGAGATTGCGGAGCTTTGGCACGGCCATCGGCGATGGCTTTTATTCCAATCCTTTTGAGTTGTTAAAAATCAATTCGCAAATATTTTTACTTCAAGCCTGCATCCTGCGGCGTGATCTTCGTGCGGCCCGCCGCCCGGGCGACCTTGATGGCCTTCATAATATCCAGGTCGGACCACGGGGCCGGATCAACACCCTGATCCTTCAGATCCTGGCGGGCTTGTTTGATTTGGGCGGCGGTGATCTTTTGACCATCCACTTCCGTATCATCCTTGTCCACACTGTACTCGCCGCTGGAACTAGCACTAGATGAACTGCTGGCGCTGCTGCTTCCAGTCGAACCGTCATTTTGGCGTTGTGCCTGCACGGCGGAGACTTGTAAACGAAGCGCACCAGTGTAAATCACGGAATAGTAGCTGTCTTTGATGTCACTTTGGTTCACCAATTGGTTCAAGAGCGTGACAGCCCCAGCATAATCTTTTTGATCATAGGCAGTTTGGGCCTTTTGCAGACTGTTGGAGTAAGTGTCATATGATGTGCGCGTCTTGTTGATCAAAGTCAGCAATTCATCGGCGGCACTATTTAAGCTGCTGTCGCCATCGGTGACCTTCGCCACACTGGCGGCAGACGATTTAGCCACGGCAAAATTATTCTTGCTCAGACTGTTTTGCGCCTCTACTAGCGCTTGAGTCTGTTTCACCAATGCGGTGGCTTTCTTGTCGCCTTTCTTCGTTAAGAGGGCACTTTGGAAATAACCCAGTGCCTGATCATAGTTTTTACTGCTGACCGCCGCCCGGCCAGCCCGGACAATGGCGGTATAGCTGGTACTAGTTTGGGTGGTGCTTTGGGCCGCATCGGCACTATGGTCCTGTTGCGGCTGGCAGCCAGCTAACGCAAACAGGGCCAGTCCGGTGGCGATCCCGATTCCAAATTTCTTCACGATTAAAGTTCCTCCTTGTGGGATGTCGAACCAGCCAAAATCGCGTCATACGCATATTTTTGTTGGCTCAGCCTCACGCTTCCTAGAGAAATTTTAGCATGAATTGGGCACGTTACCAACCTGCCGCGGTCATTCTGTGCAAAAAATCACTCACGGAAAGTCCCCACACATGGCCAATCTCTGCTAAAATTGAAGCATTCAGGCATTAATATCAACAGTGCAATAATTCGTCAACCCAATTGGGTGATTTTAACAAAAGGAGCCGACACTTTGACGACAATCAGTCTTGTTGTCCCCTGCTATAACGAGCAGGAGGCCTTACCCATTTTTTACGATACTGTCCAAAAGATCGTGACCGAGAAGTTAGCAGATTACCATATCGAGTACATTTTTGTAAACGATGGTTCTTCAGATAACACCTTAACCGAAATGCGTCAGTTACAAACGAAGGATCCTGACCATGTCCATTACGTTTCCTTCTCCCGTAACTTTGGCAAGGAAGCGGCGCTTTATGCCGGCCTGCAAAATACCACCGGTGAGTATATTGCCGTGATGGATGTGGACTTGCAGGACCCGCCGGATTTACTGCCGCAAATGCTCGCGGGTATTTTAGATGAAGGCTATGATGTGGTCGGCACGCGCCGGGTGACCCGGGCTGGTGAGCCGCCGATTCGGTCATTCTTTGCCCGCATGTTTTACCGGCTCATCAATAAGATCTCCAAAACCGAAGTGGTGGACGGTGCCCGGGATTATCGGCTGATGACGAAACAAGTCAAGGATGCCATTTTATCCGTCACTGAATACAACCGTTTCTCTAAGGGCATCTTTGGCTGGGTCGGTTTCAAGACCAAGTACATTCCTTATGAAAATGTGGAACGGGTGGCTGGCGAAACCCACTGGAGTTTCTGGAGTCTATTTAAGTATTCCTTGGATGGAATCGTGGCTTTCTCTGAAGTCCCGCTGGCGATTGCCTCGTTTGTCGGCATGCTGTCCTTCATTGGGGCAATCATTGCGCTTCTGTTCATTATCATTCGGGCGGCCTTACACGGTGATCCGACACCCGGCTGGCCCAGCATGGTGTCCATTATCTTAGCCATGGGCGGGTTGCAACTATTCTTCTTGGGCATTGTCGGTAAGTATATCGGTAATATTTATTTAGAGGTTAAAAACCGGCCGATCTATATCGTGAAGGAAAAGAAATAGGAGGCAGCATATGACAGCAAGAATTGGTTTCATTGGCACTGGCGTGATGGGTACCGGCATGATTCAAAATCTGTTAAAAGCAGGCAGCGATGTCACGGTGTATAACCGGACCAAAGCCCATGCCCAAACAGTTCTGGACGCTGGGGCAAAATGGGCAGACGATCCGGCGACACTGGCCGCCCACAGCGATGTCCTCATTTCCATCGTGGGGTTCCCCAAGGATGTGGAACAAGTTTATTTTGCCGACAATGGCGTCTTTGCTGGCGCCCACGCTGGTTTGACCGTGATCGACATGACCACTGGTTCACCGGAGACTGCTGAGCAGATTGATGCTGAAGCCCGCTCTCGGGAAGGTATTGCTGCCCTTGATGCGCCTGTATCTGGTGGTGACATTGGCGCCAAGAAAGGTACTTTGACGATTATGGTCGGCGGGGATCAGGCCACATTTGACAAAATGCTGCCGATTTTCCAAATGATGGGTCAATCCGTCAATCTCTTTGGTCCCGCAGGCAGTGGGCAGCACATGAAGATGGCCAACCAGATTATGATTGCCGGGACGATGATGGGCATGACTGAAATGCTGGTATACGCCAAGGCGGCTGGATTAGATCTGCACCAGGCCTTGGATACCATTGGCGGCGGGGCGGCGGCCAATTGGTCCCTCAGTAATTACGGCCCACGTATCTTGAAGGGCGACTATACGCCGGGCTTTTTCGCCAAACATTTCTTGAAAGACCTGCGTATTGCTTTGAACGAAGCAGCGCGGATGCATCTGCAGCTGCCAGGTACGGCGGAAGCTGAACACCTATACGAAGTAATGGTGGACGAAGACGGTTTAGGCGATTTGGGTACCCAAGGATTAATTAAGTTATGGTGGCCGGACAACAAGTAAACTTATTATTAACGAATAGCAAAGGGACCCGCATTTTGCGCGAGTCCTTTTTTCTATGCCTCAGTAATTGTTTATTTCGATTCGATCGAATCTTCCGGTGTGACAAACTGATTACCGCCGACTTGATAAGCGACGACTTTGCGGGTGGCATCCGTAAGAATCCAAGCATAGCGCCAGCGAGAGCCATATGCCAGATGACCGTTGACTTGGCCGGTCGCAGAATATGTGCTGGCCCCGCCCTTTTTCGTAATCCGCAGAATTCCGCGGCCGGGTTCAAGGCTCATGACCAAGTGACTATCGGTTTGAACATTACCTGCCGGGACCCACTGATGGGTGCTGACCTGATAGGAAATGATGCGGCCATAACCGTTTTTGAAGACAGCGGTGTATTTCCAACCGCTCTTAAAGGGTAAAGAACCATTGGCCTGACCAGTTAAATCAGGGTTGGCATAAGTCTTGCTCGTGGCGGATGAGATGTAAATGACGCCGGTTGCGGGCTGCTGAACACCCACGAAATCGGCCTGCGTAGTGATATCATTGGCTGCGATCCATTGATTCGTAGCGACCTGGTAGGCCGTCACTGTACCAGTCTCGGTATTCTTGGCGACCGCAGTGGCGGCCCAGCTGCTAGCAAAGGGCAATGTGCGTCCCGTGGCTTGACTGAGCTGCGGGTTTGAATAGACCTTGGCCTGCGCCGATTTAATAATGACAATATTAGGTTCCTTAACAGTGGTTAAGGGATCGGTAGTGGTTTGGACAGTGCTGGCGCCGTTCGTGGCGGCGTGGGTAGTGATTGGTGTAGTGGCTAAGGCACCGACACTCATGAGGGTGGCGGCCAACAACGCACGACTGATCTTAGACATGTGAATAATCTCCTTCCGGTAACTGGTCTAGCTAATTACCAGCACCCATGTTACGCTTCTTCCTTTTTCTTGCAACAATCTTTGACAAAAGTTTTCTTAAGAAAAAAGGCGAACACATGCTTGCTTTTAATTGAGCGATGCCGTATATTTGAAACATACGAACACGCGTTCAAACTTAAAGAATGGCAGGTGTGCGTGATGGCGAATATCTATGATCCGCCCCGCAGTAAATGGTTATATCCTGATCGCGGAATGGTAAAATGGCTGGGCTTCTTTCTAAGCGACCATACCAAGGCATTGGAAAAGGACGAAGTGACAGGTGAACCGATTAGTGTGCCCCGGGCACCCCAGGACGAACGAACCATTGGGGATGCGTTGGACGAAGCCTATCTCACTGGCGTGACAGCCCATATCCAATTGGCTATTTTGCATAACGACCACCTGGTCCCAGATATCGTAGGCACTGTGGCGGGGTTCACGGACGACGATTGTGTACTGGTATATACCGACGATGGCGCCCGGCAAGTTGACCCGCACCAGATTCGCAATGTGCAGCTGGCCGCGCCTGATAAGTGGTATCGCCAAGGGGTGACCACATATGGCGACCAATAATCCGTTGTCTGATCCTACGGCTTTGCCCCGCCGAGACTTCATGTGCATTGATTGCAAATCTTTCTATGCCAGCACGGAGGCCATCAAGCGAGGGATTGCACCCTTGGGGGCCAATATTGTGGTGCTGTCCCGGGAAGAGAGCAAGGGCGGGCTGGTCTTGGCGGCATCTCCGTATAGTAAAAAAACGTACGGTGTGAAGTTGGGCACCCGGCGGTTCGAACTGCGTCCAGAGATGAAGTTAGAAATCGGTGAACCTCACATGGCCGACTACATTGCCAAGAACATGCGCATCAACCACATCTATCAGCAATTCACCGACCGGGATCACTGGTTTCCCTATTCCATTGATGAGTCTTTTCTCGATGTGTCCGGCTCCCATCGCTTATTTGGCGATGACGATGAGATCGCGGCCCGGATTCAGCACAAGGTGTACACCGAAACCGGCATCGTCACCACGGTGGGGATGGGCCCTAATCCGCTATTGGCTAAGTTAGCCCTGGATAATGCGGCCAAAAAAGAAGCCCCCTGGCGCGCCTGGTGGGATTATGACCAAGTGCCGAAGACGGTCTGGCAAATCAATCCAATCGATAACATGTGGGGGATTGGCAATCGGTTGGCGACTCGCTTACACAATTTGGGGATTGATACCGTTAAACAACTCGCCCAGGCAGACATCAAGAAGCTGCACCAAGAGTTCGGTATTTTGGGTGATCAGTTGTATTACCACGCTTGGGGCATTGATTACTCCAATTTGGAACATCGCTACGTGCCCCGGAGTGAAAATCGGGGGTACGGCAACTCCCAAGTCCTGATGCGGGATTATGTCACGGCTCGAGACTGTGAGACGATCATCCGCGAAATTGCTAACCAAGTGGCGACCCGGTTGCGCCAGCACCATGTCCAATGCGAAGTCGTCGGTATCAGCATCGGCTATGCCGAGGAACGGGACAATCGTCGGGGGTTCTTCGGGGCCCAGATGCATGTGACCCCCACTAATTTGACAAACGAGATTGCGGATACCGCTGTGCATCTATTTAATAAGAAATGGGACGGTACGCCGATCCGCAATGTGGGCGTACGCTGCAATCGGATTTCGGATCAGCACAGCCTGCAGTTGAGTCTCTTTGAACGGGGCGAACGCACACTCCAACGGGCCCAGCTGGATCAGGTGATTGACCGCATCCAGGAGCGCTTTGGCATCAAAGCACTAGTGCGGGCGTCCAGCAAGACGGCCGGCGGCACGGCCATCGACCGGGCCGACTTAATTGGCGGCCACCATGCGTGAAGGGATAGGTGCAGATGCTGCAAGAGAGTAAATTGTTATTGGACCGGTATGACCATTATTTCACTCGGGAACCCAATACCCGTTACTGGCTGGTGATTGTGAACAACCATTATGACCAGATGTATGGCTTTTTTCTTTACAGTCAGAAGGGGCAGGAAGTGACGATATATTCCCATGAGCTGTTGGCGCTGCCTTTTGCCAAGGGCTTGTATAGCCAAGTGTATCGCGATCTTCAAGATTATTCTGATCTCCCTGTGGAGTATCGGGACACCGACGATTTAGTAGAAAACGTTCCCGCTGTTGAGTTTGATCCCCTCCACGGGCACCGCCACAGTACGGTTTATCTGCCGGAAGATAAAAACTCCCATGAAAACTAAAACACTGTTTTCATACAATGATGGGTGCGATGTGACAACATTGTTAGTTCAGCGCAACCTTTCTTTATGCTTTCGTAACAATTTCGTCCAATCCTTGCGGTACGGTAATAAACAAGTTGGTTTCAGTAAATTTCAGTGCTGGTTGTTGACATGAATCGATAAATAGATCCGACTAAAGTGCCAGAGGAACGAAAAAAGCGCTATGTTATACTGAACTCAACAAGTTAAGAGAAACGTAAGGCCAGGTATGTGGTGATGAGAGGTGGATCCATTGAAGAAGTCGCAGACAAGTCCGACAGTACGGCACCAACCAGCAGGTAAGATGATGGTCATTGTACTGGCCGCTATTGTGGTGGCACTTTCTTGTTTGGGTACCGGAGTGGTTAATGCAGCCACGAATGTCAATCGTAATCAACAAACACAAAGTACACAGAGTAAAAATGACAAGAACGACGATAATAGTGGCGACCCGTCTAACGGCACGGGGAGTGACGAGCCGGCCAAAGAGGTTTCTGGGAAAATTGTCCCGGTAGATCCGGATCAGCAATCACTGCAGGTGGCCGCAATTCCATACGGTCCAGTCCAAGAGGGGACTAGTATCGATGTCCCAGTCGTGGCGGGTTATTATCCGGAGGACAGTCAAGATACAGACTCCTTAGTGGTCGGTGTCCAGGTCCAAGTGCCTAAGGGCGGCGGTACGATCTATGTGACCTATTTCAAGTCCGATAGTGGCTCCGGTGGCGGCTCGGGTTCTGGCGGCGGCCAAGGCGGCGGGACTAGCTCCTCTTCCAGCAGCTCTTCACCCAGCAAGCCCAGCACAAGTACAAGCAGCAACAAACCAAGCAGTACTTCCAGCAGTCCGAGTCAAGGGACATCTTCGAGTCCAACCAGTACGAGCAACGACACCCCGAAGATTCCGGATGGCCCCAGCAGGAACAACAGCTCCAATTCATCAGCCTCCAGCACAATGCAGCAAGCCGCTGGTCAAAGTAGTTCTTCAACCAAAGACCACTCCTTGTTCAGCTGGTTTGGAGATCTATTCGGAGGCGGCTCAAAGGGTACCAGTCACTCGTCTTCCAAAAAGAGCAGCACATCATCTTCTGCCACGGACCCGAGTGATACCAGCGATAGTACCGATAATGCCGGCAGCAAGTCTTCCGAAACCAGCATGAAGAGTGCCGCGGGTAAACAAAGTACCAACCATACCCAATGGTTGGCCATCGGTATTACTGTCGTTTCCGCCGCACTATTAGGTGGTGTGATCGTTTTGATTGTGAAACAGCGACGCAGAGGGTAATTCAATTTGAATCATCATAGGCCACAATCCGGATCGCACGGAATGTGGCTTTTTGATTACAACCGCCAATTCCACTTTGCATTGACTGCATTTCCGCTTATTATTAAAAATATGTTGTGCAATCTAGTATTCGGAATTAACGGGAGGAAAAAATGAAGAAAAGTTTCCAATTTGTCGCTGCTACTGCCTTGGCATTATTAGCGGTGGCACCAATGACCGTCGTGCCAGTGACTACCCAGGCTGCCACAAGCCAGGCCGCAAGTAACACCATCCAATCCTATCGCGATGTCGCCACGGTCGGCGGCAGTGCGATAAGCCTGTATAAAGTCGCAGGTAACAACGTGACCGCCACGGGACAGCTGCCAGCTAATTCCGCTTGGAAAGTTACCGGTAAGATTGTGGTCAACGGACAAACCTATTACCA
The DNA here is from genome assembly GCF_001435585.1 of Schleiferilactobacillus perolens DSM 12744. Lineage (GTDB taxonomy): Bacteria > Bacillota > Bacilli > Lactobacillales > Lactobacillaceae > Schleiferilactobacillus > Schleiferilactobacillus perolens. The sequence goes on from NZ_AZEC01000007.1 coordinate 48,989, forward strand.
AGTGAGTACGACTCAATTTGTCGCCGATAAAGACGTGACGTTAGCCAGCAAGCAAACCGCGCTGCCGGCCCGGACGGTCATTGGGTTACGGCGCAATGCCACCCTGTACAGCGGTACAGGCAGTGATCGCACCCCTACCAGCCGGACATTACAGGCAGGATCTGTCTGGCTGACCAACGCCAAGGTCGCCGTCAATGGCACCTTGTGGTATCAAGTCGCCCCGAATCTGTGGATCAGCGACGATGATGTGGGTGAAATGCCCCACTCTGCAGCTACGCCGGTCAGTATGGTGGTCAAAATTGTGGATGATACCCCACTGTGGGATGGTTTCCAGTGGCGTTATACCGGCCGCTGGTTACCGACCAACTCCCGCTGGAAGGTCAACGCTACCGGTACCACTAGCGACGGCACCGAATATTATGAAGTCGGAGCCAATCAGTGGATTAAAGCTGGCAGTGCCACAGTAGAATCCAGCAGCAGCAGTGATTCCACCAGTCAAAACGGCGTGGACAAGCTCAGTGCTGCGGCCGATAGCGAACTGAAAGACCACCTGGCTTCTGAACAATTTGTCGGTACGTTACTGCTGATTCAAAACGGCCAAGTGATTTATAATCAAGGGACCGGGCAGGCAGATAATGCCGCCGGTCGGGCAAATGGTCCGCAATCCTTATTCCAATTTGCATCTGTCCAAAAGTCGATGACGGCGGCCCTCGTCGCCCAATTGATCGCGCAGGGCAAATTGAGCTATAGCGACAACATTAGCCACTTTTATCCGACGATCCCAGCCGCGGACAACATCTCGATTCGCGATATGCTGGACATGACTTCTGGATTATCCATGACCCTGGCCGTGCCGGATACCGTCATGACCGATGCGCAGGTGATCCAGCGGGGGCTGGATCTGCTCCAATACGATCCCGATCAACATGGCCAATTCAATTATCAGGCAATCAACTATATTTTACTGGTCGGTGTATTGGAACAACTGACTGGGCAAAGCTACGAGAACCTTGTGCAACAAAACCTGCTCAATCCATTAGGCCTTGGTGCGGATCAAGCCGGCTTTGCTTGGAACCTGGCCGCCCAACCCAACCATACCGTCAGCTATATTTCTGGCAACGGTCTGGGGACTTATGATCAGATTTCAACGGAAACGTTAGCGGATATGCATAGTGAACTCGGTACTGGCAACATGTATTCCACGGCCTATGCATTGTACCAAATGGAAAAGGCAATTTCTCAAGGGCAACTCATTTCCGGCGATCAGCTGAGTGAATTACGGGACAGCAGTGACGGTAGCTGGGCGGGTGGTTTGTATAACTATCCCGATCACTACTATGCCCATGGTGTGAAGAATTGGCAGGAAACCATTTTCTTAATGAGCAAGGACACCAATACGGCAGTGGTCTTCATCTCCAATCGGGCTTACGATTATGACAATGCGGCCGCCCGGTCAGCGTGGTATTGGAACTTTGTGCAGAACGCATCTTTAGCAAATTAACGAATTGGTTAAGATGGCTGAAAAGCCGTCTTTTTTTACGCCTTTTCGGTAGCGTTTTCTTTCCTGTTATGGTATAGTCACACTGTTGAAACGTTACTGTAACATTAGGGAGATGTTCCGCATGAAGATCACTAAAGTTTTGGCGTCTTTTCTGTTGTTGGGCGGTGTTGGTTTAGCGGCGGCTGTGACCACCAGCAGTGTCGCACCTGCGCAGGCAGCCACAGTTTCCGCACCGGCCGTCATTCGGTTGAATCAGACCGCTTGGATTATGGACCGCTCGGGGAACCATGTTGCCAATGAGGGGTATGGTACTTTGCCTGCGGGCACGAGTTGGCGGGTCACGGATGTCTTTGTGGATTCTGAGTATGGTCAGCTGTACATGCGTGTCTCTAAGGATGGATGGATTGCGTACGATGTTGACGATACTGCCAACAGTGTGTTGTTGGCGCAATTGCGGGAGACTGCGCGGACGGTTGCTCAAAAGCAGGGCAATGCTGGTTTGTTTATCACGACAAAATCTGCGGACTCAATTAGCCAGACACTACTAGCCACACCTGTTGTTGACCGACCAGGGAGCAATACTGTTGTCCGTCAATTGCCGGCTGGCAGCCGTTGGCGGGTCACGAGTTATGCGAGTGCTCCGGCGATAGTGAAGGGAGACAACTCGGATCAGTATTTTCAAATTGCCACGAATCAATGGATAAAGAGCCAATATGTTCAAGTCCCAGCCGTCAATTATTTACAAGTCAAAGGTCAACCAGTCCAGGTTTATCAGTTCTCAGCGAATAAACTGCAAATGGTGCCGACACGACAACTCAAACCGCATACCGCTTGGCGCGCCAATGCTTTGTACAACAAAGCAATCAATGGGCCGTTTTATTTCCAAGTAGGCAGAAACGAGTGGATCACGAACCAGGGAGTTATCGTGAATAATCATTAATCGCTCAGCGAGGAGGTTGAGTTATGAAAGTCAGTAAAGTTTTGGCCTCACTGTTTTTATTGGGCGGTATCGTTCTAGCGGGTGGTGTAATGAATTCAGCATCCGCCCCAGTCCACGCAGCCACGACCGAACCAGCTATTATTCAATTAAACGATTCAACCCATATGCAGACCTATCAGGATGATGGCACACAGAATCCCGGTTTGACGGATAAATTTACCGCAGGATCCCGTTGGCGGGTCACCGGGACAAAAGTCGGCAAAATGGGCGACGATTTATACATCCGGGTGGCCACCAACACTTGGCTGTATTACAACACCTTTGACGATGCAAATGCCACGCTGATCGCTCAGTTGCGGGCCGATGTCCAAGCCTATTCCCAAAAACAGGGCAACTTGGGCGGCTATGTCATTCCCACCCAAGTACTCAATGACATCGGCAAAACGCTGGCAAGCACACCCGTGGTAGAACGGCCGGGCAGTACGAAAGTGTTACGGCAATTACCGGCCGGGACTCGCTGGCGCTTGACCGCCCGAGCGTATAAGCCGTTGGTTACCAAAACCGATGACAGCGACGTCTATTTCCAAATTGCGACGGGTCAGTGGATCAACATCAAATATTTGGGGATTGAAATACGGTGGGGGTCACCGTTCATCGTGAACAATACGCCGGTCCAAGCCTACCGCTTTAACGCCGCCACGCTGCAAATGGACGCCACGACACGTCAGCTCAAGCCATATACGGCATGGCGCATTAATGGATCGCACTACCTGACAGTGCGCGGTCAAGCTTACTTGCTGGTTGGACAAAACGAATGGGTGAAGCCGCAGCAAGGTTCTAACAAGTGAAAGTGGGGAAATAATCATGAAAATCAGCAAAGTTTTGGCATCGATGCTGCTTTTATTGGGTGTGAGTGCAGCTAGTCAAGTAATCGCACAAAACAGTGTGCCAGTACAGGCTGCGACGGTTTCTGAACCGGCCGTGATTAATTTGCATGGTGATCGCGCAATCCTTTATGCTTGGCACAATGATGGGATGAAATATGCGCCCATGCTTCGTTCCTTGTGGGGTGGCAGCTGGCGGGTGACCGCTGTGCGGATTGATGCTCAGACGGGGGATATTTATTTCCGTGTGGCAACGGATGTTTGGATGAAATATTATTACTACAATACGCGTCCGACCCTCAACAAGACGTTGGTGCAGCAAATGCAAAATACCGCCCAACAATATTCTAAGAGTCAGGGCAATATCGGTGGCTTTGTAAACAATGGGGATATTGATTACAAAATTGCGATCGTTAAGACATTAGCGAAGACACCGATCGTCGCTCAGCCCGGAAGTACCAAGGTGATCCGGACTTTACCAGAGGGAACACGCTGGCGGATTACGCAACAGTCTTATCGATTGCTGCTCAGCGCAACCGATAATTCGCCAATCTATTATCAAGTCGCCAACCACCAATGGGTGGATGCCAAATATGTCGCGCAAGAGATCAAAGCGTATCGGATTCCTGTACTTTCATTAGAGCAGGGGTTACAGGCCTATCGGTTTGACAACGCCAAACTCAAGATGATTCCGACGCGGTGGTTGGCACCGCGCCAGAATTGGGGAATTGATTACCGGTATAGCCCGAGAATCAATTACACGTTTAAAGGGAGCTATTACTTCCAAATTGGGGCAAATGAATGGGTGACTGGTGAAGGGGGTCAAGTAGGTAACTAGTAAAGGAAAAGTTGGTATTTGTCATTTTTTCAATCATGATTGGGGGAAAAGATCATGAAACTCAAAAAGATTTTGGCATCACTAATTCTATTGGGCGGTATCAGCATGGCGAGTGCAATCATTGGATTTACACGGGTACCAGTCCGTGCCGCAACAACTGAATCACCAATTATCCGGTTAAACGGTCCTACCAATACGCAAACGTATCGCGATGATGGTACGGAAAATCCCGGTTTTACAAGTAAGTTTACGACAAACAGTGCTTGGCGTGTGACGGGTGCCCGGATGGGTCCGCTCGCAGACAGTTTGTATGTGCGAGTCGCCACCAATGAGTGGATTTACTATTCGATGCTTGACCATGCGAATGCACCACTGATCAAGCAGTTGCGTGCAACCACTCAGGCATATTCAGTAAAACAGGGAAATTACGGTGGGTATGTCATTCCGGGAATCCCGCTTAATTATGTTGGCAGGACCGTTACTACGACACCAGTCGTCAATCGGCCGGGCAGCACCAAAATCGTGCGGCAATTACCCGCAGGGACGCAGTGGCGTTTGACTGCTGAGGCGCTCAAACCGTTGATTCTTAAAACAGATATGACGGATGAGTATTTCCAGATTGCAACCAATCAATGGGTTAACATGAAATACATGGCCGTATTTATCGATTTTAAGTCACCACTGGTTATCGGCAATCAGCCCGAGCGCGTGTACCGGTTTGATGACCATACGCTAAAAATGACAGCCACCGCTCGGCAACTCAAGCCACATACGACTTGGCAAAACAATTGGGTGTACATGAACATGGCGAACGGTGAAACTTTCTCATTGAATCACGGACAAACCTATTTGCAGGTTGGCGGTAATGAGTGGGTTTATAGTCCGAATGCAAAGATTGCATACTGATCGGTTTAACAAACCACGATTGGAGAAACAATTACGAAGCTGGCTGCGGCCAGCTTTTTTCATGCACAAAAAACGCCATTCCGAAACAATATCGAAATGACGCTCAAAATACTAACTAATCAAGAAATCAAACAAACGGCCGGCCGACACCAGCGATCCAAGACCGTTGCCAATTGGTCACCGGTTGAACCATGATCTTAGGCGGCCAGGATTCGATCACCATGTTGTTGCCCAGATAGATGGCCACATGCCAGATCAAACCGCTGCTCGGATCACGATAGAAAATCAGGTCGCCCCGTTGGCGTTCACCATAGGAAACCTTCTTCAGCAACGGGTTTGCCCAGAGATTGCGTGATTCCCATTCGTACCCAGGTTGGGCATGCCGGATGGAGGAAGAAGGTAACGGATTGATGCCGCTGCTGTACAGTGCCTGCATGACGAGGCCGCTGCAGTCGGTACCGTAAGCCGGAGAAGTGGAAGCACCCACGATATAAGGTTTACCCAGATACTGGTAAGCTGTACTGATCATGGCTTCAATATGATCACTGCGGGTACTGTTTTCGTTGGTCTTCAGCGGTGATACATACCCATCAATGGTGTAGAAATCATCACGTTTGAAGCCCATGTTCGTCCAGAACTTAACATCCACTTGTCCGGTAACTGGCAAGCCCCAACGCCGTTGATAGTACATGATCTTGTTGACGGCGGTTTGGTTCAGGTTGGCGTAAGAACGATCCATCCCTAACCACCAAAGCGTCAGCCAAGTCTTGATCCCTTCAGAGCCTAAGCGTAGATTGTAGCCCACTTTACCCTGGGGCAAGATTTGGGTGTTGCTGATTTGCCAATACTGACCAGGGTTTTGATAAACCGCCTGGCGTTGCGCGCCACCGGCATTGATCCATTGATTGGCGCCGATTTGATACCATTGGGCACCATTTGAAGAACTGCCCGTCGCAGTGACTTTCCACTTCGAACCCTTCGCCAGCCAGCGGCCGCTGAATTTATATTGGAAACCAGTCCATAATGGCATGTCTTGGACCAGCGTGACGGTGAAGCTGTTCTTGTGAGCGGCACTGTGGCTCAGTTCACCCACATCGTTGGCGCTGACCCATTGGTTATCGCCAATTTGATACCAGGTTTGACCATTGGCCGTGGCGGTGTAAGTGGCAATCCACACCGATCCGGTGTTCAAAGTCCGACCGCTCTTTTGGGTACCCATACCGTTATACAATGGTGCATCGTGCTTTATCCCAATGACGTATCGGGCGGGCAGTTTTTGCCAAGTGCTGCGTAAAACAACGTCGCTAGCAAGGACATATTGCGTCGCGCTGACCCGATAATAATCCTTACCGGCCACGGTGGTTTTCCCTGTCAGGCGCCACGCAGAATTAGCTTTCAGTGTGCCATCTTTGACAGCAGTCGTGTTCTGCAGGGTGTAAATAGCCGCCCCATTCGGTCCAACGACTCCCACATCGTTAAATGCTGCGACACCAACTGTTGGCGTGCTGCTCCCTGTAGCCGCTTGGGCAGTCGGGATTGTCGTCAACAGCGGCGCGGCGGCGAGAATGGCTAAAATAGCCATCGTCAGCCGCTTGCTTGCTTTCTTCATATTTCCATCTCCCAAATTAAATCAACTTTACAACCATTATTATGATAGAATAAATTGGTCGAAATTGATACCAAAATATCTTACATTGTTTGGGAGAAAATGTCATGCAGAAGAAAAAATGGGTGAGTTTAGCAACATTTGGGGCACTACTACTGGCACTGGGCGGGTTGAGTGCACACCGGGCGGAGGCCACTGTCGCTAATGGTGTGTTGTATCTGAATCGACCGGCCACCATGTATCATGGCTACGATGATACGCGGCAAAGCACCGGTCAAACATTGAAGGCCGGTTCGCAGTGGAAGATCACGGGTCAACAAGAGTCCGCTGGCGTGACCTGGTATCAGGTAGCCACCAATACCTGGGTCACCGAGAATGCGCAATTTAACCCGCAACAATCTTACGGCGTGGTCCGGTTGAACCAGACCGCAACCATTTATACGGTGCCGGGGGACAAGAATACCAGCACCGGCCGCAATCTGAATGCCGGTTCCAGTTGGCGCGTGACGGACCAGCAGGTCGTTGCGGGCGTGACGTGGTACCAAGTCGCCACCAACACCTGGGTGACCCAGAACTATGCGTTTAATCCAATTCCGTATCAAACGGTGACCCTAGCCCAACCGACCACGCTATACAACGGTTATGGGGCAGCGCGGCAATCCACCGGCCGGACGCTGGCCATCGGCAGTGCCTGGAAGATTACCCATGCCGCCACGGAGAATGGGGTGACGTGGTACGAGATCGGCCCCAATCAGTGGATCACGACCAACACCAGCTACAACCCTGTCCCGGATCACTTTGACAATGCCATTATGACGATTACCGTCAATACGAAGAATGGCGCCAATGTGTATTCGAGTTATCAAGCGGGCCGCTGGTGGGTGAATCGCCTGTCCTTTGGCTCTCGGTGGAAAGTGACACGACAAGCAGTCGCCAATGATGGTTCCCTCTGGTATCAGGTGGGGACGAATCAATGGGTGAGCGCCACTGGCGGGATTGCTACCGGCGTGGTGTATCCGAACAGCGCCTACATCAACGGTGTCCCGTTAATTTCCCAGTTGCCGGAATTGCCCAATGGCTGTGAAATCACCGCCGTCACCATGATGCTGCGGTACGCCGGGGCTAATGTGAATAAGATGCAGCTGGCCCGGGAAATGCCCCGGTCATCTAATCCCAATTATGGCTATATTGGCGATCCTTGGAATAATACCGGTATCACCATCTTTCCACCGGCGCTAATGAATATTGTGCAAAAATATGCGGGCAATTCGATTAATATGACCGGCATGTCCTTTGATGCCATCCGCTACCAAGTGGGCATTCGTAAACATCCCGTGGTGGCTTGGATGACCATGCATGGCTTCCCGTATCATGCGGTAGTCGTTACTGGGTATTCGGCCAGTAACGTCACGTACCTGGATTGCTGGACCAACAGTGTCGGGACGATGAGCATCGACGCGTTTGTCAATAATTGGCAAACTCAGAATCGCCGGGCGATCTCGTATTAAAGTGAATCATCATTAAACAAAGCGGCTGCGGCCGCTTTTTGCTTGCCTTGCAGGCGACAATGTCTGATAATCGTTGCATGGAGGACAGGAAAAATGCAAAAACGAACGAGAAATCTGATCATCGGGATCCTACTGGGACTGGTCCTGATGGGCGCGACCGGCTTGGCCGTTTATCACTATTGGGCTGTTCCCCGATTTGAAAAACGGACAGAAGAGGCCGTGAAACGGGCGACGGCCGAGGAAGAAGCCGATGCCAGCAGCCTGTCGAAGCGGGCGGCGGACTTATCGAAACAGGCCGATAAGAAAAACGCCAGCAGTCAAAGCACTGCCAAACCCGGCACCGACAGTGTGGACAAGCTGAGCGCGGCGTCGGAACAAGCATTGACGAAACGCTTAAAAGAAGAACAATTTGTGGGGACCTTATTGTTAGTTCGCGGAGGCCAGATTATCTATAATCAAGGCTTCGGGTATGCGGACGCGGCCACCAAACGTTTGAATACCGTCAACTCACTGTTCCAAATTGGATCGACCCAAAAGTCGCTGACCGCAATTTTAGTGGCACAGCTAATTGCCCAGGGCAAACTGCATTACACAGACAACATCAATCAGTATTACAGTGAGATTCCCGCAAGTTACCACATCACGATTCGGCAAATGCTGGACATGCAATCGGGTCTTGGTCTGGAGGCTAAAACCCCGACCGCAGTGATGACCGATGCCCAAGTCATCGCCCGGGCCATTGCCAACATGCACTATTCAGCAGCGAATCAGGGCAAACAGGTGTATCAGGCAGTCAACTATGTCATCTTGGCCGGGGTGGTAGAAAAACTCACCGGCATGAGTTATGAGCAGGCTGTTAAAACCAGGCTATTTGCGCCACTGAATATCACGAATAGCCAAGCTGGCTTTATGTGGGACTTTGCTAATCAAAGCAACCACACGATTAGTTATGTGTCCGGCCCGCAGTTTGATACCTACGACAAAATTGCCGTGGAAACCACAGCGGATATGCACAGTGAATTAGGCACCGGCAATATTTACACCACCCCCTATACGCTGTATCAGGTGCAACGGGCGATCATTCAGGGAAAGTACATTACGACTGATCAACTGGCTCAATTGCGCAATTCAAGCAATGGGGCATACGGCGGCGGTGTGTACAATTATGGCAGCTACATTTACTCCCATGGTGTGAAGGACTGGCAGGAGCTGATCATGACCATTGGTAGTGATGGTAACGATGCGGTGATTTTTATGTCTAATCGGGCCTATGATTACGACAATGCCCGTCCCCGCAGTCAATGGTACTGGGATTTTCTAGAGAATGCCCAAGTTCAACAATGAGACAACAAAAAATGCGCTGGTCAGACGATTAATCGTTTGGTGCAGCGCATTTTTATATTCCAGGCTAGCGGTCCTGAACCTTAGACAGCCACCACTCTAGTCCAAGTCCGGCCATGATGAACCACATGGGCTGAACGGAGAAGGAATAACGATATTGGGTTTCAGTGACGAGATTCACGACAGCAAAGGTGAAGATGAAGAACACCATCAGCAATTGCCGATCGTAACCCTTATGCAGCATGGGCCACAAACTGAAGAGGGCCAGAATGAAGATCCCCAGCATCCACATCGTCTTCACGCCGTCATACCAGCGGACAAGACGGGGATGGGTCTTTTGTAACTCAATGGTCGGGAAGATCAGGCCGCCTTTCCCAAACCAAAAGACGTTTTGCTTGGTGACGGCCAGGCGCGCCGCGGATTTGATCCCAGCTTTGCGCAGGTTTTGGATGTTTTCCATCAGCATCGCTTTGCTGGCGTCATGTTGGGAAAGGTGTTTCTCAGCCTTGATCACTTTCGTCCGGGCTAACACCCGATTGCTATATTGCCCATTGCTGGATAACTCGATCCCAGTCGCAAACTTCCAGTAAGGATCCAGCACCTTCATGCCAGCCGGAGCCAAGCCGCTAGCCGATACACCGGCCGAGAAAACCGCATTGAACCCGAAGAAGGCCACCGCAATGACCACGAGGTTAAGCAGCCGTTTACGCCATTGGGGAGTGAATAAACCAAAGAAGAAGTAGGCACCCACAGCTACGATCAACGCCAAGCCATCCGGCCGTAAGAAGTTACCAACGCTCAGCACGAAGCCCGCTAATGCCACCCACAACCAACCATGATCTCGATCTTCAGCCAACGTCACGAAGTATAAACTAAGTAAGGTGAAGAAGGTACTGGCAATATTGTTCGTCAACACACCGTTATAAGCGATCGGAGTGGCAAACAAGGCATAGGCCAACCCAGCGAATTGCGCGACAAACTGTTTTGTGGAGAAACGATGGGCCAGCAAGTAAACCAACCATACACTGCCGGTACTTAATAGAAGATTGACGATGCGCAATGTCCAAATGGAGTTGAAAATCCGTAACAACACCGCTTCATAGAAAGAGAAGCCAACCTGATAAGGAAAACTGGCGAAGTAGTACCCTTTGTTAAAGGCTAGGTTGCCCTTCAGAATATCCTGGGCGGCGTTATACTGGACTAAGAAGTCTGATTCTGGTGCAGGGTGAAAAATAATCAACCCCACGATTCGCGCAATCAAGGCAATCGCCAATAGCCACCAGAGAAAATGATTACCATGATAGCGATTGGCCGTAAATGCCAATACCGCGAATACAGGTACCATTAATAGAAAGAACGGCCAATAACTGGGAATCAGTAAACTGCTGCCAAGCAGTGTAAAGGCAGATAACAGGCCAAACACGATCCAAAAAATAATATGCAGCCATCGACCTGCGACATTAAAGCGCGGTGCAGACACTGGCTCAGGCTTAATATACATAGCAGAAACCTCGCTCATCCAAATTTACTCTCACAAAAAGTATACCTGTTAAGGCTACTTAGTGGAAGGTAACACACGGTACTTAAGGGCTTTAGGGCAAAAAAATAGCGATGCGCGCAAGCACACCGCCAACGATCAAATTATGAGCGTCAGTACCGAATACCAAAGTTAAGTATAACCGAGACCAACGGAAAAGGGAAGATAGATTGAAAAATTTTCTTGCCAAAGACTTCATTTATGGAAGCTTTCTTCAAGTGGGATGGCTTTGTTACGAAATTGATAAACTAAACAGTTAACATGTCTGTCCTAATCAGGTATAATCGACTTTGTACTAGAGTAAGACTCACCGAGTCGAAAACATGAACATTTTTGAAGTTTCTGTTGTTCCCATTTCCGACAGTGTGTTATACTAACTCATGGTATCAATTAAATTATGAGATTTTAGGAGGAATACCAAATGAAGAATTCTTCAAAGGTTAAGTACTTTGGTGCTGTAGCCGCTGCTCTGTTGGCAGTAGCTCCGATTGCAGCTCCTGTAGTTAGCCAGATTGCTTCACCTGCTATTACACAGGCTGCTGATGCAGCAGACGTTGCTTTAACTTATGGCCAAGCTGATAATGTGAAGACCCAGTTAAACAATGATGCGTCGAGTTTCGTGATTAGTCATGATCAAGCTACTAAAAACGTGGCAGCGTGGCAGTCTTGGGTGAATGCAAATGCCCAAAACAACACTTCTACATCCAATATGCCTAATGCAAAAGATTGGTTGGGAACTGCTTTCAATACCGCAACTTCAGGGAACCCGTTTGTTAAGACTGCAACGACTGGTGCTGATATCTATTCACCGAAAAATGCAGATAATTCAAAGGCTAACGTTGGTTTAAGCTATACGGTTTCTGGTGGTTATGGGAACCAATTGTCCGCTAGCTCACAAACACAACAGATTGCAACGAACTTGCAATTAGCATCTATTGCTCAGGATGATTCCACTTATAATATTACGGTTACTGCATACGATGTTCGTACGCAACAACCGTTAAAGGATTCAACTGGTGCAACAGTACAAAAGTCTTACAGTGTTACTATCCAAGGGACTAGCCCTGCACAAGCCACAGTTGCTTCTGGTACATTTAAGCCAGTAAACATTAAGGCTGGGGATAAGTTCCCTGGTGTGTTCGCTGATACAACAAGTGCTGCTGGTGATATCACATTGACTGTCAATGGTAAGCCTGTTGCTATTAACGTTGCACAAGATGTTGAGAAACTTGGCTATGCTCAATCACAACCTGCTGATATTGGTACTGTAACTCTTGCCATGAAGAATGGCATTGATGTGCTTGGCAATTACATTAATAAAGAAACCGGTTCTTGGACTGGTAATGGGGTTGCCTATCAGGTTGCTCAATTAGCTTCAAATAATCAGGCTATTGTCAGTTTAAAGGATTCCTTGAAGAACACTAAACCTGCTCTTCTTGGTGGAGACTTATGGTCCGATGGGGCAGGCAATCTGTTCCTGGTTCGTCCGGTTACAATTACTGATTCTGATTATAACCAGGCTTTGCCGACTGTATTTTATCAGTATCAAGCTACGCCTGCTAAACCAGTTCAATATTGGGATGGCTCGACAGTTTATTTGACCACTGATGATGATGCCGCTTTGAACAAGTCCGGTGCACTTTTGACTCCTGATTTGGTTGCCGCTGCCGTTCGTGCAGTTGCTGTTGGCAAGAACTTAACTGCTAAACAGTCATCTACATCTGATGATCCTATTCCTACCGCAGATGGTAAAGGTTCTGTAACTTCTCTTGCTGATTTAGTAAAGGAAGTTAAGGCTGCTGCTGCTGCTGCTGGTGTCAATATTGGCAGTAGCTCAAATCAGTTTGATAAGTCTGCTTCTGTGTTGATCCCTGTTACCTTTACGAATGCTGCCAATTTGAAGACTACTGTCAAGATTCCTGTTACTCTTGATGCTACGACTCAGGGTGCTCCGGTATTCACATTTGCACAGGGTTGGGTACAAAATCCGACTGTTCAAGTTGGTCAACAGTTTAAAGCAACAGAAGGTATCTCTGCTTGGACTGATAGCAAACTGAATACGGCTATTGATCCAGTAGACTGGAAGATCGATGGTTCTGTTGATACAAGTAAAGCTGGCATTTACAACTTAACTTATACGATTACCAATCCTACGACTGGTAAGACTGCTCAATTGAAGCGTACTGTTACTGTAACTGCTTCTGACAAATCTGTTTTTGAAAACACCAATGGTGTAATTTCTATTCAGACTTCAAAGGCCCCTCAGTACACTTACGATTCAGCTTCTGACAGCTTCAAGGTTGCTGACAGCTATACTCAATTGAAGTTAGCTTCTGCTTGGAAGTATAACCAAAAGGCTACTACTACGAATGGTGATGTTTACTACCGTGTAAGTGCTAATGGTTATGTTAAGGCAACTGACGTAACGACTGCTAAGGTTACTCCTCAGTTTGGTGTTGTAACTGTTAATACCGACAACGGTACTAAGACTTACGCTAATACAACTAAGGATTCCGGCGCTGTACAAAGCATCAAGCCTGATACTGCTTGGAAGTTCTTCGCTGTTGCTGTTAACCCAGATGGCTCTCGTGCTTATCTGGTCGCTGACAATCAATGGATTCCTGCTTCTGACGTGGTTGAACGTGTTCAATCCGCTTCTGGCGTGTTCACTGTTGGTTCTGATGTAGCTCCGACATTCAATGGTTCTGGCTCTGTTGTTAAGGGCAAGACTTTGAAGGCTCGTTCCGCTTGGAAGGTTACCGGCGTTAAGAATATTAACGGCCAACCTTACTATCGGATTGCTACTGACTTATATGTACGTGCCGATTACGGTTCTTACGCTAAGTAATTAGCAAGTAGCTAGTTTAAAAAGTCCGATCGAAAGATCGGGCTTTTTTTGTACCCTCGTTTATGCGAAACTAGATTTAATCACATTGGCGAGGAAAGATAATTTTGAGGGGAAAAAATTTGTTACGGCGGCAAGTGCCCGTCCAGTTACTGTTTATTGCACTTAGCATGCTGTACGTATTTATGTTGGCGCCTAGAGGCGTATTAACTCCGCGGGACAGTTTGGATGCTTATTTTCATTTAACACGTATTCAGGCGCTTAATGGGGTGTGGCAATCACCCATTAATTTTTTTGAATGGAACCATGTGGGCAACGCGACGTCTTTGTTTTACCCATGGTTAACGGTGGCAATTGGCTACCCACTATTTCACTTCTTTGGTGTGGTCCACGGCTATTTGGTATTTATGGGGTTAGTGACATATGCTACGTTGCTGGCGGCATATGTGAGTTACAGCAAGTTTCGTCACACCGAATGGCCAGCTATTCTTTTTGCTTTGGTTTACACATTTTCCTTTGTCAGAGCGTCTAACGTCCTATACCGCTGGGGTGTGGGTGAGTTTATGGCGATGATCTTTATACCACCGCTTTTTCTGGCCTTCTACGCGGTGCTCAAGGGTCATTGGGCGTCATGGCCGTATGCGGCGTTGTGGTTCTCGCTCATTATCTATTCCCATGTTTTGTCTGTCGTGATCATTGGCATCAACTTGCTGGTTTTATTTCTGACGGCATTGGTTGTTCGGTGGGGGGCCTGGTCATATTGGCGACAATTGTTTCTTCGCGCTGTTCAGTTTGGACTGACCACATTGTTATTGACCATGGCTTATTGGGGGCCGATGGTTGAACAGCAATTGTATCAGCCACTGAATCGGCCCGCTGTCTTTAACATGGTCCATGCTGGTCAATCATTACCTCAGTTACTAAATAGTTCATTGCGACTTGATGTGCGTTCTTATGCACTTGGTGTGTTTCTCTTGGTTGTCTTGGTGGGGGTAGTGCTCACCATCTGGTTTACTGATTGGGTCGGGCGCACCATGGGGCTAATGGCCCTTGTCATGTTGGTACTATCATCGACGACATTTCCTTGGGGACTGCTGCAAAATACGCCAGTGAATATCATTCAATATCCCGGGCGTTTTTTGGGGATGGTTATGTTTTGGGGTGTCCTATATCTGGTTTACATGCTGGAGACTCACTGGCAGACATGGCACGTGCCGATTCAGGCTGTGACTACCATCAGTATCGGTGCAATTGCGGTAGGACTGTTTGTTGGCTCAGCACGCGCACTTTGGCACACGAATACGATTATTCCAGTCAACATGGCCTGGATCACCAATGATAACGCCCCGGCTCGGCTCAGAGCTTTCAATCAAAGGGATTATTATCCGGTCCGGGCCGTGAAGTATGCGCAATCCATTGAGGCCCATGAAACGTTGTTGAATGATCAAGTGATCAACGCACCATTGCATTATTCGCAGACGGCAGCGTCGTGGCAAGTGCACCTGAGAGAGGATGGTCGACTGGATCTCCCTGTCTTGCGTTTTAAGGGCACTCGGACATGGGTGGATGGCGAACTGCGTTCATCCTCTGCTTCGCCGCGCGGAACCGCCCAAATCGCGGTGACGAAGGGTGCTCATCGTATCGTGGTCGCTGGGTCGTATACTTGGTTCGCCAAGTTTTCCATATTGATGTCGGTGATCACTGCTGGATTGCTGGGAACGATGTTGTTTATGCGCAAGCACCGAGCGTGATCTCTGTTTTGCACATGGACAATTTAATGGATCACGGTGGTCTGTTGTAAGCAGGTCAATTGTCAGTTCTTGGCATATTGACCTGCTTTTCTTTACGTATGATGAACGATGACTGATCGAGAATCAACCATGTGTCACGCGAGGCAGACGACACACAGCTAGTAACCGTGCAAACGCCTTAACAGATGTCTCATATCGGCCAAGTCCTCTTGGTTTTTATCCGGCCCAAAAAACACAGAATCGGCGAGAGATTCCTGCAGTGCCAGGAGTGGATAGTCCCGTAATTCGAGTAGGCGCGCTTGATTCGGTTTTGCGTCAGGATTGCGCGCGACCCATTGCTTCATAACTGGACTCAAAGGAATGCGTGGATGAATCAAACCACTTTGACTGGCCATGGACTGGATGAATGTCCAAATTTCCTGACCGATAGCTAATGCCACATCGATGTGTTCGTTAATGTCCCGGTGATAATAGGGTAACGAAAGTGCATGACAATCACGACCAAAATAAAAATCACATGTAGATGTATGCTGATGAGTTCTCGCTAGGTGGTGTAACGCCACAAAACTTGGCGTGCCATTTCGAGTACCGCTGAGCGGCAGAAAGATTTTCCGGCCGAACACGGTGGGCAGTGGCAGTCGGCTGTGTGGCCTGTGTTTCTCCAATAGCAGAAGCCGCGGCAAAATCAACGTGAGTATATGGGTACGATGAATCGCGTCCATGATGATGCGCTTGGGCGTCAAGATACAGGCACTACAATGTCCGTCTTTGTACCAAACCAAGCTGCCAACCCGTTCTGGACAATAGTCGGCGATGTATAAGATGGCGCAGATGTCCGGGGTGAGAGGACAAGTGGGTAATGGCGATCCAGCGGCGTGCGCATGGATACGAATTTGCTTTCCAGATAATGGGAAACCTGAGCCATCGGTTGTTTTCAAGTAAGGCACTCCTTTTCGCAATTTGCGAATGATTATTTTGCGAGCATGATCCCTGTTCCCCTCCAAAAGGATACAATACCTTATGGTAAACCGGTTGCCAACCATAAATTGTTCGCCAAGAGTTCAAAATAGACAAAAAAAGACGGTGACAGGGCTGATATTAAGGCGTTTAATCAAAAAAATATCAGAAATCCGCGTTAAAGGAGAAGAACAATTAATATACAGATAAAATTATTCGTTCGGAAATAGACACCTATGTTAGTTTTCTCGCCTAAAGACAGTGACTGTGGTTCAGACGCTTTATTAGACAGCTTTTTATCAAATAGCCAGATTGATTTCGCAACCTCCACGAGAGAACTAAAGTAATCTGTATTTTTGTGAGGCCGGTAATTTGTCTAAGCTAAAAATTGCGATGGTCATTGCTACGAAATTTTCCAATAGGGTGCTATATTATGGCTGGTGGGAAGAGTCAGATCGTGGGAAAGAGGAGAATGGTATGTCGATTCATGTGAAGAAGTGGACGCTGATCGGGATTATCAGCGTGCTGGTTGGCATTGGGGTAGTTGCCACGCCTAATGTACTTGCTGGTACTGATTCAGGGGCACACAACCAGCTGCAAACCACGCCGCTTGTGCAGAATTCGTTATTGGGTCCCGGATATTATGATGACCAGGCGGAAAACTCGATTCCGCAAAATCAGTTGATGGCGCCAGCGCTGTTTTCTAATAACGATCAATTCCTGATGGATATCAAGCCTGGTGCTTTGGCAAGTTGGCAAAAGGGTGTGCTGCCTTCAGTGACTGTAGCCCAAGCGATCGTGGAGAGTGGCTGGGGCACCTCCCAGTTGGCGATTCAAGCGAATAATCTGTTCGGTATTAAAGGGGTGTACAACGGCCAGTCCATCTGGATGAATACCCGCGAAGTAATTAACGGACAGAGTGTGGTACAATCTGCCCAGTTTCGCAAGTATCCCAATCGTTCTGATTCGATCGTGGATCACGCAGACTTTTTAAACCAGAACTCTAGATATCGTAATTTGCTCGGTGTCCGCGATTACCGGACATTTGCGTCTTTACTTCAACAAGACGGTTATGCGACGGATCCCAATTATAGCAATGCGTTGATCAGCGTCATTCAAAGCAACAACTTGCAGGAATGGGATACAGAGGCATTTTCTGGCGTCGTGAAGAATGTCAGTTATGCGATGCAAATTAACCAGACTAATCGGCACGATGGCCTATACAGCAGTATCCCAGCAACGGGAATTGGTTCTCAATTCGTCGGTGCGGGGTACGCGGCTTCCTTTGACCAACAAGTGGTGGCAGTGAGTAAAGAAGTTGTGCTTAATGGTGTGACTTGGGTGAACTTCACCGTGGGCGGGAAGTCTTGCTGGATGGATAGGAATGGCCTCCGTTCTGGCAACTTCGGGATTGTTAAAGATGTGCATTACGCCATGCAAATCAATCAAAGCAGTCGACACGATGGCCTATACAGTCAAGTTCCCGCCGCAGGGATTGGCGCACAATTCGTCGGTGCGGGGTATGCATCCTCCTTTGACCATCAGGTGGTCGCCATATCCAAAGAGACCGTGATCAACAACACGACCTGGGTGTATATCACGATCGGCGATAAATCGTATTGGATGGACAAAAATGGTCTGATTGTCGGCCAATTTGGTATTGTGAAAAACGTCAACTATGCAATGCAGATCAACCAATCCAACCGACATGATGGCTTATATCGCAGTGTCCCTGCCGCAGGGAGCGGCCCCCAATTCGTTGGGGCTGACGAATATGCCCAGACATTTGATCAACAGGTGGTGGCAATTACCAAAGAAGCCGTGATTGGTGATACGACGTGGGTCTATTTCACCATTAACGGTAAAGCCTACTGGATGGATCAAAAGGGTTTGGTTGGCGGCTTTGGCATCGTCAAAAACGTCAATTACGCCATGAAAATCGATCAAACCAGCCGGCATGATGGTCTGTACACCAGTGTTCCCGCGCCCAGCATCGGCTTGCAATTTGTCGGTGCAGCCGCTGCTCAGACAATTGATCAACAAGTCGTCGCCGTGACTAAAGAGGTGGTCATCAACGGTGAGACGTGGGTCTATTTCACGACGAACGCCGGCAAGTCCTATTGGATCGACAAGAAGGGCCTGGTTGGTGGTTATGGTATTGTCCAGAATGTGAATTATAAGATGCAGATCAACCAGGCTAACCGCCATGATGGTTTGTACAGCAGCGTGCCAGCACCAGGAATTGGCTCGCAATTCGTTGGTGCGGGTGAATATGCCAGTTCGTTTGACCGTCAAGTGGTTACAGTCAGCAAAGAGGTCGTTATTCAAAATGTGACGTGGGTGTGTGTTAGCATTGCGGGTAAGACGTATTGGATGGATAAGAGCGGGCTCCTCTCTGCTTAAGAAGCAGGCAGACACAAAATCCATAATTCTGGCGTGGTTGAATCATCTGTTGACAAATTTTGCTGTTGTTTGCATGCAAATATAATTGCAGGTATTGTATGTATGCAGTACAATAATATCTGGAGGCGTCTTATGATCGGTAGTGTTCTGAAGGAAATGCGTGAGGAGATGGGCATTGGCGTCAACCAATTGGCCTCAAGGTCAGGCGTTAGCGCATCGCAAATCTCCCGGATTGAAAATCAACTTCAAAATTCCCCTACGGTTGAAACTATTCAGAAACTTTCGGTTGCTCTTCGGGATAACGGCGGAAGATTGATTACTGCGTCCTTAGCAGAAGGGATGAGTCCATACAACTCTAAACGTATAGATACACTCGCTCCTGTTGTGAACGGGCACTCGGCAATCAATACTGAAATGGTTCGAGTTTACGAAACTATCCATACGGGAAATCCGGCATGGACAGATGAAGATATCATTGGAGAACTAGCAGTACCACCTGAGTTGGTAAAGAAATATGGACGTGACCATCTGTTTGCCATCACAGTTAAGGGTGAAAGTGTGGATAGACGCATACCAAATGGACACGTGGCGGTTTTTAGTCGTAATCACGAGATAAAAAATGGGTCAATTGTAGCAGTACACATTGGTGATGCAGACGCTGTGGTGCGAGTTTTTGAAAAGACTTCACAGGCCATCATTTTCATGCCGGATTCATGGCTATCGGGATTTCGGTCATATATTTATCGTAAGGATAGTGACCAGAATTTTCGAATTCTCGGAGAATACATCTATTCAACAGATTATCCAATTTAGAGGCGAACCAATTGGCGGGATGCTTGATTTGAAATGATCGGTGGATAATACTCCCAGCAGTGTTATTCCGACAATAACTGCTATGTTCTCAACGACTGGACAATTGGTCAAACCATCAAATAAGTAATTCGTTAGGACTTTTTACGAACTCTGTAATTGGAACGTTTTACCCAAAAGTGGATTTGTATCCAGAATTAATTGCAACACAAATTAAAAAACTTAAGGATTACTTAAAGGGGTCGATTTCGACCCCTTTAAAAGGGAGCCCGTAATGATGCGAAAGAAATACGATGAGATTGAAGCAAAAGGCATGAGCATTAACCTTTTCAGTGACCAGGAAGACGACAATCAGAATGATTTTATCAGTCTCTCTGATATTGCCCGCTATCAAAATCCGGATGCACCAAAAGACATTGTCAAGAATTGGATGCGCAACCGTAACAGCTTGGAATTTCTTGGTGTTTGGGAAACGTTGAATAATCCAGACTTCAACGTTAGTGCATATGAATCGATTCTTGGAAAAGCAGGATCAAATGCTTTCGTTATGTCACCGTCAAAGTGGATCTCAGAAACGAATGCTAAGGGAATTGTGTCAAGTCAGGGACGAATGGGCGGAACGTATGCCCGCACGGACATTGCATTTGAGTTCGCGTCTTGGGTATCACCAGAATTCAAATTATTTATTATTCAGGATTACCAAGCGCTCAAGAAAAAGCAACAAGATCCCGAGCAACTTGAGTGGAATGCCAAACGGTTGCTTTCAAAAATCAATAATCGTATTCAAACAGATGCGATTAAGGATCACCTAGTTCCCCCGACGTTATCGAAAAGGGAAGCTGGTTATATGTATGCCAGTGAAGCAGATCGAATTTACATGGCACTATTTGGAACAACTGCTCGAAAGTGGAAAGATGAGCATCCAAATTTAAAGGGAAACATTCGAGATTATGCTACGGTTGAACAGCTTTTGGTATTATCCAATCTCGAAAGTATGAATGCTGAATTTATTACGCAGGGTATGGATCCTGCTAAACGCACTCTGAAATTGAATGAGATTGCTCTGCGACAAATGACTTCGCTTCAGTCTGAAGTGACGTCAAAGCAATTGAAACGCCTGGAAGGTGGAAATAAATAGTGTTTTTTTGCCCCCTCGGGGGCTTTTTTTATTGATGAAAACGCAACAAAAATACTGGAACCAGTGATCTATCGAAAACCAATCTTTGATAATACACATTGTTCGGTATTAAACACCTCACCTCAGATGGTCTTAAAAACACCCAAGTGATAATCATACCGGTGCGCAAAGGTCATAATTGGTTCAACATTAATGACCGAAAATGGTTCACTAGATCTTGAGAGTTACAGACTGTTTATTTTGCGAATTCAATAGGAATGAAAAAATCGCTTAAAGTGATAAAATGAACTTGATCAAGGAAATGAGGAGATTATTATGCCATATGTTGTTATTGCGGATCCAGCACACACCAAGATAGTTGCCACTTTTACTGAAGCACAGGATATTGCCCGGGGAACTTCGGGGTCTTTAATCAAGCGAGTGGAGTCTGAAAAAGAGGGCGTAGAATATATTTTATTGCATGGCACCAAACCCTTCAGATTTTCTCAGTCAACTAAGGCTGAAATTGATGGGGCAATCACAGAGCTGATTAGAAGTCTATCTTCTGAAAAAAAAGAGGGCGTGATTATCGCGAACGGGGCTGCAAATACAAATAAGGCCGGTTATGGCTATTGGATATTTAAGAAGGACGAAGAAGGGTTCATACATCACACCGAAGTCCAACAGACGATTTCAATTGGCCAAATCGCCAGTGTAGATTATTCTGCAGGAAGTCAGTATTATCAAATGATTGCACTGATAGAGGCTTTAAATAATGCAATTCAAATGCGTATTAAAAAAGCCACAATCATTTCCAATGCGGAACTGTTCATCAAGGTGGCAGAAAAAACTTTTTCCCCAGGTGCAACGAATACACGATATTGGTCAGCCCAGTTGGCAAATATCCAAGAAAATCTGAAATTAGATTGGATCAGTGTGAGCAACAGCAAACATTCATCTTATATGCAAGAATGTCAGGCGTTAGCTCAAGAAGCTGCGAAAGGATCAAGAGATTCGAAGTCTGAGGACTTTTTGTTTACAGTATCTGGGAGACATTTGGACTCTGTAAAAGATTTACTTACCAATCATCATTTTCTCGCAAAGCCAATCGACGGGTCAGACGGTTCCTATCCGCTTTCCGATCCATACACTGGAGTGACTTTGAAGTTAGTTAGTAATTCGAGTGGGTTCGGGGAATCGTTTGCGGTTGTGAAAGGTTCAGATTATACAAAGATCAAAGAAGTCACACAATATCTGACGCATGGCGTTTCTTCGGTATTACCACTGGCATACGATATTGTCTTCAATCGACCTTTGTCAATTTCTTCTGCTTCATCAGAATGGGCATATTCGTCGTTTCCTTTGGGATTTAATACTGAAGTAGATGACGTCATTCGCAATTTAATGTTAAATGTGGCCAGCAGCTACATTGAACTGAGTGAAACGAATATCACCCCTAAGTGGGATTTCACACACTTTGCACAATCTACGTACTGGCTGATTGAGGCAATATTGGGTCGAGCTTTAAACAAAATTGGAATTACCTACCCTAGAATGCATAAAGCTTCTAAGGATCCAAAGAAGCGTCAGCGAATACCTGTGTACAGTTTTGATATGTTCTCACGCATTCAGGATGGGGAGATAGTGCATTACCAATTGCAGACCACGGCTAAAGCAAGTATCGGAAATGATGCGGAAGAAGCCAAAGTTAAATTCGTAGAGGATCTTTATACTTATTACAATCTGGTACGAAATAAATATTCACATGCTCCCCGAGAAGAACACTTCAAACAAAATACTAAGCAGGAGGTTCTGAAACAGATTACAGAGGGTGCAGCTCTCTGTGATCAGTATTACAACCTTTTTCTTTCCTCCAACAAATGAAAAATTTCTTCAATCGTTAAGCACACTATCGTTATCTTGCAGGAGTGGTGTGCTTTTTTACGTTAGTCGCGGCAACATTCGAGTGTTGCGTGTGAATGACGTCCATGAAGTCAAAGCAACCAATCGGCTAAAGACATTTCTAACCACGTCAGGGTTGAGCAGGAGCCACCAATGCAAAATACTGCCACATCCAATGCGGCAGATCGTAGTGATCGAGAACCGCATTATAATTCATCGGCGACACCTTTTTATCCCCAAAAATAAGTTCAAACATAAAGCAGTTAGCTTGATATTCGGTGTCCCCAACCATCGGCTCCGCCCCAATGCGGCTAAAGAAGTTGGTATTAAACCCTTTATGTAAAACGCAGTGTCCCAGCTCGTGACCGCAGACGGCAATATTGGTCAGATCACTATTCTGTTTATTGAGTACAATGTTGGGGATACGGTGGGAATGCAAGCTGTACCCCATAATTGTGTCGCCCAAATATTGCCACCGAACTGCAACGCCAATATCTTTGGCAATTTTGAACGGATCGTGTGTGTGATATTGGTCAATTAGTTTGGCAGCCGCATCAATTGCGTCATTTGCGCTCCCCATAGCAAAGGCACCTCCCCCTTATTGTTCACTCCCACGAAACTTGTTGGGAGTGAATTTTTTCTTGGCCAATTCTTTGGACAGTGTGATTGTCTGCCGTAAAGAAGCCTCCAATAAAGCCCGATCTTCATCAGAAAGTTCGGCACCATTTTTAAAGAAGTTGATTCCTGACTTATTGGTGACACCCGCCAGCACATCTTCCAATTCCGTTTCGATGTCCCTTTTATCCTTCTTGGTCAACGCATAGTAGTGGCGTTTGTCTGATACACCCAGCAAGTAATCAATGGACACGTCAAAAAACTGGGCCACTTTCTTTAGCGTTTCCTGGTCAGGAGTCCGTTGGTTCTTTTCATATAGAGAAACGGATGCCTTGGACACATCCATTAGTTTGCCCAAATCGGATTGGGTCATGTGTTTCTCAGTGCGCAATGCCCTGAGACGTTCTCCGAAACTCATGTCATCACCTCACTGAACATTCTACTGTATACAGATAGTAAACTCAACAAGTTTAAAAATAGTTGACTTTTCGGTTGACAATTAGTCGACAGTGGGATAATATAGTTTACGTAAAGTTGATTAACGGCAATTCTTCAGTCTTTTAAAAGCCAGGAGTAAACGGATAGTCGACTAACGCATGCGATATATTAAGCACCACACATAATTGTCGGGATCAAAGTCAACAGTGTGAAAACGAGAGGCGGTGATGATGTGTCAGTTTCGTTGAGGCAAGGAAAAGCATCAACGATCAGACGATTGTGAGTATTTGTAGAAACCGGAGCGAGAAAACATAGAAGGGAGGTGAGAGGAATGAAGGCTATCCGTTCCCCAACCAAGTCAGTCGAAGTTATCTGGTTCATTACTCAATAAAAAGGAGATTTTAACATGGCAAATCAAAATTATACTGGCGGCGACATGGTCAATGCCGGCTACCGGATTAGTCAAGCCAATTTAAGCTTGATCAAGAAATATGCAAAAGCCAACAACATCGTACCCAGCTTCATGGTGGCGCAAATGTATGTGGAAAGTCACTGGGGCGCACCGGATACTTCCGTTGTCGGTGTCTCGGATAATAACTGGAGCGGCATTTCTGAACCATTCAGCGTACCTGGCGACCTCGGCGTCACAATGTGGCAAGGTACGCGACGGGCTGAAGGCGGATATTACGTGCACTTCAATTCACTTGAGGACTATTTCAAAGCATACGCATACTTGCTTTCTACACGTAACGGTATCTATAAAGTGGCTGGTACGACAACCATCGACGCTTTTTGCAGAGGGTTATTCCAAGTTGGCGGAGCCACTTATAATTACGCTGAAGCCGGTTACGAAAGCTATCGGAACTTACTGATTCCGACATACAACGCAATTCTGCAGCAAAATGGCGATAAAGTGAAACAATTGGATCAAGGAGAAGGAGAAGACGACGATATGGATTTCAATAAATTAACAGCGGTTCGGCCGCTTTACACGTATGGTGTCGCTTATGTGACAAATCAGGCAGGTTCCCAAATTTATAGTCAAACAAATTTTGCCAGCCCGACCGGTAAGAAGTTACCCTTTGGCAGTGCATGGTTAGTTGGCGGCGAGACAGATGGATTCTTGCTTGTCGGCAGCAACGATCACATCCCCGTGTACGACGTGTACCTGCGTCGTAACCCGGGCATGACCCGTAACGACTTCCGCCAAGTCACCATCGCGGTCACGGTGGACAACGCCTGGACTCAGAAGGTACCGAAGAAGAACCAAGTCGGCGAACGGCATTTAGATAAGAACTCTGAATGGATTGTGACTAATCAAAACAAGGATGGCGATGAACTGTTCTTCGAGATTGGGCAGGGCGTTTGGATTTCTGCGACTAAGGTTGGTATTCGGCTGTAAAGTTTTCGAGTAGTGGTTTGGCCCCTGGAGAGTGCTCTGGGGGCCTTTTGTGTTCTCTAGTCTCTGGGTAAATTTTTCTCTTTTATGAAAGTGAAAAAGAAGATGGCATCAATTGACAGTAAACGATGAGTGAATTAATCCGCTGTGAAAGGACACCACTAAAAGGAAGTACTAACTATTGTTTGCTTTACGCTTCGAGTTAGCAATGAAAGTTTCCTTGGAAAAAGCGCCTTTATAAACTTCTTCGTCAAGAAAGCGCAGCACTTCTTTTAACGGTTTCTTCTCGGTTGGGATTTGAATTTTTTTGCTTTTGACTTTAATTTTTAGACCAGCCGCTTTTGCCATTGACTGAATTTTTTTGGCGCTAAAATCAGCAAGGACCTCTGAGTCGTTGATGGACGCAATTTTTCTTCTCATCCAATCGTCGGATTGTTCAATAAAAGTCTTCTTGTCGGGCACATCTAGCACATCAGACTGGCTAAACTGCTCAACTTCACTATCCGTTGCGACACGATAATACTGACTGAGATCGAAGATTTGACGTGTAAAATAATAGGACTCAAATTGAAGCTCACTAACAGCAAATAGGCAATCGACAGTGTCGCTGATACTAATTCCCCAACGGGATTCTTTTTGAAAGGTATCGTGATCAAAAAACAAATTAATTCGT
Source organism: Schleiferilactobacillus perolens DSM 12744 (assembly GCF_001435585.1). Classification (GTDB taxonomy): domain Bacteria; phylum Bacillota; class Bacilli; order Lactobacillales; family Lactobacillaceae; genus Schleiferilactobacillus; species Schleiferilactobacillus perolens. The sequence goes on from NZ_AZEC01000007.1 coordinate 74,960, forward strand.
CTGGTAGAGAGATATTGGTCACGTCGGAACCGTTGAAACGCGACAGTAAACGACTCTGTATTATTACTTTCCTGTAGGTCACCTACAAATATTGCACGAATATCCGGCGAATCATTGTCGGAACGACTAAGCGTGGGGAGCGATAGTGGCTTTCGAATCGCATCAAGAATGTTATCCTCAATCACAAACTCTTCAATTATCAACGATTCATCTGAATCGGGTTTGTATTTTCCGTCAAAAGGAATCTTTTCCTTCTCGTTCAGTCGAGAAACACTTCTTGAAAAAATTCCACAAATTTCTTTTTGGCTTGGATCATCCATATTGATCAGATAAACGCCGGGACCGTCGTTTTGATTGACCAACGCAAAAACCGAACTTTTTTCAAACATTACTTATCCCCCCTGAGTGTCAATAAGTGTCTTTTCAAACATGCGGATCACTTGCGTCACGTTAGACTTATCCCGAAGGTGCTTCTTTTTTGAAATAAGCAACAGGTCACTAATCCCCGAAGATTCAGTTGCCAGTTTGTAGAAATGATAACCCATGACGTACAATATAAAGTTTGGATACGCGACAACTGCTGACGTGGCCACGATAAGTAAAATAAAGGAAATTATGGTTAGAGTTACAACACTGAAGCCAGATACTCGTAAATTGACAAGGGGCAGAAGGTATGTAAATACATAGCCAACTATCCAAGGGTCTCGAGATGCAACTCCGCTAACTGTGATTTCTCTGCTAGGAAGATGTCTTATGCCGTATCTGAAGCTGTGCTTAAATAAGTAAGTCAGAATTATCGCTATGCAGATCAGCAGCACTGACAATTTCCACTCATCAGTTTTCAGCCACAAGGTAAGCGCAGCCACAAACAGAAGTGGAACCGAATTTGAAGTCATATAAAGGGCTCTCTGCAACCAATTCGCCATAGTTTTGCCTCCGACCATGAAATGACTTCGTAAATGCTGTCCATTCGACTAATTCATCGTATTCTTCGATTCGATATTTGTCAACAAATTGAGACAAACAAAAGGAAGATTTTTATTTAAGAAATAAAGGTAGGGGCGTTTGCCCCCACTTCAAAAAGACACAAAAAAAAGCTTTCAATTCACGCAGACTCACTGCGATGACTTATTACTAATAAACACGATACTTTAATTGCGGCATCCTGTCCAGCAAATTAATACCCGACTGTTACCGGGTTGCTTTGAACAAAAAAGCAGATTAGTTCAGTTACCCGGTTACCAGCTACTGGATTACTCCGCTTGATTTAGACGATATTGGATCGGTAGAAGACGTGGTTTGACAACTGATGTTCATATTTGACGGTAATTCTTAACGTAACCCGAACCGTTAATGCGATTTTCAAGAAATAAAGAAACAGAGAAATAAAAAATTCAAAATTGTCCCAAAATATTAAATCCTGTCCCAAAACGTGTTATACTGTTTCAGAGGTGAAATTCCATGAAAAAGAAGGACATCATTAACTTGATTAAGTTTCATTATGACAAAGACGAACTAGGATTTCGAAGCACGGCAAATGATATTGCGCGGGACTTTGACGCCAGTGGTGACCACCAATTAGCACAATACATTATGAGCTTTTTGTCGGACGCTAACACGTTCGTGCCACAGGAGTATATTTTCGAGAGCCCATTCTTCAAGACAGTGACCACAGATTCTGCATCATTACCGTTACCCACTCCCATTGCCGATGATATCCAGGGTATTATCAATGCTGTCAATCACCATGTGGGAATACACAAGTTTTTGTTTGAGGGGGCACCTGGAACCGGAAAAACAGAATCTGCCAAGCAAGTGGCGCGATTGTTATCGCGCAAGCTCTACATCGTGGATTTCAACAGCTTAATCGACAGTAAAATGGGCCAGACAGCGAAAAACATTGCTGCTGTTTTTAATGAAATTAATCGGATGCCCGCACCAGATCGAGTCGTGATTCTCTTCGATGAGATTGATGCGATTGCGCTTGATCGGGTCAACACTAATGACCTCAGAGAAATGGGTCGAGCAACTTCCAGTATTTTAAAGGCATTGGACGAAGTTAATGAAGAAGTTGTTGTGATTGCAACGACCAACTTGTATAAGCAGTTGGACAAGGCTTTTATTCGTCGCTTTGACACGGTTATTAATTTTGACCGCTATTCACGGGACGACTTACTGGAGATTGCAGGCGTCATGCTGAACGATGATCTCAAGAAATTTAAAAATGCCTCTCGGGACATGAAACTTGTCCGTAAAGTTTTGAATAGTGATTCGCAGATTCCAAATCCTGGTGAATTGAAGAATCTTCTCAAAGTTTCATTAGCATTCAGCGATCCAGCTGATCCGCAAGATTACTTGCGACGACTATATCGTACGACTCAACATATATCTGAGATGCCAAGTTTGGCTACGCTTAAAGAACAGGGATTCACACTGCGTGAGATTGAAGTCTTGACCGGTGTGTCCAAGAGTCAAGCGGCTAGAGAATTGAGAGGTGTTTCCCATGAATGATGTCTTAACACTCAAAGGACAGTTTAAACATAAGAAAAGGGAAGGAGGGATGGGTGCACCAACACTTCCAAAGGGTGGAAGTGTTTCAACCAGTCGGGTAATGGACTTGGTTCGAAACTTGGAGGCGATGCAGTCATTTTGGTCTAAAAACAGTTTATTGCAAAAGTGCTTAATTAGTGCTTATTACATCAAAGTGGCCGCCAAAAGCAATCGCATTCAAGGCTTTTTCTCATGCCAAAAAGAAAAAGCAAATGACGCGATTGTTGGCGCTAAGTTTTCGGATAGACCAGCCCATATTATCACGTACTTTGTTTCATTGGCCATTGTTAAACGTTCAATTGATGTCGCACGACAAGTGGTGGCAGTATTGAATGAAGAGTTTGAAGGAAACGTCGATGCAGAGGTATTTAATGACCCTAAAACGTATTCACATATTTCATTTGATAAATACGGAACCTTCAAGTCAACATTTCAGCAATATGTTGTTGATGCATATTACGTTGAACGTTTCGGTGTCGAACCTGGACGTTTGGATGAGACACAGAATGCCATCGTGACTCTGTACGACACAGGGAATCCAATTATCCCGTTACTCAAGGAATTAGGAGTCGACGCGTACAGCTATGACATGTTGGATGACACGACCGTTCGATTGAACGCCGAATCCGTGTCTATCTTAATGCAGAAAGCACCATATTTAGTGGCAATGGGGACCACGGATATCTCCAAAATTCCGCCGAGTGCTTTCCATGATTCACCAATGCCAGTGAAAGGCCAAATTCCAATGCCCGGTGATGAACCCGTTGTGGGGGTAATTGATACATTATTCGATGAACGAGTATATTTTCATAAATGGGTGACTTATGAGCGGATGGTTGATCCTAACATCAGTGCCGATCCGATCGATTATCGTCATGGCACAGAAGTATCTTCAATCATTGTGGATGGGCCAAGTTTGAATCCAAATTTTGACGACGGGTGTGGTCGTTTCAGAGTACGTCATTTTGGTGTAGCCACGCATCGACAGTTTAGTTCGTTTGAGATCATCCGTGACATCAAGCAAATCGTCGCTGCCAATCCCGACATCCACGTTTGGAATCTCTCCTTAGGATCCGAAACAGAAGTCAATAAAAACTTTGTCTCAGCTGAAGGAGCAATCTTAGATCAGATTCAGTATCAAAATAACGTGATTTTTGTCATTGCGGGTACAAACAACACGAAAAATGAGCCCAATAAACGCATTGGCGCGCCAGCTGATTCGATTAACTCTGTGGTAGTTAATTCGGTAGATAGGAATAAAAGGCCCGCTTCATATACCCGCAGAGGTATGATTTTGTCCTTTTTTACCAAACCTGACGTGAGTTATTACGGTGGTGTCAGAGACGATCTCATGCATGTCGTTGAACCACTGGGGGAGGCAGCTGTTGGTGGAACGTCATTTGCGGCGCCCTGGATCAGCAGGAAATTGGCATATCTAATTGAGGTAATGGGATTAAGCCGGGAGGTGGCCAAAGCACTGCTGATGGATTCGGCGATTGGTTGGCATCCAGAAACCGATCATGAACGGCTTGCATTGAGAGGAAATGGTGTTGTGCCGGTCAACATCCAAAACGTCTTGCGAACTGCTGATGACGAGATTAAATTCGTTTTGGAGGGATCAGCAGAGCAGTGGGATACTTACAATTATGAACTCCCGGTGCCAGTCGTAGCAAATAAACAACCCTTCATCGCGAAAGCAACACTCTGTTATTTCCCCAAATGTTCCCGTAATCAAGGCGTAGATTATACTAATACTGAGCTTGATTTGTATTTTGGTCGAATTGACGACAAGGGGAAAATAAAAAGCATCAATGAAAACGTCCAAAGTACGGATACACCCCATGGATTAAAAGAAGCTGATGCCCGTGAACAATTCAGAAAGTGGGACAACGTTAAACATATTGGTGAAGTTCTTAAACCCAATTTGCGTCCCAGAAAAGCTTATCAGAATGCACTTTGGGCGATCAGTATAAAGACAAAAGAACGCTTGAGTAATCACGATGGTGAGAATATTCGTTTTGGAATTGTTGTGACGCTTAAAGAAATGAACGGTGTCAATCGTATCGATGATTTTATTCAGCAGGCCAGTCTGAGAGGGTGGTTGGTTAATCGGATTGATGTCACTAACCGGGTGGATATTTACAATCAGGCGCAGGCGGATGTGGAGCTAGAATGAATCTAATGGCTGTATGTTATCATCGTGTTGTTCTTACTTACAGCGAGGGGTGATGAATACAGTGAATGTTGGTTTTTTTGACAAAACGTTACGAAGAAGTTTTGTTAAGGTCTTGTCTGGAATCTCGTTAATTCTTTCCCTAACGTTGGTTTTTATAGACATACCAAAAAAAGTAAGGTTTGACCTGGGCATGATCTTCTTGGCTGGGCTCGGCATCCTGTATATTGCGATGCTCATTCGGGCCAATTTACAGCGTTCAATTGTGCTAAAGTTTGGAAATACGACTGTGGAAGTTTCACTCGGAGATTTATTTAAGCAAAATGATTTGAAAGTGGTGTCCTTTAACGAGTATTTTGATGATGTGGTCGACGACAAGATCATTGCTAAGAACAGCATTAATGGTAAATATCTGAGCTCATTATCGTCATCACAATTAGAAGATGTTCGTGATAAACTACAGAATGCACCGCGTTTGGCAGAGAAAGGTGTTCAAGTTGGGACAAATTTCTATCGAAAAGAGGGGAAGAAAAAACAGTACAGGTTAGGGACCATAGTTGTTTTACCGGATGACTATTTAGCTACTGCTGCTTCAAAATTTACCAGTGATAACAAGGCAGTGGTGACGATGAGTGAGTACATCTCATTTTTGATGAACTTTTGGGATGAGGTTGATCGCGTATACAACGGTCGCAGTGTCAGCATACCGGTATTTGGTTCGGGAATGCTGCGGTTCAGAGGAGGATATGACAATGTGAGCGACCAGGATCTACTACAAATTATTTTGTGGACATTCAAGGTTAGCAAGATTAAGTTCACATATCCGGCAAGGTTGCACGTTGTCGTTTACAAACAAAAATCTGCAAAATACAACTTATACAAATTAAAGGAGCTTGAGAATAATGGTTTATCGCAATAAGACTTATGTTGCATTTGATGGCGATCGAGACATAATCGCGTACCGTCTAATGACTGCCTGGAAACAGAGCGACAACACGGATTTCAATTTCTATGATGCGCATGATCTCAATGATGCACGTGATTCCAGTTCGGAAGAGTCGATTAAGGCGCAGCTTAGGGTACGTATGGCGAACTCAAAACTATTTGTTCTGCTAGTTGGTGAAAATACCGCTCATCTGACTAAATTTGTCAAATGGGAAATACAGAGTGCTATCAGACGCCAATTGCCCATAGTAGTTGTCATGCTCGAACCAACGAACCCGATACCGTCCTATTTGAACGATTATCTGTATATCAAGGTTCCTTTTAAAGCAAAGCAAGTGGAACGTGCGATGACTAATTGGCCGGATTCATTCGCCAAACATTTGCAAGATGGTCACAAGGGTGGTTACGTTTATAACAATTAGCGTATTTGTTCACAACCTGATGATTGGAGGCCAATACTCACGTTAAAAATGCCGTGGCTATATGATTTTCATCAGCAGCAATCGACGATACTCTGTTTAAGTCAGCGTTTAAGAACGCTAGTAAGGAAAATGAAGTGTTTGATGAAGAAAACTTTATCAGGGAACAATTAATTGCGAAAATCGAAAAAATCGATCGTCCGAATTGGTTGAGTCCTTTGGGATTTTTTCAAATATCGAGTATCTTGCTAGGCTTACTTTCTCTCACTTTCTTGGGTGTTGGGATTCTAACGCATTGTGCATGGTGGTTATTTGCAACAAACTACACCCTTTTGACAATGCTAATTTTGACCATTGGGTTCATGATTAGCTCTGTTAAGGCGAATAAGGGTATTCGACGTAAGAGAAATGTGCTTAAGAAATTGGAAGCAACTGAAATTGTAGTAAATTTGTTACAGCCAAGATCGGTGGATCATGCTCAAAGCGTTATACAACAAGTATTAGCAAGAATCGATCTGGACCTCCAGCAGACGACTACTAGGGTGAATTTGATTATCAATGTTGGAGGAGGCACACTTCTCGTTACACCACTCATTACAGTACTTACTAATTCTCCCATTATGAAGGCTGTTTTACAGAAACCACAGTCACTCGGGGTGCTGGTACTCCTAATTTTCCTCAGCGCGCTTGTTTTTAGCATCGTGATATTTGCATCTCAGCTTGGCCGATCATCTTGGAAAGACATAGAAACCAGACGATATTTGACGATGTACCTCTATGCACTTGAGTTTCAAGAACCACTTTATGAGGTTGCTAAATATGCAGCGGATGTTTTACAGAATCCAAAGTATGAAATTAAGAACTAAATAATTCCAGGGTTCTTGATCATCACCACTGAAACTTTTCCCGCAACTAAAAAGGTGCTCAGAATGGCACGATTTGGGTCATTCCTGAGCACCTTTAACTTCTTCACCAGCAACATCTCATACACTTCCGCCGTCATAAACGTCAGCACATTATCAACGGCGTCACCCCGCATTTACGCGTTTAAAAGAACGAGTCACCCACAGTAGGAGAGTTAGTCCTGGAATATTCATGATCTGATATAAAAAGTGATGCAGCCTCTTTAGTTGCACCCCATTATCCATATTGAGAGCTCCATCCTTGAGGTGAAGCCTCGTAGTCATTCTGTGCTACGATAAAGTTTGTAGACCAATCGTTAGAAAGAATGACTCACATGAATACCGTTCAACTCAGTGATTTAGAATTCAACTCTCGGTTAAAATGGTCGGCCGGGGTGATCCAGTGTCTTCGTTTGGTGGTTTTACCACTTTTAGAGAGTTTCTCCACCACATAAAGTTCAATCAGCTGCTGCTAAAAGTGGTGAAATTCGCTGATTGGCGCCGAAAGCCGATTCATAGTTTTGCCCAAATGACTGATTTCGTGATTACGCAACGTGTCCTGAGCTTCAAAATGGAGGTCAGTGCCAACTATCTGCGGCAAGATCAGTTACTGCAACTGTTGTGGGGTGACGACTTGCCCGCTCAAGCCACTGAATCTCGTTTCTACCACTACTTCTGTGAAGACTTACGGCCCCTAAACGGTCTCCATCACTTACTGTGTCAACTTGCCCAACGCCACCTGGCCAAGATGCACGGCCGGTTGGTTTTCGATATGGACTCCACCCCTTTGTAAACCTTTGGCCACCAAGAAGGGATTGGCTTTATCGCCCACTATCAAGAAATGGGTTATCATCCCTTGGTGATCTACGAAGGTCGGACCGGGCTATTGCTGGATGTGGAACTACGCAATGGCCGGGTCTACACCTCGGCACGCGCCCAGATCTATCTAGCCCAACTGCTTGACCGATGCGCGCATCGGTCTGTCATCCTGCGGGGCGATAGTGGGTTTGCCACACCGAAGATTTATGACCTCGCTGAAGCCCGCCATGCGTATGATCAAGCTGAAAGCAAATCCGCTGCTGAAACGCTTGGGTAAGAAAGTTTGGCACACATTTGTGACTTTGAACGGTAACGACGGACATTCGCATGCCTTTGTCTTTTGGTATCCGGCGAGTACTTGGAAACACGCTCGGCGGGTGGTCATTGTGGCTCAGCACAAACCGTCCAAAAAGTCCGTCACTATTCAGTTCTTTGTCACTAATCTACCCACTGCGACAGCAACGCTTGGCAGTTTTTATCAGAAGCGCGGAAAGATGGAGAAGTTTATCCAGCAAACCAAGAGCGGTTATTATGCCGATCGGATGAACAGCACGAACTTCTTAATGAACGAAGCGCGCATGATGTTCTCTTGTTTGGACTACAATCTGATGCGCTTGATGGCTTTGTGGGTGTTCCCGACATGGATTCGAAACTCAGAGATTACCAGCATTCGGACAAATTTGTTGTAACTGGGTGTCACACACCGTGCCAAGAGTATTTGGCTCAACCTCACTAGCGGTCGCCCCGGACTGGGCTCTTCTGGCATGTGTTAAAGAAAGTCCATCAGTTACCAGAGTGAAATAACAACTACAGTTCGAAGAGGAAGTACGGCCAAAATTGCGATTTGCCAGTGAATTGTGGGCGATTCACCGAGACTTATAGGTAGATAGACGCAATTTGCTGAGAATCTAGACCAATCATCCGATTTTTGACGGGCTACGCCTTGATCACAAGATCACACAAATAATTTGGGCAGACTATTTACGATTACGGGAGTGTGAGTCCTAAAAGTAAGTGACGATCCATTGTGTAACCATTGTCTACTTGTGATCCTGATGTTCTTTCAACTTTAATGCAATGTTTATGGCAGAAATCGACCATGACGTTCGTAAATCTCTTTTTACGGACCAAGTAAGATACGATATTAGCATCAAAATTCCCATGAACATTATTATTACTAACATAATTTTTGGAATTATTGAAAATTGGCTTTTAAGATTGACAAAAAATATGTTAATCACGACTGCTCCAATTGACTGTATCGCTGAAACGGAAAAAACGAGATCTAATATTCTGTCGGCAGGTTTCTGCGTCTTATTTGTCTCCGAGTTGAAATATAATAGCCAACCCAACAACTGATAATAGTCAAGCTTCATTAACAATTGGATAAAGTAATTATTGACTTTTTTCACATTTTCCACATTAAATTCAGCAAAGAAATCGTCGTGCAGAACTAACTTAGGAAAAGTAGTCATATTGCTTTCACCTTCATTTGTGTGAGCAAAAACGGACTCGAAGAATATTGATGGTTCCCCCCTTCTGGCATAATTAATCCATCCCAATGGCGTTGTCAACTTACCATTATGTCTGTGTACTCTTTCTTCACTCCATTTATGAGAGCGTGATATTAGCATTCTTATTAAGGGAATTTCTGCAACCGCAAAGGCAGTGAGGGAAGCAAGGAGAAGGAGAGCACCCCATTTAGGTTGAAAAAATGCAATAAAAAAAATCAAAATGCTTAATGCAAGGGAGATACCTCCTACTGCTCCGTTAAGTTTTCCGGGATTTGAAAACCATTTATCAAGATTTTCGATCTGTTGAAACAACCTTGATTTCAACGTTTTATATTTGGACATGTTTACTTACAGCCTCCACTTGATTCAGCAATTTGTGATGTGGGATATACTTCGATAAGTGAGTATAGCTCAGTCTCGAGTCAATGTAAATTTTCAATATGTGGAGAACGTTTACAACAACCTTGTGGTCTGTTTTAGTCGAATTTGACGTCTTGGCTAAAGTTCGTGATGATCAAAATGAAATGGGCGAATTGAAAAGGGTGGTAAACAGTCTAATTCAGAATATGGATGCGTTTGACCCCAGCAGCATCCTGATTGCAGCGACCAATCATCCCCAATTACTAGATAGCGCGATTTGGAGAAGATTTGATGCCACGTTGAAATTGACCTTTCCAGATGTTGGTGTACGTAAGCAGCTACTCCAGTATTTTATGAAGATGTTTCAGAATAATTTTCAATCAGAAAGAAAAAAGGTCAATCGTCTGGTTGAAGATCTTTGATGGAATCTCTCCATCTATCATGAAAAGTATTTTCAATAGTGCTGCCAAGGACTCCATACTAAACGGCCAGAAGGAATTGAATTACTCAAGACTCGTGTTAGAGATTTTCCTGGAGAAGCGTCAGTCGGGGTACAACTTGAATGATGCAATTGACTTTTTGAGGGTAAACATGGTATCTCAACGAGAAATCAGCAAAGTCTTGAATACTTCCCTCAGAACAGTACGGGAAGCGTATAAGGAGAAAAAAGACAATGGAGATTAATATTTCGCTGGCAACATTGGTTGACTACTTAGCAACAGATATGGTGGTGAGAAACAAATAGTAAAGTACAGCAAGAACTTCGATTCTTTACTTGAAGAAATGAACAATTATTGGGGAGAAGACGGCCTAATTAAATTCGTCGAAAACTTACTCGGCCCCCCGGACCAACCACAAATACAATCGTCGAAGCCCAATCAATCGACCGACAAAGCCATGCACCAAAAACCAATTTGAACGGTTGCGGAATGTTATCCAATGATTGTCTGTCCAGGCCACAACAAAAAGGTGCTCAAGAATGACTTGATTTGTCGTCATTCCTGAGCACTTTTCACTTTCTCAAACCTTCTCCACCGCCAACATCTCATGTACCTCCGCCGCCATAAATGTCAGCACATTATCAACAGCACCATCCCGCGCTTCAAACATAAAGAACGGCGATTCAAAGTTGGCAATCAGATCCGGCCCCACGGCCAGCGCCGCGGTCCGCGTTGGCGTCTTCGTACTCGCCAAGATACCGTCACTCGCCTTCACCCACTGATTCCGGCCGAGTTGATACCACCGCACATTGCGCACGGTTATTTCCTTGGTTGCTCGCCAGCGGCTGTCTTTAGGCAGCTTGCGCAGTGCCCAGGCATTGCTGCCGGCGCCAGCATAGAGGGTCGCTGTGTCAGTGACGTGGAAAGCCATGTTCTTCAGTACGCGGGTGGCATCGGGATCTTTCTTGTAGCGGTAGCTCCAGTTTGTGATCACCCCATCGACACCCAGGGCATATTCATCGGGGGCTTCATTGCCGTTCTCGGATTCAAACGGCCACGGGTAAACTTCCTGGCCGGCGTCGTGGACATTGTTGACGGCGGCGCCGGAGAGTTGCGGCCACCATACGCCGTAACTGCTGGTCCAGCGGTGGGCGGCGATGTAGGCAGGGGTCAGCCAAGTGCCAGGGTGCAGGAGCAGCAATGTGCGGGCACCGGGTTGTAATTTTTTCATTTCCAGTAATGAACCTTCAATGAACGATTCGTAGACGACTCGATTTTGCAGGCCAAGGCCGGCCACTAATTTAGCCAGTTCATGTTCCATCACCATTTTTCCATTGACTAACCGTGTTTCGATCATGAATTGAACTTGCGGTTGCGCGCGGTAGTGGAGCAAAACTTCCTGAAGCGACTTGAGGTTCTCGCCATTGCCGTAGGGCAGTTGGCGCAAAGTGGCCCAAGGGGTGTCGCTGATCACGTGCCGCTGGCCACTGAGCCGCGTCGTGGTGGGATCATGGCTGACGACCAAGACACCATCGCTGGATTGTTCCAGGTCAATTTCGAGCATGGTTGCACCGTCTCGGATGGCGTTGTCGTAAGACCGGTAAGTATGTTCCACCGTATCGTAATGATGGCTGAAATACTCTCCGCGGTGACCGATAATCATGAAGCCGCTGCTGAAAACAAATACCCCCGTCGCTGCCAGCAGCAGGACTCCTTTAATGAATGAGTGCTTAAACATAATAAACATCCTCCCCCAGGATTATTACTTCCTTACAACCACATCCTAGCATCGGTCCTGGTGTACAGGAAATGTTTTGCCTTGGGGCAGGCTAACAGTTTTGTCACACACAAATAGCCTGGCATACCAAGCGGTACACACAGGCTAAAGAAAAAAGACTAATTGTTATTCCAAATTGACGTAAAATCCGGGCACCCATTCATTCGGGCTGACCTGATACAAATCGACGCCCCGAGTGTGTTTCTTCGCGGTGAAGCGCCAGCGCGAGCCATTGGGTAAAATACGTCCCGACGGCATCAGGTTTGTGCTGAGTACTGGCGCGCCGTTCTTGTTGTTGGCGCGGATGATGCCGCTGACCTTGCTGCTGGTTTCGCCACTATCCAAGCGGCCATCATAGTCATAGACCCACTGATTGGTTGCGACTTGATATACCGCTGTGCCGTTGGCTTGGAAAATCATCTTGTTGATCTTCCAGCGTGATCCGCGAGGCAGTTTGCGGTTGGTGCCAGAAATGGTAGCCCCATTGGCTGCGGTGACCGTGTAAATATCATTGGTCGGCGATTCAATGGGTGCCGCGGTATCTGTACCTGGCATTGAGAAGGTAATGTCACTGCTCTTAAGCCAGTTGTTGGTGCCGATTTCGTACATGGTTTCACCGTTGGCTAGCTTCGCAATCCGGGTGACCCGCCAGGCGCTGGCTGGTTTCAATGTCCGGCCAGTCGGCGTGCGGTTGGTGAGGTACGTATTGTAAATTGGCGCATTATCGGCAGTGTTAATATAAAGAACGGATGTGGTGTCATCGGGCTTGGTGATCGTTGTGGGATTCTGCAGCGATACATCCGCTGAGCTAACCCATTGATTCGTGGCCACTTGATAATAAACCATCTTATTTAATAGAACGGCCTGGCGTGGTGTGATCCAGCCGGAACCATAAGGCAGGGTAGCACCGGTGGCGGTGCTTTCGTCGCTATAGCCGTTATAAATTGGGGCACCACTCTGATTGGTCACGTAGATGGTTTGCCGTTGATTTTGCAATGTGGCATCGTATTGGGTTAAGTCCCACCGTTGAATGAGGCTGTTTAAGGAATCGCCATAAGTCGGTGACGTGGCGTATTTCCCAGTCAATGCCTTGGTGGCGTCTTGATAAGAGGTGGTGTTTTCCACCCAGGCACCACTGTAGTAGTTGGCATCCCAAGATACGCCGTACCGCAACTTTTGCCCATTATCATTGAACGAACTCAAATAATCGGGATACTTACGAAATTGCGCCATTACCGTGACGTATTTGCCTTGATCAGCATCCCATTCCTGGGTGGGCATTTCAACATATTGCCCGTTGTACGTGCCCTTGATACCGAACAGATTATTATTCGGCGGCAACGACAGAGTGGAAGTACCGTACGCGCTTTCCAGGATTGCCTGGGCAATCATCACTGAGGTGTACAGATTGTACTCCGTGGCAATCGGGTGGGCGGCTGCGGCGGCCAGCGAGACAAAAGATTCTTGCTGGGGTGTGGCCACGGCATCCATGGCCTTGACGGCTTTGATCGTCGGATCACCGGTGGCTGCGTGGGCAGTGGTGGTGCTGAACACCGGCGCTGCGATTGTGAGGGCCAACACACTGGTGAGCGTAATCGCCCGCCATCGATTCTGATTTTTCATTTCTTCAATTTCCTCCTAACATTCCCTAGAACATACATGAATAGCGTAACAAAGTGGCGGGGTGGGAGCAACGCGTAACCCTTGGTGTCACACAATTGTTAACTAGCGACTGATTAGGGAAGAAAACGCTTGTCCCACCTGGCAATGTTCGCTATGATTGGAAGTATTAATTGGGGAAAGCGAGCGAGAATGATGGCACTGGTGCAGTTAGAAAATACGGATAATCACGAATTACAAATGATTGATCAGGTGACTCGGGTCACCTATTATTTAGCGGACGACACTGACCTGCCGTTTATCGGTCATGCCATGGCCGAACTGCCTGGTGCCGCGCCCAAGACCTATGCGACCCTGATCGTCGGAACGCCATGGGCAGATCACCGCTTCAGCGGGGACTGGAATGTGAGCACGGTCAATCTTTAATTAACCTGAACAATTTTAAAACTGCGGCATGGTGCGGGTTTATTGCACCATGCCTTTTTGAAAGCGTCAGAAAAGTTGATATCACAGCGTTTCTCAAAATTATGGGGACCGTGAAATCAACCAGCCTCTGGTATTCTCAAATCACTCAAGCGCTTGGGAATATTCGAATGAGGTGGATGGCACATGACGAACGAAGAACGATGGCAGTTGGGATTCAAACATGCGGGGGTAGAAAGTCGCCTGATCCACGGCGCGATTAAACGGGTAGGGCGGGAATTTGGTATTTTCGATCACGATGATTTGGTGCAGGAAGCCAAGATTGTCTTTGCGACGGACTACGTGAATACGCGGCCAACGACACCGGCCGAGTGGGAACAATTTCGTCCCCGGGTCTTTCAACACATTATTTGGGCTTTGCGGGATTTACAGCGGCGAGAGAAATGGCGGGCGGATCGGTGGGTTGATGAGGCGTCACTGGTCAATGCGCCGATCGCAGTGAGTGGGATCGGCCGCGCACTGCGCCAGGAGGCTTTACGGCTATGTCAAACAGAGCGAGAACGGCTCATTGTGCTCCGGCACTGGTTTGCCGATGAAAGTTTGGCTGTTTTGGCCCGCCGCACCGGGTATGCCGAACGGACGCTGCGTTTGACCCGCCAGCGATTGCAGCAGCGGATTGTGAAAAGTGCGCAAGATATCAATTCCATTACAGGGGAGCGCTAACCGTTGTGAGTGTTTCCAGAAATTGATAAACTATTAATGCAGTACCTTGAAGGAAAATCGGAGGAAATCAGCATATGAAAAGAAGGAAGACGACTTATTCACTGGTTTGCGCCATGGCACTGAGTTTGGCCGCGGCACCAATCATTAGTTCAGTGACACACCAAGCTTTCGGCAATCATTATTCGACCACTCAAGTGCACGCCGCTACGAACGTTAACGATTATATTGCCAACCAGAACTTTGGCAATCCGGCAATCACCACGTATGCCAGCACCTTTACCCAGGACTTTGCCTATCGCAATGGCGTGGGCCAGCCTGAGGGAATTGTGATTCACGAAACCGCCAACCCGAATTCAACGATCGATAACGAGATCGCCTACATGCAGCGGGAATGGTCCAATATTTATGCGTATGTCCATGCCTTTGTGGACCATTCACGGGTCATCAATATTCATCCCACGGATTATGGGGTTTGGGGCGCCGGTCCAGCGGCCAATTCGCGGTTTATTCAAATTGAGTTGGTCCGGGAACACAGCCTGGATGATTTTGCCCGGTCGGTGAATAACGATGCACACTATGTGGCCTATCTGCTCCGTCAGTATAATTTACCGTGCACCTTGGCGGATAATACCGGCAGCGGCACGATTTGGTCGCATAATGCGGTCTCCAATTACCTCGGCGGCACGGATCACACCGATCCGGTGGGTTACTTTGCCCAATGGGGTTACGATATGAACCAGTTTTACCAGTTGGTTCAAAAGAAGTACAACGAACTGGGCGGCGGTTCTAGTGAGGTGCTGGATACAGTTGTCAGTTCCCAGGGCGAGAATTCTTATGGTCAAGTGAATGGCAATAATATTAATGGGACTTATGTCCTCACCAGCCAAGGTTTCAAGTATATTAAGATGAGTTCGGCTTATGATGGCCAGGTCTTCCGTATTAGCCAAAGTGCAGTCACGAACAAGGGCGTGACCATGTACGAGATGGCGGATGAGAATAAGAAGGGCTTGTTCTGGGTCATCGCCAGTCAGGTGGACGTATTAGGTGATTGGCATGCGGTACCTGGCGCGACTCAAAGTTCAGCTAACGGCGTCTTCACCGTCACCACAAATGGTCGCGGGGCGGCGGTACTGACAGCGCCAGGCGGCTTGAATTGGCAAGCCCGCTTCTTGGGGACCGGCAGCAGCTGGAAGGTGAATGCCAAAGCGGTCACGAGTGATGGCCAAACCTACTATCAAGTAGGAACGAACAATTGGGTGGCAGCGACCGCCGGCAGCTTCAAAGATAATGGCACGCCGGCGCCTGCCGAAAAACCGACAACCAGTGCATTATCCGGCGTTGTGCGAATCACCAACGGTAACGGCACGACCATCTATACGCAACCCAAGGGTTCAGCCACTGCCCGCAAGTTAGGGGCCGGGTCGGCTTGGAAGGTATTTGAGCAGGCCGTGTTCAAGAGTGGCGAGACGTGGTACCGGGTATCACCGGCGGAGTGGATCTTAGCCAGTGATGCGCAACTGCAGGACAATAACGATAATAATAGTCAGCCCAGTGCAGATACGGTCTATCAAAACGTTAATACGGTGGCAACGGTCACCGCTGGCGGCGGCACGACGTTGAAGCGGGCACCGGGGACAGGCAATGATGCTGGCCGGTTGAATGGCAGCAGTCGGTGGAAGGTCAATCAAGTGGCTATCCTGCCCAGTGGACAAGTTTGGTACCTGGTGGGCACCAACCAGTGGCTCAATGGTCAAGACGCCACGTTGAGCGCGGGCGCCATCTTTAACTTAGGCGGCGTGGCCACGGTGGGCGGCAGCAGCGCAGCACTCACAAATGATGCGGGACAAGCCACAGGGAATACGTTGGCCGCTGGCTCTCGGTGGAAAGTGACCGGGTTACGAACCCAAAATGGTCAAGCCTATTATCGGGTGGCCACCAATACCTGGTTACCGGCCACCAGTAGTTCTTTAGCGCAATAACATCCGTTGTGACAAAAAGGGCATCATCGCAAATTTGCGGTGATGCTTTTTTTCGTGGTGTCGGTGGATGGTGCTAAGATTGAAGTGAACGAATCGGGGAGGAATGGATTTTGAAAAAACGATATCTTGTCACCAGTTTACTCTGTGCAGCGGTATTAGGCGGCACCACGGTGATCGGCTCAGCCGGTCAATGGCAACAGCCCATCTTGGCTGCCGAACAGGCCGGCACAGTGGATAATCAGTACATTAACGCCCAGCATTTTGCCAATCCGCCGATCAAGACGGTACCCACTACATTCACGCATTGGAATGCCTATCGTCATGGGGTGGGGAAGCCAGAAGGCATTGTCATTCATGAAACCGCAGATCCGGGAGTGACCTTAGATCAAGAGGTCACCCGCATGCAAACGCAATGGCAAAAACGGCAGGCCTATGTTCATGCTTTTGTGGATCACAGCGAGGTGGTTAATATTCATCCCACCGATTACGCTGTCTGGGGTGCGGGTTACTATGCCAATCAGCGGTTTATCCACATTGAATTAGTGGAAGAAAACAATGCCTACGATTTTGCCGAGTCCGTCAACAATGATGCGTATTATGTGGCGACATTGCTTAAGAAATACAATCTGCCGGCTGTTTTGGCAGATCATGATGGGCAGGGCACCATTTGGTCCCATCATGCCGTGTCCCAGTGGTTAGGTGATACGGATCACACAGATCCCACTGGTTATTTTCAGTCTTGGGGATACAGCATGGATGATTTCTTTGCATTAGTTCAACAGAAACTAGCCGAGTTAAATCACCTCAGCGGGGTCGTCCAAGTGAAAAATAGTAATGGGGTGCCGCTGTGGAATGGTTACGGCGCTGCTAAGACTGCCACAGGTCGCACTTTAAGCAATAATTCTCGGTGGAAAGTGACCGCCCAAACCGTTGTGGATGGTGCGTATTGGTATCAAGTTGGGGCCAATCAGTGGATCGAAGCCACCGATACGAACTGGCCCAATGGCTACGGTAATCCAGCCAGTACGAACACGGTGGTCAAAGTACAGTATAAGAATGGCGCCAGCATTGCGCTTTGGAACGGTTATGGCGATGACCAACAGTTTAGTGGCCGGTATTTGAAAAACGGCAGTGCCTGGCGAGTGACGAAGCAAGCCTTCGCGAATGGTGAATATTGGTATCAAGTCGCCACCAACCAATGGATCGAAGGCCGCTATACCAACTATGTTGATGGCTTAGCTGCTCTTAAGTAAAAATTCGGTGCACACAAAAAACCCAAGCCGCCAATACCCGGCTTGGGTTTTTGTGTGCGACATAATATCTTGAATGATCGTTGACGGAAATTACAGTACGCGGACACCAAAGCTGGGCCGGAAGTAACTGGAAATCGAAGCGATTGTCACGCTTTGGCCAGGTTGGGGAGCGTGAATGTATTGATTGTTACCAATGTACAGGCCAACGTGGTAAGTAGAACCACGGCTGCCCCAGAAAATCAGGTCGCCTGCTTGCAAATTATTAATGGAAACTTGTGTACCAGCAGATTCCTGCGGTACTGTCCAGCCGCCGATATTCTTACCAGCAGCATTCGCAAAAACGTAGTACATCAGACCGGAGCAATCGAAGGAAGAAGGTCCCTTGCCGCCCCATACATAAGGTTTGCCGATTTGTTGCTTAGCCAGATTGATCACGTTTTGGACGGTGCTGTTTTGACTAGCCGAATTGTTGGCTTGGTTTTGAGCAGCTTGTTGTTGGGCAGCAGCGGCAGCATCTGCTGCTTGTTGCGCCTTAACCAAGGCACTATATTCGCTATCTGTCATCATGTCAGAAGCCTTAGCCCAGCAATTGGTCCCTAATTGGTACCAGACATTGCCGTTTGCATCTTTAGTCGTCGCAGTAATCTTCCAACGGGTATTAGCAGATAATGTCTGTTTGTAGTTGGGTGCCAGTGTCGGTGCGTAGTAAGTGAATGTATCAGTATCACCAGTTGTAGCAACGTTGCCAGCACTGAGGACAGTAGCGGCTTGGACTGTTTGCGGTTGAGTACCATTAATTTGAGATGTGACTGCGACGCCACCGATTGCGAGCATGGATGATGCGAGTAAAGTAACGATTGACTTCTTCATGTAAATAGCGACCTCCGAGAATGATTTTTGATTTCTTAAGAACTTATTAACTTAACAACATTGTCCATACTAACGGACGGGTATTGCAGTCGTGTTACAGAGCCACCATGAGAAGGTTACAAAAATGTCACTTCTTCGCTGAAAAAAAGCCACAAAAAAAGCGGTATTTGCTTAGGAAAATCGCAGATATCGCTTTCTTTAACTGCATTAGATAATTGGTATGGACCGCTTATACGTAATCTCGCCGCCGTTTGTAAGTGATGACACTCAGAGTGGCTATGGTCAACAGAATAAAACCGGCCTGCTGTAATATCGTCGAATCGGTCTGATTTTCACCAGTTTGGGGCAGCCCAGTGTTATCACCGGGAACGTCATCATTGTCGCTTTCCGGGGAATACTGAATCGAAGTGATCTTTTGGTTCAAAGTAATCACTTGGCTAGAATTGGCATTTGTTGTGCGATCCACCACCTGTAACGCGGTATTGCTTTGCTTATTGGAGACAGCTGGCGTCCGCATTGCACTGTCCGGGCCTGAATTCACGACCAAAGCCGGTTTCCCCGGCTGAGTGGGTGTTTCAGTGCCGTGACCAGCGTCGTTTTGATCTGGCGTCGTCGGTTTCGTTTCATGGTGATCACCGTTGTCACCTTGGGCCGGCTTGTTGTCTGTCAGATATTTAGTGTAGTCCGCGAATAACTGACTGTAATTCGGTAAAAGTGTGGCGGTATTAAAAACAGCTTGTTGAGAATTCTTAGAAAATACTGTCTGAATTGTCGCACCACTTTGATCGGTGGTGTTGAGGAAGGCGTCAATCCGCGCCTGCGCACCACTCGGTAATGTTTGCGGGGTGAGTCCATCGGTGATAGCGAGGGCCGTGCGCCAGGTCAATTGCTGGAACACCTGTTGAATCCGTTGATTCAAATCAGCCGGACTGCTGGCACTCGCTACCAGTGCACTGACTGGCGTGGCGATGACCGCATACTGCCCAGCGCTGGTCTGCTGAATTTGGCCGATCCGGTCCCATCCCTGGGCAGTCCCCACTTGTTGTAAGGCCTTCAATGCAGGCGCCAACACCGCTTGGTTATCGTAATCCGCAACGTGCTGAATGATGTCACTGAAATTGGTGTGACTGAATAATTGCTGGAAAACTTGTTGATTCGTGAGATTGCGACATTGCGGATCGCTGCTGGCAGCCTGTAAGAAATTCTGCACAGCAGTGGTGTTGGCTGAATGAGTGACTGTAAGGGCTAGCCGATAGGCGGCTTGTTGGCCAATTTGGGCCCACGCCTGTTGGAAACTCGCAGCATCGTGGGCCGCAGTGATTAAGCTTTGTAAGTTTTGTTGGGCAGAATCAACCCAGTTGCCGTCGACTTCGACGAGCACGGGGGTATTCCACGTCATTGGAATAACGCTGTTTTGGAAAAGGGCAGAACTCAATACGATAGACCGATCATTTTCCCATTGATTACTCGTTTGCGTGAGGGTTGTTGCGGCTTGGACGGGTGGGGTGAACGCCACTGTACCAACTGCACCGCCCAGTAACGCAGCGGCTGCGATGGTGACTGGCCACCAAGCCTGATGCTTCTTCTTTTCTCCCATATAATTGCCTCCGTTCCACCGATTTCTTCCATTATAGCGTGTCGGCGGGGTCACGTACTACCGCTTTGGGCTGATTTTAGCGTTGTTATCGATTACAAACAAGAAAATTATCTTCGTGGGACAAAAAACGAGTTTTTTGTCAAAATACTATGGCACACATAGTAATATGTGGTACTATGTAGATAGTCAGAAACAAGGAGGCGAGATCATGGCACAAGCGGATATTTCGAAGGAAATGATTCGGGGCTATACGGGCACGATTGTGTTGAACATTCTGGCGCAGGGTGACAGTTACGGTTACCAGATCAGCAAGGATGTCACGCAGCTCAGCGGTGGTGACTATGAGATTAATGAAGCCACGCTGTACACCGTTTTTCGTCGGTTGGCCAAAAACGGCAGTGTCGAAGGTTACTGGGGTGACGAGACCCAGGGCAGCCGGCGCAAATATTACCGGATCACCGATCAGGGCATGGCCGAATTAGCGGCCGCCCAGGAAAATTGGAATGCGGCGAAGAAAGTCATGGATGAACTGATTCTTGGAAAGGTGGAACAACATAATGGATAATTCGGATCGCGATGTGTTAATCATTCAACGGCTGAACAAGTCGTTTAACCAATACCCGGACACCAAAGACAATAAGGATTTATTTGCGGAGTTGTTTGGTAATCTGCGTGATTCTGCGTCGGAGAAGATGGCCGCCGGCAAAACAGCCCAAGAGGCTGTGGATGCGGCCTTCCAAGAATTCGGCGACATTGACGCACTTTTGCAGGAAGTCAACGCAGAGGATGGGACGGCACCGAAGCCAGCAGCGGCCCGCCAGTCTGCTGAAGAAAAAGCGGATGAAGACGACGATGATAAGATCGAAATCAATCTGAACGATCTTAGCGCGTTAAAGAATCTGGGTAAGTTAGGCAAAATTGGTAATAATGTCGCCAAGCGGGTGACCAAGGAAGTCAACGAGAGCCTGAACAAGCCCGGCGCCACGATCATTACCAACGGCCATACGGTGGTCCGCAACGGAAAATGGGTCGGCAGCCACGATGGCGACGAACGGTTACAACTGGTGAATTCGTTTGAGCAAAGTAGCGACGGTATCCACAAGCTGACCGTGGATTACCCCGATGACTTGGAATTGCAGCCCACTGATGACGCCAACTTCCACTTTGCAGAATATATGACCACGGATGATCCGGCGATGTATGCCACAGCCGACCAAGCCGGGGATACACTGCGGATTCGGGCCGGCAAACGGTCGCACTTTGGCATCAGCATTCTGATTAATTCCCGCAGCTGGGGTTTCCGGGCCCGGGCGGTGTTGCAAGTGCCCAAGACTTACACTGGGGCAATCACGGTCAATGGTGACGACGGCAATGTGGCGGTGCACGATCTGGGCGCCTTAACCGATGTCGCACTCCGGGTGAGTGACGGCAACTTGCAGGTGGCTAAAATCACGGGGGATAACCTCAGTGCCAAGAGTGATGACGGCAATCTGGGTCTGAGTGACATTCATTTCACGAACACCGACGTTTCTTCCGATGACGGCAATGCCCATTTGGCTAATGTCACAGCCAAGAACCTGCAATTCCGCATGGATGACGGCAATCTCAGTTTGCAAGATGTGCGCAGTGAAACCCTCACCGTGCAGGGCGACGACGGCAACTTCAGTTGGCGGGAAGTCCAAGCGACCCAAGTGGATATGCAATATGAAGACGGCAACTTCTCCGGTCAAGATCTCACGTTTGGCGATCTGCGGATCCGTACGGAAGATGGGCGCGGCAGTCTGAAACAAATCAGTGTGGCTAATCCCGTCTCGATTGCGACAGATGATGGCAATTTTACTTTGACCGACTTCCACGGTTCTGGTGATTTCACCACAGAAGATGGCACATTGAGCTTGGACTTTGCCGAAGTCACGGGGGATGTCTCTGTCGAAGGCGACGATGGCAATATTCGCTTGGCTTTTCCAGCCAACGCGGCGTATGCCTTTGATCTGCATCGGGACGATGGCAGTCTGCGGCTACCCGCTGAAGCAGAATATTCCAAGCAAGGTAAGCATCGCGCCATTGGTAATGTGGGCAGTGGCGCCCCTGAATTCAGCGTCTCTGGCAGTGTGGTCGATGGCCGCATCACAATTCGATAAGATTCTTAGTGCTTTTGAACAAAATCCGACCGCGCGTTAGGCTACAATAGTATTGACTAACAAATACGGAGGATTGACGAAGTTGCGGGGAAAATGGAGATGGCTTTTGGCACTGGCAGTGTTGCTGTGCATCGGGGGACTCAGTGCGTGTGGCAAAAAAACCAGTCTGGTGGCGACCGCGGTGAAACGGGCGGACACCACCTGGTTTTTGTATGCTGGGACCGGTAAGAAAGATACCTTGTCGTTTCAGTTCAATAAAAATGACGCGGTGGTGAAAGCCGTGGACGCGGTTGGGGAAACGGCGGGGCAAAATAAACTCAACGGTAATTTTGCGAATCCCAAGTACACGGCGGACACGGCGGCAGAAACCTTGCGGGTAGACGCCAACCAAACGATTACCATGACTTTCCTGTCTGAATTCACCGGCCGCGCCAATGGTCAAAATGTCGTCGGCTACAATGTGCGTTACAACAACAAGACGTATCATTTCGTCCGGTTAAAACGCACTCCGAAGAAACAATCTGCTAGCAGCGCTTCCACACCGCAATCCTCCGGCGTCTCCGGCACCGGGGCGGATTCAGAACTGGCGGCGAAGTTGATGAAATCTATCGTCAACGTCAATGATGGGGCGGAGCCATTACAGGACAAAGCCTTCGTTGGTACTTACACGTTCCGGATGTTCATCGGTAAAAATGTCGGCTTAGGGCAAATTACTATCAACGAAAATGGGACGTACCAAAACGCGATCACCGAACTGAATACGACGAATCCCGATGATGTTGACAAGGCGTCGATGATTTCTTACAGTCTGGTCACTGGTCAATTGGAAGCTTTGTATGGCAAAGAGTATTTAAACCCGCGTAATTTACTGACAGTCGCGTATACGGTCCATGGTCAAAATATTCAGCGGCGTTTGCCCCAGCGAGTGACATTGTGGACCAATGGTCATGGCGGCAATAACATTAATCTCGCCCGGGCACGGGTGGAAAACACCGGGCAGCATCTGATCTTCTATTCCAAAGATTACACGCCTTGGCCTAAAGAGGGACTGGGCCCAGTGCAAACGGGTTTGGCCATGACCAAGGCGGAGGGTACGACTCCGCAAGTACAAGATATTTACACCACAAGTTTGAATGCTTACCGGGATATTCAAAAAACGCCGGTGAAAAACAATGCGGACTTCATGCAGTTGCTGGGCGCCATTAGTGATGCCCATCGCCAAGCCGTTGGTCAGGTGGCAGTGGACTTCAGCGACCGCTATGGCGCGGGTGTGAAGACTACCGATTACCAAGGTATCGCCAAGGATGGCAGCAAGCAGCCGCAGATGCAGTACGTGTTTGTGGTATCTCCTGCCAAAGTGGTGGAAGGGGCTACTTACATTATCAATACCCAATCGGGTTCGTTGCTGGTGTTTGGGATGCTCAATAACAAGCTGTACTTACTCCACCAGCCAGATCCGGATTCCGCCACAGTGACCTGGATCGGCATGAATGATGTGGATTTAACTGTGCCACCCTTGCAAATTCGCTTGAATCCGGGAATATGATTAGTTTTCTTGAAAGGCTGTCGAGTGGCAGTCTTTTTTGTTTTCTCCCACTTGAATGCGGTATCATAGAGACGTATATTCCAAGACAGGAAGGACGGCACAGTAATGAAGAAGATTTCTGTTGCTTTACTCGGTGCGGCACTATTTGGGGTCGGTTTGACGACGGCATTAACGACGACGCAAATCCATGCGGCTACGCCGAATGCGGCGGTGAATCAAACTTATCAGGTGAGTGAGGAACATGGCGTTGTGCAGGTCGGCCGCAAAACAGTCCAACTATATGCCGATGCCAATTTGACCACCCCGGTGGATCGTTACTTAGCATTTGGCACCCGCTGGCGCTATTCACAGATTAACCATATTTATGTGGGCAATAACCGGGTCGGCGATCTTTCGTACGAAGTCGGCACCAATCTCTGGCTGCCTGGCCAAGGCACAATGGACAAGATTCCAGATTACATCGTCAATGCTCAGTTCATTAAAGGCATCGCTACGGTCACGAATCCGGGCGGCGCAACACTTTACACGGATGCCCACTTGAGTCATCAGCTGAGCCGTAAATTGCCGTTCAAATCCGCCTGGCGTTTCAAGATTATTATGACGAACGAAGATGGTGATCCGATGGCCTACGAGGTGGGTACAGGACTGTATGTCCGGACGGCAGATGTGCGTGCGGATATCAATGGTGTATTCACGGTACAAAATCCAGTGAATGTCGCCGGTGATATCAGTGTTTACCGCCAAGACCTTACGCTGGCTGAGCGGACGCTAAGCGCAGGAACGCGGTGGGTGACCACGAACCGGCAAATCCTAGCTGATGGACGCACCTACTATCAAGTCGGTACCAATCTCTGGGTCTGGGCCGGTGATGGGACCTGGGCGAGCAAGTAATTACCGTAATCTTACAATAATGGTACCCGAGCAGGATGTTTCTTTGAGGCATCCTGTTTTATTATGGATAAAAGAGCGCGTTATACTACTGGTGACAAAAGTCTGGGAGGCTGTTTATGTACGAGAAGTTTGTGGCAAATGTCCGGTTACGGCGAATGACTGTGTTTTTGGCGATCGCTGTCATATTGTTCTTGGCCCGGAGCATGCTGACGACAATATTACTGACGTTTATTTTTGCGTTCCTCGCCGTGCGCTTGCTGCAGCATGTGCGCCGCCATGTCCGGATCAAATATCCATGGATGCTGATCGCACCGGTTTACTTGCTGGTGATTGCTGGTATTTATTTAGTGGTGACCCACTACATACCAATTATCGTGCATGAAAGTCACCACCTGATTAATGGTTTGATCAACTTTTACAACAGCCCCCAGTTTGACTCCAATGCGGCGTATTCCTTTGTGACCAACTGGGTCGATCGCCTGGGTCTCGCCAATCAGCTCCATAACGGCGTTAACGGCATTCTGGCCACGATCACCAGCATCGGTCATGTCGGGTTCGCCATCGTCGTCTCCTTCATCTTGAGTTTCTTCTTCGCTATTGAATTCGACGACCTGAAGAAGTTTGGCAAGAATTTTTTAACCAGTGATTATGGTTGGTTCTTCCGGGACTTCAATTTCTTTGCCCAAAAGTTTGTTAACACATTCGGCGTAGTGCTGGAAGCCCAGTTGTTCATCGCGATGGTCAATACGGCGATTACTGCCATTACTTTGTTCTTCATGCGCATGCCCAATCTGGCTAGTTTAACAGCCATGGTGTTCTTCTTCTCCCTGGTGCCCGTGGCCGGGGTCATCATTTCGTTGATTCCGCTCTCTTTGGTGGCGTATAGTGTGGGTGGTATTCAGGATGTCATTTATATTCTGATCATGATTGCGGTGATTCACGTATTGGAAGCCTATATCTTGAACCCCAAGTTCATGGCCAGTCGCACACAGCTGCCAGTATTTTTCACTTTTGTTGTACTGATTCTCGCACCAGAGATCATGGGTCCGTGGGGATTAATCGTCGGTATTCCGATTTTTACCTTTCTATTGGATATTTTTGGGGTCAAGGCAATTCCCAAGAAACATCGACCGTTGAAGCTGAAGGAGGCCAAAACAGATGACTCAGATCACCAAGGTGACCCCAGCTAACGTGCGCGCATTGGCCGCGTTGCAACACGATCTTTGGCCCGATGATGAATTACTAGACCTGCTGGTTGCTGACCAAGCCGCATTGCGCCAAGAACGCAGCCATTATTGGTTGGCGATGGACAATGGCCAGGCAGTGGGGTTCTGTGAAGTGACGCTGCGGCAGGATTATGTCGAAGGCTCCACGGTCACACCCACGGGTTATTTAGAAGGAATTTACGTGGCACCGGCGCTGCGCCAGCAAGGGATCGGCCGCCAGCTGGTCGGTACAGCGACCAAGTGGCTGCAAAGTACCGGGATCACTGCCATGGGCAGCGATGTGGCGTTAACGAATACGGTATCTCAGCATTTTCATAAAACATTAGGATTTCAAGAAGTGAATCGGTTGGTGCATTACCTCAAGGATATTTAGGGGGGTTGAGTATGCATAAGCGCACGAAGAAGTGGTGGGCGGCGGTGATTGGCGCGATCACGTTGGTTTGTGCGGGGGCTGGATTGTGGCACACTGTCCGGTCCCAGCCGTTATCGACATTGGCAGGACCAGTGCAAAGGAGTTCGAAATTAGGACCGACGATTGACCGGTTGGTGGGGAATACGCACTTTAAGGGGATGATCATTGCCATTCGTCAGGGAAAGGTAGCGGTTGTTCGCCATTATGGGGAAGCAGACACCACGCTCCATGAACCGAACAGTGCCGATGCGCTTTTTCCCATTGCCTCTATGGAAAAAACGATGACGGCGACGCTTATTGCGCAGCTCATTCGTGAGGGTAAGTTAAACTACAATACACGCCTAAGCAAGTTCTATCCGGCAGTGCCCGGCAGCAGCGGCATCACCATTCGGGAGCTGCTCAACCATACATCCGGTCTATTTATGGATGAAATTGCGCCGGATCAGGAACTCACCAGTGACGCGGCGGCGATCAACTACACTGTACACAATGTGACCAATACGAAAGACAAGCAATTCAGTTATACCAACGCCAATTTTGTATTGTTGGCGGGAATCGTCGATCAAATCACTGGCCAAACCTTTTACCAGGCGTTGAAGCAACGGGTGCTGGATCCGTTGAAAATGGCGCATACTTTCGATGCACAACACATTCCCCATGGTTCTGTCGTTGCCCAAGGGTACCAGTTCACCGACAAGGATTATGTGCCAGAAGTATTGGACCCTAAGTTGGTTTCCAGTTTATTGGGAACTGGCTCGATCTACATGTCGATCACCGATATGGCGACGTTTCAATTGGCTTTGAGCGATGGCCGCCTATTAACCCGGCCGCAATTTGTGGAACTTACCCAGCGGCCATCACCGGATAGCAGTTACAGCGGCGGCTTCTTCATCGGCGATAACAATAATCGCGTGGTCGTCGGCATGTATGACGATTTTCCCAACAGTTTCAAGACATACTTTCAAGCAGATCAACGCAATACGGCGGGTGTCTTGATCTTCGCCAATGAGTCCACCGGCATGAACA
Organism: Schleiferilactobacillus perolens DSM 12744; assembly: GCF_001435585.1. GTDB lineage: Bacteria > Bacillota > Bacilli > Lactobacillales > Lactobacillaceae > Schleiferilactobacillus > Schleiferilactobacillus perolens. Next base: position 102,566 of record NZ_AZEC01000007.1, read on the forward strand.
TTCAGGACCTGGGCGAGCAAATTATGGGAGTTCTTTAGTGCCGCCCTATGATTTTTACCATTTCCCGTGTAAAATGAAAGGTGTCAATTTCAATAAAGCAAGGAGTTAATTATCCCATGGCAAAACTTGTATTGATCCGTCACGGCCAATCTGCCTGGAATCTTTCCAACCAATTCACAGGCTGGGTGGACGTTGACCTTTCTGAAAAAGGTGTCGAAGAAGCTAAGCACGCTGGTGAATTACTGAAGCAAAGCGGCATCGAATTCGACCAGGCTTACACCTCTGTATTGACCCGGGCCATCAAGACCCTGCACTATGCACTGGAAGGCTGCGGCCAACTGTGGATTCCTGAATTCAAGACTTGGCGTCTGAACGAACGTCACTATGGCGCTCTGCAAGGTTTGAACAAGAAGGAAACTGCTGACAAATATGGTGCTGACCAAGTTCATATTTGGCGTCGTTCTTACGATGTCCTGCCTCCTTTGTTGAAGGCTACTGATGAAGGTTCTGCAGCTAAGGACCGTCGTTATGCTGATTTGGATCCTCGCATCATTCCTGGCGGCGAGAACTTGAAGGTCACTTTGGAACGGGTTATTCCTTTCTGGGAAGACCACATTGCACCTGACTTGATTGCTGGCAAGAACGTCATCATTGCTGCGCATGGTAATTCCCTGCGGGCCTTGACCAAGTACATCGAAAACATCTCTGATGCAGACATCATGAACTTGGAAATGGCCACTGGCGAACCCGTGGTTTATGACTTCAACAAGCACTTGGAAGTACAATCCAAGACCAAGCTCGACTAATATTCACGTTTTGCAGAGACGTCCTGATGGGCGTCTTTTTTCATGCCTTCTATCCCACTTTCAGTAAGTTATATTTGGCAAAATTGAATCCAAAATTTGTGTTGGCAATGATATTGTGAAGGTGAAGCTAATGCCAATTGGGGGTTATCTTATGCGACATAAGAGAGGACTGCGCCAGTGGGTGGCTGGCACGGCAGCTTTATTTGGGATATTGATGATGGTCGCCTTTGCGACACCGGCGAAGGCGGCGACGGGTGATGTTCATCCGTTTAATCCGGTGGTCAAGACATTACCAACACCGGTAAAAAATGCAATGGGAACAAATGAATCGGTTGATCAATGGATGCCGGATAAGAATTTACAGTACATTGTGTTGGGCGCATTACAAGATGCTGGTGTTAACATCACTGAAACAAATGAAATCACCCAAGCAGACATGCAACAGTTGACTTCAATTAATACTGCTATGCCCCAACGGACAGATAAGACTTATTGGCAAGCCATTCAGGATGTCAAAACGTTGAAGGGGTTGGAATACGCAACCAATTTGACGCAGTTGACGATTTGTACAGATACAAATTGGAACTTATATTGGACAAACAACACGAGATTTATAATAATTGGCAAACTTGCCGACATTTCTGCATTGAAAAATTTGTCAAAACTGCAAAGTGTGTCTTTGCAATTCAATCGAATTTCTGACATTTCAGCATTGGCAAACAAATCTCAGTTAACCGACCTCAGTTTGTCATACAATGCCATTACAGATGTTTCACCATTAGCCAATGATCCAATTTCGAAATATACAGAGATTGGATTTCAGACGAGTGTTCGTGAAGGAATTGTACTTAATCCAAACACTAAGGAAATTACGACACCCTCGTATTCTATTAAGAATTTAAAAAATGAGTCTGTCCCTGTGAAGGCCTATTATAAGGCTGATCAGACAATTACAAACGCTAATTACCGTGGCTATTATAGAAATTATACATCTACCGCAGATGGCGTTAATGTTGATCCCACAACGCTAAAGTGGACGAATTTACAAAAAGATGTATCAACCAGCGGCATCGGATTTCTCACCGCTTTTTGGGATGACGATTTCACTTGGTCACCTTATTATACGTTTGCTGGGGCGGTCATCACACCATATGAGTTTGATCAATCTGTGGGAAATTTGTTTGTCAACTACCAAACTGATGGCGGACAAGATATCGAACCACAAACAATTTTAACGGGAACGCTCAATGATCCTTATGACCTGACGACTAATGGTACTGTGCAAAATACGATTCAGTCCATTAAGAACCAGGGTTATTATCTTGAAAAAGTGAATGGATCCGAGAAGGGTAATTTCACTGCCGACGGTGCCTCGGTGACATACGTATTCACCAAGACGCCAGCAGCGATTAAAGTGCCTGTTCATTATCTTGATGCAAACAAGAAACCCATCGTTGGCCAAGCAGACGGCGAACTCAGCGGTGTACCGACCGACAAGTTATCAGCAGCCGATTTCAAGTCCGCCCAACGGACAATTGCCGGATATGAATATTCCCACGCTGAGGTGGATGGTCAAACGGTCGCTGATCCGACGACATTGACGTATGACCAACTCTCCAAGGGCTTAGACCTGATTTACAATCAAACCGCCAAAGCCGTCAATGTGAAATACGTTGACGAAAACGGCGATGCCATCAAGGATGCGGCGGGCCAGCCCATCACTGGGGAAGCCACATATCCAGACGGCCAGTTTGTCGGTCAACCTTACACCACAGAGCAAAAGACGATTGCCGGTTACACCTTTGATAAGGTGGATACCAGCAACGGCGGTTTGCCGGCCACCGGTACTCTGACGGCGGATGGCGGCACGGTCACCTACATTTATACAAAGAACACGCCGCCGGTGACTCAGGGCACTGTCATTGCAAAATATGTGGATGAGAGCGGCAAAGAAATTCATGCACCAATTACCACGACGGGTGCGGCGGGCACAGATTACACCACCACTCAGCTCGGTATCACGGGGTATGAATTCAAGAAATTAGCTGACGATAGTGCGCCTGTTAAGGGCCAATACACCAACGGCACGCAAACTGTGACATATGTCTATGCGGCGAGCACACCGGTGGAGCAATATGGTCAAGTGATCACCCAGTTCAAAGATAGTCTGGGCAACGAGATCCACAATCAGGTCGTGAGTTCCGGCAAGGTCGGGACGAATTATACGACCACACCGGTTACCATTGATGGTTATACGTATCTGCGGCTGGCCGATGGCAGTGCGGCTCAGACTGGTCTGTACATTAACGGTACTTTGACGGTGACGTATATTTACCAGAAGAACACACCGCCGGTCACCGAATATGGGACAGTGATTGCCCAGTATGTGGATGATCAAGGTCATACTATTCATGACACGATCACCACCCGCGGACCAGTGGGAACCAACTATGCGACGAGCCAATTGGCTGTCGATGGCTACACGTTCAAGCAGGTGGCCGCGGGCAGTGCAGCGGTGACAGGATTGTACGTCAATGGCACATTAACTGTCACATATGTCTACACAAAGAATTCGGTACCGGTACCCGAACTCAGTAAAGTCATCGCCCGGTATGTGGACGAGCAGGGTAATCCGATCCACGATGAAATCGTGACGACTGGTAAAGTCGGTGATCCCTATGCGACGAGCCAATTGACGATTAAGGGCTATACCTTCAAGCAATTAGCCAGCGACAGCGCACCAATCTTTGGGCAGTATCAAAAGGATACCCAGGTTGTCACTTATATTTACAGCAAGATTGATACTGGCGGCGGTGATGACGGCGGCAAGACGCCCGGTACCGGCGGTCAAGGCGGCGACGAGCAGCCGACGACACCAACTAATCCGACGAAACCCAGTCAACCCGATCAGGGCGGCGGTACGGCGACGAGTCCGGTAGAAACACCGACTGGCGACAGTCAAACTGCTGGGCAGGCCCGGTTACCGCAAACCGATGAAGATACTGGTTTAACTTCCATGCTGCTGACCATTCTTGGTGTGACATTACTGGGGATTGCGGCTGTTTCTTACCGTAAATTACGCGATTAACAATTTGATTTAGACACACGCTACGAATTGATCCGGCCGACATGCTCATGCATCTGTCGGCCGGATCTTTTTGTGTGCTGAAAAAGTGAACAGAGCTGTGAAAGAATTCGCAATTGTAAAACTATATTCGTGAAAACGAATTAATTGATAACTGCATGTTGACGCGGAGGAAACATCGTTTTAGAATACGGAATGAACATTCATTCCGAATGAAAATACAAAAAGGGGGAGGTCAGTCCAGTGGCGACTTTAACCAGTGATAAGACGGAAAAGATTTGTCAGGCAGCGCTGCGGTTATTCACCGCCCGAGGGTATGCGGAAACCAATGTACCGTCGATTGCCAAAGCGGCTGGCGTCGGTGTTGGGACGCTGTATCGGTATTTCAAGAATAAAGAGGGCATTTTCAACACCCTCTTCCAGCAGGTGCTGCGTCACTTCCTGGATGAGTTAGAAATCCGGGTCCAGCCCAGCGATTCGGTGCAGGACCAATACAGTCAGTTGTTCGATGCTTCTGCGACGCTATTGATCAATTATTCCGCCGAGCTGCATTTTGTCAGTCTTAACGCCTTCAACGAGGTGCTGGATAGTACCAGTCGGGAAGCTCGGGAGAAAGTCATTACATACTTCACCGATTTTCTCAAAAACGGCCAGCGCCAAGAGGTATTCACGAAGGCCGATCCGGACACGCTGCTGGTCCTGTTGTACGGCAGTGTTGAGATGATGGCCTCCCAGTTATGGATCAAGCACGAATTGTACTCGGATCCGGCCGCGGAAACGCGCTTGGTCCACCAAATGAAGAACTTATTATGGAATGCGTTGACAGTGGAGAGGAAGGTTTTTGTTGAAGAAGTTTAGAGAGAAGCACACATTCGCCCTCATATTCTGGGTTATCGTGGTGGCTATCGCCATCTTCCTGATGCCCAACGTGACTCAATTGACTCGGGAAAAGGGCGCCATCAAGCTGCCTAACGATGTGGAAAGCCAAATGGCGACCAGAATCGAAAAACGGGCCAACAATAACAAGACGGTACGGACTTACATTGCCGTTTTCAATAATGGTAATGAAAAACTGCCTGCCGACAAGATCGCCGACATTAATCAGGCCATCAAGAATATTCACAGCGTCAAAGGGATGACCGTGCAAAGTATTACGGCACCCAATGACAATGCGGAAACTAAGAAACAATTGATCGCCAAGGACAAGACGACTCAGATGGCCATGATCACGGTCAAGGCCTCTGGCAAGGTACAAGATCAGTCGGCGGCGCTGCGGAAACAAATTAAGAGCAGCGGTTTAAAGACGTACATCACGGGTTCCGATGTCTTGAACGACGACTTTTCAACGATTACTGAAAAAGGGATTCAGAAGACCGAAGTCATTGCCATCGTCTTTATCCTGATCGTGTTGATTATCGTCTTCCGATCACCAATCGTCCCGCTGGCGTCATTGGCGACAGTCGGGGTGGCGTTTATCACCAGCCTGAGCATCGTGATGAACCTGGCCCAATATCAAAACTTCCCGATTTCTAACTTCACCCAAGTCTTCATGGTGGTAGTCCTGTTTGGGATTGGGACAGATTACAACATTCTGCTCTATAACACGTTCAAGGGTCATCTAGGCGAAGGGCTGGCTGTGGCCGACGCGGTACGGGAAACCCGGCGCACCGGCGGTCGGACGATTCTTTACTCCGGCTTATCCGTCCTGATTGGCTTCTCTGTTTTGGCCTTGGCGAAGTTCTCCTTCTACCAATCCGCTGTCGGAGTGGCCGTCGGGGTCGCAGTACTTTTACCGGTCTTGTTGACCTTGAACATGTTCTTCATGGCGACATTGGGTCACAAGCTGTTTTGGCCGAGCAAGACCACCAGTGGTGAAGCCGAAAGCAAATTATGGCATGCCTTGAGCAAGGCCGGATTGGCCCAACCCATTCTGGTCGTCGCGGCCATCGTCATTGCGGCGGTACCATTTGCGCTGACCATGAATCAAACCTTGAACTTCAATAATGCGGATGAATTACCCGAATCCCTCCCCTCTAAGGTCGGCTACCGCTTGATTCAAAAGCATTATTCCAAGGGGATGACCGCGCCTTCGACGATTTATATCGAGAGCAAGACCCCGCTGAATACCCAGGAAGCACTGGGTACGGTGGATGATTTGACCCAATATTTACAAAAAGAGTCCGGTGTCAAAACCGTGGCTTCTGTGACCCAACCCGGTGGCACAAAGATTGGTCAATTGTATTTGAAGAACCAACTGAGCACCGTGGTCAATGGTTTGGATCAGTCCACTAAGGGGTTGAAACAAATCCAAAGCGGTCTGAAGAGTGCCAATGATCAGCTCACGAAGGCCGATATCAAGGGTTCCACAGAGCAGGTGCAAACATTGGCGAATGGGAGTCAACAACTGCAAAGTGGTGCCGGACAACTGGCCAGCGGTGTCACCACTTATACCGCCGGGGTGAACCAGGTGAACAACGGCGTCAATACGCTGCAAGGTAAGACGCCTACTTTAGCCAGCGGTGTGAGTCAGTTGACGAGCGCCACCCAGCAACTCCAGAGTGGTGCATCCACTTTGGCCCAAGGCATCAACCAATACACAGCAGGTGTAAACCAAGTCAATAGCGGTATTGCTTCCATGCAGGGCAAGACGCCAGCACTGACGAATGGGGTCAGCCAATTGACCAGTGCCAGCGGTCAGCTCGCGACGGGCATGAAGCAGTTGAACGCCCAGGTGGCCCAAGTCTCCAGCTTAGCCAACCAGCTGATTGCACTGGCTAACCAGATTCCTGGCGCAGGCGCCCTGACGGAGCCGGCTCAAGCTGGTCTCAACCAATTGACCAGCGGCATCGGCCAACTGAATACCGGCGCCAGTCAATTAAATGGCGGCCTTGGCAGCTTGAACGGTCAGCTACCGACATTGACGAACGGTGTCGGCCAACTGTCTGCGGGCAGCCAGCAGCTTGCCGGTAAGAGCGGTACGCTGGCGAGCGGCGCCAATTCATTGGCCAGCGGCTCTACCCAAGTCAATAGCGGTATGCAAACATTGAATGGCCAGATTCCGGCCTTGACCAGCGGTGTTAACCAACTGGCACAAGGGACCAACCAATTGGCCAACAATAGCGGCACATTGAATAGCGGTGCCACCTCTGTTTCTTCCGGGACGCAACAAGTCAATGCCGGCGTTCAGCAACTGAATACGAAGGTGAAAGCCCTGGCTGTTCAAGTCACCGAACTGCAAAAGGGTCTGTCTAGTGCCGATGATGGTCTGACGACTTTGGAAAAGGGCAATGCGACGATGAAGTCCTACCTGGATGAGTTGCAAAAGTCCTATATGGGTGATGCGTTCTATATCCCGAAGGAAACCATTTCTTCCAAGACATTCAAACCGGCCTTGGATAACTACATGGCCGACGGCAACAAGATCACGACGCTGACGATGGTCTTTAACGGTGATCCAGCTACCTTGGCTTCTGCCAAGAAGTTGCGTACGATTCAAAGTGACATCAAGGCGAAGTTAAAGCATGGTCCGTTGAAGGATGCTAAAGTCGCTATTGGCGGTCAAACATCGCAAACGGCCGATTTGGAAGAACTGGCCAACGGCGACTTCCTGCGGACAGCGGTCATTATGGTCGTCGGGATCGCCATTGCGTTGATGGTCGTCACCCGGTCCATTATTCAACCCCTGGCGATTCTGGGGACTTTGCTGATGGCGTATGTGACGTCATTAAGCTTGACCCATCTGATTACCGATAAATTACTCGGTGTCCCTTTGCTGACTTGGAATACACCGTTCTTCAGTTTCATCATGCTGATCGCCCTTGGGGTGGATTACAGTATCTTCCTGATGATTCGGTTCCGGGATCAGCGGGGGCAAGAGCCAGCCGTGGACAAACGGATGCTGCATTCTGCGACCGTCATCGGCGCGGTCGTTATCTCGGCTGCCGTCATCCTGAGCGGTACTTTCGCCGCCTTGATTCCGTCCGGTGTCACGACTTTGATTCAAGTGGCACTAGCCGTGATCATTGGTCTGGTCATCTTGGTGATCACGCTGCCGCTGATGTTATCAGCGACTGTCCAATGGGTAGCGAAGAGTCAAGCAATGCCAGTCGTGCAGGCAGCTGCACCCAAGGCCACGACACCCGTGGTGGCTAAGCCAACGACACCAACCGTAACTGATCACACTGATAAAAATAAGAAGTAAACCTGAGATTCTTCTAAACGGCATTACCCACTGCGGGTAGTGCCGTTTTTTTGATCAATACTGTGACACCGGTTGTTGTCAAAATGTATTCTTAGCTCGAGAGAGGGTGTAGTACAATGGGTCACATGAATGAATTTTAATGGAGTGCAATAATTAATGGAAAAACAGCGAACTCGTCTCACTGTACTTGGTGGGACATTTATTTTAATTTTGACCGGAACCGCTCTCTTAAATATGCTGATATTGAACCGCTCATACGCTTTCTTTACTTTTTCGGCAGGGAATAGTGTGAAATGGTGGCTGGCTCTGCACATGGGCAGCGTTCTCAGTCAAATGACTATTCCGCTCACATTTTTGTTGGCGGGATATTTTTGGGCCAACAAACGAGTGTCTGTGGGCACCGCCGCAGCGAGTTGGCTGCGGGGATGGTCATTATTGCTGCTGAGCCTCGTCATTGTATTTGTGGGCTTCAAAACATTAAGCATGAATGCCATTTTAGAGAGCCTTTTCCCCCTGACCCGCGGTGTCAGCACCGTCTTCAGCGGCATGATTGTGTGCTTGGTGACCCAACCATTATTGGTTCGGTGGATTCAGAGGACCAATATCCGATTCCTGACCCTGGTGCTGGGAAGTCTTTGGTTGGTCAGTCTGTTTTGGAACCATTTCCGTCAAGATGCCAATGACCCAATCAACATTCTCTTAATGGTGGCCTTATTCATGATTGGAATGTTGTTGAGCCGCAGCGGCTGGTGGCAAAAACGATCGCTGTGGCAATTGGTTGCCATTGGCGGCGCAGCATTGTTAACCATGTGGGCGAGCTTGGGTGTCATGGGTAAAATTTCGTTTTTCCTGTATGGCAATTATGATGTAATGGATACTTTTACCAAGCCATTCAGTGTCTTAATGGTGGTGGCCGCCATTGCAGTCACCGTCTTTGTGGGTCGATTGATCCAGCAATCAGAGGGACGCATGCTCGTGGTCGCGTTGACGATGGCCAATTTAGTCAGTCAAGCGCCTACTTTGAGTGCGTTCATTTCGGATACGATTCAAAACAAGTGGCCTGGTTTTCTTCATTTCTTATTAACATCGGCAATTTTTGCCGGTGTGTTGGCAGTGGCGTTGTTGGGACTTATATGGGGAACACAACCGGTCTGGACGCGTGTGGCTGGTCGGTTGGATCAACAGTGGCATTTGACGACTGTTGCGGAATATGCGCGCATTCCGACACGGCTAAACACGTGGGGCAGGGCGGTCTTCAGTCAACATTGGCATCAGTTGGTGGCAGTCGCGGTCTTTTACGTGACGGCATTCGTTTCTTTCTTAAGCATGACGCGGGACGGCTTGGTCGGCGATGGTTTGTTGTCAAAACGTGAGCCGGTGTTGCCATACTTACTTCTTAAAGACCAAAAGATGATTGTCCTCACCACATTGATGCTGATTGCAGCGTGTGTCGTGCTGCATGTCATCACGACGCGCTTTTGGGTTAGCTTCTTACTGGTGGAAGTATCCTACAGCATTTGGACAATCGCCAATCGGATGAAGATTGGGTTGCGTAACGAGTCGGTCTTACCGGCTGATTTGCACGAATTAAAATCATTACCGGAATTATTTGCCATGGTTGGCACTGCAAAAATCGTTTTGATGATCCTGGCGATTCTGCTTGCGATCGGTGCAATTGTATTTTTAGAGATACGCCTGCCCCGACCATTGCAAGCAAAATGGCCTGCTCGGATCGGTCTGATCGTTTTGGCTGGTTTAATTTTAGCGAGTCCGATTCATGTGAACCAAAAAGGCTCGTACGCCAACGCCTTCAACCGCGCTTTTGGCAATGCGGCGGACTTTGTGACGCCAATTAATGGTGTCCAAACCCATGGCCCGTTATTACAATTCACCAACTCGCTGGATGTTCAGCTCATGGACGAGCCAGATGATTACAGCGCAGAACGTGTGGCGGCTATTGTGCAAAAATATGCGGCCCAAGCGAAACAAATCAACAAGACTCGAACCGCTAATATTAAAGATCAAACGGTCATTTTCAATCTGAGTGAAAGTTTTGTTGACCCTAAACGTTTTCCAGATACCCACATCGATGGACAGGACCCGATTCCGAATGTGCGGAAATTGATGAAACAAACTACCAGCGGTTACATGATGAGTGCGGGTTACGGTGGTGGTACTGCCAATATGGAATATGAGTCGTTCTCCGGCTTTATCATGAGCGGGTTCACCCATTATTTGGTGCCTTTCACCCAAGTTGTGACGCGCAGTGGCCGAGCACCGGGCTTTGCTGATGACTTTCCTTCAGGCACGGCGATCCACCCTTACACCGGGTCGTTTTATAACCGACCGCAAGCATACCGCAAGATGGGCATCAAGACGTTCAAGTATTTGGGCAGTCAGTATAAGATTATTGATCAAAGCAAAATTCAAAACAGTCCGTACCTTTCTGACAACACCGCTTATGCCAACGCCCTGCAACAAATCAATCAGGTGGGCGGCGGCCAATTCATGAACCTGGTCACTATGCAAAATCACATGCCCTATGATGCTAGTTTCTACCCAGACAACCCGTTCCAAGATACCGTGAGTGGGGCGGCGTTGAGCAACGATGCGATCACTTCCAGCTACGCCACGTATACGTATGGCACCTATGAAACAGACAAAGCGGTGAAAAAGTTCATCGATGAGATCGACAAAATAAAGAAACCAATCACCTTGGTTTTCTACGGCGATCATTATCCAGCAATTATCGACAATGACTACGTTTTGAAGGACCCGGTACGGATGCATGCGACAGACTTCTTCATCTATTCTAATAAGGCCAGCCGCGCGCACAACACGAAGTTGAAGAAGACGCATTACAGCGGGACCAATGATTTTATCCCCATGGTCCTGGAACATTTGAATGCCAAAGTGTCGCCTTATGAAGCCTTGCTGACAGATGTGGATCACGATTTACCCGCATTATCCATGCCGGCTGGTACCAAGACCGATGCAGATGGCAATACTGAAAATGTCGTGCAAGGGGTGACTAATAAAGGTAAGCTAGTCACAGTGGATAAGCTGACCAAGAAACAAAAACAGCTCTTGGCGGATTACCAAATGATTCAATATGACATTACCTCCGGCAAACAATATTCTTTGAAGGGCAACACCTTCATGAAGAACCCGGGCGGTAAATGATTTAATGAAGGGTTGTGCAATATTCATGCGTGAAGTGTGGCGTGATCGGGATAAACGCTGGACCGTTATCCTCTTATTCATCTTGGCAGTGGCAGGGACACTTTTCTTCTCCCATAATTCGCCTTTGTATTATTTCAATGAGTGGGTAGACAGCAATGCCTACTTCACAGTGGCGCGGGGAATGCTGAACGGTAAAACCCTGTATGCCGGGATTTTTGATCAGAAGGGGCCATACTTATATTTTCTGCACGTGGTGGCATTAATTTTGACGCCCCATCGATATTGGGGCATTCTGCCGTTTCAGATGTTGGCCTTATTCGCCGACTTGGTGATTGTTTATCGCTGGGCCCGGGTGTATTTATCCCATAAACCGGCGCTGCTGGCACCCATGGGATTTTTGGCATTGTACTTCAATTACATCTACTATCAACGGGGGGATAGTGCGGAGGAATTTTGTTTACCGTTTCTGATGTTGGCTTATTACCTATTAACTAAGTTCCTGTTTGGAGAAGAGGCCCCCAGCCGAATCGAAACGTTAATCATGTCGTTTGGCGTCGGATTCGTACTGCTAGTTAAATTTTCACTGCTCGTGCCGATCGCGGCAGCGTACCTGATTTGGTGGGGGTATATGCGCCAACGTCACCAATATGATGAGCTGAAAGCTAACATATTGTGGTCCTTGGTCGGCTTTCTCGTTGCCTGGATTCCGGTGTTGCTGTATTTTCTTGTGACCCACGCATTCGGTGCTTTGTGGTACGAGTATTTTTACACCAATCTCTTCCTGTACAGTGCCCATTATGGCAATGGCATGCTGGGGAGTGTCATTGGTAAATGGCTGATTTTACCCGCCCAAAATTTCAGTCAAATTCCCTGGCTGTTTGCCGCGATTGCGTTCAGCGTAATTGTGGTCTTGGTATCCCGATATTTCTTCTCTCTCCAAAGCCATCGGTGGTGGTTCTTACTGGTGATTGTCGCCAACTATTTCGCGGTGATCACGCCAATTCGGTTTAACCATTACTATTTGGCTTTGCTGCCGCTGATTGTGCCGGGGTTGATTATGATAGCGCGTTGGGGTGATCGACTGCTCGGAGGGTTACAAGTCTCCGCTTTAGGGATGATCATGCTCAGTACACTGGTGTTGTTCCTAGGGACGATGCAGAATCCGCGGGTGGCCAGTGAATCTCGGCTCACCAGCGGGCAGCCAGTGATTACACAAATCACCAACCCAATTAAGTATGACAAAGGTGCCCATTTCATGCTCTATAAGATGATGGACGCCGGCTACTTCATGGTGACTGGACAAGCCCCGCAGGAGAAATATTTTGCGGCGTACAACATTACCCACGCAGCCATGCCAGCCGTAGAAGATTCGCAGCAAAAGGCAATCAAGGCAGGCAAGTACAAATATGTCATCACAGATCTCAATGCCGTGGCTGAGGTGATGCAAATCAATCCGCGCTACCATATCATTCGGTCCGCCAATTGGGATACGACCCATGCGGCGCTGATGAAACGAGAATAGTGTAAACAAATAGCCGTCTCGGTTGAGACGGCTATTTGTTTACGTTGATTCAGTTATCTGGTGCGAGTCTCGATGTGCCCATCTTCATGGGCAATAATCACTTTGTCGGCCACATTCAGAAACAGGCCGTGTTCAACTACCCCTACCGTTGTATCCAACCACAGTGCCAAACCCGCCGGTACGGGAATTGGATCCACATGCAGATCAATAATGTAGTTGCCATAATGGGTCATGAACCGGCGGCCATCCGCATCCTTCCGGAATTCCGGTTCCAGGTTTTCATCCGCAAACTTGCGATATAAATGCTCACAGGTATTGCGCAACACCTCAACCGGCAGTGGAAATCCGCTCAAATGATCCACAACCTTAGATTCATCCACGATCCAGGTACAATGCCGGGAATACGTGGCGACGTTTTTTTCCATCGTCAACGCACCGCCGCCACCCTTGATGCCATCCAGATGACGATCTACCCGATCCGCACCGTCGACGGTCAGATCCAACAATTCCACGTCACTCAACCCACTGACCTTGAAGCCCTTAGCCTGCAATGCCTCTTTGGATCGATTCGAAGTCGTGACGATGGCCGCCAAGGACAACCCGTCCTCATCGCGCCGCCGGGTCAAGGCATCAATAAAGTACTTGACGGTTGACCCCGTACCCACGCCCAGCGTCATGCCGGATACCAACTGCTTGGCCGCTTGGTTGGCGGCCTCTTGCTTCAATTTATTCTGTTCAGCTTCACTCAGCATTCAATTGCCTCCTATATGTATTCGTATACATTATAGCAGTTATGGCTTCAGACAATCCGTTGTTTTTACAGATACTCACTAACATATTGTGACAAATGCTGGAGATCAGCTCCCATCAATGCATAACGACGTGGTAAGATTTACATATATCACTGCTGGTTCTGCATGCAGTTTGGATCGTTTCTTTTCTGGCCTCCAGGACTAGTATTTTAGGAGAAAAATGATGACCACTTACATGTTGCATATTAATACGACGAATTATCCGGGTTATCCATTTTGGGAGATGGGAGCAGCGGGGAAATGTCACTTTGACCGTGAGACCTTTGCACAAGAGATTGGCATCAAGATTATTGACGGATTTGCGTATACTTGGGATGATGAGCCCCGCGATGTCTTGAATTCCCGTTTAGATGGAATTTTGGGTGGACTAAAGCAAAATGATGCTGTTATCGTGCAATGGCCTTTTTTTACGTTTAAAAGTCACTGGATTCAGACGTTTATCGATCGGGTACACCAATTTCGGAGTAAGTTGATTTTCTTAATTGACGATATTTCCAGCTGGCGTGTCGGCCCAGAACTACCTAGTCCAGATAGTGCGGAATTGCCAGTCTATCTCAGTCGATCGGATGTGAGTGAAGAAGTTAATTTTATCTCTCAGGCGGATGGTGTCATTTTTCATTCGGCACCAATGTATGACCACTTTTTAGAAGAGATGGCAGTAGCTGGGAAAACACTGACGCAAAATGTCACTTACTATGGACCGGGTGGACATGGAACGGCTTACTTTCAGGGGCGGCGGCAGCCTGATGGTGGGGTTGATTACGCAGGAGCATTATTCAAGGCACCATTTTTGAAAAAACTGCCGAGTGATTTCAAAATCAATGTCTATGGTGCTGAAAAAGACGACACAGCGCTTGCAGAGCACCAGAACATCTCTTTGCATAAGCGCGTCGACCCCCAGGCGATGCCGCAAATGCTTGAGGGGTCATATGGGCTTATCTGGGATTCAGAGCAATATCCTGGTGTCATTGGGCCTTTGGGAGAGTATGAAAAATACAATACGCCGGCCAAGTTTCCCATGTACTTGTCAGCTAACGAGCCCGTGATCGTTTGGTCCCAAGCGTCCACCGCGCCGTTTGTTGAGACAAACGGGATTGGTTTAATCGTAGATTCTTTGGCTGAATTGCCAGACAGATTAGCTAGCGTTACGCCAGACCAGTACAATCAGATGTTGGATAATGTGTTAAGAATTAGCCCACTGATTCGCAGTGGCTTTTTTCTCAAAAAAGCAATTTTTGAAGTACTCGGTCTCGTTTACGACAACAACTTGACCACCACTCGCCCCGATATCATTTCGCTTGATCACCTGACAGGAGAAAAACTTAATGGAAAATAATGCTGTTCTTTTTACTGTGGCTGGTAGTCACGTACAGTTATGTGGTACCGCCATTGCGTCGCTGTGTATGCACCTACCGGCCAATGCTGGGCTCAAGATTTTGGTTATGCAGTCCGATATTTTGATGAATGACATTTATTGGTTGAAGGCAATTCCTAAAAATTTTGCTCGACCAAATGTCAGCGTCGATGTCTGGGAAAAGCCACAGGTGATGGCGCAAGTCCACTTAACACATCAAAACGAGCGGTTCCCGTCAGTTACTCTTTGGCGATTGTTTGCACCGTACATCTATCAAAATTACGACAAATTGTTGTACTTAGACAACGATGTTCTTATTTGTGACAATGTCCTCCCTCTTTTTGACATGTTGCCGGAAAATAAAATAATGGGTGTGGTAAATGACTTTCAAAGTTTTATTAATGTGGGCTTCCCAGAAAAATCAGTTTGGTCAGAAGTAGATAATTTTGCGCAGTATTTCAATTCCGGCGTTTTATTGATCGACCCGAAAAGGTACACTGACGCATATTCGGAGACTACGATGGTGGAAGCTGTTAATTCAGCCTCCTATACTTTTTTGGATCAAACCTTGTTAAACCGTCTGATCACTGATCGCGTCGCATATTTGCCACTACAGTATAATTATCAAAAAGACGACGAATGGCTAGCGGGGTTTGCAAAACAACGCAACCCCCAACAAGCGGCAAAGATATCGGTTGCTCGTAAACATGTGGTCATTCGTCATTTCGTATTCACAAGGCCGTTCTCCCTTCCATGGGAGCACGGGTACATCCAAGATGAATTTGAACGTGATTTTTGGCAAACATTTTACAAGGTGAAGATGCAATAGTACGAGCTCGGTTAAACCCAATACAGGGCACAAAAAATAGCCCTGAGGAAAGGCTAACACTGGTCGTATTCGTGAGATTCGAGAGTTATCCTAACAACTGGGTAATTAATGGGTAAAGGATACCGCCCAAAACGATCACTGCCAGGGTAATTGCAATGATGATTTGCAATGCTTTGCCTGGAGTCTTGTGGTCATCCGGGTCTTTAACGAACTGCTTTTCGTATTCGAACCGCTCTTTGATGTCGCGGTCTAATAATTTATCTTTGTTTGCCATGATGCTATAATTATAGCTACTTGACGCCGATAATACAATTGGTGCGACACAGAACGGATGGGGGCGTTTCTGATCGGATTGTTGAATAAGCGTGTGCTGAAGCGCTACATGCGAATAACGGATCAGATTGTATCGTTATTACCAAAATTTAAAGAATTGAGCGATGGTCAACTGCAAGCAAAGACTATCGCACTGAAAACGCAGTTAGCTGCTGGACATACTCTAAAGGAGGTGTTGATCGAAGCCTATGCTACCGCTGCTGAGGCGGATCGGCGTGTGCTGGGATTGACTCCTTACAACGAACAAATTCTCGGGGCGGTCGCGTTAGAATACAATAATGTGGCAGAAATGAAGACTGGTGAGGGTAAGACACTCACGGCCACGATGCCGATGTATTTGCATGGGCTAACTGGGCCGGGTAATTTTTTGATTACCGCGAATGATTATTTAGCCGATCGGGATGCCGCCCAGATGGGTCAAGTTTATTCTTGGCTGGGGGTCAGTACAGCTTCGGGGGTGGCTAAGCCAGGACATGAAGACGATGAGCGTGATAAGCAGGATATTTACAGCCATGACATTGTTTACACGACCAATAGCACACTGGGGTTTGATTATCTTTTGGATAACTTAGCGGCAAACCAAAGTGATTTATATATTCGCCCATTCCGCTTTGCCTTGTTGGATGAAGTGGATGCTATCCTTTTGGACATGGCCCAGATGCCCTTAATCATTTCAGGCGCGCCACGGGCCCAATCAAATCTTTTTGAGCCGGCCGAGGCGCTAATGAGCATTATGACGCCCAAGGTGGATTTTGAACAAAGTGATGACAATAAGAAAGCGTGGTTTACACCCACCGGCATTCGGCGGATGAATACATATTTTGATGTCGACGACATTTTAAGTGAAGAGCACGCCAATCTTTATCGGCATATGGTCTTAGCTTTGGAGGCTCATTTCTTATACGTTAAAGACCGTGACTATGTGGCTGATAACGACAAAGTAGCCTTGTTGGATTTGGCTAATGGTCGGGAACTCAGCGGCATGCACTTGGAAGCTGGTCTGCATCAGGCCATCGAAGCCAAGGAGCATGTCAAACTTTCTGCGCCAACGCGTGCCATGGCGTCAATTACGTATCAGAATTTATTCCGCATGTTTCCCCAATTGGCGGGGATGACCGGTACGGCTAAAACTGATGCTGCGGAATTGCGGGAGACATATAACATGGATGTGGTCGTGATTCCTACCCACCAACCCACTATTCGGGTGGATCGACCAGACCACCTGTTTGTGACCAATGAGGAAAAGATCATCGCGTCGTTAAAAGAAGTGCAAAAGGCGTACAAGCAACATCGCCCCGTGCTGATCGAAACGGGGTCGGTATCAATGTCGAATCTTTATTCGCGACTGTTACTTAGTGCAGGCATACCGCACAACTTATTGAATGCGCGCAGTGCGGCTAAAGAAGCTAAAATCGTCGCCACTGCTGGACGGGTCGGTGCAGTAACCGTGGCCACCTCCATGGCGGGGCGGGGGACTGACATTATTCTTGACAAGGAGACAGTGGCGATGGGGGGCTTGCTGGTAATTGGCACTGAACGAATGACCAGCGAACGGGTAGATAATCAATTACGAGGACGAGCCGGGCGTCAAGGCTACCCTGGCCAAAGCGTTTTTTATGTTTCTTTGGAAGACCGCGTGGTGATTGAGAATTCACCAAAATGGGTTAAGAAATACCGCAAGAAACATGCTCCGGAAGCAGTCGTTGCTACTGATCCGCAACCGTTGCGCCAACACCGCTTTCATAAACTTGTCTTAAGAGCACAGCAAAATGTGACGAAAACCCAGCGCGGTGCCCGGTTCCAGACACTGGAATTTGATGAAGTCTTTCGGGTGCAACGGGAATATATATATCGAATGCGGAGTGAGGTGATGAACGCCGGTCAGTTAAATGAACAAGTGATTCAGGTATTAAAGACGGCCACTTTCAATTTTTCTCATCAGAAAAAGCATCAAGAAATGATGGAAATCGCAGACTTCATTCTGAATTCGATCGATTATTCGTTTACTCCGAATGAGTTGGTGAATCATCGGGAATATTCAGATGTGAAGTGCCCCATAATTGTTAGA
>NZ_AZEC01000070.1 GCF_001435585.1 Schleiferilactobacillus perolens DSM 12744
CGGCCATCGGTTTCAGCCGCAGCATAAGAAAAACCAATGCTTAGTGATAAACACCCTGCTAGTTTATGGTGGTGACGAAGCCGCGCCGCAACTTGTTCACCAATCTCTTTAATGACCGTTTCAATCTCGTTTTGTGTCAAGTAGTCACGCGGGAGAACTTGTGAGTTACCAAGACTAGCTTCCTTAGTTTTGATTGGTTCAGTTAACTGGGTCCGGTCAACGCCCCAGGCGGTGGCAAACAATTGGCTCCCAATCACCCCGAGATTCTGTTTGAGTAAATAAGGGTTAGTATGGGCTAACTCATACATATTGTGAATTTGAAGGCGGTTCAAACGTTTCGCCATACGGGGGCCAATGCCCCAAACGTCCGTTAATTCGTTAATTGACCAAATCTTATCCGGCACAGTTTCATAATGGATTTCACCAATCAATTCATGATTGTGTTTAGCGTAGTTATCTAGGGCTAGTTTGGCTTGCACCGGATTGTCGCCAATACCCACAGTGGTGTATAA
>NZ_AZEC01000071.1 GCF_001435585.1 Schleiferilactobacillus perolens DSM 12744
CTGGATTGAAGTCAATATTTGAGAC
This sequence comes from Schleiferilactobacillus perolens DSM 12744, assembly GCF_001435585.1. Taxonomy (GTDB): domain Bacteria; phylum Bacillota; class Bacilli; order Lactobacillales; family Lactobacillaceae; genus Schleiferilactobacillus; species Schleiferilactobacillus perolens. The sequence goes on from NZ_AZEC01000071.1 coordinate 26, forward strand.
AGGTTTTAAGAGACATTCAGAACCGCGTTTACCTTCCACAGCTCAAATAAATCATTAATCGTGATTAATAACTTATTTGAACCCTGGAAAGCATTAAATCAGGCGGCCATTTGGCTCGTAAGTGTTGCGATTTCAACTTGTAAGGGGGTCTGGTAGCCCAGTGAACTATGAATTCTCTTCCTATTGTAGAAAGCATGCACATATTCAAAAAGGACAGCAGCGGCAGTTTCATAATTCTCAAAGACCGGCACTGGATAAACACATTCCTTTTTGAGGGAAGCATGAAAAGATTCCATTGGTGCATTATCGTATGGACACCCCTTACGGCTGTAAGAGTGGCGGATATGTAGTTCTGTTAACCGTTGGTTGTAATCATCGCTGGTGTACTGTGATCCTAAGTCTGTGTGGATAATCAGGTCCCCAGTAATGGTTCGATTTTTAA
>NZ_AZEC01000072.1 GCF_001435585.1 Schleiferilactobacillus perolens DSM 12744
TTGAGAGGCAGGCCTCTCAAAACTGAACAAAGTTTTGACTGTATCGGTTTCCGTTTGCCTGTGACCTAGGGTCACAGGACTTATTCCTTAGAAAGGAGGTGATCCAGCCGCAGGTTCTCCTACGGCTACCTTGTTACGACTTCACCCTAATCATTTGTCCCACCTTAGACGGCTGACTCCTTGCGGTTGTCCTACCGGCTTTGGGTGTTACAAACTCTCATGGTGTGACGGGCGGTGTGTACAAGGCCCGGGAACGTATTCACCGCGGCGTGCTGATCCGCGATTACTAGCGATTCCAGCTTCATGTAGGCGAGTTGCAGCCTACAATCCGAACTGAGGATGGTTTTTAGAGATTCGCTTGACCTCGCGGTCTCGCTGCTCGTTGTACCACCCATTGTAGCACGTGTGTAGCCCAGGTCATAAGGGGCATGATGATTTGACGTCATCCCC
>NZ_AZEC01000073.1 GCF_001435585.1 Schleiferilactobacillus perolens DSM 12744
TGAACGAAATAATTTAGGCGTTAAACGTAAAAGTCATGGGGCTCGAGGATTCGCTCGAAAGTTACGACATCGTGGGAAAACTCGTAAGGTTAAAGGAACTGTCAACGAACGACGTGGCCGTTTTAATAATGTCCCATCAGTCCATGAACGACCAGTCTCATGTGAGAATCGGACTCGTTTTGGCCATTGGGAAGGCGATACCGTTCGCGGCAAGATCGGGCGTTCGGGTTTAGTGTCACTTGTCGACCGCAAGTCACGATACCTTCTGTCTGAGCGTGTACCCAAAGTGAATGCCAAGAATGTGACCCAAGCGATGATCGACCTCCTGCATACAGTCACACCTAAACGCGTTCGTACGCTTACACCAGACCGAGGTACAGAGTTTGCGGGTTATCGTGAAGTCGGTAAAGAGCTTGGTATCTCAGTCTATTTTCCAGACC
>NZ_AZEC01000074.1 GCF_001435585.1 Schleiferilactobacillus perolens DSM 12744
AAATGGGTTTACCCGCGACTTTAAAGTTTATCGGGCCGACGATTACGATGACCCCGAAGGGTATTATTGGTCGACCACCCGTATGGGTAACCAACGAAGAATTAACATCAATCCCCATTGGGAATCGCAAAAAGCATACGTTCGTGAACAGCTTTCAAGCCCAGAGGGCAAGGCCATTTTCGCTAAGCGAAAACTTGAGGATGAGCCAGCCTTTGGTAACCTGAAGGCGAATTTGCGTTTCCGTCGATTATCGGTACGTGGATTAAGACAAGTAAATAATGAATTAGGAATTATCTTGATGGCAGCAAATATGAATAAATTGGCCAAAATGATGGCCAATTTAAGTCATATTTTTGGTTGGATAGAAAAACTGAGCCACATCTTCCAGAAAAAATGGAAAATGCGGCTCAATTTATTTGTCGGCGGGACTTATGTCCCA
>NZ_AZEC01000075.1 GCF_001435585.1 Schleiferilactobacillus perolens DSM 12744
GATAATAGGGGCTGTTTTTTTGTTTAATGTTATAATAGATCTTAAAATGCTGGACTAAATTGAATGGTCAACCGTTGGTTTGTTGCTTGGGCGATCTCGGATAGTATCTTTGTTGAAGCATTCATCGAACCATTTTCAATGCGTGCAATCGTTGATTGTGGTTTACCAATCAAACTGGCAAATTCACGTTGGCTCAACCCCATATTTTCACGAAGGTCACGAACTTTCACTGCTACCTCTAAATTAATATTTTCTTGCTCAACAATTTGTGCAAATTCAGGATTTTTTTTACTACGTTCAGCAACGTATGCATCAAGTTTACTCATTGATTTTCCTCCTTATTCAAATACTGACTGCGTCTATTCCGAGCGATTTTCTTTTCATTTTCAGGTGTCTTTTGCGTTTTTTTCGTGAAA
>NZ_AZEC01000076.1 GCF_001435585.1 Schleiferilactobacillus perolens DSM 12744
TCGACAAAGGCTGGCTGAAAGTTGGTGGCCTGATCAATCCGGCGGATGCGGTGGTCAAGGTCAACAAGGGCGTGATTGCTGGTGACTGGACCGGGCAAGTCGTTCAAGTTGTCGTTGACAATGCCTACACACAGGCTGTGGCTAAGCCTAAACAAGCAGGTATCCAGCACCTGCCCAAAGGCAGTCGCTGGAAAGTCGCTGGTGTAAGCAAGGACGGGAATTATGTCAGCATTGGCGGGTACATTGATGCCAGCAAAGTGAACATCGAATTGTAGCAGAAAAAGAGCTCCAACCTTAAAAGCGTTATTGTCCAATCGCTAAATGAAAGCGTGGTTTCCACCAAAATATGGAACGGTTGTGGAAAATGGTTTTAAGGATGCCGTAAAGTAGAGCGATGCGACGATTGAGTGGGAAT
>NZ_AZEC01000077.1 GCF_001435585.1 Schleiferilactobacillus perolens DSM 12744
AAATAAGAGGGTGATGACATGGCAAAAAGGCTAGATTATGCCGAATTAATGGCGTACCGGCGCAGTATGCTGAATGGATTATCCGATCGGCAGGAACGACTGGCGCGTGTCCGCCGGAACTTAACCACGCTAATTAACGGCGGTTCTCTTAAAGGCGCTGCCGCCAAGGCCAGTAATCAGTATTTGCAAGAAGTTTACCTGCAGGGCTTGTTAAAATCGTTTGACGAAACAATCGAAAACCTGAGACAAGTTCTGGCCCAATACGTAGGCGGATATACCAGCGTTGATCCCAGTCCGGACTTTTATCTATCTGATGAAGAGTATGACAATTTGAACGATAAGATCAAAAGCCAATTTCATAAAGCAGATCGGGTATTAGATGGATTGGTTTCGGCAGGAAACAAGGTCAGTGA
>NZ_AZEC01000078.1 GCF_001435585.1 Schleiferilactobacillus perolens DSM 12744
GTTCACTTTCGGCCTGATACTTATAGAGTTCAATAATCAAGTTGGTCATCAGTTGACGTAAATTTGGGTCAGCAATCCCTGTCATGGACGGCAAATTTAACACATCTAGGGTGGCACCCTTATTTTGAATGGAGTTCATGATCTTAGTCAAATCATGGTTGTTTCTGCCTAAGCGATCTAATTCAGTGACCATTACAATATCACCCTCACGAATATAGGCCAGCATTTTTTGCAGTTCTGGCCGATTAGTGTTAGCCCCACTTAATTTATCCGTAAATAATTTATCAACGTCTTTTAAAGCCGCTAACTGTCGATCTAAATGTTGCTCCTTGGAACTCACACGCGCATAACCGATTTTAGCCATTTCCAATTCTCCTTTTGGACAGTTCTAATGAACACTT
>NZ_AZEC01000079.1 GCF_001435585.1 Schleiferilactobacillus perolens DSM 12744
TTATGGTAGATTGTAAAATTAATCCGAACGCTGTTCGGACAAAAAAGATCAGCTTCCTTTAAAATGGTGTTTACCACAAACCCATCTTTTAGGAGCTGATCTTTTGTCTAGTATAACCTATTCCGAACGAATTAAAATCGAAACCTTTTGTGAACTAGGGCTGTCCAATATCCAAATGGGCGTTCGGCTGAACCGATCACCGTCAACAATTTCTTATGAATTATCTCGATGTCAACCTTATCAGGCTGAATTAGCACAAACAGATGCCGAATACAAGCGATCACGATGTGGTCGGAAAACTAAGCTGAGCGATGAGTTAAAGCAAAAAATTCTCAACCATTTACGTCTAAGCTGGTCACCAGGAATGATTGCTCACGAATTTAAACTAGC
>NZ_AZEC01000008.1 GCF_001435585.1 Schleiferilactobacillus perolens DSM 12744
TCTAACTTTTTTGTTGCACTTCAATAAGAGGTCAGATCGCTTTTGTCTTTCATATGGAACTAACTTTCAAGCATCGCGGATATAGTGCCAATGCGGAGCAAGCGTAGGTGGCAGGGGGCTCAGCTGTGGAAACCACACCGCGCGCTCTTTGCGCGGATGTGGTTAGGCGTGTTTGAGACCGCGCACCTCAGCGGGCTCAAACCGCCGTCACAGCGTTCCAGCCCCCCTGCCACCGTAGCTTGCGCAGCATTGGCACGGCCGCGCTCCACCTACTATTCCTTTTGCCCAGGCTCTGACGCAATAATCTGCATGTCCCCATCCAGCGTCCATTCCTTGATCTGTGCCGGAATAATGAAGTGGGTACCCTTGTGCAGTTCATACGGATAACCATCCGCCGTGATCGTCCCGTCACCCTGCAAAACAGAAACCAACGTATACGGCGCCTGCGCATGATGCATCGTTTGCTTATCCTTGATCCGCCATTGCCATACGCTGAAGAATGGGGAGATTGGCGGCTTCACATAAGTCGTGAAGGTCGACGCACCGCGTTGTTCCGTCGTGATGTCCAGTTTCGGATCGTGATGCGGCACCGTCGTCACATCAATGGATTGTTGAATATGCAGTTCCCGCTTCTTGCCAGTCTTGGCATCCACCCGATCGTAATCACACAACCGATAAGTGGTATCGCTGGATTGCTGCGTTTCCAGCACCATGATGCCTTTGTTCAAAGCATGAATCGTACCGCTGGGCACGAAGACAAAGTCACCAGTTTTCACTGGCACCTTACGCAGCAGTTTGTCCCAGTCGCCCTGGTGAATCAAGTCGGCTAATTCTTGCCGAGTTTGGGCATGATGGCCATAAATCAGATATGACCCAGGATCGGCTTGAATCACGTACCAGCATTCCGTTTTACCCAATTCATGCTCGTGCTCTTCAGCATAGGCATCGTCAGGGTGGACTTGGACGGACAGACTAGCTTCAGCGTCCAAGATCTTGGTTAACAACGGGAAGACTTTTTCACTGGGATTGCCAAAATATTCAGGATGTTCTTTATACGCATCATCCAGCGCCAATCCGGCTAAGGGGCCGTTGGTGATCGTACTAGGGCCATGGGGATGAGCCGAAATCGCCCAAGCTTCACCAATATTGCCATCGGGAATCCTGTAGCCAAAAATTGTATTCAGTTTACGGCCACCCCATAATTTGGGTTGAAAATATGCGTTCAAGAACAAAGGTTCAATTGCCATTGTTTGCCTGCCTCCAATTATTTGTTTCAATTCCCATTATAGCAAGGAAAACGGTTAAGAAAACGGCAACATGCCGATTCATTAAATTCTGGTCACTATCCAGGCCGTACTCTCCTAAGGGTTGCGGTAAACGCGGTATACTATTAGCAAAGGAGTTGTGTGTAATGATTCGTTGGCTTCCTGCCCTTATTCTTTTTATGCTGTGGCTGACCGGTTTGCTCATCGCCCGGCCTTGGCAGCAATCCCGTTCTGGAGGCCGGGCATTGGCTGTCGCGTTACTCTGGATGTATTTGCTCGTACTAATTCCAGTCTGTTTCATGCCTTTTGCCACTCACCATGGTGCTTGGAGCGGTATGGCTCCGACCATGGTCGGGACGGCACCCACGAACCCCATTCCGTTCCGAGGGGGCTTCACTCCTGACTTTTGGCTAAACATCCTCATGACGGTGCCCTTTGGCTTCCTGTTGCGCACGCTGTTTCCACTACGCTGGTGGCAGGTTCTGCTGTGGGGGCTGGCCTTATCGCTGGTGATTGAAGGCGGCCAGTTCATTGCCGGGCTCACCGTCCAACTCAACCGCTGGGCTGACGTGAACGATTTGATCACGAATACCACCGGGGCCGTCTTGGGAAGTCTTTTTCGTTTACTATGAGGGCGTTTACGGGTAAAATAATACCCAGGTATAGTTTAGGCACATGACGGATATTTTGTGCCCATAAGGAGGTTTCGCAAAGATGAAAGTCACACGCCCCGAGCTCGCTGGCCGGGCACTGGATCTTTTTCGCAAAAAGGGATTCGACGCTGTATCGGTCAACGACATTGCCGGCTCCTTCAATGTGACGAAGGGGTCTTTTTACCACTACTTCAAGAGCAAAGACGACATTTTAATGGACTACTACAACAACTTGCTGCTCAATTCCAATGTCTTACTGGATCAGATCCTGGCTGGTCCCACGCCCATTCCGGCAAAAATCAAGACACTGACCGAGATTGCAGTGAACGCCACTGTGACGTTAGGTCCGGACCTATTGCGGCGGTTGCTGGTGTTGTATTTGGCCAGTGCCGATGATTTGACCATTCTGCAGGAAGGCGGCTACTTGGTGAATTATCTGGCCGCCATGAAGACACTATTCACCCAGGGCAAAGACCAGGGTCTGTGGGATACCAAGTTATCTGGTGAGGATTTGTACTGGAATTACATCCACGATTTACTTGGGCTGCTATCCGAATGGAGCGCTAAAAAAGGCAGCTTCGATTTACGCAAAGCGGCCGCTAAAATGGTGTCGTTCTTACCAATCAAGGATTGAAAAGTTTCGCCACCTGGGTATTAATTTTTCGCGCAATCAGCAAATGCCCTGTATCAGACGGATGGAACCCGTCCCCATATCCCAAAAATGATTCGGCGCCTTTTTCCGAAACGGCGCCATTTTTGTCGGCATTTTTCCAAATGCTGGTCAAGTCCGCCACAGGCAGGCTAAATTCTTTGGCCACCTGATGCACCCGGGCATCATATGTTTCAGAACGGGGCTGGTGCCAAGTCGTGACCAAGATAATCTTTGCTGAAGTATGCGCCTGTAAGTCCTGAATCAACTGGCGTAAATGATCGGCAAACTCGGTGGGCGTGGCTGACGCTGGCGGATCGTCATACACGGACTCGTTAGTGCCGAACTCAATGGTGACCAGATCTGGTTTCGTGGCGTCAATTTCTGCTAATTGGGGGAAAGCCACTGTGGTAATACTGCCGCCATTCTCAGAGAAATTATGCACTTTCACTGGCACTTGGCGCTGAGTTTGAATCAAGTTCTGCAACTGATAGACATATCCTTTGTTCTTGGCGGTCGCAAAGTAGCCCTGAGCCAAACTGTCCCCCAGTGCCGTATAAACCAAGGGCCGCTGAGCAGTGAAATCTGACCATTGCAATGGATGGGCAGCCCTTTTGGTTGTCTTCTGCTTCGCCGGCGCTGCTGTGGTCAACCCCCACTCTGCGGCATGGTCGGTGATGATGGTAGCCGCCGCGATTACCCCGGCTAACGCAAAAAGGACTGCCGCCAACGCCAGCAAAATACGGCGGGGATGATGAGGTGGTTGTTTGGGCCGTCTCATTTGGCCGCCGCCTTAATATGTTCTAAGTAAGTGTGACTGGCCCGCTGCGCAGTGCTGTCCAACTGATTGGCCAACGTGATTTCGTAAATATTTGTCGCCGTCTGGTTCAGCGTTGGCCACACCCGGGCCCAATCGATCCGCCCCTGGCCCAGCGGCAGACTGTCGTGAAACTGACCCATGGAATCCACCAGATGATAGTGCACGATCGCCGGTGCCAGTTGCTGCAGACTCGCCACCAAAACATCGTTGTTTCCATGGGCGGCGATAAAGGTGTGGCTGGTATCAAAAGCTAGCCGATAATGGTGCGCTAAGATGGCTTGATTGAAGACTGGATCAGAATAGGGATAAATTGGTGAAATCGAGTTTTCAAACATAATATGATCACCGCCGACATCCCGCCAGTGATCCAGCTCGTCCAACACGGCTTGGCGGCCAGTAGCGACATCGCCAAACTCCAAGTTGATCGTCTGCACCGGCGCATTGTAGGAACCGTGGATCAGGAGTTGCACGTCCATTTCCCGGGCCACTTTCAACAAATCCTGGGTACTCGTGGTCACAAATTGAGCCATCGCTGGATCGATCCGTGCGGGCGTAGAAACTTCCACATGGTGACCCCGATAGCTCATCGGATGGTGTATCACGATGCGGTGCGTGGTGTGCTGCACCCATTCGATCATCTTTTGTAAATGATTTAAGCCCGCGGGAGTACAATCCGCAGGTGTCGTAAAGAATTCAAAGACAGTCGGTGAATAACGCAGCCGCTCAGCGATTTGGGCCGGGTCGGTGCTGGCTTTTAAGCCCAGATAAGGGAATTTATCATTTGTCATCATGTCTCGATTGTAGCATTATCCTTGCAGGCACAATACCCGGATTAAACAAACTAATATTTCTTACGATCCGCCAGCATTTGGGCCAGTTGGTCGCGGTCAATTAATTTCACACCAACACCATGGGCCAATTCTTTAGCAGAGGCGGAGAAATAGTTGTTGGAAATGACCACCGGATGATCCAAGTGGTAAAAGGCGCAGCCGGTGAATATCTCCTGAACAGCACTATTGTCCACATAATGGTTGTATCGCTTGCATTGAATACCGTAACTTTCACCATCCGAGTGGGCAATCACATCCACCCCCTGGTCACGACTGGCGGGGGTAACTTCCACTTCGGTGAAACCGAGATGCACCAGCAGTTGCGCGGTGAATTCCTCGAAGGCAATGCCGTCCATCCGGTCGATCTTGGCCATCCCACCGGAAAAACGACGGAGAAAGAAAATGAGTGCGATTAACCAACCGGCCAGTAACAGCCCCAGCGCACCCCAAAAATACGGATCGTAGCGCTGGGCATCGAATAATGCCAGCTTCGGCCGAATACCCATGCGGTAAATGGTGAGAATAATACCGATGATTACGGTCAGGGTAATGCCGGTCCGCAGCAGACCTTTGTGCCGCATCGTGCAGCCTTCTTTCTGTCAGATATGTGTTTCTATTGTACTGGATTTACCAGAAAGAGACATCGGCCTGCCGCCGGATATTGAGGCCTTGCCATTTAGCCAGTCAGTGTCCACAATTAATAAGGCGTACCAGAACGGAGGAAATATTTTGTCACAGAAGCAACCGGTTTTGACCCAGCGTTTGATTTTCATCATGGCCCTGACCTGCGGCGTAGTCGTCGCCAATAATTACTATTTGCAGCCCATTGAGACAGTGATTGCCAAAGACTTCCAAGTGAGTAATGGTGCGGTGGGTATCGCCGCCATGTTAACGCAGTTTGGCTATGCCTTGGGACTGTTATTATTGGTCCCGCTGGGGGATATCGTGAACCGGCGCAAATTGATTATTCGAATGTGTCTGTTATCCAGTCTCACTTTACTGGGGGCGTACTTCGCCCCAACCTTTTGGCTGTTTTCTCTGGCCACCTTCTTAATCGGGTTAGTATCTATCGTTCCGCAAATCATTATTCCCTATGGGGCGGTTCTGGCCGGTCCAGCCAAACGGGGCCGGGTAATGGGTACCCTGCTGGGTGGTTTGCTGGTGGGCATTCTGCTATCCCGGACAGTTTCCGGTATTGTCGCCAGTATTTGGCCGTGGCGGACAATTTACTTAATGGCCGTCGTCGTTATTCTTGCCTTGGCACTGATCTTAAAGTTCACACTGCCAGATCCTGGCCATGCCAATCGCCATAAGTTGTCATATTGGCAAACATTGGCGACAATTCCTGGGCTGATCAAACAGCATCGGGTGTTACGGGAAGCCGCCAGTAATGGTTTCTTTATGTTTGGCACTTTTTCTTTATTCTGGTCCACTTTGATTTTCTACATTTCCAGTCCGGTCTATCATTGGGGCACTCGAGAGGCCGGTCTCTTAGCGATTTTTGGTCTCTTCGGTGCACTGGCGGCCCCATTGATTGGTCGGTTGGCAGACCGTTTCTCTGATCGCTGGCTAGTATTGATTGGCTTGCTGCTCGAAACACTGGCCTTCATCATTTTAATGGTCGGTGGCCAATATATTGGGCTGCTCGTCTTGAGCATTATTCTTTTGGATGTCGGCAACCAATTCGGCCAGGTATCCAATCAAACGCGGGTGCAAAACCTGGGCGAACGCATCAGCAATCGCACCAACACCGTCTTTATGTTCAGCTATTTTCTCGGCGGTTCCTTTGGCAGTCTAGTCGGTACCCTGATGTGGCAATCCGCCGGCTGGTTCGGTGTCACCGCTGTGGGGTTAGTGTTCCAACTGTGCGCTTATCTCTGCCACTTTATTATCTTTCACCCGAAAAAAGCGTAAAGAAATAGGGTCCGGATATCCATCTTGTGGATATCCAGACCCTGTATTTTTTACAATTCATTCTAAGTTTTGTTGACCAGTGCTAAGTTGTCGACCCTCACGGGCAATTTGTTGCGGGCCTAAGTGTTTCCCCATAAAGGCCAGCACGGTCCGGGCGTGGGCGACAGTAAACTGCCACTGGTCGCCACTGGTTGTCGCAATGTTAAACCCCTTGATGAAGCGGCCACCCAGCATCGTTTCCAGCCAAACAAACCGAATCTTCTGCCACGGCAGCCAATTAAAACCCTTGGGTGCTCTGGTCACAAATTCGATACCGGTATTACCCAGCGCCAACATGCCGGACCGGAATTCACCGGACATATCCGTTCGCGCGCTGGTGGTAAATTCGATTTCTTGATTTAGCGGTTTATCCATAAGACCGCTCCTTTCATGAGAGAGGGCGTAACACCCCGGGTAGGCCCCGACCGCTAAGAACGGCCTGGGCATAAATCCCCTGATCTTGGGGATTTTGACCAGGACGGGCTTAGCGCGAGGGGCCTGGGGTGTGGAGCCCGTTTAGAGGGTGCAGCGACCCGGTTAGTTCCCGACCGCTAAGGACAGCCCGGACACAATCCCCCGCACTTGGGGATTTTGGCCGGGATGGCCTTAGCGCGAGGGAACTGGGTCGCGGAACCCGTTTAGAGGGCGCAACACCCCGGTTAAACGAGACCAAATTCTTTAAACGCCCATATTGTACGCGTTTGTACAAAAAAGAGCATCTATTTTGACTTACCTCGACCATACCATATTGGACAACCAATGTGCGGCGGGGACGCTTATTTTTTACCGGATGACTGCTTCTTATTTCCCCGCTGACCCAGGTTGCGAATTCCTCGGGATAACACTTGCAAGAAACTGAGCGATTTAACAATATGATCCGCTGGGACATGTTCCCGCACTGCGCGCAAAACCCGCTTCGGATCCTTCGAGGAGAAGGAGAATGTGCCGGCTTTCTTCGTCTTAAAGGCATAGCGTGGGATCCATTTTCCCCTAAAAAGAATAGAAACAATGACGTAGTCCACTTCATCCCACGGAATCTGAATATAATGTTTCAAATTCTTCTCGTTATAAAACTCGAAACCCTTGTCCCCCACCATCAGCTTGCCATATTCTGGCATGCCTAAATATGAGGTGGCATCCATGACCAGTTCGACTTTCGTGTTCAATGATTCGACCATTACTGTCCATCCTATTCTTCTGTCCAATTGACGAACTCTCTACTTATAATTGTAACACAGGGCATGGACCACTCTTGCCCAGATACACAATTCGGGGTACAGACCCTTAGGTCAGTACCCCGAACTTTAAAACAATGATGATACTTGTTGTATTACTATACTCACCGAATAATTACATTAAGTGGAGGACGTGCAATACAACACCGACAACGAACAGGCCCAGAATGATGATGATTGGAGAAACTTTCTTCTTCAATAACCACATACAGAACAATGTCAGTAATAATGCGGCCAATCCAGGAATCAAAGTGTCCAAGTTATCCTGTAAAGTCATGACTTTATCTGCCGATAAGGTCCGACCTTGCGCTTGTTGCTCCAATGCCGTACGAATACCCGCAGCACCGGAAGGTAAGTGTGCCCAGTCAATATAGGCCCCTTTACTTTGCGGTACCGTCGCAACAATTGGCGTGAATTTCACCGATACCCACCGGTTAACCAGTGCGCCCAGGATAAACATACCTAGAATCGTAGCACCCTTTGTGATCTCTTGCAGTAAGCCGCCAGATAAGTCATCCGTGATCTTTGACCCAGCCTTGTAACCGAATTCCTGCGTGTACCACATGAATGCCATCCGAATTGCGTTCCAAGCTAAGAAGTAAATAATTGGTCCCATGATGTTGCCGGCAATGGCCATGGATGCGGCCAAAGCCCCGATAATTGGCTTTACAGTGAACCAGAATACAGGGTCACCAATACCAGCCAAAGGACCCATCATCCCGACCTTCACACCTTGGATGGCCACGTCGTCAATGGGTGCCCCATTGGCCCGTTCCTCTTCCAAAGCCATTGTCACACCAAGAATGGGTGATGCCAGGTATGGGTGGGTGTTGAAGAATTCCAGGTGCCGCTTCAATGCGGCAGCCCGGTCTTCCTTCGTCGTGTACAATCGCTTCAATACGGGAACCAAGGAGAAAGCCCAGCCACCGTTCTGCATCCGTTCGTAGTTCCAAGAACCTTGAATGAATGTGGAGCGCCACCAAACTTTAATCCGGTCACCCTTGGTAATCGCAACGCGTTTTGTGTTATTTGCATTGTCAGCCATTATTCGTCACCCTCCTCTCAATAATTATCTATGATGTCGCCGACAGGATCACCAGTGTTGCTTGCGCCGCCGCCATTACTGGAAGCACCGCCGCCTTGCTTGGACAATGCCAAGTAGATCAACGCCAGCGAAATGCCGATCGCACCAAGACCGATCAGGGTGATTTCTTTGACTGTCGCCAAAACGAAACCAATAGCAAAGAACGGCCATACTTCACGGGTAGCCATCATGTTGATAACCATTGCGTAACCAACGGCTACGACCATGCCCCCGCCAATGCCTAAACCATCAGTGAGCCATTGCGGCATTAACGCCAGCAAAGCCCGCACGCGGTCTGCACCAACAGCCAGGATCATCGCCCCGGGGATGGCAATCCGCAGGCCTTGCATGATAATAGCGACTATTTGCCATATATCAATCATCCGGAAATTGCCTTCCTCTGCAGAACGGTCCATCAAATGGACAATCGCAGTGGCTAAGGTCCGTACGACAGTGGTTAGTAAGAGTCCGGCCACGGCCAGTGGAATGGCGATCGCAATCGCGGAGTTCACACCAGCAGTGCCTTGACCACCTAAAACTAGAATAATAGCAGATGCGACAGATGCCAACGCAGCATCTGGAGCGACAGCGGCACCAATGTTGGCCCACCCTAAGGCGATCATTTCCAACTTCCCGCCTAGGATCAAGCAGGGCAAAAGGTTCCCTGTCGCTAAGCCGATCAGCGTGCACGCAATGATTGGCTGATGAAAGTGGAATTCATCCAAAATACCTTCCATACCAGCTAAGAACGACACGCCAACGACTAATACGATTTGAAGAAAGTTCAATTGCATGAGTATTAGTCCTCCATTTCTTTCATGTATAAAGAATTATTTCTGTTGATCCAACATCGACTGCGCCTTGTTTAAGATCGAGTCCATGTTCTCCCCAGCGTCAGACGGCACCTTACGCACATCAAACTTGACGCCATCTTGTTTCAATTCTTTGAAAGTATCGATATCCTCTTGGTTGAAGGCCAATACCTTGTTGGGTTGAACTTTCCCCGCGGAGTGGGCCATCGAACCGATATTCAATTCCTTCAAAGGCACACCGCCGCGAATCGCGCGCAATGCATCTTCCGGTGTTTCAAATAAAAGCAGTGCCTTTTGACCACCGAAGTGTTTGTCATCCTTGGCCAATTTGATCATTTGATCAATTGGCACAACATGGGCATGCACACCAACGGGTGCGGCTTCCATGATCAACTTCTTCCGCAGCTCATCACGAGCGACAGCATCCGAAACAACAATGATCCGATTAGCGCCAGACGTCTTCGTCCAAGTCGTGGCCACTTGACCATGCAATAGACGAGAATCAATCCGGGCTAAGACATACTGCATTGAACCAGGTGCACCAGCATTGCCGCTGCTTTGTTGAGCAGCAGTGGCAGCCGCCGGCGCAGCGGTCGTTTTCGGTTCCAGGTCTTCCGGCTTAATCTTGACGCCTTCTCGGCCGGCTTCGACCAAGTGGGCGGCAATCTGTTGCGCGGAATCCATGGACAAACGAGAACCATAAGCTTCGATCAACATCGGTAAGTTCAGGCCGGTGACAATGGCCCACTTATCCTTGTGTTGCTCGTATAACCCGTTGGCTTGGTTGAAAGGCGAACCGCCCCACAAATCGATCAAGAACAAAACTTCATCCTCTGGATCGAATTGGGCGATTGCTTCTTCCAGGTGGGCCTTCAAGTCATCTGGTCCTTCATCAGGCATAAAGGTCACTGCTTCGACCTTCTCCTGCTCCCCGAAAATCATTTGTCCAGACTGTTTAATGCCTGCGGCAAATTGACCGTGACTGGCAAGAATAATGCCAACCATATACTTCGCCTCCTAAAAATATTGTGCGTCGACCCCCCTTGAGGCCGTAAAGCAAAAATAAAGAATGGCAGAAACGACGATAAGCGCTTTATTTATGAAGAAACGGTTTGTACGTTTCCTCATAAACCACCCATCTGAAATTATCATAGCATCTTGAACACGACCAAGGATAGTAAAAGCACTTGGAGAATGCGAGCGCTACCATCATTGATCCAGACGCGATGCTCTATTCATTTTACTGAACCGTTTCCGTATTGTAAACAATTTCAACTAAAAACATTCACGAGCGAGAATATTTGCTGCTAAAATGCAATAACACCATCAACAGTCCCACAATCAAGATGGCCGCTACCATTGAAAGTATCACTTGCCAGCTGGCGCCCAGAATCAGTAGCACGCCGCCAATTGCGCCGCACCAAATTAATAGTTTACGGCCCGCCGGTTTGACGTGATGAATAACACCAACCTCTAAGCCGCCCAGGATCGCCATGATCGCTCCCAACAGAAATACGCCAATAATTGTCATAAACGTTCGCATCCTGCCATGCCTACCTTTCTTGATTGTAGAACTGGGAAATCTTTTTTTGCAGTGTGGGTAATGCCAACTTTTGCTGCGTCAGCGGCAAAAGTTGGGCACTTGCCGGGAGAACCGGCGGCTCGCTTAGAGTTAACGCCCGCACATAGACTGTCCAATGTTGGTGCGTAAAAACGTGATCGACACTCGCATCGCCACCAATCACTTGGGATCGTAAAACAGTAGTCGGTGAAATTGCGATTTTTCTGTCCGTCGCCAGTAATGCCACAAGATCCGGCACAGTAACTTTCCGCTGGTCCCCAGCAAGCAGCGGCCAGGTCCACAGGCTGGCTAATAACCCCCGGCTAGGCCGTTGCTGCCACACTACTTGTTCATTGATCCGTAAAACAATCGCCGTGTACGTTTTGGCCACTGCCTTTTTCCGCGGACTGCGCACTGGATATTGCGCGGTGATTCCCAGCCGATAAGCCGCATCAAATTCTTTCACCGGCGAATGGGCACTGTCTGGATCCTTTGCCTTCATATAAGAGGATCCCAAATCCATTACCGCCTGATTAAAATCACCAGGCCGGTCCAGGGGAATCAAAGGCGTGATGGCGGCCGCAAACACCTTGCGAGCCTGGCTGGACGTAATATCCGTATCAATCAGCAGCAACCGGGAAAAGACCCGGTAGGCATTGCCGTCAATTGCCGGCGTGGGTACTCCAAAGGCAATACTGGCGACCGCCCCAGCGACATAATCACCAATGCCCGGCAGCGCTTTGAGCCCAGCGACGGTTTTGGGCCATTTACCATTCCGTTCATTCGTGATGATCTGCGCCGTCTTTAACAGATTGCGCGCCCGAGAATAATAGCCCAGGCCGGCCCATTGATGCAGCACCGTGTCCTCATCCGCCGCAGCCAAGTCCGTCACTGTAGGAAAACGCGCTAGCCATTTTTCATAGTACGGAATCACCGTTTGCACACCGGTCTGTTGCAGCATCACTTCTGAGAGCCACACGTGGTAGGGATCCTGGTCTCGCCGCCAAGGTAAATCCCTACCCTTTTCATCATACCAATTCAATAGCGTCTGTTGAAAGGTACGAATCTTTTTTTCGTCCCAATGTTCCATTATGATGTATCCTCCAAATTCTTTGAAAAATCGTCACGGGTTGGCTGAGCTTGCTCCCGCTCGAATCGATATCGCCGCATAACCGGTCGACTGAGTCCTCTCACTACCCTAATCGCGTTCTTCATGTTACCATAAGAATAAGAAGATACCCCGGTATCTTCCAGCACTCCAAATTTGCATTCCTAATTTAGAATGATTATAATATAGGAGTAGTTCCAAGGAGGCTGATCAAAATGTCCCATAAGACAAAATTATTCACGACCATCGCCGTCGGTGTCTTGGCGTTAATATTGCAATTTGTTTTCCATCTGAATGTTGCGGCCCAAGTGATCGTCACTTTGATGGGGTCGGTAATTGCCTTGACCATGTTGATCGAAATGATCAAAACATTGCGCTCTGGTAAATATGGTGTCGATATTCTCGCCATTACCGCCATCATTGCCACTCTGGCTATTAGTGAATACTGGGCCAGTTTGATGATTCTGGTGATGCTCACTGGTGGCGACGCGCTGGAAGATTTTGCCCAGCATAAGGCTGGTTCAGAATTAAAGAATCTGCTGGCGAATACGCCGCAAACGGCTCATCGTTTCTCCGGCGATCAATTAATGGACATCAACATTGAAGATGTGCACATTGACGATTCGTTATTAGTCAAACCCGGTGAAGTCGTCCCAGTTGATGGGATCATCGTGACTGGTGAATCCACTGTGGATGAATCTTCCTTAACTGGTGAATCACGGCCAGTGGATAAACGCCTCGGCGACGAAGTGATGTCTGGGGCGGTCAATGGCGACTCAGCCTTAACAATTCGTGCAACTAAAGCCGCTGCAGATAGTCAATATCAAAAAATTGTGGCCCTGGTCAAGGAATCCGAGGCGCGGCCGGCCCACTTTGTCCGCTTAGCCGATCGCTACGCCGTACCATTTACTCTCGTGGCTTACTTAATTGCCGGTTTAGCCTGGGCAATCAGTGGCGACCCGCACCGGTTTGCAGAAGTGTTAGTCGTCGCTTCCCCTTGTCCGTTAATTTTAGCCGCACCAGTTGCCCTGGTTTCCGGTATGAGCCGGGCTTCTCGGAATGGGATTATTGTGAAGACCGGGACAGTCATTGAAAAACTAGCCGGTGCCAAAACCGTGGCCTTCGATAAAACCGGGACGATCACCCGTGGCGTCTTGGCTGTGGATGAAATCAAGCCGATCGCAAGCATTACAGCTAAGCGGTTGTTGCAAGCCGCAGCCAGTGCTGAACAACAATCCAATCATATTTTAGCTAGATCCTTGGTCAAGAGTGCTCGACAGGACAAGTTACTGCCCACGGATCATATTGATGAGGAAACCGGTACTGGGATCACGGCCCATGTCGACGGACAAATCATTAAGGTTGGCAAGGCCGAATTAGCCGGTGCGCCGGCAAAAGACCAGGTCGATGGTACTGCGGTTTATGTCTCAATTGACGGGCAATATGCCGGCTATATTACGTTCAATGACCAATTACGGCCCGAAGCCAAGGACACCATTGCTGATTTGCACAGTCTCGGTGTGAACCACGTGATGATGCTGACGGGGGATAAAAAGGATACCGCTCAAGCCATTGCCGATGACGTTGGCATTGATGACTTGAAGGCCGAATGTCTGCCCCAAGATAAGATTGATATGCTCAACAGCCTGCCAGATGATCAACGGCCTAGCGTTATGGTCGGTGACGGGGTCAATGATGCACCGTCCTTGGCCATCGCTGATGTCGGCATCGCTATGGGCGCCCATGGTTCAACAGCCGCCAGCGAATCCGCAGATATGGTTATCTTGAAAGATGATTTAGGCCGCGTCAATCGCGCCATCCGGATTTCGCGGGACACGATGAAGGTCGCTAAACAGTCCGTCTTGTTGGGTATCTTCATTTGTACAGCCCTAATGCTGGTCGCCAGTGTCGGCGTCATCCCCGCTTTGTTCGGGGCCATGCTGCAAGAAGTCATCGACACCGTATCGATCCTCTGGGCACTGCGGGCACGTCACGGCAAGAGCCTGCAACCGACCCACACGACCCATCGTCAATCCCATCAGCAACCTGTTTCGGCACAAGAATAACACTTTAATCATGTCCTCCCTGAAGGCCAATTGCCAGCCGGTCACGCACCGCTTGCAATTGGCCTTCGCTGACTGGCAAAATACGCGCTATAATGATAAGTGAGGCGATGAATGATGGCAGAAAATGACAAAAAAGACAATGCCAAAGAACAAGCACCAAAAGTTGAGATCAAAGACGATGTGAAGGCCCTAGGCAAAACATTGATGTCCCGCGGATACATTACCGAGAAGGACACCGCCAACATGAAGGATGCTGTTTACGCCAAGGCTTTAGCCAAAGCAATTGATAAAGAAGTCCGTAGCGAATCAGAAGATCCGTTTATCCAGTTTGAGAGTTTCGACTATCAAAACGGGATTATCAAGAACATTATCTTCAACATGGACATTATCAAAACCCGGGATGATGCAATGGATACCCTCAGTGCGGAACTCGGTGAAAAGGAAATTAAGATTACCAAGCAAGCTGAAGAAGAAATCAACGAAATCGGTAAAGCTTAATCTTGGTCCACAATTGATCAAGTCACTATAAAGGCACTCCGCGCGTGAACGGAGTGCCTTTTTGTTTGCCTATTTGATGCCTTTTTGCGCTAAGTATTCTTGTAATACCACGGCTTGATTATGGGTCTCATCTTTTGCTCCAAACAATAGTACCACCGGCCCAGCTGCCGACTTTTCTTTCACCAGTTGTAAGAAGTCTGGCATGTTTGGATTGGCGTCCAATTCCGCAACGTAGCGCTGCTTAAATTCTGGATACTTCTCCGGATCATGGCCAAACCACTTCCGCAGGTCATTACTGGGACCAATTTGCTTATCCCATTCATCCAGTTCTGCTTTAACCTTAGAAACTCCCCGCGGCCAGAGCCGATCGACTAAAATACGATACCCATCCTTGGGGTCAGGTAATAAGTCACCGTAAATACGCTTGATTTTGACACTCACTTAAACCACCTCTAAGATAAGTTTAACAGTTCGCAAAAAAAGGAGACGGAATTTTTGGCCTATCAAGATTTTTTCACACATCGCCCAACCCAAGAGATTGCTCAGGATTTACTGGGGCGCCCATTAATTTATGAATCACCGGCTGGCTTGGTGGGCGGCTGGATCGTGGAAACAGAGGCCTACCTTGGTCAGGCGGATAATGCTGCCCATGCCTATCAAGGACACCGCTCTGCCGCCAATGAGGCCCTCTACGGCCCACCTGGCACGATCTATATCTATGAACGGCGAGGCCTGTTCATGTGTGATATTGCCGTTCAGGACGCCGAAGTCCCCCAAGGCGTATTACTGCGCGGCATTCAACCGATTTGGGGCATTGATGTGATGACTGAAAATCGGGACGGCCGCAGCCTAGGTGAACTCACCAATGGGCCGGGCAAACTCTTCCGGGCATTTGGCGTCCGGGACAAGGCCCTCAACTTGCAGAGTCTAGCCAACGCGCCGTTAACCATTTTGCTGGCAGATCAGTGGCAAAGCCGTCCGCGTCAAATCGGCAGCAGTGCCCGCGTCGGCGTTCGCAGCGGCGGCTGGCATGATCGGCCCTACCGGTTCTTTGTCAGCGGTAATCAATGGGTCTCAAAGACCCCCAAACGTTCCTGGCAAGATGACCAAGGGTGGCAAGATACTGCGCCCACTAAACTACCCACCGATATATTGCCCGGGAAATAATTGCTAAAGCTTCTCTAAAAACAGCCACGATTTTTTTGAAATCGTGGCTGTTACTTTATGGCTTAATATATGCATAGCCGGCATCTTGCAGCTTAATCAGATCTGCCACACCGGCTGGAACAACAATCACCCCAGTGGGCAGCTGACCCGTCGTCACGCCGTGGCTATGCATGGCGTTGTTGCAGGCGTGAAATTCCACCTTTTTCTGTTCCAACTTTCCCACAGTATCCCGCAGATTCTCCACGAGAAATCCCATAATGGCATCACCATTGACCAACACCACAATATCGTAATTGATCTGGGCTTGTTCGCCATATGTGCGCAGATTTTGAATATTACCCATCGTGTGGGCCCATTTTTCCAGTTCATCAATATGAAAGACAACCTTATTCATCGCTATCGTCGGCTCCTTCTACGGCCAGGGTTTTGTCCTTAATGGCGGCCGTGAATGCATCATAGTCGTTGTGGACTTGCTTGCTATACGCCTGGGCCCAGTCGATCAGTGCACTGGCCAGCTTCTTCTTTTGACCGACGTAACCGCGGACGATCGCGCCAGTCGGGCTTTGCGCCTGTCCCCGGGCAAGCAGCAGTGCACAGATCCGCGCATACGTATCAAAATCGTCGGCGTCCATTTTTTTAATGTCCATGGATTCTTTCATGTCCCGGAACTGGCGGACATAGAAGCTGCGGCCGGTGTTGTCGTTATGATAAAAGCCGAGAAATGGATCGGATGCGCGTTGCAATATTTGCTGGCAAGTGACAATCCGTTCACCATTATCCGGACCCTCTTGGCTGAACTTGGTGGTCACATCGAAACCTTGGAACCGCCGTGTCGGCAAGGCTTCCTTGATCTGCAGCACCAGGTGACTGCCGTCAATGGCCGTGAGCAGCACCAAATAACAGCGCGTACCAAAACTGCCGACACCCACACTGTGGCGGACAATATCACTGACATGGAACTGGGAAAGCAGCACGGCCACATCTGGTTTTACCGTCTGCATATAACTGCGCAGGTGAGTGCTGATTTCCTTGAAGCGTTTCTCTGACACATGCACCGTCCGCGGCGCATTTTCTTTGAACACCAAGCGGCCGCGGGTATCCAGTGTGGTGAATTTACGCACCACTTGTTCAGAATCTCGTTGCGGCGCATTGTCCTTGATCTTACGCCACAACTTCGGCAGGGATGCTCCTTCAGCTTGGGCCTGCAGGAAGCTTTCCACCTCCGTGGAGAAGTAATACCGCTCCAGCGCTGTATTATCGTCGAAACATTCCACCATAATTTGTTGATAAGTCTGAACAGCATTACGCATGGTTTTTTCGACGTCATCATTGTCCAAATCAATCATTTCGCCGGCCAAGATGATACTCACCAATAACCGCCGAACATCCCAGTCCCAACTGCCAATCGTTGACTCATCAAAGTCATTCAAATCAAACAACAGCTTGCGCTCAGGGGAAGCATAGAAACCAAAGTTGCCAATGTGCGCATCCCCGGCGATCACGACTGGAATATCCGTGCTGGTTTGCTTGGACAAATCATAGGCCATCAATTCATCAGTACCCCGGAAGAATGCAAAGGGCGACTCCGCCATCCGCGCATGGCGCATAGGCAACAGTTCCTTGATCAATGACTGTTCAACGTGCTGAATCCCCTGCACGACGTCTCGATGCACCGGGATGAACTTAGCGAGTTTCGCGAAAGGCACCTTATTACGGACATCTTTCCCCATATCCGCCAGCTCATTCACTGTCTTGCTGATACGAATTTGACTCAAATCATAGCGTAAACGAGAAGCCTTTTTCGGTACTGCCAATGCTTTAGGTTCTGTTGCCATACGCATTTCCTCCTAAAAAGAAGTTACTCTTTCATTGTGGCGCGCGCTTTACCAGGCGTCAAGAAAAGAGCGACGCCCATTCCCGCTTGTATTTCCCCGCGCGACTGAGTGAACGATGACTCAAAATTCCGTCATTTCTAGTGCCACTGCGGAGCAATCGGAGGCTGAGAAGGGGGCTCAGTGGTGGAAACGTCACAGTGGCCCGGTCTTGGCCACTGATGACGTTAGGCGTCTTTGAGACCGCGCTCCTCAGCGGGCTCAAAGCGCCGTCACCACTAGCTACGCCTGCGGCTCCGCACTTGCTTCGCTTCGCCACCCCCTTCAGCCGCAGATTGCGTAGCATTGGCACGGCCGGGTTCGCATCAAAAAAGCCCCGCAACCTGCGAGGCTTCGTTTAAAATATTAAGCTTATTCGACCGTCACAACCGCAGTCGTCACACCGTAAGACGGAATGGACGAATTCGGCCAGGCCACATCCAGTTGGTTCGGATTGCTGGCAGCAAATGAACCAGTATCGTTAACCACCCGGTGGATCGTCGTGCCATCAGCGAAGACGATCTTCAAACGTGTTCCCTTAGGATAGATGGACAAGGCCGCAGCCACACCACCGTAACCCATGCCGGAACCTAATACTGCCGGATCATAGAATGAAATTTTCATAATCCGCATACCAGCACCACTGACACTGGCATCACTGCTGCCGCTGTTGGTGCTAACGGGAGTGGGTGAAGCAGTATTGCTGCTATTGCTATTGGCCTTCTTAGCTGCTAAGGCTTCTTCTTGCGCCTTCGCCGCTGCCAAAGCAGAATTTAGTTGTGTTTGTAATCCAGCCAGTTGCGACTTGTTATCATTTAATTCTTTTTGCAACTTATCTTGCTGACTTTGTGCAGCTGCTTGAGCATCCTTCAAGGATTGTTGGTCCTGAACGATTTGCTGTTTTTGACTTTGCAGTTGATTCTCTTTTTGCACTTGTTCGCTCTTCAGATCAGCCAGTTGCTTCTCGGCATTTTGGACGGCGGTTAACGCATCTTGCGTCGCGCCAGAGATCTTATTCACAGCGAAGGAGCGAGAAATTAAATCAGACAGGTTGTCACTCTTTAACAGGAAGTCAATGTAGACATTCCCTGTGACAGTTTCGGCGTTCTGCTTTTGCAGCGCCACCAGTTGTTCCTTCAATACTTCTTTACGTTGCGAAATCTGGGTTTGGGTCTGGGTAATCTTACCGGTTAACTCGCTAATACGGCTTTGCGCAGTATCGATGTCTTCCTCGGTTTGATCCAACTCAGTCTGCTTTGTCACGACTTGTTGGTTAAGATCGTTCAACTTTGTGGTTTGGTCATTGATTTCATTGACCAGTTTGCTCGAAATATCGTTCTTGCTGCTGATTGCGGCCTTCGCATCGGAGACCGTGTCAGCGTGAACATTCACGGGACCGATAAACCCGGCGAACAACGTTATTGCGATGATCCCCGTTAATACGCGTGAAACTTTCTTCATGTTTGTATGACCTCCTGAACTCTTGGTACACGATAACACGGCCAATGTTACAGTTTCGTAACGACCGGTTTACAATCTGGTCCAGAGATCTTTGTAAAAGACAACATTCGTAATAAAGGCGGGCCTATAATTTTATCGGGTTATGAAGAACCGCATGAAAGCTGGTAAATACCGTATCAAATTTTTCCCAGCAACTTATGCAAACGGTCTATCCTTGTAATAAAACTTGCATTATAATAAACGTAACTTGCCGTTATTGAATTAATGCAAGCAATACAAACACAAGGTGGTGAGTTCCGTGAAGTTTAAAATCACGGAAGACAGTGCCCAACCGATTTACGTCCAACTAGCCCAGCAAATCATTATTGCCATTGCGACTGGCGATCTTGATCCGGGCGATCAGTTACCAGCCACGCGGGTTTTAGCCACCGAACTGGCGATTGATCCCATGACTGTGTCCAAATGTTACCAACTATTGAAGCAACGGGGGTATGTCGAGGGCGATCGCCATCGTGGTACCCAGGTGGCCAGCAACTTGCCGATCATTGATTCCGAGACGATTACTCCGGAATTGACGGTGGCCCTAGCCAAGGGCTTGTTGCAAGGCCTGACCATTCGTCAGTTACAAGAATTGTGTCAAACCATCATTACCCATTTTCGGCCGCTGCCCAAAGCGTCCACCAAGATCTGATTAATTTGCGTCATTATTCTCGAATTCGCGCTTCAAGATATCATCATTTCTCTGCAAACGAAAAAAATCCTGTCCGAGCTAAATGCTCGGGCAGGATTTTTTAGATATACAGACCGGTTACGCTTATGCTGGGAAATGTGCTAACTTGGCATGTTGCACATCAGCGATGGTCTTGGTCCCCGCTAATTGCATGTCAATCTTCAATTCAGCGTTCAAATGCTCAAAGACGCCTTGCACCCCTTCGGCACCACCTAAGGCCAGACCATAGATTGCCGGCCGCCCAAAGGCTACCAGATCAGCACCGGATGCTAATGCCTTAAAGACATGGGAACCACGCCGGACACCGGAATCAAAAATGATCGGTACTTGGTGGTTCACTGCGGCAGCAATGCTCGGTAATACATCGAAAGAAGCCGGGCCGCCATTCAACTGACGCCCGCCGTGGTTAGATACATATACCCCAGCTGCCCCAGCACCAATGGCCTTTAAGGCATCCTCGGGGGACATGATCCCCTTGGCAATCACTGGCAAATCCGTGTATTCGGCAATCCGTTCGATATCCTTCGGGCCGATCTTTTGCGCTGCAGCCGCATAGATCTCACCAATTCCCTTACCGGCGCCATCACCTTCAGAGTATTCGGTCAAATTCGCCATAGGAATCGGGAACTGGAAGTGGTTGCGCATATCATCTTCGCGGAAACCATCCACCGGCGCATCCAAGGTCAAAATAATGCCCTTAATGCCGGCTTTCTTCGCCTCATCCAACAGATGATGGTTGAAGTCCCAGTCTTTACTCATATAAAGCTGGAAGAACTGCGGCGCACCATTGGCAGCTGCAGCCGTATCTGCAATTGAAGTGGAAGAATATGTGCTTTGGGCCATCAACGCACCAGCAGCGGCCACACCCCGGGCAGTATCAGTTTCCCCTTTGGCATGGGCCAAGCCCTGGGCCGCTGTGGGTGCCATCATTAATGGTGTCTTGAAATGTAAGCCAAATGCCTCTGTATCCGTGGAGGGATTTTCCATATCAGTCAGTGCCCGCGGAATGATTTGGGCGTGATTGAACGCCAAAGTATTTTCCCGCAGCGTCCATTCATCTTCCGAACCACCGCGGATGTAACCAAAACCGCCCTTAGGAATAATCTTTTCGGCTTCTTTTTCCAAATCATTCACATTAATAAAATCCAGTTTTTGTTCGCGATCACTTTGTTCATAACCATTTGTGACTGTCATCAAAAATCAACCTCCAATATTGAGCGAACACGGGGCGAAATACTCGCCAACCCGTGCTCATTTCTTATGTACCACAAGATCCATTATATCTACTTACAAAAAGTAAGCAAGTGTTTTGCCTGATTTTCTGTAAAAAAAATCCAGAGAGGCGTGTTGGCCTTTCTGGAAATTATTAATGGAATTAATGAGCTTCGCGCAATTGTGAAACAGTTTGGGGTTCAATTAAATGCACACTGAGGGGTAAATGCTGCACACCGATCTTGTGCCATGCCGCAATCAGCGGATCAGGGTTGACGCTGCGGTCCAAAATAACGATACCGCAGTCCCCGCCGCCAGCGCCGGACGTCTTGGCAGCCCCACCTGCATGAATTGCCAAGTTACACATATTCATTAGTTTCGGCGTTTCAATATGGACATGGCTGATATGACTCAGTTGTTGCAGCAAGAATCGATTCCGGCCAATCTGATCCTTGATCGCCTGCAAATCACCATCCCGAAATCCCTGCACCAGTTTGGTCACCACCACTCGGCTGGCCGCCAAGAAGCGATGATATTCCGTTTGGGAACGGGAAGTGGCCGCCTTGATTTGATCGACTAGATGAGATGTCGAAGCCGGCGAACCAGTCCAACCGATGAGCAACCGTAAGTTATCCGGCGGCGTTAACAGCTCAATATCCAACCCCGGCCAGGGCATGGCCAATAGGTTGCTTAATGTCGACAGGTTGCGTTGCGCATGCAGCCATTCCCGATCAAATGAACGGTAGGCGATCCAGCCGCCAAAGACGCTGGCCGCAATGTCGCCCAATGAGCCATTGCCTTGAATATCCAAATGGGCAATAGCCGCTAGTTTATAGATTCTTTCCTGGCTTAACGGCAAGTTGTAAAACTGGCACAGGGCCTTGACTGTGCCCACCGTCACTGCAGCGGAACTGCCCAGGCCAAACTTGCGGCCGTCTGCTGAATCTAGATCGGAATCGACATACAGATTAAATAGCCGCAACGGCTTGCCTTGTTCACTGGCATAAGCTTCCGTAAACCGGATGGCCGAAAGAATATAGTGGAAGGGATTGTCTCGATTGTCAAAAACCATCTCATCCCCCTGGCGCCGCCAGTAAAGAGAATTCTCCTGATACTGTTTCGATTCAATCCGGCCCATACCGTGGGCGGCTTCGACCCGGACAGTGACGAACTGGTTTAAAGCCACGATCACCGCGGGCTGACCCGTTTCGACCACCGCATATTCTCCGGCGATATATAGTTTACCTGGTGCTTTTACAGTAATCACTAAATTTTAGCTCCTATGTTACGTTCTTGTAAGTCTACGGAAAATATTAACAGTCATGCCCCCATGGACGCAACATGGGATTGATATCTTTGACAAATCATTACCGATGCGACTGGGAGAACAATCATCACAACGGCCGTGCCAAAGCTGCGTAATCTCCGGCTGAATGAGGCTGGAACGCTGTGACGGCGAGCCTCATTCAGTCTCCGATTACTCCGCATTGACACTGGAATCATCAGGATTCATATCTCTGTCCAAGTTTCAAAATAACGGTCCCACGTCAAGAAAACTCACACGAATTCAGGCGAAACGGTGGACATCTTTTAAAATGAGAGTAATATGTGTGAATAATAACTAACTGGAGGGATTATCATGATTGCAGACCCGAAAACAATCGACTGGCAAGCACTTGGCTTCAACTATATGCAACTTCCCTATCGCTTCGAAGCCCACTGGCGGGACGGCGCCTGGGACAAGGGCGGCTTGACTCAGGACCCGAATATGACAATGAATGAGGGTTCTCCCATTTTACACTATGGTCAGGGGGCTTTCGAAGGACTGAAGGCCTACCGGACTAAGACCGGCGCTATCCAACTTTTTCGCCCAGATCAAAACGCGCAACGGATGGAACATGCCGCCGACCGGCTGCTCATGCCCCATTATCCGGTGGCTGACTTCATCGATGCCGTGAAGCAAGTGGTCATCGCCAATCAGGATTTCGTACCGCCTTATGGTACCGGCGCTACCTTGTATATCCGGCCAATTCTCATCGGCGTGGGGGAAAACATCGGGGTGGAACCGGCCCAGGAATACACCTTCCGAATTTTCGTCACTCCTGTGGGCCCTTATTTCAAGGGCGGCTTGACGCCCACCAACTTCTTAGTGGTGGACTATGACCGGGCGGCGCATAACGGAACTGGCCAAAGCAAAGTCGGTGGGAATTACGCGGCCAGTTTGCTGGCGGGCAAGACAGCCCATGAGCATCACTTCAGCGACGCCATTTATTTGGACCCCCGCCATCACAAGTATATCGAAGAAGTCGGTTCTGCCAACTTCTTGGCATTTACCAAAGATGGCAAGACTTTGAAGACCCCCAAGTCGCCTTCCATTCTGCCGAGTATCACTAAATATTCCAGCCTTTATTTAGCCGAACATGTGCTGGGGATGAAGACAGAAGAGACGCACATTAGCATTGATGATCTGGATGAATTCGGCGAAGCCGCCGCCTGTGGCACCGCCGCTGTCATCTCCCCTATCGCCGGTATTCAATATGGCGACCACTACCACGTATTTTATGATGAAAAGAAAGTCGGCCCCATCACCCATAAACTGTATGACCTGTTAACCGGTATTCAGTTTGGCGATGTCCAGGCACCCAAAGGCTGGATCGTCCCTGTCACAGATTAAGCAATATGCTTGACCATTGCTACCGGTGACGTTTAGAATGCGCTTAAAATCATCGAGAGGAGCGCATTCTGATGAAGCCGTGGGTGAAATTATTAATCTGGGGAGTCGTGGCGTTAATCGGCTTTCTCTCTTGGGCATTCGATCCAGGTCCGGCAGGTTTTCCAAATGGATTCGTGATGTTTCTTTACCGAACGCTCAACGTCATCGGCGGATTAGCCGTGACCGTGATCATCTTTATTGTTTGGAACATGATTCGTGATCGGCGGCGCCGCTCGCAAACTAAATAGAAGTGAAGTAAGAAGGGGAGATGAGGAACGCGTCGCCCGCCGGATCAGCTCGCCGCTCTCGTTGTTAGCCGCACAACAAAAATTAGCACCAGAAATGGTTCAATTTTTAGCCGATCTGGAAGATCAATATCGCGGCTTTGGTAAGGGAGTCCGTGGGTCAGTCTACATTCCTCCGCTTTAGCGTGTCCGGCAGTGCTGTTTTCGACGTATTGTTATCTATCTTTTTTTCTGCTACTATACTCATAGGTGCCAAACCTACGGGAATACTGATTTGTTGGCGGCTTAGGCCGTTTAGAAAACAGTTGAGGTGTTCCCACTTTTTTTGCACTTTTTTCCGGTCCATCACTGAACAGCATTCAGATGCCCCCCCCATGCGAAAACGTTGACATTCACATGGCGCCAGTGTGTAATTAAGACGTTGAGGAAAGCACACACCTTGGGGAGGGAATCACTATGAAGAAAGCAATGATGATTGGAGTCGCCGCGCTAATTTTCTTATTAACCGGTTGCGGCCAGAACAATACCAAAAGCGCAGCCAGTTCGTCGAGTCAGCAAACCGCCACGACTGTGATCGCAAAGTCGATGAAAGCCGCCAAAACGATCAAGAATTCTGATATTAATCTCACCACAACGGTCAATATGGGCGATACCGACACCAAAGCCAATATGACCGGGTCTTACCAAATCGATCCCTTTATCATGTCCATGGATTACGTGACGAAATCTGCGAATGGTGATGCCAATATTAAAATGTATGTGGACGATTCGACGGCCTATGTGCAAGATCAAGACGCTTGGTACCGGATGGATATCAGTCAGGTAACCGGCGCTAGTGCCGCCGAGTTGCGCAAGCAAACCGAATCGAGCAGTTTCTTGGACAGCGCGAAGTCACTGCAAAAGAAAATGAAACTCACTACCCACGCTGCCACCTATGCGCTAAGCTACCAGGGCAGCGGTAAGGCAATCAAGGATATCGCCAAAGACATCATGGCCCAAAGTCCAGGTGCTTCTGCGTCACTGGAAAAGGTCTGGAGTGCCATCGACATTACGAAATTTGAAATGACAATGACGATGGATAAAAAGACGTATCTGCCGAAGCAATATCATTACACCATGACGGCAAAAATCGACGATCAAAAGATGACACAGACTGTTGATGCCACGTACAGCCGGATCAATCAGCTGAAGCCCCTCACGATTCCTGACAATGTGAAGAAAAACGCCCAAGCGCTAAGTTCCAGCAGTGCCAGTGACAGCACCGCTAGCACGAACGACGCCGAATAGTCTGACCGCCGGTTCCTTCACCGGTTCATCAGTTGTCAGCCAGATAACCGACCGGTACAATAATGGACAGTGTCCCATTTTAGAAAGGAACCGACCATGACTATTCTTTTACCCATCGTTCTCGTTCTCGCAGTCACCACGATCCTCGCGCACCTCGCCCGGCGGCTCAATATGCCGGCGGTGGTCGGCCAATTATTGGCGGGTATCCTCTTAGGACCCGCCATTTTAGGCTGGCTGCATCCTACTAATGTGCTCCACATCTTCTCTGAGCTGGGCGTCATCGTATTGATGTTCCTGGCCGGTTTAGAAAGTGACCTCCATTTACTGCGCCGTTTCCTCAAGCCTTCATTATATGTGGCCTGTATTGGCGTGGCCGCCCCCGTAGTCCTCATGGGCATCGCCAGCAAGTTGCTGGGCATGTCGTTGATTGAAAGTATTCTGGTGGGGATCGTCTTCTCGGCCACCTCCGTCAGTATTTCCGTCGACGTATTAAAGGAAGAAAACGCGCTGAATCGACCAGAAGGCGCCACGATTTTAGGGGCCGCCGTGGCCGACGATATCCTGGGCGTTTTACTGTTGAGCTTCTTTATCAGTTTTGGCGGCGCCAGCGAAACTGGTCAACAGCCCAGTATGCTCCTGACCATCGGCGAACAACTGCTTTTCTTCGGCGGTATTGTTGTGTTGATTCGCTGGCTGGCGCCGCTGTTGATGCGTCTTAGTGAAAAACTGCTGGTGGTTTCGGGCCCCACCCTGATGGCCATGGTCATTTGCTTAGGCACCGCCGCCCTAGCCGATTTCGTCGGCCTGTCAGACGTGGTTGGCGCCTTCTTTGCCGGTGTGGCCGTGGCCCAAACACCCACAAAAAAAGAAGTGGACGCCAGCATCGAACCCATGGGCTATGCCTTCTTCGTCCCCTTCTTCTTTGTGGGAATTGGTTTGCAAATGAAACTCACCCTGACGTGGGCGGATGTCATTCTCATTGTTCTCTTTACGCTGCTCGCCGTCATCACCAAACTATACGGCGGCATGATTGGCGCCCGCCTTGGCGGCTTCACCAAGAAACAAGGTCTGACCATCGGTGCCGGGATGGTCTCCCGAGGCGAAATGGCCTTGATCACCGCCCAGATCGGCAACGATGCCGGCCTTTTCCCGAAAGAACAATATCCCGCCATCGTCATCGTAATCCTGTTAACGACGCTGCTATCCCCATTTATCTTGAAGCATTATTTACATCAGCCAGAGCCCGCTGCTTGATGGCCGCCATTTGGGAGAAGACCGCATCCTCTTGCTGGCTCATTTCCCAAGTCCGGGAATGAATCGTGGAACCCGGGCGGTTAATCTTGGTATATCGCACCACGGGGTTATACCAGAAGTTTTCCCCAGCGGCAGCGGCCTCGGTGGCATAGAGATAGTCCTCAGCAATCGTTAACCGGGTATCATAGGTCACCTGATGCGCCTGCAGCATCGCGCGGGAAAAGCCTTTGTTCCAAATATAGCCGCCCACTTCCGAGCCGTGGCGGGTCACTTGGGCCAACATATCTGGCTTACTGATCTGCTGCCAGCGGTCGCGACCATCACTGCCGCCCCGCCCCCGAAACCAGCCGCCGCCCCAAGTGTACCCCACAGAAACGATATCCGCGTGGTGTTCCTGGAAACCGGTAATCAACGTTTCTGCAAACCGCGGATCCACAATGTCGTCGGCGTCCACAAAGGTCACCAGCGGTGCTTGGCCTGCAGCCACGCCAGCATTCCGCGCCGCTGAGGTGCCCTCGTGACGGGGTAGTTCAATCACTGAAAACCGGTGATCCGCTGCTGCAGTTTGCTTCGCCAACGCCGTCAACCCGTCGGTACTGCCGTCATCGACCAGCCACACGGTAAAATCCGTGGTGGTTTGTTTCATCAAACTGTTTAGTGAATTTTTGAAATAACCGTCCAAGTTATAAAACGGTACAACGATATCTAAGGTCACCATGATTATAAAACCTCCTCGGTTTTGGTTCTGGTCATCTTAGGTCGTTTTTTGGTTGCACGCAAATTAAATGCTCAAAAAGAGGTGCGAACCACTGTTTAATCACAGCAATCCGCACCTCTCCATGTTCCTGGGGGGAAAACTACTTCTTTTCTTGTTTGTCTTTACCCATCTTGTCCTGGACGGCATCGATGACATCCCCAACCTTTTCGGAGACAGTTTCCTTGATTTCAGAAAACTTATCACCGACATCGGCTTTTAAGTCTTGGGCCTTGCCTTCGGTTTCCACCTGCTTATCGCCGGTGACTTTGCCGTAGCCTTCTTTGGTCTTACCCACCAAATGGTCCTTGGCGTTCTTCATCTTGTCTTCCGTATTGGACATAAACTTAAAACCTCCTCATAAATTAAAACTGATCAATGATCCTGTGCATGCACATCGGATTCGGCGACTGCTCGAATCACAAGTTGATGCTTGCGCGCCATATACTCGAACTCGATGAACGAGCCCGCGTCAATTTCCATCGCTTCCCGAATCTTTACGGGAATCACGACCCGGCCCTTCTCATCGACCCGGTTGTGTTTACGGCTTGCCATGTTGTGCCCCTCCTTCATGCACACTCCCCACTCCTTTATAGTAACAACTTTCCCAGTTATGCGCCCACTTTTTGTTTGGAACTGTTCCGCAGCGGGAAGCCATTGTATAATGGGGATTAATTGGAATATTTATCAAGAAATGAGGGTTTACGTATGGCAAATGAATTTCCCCAAGCATTAACGATTGCTGGCTCGGATTCAGACGGATCTGCCGGAATGGAGGCAGATTTGACTACGTTTTTCACCTTAGGCGTCCATGGGATGTGTGTCCTGACGGCGGCGGTGGCCGGTAACTCCTACGGCATTGATGCCAGTCAGTCCATGCCCACGGCCTTTGTGGCCCAACAGTTCAAGACATTAGCGGCAGACTTCCACATCCGGGCTTCAAAGACCGGTATGCTGGCGGATTCCGAATTAATTCGCACCGTGGCGGCAAACGTCAAGGACGGCCAGTTTGGCCCGCTGGTCTTGGATCCAGTGATCATTACCAAACACGGGGCCATGCTGCTGGAAGAAAGTGCCTACGAAACTCTGCGGGAGGAGCTCATTCCGCTGGCAACGGTGATCACCCCGAATTTCTTTGAAGCGCAAAAGTTAGCTGAAATGGAGATCAAAACGGACGACGATACCGTCACTGCCGCCCATAAACTGCAAGATCTCGGCGCCAAGAATGTCCTGTTGAAGGGTGCCCATCATGATGGCGACCAAAAGGAAGTCCGGGACTACGCTTTACTGGAAGATGGCACCAGCTTCTGGCTCAGCGCCCCATACGTTGCCACAGATCGGATCAACGGAACCGGTGATACACTCTCCTCGGCGATCACTGCCGAAATGGCGAAAGGCGAAAGCATCGCAGACGCATTCCGCTTGGCGAAGCAATATACTTACGAAGCCATTGCCGATCCGATTGCGGTGGGTCATAAATTCGGCCCAATCAATCACTGGGCACCGAAAATTCAACACTAGCACCACCGGCGCAGCTAGCGAAACTGTGCCATTTGGTATATGGTCAATTCAAGAAAGGGGGCCATCCTATGAGTAAGACCTTCACAGTCCTCACAATCGTTTGGCTAATCGTTGTCGTCAGTGTCGGTTTGGTTGGAATACATATGGCGACCACCGGAGATTACAAAAGCACACTTCTGCTTACCGTATCGTTAGTGGTTATCGGCTATCCGATTGGCCGTTATCTGAAACATCATTTGCCACGTCCGGCCGCCAAATAACCATTCCTAATACATACCCAAAAGTCCGCAGCCATACTGTAATTAGTTAGTACGGCTGCGAGTCTGTTCATCTCTTAATTGTGTTGGAAAATATTAAAAGAGCGCCTCCATGTTTCACGTGAAACGGAAGGCGCTCTTTTTTTGCTCGTATTAGAATAAATACCATAACACCACGATATTAACGATCAAATGCATGACCACGGTGTAGCGCAAGTCGCGGGTGTATTCGTAAACACCAGCATGGATAAAACCGATTCCCGTCCAAAAAACCAGCGCCAGCGACCAGGAAAAATCGTGCAGCAAGCCAAAAATCAAGGCTGCTGACAATACCGTCATGATCTGGTAAAGCGCGTTTTCCCGGTTCCAGAAGTAATTCATAAAAATACCGCGATACAGCAATTCTTCAATGAGCGGAGCGCAGAGTATCTGTCCAACAATAGTCGTCCACGGAATAAGTTGCAGTTGTTGGTGCAAAGTAGAACGGTAGCCGTTTAAAGGCGGTTCGCTGCCGGAATACACAAGCGCCAGCAAAAGAATGGTACCGCCTAGAAAAACCGCCACCCGCTGCCAAGACAACCGGTGCCGACCAAAGCGTTTGGGATTATATTCCCGTAATTGATGGACATATTGGTGCAAAAACAAGGTCACGATGACGGCCGCAATGGGCACCTCTGCCAGTGCCAGCCAGAAGTCGTGCTCGTGCATCCAGGCTGGGGTGAGACCCAGTTCTGGTAACTGCGCCGGCGCTTGGTACCAACCCATCACCAAGAAGAATACAGAAAAGAAGAATATCCGTTTGACGGACTCGCCAAACCGATAAATTAAACTGGGTGTCTCTGGCTGCTGCATTTGTGTCACCTGCCCCGCGTCATCATTTAATCAGATTCAGC
The DNA here is from genome assembly GCF_001435585.1 of Schleiferilactobacillus perolens DSM 12744. Classification (GTDB taxonomy): domain Bacteria; phylum Bacillota; class Bacilli; order Lactobacillales; family Lactobacillaceae; genus Schleiferilactobacillus; species Schleiferilactobacillus perolens. Next base: position 29,900 of record NZ_AZEC01000008.1, read on the forward strand.
GCCACAAAAATGATCGGCGCGTTATTCAGGAAATGCAGACCGATATTCACGCCCATATTCCCCGTCTGGCGATACGTCACGGCCAATACGGCGCCCAGAACGAAATACATCAGCGTGCCCCAAAAGGAATTATTTTGATGGACCGCCGCAAATAGTGCCCCGGAAATTATCACGGACCAAATGGGATTACGCGTGTACCAAGCATTCATGATGTACCCGCGAAAGACCATTTCTTCCAAGATGGGCGCGCCGATCACCGTCATGAAGACGATCATCCACATCATCTGGCTGCCAGACCCGAGCAATTTTTGAATGGCGGCGTCATTCTGGGTGGATTGCTGCCCGGTCATTTGCGTGTAAAGCGGCACCATAATCATTTTTGCAGCCATCATCACCAGATAACCGACTCCTAAGAATTTCCAATCCCGCGCTTCCCAGCGACGCAAAAGCGGCTGATCCGTATAGCGATGAATAATCCAGCGCACAAAAAGAATGCTGAGGGCGTACAACAGGATCATCAACGCAAATAAACCATAATACGGCAAGTCGCCCAGCGGTTGGCCCGATCGATACTTCGCATAGACAAAACCCATGGGTAATTGGGGCACGGAAATCAACACGATCATCAAGGGAATTAAGAGCAGGCGCACCACCCCATCCGGCAAATGGGTCGGCCACCCTTTTTTAGGCGGCTCCAGATGAGGCTTCGGTAATTTGTTTTGATTGGGTACTTGATAGGATGACATCGGGGCACTTCCTCTCTGTATGGTGCCTATTATAACGTAGATACCCGGCGGACAAGAAGTATTACGCGGAGCAATTGGGTGGAATGGACAAAAAGAGGCCGTATCTAACAGTATTGTTAGGTGATGATACCCATTTAAGTATTGCTACCTGCAACTGAAGTTAACAAATATTGGTACCTTCAATTGGTTGTGACCCGCATCAAACCGTCTATGATCAAGTATGAAAAGTCAGAAGAAACGGAGGAAACAACGATGTCAGACAATTCACCACTCGCCGGGAATCTGCGGAACTTACGCGCACATTTCGGCTATACCTTGGAACAAACGGCCGAAGGGGCCGGGGTCACCCGCCAAGCCATTGCCAAATGGGAAAGCGGGCAATCGGTCCCGGATATCGCCCACGCCGACGCGTTGGCGAAATTTTACAATATTACATTGGATGATCTCATCCATCACGATACCGAAAAAAGCGGTATTGGCATTCCGCCGAAAGGAAAACACCTCTTCGGCACAGTCCAAGTGGGGGAGCGGGGCCAAATTGTCATCCCGAAAAGTGCCCGCGATCTATTTGGCCTCGTCAAAGGCACCAATCTTGTCGTCCTGGGTGACGAAGAAGGCCCGCTGCCGGGATTGGCCCTGGTCAAAAACGAAGTGTTCTTGAGTCAAGCCACGGCTTATGCGCATGTGGCCAAGGAGGTACACCATGACCAATGATTCTTTGCTGGCAGTGAGTCATCTGACCAAACACTACCCGCAGTTCACTTTGCAAGACGTCTCCTTCACCATCGCCCCGGGCACCATCATGGGCATGATCGGGGTCAATGGGGCCGGTAAGTCTACTACGCTGAAGAGTATTGCAGGACTGGTCAACCCGACCAGCGGGACGATCCAACTCGCCGGTGCAGAAAATTTAGCCGTGATGTTGGGTGAAACAGTTTACTATCCAGAAAAAAAGTTGGCCGCCATCACCAAAACAACCCGCCAGTTCTATTCTCAGTGGGACGAAGACCAATATCGCTATTACCTGCGCTTCTTCAATTTAGATGATCAAAAGAAGGTCAAAGAACTCTCCACAGGGATGCAAATCAAATACCAGCTGGCGGTCACCATGAGCCACCATGCGTCGATGCTCATCCTCGACGAACCCACCAGCGGCATTGATCCCGTCTCCCGGGACGCAATTCGCCAGGTCTTCCGGCATTATGTCGCCGATGGTCGCCACAGCATCCTCTTCTCTACCCACATCACCACCGACCTGGCCGCCATCGCGGATACCATCACTTACATCCACGCGGGTACAGTGCTCTATTCCGCTGCTAAGGCCGACTTCATCGACCACTTCCGGCGCGAGTTCAGTCTAGGGGTGGATGCCCCGCTCAATTTTGATGACATCATGATCAAGATAGAAAGGAAAGATAGTGATGACTCTGCCATACCTGCGTAAAGAGTACCTGCTCGCCGCCCACCCCACCACCTGGTTCTTCATCTGGCTGGGCGCCTTAGTATTGGTCCCGGCCTATCCATACAGTGTGGTCTTCTTCTTCGCCATGCTGGCACCCAGTCTGGACTTGGTCTATGCCAAACAAACTAATGACATTCTATACACGGCCCTTTTGCCGGCGGGCAAGGCCGGTGTAGTACGAGGAAAAGTGCTCTACACCTTCACTTTTCAAACAGCCATGCTGCTGCTCACAATTCCTTGGGCGCTGTTGCGGACGCTTTATATCCAGACCAATCACGCGGGCATTAACGCGAATATGACCTATTTTGGTTTGGGATTGTTGGCCCTGGCCGTTTTCGACTACCTGTTTCTCACCGGCTTCTTTAAGACCGGGACTAAAATTGGGTGGCCCTACTTCTGGGGTACTTTGGCCGCCTTGATCCTACTAGGCGTGATGGAAACACTGCCTCACCTGCCGGGGCTGAGCTGGGTGAATTCGGTTCAACCGGCGGCGCTGCTGCACCAATTGCCTTTCCTGGTAGTGGGTTTGATCGCCTTTATTATCAGTTTCTTCTGGACCCTGCGGATTAGTATACGGAATTTTAAACGAGTGGACTTGTAGCCAAAATTTGCTATGCTTGACCTAAACAAAACCGGCTCAACCCGTTCAGGTCAAGTCGGTGCATGAAAGCAGGCCGCATAATTGAATTTAGAAAACCATCAAGATTGGCTGATTGATTTTTACAAACGACACGGTTGGTATCATTTCTCACCATTTGTCCACGTGAATTTCTTGACTGAAGAAACCGGTGAAGTTGCCCGGGCCGTGCGCGCCTTAGAAATTGGCCGCCATCATCCTGGTGAAAAACCGCAAACACCGGCTGAAAAGACGGCCAACTTGAAGGAAGAATTGGCCGATGTCTTAGATCAAGTCTTGATTCTCAGTGCCAAATTCGGAATTGACCCGGAAACATTACTGGACCAAAGCGAAACCAAACTCAGCCGTCGGTTCAACGAAAACCGGCCCCATTAAGAGCGGCGATACTCGGCAATCAGTGTCCCATATTGCGTCAATAACGCTGGCGCATAGATCTTGACAGCCGTCGATCGTTTGACTTGCTGCCAAAGAATGGCCGCCACCTTCAGCCGGTCGTGAAACCTTGCCGTCTGCGGATCCGCGAAGAAATCGCGGACAAAGTTGTTCCACTGATCGGTCCGCTCTTCGGGGCTATTAGCCAAAAACGCCCGTTGTGCTGCCGGTTTGTCCTTTGTTTCTTGATAGACCCGGATCAGATCGCCAATTGTGGCGGTCTGATCTTTTTTTGCTTCAACTTGCCGATTAAATACGGCCATGGGCTTGGTAAACGAGAAATGTTCCACGTGAAAATAGTGGGAAAAGAACTGTCGTGCCGCTTGATTGAAGGCAAAGCCTGAGCCGACAATTGGTGTTTCAAGGCTCAGCGTATGACTAGCCAGCGGTTGATGGTGCGCGGATGGCCCGGCTGGCTGCGTCACCGGTCGGCCAGATAAATAATCCAGCAACCGTTGAGTCAGCACAGCCTTGGTACCGCTGGTGGGTAAATGATACTGGCGACACAATGCCACCAGATCCGTTTTGTAGTGATACTGCGTCTTAAACGACTCTAGATCCATCAAAATCTCTTCCCCATTTTGTCACAACTCACTCTCTTCGCCCGCCTAGCGCGCCCACTTGCTGCTGCAACTGGTGGATGCTGTCCGGCTTACAAATAATGATTGCTAAACCAATGTACATCAGCATATGCAAGACAGCGGAGAAAAGTGTCGCGTTGAGTGCCCCCGCACTGCCCACGGTCGCGGTATACCCGTGCATGATGGTCACCATGTAATCCAAGAACCCATGGGCCAGCATCGGAAATAGCAGACTGCCTTTACGCACATACAATGCGCCAAGAACACAGCCCAAACCGAATACCTCAATCACTTGTATCAACGTGACGGTTAACCCTTGGCTCCCGATATTACCCAAGTGGGCTAAACTGAACAACGCGCTGGACAGCACAATTGCCGCCCCGACCCGCCGGGATACGGATTCAATTTTGAGATGCGTGATTAAACTACCTAGAATCACACCCCGAAACGCGAACGCCTCCGGCACCGCCGCAATGACCGCAATCGTGGCTGCATCAACAAAATTACCGAGTTCGGCCAATGTGGCAAACAAGACGATGGCCCCCATGATGCCAAATGCAATCAGACTGTTTTTACCGATCGCCGCTTGCCAATGCAGTGGTTGTTTCGTGAGCCAAAGATTCAACCCGATTGCGGCCAGCAGCTCCAATCCTTTGAATATGACTTCCAAGACAATATCGGGTGCCTTAATCATAGCTACCAGCGGACTGGCGATTGCTTTATCACAAAATATCAAGAGTGACCAAAATATGATCACCGTCACAACCGGGTGACGCTTAACTTTCTCCATCAATTGATTCACTTTCGCGAACACTCCCCTTCCAAACATGTTTTCAGCCTATGCTTTACTTTTCTGAAAATCAAGACGAGACATTAAGCAGATCAAAATGATTGGGCGATCTATGATAGTTAAAAACGCCCCATCACTGATTAGAAAAACCAGTGATGGGGCGTATTCGGTCAATCTTCTAAGTTAACTCGCCTGCCGCATATTACCATCCAAGATCTCATAAATATGATCCGCAAACTGCTTTAGCCGCATATCATGGGTGACTACAATAATCGATTTATTGTGCTTCTTGGCCAAATCACGAAGCAGTTCTCCCACGACTGTCACCCGCTCACTATCCAGCGCAGCCGTGGGCTCATCAGCCAGCACGATCTCGGGATTGGGATACAGCGCTCGGGCAATCGCCACGCGCTGGGTTTGGCCACCGGATAATTCACTGGGGTATTTATTGATCAAATCACGAATACCCAAATCATCTAACAAGGCCATCAATTCGTCCTCAGTCATGTGGGTAGCCCCCTTAATCCGATCGACAAAGCGGAATTGCTCGCGGACTGTCAGGAAGGGCACCAGGTTATAGGCTTGCAGAATAAAACCGATCTTGTTTAACCGCAAGGCATCGCGTTTTTTCACCGGAATCGCGGTCAGCGGCGTGTCCTCCACCCGCACTTCCCCAGCAGTCGGTGTTTGTAGGCCGCCAGCAATCGTCAGGAAGGTGCTCTTGCCTGAACCGGAAGGCCCGATCACGAGGCTCATTTCACCCCGCTGAGCCGTGAACTCAATATCCTTCAGCACTTGAATCTTGCTGGTGTCATGGCCAAAGGTCTTGTCGATATGGTGCATTTCAATCGTATTCGTATTTTCCATTTGGAAACCCTCCATTAGGCAATCACGCTGACGGGATCAACTTTGAGAATCAATTTCACGGGAATCAAGGCGCCAATCACGCCGGTAAGCAGGATCCCCACCGTCACAACTGCCAGGATTGGCCAATTGAAGGCAATGGGTACGCCAGCGGGTAAAAGGGCCGCTGTGAGCGCAGTTAACCCGACACCCAAGGCTAAGCCGCCAAAGACCAGCAATAGGGCTTGGTTGATGGTATTGCTGACGAGTACGCGGGAGGGCACTCCCTGGGCGCGCAGGACGGCGTAATTGGGGATTTTTTGAATCGTTAAGATATATAGGAATACCGCAATGACCACCAGGGAAATGATCATCAGGAAGGCAATCATGAACGTGAAGGTCATGTTCTGGGCGCTGTATCCTGGTAGTTTATTGATAAAAGCAGCCACTGAATAGTTCTTCAACTGATCAACACCTGGTTTGTACTGCGCGTTTTGGGAAATTACCCCGCTGGCCACGAAGGTATCGGGCAGTTTCTTCAGCGTGCGCCACGTGCTCAAATCACCGTAAACGACGGGCGCAATATCGATCTTGGCATTATGGGTGAAACCGACGATTTTATAGGTGTCTGCATTGGAATTAAACTTGATGGTGTCGCCCAGCTTGTAGTTGCTGGTCTTAAATCCATCGTCCACCACGACTTGATTGGCCTTGGTCGGCTTGTGGCCGCTGGTTAATACCAGCTTTTTCCCAATAAACTGATCCCAGTCCAGCCCGATGAATTGGGCGGATACTTTGGCGTGGTTGGCTTCCTTAGCCACAATGGCACTTTGCCCGACGTAACTTTCTTGCTTCGTCAAGGTCATCTTGTCCGTTTGGCTCTTCGTCAGCATCGACTGCTGCAGACTGGTGTTAGCATCCTTATCCAGGATCACACTCTGGGCACCCCAGGAGTCAATGGCTTCGGTATTTTGCTGGGCCAAGCCAAAGGCCAGCCCGCTGAGGATATAAACTAAGTAGCTGATCAACAAAATCATCCCGATGATCAGTCCGTAACGCAGTTTTTCGTGTTTGATTTCTTTCCAGGCTAAGTACATTAACGATGACTTCCTTCCAGTTGGTCCAGTGTTGTGGCGAATTTTGCGAGTAAGGATTTTTGCATATCCGGATAGAGCATAATTTGGCGAATCACTTCGTGGCTCAAGATTGTCGCCGCCCAATCCGGCGCCGGTAAAACTGCTAACTTCTCCGGCGAATTCAGGGTGGTGGGGATCTGCAAAGCCCCTTCGTTTTCGGTGAAATGGCGGCGAATTAATTCACGATACGGGTTATTGGCCAGTGATGCCAAGAATTGTTCCGCGTAGGAAAGATAGTTGGCCGCCGAGTATTGATCGGTTTGCTGAAAATTAATGCTGGCGTGAATGTCCCGCATGGCGACGCCGTAGAGATAGATGTAGGCATCCGCCAGGTCGGCGAAGTATTTGTAAAAGGCGCCGCGGGCAATGCCCGCATCCTTCACGATCCGCGCCACTTGGGCGTCCGCAAAGGAGTGGGTGGAAAACTCATGGCGCAGTGCTTGCGTGATAAGTTGTTTCTTTTCTGGTTTCAAATTGTTAAATGTGGCCGTGGGCATGGGATGTCTCCTTTCGAAAAGTGACGCCGTGTCACTTAACGATCATTACAATACAGCAAAAGTGACACGGTGTCAACTCGGCAGACAAAAAAATCCTCGACACCTTTCTGTCGAGGAAAACAAAGGTCAGTAATCAAGGATAGTTAGTGCTCCCGCTTCGTCCGGCGAAACAGCATCCAAATCAACACGTAAAATACAATCAAAGCAACGCCCAGCGCCACCGCCAAACCGATGCGGCCCGGATCAGTATTCAGCAGGAATGCCTGCCAAGACGGAATCCGCGTCACGATCCCGATCAACGCCATGATCAGCACGATCGGCACAAATGGCCACCAGATCGTTTTATCATTCTCCCGCCAGAAAATGACGCCTGTGATCACCAGCAGAACACAAATGAGTGCAATCCCGATGAATCCTGTCAAATAAATCCGCCAAGGGGTTTTCAGAAAGAACGACAAGAGGAACCCTGGGGCGATGAATACACAGGCCAATAACCAGCGAATGATCCACCCTAGGCGGCCCCATTCATGCTGTTTTTTGTATGTCGTGCGGCCAATATAGGTGACAATCACAAACGCGGCCATGGTGAAATAGAGGCCGGTAATAATCTCTGTCCCGATATCCACCGGTGAAGTGGGAATCGTCAGGGCCGGAATGGCGGTGATCAGGACATACCCAAGCAGAACAGAGCCAATCATTTTCAACACGCTAAACCAATGCGTGGGCACTTCCGCCAAAATATCGTCAGCTGTTTCTTGGGGTTGCTTGCCAAAATAATCCACGGCTGAAACACCATCCTGCTGGGCAGCGATAATATCGGTCAAAATCGTCAGGAGTTCCTGCTCAATGACGGCATCATCTTTCAATATCTCTTTAGTGCGCATGTAAAGGAGCAGATCCTCATAATATTTTTTGTTAGCTGGCGTCAATTGTTCCCGGAGTGTGTTGTTTTCTTCAATGAGTTGATTCGTCTTCGTGGCCATGATTAGACCCCTCCTCTGCAGTTAATAACTGAGTCACATGATCGGTTAATTGATGCCATTGGTGGATAAAATCGGCGCGGGCCGCCGTCCCGTCTGGAGTCACTTGATAATATTTACGGTCCGGCCCGTCTGGGGAAGGACGCAGTTGACTGGTGATCAGTCCCTTTTTCTCCAGCGCCATGAGCAAGGGATAAATCGTCCCTTTGGGAATTTCCGCGAAGCCATAGTGCTCGAGCTCCTGACTCAAGGTGTACCCGTAATATTCACCACGGCTAAGAATGATCAATACACAGCCCTGTAATACTCCTTTGAGCATCTGACTGTGTAAATCTTGCGCCATGTAGCGTCCCTCCTTTCCGGCTATTAGGTAATACCAGCTAGTTGTTGCTCATAATATATCTCGTTTCCGGCTAGTATGCAATACCTAATACCCAAGAAAATAAAATCCCGATTCATCACCGGGATGTATGACTATTCTTGTTTTGATCGGTGCTGCCACCATAGACCCATGGCTAATAATTCACCGAATAACACAGCCAACCCAACGTACTGCCAAATCTGCTCGTTCACTTCGCCAGTTTGCGGTAAAGTGGCCGTGTTGGCTGACTGGCTCGCCGTTTGTGTAACGGTGGGATTGGTCACTGGTTGTGCACTAGTCGATCCAGTTTGCGCAGGTATTGATGGTGCCGTCGGCGTGGTTGGCGGCGCGAGCTGAACTGGTTTGCCGGGTGTGATCGGGTGGCCAGGCTTAACCGGCCGACTGGGCTGGCTTGGTTTACCGGGCTTGCTCGGCGTTATAGGAACACTGGGCTGACTCGGTTTGCCGGGCTTGCTCGGCGTTATAGGAACACTGGGCTGACTCGGTTTGCCGGGCTTGCTCGGCGTTACAGGAACACTAGGCTGACTCGGTGTCTTTTGATCCGTGACTGCGACCGTAGCCGTTTGGTTCGCCACAACGGTCACTGGGTGTCGTTGGCTATCTTTTTCATAACCCGTCGGAGCCGCCGTTTCGACGAAGTAGTAAGTTCCTGCCGCCAAATCGGGGACGACGATTTTCCCCTGCTGGTCTGTGACTGCCGTCATGATCGGCGACGCGGAATCATTCGTCTGGAACAGTGCATAGGTGGCGCCGCTCACTGGAATTTGGGGATTACCAAACTGAGTTTTAGTGAGAACAGCACTGCCCAGTGTCGGTTGTATAGGCGGTGTTGGCGTCGACTTCTGATCGGTCACCTGTACCTTGGCAGTTTCCCCAGCCATCACCGTGACAAGCTGTTTGTCGGGATTTTTATCATAAGTCGCGGGGGCAGCCGTCTCCAAGAAATAGTAAGATCCTGGTGTCAGATTAGGCACGGTGATTTGGCCGTTTTTGTCTGTCGTATAACTGCCAATATTCTTTTGATTGTGATAGAGCGTAAAGGTAGCACCGGCTAGCCGGGTTTTGCCACCGTCGGTCTTCGTTAATTCGATCTGGCCCTTTGTGGGCTGAACCGGCGGCGTCACCTTCATTTTATCTGTGACAGATACTTGCGTCGTTTTTCCAGCAACGACTGCGAAATCCTTTTCCTCTTTATTCAGTGTGTACTTATCCGGCGCTTTGACCTCTTTGAAAGCATAATTACCTGCCGCAAGATCAGTGACAGTGATCTGCCCGTAGTTATCCGTGGTGTATTGCTGAAGCACTTTACCCTGGCGATCCATCAACGCATAAACGGCACCCGCCACGGGCGTTTCTCCATTATCAGTCGTCTTCGTCAAGACCACTTTGCCAGTGGGTGGTTGAACAGGTTCGATGGGCTCATCTTTACCTGCAACCTGTACCGGATTGCCGATCCCATGTCCCTGGGGTAAGACAATTTTGATTGGCGTCGTATCGAGTTGATATCCCGTTGGTGCTTTGGTCTCAATCAGGTAATAAGTGCCGACCAATAAATTGTCGAGTTCAAATTTTCCCTCTTTACCCTGTGTAGTCATCATCTGGGGAAAAATATCATTACCGTTATAGTCCTTCGTCACAGGCACATGGTTCGCCGTTTCCAATCGATATTGGGCACCGGCCAACAGACCGTTATCAGCAGCACTGTGCTTGGTGAAAATAATAGAATCCAATTGATCCCCGGACACATGAGCGGCTGTGCCGTATGCCAACGACGTATTTGCATTCGTTGGTGCGCCTAGTGTTGTTGACGTGAGGGTCATCTTGCTCTTCCACAAGTTGGCCTGGTTATCAATCACCATGGGCTTGGTTAAAATATTAAAGTTCATGGCGTAATTCACCGCCTGTTTGAAGGTAATTGTCACCAGCGTCGACGCATCGGCCTGAAGAGCGGTTTTCACGGTATAAACACTAGGAGCCACTGGCCCTTCACTATTCCAGTGTTGCGTCATATCATCGTTGTCGTAGTGACCCTTATCCATCGAAACTGACTGATAGGTCTGATTCGGACTTAAGGTAAAAGTGATGACAGCATTTTGCCATGTCGTTTTGACCGGGTTCACCGCACCATTCCAGTCGATTTGGGTTGGATCATGGCCGCTTTGTTGATTCACGAACCAGGCGGTTTGATTGATCTGTGCTTTATTGTCACCGCCAGTATCCTTTGTGCCATAGACAATAAAACTGAATCCGCCCTGGCGATGACGTAAGTTGGCAATTCCATCATTAAATTGAACGGTGCCGGTGCGGCTGCCGGCTTGAATATTAAAATGGCCCATAATTTGGCCATCATACACCATATCTTTGCTTGCAGAATCTTTGACCTGCACATTGTCCGGTAACGTGAATGTCTCAGAAACAGTGTGGTCCAGCTTCACCGTATCAGCGGCTTGCCAATTATATGTAATATAATACTGCGTCCCAGCGGACAACTGGGTATCATGGGTAATTGTTTGCCCATCCGTATCCGTAATCACCGCAGAGTCCTTGTCCAACCCCGTAATCGTGTTGGCTGGTGTCTGCGCCGCTTCTACCGGAACAGTAAAAAGACTACTGAATGCGCCACAAAGAATTGTGAACAGCATCAGTAGTCCATATATTTTCCTTTTTACCCGCAATAGTAATGCCTGCTTTCTGCATATCTCTTAATTGATGGGTAGACCACCGCGAATAGTGATATCCAAACAGCTTGATATTAGGCCTAGTGAGTCGCCGTGTCAACGGTCAAATCGGCCCATAAACGACAGATGTTATTTAATTGAGAAAAATACTTTAGCCCAATTTCCAAATGATAAACCCTGCCAATACTCAAAAAGGTGCCCCGACCGGTTGGCCAGGACACCTTCAGTATTGATAATTAAATTAATGGGCGAATTGCGGTTCTTGTTCCCAGACATTAGCCAGGACCCGAGTCTGTTCCCGATCTGGACCTACAGAGAACGTAATCAGCGGGACGCCGACTAGTTCTTGAATGCGCAACACATAGTTACGGGCATTCTCAGGTAGTTCGGCCAAAGTCGTGCAGTGGGAAATGTCCTCATTCCAACCGGGCATTTCTTCATAAATCGGCTCACATGCAGCGAGTTCCTTCAAGCTGGCGGGGTAGTGCTGAATGGTTTCGCCATGCAGCTTGTAACCCACACCAATCTTGACGGTCTTCAAACCAGTCAATACGTCGACAGAGTTTAGGGCTAAATCAGTCAATCCAGCGACGCGCTTGGCGTGTTTCAAGACCACTGCGTCAAACCAGCCGATCCGGCGGGGACGGTGAGTCACCACGCCATATTCATGACCGGCATCACGGATGGTGTCGCCAATTTCGTCCAGCAATTCTGTCGGGAACGGGCCATCACCAACCCGCGAGGTGTAGGATTTAGCAACCCCGACAACTCGGTTGATGTGCGTCACCCCTACGCCAGAACCAGCCCCAACACCGGCGGCTGGATTAGAAGAGGTGACATAGGGATAAGTCCCTTGGTCAATATCCAGCATCGTCCCTTGGGCGCCTTCAAACAGCACATTGTGACCCGCATCCAAGATATCATTTAAGACCACGCTGGTGTCGGTGACGAACGGTGCCAGTTCTTTGCCGTATGCCACAAATTTGTCGTAAATATCCGCGAAGGCCAGTGGTGTCCCGCCATAAATCTTTGTGATCAGCTCATTCTTGGCCGCGAGATTTTCCTCTAGTTTTTCCTTGAATGTATCAGGTTCCAGTAAATCCGCCATCCGAATCCCTACCCGGGCCGCTTTGTCCATGTATGCTGGGCCGATTCCGCGGTGAGTGGTACCGATCTTGTCAGCACCCTTGGCGGCTTCTTGTAACTTATCTAATTCAATGTGATAGGGCAAAATGACATGGGCCCGGTTGGAGATCTTCAAGTGATCAGTCGTCACACCAGCATCGTGCAGCCGGTGTAATTCTTCCACAAGGCTCTCTGGATTGACCACCACACCGTTACCGATCACAGCGGCCTTGTCGGAGTATAAAATGCCTGAAGGAATCTGGCGCAATGCGTAGGTTTGACCGTCCGTCTTAATCGTGTGGCCAGCGTTGTCGCCGCCTTGGTAGCGGGCAATTGCTTGCGCGCCTTGACTGAGAAAATCCGTAATTTTACCTTTACCTTCGTCGCCCCACTGGGTTCCGACCACGACCGTTGCTGTCATGAATGTCCACCTCATTGATTTAATTGTTGTTCTGCTTCAAAACTCACACCGCACCATAATATCAGTTACGAGCAAGTTTAGCAATGCAAACCCGAATCTGATTCACCAGATATGAATAAATCATTCGTAATGGCCGTGTTTTCGAGCAAAATCAAAGGGCCAGAATCAAATTCTGACCCAACATGGATCTAGTGCCAATGCGGAGCAATCGGAGGCTGAAGAGGGCTCAGTGGTGGAAACTGCAATAAACTTGACCTGGTTTTGGCCAAGTTTATATGCAGTTAGGCGACTTTGAGACCGCGATCCTCAGCGGGCTCAAAGCGCCGTCACCACTTGCTACGCCTGCGGCTACGCACTTGCTGCGCTTCGCAGCCCCCTTCAGCCGCAGATTGCGCAGCATTGGCACGGCTATATTCTTTAACCAGTCGGTTGCGCGTATGTGATGGACGAGAATTTATTGTAAGACTTAATAAACAACAACTTCACCGTTCCCCGGGCGCCTGACCGGTTTTTTTCAATAATCACTTCGACCACGCCAGCATCCGAATCTTCATCCTCGGAATTACTGGGGGCATTACTACCGCCGGAATCGCCGTAACTATCGTCATCGTCGCCTTCTTCATCGCGATAATAATCATCCCGATAAAGGAAAGCCACGATATCGGCATCCTGCTCGATTGAACCGGATTCCCGAATATCGGATAACACAGGCCGTTTGTCCTGCCGCTGTTCCACACTCCGGGAGAGCTGGGACAAGGCGATCACAGGGACGTGTAATTCTTTAGCCAGCATTTTGAGCTGCCGGGAAATGGCGGAGACTTCCTGCTGCCGGTTTTCCTGACCAGTACCTTCAATCAGTTGCAAGTAATCGACCACGATCAAACCCAGGTTGCCCTGCTCTTTGGCCAACCGGCGCGCCTTGGCGCGAATATTAGCCATCTTGATCCCCGGCGTGTCATCGATGAAAACTTGGGCCTTGGACAAACTGCCCATGGCCACAATCAGGCTTTCCCACTCGTTGTCAGTTAATTGACCAGTTCGCAAGTGGTTGGCTTCAATACTGCCTTCCGCACAAAGCATCCGATTAACCAGTTGCTCAGCGCCCATTTCCAAGCTGAAAATGGCCACAGAGGTATCCGATTTGGTGGCCACGTTTTGCGCCACATTCAACGCAAAGGCCGTTTTTCCGACCCCGGGCCGAGCCGCTAAGATGATCAGTTCATCTTCATGCAGGCCGGCCGTGATGAGATCCAGATCGCGATAACCGGTGGACAAGCCAGTGATCTCGTCATTGTTTTGCGACAACTCTGTGACTTTGGTCAAGGCCTCATTCAGGACATCGCTAATTGGCCGGAACCCATTTTGCTGGGTGGTATCGGAGACGGACATGATCTCCTTCTCTGCTTCATCCAGCACATCGTCCACGGAGCCTTCAGGGTTGTACCCAGTCTGAACAATATGGGTGGCGGTGTCGATCAAGTGCCGCAGCGTCGACTTCTCTTTAACGATTTTGGCGTAATACGTGACGTTAACCGCAGTGGGCACGACATTGGTGAGTTCCACCAAATAAGTGACCCCGCCCACATCGGCTAGTTGCTGATGGGCGTTAAGCTCATTTTGCAACGTGACAATATCAATGGCTTCATCGCGATCGGACAGGTTGACCATCGCCTGGAAAATATATTGGTGAGCCTTCTTATAGAAATCAGCAGGCGTAATATACGCCATGGCCTCCACCAGTGCATCCCGGGACAGAAAAACGGCACCGAGCACGGACTGTTCGGCATCATTGTCCTGCGGCGGCGTCCGATCGATCATCTCGTTATTCAATACACCGTTTTTCCTTCCTCAATATTTCCTGGGAAATAATTAATCTTGTTGGGTGACGTGTACCCGAATCGTCGCATCCACGCCTGGGGCTAAACGGACAGGCACATTGGTGTAGCCCAAAGAACGGATGGGTTCGCGCAAATCAATCTTGCGCTTGTCGACCTTTAAACCAAATTGCTTGTCCAAGGCCTGAGCAATTTGCTTGCTGGGAATGGAACCGAACAACTTGGCATCCGCCCCGGCTTTGGATTGGATATTCACTACGGTCTTATCGGCTTCGATCTTGGCTTTGAACTCTTTGGCTTCTTCCAACTCTTCGGCCCGCTTCTTTTCTTCAGCGGCCTGCTTACCCTTGAGTTCACTCATGGCTTGGGGGGTTGCTTCCTTAGCCTTACCTTGCCGGAACAAGAAGTTTTGCGCGTAACCATCCGGTACGTTCTTCACTTCGCCGCGCTTACCTTTACCGCGGACGTCTTGTAAAAAGATGACTTTCATAAAAGATCTTCCCTTCGTTTCTCTATTCTTCGTCGCTCTCAACCATCTGCGTCAAAATATCTTTCAGCTGCTGGCGAGCTTCGGCGATGGTGGTGTCTTTCATTTGTGTCGCTGCATTGGATAAATGTCCGCCGCCACCCATCTTCTCCATAATAACCTGTACATTGACTTTACCCAAGGACCGAGCAGAAATCCCAATCTTGCCGTCAATCCGTTTCACGATAACGAAGGAGGCTTCAATCCCCGCTAACGACAGCAGCGTATCCGCCGCCTGCGCCGCCACCACAGGATCATATACCTCGTCTTCCTCACCCGTACATAACGCCATGTTGGGTTCCACCATTTCGATGGTTTCAATCAAGTGGTTCTTCTGGATAAAGTTATTCACGTCTTCTTTAAGCAGCTCCTGTACCTGGGTACTATCCGCCCCGATGGACCGTAAGTAGGACGCCGCATCGAAGGTCCGGGTCCCAGTCCGCAGGGAGAAGGAGTGGGTATCCACTGTAATCCCGGCCAGCATCGCCGTGGCTTCCAGCTTGTTCAAGCCGGGTACTGACTTGGGTTGATACTCAAACATTTCCGTAATCAGTTCACAGGTTGAGGAGGCGTACGGCTCAATATAAACCAACATCGGATTCTCAGGGAATTCTTCGCCCCGCCGGTGATGGTCAATCACGATCAGCCGTTGAGCCAAGCGCTGGCATAACTCTGGAGAAATGGAAATGGACGGCTTGGAATGGTCCACCAAAATCAGCAAGGTGCGATCCGTGACTCGGCTCAGTGCCTCTTGCGGTGTCAGGATATGCTGGGCAATTTCTGGTTGCTCGCTGACCCGGTGCAACAGGCGTTGCACATCGGAATGGACATCGTTAGCATCCACGATCACATCACAGTTTTTACCGTTCATTTCCGCAATCCGGCGAATTCCCAGCGAGGCGCCAATCGCGTCCATATCTGGCCGCGCATGGCCCATGACGAAAATTTGATCCACTTGTTTGAAGATCTCTTGCAACGCCTGAGAAATCATCCGTGCCCGCACTCGGGTCCGCTTCTCCATCGGATTGGTCCGTCCACCAAAGAAGCGAGCCGGTGACTCTGGAGACTTCACGACCACTTGATCACCGCCCCGGCCTAACGCCAAGTCTAAATTAGATTGGGCATCGTTAGCCAACTGGGCTAAATTACTATTCCCATAAGCAAAGCCAATGGACAAGGTCAATGGATAGTTTTGTTTCGATGTATCTTGACGAATGACATCCAGAATCTTGAATTTATCGTGCTCCACCTCTTGCAGATGCTCCATGTAGGACATCACAAAGAAGTGATCATCATCCACTCGTTTGAGGAACATATGGTAATGATTGGCCCAGTCCGTCAGCTTATTCGTCACATAGTTGCTCATATTCGAAATACTTTGGTCATCCATGGATTGGGTGATTTCATCATAGTTATCCAGGAACACTTGCCCAATGGCGATTTGTTGTGCGGCCAGCTGGTCCTCGATCCGGGCATATTTAGTAATGTCCAGTAAGTAAATGACGCCCAGGTCGTCCTGGACGGTCATGTCAAATTGATTATCGCCCCACTTAATTTGATGGGGCGTATCGTCACCACTATATTTTGCAACGAATTGGCCAAGATCCGGCAAGGCATTATCCAAGGTCTTCCCGAGAATATCCTTTTTCCCAATATATTTTTGGAAGAACGGATTCGTCCATTGAATCTCCCGTCGATCGTTGTACAGCAGGATCCCAATGGGCATCTGAATCAAGGCCTCTTGCTGGCCCCGCTTAATGCGGTAGGTCAGGTCAGAGACGTACTTCTGCGTATCCTGAGTAATCACTTCGGCGGCGTAGTAAATGCTGACACACAGCGCCAAAAACAGGATCGTCAATGCCAGCCCGATCCAGACCGAGTTGAAAAAACTCAAGATAATCGTTGCCAGCGCAAGACCTACGATGATCAAGAAAATCGTGATCACGCGGGCATTCCGCATAAAAGCCGGAAGCTTGATGCGTTGGACCATATTCTTCATTATATTTCCCTCTTTTGTATCGTTCGTTCGGCACTTCATAAAAAGTGCGCACGGGTACACGATCACGGAATAGTTAAGAACATTTTAACATAGAAAGCAAACAGAGGGCGGCGCGCCCCGGTCTCTTACCATGAGAAACCTGGTGAACCCGTTTAAAAAACTAGTTTTTCCTGAATGACAGGGCCTGACATTTCTAAACAATACAGAAAAGACCTGATTCTTCGACGAGTCAGGTCTGTATCGATCTTAGTGTCTGCACAGTGCTATTCAAGTTGCGAAGTATTCATTCTTGGCGATCAATTTCCCGCATCATATCTGCCAAATTGACAGACTCTTCATTTTGCCTCTCAAATGCTGCTTGTATTTGACCATTCAACAATAAAGCCATTGTTTCTTGTTGCGCATCATAATCCGCCTTGCTCATTAAAACGGCACTGTCAGATTGATTGCTCCCGACGATAACTACGGGCTGAGAATCTCGATTAACGTTTTTAATGAGTGTGAACAGTTCAGATTGTGCCTCTTTTGGTGTCATTGATTTAACCATCACGATTCCTCCGTAGATTTTTCAACAGCCAAAATCAGGCTTTCACTTATCTCCGACTTTGATTTTCTGCAAAATACAATGCACAGTATCCGCAATTTTCCAACTCGCTGGAATCATCACTTCTCCCGGCCAACCCAGTACATCGTGGGGAATAAACCACTTAGCCAGTGTATCCGGTCCAAACGAACCCGCTTTATCCCTGGTTTGGTGCCGTTGCACCGTTTCTGCCAAGGTCAGATCATAGTAGTAGGCTTGGCTCCGATCAAAATCTTTAGCCAGTCTAGCCAACATGTCGCCATACACCGCTTTGCTTAAAATACCTTCCAGAATCACGATCTGTTCATGCGCCAGGCCAAAACGGGCAATGGTTTCCATTAAGTCAATACTCAGGTTGTCTGGATGATCATGGGCTTGCAGCATGTCCCGCCGGACCACATCTTGATCAATTAACAAGGAACCGGGCAACTGTTGATGGAGCGTCTGCGCCACCGTCGTCTTGCCGGAGCCAGAGTTGCCCCGGATAATAATGAGTTCGCTCATTGATCACCAAAGATTTTCTGTTTGAGTTTCAGTGCCGTTGGCGTCGTGGCCAACCCGCCCTCAGCGGTTTCTTTGAAGGCACTGGGCATTTGCATACCGACCCGGCGCATCGCTTCGATCGTTTCGTCCACTGGAATCACACTCTTGAGTCCGGCCAAAGCCATGTCGGCCGAAATCATCGCCTGGCTGGCCCCCAGCGCATTGCGTTTCACACAGGGCACTTCCACCAGCCCAGCCACGGGATCGCAGATTAACCCCAGCATGTTTTGCAGCGTCATGGCCACGGCGTTGGCTGCTTGGACCACAGTGCCGCCCTTGGCGCAGACCAGCGCAGCAGCAGCCATGGCACTGGCGGAGCCGACCTCTTCCTGACAACCGCCCTCGGCTCCGGCGATACCTGCATTATTGGCAATCACCAGGCCGAATGCCCCGGCTGTGAAGAGAAAATCGATCTGCTGGTCTCGAGTCATGTGCAGCCGATCCCGCACCGCCAGTAAAACCCCAGCCAAGACGCCGGCACTGCCGGCAGTGGGGGTGGCACAGATCAGCCCCATTTTGGCATTGACTTCATTCACTGCAATGGCGTTGCGCACGGCCTCCAGGATCGGGCGACCACTCATGAAGTCCCCCTCTGCCAAATAATGGTCCATCTTCTTGGCTTCCATGCCGGTCAACCCCGTCACCGATTTCACCCCGGCGATGCCCTCTTTGACAGAGCGGGCCATGACATCCAGATTCTTGCCCATTAAATGGCGAATCTGGTCCGCACTCCGCGTCGTATTTTCCACTTCCATATGCACCATCATCGCGGCCACTGACGGATAATCAGCACTCTGTTCGACAAGCTCTTTAATCGTATAAAACATTTTTGGCGGACTCCTTATTCGAAATAGGTGGCATTTATCATGTGCGGCAGCTGCTTCAACTGGTCGAGAATCCCTGGCTGGTAGTCATCGACTTCCAGCACCATGATGGCTTTCTCCCCCTTGGCCGAACGGGTCACAGTCATGGTGCCGATGTTGATGTTGTTTTCAGAAAAAATGTGGGTCACGCGGGCGACCATCCCCGGGACATCCTCATGGATCGTGATGTACGTCGGGGTACCCATACTCAAGGTGATCTTGAAGCCGTTGATTTCCGTGATCTGAATATTGCCGCCGCCAATGGAGACGCCGGTGACTTCCAGTTTGCGGTCGCCTTTCTTCAGCACGATGCGAGCGGTGTTAGGGTGGTCCACCTTGTCGCTCTTCGGGACAAATCCCACCGTGATGCCGCGGTCGTAGGCGATTTTCAAAGAATCCGGCAGGCGCGGATCATCCGGGGCCATACCCAACAATCCACCGATGATCGCCACATCGGTGCCGTGGCCGCGGTATGTTTTAGCAAACGATTCATACAGATAAACGGTGATTTTCTCCGGCGTATCGCCGAAAATATCGTGGACCACTTTCCCGATCCGGGCCGCGCCGGCGGTGTGGGAACTGCTGGGACCGACCATCACGGGGCCGATAATATCAAAGACACTGTGAAACCTGACGTCTGGCATTTTGTTCTCCATTCTTGGGAAAAGATATACGCTGATTTTAGCACCATTACCCGCGCAACTTAAATCTGGCTTAATTGACCCGCAACCTGCTTGTCTTTCGTCGTGGTTGTGATTAAAATGACGCTTGCATTTCAACAAACATAGGGGGCATACACCATGGATTGGGGTCCAATTTCAGAATGGGCGGCGGCAGTCGCTGAATTGCTGGCTGTCAGCGTCGCATTATTTTTGCCTTATTATACAGAACATCGAAAAGAAAAAAGAAAAATCCGCAACCTGCGGGTCGCCATTAACCATCTGAGCCAACAAGCTCTAGCCGGTGAAAAAGACGCCGTCGTGACTTTGGAAATATTTCTCAATGTATCTTTTCTCACCACCTCCAGCACGGAGGCAGAACAGTTAATTGTGGCTGGCCGTTTAATTCTGGATTCGATCAAGGCGTTGCCGGATAAGCATATGGAAAGCTATTCAGCAGCGGTCCAGAAAATCAACAAACTAGTCGCCGCTGTCAACACGCCGAAACACCGTACTTTCACTAAGCGGTAACCGCCGCCCTGTGCAAGCCATAACGAAATCCTCATCGCCGAGCAAACTCAACATTGAATAACCACATTAGCTAAACATTCAACAGTTGAGTGCGCCAGCAAAACTGGTACACTGACATTAACACTGTTAGGAGGCTGAAAAATGGCAGACTACATCAAAGAAATTCGCGCCTTAGTGGGACATAAACCGATTCTTCTTAACGCCGCCGGGGGCGCGGTTTTTAACGATCAAGGGCAAATCCTGATTCAACAACGTACCGATAACCGCACCTGGAGTTTGCCTGGTGGTTTCATGGAATATGGTGAAACTTTCCGAGAAACGGTCGTGCGGGAATATAAGGAAGACAGCGGCCTGGAGGTCAAGATCGACCACCTGATCGGTATTTTCGACCAAGGCTTCACTGTTTACCCGAATGGCGACGAATGCCAGGTCATCTCCGCTCTCTTCGCTGTGACCCCCATCGGCGGCAAACGGATCACCGAGGAACAATTCGAAACTGTGGGGACGGATTACTTCGATGAAGATAATCTCCCACCCCTGCTCAATCAGCAAACCGCTGACATGATCCACGCCGCCTTCGCGGATTGGCGGCAGCATCATGATCAACAAGCGAAAGCCCATGACTAATATGCATCACAAGAAGTTTTTTGACCACGAACCCCTTTTCACCCCGCGAAGTTTCGGTCTTGGCTGGAATATCAACATCCATAATCCGATCGGTCTAGCACTGTCCATCGGTCTGGCCGTCGTCATCATCGGCATGTTGATTTACAGCATCTTAAACAACGGGTTATAGCGGTCCGCATTGCCGCAAACAATAATTAAAAATATTAACGCCGATGTGTCAATACCGAGTTTTTCCCCTCACCCTGCGAATAATATTTTTATTCATTAATATACGAAAATGGCATGCTATGGTGGGTCCAGCAAATATTCCGAGGAGATTACAATGGAAAAACGAACTGGACTTTTGTGCGTCATTATTTTTGTGGTGGTCATGCTTGTTGGTAGCTTTTTGCTGGCTAGCCGCCAGCGTTCGGGAGCGGTGGAAAAGCACATGGATACGCCAACGATTTATACGGCTTTGCCGCGGCAGACAAATCAATACTACCGGCCCTTTACTGCCGCCCTAAAACACTTCAGCACGCAGCTGAACACATCGGCACCGGTAGTGACCATCACCAAACAACATCTGACTCACCCCACCAGCCGCTTCACCTACGACGACATTTGGCTCCGGGACGTGGCGCCGGTGATTACCACCCGCATGGTGAAATTTCGCTACGCCCCCAGCTACTTGGCCAAGGCCGACCGCGACTATCTGGATAGCCGGTTCCGCGTTTGGTTGAAGCAGATGCACTTCACCTACCGCACCAGCGATCTGGTGTTGGACGGCGGGAACTTGGTCTGGAACCAGGATGATACCGTCATTTTGACGACACATGTTTTCAAAGATAATCCCGAGTGGTCCCGGCAAGAGATCATCAGTGAGTTAAAATACCAGTTGAATGTCAGCCACGTGATCATTATTCCCACCGAACCGGGCGATGTGCTCGGCCACGCGGACGGAATGGTCAAATTTATCAACACCCGAACGCTGTACGTCAGTGACTTCTCCGGCGACGACGACTTGGTGCACACCGTTGAACGCCGCGTTAAGGCTGTGCTGCCCGATGCCAAATTTGTCATCCTACCTTCCGCCTACACAGACAAAGATCAATACGATCGTAAAATTGCCTCTGCCAAGGGGCTATACATCAACATGCTGGAAACACCGGACACGATTTACGTACCCCGTTACGACCTGCCGGCGGATCAGCGGGCGCTCAAGATTGTCCGCCAGCATACCACTAAGCGTGTCGTGCCCATTGATGTGGCTAAGATTTCCACCACCGGCGGTTCGATCCATTGCCTGACATGGGATGTGCCGGCGCGATTCATGCCCGGACGCTAGAAAGAGGGAAAAATCATGGAACGACTGCTCTTAATTGACGACAACCCCGATATCGGCGCGATGCTGGATACGGTTCTCGGTGACACGTACGCCATCACCAAAGCCTATTCTGGCACTGAGGGACTGCTCCAAGTCCAGCAGCAAGCCTTTGATTTAATCCTGTTGGACCGGATGCTGCCGGGAAAAAACGGTGAGGAAGTGCTGCACGATCTGCGCCAGACTTTGACGACGCCGATTATTATGCTGACAGCGATAAGCGATAAAGACGATGTCGCCAGATTATTGATGGCAGGCGCAACGGATTACATCACCAAGCCGTTCAATATTAAGGAACTGAAGGCCCGCATTGTGGTCGCTTTGCGGCAAAACACCGCCCCAGCAGCGGAAGCACCGACGGTAGTGTCCTTTGGTCCGTTCACCTTGGCTGAAAAAGATTACACCCTCCACTGTCAGGACAAGTCCGTCGCCCTGAAGAAGAAAGAATTTGATATCCTAAAACTCCTTTTCCAGCACCCTGGCCAAGTCTTCAGTAAAGAGGCCCTGTACACCCAAGTGTGGCACGAACCCTATTACGGAGATGAAAACACCATCAATGTGCATCTCACCAATTTGCGCAAAAAAATACGCCAACTCGACCCCGACCACGAGCACATTGCCACGGTCTGGGGTATTGGCGTGAAGCTGGTGTAGCCATGACGACAATTGGCTGGATTGTCCTCATTGCCATTGCTGGCGCGTGTCTTGCCTATTTAGTGTACATTTTGTTGGCCATTCACGATTTGCAGCGGCGGGTCAAAACTATTGCGGCGAGCCGCACGAACAACGATGTGCGCACCACCAGCCGCAATCCGCTGATTATCAAATTGGCCAACGCCATCAACACGCTGTTGGCCGACCAACGGCAGGAACGGGCCGACAACGCCGCGGTGGCCAAACAAATCGATCAGGCGATCAACAATATTTCCCACGATTTACGGACACCATTGACCGTTGCCAGCGGCTACGTGCAGTACCTCAGTGAAGAACAGCTGCCGCCGGCCAAGGCCCAGCAAGTCCTCACCCAAGCCGAGGAGAACCTGGAAATCGTCAATACCCGCCTGGAATCCTTGCTGGAATACAATCGCATCACAGAACACCGCCTAACCGTCCAAGCCGAAGATTTTGATCTGTCTGCTCTGGTTCAAAACGCACTGCTCGCCCTCTATGATGCCCTCCAAACAGCCGGTTTCACCGTGACGCCGCAGATTGCCAGTAGCGTCCTAGTCCACTTGGATCAAGAAAAGACCCAGCGCATTATTCAAAATCTGCTGGGGAATGCCCTGACCCACGGAATCAAGACCTTGACCGTCTCCTTGGCCCAGCAATCCACAGCCCACACCGTCACACTCACCGTAACTAACGGTATCGCCCATCCCATTAGCCACCTAGAACGCCTAACTGATCGCTTTTACACCGAAGACCTAGCCGGCCAAACGGGCAACTCCGGGTTGGGATTATACATCACGCAGCACTTGGCTGAATTGATGCAGGGAAAGCTGACTTTGACCACCACGGCAACAACCTTCACAGCCACGGTGACATTGCCGCAGCAGGTTGCTTCAACACCCAATCGCTGAACAATACTGATGTTCTGACGCTTTTCTATGCAAATCAACGAAACTATTCAGTGCCGAAATTATCGACTTGTATTTATTTGCTAACTGGTTTACGATGTAAACATAGATTACGTTGTAAACCAAAGAAGGTAATAAAATGGTACTAGCCATCAGCTTAAAAAACGTTCGGAAAAGTTTTAACCACCGGCCCATTCTAAAGGGAATCAATTTGCAAATCCAACAAGGTTCAGTTATTGGATTATTGGGTCCAAATGGGGCCGGCAAATCAACATTGATCAAGATCATGACTGGCCTATTAAAACCGGATTCTGGTGATGTTCAAATATTAGGCCATTCATTGAGTCGGGACAAACGCACTGTACGGAAATATCTCGGTCTGGCACCGCAAGCATTGGCCATCTATCCACAATTGAGTGTCCAGCAAAATTTAAAAAGCTTCGGGGCACTCAATGGCCTATCTGCTCAACAAATTCCTGCGAAATACGCTGAAGTACTGACAACGTTTGGTTTGACCAGCATTCAAGATCGCAAAGCAGGTGATTTGAGCGGTGGTCAAAAACGCCGACTTCATTCCGCCATTGCCCTCATGAATCATGCAAAAATCATATTCTTAGATGAACCCACCGTCGGCGCTGATGTCGATTCTCGCAATCGTATTATTCAAGCAGTCAAAGCACTGGGCGAACAGGGCATCACGATCATTTATACAACTCACTATCTGCAAGAGATGGAAGCTCTTGACGCACAAATTGCATTCTTGAATGATGGGTTGATCCAAACCACTGGAAGTGTCGAAGACATCATCGCACACTATGCCCACCCCTCATTAGAATTGTTTTTCCACGGTAAAGTACCCACTGGTTTAACCGGCTGGCGGAGGGAAAATGACCATTTGACCTCCGCTGATACCACCAAGACGAATAACTACACCGAATTATTGCAAACTGCTTTAAGCAAACCCGAAATCAAAAACTACCAATTAACTGATATCAAAATTACGAAGGCAGATTTAGAATCTGCCTACCATACCCTACTAGGAGGAGAGTCCAGTAATGAAAATCAAACAAATCCTGTCGGTCGTTAAGCTCAATGGCCGCCTGCAATTGGCCGAACCGACAGTTAAAATCATCCTGATGCTCATCCCCTTGATTATGACGCCCTTCATGCTGCCGGCAGCTAAAATTCAATTGGTTGCGCAGGGCTACACACACGCCAATGGGTCAGAGCAAGTTATTCCCGGACTGGCCGTATTATTATCCTTCTTTTCCATCCAGTTGATTATCCAAATGTTCTTTGACGAAACTACCTGGAACACTTGGGATCGGCAACAGGTTTCGGCAACTTCTTTGGGTGAAATCATTACCGGGAAGGTTTTGATTGCCTATTTGATTCAATTCGTACAAATCTCTGTCGTATTACTTCTGAGTGTCTGGCTATTCCATTTTCACCTTAACGGCAGCTGGCCAGCATTTATTGTTGTCATCATGGCCTTTTCTGCGGCATTGACCTTTTTCGGTACATTGCTGGTCAGCTGGACACATTCAGCAAACATCGCCATCTCATTATCCAATCTGCTGGGTATGCTGATGGCAGGACTAGGCGGCAGTCTTTCACCGACGAGTACATTCCCTCATTGGGCGAAAGTCTTAGCAAAGATTGATCCAGCCTACTGGGCGTTATCGGCAATCAAAAAAATAAGTTTGGATCATGCCGGTTTAACTACTATCAACCAAAGTCTGGTCGTGCTCTTGATTATGGCCTGTATCTTTGGTACGTTTTCCCTAATTGGGTTCAATTATCGCCCATTGAAGGAAGGAAATAACTAACATGAAGCCTGCTAAACCCACTCGGGACACCTTGAGCCGTTCCTACATTCTGCAAACTGCACTGGCGTTAATTGATCAAAAAAATCTCCAACAATTCAGTATGCGCAAGCTTGGGCAAGAAATGGGCGTGTCCCCCATGGCGGTTTATCGTTATTTTCCTAATCAAGGTGCCCTTTTCGATGCGTTGGTCGAATTGATCTGGCAAAATGCGTTGACGTTAAAATCCGAATCGACAAACGGCAGTTGGCAGGCCCAAGTCATCCGCTTAATGTCTCAATTACGGCAAACACTATTGGCTCACCCCCATGTCCTGCCTCTGATTTCTACCCATCCTTTGACGACCGAGTCTGAATTCACATTAGCTGAAGAATTTGTCACAAGCTTGCAGTCAGAGGGATTAACAATTCAACCCACAACGGTTTTCTTAATTAATTCCCTAACTGCTTATACGTTAGGCTTTGTCTGGGCCGAAGCGGTCGAGCCAGCGGATGGTGGAAAGACTGACCCGCAACTGTTAGAAAACTTGCAAACTCGTTCCGATGTCCTACATCAATTGATGAAACCAATATTGGACAATCAGTTTACCAGTGATCAACAATTCTTAATGGGGATCAATGCGCTTTTGTCAGGTTGGCAGTAACATCCAGTGTTAGGATATCGATGGGATTCCCAGTGATAGTCAGTCCGTCACTAGGATTCTTTTGTATATTACGACCTAGATTACCGCAACACCACAGTTTCCACTGATCCACTTAATTCTTGATCATGGGTCACAGTGATCACTAATGCTTTTTGCGCCAGCCGTTCTAATAGCGTAATCACGGCCGTACGCAACTCCGGATAAATATTCGCGGTTGGTTCGTCCAGCACATAAACTACCGCATCCGGTTTGCCCACTGCGGCCAACAGCTTCACCAGTTGCGTTTCACCCGTGGAGAGCACATCCATCTTTTGTGCCAATAATGTATGGATATCAAATTGAGGCGAAAAGAAGACTCGGCCAAACTCTTCCCGCTGTTGGAGAGCCTGCAGCTGCGCCATGTTCAGCGTATCTGTTAAATACTCCTGCACAGTAATATGTGGCGCCGGTATACTCTGAAACAGAAAGCCGATTTTCTCCGCCCTAATTTCTGCCATATCCAACGTCTCAATGTCGCGACCATTGATCAGCACCTGTCCGGTTACCGTTGGCTGGTAAATCCCGGTTATCGTCCGCAGCAATGTACTCTTCCCAATTCCGTTGTCTCCGGTAATCACGTACAGCCCCGGGTTCTCAAACGTCAGGGTCAAACTATGGGTATACAGCGGCGCTTTAACTTCTGTATCGGCAGTCAGCGCCATAATATTGAAATCTTTCACTGCCACATGCGCGATAGTCGCGATCCTGGTTGTCCCGATTTGATCCGGTTCCGTATTTAATACTGTCTGCAGTCGGGTCAACGATGCCCGATACGATTGAATACCAATACTGATCGTCAGCAAACTGTCCACAGCTCCCAATAATTGCCCAAAATATTGGAGAATAATAGAAAAGAATCCGACTGTGATATTCCCACTGAGCACCGACAAACCGCCGATGACGAAAAACAAAGTCTGAAACACCAGTTGAATTACAATTTGCGAAGTGGACAGCCAGTACCGGGCCCAGAAGCTTCTCACCGCAATGCCAAACAGCCCGCCCTGCACCCGATTCAGTCGCTGTTCTTCCGCACCATAACTGCCTTTCCCTTTAATCTCCACATATCGGCTGAGAAAATCGTTGCGGGCCGAAAAGTATTGATTCTGATGATTTTTGAAGGCCAAATCAATCCGGTAGATCTTGGTGCGGAAAAGAATGTAGATCACAAAATACAATGGCAAGAAAATTGCCATCATCAGAAAAATTCGCGCATCCGCATGCAGCACATAAATCGCAATGGTAATCACGGATACCCCGATTCCCACCAACTGCACCACAGTCTGGCTAAAGAAAGAAATGACCTCGTTGACGTCATCGTTGATCCGAACACTCAATGTTAGCGCATCCCACGCCATGATGGCCAGTGTTTTCTTGCCGAATAGATACTTTAGAATGGTCTGATTGATCTGAAAAACCACTTTTTGCGACGTCAGGATTTGCATGTGGCTGGTGAAATAAGAAATCCCCAAACGCGTAAAGCCAATTACGACGATTGTCACTAGTAAAATGAGAAAAAAGCCCCGATCACTGCGGTAGACCAGACTGTTCAGTAACAGTCCCTCGAGATAGGTGTTGCCAGTAATCATGATCGTACTCAAAACGGTTAGAATCACCAAGGCGATGAACGGTACCTGTATAGCGGCGTAATGTGGTCTTAATCAGTGGGTGCATGGCATTTCCTCCAACGAAACCTCATCTTTTTTAAATGCTGAGCGGTATTGTAATAGTTGTATTGCCCGTTCTCATTAATGTCAATATAAATTTGAACGTCGCCAGTTTATACCGTAAGATGGGAGAGTCTTGGAGGTGAGTTTGCTTGAAGGTTTATTTGATTCGTCATTCTGAACCCGATTACAGTCAGGTCAGAGCGGCAGGATATGCTGGGTTCGGTGTCGATTTAGCAGGGTTGACTCCCCATGATGTTCAAATTTCCCAAGAATGCGCAAAAAACGCAATCTTTAGAGAAGTCCAAGTTCTTGTCAGTTCTCCTTACACACGTGCATTGCAAACCGCCGCCGAAATTGTTCGGAGAAATAATATTCCCTTACATGTTGAACTCGGTTTGCACGAGTGGCGTCCGGACAAAACTGGTATTTGTCAACATACCCGCGCTGATGCAGATGCCGCATTTAAAGAGTATCACGATCATCACGGTCTGCACGCAAGCGATGATCATTGGGACTATGAAACGTCCACTGAGGTGAAAGATCGCATGTCTGCAGCGTTGGCAAAGTATTCAAGATACGACTGTATTGCTTGTGTGACACACGGAGAAGCGATGCGTCAATTTGGTGACTGGCAACGGATTGATTACTGTGCAATCAAGGAAATCGAGTTCTTCTAAAAATAGGTTCTTATCTTTTTTAGTTGGAGTCTTTACAACTAGACCGAAAAGAAAAACCGGAGCCATCACGGTTCCGGTTTTAATGTGTCTGAAATTCTTATGGAAAAGGATTCCCGTATTTTTGACAATATTGATAGTAACCAATTCGGTACAAATCAACATCTTGGTGCACTTGGTCGTCTGGCTTGAACGCAACCATTTTGAGTACTGCTTCTGTAAAATCTAACGCGGCCGTACCATTGGCTGTCACTAAATTACGATCCTGGACCGCCTGTTGTGCGATAAACCCTGTAGGATTTTGATACTGATTGTCGTCCTGCCAAAGATACTGCGCGTTACCGGTGTGCTGATAGTCATTCAAGAGCCCATTCCTCGCCAAGTAATCCACAGCACCGCATATTGCTGCGACTGGTTGGCCATTATGTAACCGACTGATAATCAGTTGTTTTAACCACTCGTTATCGATGGTCCAAGAATTGCCGCCAATCAACACGAGCAATGCACAATCGCGTGGAATTTGGTTGATCTGATAATCCACCTTGGTTGTTAAACCACCAATCGACTTAATCTCTTTTTGCGTTGAGGCGGTTTTGACCGTCCAATCTGGCGCCGTATTCAACATGCGGGATAAATAGGCGCCTTCCCAGTCAGCGTAATCGTCCATCATGACAAAAATTGCTTGCTTCGTTATCGGGACCTTCTTTCACGATGATATCGTCTGGTCAGATATAGACCGTACGTTCCCAATATAGCACGATGATCCACCATTGGAAGCAACAACTGACTAATTCATCACCAATGTGGCGCCGCCAAAAATGACTAAAAACGCCGTAATCGCCAGCGCAATTTTAAAAACATCACTTGTGTGTGGTTTATTCTTCCGACGCATCAGAAAATAATCGCCCCAAAAGAAAATCGTCAGCACAATAATGAGAAAAAGATTAGTATCCATTTTGTGGCCTCCCTATTGTTAACTGGTTTCTACAAATTATATCCCTTTTTTAATCATTGTGCATACATTTTTCAACGCGCCAATTGACTGGTAAAATCCATATGAAAGTCACGAGCGCAAGTACTTAACCAGTGCCAAAGCAATCAGAATCAGAAAACAGACACCCACTGCCAGGGCAATCAAAAGCATCGTATCACCGACCCACATCTTTCTCCCTCCAATCTTTCACTCATGCTAAAGCGCTTAATATAATAATTAGATGATACCATATGTCTTTCTCTTTTTGAGCAAACAAAAACACCTTCGCATTTTTTCCGAAGGTGCCTACAGATCAATTAAAGTTGTTTCGCTGCGATTTTCTTACCAAATTCAGTCTCGTCGAAATGATCGATGATATGGGCCAATTCGTCGCGCTTCAAGCTGGCACCAAATAACGGACTGCCTGGTTCGGTCATAATGCCATCTGCGATGCTGTAATGCACTACGGTATCAAAACCCATACTATCCACAAACGCCGCCACGGTATCGACAGCTTGGTGGTCATCACCGGTCACAAACAGGGCCTTGCGTTTCGGATCACCTTTAGGTCGGGCCTCTTCCTGTAAGTTATGGTAACCCATGTGATTGAAGGTTTTGACAATCGTGGCTCCTTGGAAGTAATCCTGCACTTGTTCGCTGGAAGTGGTGGATGGATCCAATACTTCTTCCCGAATACCGTCTGTTTCCCACCAATAGTTCATGGCATCAATGACCAGTTTCCCCTTGAGCATGGCCGGATCAATGTTCTTATACCGGCTTAACGGGATGGCCAAGATGACGATATCACTGTTGGCCACGACATCTGCGTTCTCCGAAGCCACGGCCCCGGGGACCATGGTTTTAATAGTCAGTGCGATCTTTTCAACCGCACCAGAACCAGAAATACGAACCGTGTAGCCGGCCTTCAAAGCCAGTCCAGCGAGGACGATGCCCACTTTGCCGGCGCCTAAAATACCCACGCGTTTGATGGTCATTATTTCACCGCCGCCGTTTCTGCTAAGATTTCTTTCACCCGCGGTACGACTTTACCGCCATAAAGTTCAATCATGTGTTCCCGCTGAGCGGCGGTCTGGTTCCCGGCACCGTAAACGAGATCGAAGCGGCCCAGGCCCAGTTCATCAATCGTCCGGGCGATGCGTTGCGCCACTCTTTCAGGGGTACCAACATAGAAAGAGCCAACCTTGGTTTCCCCATCGAATTGTTCCCGGCTCATTGGTGCCCAGCCGCGGGTCAAACCGATCCGATCGAAGTTGGCCTTGATATTCTTGAAGGCGACTTCGAGGGCTTCATCCTCATCATCCGCAATAAACCCGTGGGAGTGAACGGCGATCGGGAATTCGGGTCGGTCGAGTTGCTGAGCAGCGGCATGATACAGGTCGATATACGGCTTGAAGCGGCTCGCCTGGCCACCGATAATCGCAATGATCACCTTGTAGCCGACCTTGACGGCGCGAATCACGGACTCTGGTGAACCACCGATACCGATGTAAGTTTCTAGCTCACCGTGCTCTGTCTTAGGGTAAACCTCCTGATCCTTCAAAGATGCGCGGAATTTACCAGACCACGTCACCGGCTTTTCTGTGCGGAGTAAATCATAAAGACCCAGTTTTTCATTAAACAAATCATCGTAGTCTGTTAAATCGTAACCGAATAACGGGAAGGATTCAGTAAAGGAACCCCGGCCCAGCATGACCTGCGCGCGGCCGTTTGACAGGGCGTCCAGTGTGGCGAAGCGTTCATACACCCGGACCGGATCGTCTGAACTGAGCACTGTCACTGCGGTGGCGAGCTTGACGTTTTTGGTGACCGCCGCGATCGAAGCCAGCACGGTTTCTG
The DNA here is from genome assembly GCF_001435585.1 of Schleiferilactobacillus perolens DSM 12744. Lineage (GTDB taxonomy): Bacteria > Bacillota > Bacilli > Lactobacillales > Lactobacillaceae > Schleiferilactobacillus > Schleiferilactobacillus perolens. Next base: position 61,395 of record NZ_AZEC01000008.1, read on the forward strand.
GACTGGATACACTGTAATCGGGGCGATGATGTTCACCCACCCCAAACACAGTCACGCCCAACTCATCAGCGAGTTGTCCTTCTTTAACAATTTGCCGAATCGACTGTGCGGCCGTCTGTAAACTGCCATCCTCATTGGCGACAATGTCCCCAAATGTTTCAAGTCCGAATTCTAAGTGATCGATATCTACCATTGCGAAAACCCCCTATAACTTGGTTACTTACTTTTTGTAAGTAAATGACGTTGATACTATGGTATTGCATTTTGCGGCAGATAGCAACTAAATGTTTTCAGATGCCTTTCTGTGGTGGCTAAGGGGGGGTGCCGGCCGCCTTTTGAACGATTATCTCAACGCACTCTTCTCCGCAAACCAATTGCGCACTTGGGTCAACACAGTCTCGTCAATCGGCCACTGTTTTTGCGGATTGTCTGTATGCACTACTGGTGCCCGTGCTGTCCAAACATCTGGCACGATGGGCGTATTACTAAAAACGTGGGTACCCATCGCATTGGCCACTTGATCACACTTGACCGTACCCACTGTACACACAGCGACCCACGTATCAATCGCCCAGGAGTTTTCGGATAGTGGTGAATAGAACATCTTACTGGTGTTGGCTGAGGTAAACCCAGCAGAGGGAACGCCGAAAAGTTTGACATGCGGATTCTTTTTTAGCGCCATGATTGTGAATTCAGCTGCACTGGCGGACCAATTATCCATGATGACGGCCACCTTGGTGGTCAATTTCTTTTTCTCAGTCTGCCCCATTTTGAATGTATTTTTAACTGATCCACCCATTAATCTGCCTAATCCGTCCTTCGTTAAGGATACCCGGTACTGTTTGCCCTTCTTAGCAACCTCCGTCCACAACAGCCCATTAGGAATCAGTGCGGCTAAGCCATCGATCATGCTTTCAGTATCACCACCTGTGTTACCAGCCAAATTGAGTACGATTGGTCCCCGCGTATTTTCCACGTCACTGGCGAGCGTCGAAATATACTTTCTTTTTTGCGGTTTATCCAAGCCATGAAAGCTGGGAATGTTAATAATCGTTAACCCATCAACCGATCGTTTGGTGGGCATCTTTTCGACAGCGTACTGTTGGTTAACGGAAGGAATGGCCGAAGAGTGTTTATTCGCAATTTTTAGCAAACTGTTCAATTGCGGTATCGATTTGATACTGCGCCCTTGATTGACTGCATCCACGGCTTTGCGCCATTCTGCGGGATGGTTGATAATACCATTCATATTCATATACGCAACGACTTCAACGGCGCTTTCTTGAATCGTTGTGATATTACCATTCTGCACCGATACATAGCTAAACAGCAGGAACACAAAGCACGCGCTAATCGCAACCTTGGCGTATTGAACTAACCGTTTCATTTGGCGGCCTCCTCAATCGAAACAATCCACCGGAGCAACATAAAACCGATTTCCAGAAAAATATTGACAGAGTGCGTTTTTTGGTAAGCGCTTTATTTAGGCCTTTAGTATATCATCTCAATTATCCGAAGGCGCAGGGCAGTGACTGCAATCGCTGTCATTTTCGGATATACTTATCTTTTGGAGGCACTGAAATGACAGACACCTGCAAACCGATCAATGTACAATTCCCATTACGGGGCGAATGGCTGGCGCCAACCACCCCCGGCACCAAAATTCCCAGTCACGGGTCAAACAAGTTTGGCACCCGTTACGCCTACGACTTTGTGCAAGTCGCCTGGCACAAAACAGGCCGCCCGGCGTATCGGGGCGGCCTGTTGAAATATCTGACATTGGGAATTCCCATCTGTGACTATTACTGCTGGGGCCAGCCGATCTATGCGCCTGGGGCCGGTGTTGTCGTGGAAGCCGCAGACGGCTATCCTGAACGCGAACAAACGAATCTCTTTGGTGATCTGCGCCGCGCACACTGGGCGGCTAAACAGTTTGATCCGCGCACAGACGATGTACGGTCCGTGGCTGGTAATTTTGTGGTGCTTAAGTTGGCGGAGGACATTTATGCAGCGTTGTGCCACCTGCAAATCGGCTCTATTCAAGTGACAGTGGGACAAACTGTCAAAGTAGGCGAAGTGCTGGGCCGCGTCGGTCATTCTGGCAATTCCTTTGCACCGCATCTGCATTTTCAACTGATGGATAGTTCTGACATCGCTGTGGCCCAAGGGTTGCCCTGTGCCTTTTCACATTATGAGGTATACCGCGAAGGTGTTTGGCTGGGAGAAACGGCTGGCGTCCCTACCCGCGATGATAGATTACGATCGACTCCAAAATAAAAGGGCGTCCACCAACTATCATGCCGGTGGATGCCTTTTCTGTGGCTACTCAAACCAATTAATCAGCCGCGTTCTTTTGTCTGTCAAAATCATCCTACAAACTCATTCTTTCAAACCGCCAATCATTGATAATCCCACCGCCAATAATCAGCACAGCCGCACCAATGACTGGCTTTGCGATAGTCCCCAAGCTATTGAGGTGCACCGTCTTTAACTGACTGATAGAAATTATCCAATCCGTGTAGTTCAAAATTTCGAGATTGGCAAATTGGAAATGAAGAATGGCCACAGCGAGGATAGCCAAGAAGCCGACTGAGATGGCGGCGGTCGTACTGTTGCTCCAGTATAAGACCATCGTAATCAGGGTCACTTCCGTCGTGGTCAGGAAAACATAGACCAGTAACTGGGCCAACCAGTCGCCCCATTGGACGGGACCTAAACCGCCGTACATGATGCCCCCCAAGAAAGCGATAAGTTGCAAGGCGAATAATTGCAAAATCAGCACGATCACTGTAGTCGCCATTTTACTCAGGAAATAACGGCGACGGGAAATACCCATGGTCAGGGTATCTTTCAGCAATTTCTGAGAAAAATCATGGCCGACAGTCATCATGATCAGCGGCAACAGCCAGAGAAACAGGCCGCCGCTATTGTTAACCAGCTGTACCGCCAGCCAACCGGTGAGGTGTTTTTCCCGGCCCCAATTAACGGTGGTAAAAATTGTGAATCCTAAGATGAGCGCTTCCCAAATCAGCAAACTCCGAGAATGGCGCAAACGGTAAAAATCAGCCCGCATTAAATTTAGCATTTCATTCAACTCCCCTCTAGAGACTCATTTTCTCAAATCGCCAATCGTTCACTAACCCGCCGCCGATAATGAGTATAGCGGCACTGATAACCGGCTTGGCCACATCCCCCAAAGTGTTCAGGTGGACAGTGGAAAGACGACTGATGGACATCATCCAATCGATATAATTAAAAATTTCCAGATCAACAAATTGCATGTGAAACATGGCGATGACCAAAATGGCGATAAAGCCCACGATAATGGCGGCGGTGGTGCTGCCGCTCCAATACAAGATCATGGTAATCAGCGTAATTTCAGTCGTCACTAGAACAATATAGACCAGCAGTTGCGCCAACCAGCTGCCCCATTGGACCGGTCCCAGGCCGCCCATGCCAACGCCGGTCAGGAAAGCCGCCAGCTGCAGGGCAAACAATTGCAGGGTGACGACAATGACCGCGGTCACCATTTTGCTGAGAAAGTACCGGCGCCGAGAAACCCCTATGGTCAACGTATCTTTCAACAATCCTTGCGAAAAATCGTGACCCACGATCATCATCATTAATGGCAGCAGCCAGAGGAACAGATCCGGGGTGTTGTTGATCCGCAGCAGCCCCAGCCAACCGGTGACATTTCTGCTCCGCCCCCAATAAATCGTAGTAAATACCGTGTAACCCAATAAAATAATTTCCCAGATAAGCAACCCGCGGGAATGCCTCAATCGGTAAAAATCGGCCCGCATTAAATTAAGCATCCTGACGCACCGCCCCTCGGTTGTCGCTGAGCAGCGTCTTGAAGTAATCCTCCAGGTTCTGCCCTTCCTGACTGATACCAGTCACCGGTACGCCCGCCGTCACCAATGCCTGGTTCAGATCACTGATCGGCCGTTTTTCATCAAACACATGCAATTCCTTAGGTGCCACCACTTTGAAGTGGGTGACGTGGGCACTAGCCAGCGCACGGGTCAGGGCCGGCATGTCACTGGTCTCGATGCGAATGTATTGGGCCGTTTCTGCGACAAATTCGTCCTTGGTCAGCTCCCGCACCATCCGGCCTTGGTCGATAAACCCAAAGCGTGTCGCCAGATGGAATAATTCATCCAGGATGTGGCTGGAAATCAGGATCGTCGTATTTTGTTCCCGATTCAGCTTCAACAATAACTGGCGGAAATCCGCAATGGCAATGGGGTCTAACCCGTTGATCGGTTCATCCAATAACAGCAGGTCCGGCTTTTTCAAAATTGCCAATGCCAGTCCTAGTTTTTGCTTCATTCCCAGGGAAAAATTCTTCACTTTCTTCTTGCCGGTGCCGGTAAGCCCGACAAACTCGAGGCTATCTTCAGCCGCATGGGGCGTGACGATGCCCTGCGCCAAACAGAAGTAGCGCATGTTTTCTAACGCCGTGAGTTCGCCAAAGGCCGATGGTGTCTCAATAATGGAGCCGACACGGTGCAACATGGCGATGTGGCGCTGGTCCACGGGCTCGCCAAACAGTGCGATTGTTCCTGCGGTGGGCACGATAAGCTGCAGAAAAGTTTTGAGTAAAGTCGTCTTGCCTGCGCCATTGCGGCCCACGAGCCCGTAAATATCCCCTTGACGTACCGTTAAGTTCAGATTATCCAAGGCCAATTGTTGCTGAAACTGCTTTGTTACATTTTTTGCTTCCAATACAACATCCATGTCGCTACCTCCATGATGACTTGATGGTTATACTTTACCGACCAAGGATAAATTGACTCTTAACTCGGTTATTAACTATCTATTAATTCTGTGGGGCCGGATCGCTTGGGCCACTGTGGCACAAAAGTCTTGGCCGTAGGCGGCGGCCAGCTGCGTTTGCCAATTGACCGCCCGGGGATCCGCGGCCAGCATGGGCTTGAGCCACTGAATTGTCGGCAGCAGCTTCAACATATAATGACTGGAAAATTGGGAGAATAATAAATTGGCGCCAAAAAAGTCAATCAGCTTATCCTGAAAGGCCGTGGCATGGACGGGCGTCAATCGGTTATTCACATTATTGCGGTCACCTAAGAATAACGGCAGGCGGCGAAAATCATTCTGTAAATCAAACGAGCGCCCCTTATGACTCAGTGCCATGGCTGGCGGCATCTGCACCAGCCACACGAGTTTATGCTCCGCTAACACCATTAATTGCTTCAAAATAGCGAGTTCCAGCGGTGTAAACTGATAGCGTGCGGCGGCGGCGGCCGCGTCGGTCAAGGCTTGGCCAATGGCATCGGCCAGGCCAGTTAGATCAGGCAGTTTCGGCCACACCACTTCGACTTGCTGCACATGGGTCAGCCAGTGGGGATGGGTCGCAATACGTAATGTCAGCCACACCGGGAGTGCATCCGGGCTGAGCCAGCGCAACAACCAATACGAACTGGCGCTGGAGCGGGCGAAATTAGCCGCCACCAGCTGGACACCGACAGGCAAGCCGGCTTGGACCGCCGCTTGGAGCGCCTGGCGAAACTGCGGGGTACTGGTTTGGGCCGCCAGTAATGCCGCGTCCCTTTCTTCATCACTAGTCATGGTGTGCTCCCCAGCGCCGCCATAGGTGTGTTTGCACGGTCCGACCAAATAATCCCAGGGCAATCACCAGCAACAGCCACTGTGGCACAATTAAGCTGACCACGATATAAATACCGCTGATAATCAGCATCGTCGCCGTACCGCGATACTCCTCCCGATCATGCTTGGTCAGCTGGGCTTGGCCCCCGGCGGCGCGAATCACCAGGCGGAAAAGAATAAACTGAACGGCATCGACGAGGAAGATCACCCCGGCAAACATCAACGCCCCAATGCGTTCCTGAGGATGGTCGCTGAGGAAACTGGTGGCAAAGGGGGTCAGGCAGATAAAGCCTAAATAAATAAAGTTATACACCAGCAGCTGAATGGTCGGTTCCTTGATGGTATGGAATAACTCTTGGTGGTAAACCCAATATTGAGACACCACGCCAAAGCTGATCATATACAGCAGCACCTTCCACCCCGTTGCCATCATACTGGCCGTGGTAATTCGTGCAGGTACATCAATGTCTAAGACCATCAGAGTCAAAACCACGGCAAAGATGCCATCTGAAATGCCGACCAGCCGACTGTGCGAATTTTGAAACATGTGCACACCCCCCTTTACTCCTATTATACCCGCCCCGCAGTTGCGGCCATGTCGGGTTGGTGCCAAAATAATGACAATCACTGATTTTTCAGAAAAGGCGGTCCCATTCCGATGACCCTCACACACTTTATCTTCCTGCTTATTGCCGGCGTCGTCGCCGGTTTACTCAGTACCATCGCTGGTCTGGCCTCCCTGGCATCTTACCCGGCGCTATTAATGATCGGTGTGCCGCCAGTGATCGCCAACGTCACGAACACGGCAGCACTGGTCTTCACGGGTATCGGAGCCACCTTCTCATCCCTGCGCGAACTCAAGGGCCATTGGGCGGAACTCGGCCGAATTCTAATCCTAGTCACCCTTGGCGGTATCGTGGGCAGTATCATCCTGCTAAAGGCGCCGGCTTCGAGTTTTGAAAAGGTGGTGCCGTTCTTTATCGGGGCATCCGGTGTTTTGCTGCTGATCAGCGGCCGCTCCCCGAAGAATCCGGACTTGGCGGCAGCCACCGGTCCCCGGGCGGCGACAAAGGGACAACAGGCGCTCATCATTGTGGCCATGTTTATTGTCGGGGCGTATACCGGCTACTTCGGCGCAGCTGGCGGGGTCATCATGCTGGCCATTCTCGCCTTGATCTCCACGGAACGCTTCACCGTCATTAATGCCGAACGCAATGTGGCCGGCTTTGCCTCTAACGCTATCGCCACAGTGATTTATTCCTTCACCACCCACATTGCCTGGCTGCTGGTGATTCCTCTGGGTCTGGGGTTGTTAATCGGTGGCTACATCGGCCCCGCCATCGTGCGGCGCGTCCCAGTGAAACTGCTGCGGCTCGTGATTGCGTTAGCGGCGTTTGGCTTAGCCATTGATCTTTTTATCAAAGCATATTTTTAGAGTCAAGTTTCTGGGACTGGGACAAAATCCTCCCTGATGAGCCGTGCCAAAGCTCCGCAATCTCCAGCCCATTTCAGCCTCCGATTGCTCCGCATTGGCACTACATCATCAGGACTTGGAGGTTTGTCCCAGTCCTTTTTTTATTCTGCTGAAACATTTTGCTCGCTAATTCGGTCTAATCAGTGTTCCAATTAAGACAAGAAACGAGGTGGCAGCATGGCGGAAAAAAGCAAGGTGAAAGCCGCCCAGCACGGCGATGAGGCGGCCTTTACCGCTTTGATCACAGATTATCAACCGATCCTTTATAACACCGCCTGGCGTTTGCTGCGGCAAGAGGCCGACGTATTGCAGGAAACGATTTTGAAGGCGTGGCAAAAGCTGCCTCAATTACGGGAGCCTCGTTATTTTAACACTTGGCTGTATCGCATCTTGATCAATGAGGTCCAGCGTTTTAAACGTGTTTCCCCATCGCTTCCACTCACAGATACCCTGCCAGCGACCGCACCAGAGGATCAGCAGGTCCTGGTGGAGGCCATTAGCCATTTACCCACAGAAATGCAGGAAGTCCTGGTTCTCTACTACTACTATGTCGGCTTAAAAACCGGCGAGATCGCCCAGGTACTGGATCAACCCGCAGCTACGGTGCGCACCCACTTGCGCCGGGCCCGTGCGCAATTGAAGGAATTGTTAACCACCAAGGAAGGAGTCAGCCGTCATGACCAAGCTTGATCAGCTCTTACAAAATTTGACAGAACGGGAACCATCACCAGCCAGCAACCAGGCGATGCACCGCGCTCTGGCCCAAATCCACGACACTCCCCAACTGCCGCCATTACCCGTCAAACGCAGTTGGCGCTGGCTGCCAAAAACGATTGTGCTCGCCCTAATTGCCGCCTTCGCGATCGGTTTTGGCTGGCAGCACTTTAGCCCGACCCAATCTAACATTGACCAAGTGCCGAATAATTTTGATAACTCCACGTTTACACCGCCCAGTGCGACTGGTCAGAATTTTGCCGCCCCGCAGACTAGCCAGAGCAGTGGTATTACGTTAACCATGAAGCAGGTCTATGCGGATCGTAATGGTTATGGCTTTACTTTGACGTTCCCCGAGGATTTGGTGGGAACGAAAAAGAAAGATCAGGTGGAACCTTTCGTTGATTTAGTTTGGCAGACCGGTCAAACACTCACGTCACCTGGATTTTTATCCGATAGAGATGTCGCCGGTGACCAAGCTTGGGTTCAACAGAACAATATCGCGGCAGTCTTCAAAGAAGATAATTCTGCCCTGGATAAATTGGCATTAATGAGCGACACGCGGCATGGTGGTGAACTCTTTGTCAACGTCATCCAAGAAAATCTACCCCTGACCACCCCTTCAAAGGTGTACATCCGCCGGCTGTACTTGGGTGGAAAAACCTACACTGGCAATTGGCAGTTCCAAGTGTCGCCCATCGGTGACAGTCCACGCACGCTTAATGGCCAAACAAACGACATTAAAGCGAGTTTGATTACCACTAGAGCAGGCAGCGTGCTTACCATTCAATGGCCAAAGCGCTTGTACAAAGACAAAGCCCTCGCAACCAGCCTAATTATCAATGGTCACCAAATTGATGAATCCCGCGAAGGCAATGAAGTGACCGGTGATACCGTCATCAGTAAGTTCCCTTTCTCCGTCACTCAAGAGGCTGTCAAGGGCACCGTACAAGTTCAATTTGGTGATAAAACCGTGACACTGCAATGATTCCAGCCCTGGCGAGAAACTTATTTTGTAAAGTATTAGGTGTTTTCCGAAAAGCGTGTTACACTATTCAAGTAATCAAGAAGCGGAACTTGTTTTGTCTTGTACGATGGATTTCCTTTTTCGATTACCTGGTGCAATGTTACTTTTTAGTTTTTGAATAGGAGATTTATCTACATGCAAAACGGTACAGTTAAATGGTTCAACGCTGACAAGGGTTATGGCTTCATCACTGGTGACGATGGCAAGGATGTATTCGTACATTTCTCTGCTATCCAAGGTGACGGCTACAAGTCTTTAGACGAAGGCCAAGCTGTTTCTTACGACGTTGAACAATCCGATCGTGGCCCCCAAGCTACGAACGTTGTTAAACACTAATTCGTAATTAACCAAAACCTCTGGGCATCTGCCTGGAGGTTTTTTTGTGCAGAAAAGTACCAGTCGTCTCTAAAAAATATGTGCAATCGTTTCGGCCTCCTTGTAAACTTGACTCATCAAGATGAAAATGACAAGTAATCCTCTTATACGTCGTTGAAACGAGGAGATGGTACGTTGGATCAGCATGGTAATTGGGCCTTCGTGATGCGGGCATTCACAAAAACGGAAAAGGCGGCTAAGTATGGGCTGTTTCTGTTAGACTGTCTGGTCGGTGCCGCCTATGTCGGGTTCATTGTTTCTTTTCCGGTCGTCGTGGTGCGCCTGCTTCAACAGCCGTTATTCTCAATTCTGATCACTATCGGCATTATTTTTGCGGTAACAGTCATTGGTTATGCCTTGGGTATTTTGGATACGCGGTTGCAAGATGCCCTTGCCCAATACACGTTTGCCTTCCGTTTTGATTACATTCCGGTTTTCTCTGCCCTGATTTTCAACTGGCGACAATCAGATATTGATTCTGTCAAGGGAAAAACGGTGATCGACCAGGCCTACGAGTCAATTTATAATGGTGGGAACGATGGCATTGAAGCAATCGTGGACAATACGTTCCAGGTCATCCGCAATAGCATTCAGGTTGTCGTCGTGGCGGCAGTTTTGGGCTATTTCAATCCGTGGCTGATCGTTATCGTGCTGGCCATTAACATCGCTGAATACGGCTTGCAACGGGTCGCGAATCGCTGGTTTGCCCGACATAAGGCGGAAGAAAATCAGATAACGAGTTATCAAAGTTATTTCACTCGATTATTGCTTAAACGCAGCAGTGGCAAGGACATCAGACTGTTCAATATGCTTCCGCTGTTGCACCATCACCTCCTGACTCTGGGTAATGGCGTAGTGAACTGGCAACGCAGATATAGTCGGGTGACTACTGCCGTGGGAATTGCCCAAGTGGCCATCAACGCCCTCGGTATGTTAGGCACATTGCTATTTCTGATTCAGTCGCAAACTGTCAGTATTGAAAACATCATTGTCTTCATCACCGCGATGCAAGTATTAAATACGCGTTTTACGACGATTCGGCAAGCCTATGCTGAAATCGGCCGAAATTTATCGTATGCGACGAATTTTCGAGCCTTTCTCGGTTATGCTCAGCCAACTGAACGGGCATTGGGCTTACCGGATATTGGCCAGATTCGGAACCTCCAGTTGCGTGACGTTTCTTTTGCGGTGAGCGATACCACCCTGCTGCACTATATCTCATTGAACCTAACCGCTGGTCATCCTTTGGCAATTGTCGGCGAAAATGGTGCGGGTAAGACCACCTTGATCAAGTTGATCTGCGGTCTTTATACGCCCACCAGCGGCCAGATTACAATCAACGATCGGCCGCGTGCGGCCTGGACCAACGCCTCTCTGCTGGAAAGAATGGCAGTGGAATTTCAAGATGATATTCTGTTGCACTTCACGATTGCCGAGAATATTGCACTGGTAGTTCCCAGAAAAATCGATTATGCCAAAGTGAACGAAGTGCTGCAGGCTGTTGGCATGGCTGATTTTGTGCAACATCTGCCCCAGGGCGTACAGACCATGCTTGGTAATGAGTTAGATCCCAACGGTATCTCTTTATCCGGCGGGCAAAAAGAAAAGTTGCTGTTTGCGCGGGTACTTTACAAGGATGCCGATTTGAATATTCTGGACGAACCCACTGCCGCACTGGATCCTTTGGCGGAGAAACAGTTTTATGCATTAGCTAGCCAGCAGTTACAAAATAAAATGGTGATTTTTATTTCTCACCGACTGGGGTCCTTGACTCTGCAAAGTCAGATTATGGTCCTCAAAAACGGCCGAATCATGGGTGTTGGAACTCATGCCGACCTATTACAGAGTTGTCAGTATTACAAGAAACTGTGGGATGCACAAAAGTCGCTTTATGCGGTAGGTGAGCAGAATGAAAAAGATTAAGGATGAACTGTACGGGTTGTGGACGACGCTAGTGCTCATGAACAATTTAGACAAAAGGCTGGTCTACCTAACGCTGGCTACTAGTCTGCTCAATGCCGCTAATCCCTATATTTTAATTGTTGGCAACACGGCATTGTTAAATGCGATGCTGAACCATCAATTCTCGGGAGCTATTCAGATCGCAGTGACTACCTACTTAACAGTGATTATCGTTGGCGTCCTGGCCCAACTGCTGCAACAGGCAATGACAGTGAATGCGACCAGAGCTAACGAAATGCTGAAAATTCAGATGCATGAAGAATGGGAGAAAGTGGATTTTGCTACCCTGGAAACGAAGCAATATTACAGCATAATGAATAAGAGTGATGCTTCTTTTCGCTATTCTGGCGGGGTACAAGCTTTTTTCTATCAACTGCAAACAACGGTGCAAAACACATTGGCGATTATCACCGGGGCTTCCCTGATTACTTGGATGGTGGCCTACCGGATTACAGCCGTTCCCCATCTTTTGGGGATCACGCTGGTTACTTTGGCGGTGCTGCTTGGGCTTGAACTATTCTTAAGCCGACTGTACCAACATTTAACTGGGAAAAACATTAAGATCTTTTCCCAGTTGATGACGCTGGAGAAACAAATGAACTACTTTCTCCTCCAAGTGGTGAACACTTACAGCAACATTAAGGCCATCAAACTTTGGCAGATGAGCGATGTGATTCAAACCCGGTACAAAGCAGTCTGGCGGAAAGAGAAAACGCAAAATCAGGAACTGATCCACATTGAATATAACTCCCAGATCGTTTCACAGTTGATTTCCAGTGTTGCCATTGTCGCGGTTTTCACACTGGTGGTATTCAAAATGGCGATCCACATTCTGCCGATCAGCAATATCAATACGCTGTTTGCCGGCGTCGTCCAAATTGCGGCTTCGGTCTCCGCACTCGTAGCAGCCTGGCAGCATCTGGCCCAATTCCAGAATCAAATTCAGTATGTTCAGAAAGTGCTGACGTCATCCCAACCGCCGAAACAATTGACACCGATTCAGTATTTGCCAACAGCGGCAACCAACCTGGTATTACAATTTGATCACGTCAGCTTCAGCTATCCAAATCGCGGCGAAGTACTTCACGATGTATCGTTTACACTGCCTTTCAAAGGTGTGACCGCACTGGTGGGTGAGAATGGCAGTGGTAAAACCACACTAGTGAAGCTGATGTTACGATTGTACACACCAACCAATGGTGTGATTCGATTGAATGGGATAAATATCCAGCAGATTCCGTTAGCGGAATACACGCGTATATTCAGTGTGGTCTTCCAAGATTACGAGGTGTTTGATATCCCGGTGGATCAAAATATTGCCAGTGATATAACAATTGACCAGGACAAACTCACTAAAATCATTCAGGATTGGGGCTTAGCCGATTGGCTGGGCCACCTGCCTCACGGGGTAAAAACACCGATTGGCGGCTTCAGCACCGAGAACTTCCAACCCAGTGGCGGCCAACAGCAACAGATTGCCATTGCCAGAGCAGCCTACCGCGACGGCCAATTTCAGATCTTGGACGAACCCACGTCCAGCTTGGATCCGATCCATGAATTGAATGTCTTTGCTAAAATTAAACGATTGTCGGCGAACAAGCCGTCGCTATTCATTACCCACCGGATCGGCGCCACGACTCTAGCAGACCAAGTGATTATGTTGCAGGCCGGGCGGATCGTGGAGATTGGTCCAGCCAAAGAATTGTCACAGCATTCAGCTTATTTCCGGCAACTTTGGGAAAGCCAGGCAGCGATGTATAAGGACTAGCATGTGCTGAGTACCGCGCGGTTTGGTCGGACTCCACAAACGGGCTGCGCGCCCCAGAAGCTAGGAGATAAGAGCGGGCAGGCATAAAACCTAAGCCCGGGTTTTCTGCCTGCCCGCTCTTATCTCTACGCTTCTACCCGGGGCGCTCCGCCCTCTCTCCAACCTTACAACATTGTTCGTGCGTTGCTGAGCAATTCCCCGTATAATATGGCTAACAGGAAGTATGAATACGGGGGAGACGATTAACATGATCAAGAAAATGAGTATCTTTTTATCCGCGCTATTCGTCGTCTTGACGTTAGGCGCATGTGCCAGTGGCAATCAAAAGTCCGCTACCGGGACCGCCGCGAAGGTTGCACAATCTACCAGTAAAGTGAGTGAACAAAGCAAAGCAAAGAGCAATAGTCCTGTTGCCAGTCAGTCATCGCAAACGAGTCAGGCCAGCAGCAGCACAGCTTCGGCGGCGACCACGGTGGTGGCGAAAGAACCCACCCGTGGCCGGCAAGTCCAATTGAATGGCGCCATGTTTGGTTTAGTAGCCATTCCCACAGCACAAACCACCAATGGATCACAGTTGCCCAGTCTGTACACATTGGCGGACGGCCCGCATTTTGAAAGTAAGGACGCCAGCAAGTGGATTTACGCGAATACGCAAACCATGGCGGGACAACGCCTGGCCAGCCGGTTGGCCGTTGGCACAGTGCTTACCGTAGACGGTAAATCGTTGCGAGTAATCAAACAATACACTGCCACGCCGGAACAAGTGAAGGGCAATCACGATATCATGGACGAATATTATCAGTGGAATTCCCATTGGTTTATTGAAACGCCTAATCAATTGTTTGTTTTACAGGAATAACTAAAGAACCCCCGCTGTATCGGCCATTAGACCGTACCGGCGGGGATTCTTGATATGCTTTAGAACGGCAAATCGTCATCTGAAATATCGATGGCTTGGCCGTTATTGGTGGCCAGGGGATCAACCAACATGGCACCGTTATCCATGCTACTGGCTAACGCACCCACCGGCGTCCCTGACCGGCGCGACTCTGTAATGGCCTTGGATTCCAAAAAGCTGAAGCCATCCGCCGCAATTTCTGTGACATAAACCTTCTGCCCTTCTTTATTTTCATAGTTATGCGTTCGCACCTGTCCGCTAATCCCCACAAGCGAGCCTTTGCACGTATGCTGGGCAAAGATCTCTGCGGATTTGCGCCACAGCAAACAATTCACGAAATCCGTGTCTCGTTCACCCTGACTGTTTTTATAGTTCCGGTCAACTGCCACATTAAACCGAGCGAGTGCGACTCCACTTTCGGTATGTTTAACTTCCACGTCCTGGCACAACCGCCCCACCAACACCACATGATTCATCATTCTGCATAACTCCCTTCGGCCAGCCCAATACTGGCCTCCTTTTTTCGGTACACTGATTAGTTACGCAAAACAGTGGGGACAAGTTTGCAGAATGCTACTGAATCATTTGTTCCTGAACAAACCGGCGGTAAGAGTCGTGACTGGCCATGAGTTCCGCATGGGTTCCTTGACCAGTAATATGGTGATCTTCCAAAAAATAAATGATGTCCGCATCAACAATCGTGGATAGCCGGTGGGCAATGATGATCGCGGTCCGCTGGTGCAGCAGCTTGTTCAAGCTGGTCGTTACTTGGTGCTCTGCATCAGCGTCCAGATTTGCTGTGGCTTCGTCAAAAATGATAAAGCGCGGCGATTTTAAGTACGCCCGAGCAATCTGGAGCCGCTGCTTTTGCCCGCCAGAAAGTAAAGTACCATCTTCGCCCACAGCCGTTTCCAAACCATCTGGAAATTCGGCGATATCCTTTGCCAGACCGGCGTCTGCCAGTGCTCGGGTGATGTCTGCTGGTGTATATTGGCCTTGTAAGCCAAAAAGCAGGTTATCGCGAATTGTGCCAGCCACAATATCATTATTTTGATCCACTAGGGCGAAGTTTTGGCGCCATTCCCGCAGATCCATCGTTTGCGCAGCCGCGCCACCCAAGGTCAGACTGCCCTGAGTCAAGGGATAAAATCGTTCGATCAGACTGACCAAGGTAGATTTCCCACCGCCAGACGGCCCGACGATGGCGACTTTTTTGTTCTGAGGCACAGTCACCGTCACATCGTCCAGCACTGTGGCATCTCCGTAACCAAATGTCACATTGGCTAAAACTAAGTCACCAGGAGCAGGAGAATGACCCGTCGTTAAATCTTCTTGCGGTGTGTGCAACAATTGTTGAATCTTCGCCGTAGCGCCTTTCATCTTAGCCAATTCGGCAAAAAAGTTTGAAAGACCACCCAGTGGATTCAACAGTTGAAAAAGATAAATGAGAAACGACATCAGTGTTCCCACTGTCAGCGTCCCCGCAGTCACCCGTTGCCCGCCGTAAGTGAAAATGACGGCCACGGCACCGAACAGGCACAGTAATACTAACGGAGAGGCAATCGCTTCCAGCAGATCCGCCTTTAACGCCACTCGATACAAATCGGTGAATCGCCGACCAGCCTTGGCAGTCATGGTTTGTTCAGCCGTGCTGGCCTTAATCAGCCCTGTCTCGCGGAAGGTTTCTGTGAGAAAGCCCGTGGTTGCGCCGGTATCATTTTGCAAGTGTTCGGCGTACTTTTCCGACAGGTTAGAGAGCGGCACCACCACGACGATGACCACCGGTAAACAAGCAATCAATACCAGGCTCAGCCGCCAATCCAGCATAAACAGGGCAATCAGTGAGCCGATGATGGTGACGATCCCCGCCACAAAGTTGGCCACATTGGCAGTCAAGAAAGTGCGAATACTGTTGGTATCGTTCATCACATGGGACGAGAGATCGCCGCTTTGCTGATGATCCAGGAAATCCTTGGGCGTATAGAGCAAATGGCCGGTGAGCCGCTGGCGAATGTTCAGCACTTGCCGTTCACCGGACTGGGCCATGATGTATTCTCCCAATGTGATCAAAAGCGCCTGTCCCACGAAGAGTGTAATCAATTGAAATCCCACACCGTTACCGAATCCGGATTGTTGGTCAATGGCTTTCTTTAACACCAGCGGGATCGCTACGCCCACCAAACTCGATACAACTGTCGCGATACTAGCGATGACCACCCGGCCATCAATATGCACTAATTTTTCCGTCATCCTCATTCGCTCCCTTACTTGTACTTCAAGTTTAGGCACGTTAAAATGAGAATGTCTGAGAATTATCATATATGACTAAGATTTCGATTGAGCAGGAGGTCTCTTCGATGGTCAAATTGGGCGAGACAGTCCGCCAGATTCGGACGAACAAGGGTCTGACTCTGGCGGATGTGGCCGATGATCAGGTCACATTATCTTTTCTATCTAAGTTCGAACGCGGCGTCGCAGATATCACGACGACCAAGTTTTTGCATGTGCTCGCCCAAATTTTTACCACACCTGAAGAGTTCTTTTACATTCATTCAGGTGATAACCAAGACGGTTACTTTAACCGGACCATCATGTTGGGCCGTTTGTTTGGCGAGGATATGTCATTAGCGGACCGGCCGGATATAGCGAAAACAAAAGCGGACTTGGCGGCACGTGAAAAAGCTGCTGCCACGCAATATCACGCGGCACCGACCTTGTTAAATATGCTTCATTGGCGTGTCCAACAACTGATGACCCAGGAAGTCATTGGGATGCTCACGAAACAGCCCCCCGTCCGCACGGACAGTACGGGAAAATATTCTCACGAAGCCCTGCATTATCTGTATAACGTTAATGATTGGGGCGAATTTGAACTTTATGTCTTTACGATATTTGCCGTCGACATGCAGATCGACGACGAACGCCGCTTATTTCAAGTGGCCGTGAAACGGAGTGAAAAATATAGCCAGTTTCACGGTGCCCCGAAATTGTGCTTTGATATTATGGCCAATCAACTTTATTTAGAGATGAATCGCCGCGCTTATGCCATGGTGGGCGAGTATTTACCACAGTATGCGGCTCTGTTGGACAAAACACCGGATGCCGAACATGAGATTACGTATCGGTTTATTCGGGCTTGGTGGCTATTTCGAACCGACCAGCGGGAAGCCGGCAAGACGATTGGGGACAGCGCGGTGCAATTGGCGAAGGCGTTGCGGATGAAAGATGTAGCGGCAGATGTTCGGGCGAAGTTGGATTTGATTGCCACTCATGGCGCGGAGCGGGATTATTCGTTTTTCCAGCAGGTGATTGAGTGAGTGGTGGGAGAACCGACCTGGGCTAGTACGCAATGAACCGACCCTAACCACGTAAACAGGCGGAGCCGACCAGAGGGGCTAGGGTGCCGATGAACCGACTCAGCCGTGTAAACGGGCGCAGCGCCCCAGAAGCTATGAGATAAGAGCGGTCAGGCATAAAACCTAAGCCCGGGTTTTCTGCCTGACCGCTCTTATCTCTACGCTTCTACCCGGGGCGCTGCGCCCTCTGCATAAAAAAAGACCAGCGCAGGTTTCCCCATGCTGGTCACGAATCGGGTAATTAACCCTCTTCTGTAACAAACGGCAGCAAGCCCATAATCCGAGCCCGCTTGATTGCGATCGTAATCTTCCGTTGGTTCTTAGCACTTGTGCCAGAAACCCGACGAGGTAAAATCTTACCCCGTTCAGAAACAAACCGCTTCAGTAATTCCGTATCTTTATAGTCAATGTACGAAATATGGTTAGCAGCGATGAAGTCGACTTTACGCCGACGACGGCCACCACGACGTTGTCCTGCCATGTATATTCATCCTCTCTCGTGAAATTGTAATACCAATAGACGTTTAGTTAGAACGGCAAATCATCATCGGAGATATCGATGGGTTGACCATTATCCGCAAACGGATCGGCCAACGTATCGTCCTTTTTAGGAGCCCCGCTGGATGGTTGCTGTGCATTGTTATTATTATAGGAATTCCCTTGGTTGCTTTGATTGTTGCGGTTGCCGCCTTGACCTTGGCTGTAATTATTATTGTTATTACCGCCATTGTTGTAAGACGACTGCTGCCCTTGACCAGGGTTATTGCCCGAGCCTTGGGTTTGACCACTGTCGTGCGGCCGCGCATCCGTCACTGACTTAGGTTCCAGTAACGCGAAGTCATCAGCGACGACTTCGGTCACATAAACCCGTTGACCTTGGGCATTTTCATAGTTCCGCGTTTGAATGCGGCCATCAATACCCACCAAAGAACCTTTACGCGTAAAATTGGCAAAGTTCTCTGCCGCTTTCCGCCACATCACACAGCTGACAAAGTCGGAGTCCCGTTCACCTTGGGCATTCTTAAAATTCCGAGTGACCGCGACGGTAAATGAACCCACCGCTGTGCCGCTTTGGGTATAGCGTAAATCAACATCTCGAGTCAAACGACCCACTAATACCACACGATTGATCAATACAACCAAGCTCCTTCCTATAAAGTTCTAACCGATTAGTCTTCCCGGGTGACGATCATATGCCGTAAAATAGACGGCTCGATCTTGCTCAACCGGTCAAACTCGTTAACCGCCTTGTCATCATCCGCATGTACGTTGACGACATGATATGTGCCTTCACGATAGTGGTTGATTTCGTAAGCAAAACGACGCTTTGCCCAGTCTTTGGAATCATCTACGGTTGCACCGTTGTCGGACAGAATCTTGTCGAAACGTTCGATCAAAGCGGCCTTTGCATCATCGTCGATATCCGGCTTGATGATGTACGTAATTTCGTAGTGTGTTGCCATGACTGTTACACCTCCTTATGGACTGAATGGCACGCGATTCCCGCGTGCAAGGAGAGTATTTGAAACGATTCTGAATTCGCTAGAACTGCAAAAAAGTTTGATACTCACAAGTTAGTAGCTTACCATAAACACCAACCATCCACAAGTTGGCCTGTTTTCTAGAAATTCTATTAATCGTGAGCAGATAAATACCTGCTGGCTTCCCGCACTGCCAGTGGGCTGAGCTTGTGTGCGTTCAGAAATTGCTGCACCCACGTCGGATCATATTTGCTGTATTGCCGCAGGGACCAGCCAATCGCTTTCTGAATAAAGAATTCGCCGGTATCCTGATCGGCCAAGATGGCGCGGCTGAGCATGGCCGTATCTTGTGTTTCTTTTTCCAGCAACTGCAGATTGATCCCCACCCGGCGCAGCCAGAAATCTGGTTCGTCAAAGAATAGCGCAAACACAGCCGGCTTTTGGTCTGGATGAATCCTGACGTACAGCGCGAAAACTTTTCGCCACGCATCTACTGTGTCCCACCAACTTTTTTGACCCACAAATTGCTGCAAAAACTGGATGTCCGCGAACTGCCAGCGTTTGACGTTCTCCAAGGCCAAATCAATCGCCACGTATTGATATTCCCGCGCTTCTCGCTGGTACAGATCGGTGATCCACCTGCGGACTGTCGCCAGATTCTGTTCGCGGCTGACTTTAAGCAGCGCCTTAGACTGGGATTTACGCATGGGGGTCGGCAGACCTAAAAACGGAAATTGATCCTTCATGTATTTTGCCATATGCGGCGCCTTTGCAGGATCGCCAATTAATTGAAAGGTTAAAATATCCATCAAATCCCACTTCCTAAAATGATGTACCGCCAAACATGCATGCCTATACCACGGTTTGCTGGAAAAAGGTGTAGTCCTGTTCCGGTCCCTGGGTGGCCACTGAGGCCAGTACCGATTGAACGAATTGAGCGAGTTTGGTCATCCGCAAAGTCGTGGCCAGTTTAACAGTACGCGCTCCCAGTGCTGCTGCCTCTGTGGGGCGATCAGTCCGGTAAAGCCACCAGGCCCGAATGAACCGGTACCAGATTTCTTGTTCCGCATTGGGATCTGCCCTCAATAAATCCGCATACTGGGGCAAATCTGCTTCCACAATTGCATAGGCTTGTCGGTTCATTTCCAAAAACAATT
Source organism: Schleiferilactobacillus perolens DSM 12744 (assembly GCF_001435585.1). GTDB lineage: Bacteria > Bacillota > Bacilli > Lactobacillales > Lactobacillaceae > Schleiferilactobacillus > Schleiferilactobacillus perolens. The sequence continues at coordinate 81,238 of NZ_AZEC01000008.1, forward strand.
GATTGAAGATAATGTTAAATCGTAACTTGGGTGCCCCAGGAAAACTGCTGTATTTTTTACTGCGCGTCAACGCCACTTGGAATAACCGCCGTTCGTCGGCTGGCCGCATATCCACCGCAAAGATCGCAAAGACATAGATTTCAAATTCACCCCAGTCGTTGACGTTATACAGATATTGCCGGGCTTCATTGGAAAATTGAGCCGTCCCATGGCTATCGCCAAACGGCTTTTTTTGAATCAGATCCGTCACGTCCTGCTTCATCAGTTGCTGAGCGCGCCAATAGAGCATATTCAGAAGACTTGGTGTCGTCAAATAACGCTCGCTGGCTTCTTTTTCCCAAACGATTAAATTAGCGAGGGTTTGCTGGGCCTCAGCCGTTGATGTGATATGCAGACTGTGCCCGAACAATGATTGAAACATGGCAGTGCGATTGTAATAGCCGTCCTGACTCGCCTTTTTCTCAGCTGTTGTCCCCAAATGGATATAGAAGAATTCCTCCGGCGTGGTATGGATTCGATTCAAGATATGCAAGAATCGATCCGTGCCCATGTCCGTCACCCCGCGTTCAAACTTCGATAAGAAGGATGCTGTCACTTGTTCATCGGCCACTTCCGCCAGCGTTAACCCCTTGTTTCGGCGAATTTGCCGAATTGTTTCTCCCAATGCTGCCATGTCCTCCGCCTCCGTTTAACGGTCATATATGACATTTATCACACACCTCAACTTTAGGCTGATTACACTGAGGACACAATAGCAATAAGGAGTGTGGGGATCATGATTGTTTGGCGATATGGTAAGAAATGGCAAATTGGCATCTACTTGTTGATCAGTTTATTCTCCAGCATCAGCAACGTGGGCAATGCGTGGGTCTTGACCCGCTTTTTTGCGGCCGCCACCGCCCGTAGTCTGACGTTATTTCTGCACAGTGCTGTTTTAGGATTGGGAATGTTTGTCGCTTGGGGCGCAGCGCAATGGCTGCTCAAAACCATGCGGGCGGTCGTCGTTCGGGCAGTAAACCTGCGCGTCAAGACACGCCTAATTCAATACATGGTGGATGACGCACCGCTGACCACTGATAGTGGGAAAAGTATTTCGTTTATGACCAACGACTTGAAGCTTTTGGAGACTAACGGCACCACCAACGAATTGCTCATTCTCGAAAATATGATCACCGCTATTGGCGCAATTATCGGTGCGGTCTACTTCGACTGGCTCACCGCCCTGGCATTCTTTGTCGGCAACATCATCCCGGCCTTGATTTCCTCGTTTTCCCAGAAAATGATCGGCCGGGCATCGACTCGCTGGTCCAGCGCTAATGCCTCCTGGACTGGACAGCTCAAGGATTTTCTGGCGGGCTTGGATACTGCCCGTGCCTATCAAGCGAATGGCGTGGTTAAGAAGCAGACCGGCGCACTTGCCAGCCGCCTGGAGGATCGTCTATTCCACATGAACTTTCTCATGGGCACCATCGAAGCCAGCGCGTTGACCACGATCATGGTACTGGGAGTGCTCGTTCCCTTCGGCGTCGGTATTTGGCGTATTATCGCCGGTGCTTTAACATTAGCCAACTTCATGGGAGTCGTGCAGCTCGCCAACGACATGCGCAACCCGTTAATGGCTGCCTTGGATGAGTATAACCAGCGGGGGGCGACCAAGCCCGTGCTGAAACGCATCCGCACCGCTGAAGATGCAATGGCCGCTGCCACGGATGACGGCCAACCCTTGCCCCAAACCAGGGACAACAGTCTCGTGATGAATCATGCCACTGTGAAAATCGGCGACAAGGCCATTTTGCAAGATATCAACCTGCACATTGCCCCGGGCGAAAAAGTGCTGCTCATGGCCCCGTCCGGATTTGGCAAATCGACCTTGCTGCGGGTGCTGCAAGGAGAAATTCCCTTAGCCAGTGGGACTTACACCGTGGCCGGCATCCCCGCTACCAAGATCAACCGGGTGGCGCTGCGCAAACACTTTGGGCTGGTGAAACAAACGCCCTTCCTCTTCAACGACACCCTCCGTTACAACATCACCCTGGGGGCGGCATTCTCCGATACTGCCGTCCTGAGCGCCATGAAAGACGCCGGGTTGAGTGCTTTAGTGGCAGAAAAGGGGCTGGATTACCAAGTCGTGGAAAACGGTCAAAACCTTTCCGGCGGCCAGGTCCAGCGGATCGAAATCGCCCGAGCACTGATCCGCCAGCGACCCGTACTCCTGGCGGACGAAGCCACTTCCGCATTAGACGATCAACTGGCCGACAAGGTCCGCCGAGAATTCTTGGCCGGTCCTGAAACATTAATCGAAGTGGGCCACCAAGTCCCCGCCGCTGTCCAAGCCATGTACGATCGGGTTATCCATTTGGATCAGCTGCGTGCACAGTCTGCTTAGCCTGGTCATTCAACGCATCAAGAAAAATCTGACCATACTTGTCCAATTTGGCTTCGCCCACACCCTTGATCGCTAACATATCCATCAATGTCTGCGGCTTTTCACTGCTCATCGCTTTCAGCGTTTGATCCGGGAAGATCATGTAAGGCGGCAGCTTGTTTTCCTCTGCCAACTGGCGGCGCACCAGTCGCAATGCTTCAAACGTCGCATCGTCTGTGGACACACTTTGATGGGCCCGGACCGCGGTCTTCCGGTGGACAGTTTCTTCCCCTTTGAGCACGGCGACGCCGGCGGGTGTCACACTCAGCGTAGGATACTGACCACCCCGGGCGGCTAAAAATCCGCCCGCGGTCAAAAAGTCGATAAATGTCGCGATTTCTTTCTGTGATTGCGGCCGCATCAATCCATACGTGGATAACTCTGTCAGCCGCATTTCGCGAATACGCTGCACATTGGACCCCGCCAGCACTTGGGCCACCAAGCTCTTCCCGAACCGTTCATGCATCCGCACCACACAGGACAACACTTTTTGCGCATCCGTCGTCACATCTACTGCTTCCCGCTGATCCAGGCAATTACTGCAGCGGCCGCAGGGTGAGGTATCATTTTGCCCAAAATAACGCAGAATAAACTGCTGCAGACAGTCGTCCGTATTTGCATACTGGACCATGGTCTGCAGTTTTTGATACTGCAAGTGTTTATGCGCCGTATCGGCATCGGACTGCTCAATGAAGAAGTGCTGCAATTGCACATCCGCGGGCTTGAACAGCAAGATAGCCTCGCTGGGCAGGCCATCCCGACCAGCCCGCCCCGCTTCTTGGTAGTAAGACTCCAAGTCCTTGGGCACCTGGGCGTGAATGACGAAGCGCACATTGCTCTTATCAATACCCATGCCAAATGCATTGGTGGCAATCATGATGGGTGAGCGATCAAAGAGAAAGTCCTCCTGATTTTGTGCCCGCTCGGCATCATTCATCCCGGCGTGATACCGGGTCACCGGCAACTTCTTACGGCTCAAGAAAGTATACAGCCGCTCTACTTCTTTGCGGGTACTGACGTAAATAATCCCCGACTGATCTTGGTTTAATTTTAGATACTCAGCCAAATACCGATCCTCATCCTGGCCCCGGACCACTTGGAAGCTCAAGTTGTCCCGGGCAAAACCGGTATTGACCATCCCGTCATCCGGAATGTGCAGACGCTGGCGAATATCCTGGGCCACACGCGGAGTCGCCGTCGCCGTCAAGGCAATGACCGCTGGATGGCTGGCCAACCGCTCAGGCACCGCGGCTAGAGAAAGGTAGCTGGGGCGAAAATCGTGGCCCCATTGGGAAATACAGTGCGCTTCATCAATGGCCAGCAAACTGATTTTAATATCATTTAATTCGTCCACAAACTGCTCAGACTCAAATCGTTCTGGCGCCACGTATAACAGTTTCACCTCACCGGCCGCCGCCTGGCGGAGCCGTTCGTCAATTTCGCGGAAATCGATGGAACTATTAATAAAGGTGGCCGGAATGCCGTTATCATTCAACGCGTCCACCTGATCCTTCATTAAAGCAATCAGCGGCGACACCACCACCGTTAACCCCGGCAGCATCAGCGCCGGAATTTGGTAACACAGCGATTTACCGCCACCGGTGGGCATCACCACCAATGTATTCTCATCGGCTAAAACCCGCTCGATTGCCTGGTCTTGACCGGTCCGAAAATGATCATAACCAAACTTTTCTTGAAGTATGTGTGCTGCTTCTGCGTGTGCCAAATTGATCCTCCTGTTCTTTTCCCCATTGTACGAGGAGATGGTGGTTCTGTATATAGAGGGCAAAGGCGAGCGGTAGAAGCGGCGTCAGAAGGCAGGTCAGGCAGAAAACCCGCCCTTAGGTTTTTTGCCTGACCTGCCTTCTAACATAGCTTCTGCTCGGCTTTGCCCGTTTCGGAGAGGCTAGCTTCTGGTCCGCGGAGCCCGTTTACGACGGGTGAGCGGCGCGCCCAGGTAGTTGTTATTCCTGCGTGTTTCTTGTATCCTATACTTAATAAATTACGAAAGAAGGTGCGGCATCATGTGCGGTTACGGAAAGAATCACATTTTTGAAATAGATTTTGTGCGCTTTGGCGTTTCTTTTCGTCAATCTGTTGGTTTCACTTTGCCTGTTAACGGGACCAGTCTGTCCAAAAACAGTCAAATGAAACGCCACCAGTGACCGCCGAGACGCCAATCCATTAACGGGGCCATGGTGAATACTCGCCATGGCCTTTTGCGTTCTCCGGCAACTTTAAGGAGAAAAAATATGTTATTCATTCAAGCTAGTAAAATCACCAAACAATTTGATCACGAACCGCTCTTTGTCGATATTTCGCTGCAACTCGCTGCCGGTGACCGGGTCGCTCTGGTCGGTGCGAACGGCACCGGTAAGTCCACCCTCATGGACATCCTGCTAGGCAGCGACACGCCCAGTGACGGGGTGGTAAGCCGGGCAAAAGACGCCACTATCGCCCACTTAAACCAGCAGCTCATTGATACTCCGGCGACAGTGACCGCGTTTTTGGGCGCCAGCCAACCGGCTTTGACCAAGCTTCAAGACGCCCTGCGCTACTGCGAAAACCAGATGAGCCAACCCGATGCTGACCTGGACAAAGTGCTGGCCCGCTACGCCAATCTCCAGCAGGACTTCGAAGATCAGGGCGGTTATGCCTTTGCGGACCGGATCAACACGGTCATGAAGGGACTGGCTATTTGGGCTTACCGCGATACGCCGGTGAACCAGTTATCCGGCGGCGAACGAATGCGAGTCGCCCTGGCCCAACTGCTGTTATCCGATGCCGACTTTTTCTTATTAGACGAACCCACTAACCATTTGGATACCACTGGCATTGAGTGGTTGGAACAGTTTTTGTTAAAGGGTAAGACCGGTTATTTGGTGATTTCCCATGATCGCATGTTCCTTGACCGTGTCACCACCCAAACGTGGGAAATCGAAGATGGTGAATTAGTCACCTATCCTGGTAATTACTCCCGCTATATTAAGCTCAAAGCCGAGCGGCTGGCCAGCATACAAAAGGATCACGACCTGCAAGCCAAGGCCATTCGTAAACTGCAGCTGCAAATTCGCCAGTATCGCCAATGGGCCAATGAAAGTCAAAACGAGAAGTTCTTCAGGAAGGCTAAGGAACTGGAGAAACGACTGGCCAAAATCCAAGTCATTCAAGTACCCCAGCCGCCTAAACACCGCCTGCAAAATGTGCGTACTGCTGGTCGCTCGGGGAACGATGTCATCACTGCCCGTGATCTGGGCGAATCATTTGGTCCGCGTACTTTGTTCCAACACGCCGACTTCCAAATCCATCGCGGGGATCGCGTCGCTGTGACTGGTGCCAATGGAACGGGTAAGAGCACCCTGGTCAAACTCATTTTGGGTCAATTAACCCCCACCAGCGGCACTGTCACGTTGGGAGCGAGTTTACAACCCGGCTATCTGCCTCAAAATCCCCAGTTTGACCGCCCCCAGGAGCGCTTACTGGCGTATGTGCAAACATTCATGCCCAACGAGCAGGCTGCCCGCCAGGCCATGGCCCGGTTCGGCTTCTTCGCCGACGATGCTGCCCGCCGGTTGCAGGATCTCTCTGGCGGTGAACGGATTCGGCTGACCTTACTGCAGCTTTTCCAAAAGAAGATCAATCTATTGATCCTAGACGAACCGACCAACCACTTGGATATTTCAGCCCGAGAGGAAATCGAAAGTCTGTTGCAGGAATATGCCGGAACATTGTTGATTGTTTCCCATGACCGGTATTTACTGCGTAAGTTGTGCGATCAGGAACTGCATATTGCGGAGGAGCGAATCGTGCAGCGGATGTTGGATATGGCAGACTAGCGAACGACTCATTTTAAATTTCCTAAACTTTTGGGTACATTCAAAAAATATAGCCACACGAACTATAAAAAGCAGGAACACCAGGGCGTTTTTCACCTTGGTGCTCCTGCTTTTTTGCCGATACACGAACCTAAGCATTCTCGCCATAACGCAGCATCACTCATTACTAGCATTGGTCGAAATGTGTTTTCTGCTTCTGGATCATGACCGCCATATCCATGGATCGCACGAGGCTCACTATTAACCCAAATCAGATCCCCTTGACTTGGCATATTATTAATCATCATGCCAAACGTCCTCACGACCCACCGGTGTACCATTATCGTTAATTCGATCAGCTTCCATTGCCGCTCGTATATCATAATCCGGTTTTTGCTCAAAAAGTCTCGTCTTAACAGTCATAAGAACGCCCCCTTTTGATGTAATTATAAGTGTAATTACATCAAGAACCAAGCTAGGCAAACTGGTGAAGAACATCACTTGACAATTTTTTGTGGACCAATATATTTAAATTATGGGTTGCTCATGGGTGGTATTGCTTTCTATCGGAAATGCTAACTATTTACCGGAAATGCTAACTATTTACGTTTTTGTGAAAAGAAAGAAGTGACCCCACGTGGTTTTGAATCGCGAGCGCAAGGTGATTACTAAATGAAAACGCCAATTGCAAAGAGCTGGCGGGTTGCTCTCATCGTAATCACCGATGTCTTGGTTTTGTCCATATTACCAGCCGCCACCGTACCACAAATCATTGCCAGTACCACTCTTCTCTTGCCACTTTCGATGGGCATCCAATCGTTTGGCACTCGATGATGGCATTTTGATGTCTTAGATGGCCTAATGTGTGTGCCGTACATCTTTTTACTCGGACTGTATTTGCAGCTGTTCACCGTTTTCTTTGCGTTTTGGCAAAAACAGTATACACCGTTGCGTTTACTGCAAAAGAATGGACTATTGAGCGTTGTTCGGGATACTCAGCGGCAAAAAATGCTGGTCATGCTCCCCCACCAAGATTTGCCTTGGCATACCGGCACCAAGAATGAAACGATCATTGATTTGATGATGATTGGCGGTATGTGGGATATTCTGCTCTACAACATGAGTGCCAACCGCGTTGTTGATCCGGCCACCATGGCCCAGGCAGTGGTCACTAATTTGAAAGCACATCTGGATTACATCAATTAACACCATCCGTAATTTCCAGATCAGTTACAGCGCCGACTTGTTCAAAAAGTGCTCCGCATACGCCAGATCCTGATCTTCCGTGATCATTTCGGGCGTCCAAGGTAAATGAATATCCGGCTGCACGCCCACACCATCAATCCCCGCACCGCGGTCGATCCAATCCGCTCGGGTAATCGGATAAGCAAGATGGAAATGGCCCAGATCCTGGGTTACCACATTCGCATAATCCCATACACCGTAAGTTGCCCGGCCAATCACTGTCGTTTTCGGTGACTTCTTGGCAGCCAGGACAAAAGAGTCGCCTGAACTGCCGCAATAACGATCACTTAATACAACGATCCGTTTCGGCAAGTCTGTCCCATGAATTTTTTCAGTCGTTTCCTCGCCGCCAGGAACATCAAAACTAATTAGACCATCTGCTTGGTGGGCTTTAAGAAACGCTGTGATGCGGGTCACCATTTGACGGCCGCTGTCATCCATCTTGGGCAGTAATGGCGTGAACTGTGATTGCCAATTACGGTAATTGCGCGGGGTGGCGTTCACCTGCATATTGGTATCCGGTTCACTTTTTGACTTATCCACGGTGCCCACGTACATGGCATTTAACAATGGACGAAAATTGTCATCGTCGCCGCCGTTGTTCACCCGCACATCAATCACCAGCTTGGGTAATGCCGTAATTTGCGGCCAATACTGCTGATAAAACTGCTGAATTGCAGTGTAGTCCGCAAAATTAGTCATCTTCACATAGCCCATGTCACTCTGTAACTGACGGTAAGTGAAAACACCCGGATCTGATTGGACGGAAAAATGCCGCAACGACAATATCTTGCCATCATTCAGCGTGACTGTTTGGGCAGCCTGCAAAATGCCGCCAAACAATTGCCTTTCCGGTATGGGGTCTAATTCCAATCGATGGGCTTTCACCACTGCTGGAATGGTTAAGCCGTCAATCGCAGTGATTGCTGTTCCCAGTTTCAATCGTGATTCTTGGTTAACTGCCGTCACATAAAGGATATCTTGATAACGACGGACAGAAAAGCTAACTTTTTGGTACGGAATTTGATCATTGAAGAAAAAGACATGGTCATCCCGATACTGCCCCAAATATTGCTGGATCAAATGGAGAAAGGCGTGATCATCTGGCACCTGCGTTAATGTCGCCAGGTCGGGGTGCTGAATGGGCCAATCCTGCTTATCTTGGGCACCTGCATAGTCCTTGCGCATTACCGCTTGAATTTCTTGAAACATCGTCACGTAATCCATGTACTTCAGTCCTTTCGTCTATCTGGGACAAGCATACTTGACGATATCGGGCCACTGACTCACAATACGTCTCATATAGTAGACGCTTTTTAGGTGTAATGATAACTGATGATGTTTGCTCAATGACTGTCACTGTAGCCTTCGTGAGCAATTTACGAATAACGTTAACGCCGAATTTAAACTGTTTTTAAACCGGAAAAACGGTGGCAACCCTAATTACGAAATCCGGGATTACCACCGTTTATTGGTAGTTAAATCATTGGTTGGCGCGTTTTTTGAAATTCCACCATTTAACGATAATAACCGTCACAATGATGACTGCGATAATCATATTCGAAAACACTTGGTGAGATTCGGTGGGGTTAGCAAAGTCAATCCGAGAAATGATCAACCAGCCCCCTAAAGCAAGACAGAAGGTAATATCATCACGAAGCTCCTTGATGTTTCTGGGCGGTGTCATTGGCAAGCGCTTGTTTCTTCTCCATTCTTTTTCAATATGCATCGAAAAAAGAAGTAAGAGAGCGAATAGTAATAACTTAAATACCGTCTGAAAAAATGGCATTTTTTCACCTCACTGATCAATCACTATGCGCCAACCCCCGGCACGTAATACTTACTCCACAAATGGAGTTCCAAGTGAATGTAATCATGAGTGTGCGACTCATTGAATGAAGCTATTCCATCCCCAGCATCTCCTACGAGTTGTCTAAACGCTCCAAGTTGCCCAGCAATAAAAGTGACCACTGTACCGCCTATAGGAGTGACTGCATATGCAGGAACTGACATAAGTCCAATAAAAGCAGCAGCACCGGTGGTTTCACTGCGGATCCGATTTGTCGTCGCATGAAATGAAGCAACCTGTGCATTACTTGTAAACGAGTAACGTACTCCATACCATTGAATTGATGGTGCATTAAACCCAGAATTGCTTGGCGCTTCGATCCCTGGTTGCTGAATTGATTTCGTAGTTGGATCAATTGTCAAATTCAGCTTTCGAATAGTATCGTTCTCTCTGCTGAGGATCTCACGTGTATCGGTAATTCGATTTTCTGGAATTCCTGAATTAGTTGGAACATCCAATACAAATTGATTATTAATCACATGCACATATTGATCAATTGCATCCACAAAATCCGACCCTTGATCTTGTGAATTCGAGGCTGTTCCGACATTAATCGGTACAGCTTGATTATCCGCTGCAGCCACTGAAATCGGTGTTGCTGTTGCTAATGCTAGAACGGTCAAACCAACTAAGCCAGAGACTTTAATACTTTTCATAACAAGTTCCTCCTAGATTAGTCAACCTTTCATAGCTTTCCCTCAAGCAAGTTCTATCGTGAAGGAATTATTCGATCATAATTAGAATAATTGTTGACGGAAAATTGGATATTGTGTGAATAAAGTACGAACATAATGGTAGGGTGGTCTTTTATCATACCTTATTAGCCTTCATACTTGACGACGCCAGACCGGTGATCCACAATATGTCTCATATAGTAGACAATCTTTGGAGGTGACATGATGATCACTTATGGCCCAACAATTCGGCGGTTACGCACGAATCAACATTTACCGCAAAAGGCTGTTTATACGGGCATCGTTTCCCGCTCGTTTTACGCCAAGTTTGAAAAAGGCGAGACAAATATCAGTGCCGATAAGCTGTTTGCCCTGTTGCAGCGCCTGAATATTGGTGTAACCGAATTTCTTTATCAGCATCGTGGGATGGAACCCTCTGTGACTGAAAAACTCAGACGGCAAATTCGCGATAATTATCAACAGGGTAACTTTAAGGCCCTGCGTGCTTTTTATGCCACGAACCGCTACCATGCATTGCCAGAAATGCGGGCGCTAGCCGTAACCGCCTATGCGCTGGTGTATATCACTGGTCATAATTCCCTGCACATGTCGAATGCCCCCATCGTCGAATTTCAAGCGGTATTGCAAAATACGCCGGACTGGACGCTGGAACAAGCCCGGCTGAGCGCAGAAACTAATTTTCTGCTCCCATTGACCGATCCGCTGCACCACCGTTTCTTTCGCCAAATCATCCAAACGCTGCTGGCCTATCGTTCTTTTTCGGATGAGATCGACAATGACTTGGCCGATGCCTACCTGAACGAAATTCAACCGCAATTGCTGGCCGGTCATTTGGACACTGCGGCTCGGTTGGTGACAGAATTGCAAACCATCAGTGCCGATTCCCAAGCCATCGATATCCAATTTGTACTCACTTTTTGTCGTTATTTGGTCGGTTTGTATACAGATTTCCCCGTTGTCGAAAAGCAGCTGCCTGATCTCCTTTCCTGGATCGATAAATTAAATCTGCCCTTTTCCCGCGACTATCACTTGATTACTGAAGTGCATTGGGATCGCGGGCGCAACCATTACCTGCGGCGGGGATATTTCCAGGCCAAAAACAACGATGATCCCCAGTCTCCAAATTGAATCTATTTTATAATTCCGGATCGTTCTCCCTCTCCACTTGTGGCTTGTTACGTTTCACCGTAATATAAATACCATCGTGACAGGATACAGGATAATAGGAGTGAATATCAGTGAAAATTGCAGTCTTTTGCGGTGCCAATTCTGGCCGCGATGCTTCTTTTGCCCGAGCGGCGCAACAGCTTGGTGCTTGGGTTGGTCAACGCGGGGATACCTTGGTTTACGGCGGTGGTCAAATGGGACTAATGGGGATCGTGGCCAAGAGTGTCTTGGCCCATGGCGGGCAAGTGATTGGCGTCATTCCCCAGATCTTGGCAGCGCGCGGCTTAGCCATGACCGGCCTCACCAAATTGGAGGTGGTCGCTGACATGGGCACCCGCAAGGCCCGGATGTTGGACTTAGCAGAAGTGAACATTGCACTGCCTGGTGGGCCAGGTACTCTGGAAGAGATCACTGAGGCCATCTCGTTTGCGCGGATCGGTCTGAATAGCAGTCCCACTGTATTGTTTGATTTGAATGGTTACTACCAACCGTTACGGGCCATGTATCAAACTGCAGTCGGCCAGGGCTTTTTCGACCAAGACGCATTCGACCACCTTTTGTTCTCTGCGGATTACGCGGCCATTGATGATTTTATCGCCCATTATCGGCCATTAGGTGTTCGTCAGTATCATTAACCTTGGCACTAAGTACTCTGAAGTGGAGGTTTTGTCACAATGCGTAAACTATGGCAGTTTTTACACCGAATTCGCTTTGCCCTGGTGTTGATCATTGGCGGGACGACGATCGCGTTGTCCCGAATCTATTCAACTGACTTATCGGCTTTGGGTGTTGCTGTATCCACGATTGCCATTCTGGCAGTGATTCACTACACTGACATGCACGAACGCCGCCAATAGTGGGCCACCGCAGTTTCTCCTTTATCGCCGCCTTGTATACGCAATGCTGGCGTGATACGATCAAATCACAAGCGTTTTCAACCAACGCAATACGTTGGTAAATCAAGGAGTTAGGAGTTTCTTCTCAATGTTGAATGTGCGATGTAACTTGGCCAGTGCGTAGAATTTCTACTACGTCCTGGCTCAACAATTCCATCCGTCCCATGATCATGATCATTCAGCACGGGCACAGTGCGTTGGCGCGTGTCCCTATTTGAGGAACCCTAATCGAAACGGCCGCAAATACTTTTGCGTCCGCATTCTAACCTCTCAAGTGCGACTGGGATTTTTCAACCTGCCTGAATGATGGTGATCTGCACACATCAACAGGAGATAACTCTATGAAAAAATATCGGCAAATCCTCGCGGCAAACAAAGGCCTCAGCAGTCTTTACTGTGCCGTGGGCACTTTGATTGCTTTTTTGACCACTCTGAATGTTCACTATTTCCAAAACGTATTAGATCAGCTGCACACACTCACTCTTTTTGATCCCACCCTCCTCGTTTATCTCGCCACTTTAATTCTCATTCCCATCATTGGCTACTTCGACGAATACGCCAAAAACAAGCTGCCTGAGCGAATCTACTATGGCATCAAACAACGCGCTTTAGAAAAAATGGACACCATTGAATACCAACATGTCGCCGACCGCTCTTTGGGTACGCTGCTGCAATTAATCGAGAACGGCGCCAGTGCGGGGCGCGATGTGGTGTTCGCATTCGCCTTCCAAGTCATCAGAGATCTGGCACCAACGCTGCTTTTCAGTCTGATCTTTATCGGTGCCATCAGTACCAAGCTCATTTGGTTCATTATGTTTGGTTACGTATTGGTCTTTGCGGTGACCCGCTTGCTGCTGAAATGGCTATATTCGATCAAAACTACACTATTAGAGAATCAGGAGACGATTAATCAAATCCTGACCCATAGCGTGATGGCGTTTATTGTCTATCGTGTGACTGGTCGTTATCGCCGCGAAATTGCCGCGTTTCATCAGTTATCAGAAAATGCCGCCGCCAACAAAACGGAAATGGCGTTGATTCACGAATCATTCTTCGCCATTTTTGCCCTGCTAGTCAATGCTATCAAAGGCGGGGTGATCGTGCTGGTCATCACCCACCATCTCAATTCGTTATCCATCGGGGCATTGGTGGCGTTGCTTCTGTACATCGACAATATCTATAGTCCCATCGCCATCTTTAATGTGATCTATGTGCAAGCCAAGCTGGACGACATTGCCTACACGAAACTGAACACTTTTTTTGAATCTCTGGACGACCAAGGCATGTTGGATACTCAGCGCTTAAAAAAGCCGTTGACGACCATCACGTTCACGAACCTGCGCTATGCCAACGGATCGCAGCTGCTTTTTGACAAGGTGAACGTACAGCTGGAAAAAGGTCAGATCTATTACCTGATCGGAAAAAACGGCACCGGAAAATCAACCTTGATCAACATCCTAATGGGCTTCATTAAGAAGTTTCAAGGCCAGCTTACCTATAATGATCAAACCAGCGATACCTTTTCGTTACGCGATTTATATGCCAAAACGAGTTACTTGGCTCAAAATGCGCCAGTATTTGCCGGTACTCTGCGAGACAATATCGATCCCAACCATCGTCTCAGTGACTTGCAAATCACCGCCATCTTGGAACAGGTAGCGCTGGCGGAAGATGTGGCTGCCCTGCCCGCAGGTTTGGCGACAGAAATTGCTGACTTCGGTGCGAATCTATCCGGTGGTCAACGACAAAAAATTGCCTTTGCCCGCTTATTAGCTGACGCTTCCCACACTGAATTGGTGATCATGGATGAAGCCACGGCGGCACTGGATAAACAAAGCCGGACCCAAATACTGACCAATATTGCACCGGCCTTAGCCCACAAGATCGTCCTCATTGTGACCCACCGGACCGAGACAATTCCCCAAGGGGCAAATTTGCTGGTCATTACACAGCAGCAAATTCACCAGCAAATCAAGCAATAAGCGTCGTTTTCCACCCCCATTGTTTGTTCACCCAATATCTGATACGCTAAAACAATCTGAAGGATTCTTTTTCCCATGGCAATTCCGCCGGCTGCTAAAATGCGGCCAGCAGAATTGCCATGTATTACAACTCAAGAAAAGTGAGGTACGCTTTGTTAACAGTAACGAATGTCTCAATGACTTTTTCCGACCGTAAGCTTTACGAAGACGTCAATTTGAAGTTCACGCCCGGGAATTGCTACGGCATTATCGGCGCGAACGGTGCCGGAAAATCCACCTTTTTAAAGATTCTCTCCGGGGAATTAACACCCACCACCGGTTCCGTCAGCATGGATCCCCATGAACGCATGAGCAGCCTGCGCCAGGACCACTTCGCCTTCGACGACCAGACCGTCCTGGATACCGTCATCCAAGGATATCACCGGCTTTATTCAGTGATGCAGGAAAAGGATGCCCTGTATGCCAAACCCGATTTCTCCGAGGAAGACGGCGTCAAAGCCGCTAACTTAGAAGCCGAGTTTGCCGAAATGGACGGCTGGAACGCAGAATCCGATGCTGCCCAACTGCTCCAAGCGTTGGGAATCGGTGACGCGGATCACACGAAGCTGATGAAGGAACTGCCAGAAGGTCAAAAGGTTAAGGTGTTACTGGCCCAGGCACTATTCGGTTCACCGGACGTGCTGTTACTGGACGAACCGACCAACGGACTAGATCCGGATACGATCGCCTGGTTAGAAAACTGGTTGGCCGATTACGACAAAACCGTTCTGGTAGTCAGCCATGACCGGTATTTCCTGAACAAAGTCTGCACGATGATGTGTGACGTTGACTTTGGCAAGATCGAAATGTTTGTCGGCAACTATGATTTCTGGTTAGAGTCCAGCAAGTTGGCCCAACAGTTACGGTCCAACCAAAATGCAAAAAAAGAGGAACAAATCAAACAGCTGCAAGAGTTCGTCGCTCGCTTCTCCGCCAATGCTTCTAAGTCAAAACAGGCCACGGCGCGGAAAAAACAGCTGGATAAAATTACCCTGGACGACATCAAACCCAGCAGCTGGAAGTACCCGTTCATTAAATTCGAACCAGAACGGCCCTTGGGTAACGATCTCGTGCGGGTGGATCATGTATCGAAGACCATCGACGGTGTGAAGGTACTGGATAACGTCAGCTTTACCCTGCGCCCGGGTGAAAAGACTGCCATCATCAGCCGCAGCGACGTCACCGCAACCCACTTACTGGCACTTCTGGCGGGTGTTGACCAACCGGATACCGGGACGATCACATGGGGCGTGACGACCAACCGCGCTTACATGCCGAAGGATTTGAACCCTGAATTCAGCGATGAGTCCTTGGATATCTTGTCCTGGTTGCGGCAATATGTGAAGAACAAGGAAGAAGACGACAACACCTTCCTGCGCGGCTTCTTAGGCCGGATGCTCTTCTCCGGTGATGAAGTGCTCAAGTCAGTGCCCGTGCTTTCTGGTGGTGAAAAGGTCCGCAGCTATCTGGCCAAGCTGATGCTCAGCCAAGCCAACACCTTGCTGCTAGATGATCCCACCAACCACTTGGATCTGGAAAGTATCACGGCGTTGAACGATGCGTTGATCGATTTCACTGGCGCTGTAATTTTCACCAGCCATGACCACCAGTTCATTCAAACCATCGCTAACCACATTATTGAAGTGGGGCCATTGGGTGTGGTGGACCGAGCGGATATCAGTTACGATGATTTCTTGGCGCACCCAGTGGCGCAGGAACAAGTGCAGGAGATTTATCCTAGCAAGTAATTGGTATACAGTAATCTGCTGAAAAATTCCGAACAAATAAGCCACGTCACCAAGCGGTTTCCCCACTTTTTGACATGGCTTATTTTTGTTAATTAACAGAATGGAATATGATATACTATTTGAGCAGAAGTTTTAAGGCGGTGGGTACGGTTTTCCCCTGAGGGAAGTGAATGCCATGGGTTATTAATAGTTGCCAAATAGGGTATTGTTCGAGCTCATTCGACTTTAACGGTATCGTTGTGAGCGTCGTGGCCAATCAATAATCTTCGTTATTTGGCACTTTTTTGATACTCCATAACTGTATGTGCTCGTCCGGCAAGGGATGTCTCTGCGTTTCTGCGGATGGCTAAAGCGTTGTCGCTTGGTGACACCTTTGATAAAATGGGTTCGTTAGGAACATACGTTTCCCACTGTTGATGATGGCACGGAGCAGCCGATTAGGAGGGCAGGAACCATGACCCGCAGTTATAAGACTAAACTTCACGTAGCCAATGATGCCCAGAATGATTTCTTGATCCTGTGCATGGCCGTCAAACGCAAGTTGTTCAATCTTTATCTCAATGTGCAGTTCGGCTTGCTGGAGACACGCAAACAGCTTTATCCAGACTACGACGCTTTCAAAGAGCTGCCTAAAGAAACACAAAGGCAGTTTTACATCTCTGCGGCAGAGTTTGAGAAAGTGTTCAACCATGTCATTCGGGTCAGCGGTTCTTATCCGGCCTGGTGGGATCAAGCCCCGCAGAAGACGCGGAAGCAAGCCTTTCGCGATGCTGAACGAGCTTTTCGGAACTATTTCAAGGGCTTAGCAAAAGAGCCGCGCTTCAAGGGCTATCATGCCCGCCAAGCAACCTACTTCAGCGGTTCGATTCGCATTCAGCGCGATCGGATCAGATTGCCACTCGTAGGCTGGCTGCGGCTTTCTGAATTTGGTTATCTGCCTATTGATGATCAGCTTCAGAAAACCGGGTATCATATCACCGGCTGCTGGGTCAGCCGCTGGGCGAATGACTATTGGGTGGCAGTGACTACCGATGAGCCGGCACCCATTCGGCCAGTCTCCCACACCGGCACGAAGTTAGGCCTGGGTATTGATCTGGGCGTCAAGGACATGGCCGTTTTGAATACCGGTGAAAAGTTTATCAACATCTCTAAGACACACTATTACTACCACGTAGAAAAGATGAAGAAACGTTGGCAGGCCCGCTTGGCTCATCGTAAAATCGCAGCCGAGGAAAGTTTTGCCAAAAATCATCCGCATCAAAAGGCTGGTCATCTAACCAGTCGTGGAATCGAAGAAGCACGCTACTATCTGGCGCGCTGGTCGGCTAAACTGGCAAAAATAAACAAAGAAACGGTCCGCCAGGCGATTGCGCGCATTGTTAAACTCAAACCGCCGCACATCACCGTGGAAAAGCTCAACATCAAGGGGATGAAGGCCAACCCCAAGATGGCGCCCAGTCTGCAAAAGCTGGGACTTTCTTACTTCAAGACCTGGCTCACGTGGCAGTGTCAAAAGCACGGCATTGAGTTGCGTGAAGTCGGCACCTGGTATCCCAGCACAAAGATATGCCACAAATGCGGCACTTACAATCGAGTACAATTCCACGGCACAATGGCGGATCTGGCCGTCCGTCAATTTAATTGTCCGCACTGCGGATTATCCATTGATCGCGACGTTAACGCTGCGATCAACTTGCAACAAGCCACAGACTATATGGTACTTACGGCAACAGAATAAGATTCAAGCAATTGCTTGGCTACCCGACGTTCACGGGGACTCTAAGGCCGGGAATCGTGTCAGACTCGACTACCAGGCTATCCTAGTTGGTTGAGAGCATCCCAGACAGACCATCGTCTGGAGGAACCGGCAATTTTCTTATTTAGTATCATTTGGTACCGAAAAAAGGAACGGACATGGGAGAATCTGACGAAAGGTTTCGCGTAGTGTGAGTACGTACCAAGTTCTTATGCTGATCTTCACGTTCAGCCTTCTGGTCGTCGCGATTATCAAGGCTGAGAACAAGTAATAAAAAAGCCCGCCCAATGCTTTGACCGGTTGAGGGCAGACTTGCATCACTGTTCAATACTGGCGCCGCTCTTAAAGCGGTTTGCATCGGTCGGTGTTAGCGCACCGGCCTTTTTCTATCTACACTATATCAACACAAACTTCGCTGAGCAACCAACTCAGCTCACTTCTTCGATGGCCTGCCCACCCTGAATCCGATAAATGGCATCACACCGAGTCAAAAACTGGCGATCGTGACTGATCGACAATATTGTAAGCTGATTTTGCTCTTTCAACCGGTAGACCATTTCCTTAATGGCTTCCGCCGTGTCACTATCCAACGCAGAGCTGATTTCGTCCAGTAACAGAATCGGACTGTGCCGCAATAATCCCTGTGCGAGACTCAATCGCTGTTGTTGCCCGCCACTCAGTAAACTTCCTGCTTCGCCAACGGGCGTATCCAGACCTTCTGGCAGGGACTGGACAAATTCCGTTAAAGCCACTTCGTTGAGCACTTCTTCCAGCTCGGCATCTGTCGCATCGGCCTTGGCTAACAATAAGTTCTCTCGAATCGTGCCCGGAAAAATGGAAACACTTTGCGACACCAAGGTGATTTGCTGCCGCAACGCACTGAGCAAATAATCCGCAATAGGCGTCTGGTCAATCTCAATCACACCCTTTTGCGGTTGATAGAATCGCAGAAGCAAGTCAAAGATTGTGGTCTTGCCCGCACCGCTTTCGCCCACCAAGCCGACCCAGGTCCCCCGCTTGATGGCCAGCGAGAGATCCCGCAAAATATCTCCCCGTTCCTCGGTGTAGTGGAAAGTCACATGGTCAAATGCAATGCGTTGAAAGTCCGTGAGCGGCAAAGCACCAGAAGTTTCACCATCGCTCAGTTGCAGCAAATCCGCCAGGGGCGCGAATTCGGCCAGCTGCTTTTTGAACTCATAATTCGTATTGAGAATCGTCGCCGCATTGGCATAAAACACCGCCAGATAGCTCAGTACAATCACAATTCCGCCCACCGTCATTTGCCCTTGAATCACTAACCCAGCAGCCACCACGAAGATAACGCCAATGATGAGCTGATTGACAAAATTGGTGATCCACAGTGCAGTCAGGTTATCAAAGAAAGCCACTTTGCTCCAAACGCTCACGGCATCGGTTAACGCCTTTTTCAGTGTGTTCGTCTGCTTCTTTTCCAGTTGAAAAGCCTTAACCAGCCGAATCGAACGGACACTGTCGGTGATTGTCTGGGCCATCTTGCCGTTGGCTTGAATAATCCGTCCAGTGAGGCCATTCACCACCCGGCCAAAAAAATTGCTCGGAAAGAAAGCAATCGGGAAATATAGGCACAACAATAGGGCCAACAGCCAATGGATGTGAAACACATAGCCCACGATCACGAGGCAAACGACCACATTCGCCGCCAGTTGAGGCAGATCTGCCAGCCAGAACATCACGTATTTCATCGTTTCCTGACGAATAAAGGTTGCCAGTTCACTGCTATTCGTGCGATCGAAGTAAGGCATTCGCTGCTGCAGCACGTTGGCAAAAGCAGCCAGCGTCAACGCCCGGCCTGAACGGCGCACGACCACCGCCAGTATATATTTGTAGAAAGTGTTCGCCGCCGTCATCAAAATGGGAATCGCGATGAAAAAGAGCACCGAAATTGTCACGTCGCGTAAATTACCCGCCGGAATGATCTGGTCAATGATACGCTGCATGATTAGCGGTGGGACTAAACTGATGAGTTGAACAGCTAACGCGAGGATAAATGAGAGGCCAATATAAACTGAAAAGTGCGGAATGCGATTGAAAATACTGACATTACTGACACTTTTTTTCACCACGCGGATAACCTTCTCTCAAAATGATAAATGAGTGTTTATTGTGATTCCATTCACCTGTTGAGAACATTCTGAGGTACGTTATTGTGTTTGTCAATTGTTTCCCATCCCAAGTATGTTATTCGGGATGATCAAAATCAACATGCCCGACAAATAAAAAAACCCGCCCCTTAGCTTGGACCAGCTAGGGCAGGCTCGCAATTAGATGTCTGAACTTAGTTGCCGCTCTTAAAACGGTTCGCATGGTTCGGTGTTTGCGCACCGGCTTTTCTGTTTTTATTATATCAAGAACTTTTTTTACCGCAAATCACCGCAAATCGGAGGCAAAAGAAACAACTGCAAAATAGTCCGACTGGCGTGTACAACATCGTTCTACTCCGCTTCCTGACGCTCACGCCGCTTCTTGTTGTAAACCATCAAGAAGTAGAACGGAATCGCCACGGCCAGAGCACCAAAGCCCCAGGCAAACTGGATTAACGTGACTTGGGTCAACAGCCAGCCGCTGACGACGATCGCCAGTACCGGAATCACTGGACCCAATGGCAAGTGGAAGTTTGACGGGACATTTTTCTTGGTCTTCATGAAGACCAACACCGCTAAACAAGTGGGAATGTATTGGGCAAAGCGAGAGATTGCACTGATTTGGGCTAGATAATTGAAGGTACCGGATAACGCCACGATCAAACCCAATGTGGACGATACAATAATCGCTACCCACGGGCCATCCTTTTTATTCACCTTAGCCAGAGCTGGCGGCATCATGCCGTTTTCAGCTAATGCGACACCAGACCGAGGCGTGATGTAGCTGGATGCCACAAGCAGACCACCAGTGGACAGCAAGGTGCCGGCTTCAACTAAGGCACTGCCGAAACTGCCGGCCACTCGGCCAAATGCCGCCTGAATCGGGGTAGCTGAAGTGGCCAAATTGCCGCCTAAAATACCGATACAGACAACCTGAATCAATAAATAAAAAGCCAAAACAATGAGCATGACAATCACCAGGGCACGGGGCAAATTATGTTCGGGATCGCGCATGTCGCCAGCAGCCACCACGACGCCTTCAAAACCGGTGAACGCATAGAACATGGTCACTGCGGCGGGACCAAAAC
The DNA here is from genome assembly GCF_001435585.1 of Schleiferilactobacillus perolens DSM 12744. Taxonomy (GTDB): domain Bacteria; phylum Bacillota; class Bacilli; order Lactobacillales; family Lactobacillaceae; genus Schleiferilactobacillus; species Schleiferilactobacillus perolens. Next base: position 102,063 of record NZ_AZEC01000008.1, read on the forward strand.
TACCGCTGGTGTAATGGCCGCCAGGGAATAAGGGGGTGAAATTGCCGCCCTTGATGAACCAGATGCCGACAGCAATGAACAGAATCAGCGGGATCAGTTTTGATACCGTGATAATGTTGTTCACCACCTTCGATACCCGGACGCCGGCGATATTCATGATGGCCAGCAGGATAATCATCGTGGCGGCGATCACGTCCTTGCCAATCGTCGTGGCCGCATAGGGGAAAATCGAACCCAGTGCAGTGGTGAAAGCCACGGCCATCGTCGCCTCCGCGATGATGCGAATCGCCCAAGTGACAAAGCCGACTTCAAAGCCAATGAATCCGCCAAAGGCATCCTTAGCATATAGATAAGGGCCACCATTGGTGTCAAAATAAGTCGCCGACTTAGCAAAACACAGGGCAATGGCGAAGACCAACAAAGCATCGAAAATCAGGACAAAGATACTGGCAGTTCCCACCATCTTGGCGGCAACATTAGGCAGAAGGAAAATGCCAGAGCCGATAATACCGTTAATACCTAATAAAATGATACTCCAGAAGCCCAATTCATTTTTCTTTTCCATTGAATCATTCATTGTCTTCACGCTTTCCCGCACGGGTTACTAAATCTTGGAAAAGCGCCAGTGAACCCGCATCTTCTTGCCACATGTTCTCCGGATGCCATTGCACGGCCAAAATGTCGTCGCCCTGTTGCAGCTCAATCGCTTCAATCACGCCATCCGGCGCCTTCGCAGTGGCTTTAAACGCCGGGGCGACTGTCCGAACAGCCTGATGGTGCCGGGAATTGACGAAGGTCTTGGCACCCACGATTTGATTGATCTGAGAACCTGGGGTAGTCGTCACGTGGTGGGTCGGGAATTGACCCGGTGCCTTTTGACTATGCTGAATGGCACATTGCGGATCTTGGGTACCCAGATCTTGGTACAGTGTACCGCCAAAAGCCACATTAATGATCTGAATACCGCGACAGATCCCCAAGATTGCCTTGTGCTGCAAAGCCGCCGCCTTAATCAGCGCAATCTCGTACGCATCCCGTTGATAGTTGGTGCGGCCGATTTGGGGGATGGGTTCTTCTCCAAACAGAGTCGGATCAATATCCGGTCCACCTGGAATGACCAACCCGTCAAATGTTTTCAACGCCGCCTGAGCGGCCTCCTCAGCTTCACTGACTTTCTGCGGAAAAGGCAGCACGATCGGAATCCCACCAGCAGCCAGGATTCCCTCCACTAATCCGCGCGGGGTGAATGGCGCTTCGTTCTCATTAATAACCGGTGATGGTTTAACCAAAGCATCTGCGGTAAGGGCAATAATCGGTTTCATGTATAATTCCTCCAATATGACTCTAAGTAGTGATCGTAATCAGAGTTGGGGGGCCTCGACGACGTCGTTAATTTCCCACCAACGGACTGACTATATGAATTAGAAATAGTCTCATTCTAAGGCGAAGTTCAACTTTCGTCAACATCATTTTCACCTTTTACTATATTATTGAAAACGAATTTGCCATGCCGCACCCGTTCCGGTAAAGTCAAAGCAGATATAATAATCGTTAGTTATGGCACTATAATCCGGGCGAAGACAAAATTTTGAACCTCGATGGATAAAGTGCCAATGCGGAGCATTGGTACGGCCGCCACCGGAACAAACTTTGTCCCCGCCCCTCTGGAGGAATCATCATGATGTGGTTGAACTTTCTATTAATCACCTTCCGCTTCACCGCACTCGGCATCATCGCCGCCATCATCGGCGCAGTCTGGCTGCTCCGCGAAAAACGTACTCGCAGGGCAGGCGCTGACGCAGTGGTCAGCATTATTCTTTTCATCGTCGCTTACGGCGTACTCTATTTCGGTCTGCCCGAACCCAGCCTGGCTACAGTGATCACCGCCAATCTAGGCAGCTTCGTGATTACCTGTTTGATTCAAGCCGCTTTCCTCGGCAGCATGACTATGAAAGAAGTCAGCAGCCTCTTTCAAGATAAGAAGAAAAAAGACGCCACCACCCGCCGCACGCTTAATCAGGGTCACCCGGCCCGACTTTTTGCGAAGGGTGCTGGCTGGGGCATTGCCCTGGCAGTATTAGCCTTTCTCATTTTCGGTATCATGAATGTCGTTGACGCCAAGCGGGTAGCCCTTAACGCTCCGGTGAAAACGTATGCTTCCACTAACAAGGCGCCGATGCCGGCAGCGACTAATTCCAAGCAGCAAATGCCGGTGGTCAACGCCCCCGCCACAGTGCTGACCCAGGTCAATAACTCCCTGAGTAATATTCCCAATGCCAACGTCTATTCCGTGGATCATGTCCGGGCCCAGGTATATAAGAATAAACTTGTTTACGTCGCTCCATTGGATTTTGACGGTAGTTTCTGGCGCTATCTCCGTTATCAACAAGTCGATGGCTATTTCGTCACCGACGCCACCAGCAAGACCGCCGATCCCCGATTCGTGAAACGCAGCATGCGCTACACCCCGGAGGCCTATCTTAGCCGCGATGCCCGCCGGTTAATGTACGCCAAAACCGCCAATTCCGGCTACGTATTGATGGCCAATGCGCCCCAACTGGAAATTGACGACAATGGCGATCCTTACTACGTGAGCACGCTCGTGAAATGCTACGGCGTCACCAACCGTCAGGATTTTCGCCACAAAGCAGTCGTGACTTTGAATGCCGTGACTGGTGAGCTGAACTTTTACAAGGATCTGAAGAAAAAGCCGAAGTGGCTGGATGTCGCCGTTGATCCCACCACGGCCAGCGGTCAGATTGGCGCTTGGGGGCGAGAACGCAACGGCTGGTGGAACGCCAACGGCTTTGGCGGTGCCCGCCAAGGCGTGATGGTCGCCGTCACTGGCAGCGGCACGGAAGGCAACGACGAAGACGCCACTCCGGTGCTGTACAAGGGCCAAATCTACTATCAGCAATCCCTGACCAGCGCCAAGTCCGCACAGACATCCGTGATGGGTTATGCCTTCACAGATGCGGCCAGCGGCCAAAGTTATTACTATAAGGAAAGTGCCGATGCCATGACCCCGGACCGCGCGCAGAAACTGGCAAAAGATATGATGAAGCAAACCGGTTGGAAGCCGAAGATGCCCATGCTCTACCGGATCGACGGCAAGCCCACTTGGGTCGTATCGATGCTGGATTCTAGCAACGCTTTCCGCAGTTATGTGTACATGCTGGCTTCCGGCAATGGCACCCAAAGCACGGTGGCCACTGGGGACGACGCCGATACAGCCCTGACTAAATATCGGGCGTTATTCAGCGGCAACATCACGGCCAATGCCAGTAACGGTAAGAAAGAAGCGGTCAAGGGTACGGTCTTTCGCACCAGCATCAACGGTGATACCCTCTATCTTCTGTTGAATGAAAAGAAGGTCGTCTATGTGGTCAACATCAAGAGCGATCCCTTCGCTCGCTTCATTCAGCCCGGCGATACAGTGAGCTTCCAAGCCCAAGTCAGCGGTACAAGCGGCGTGGCCACCGGGGCCATTCAAGACGATCGGTTGCCAAAATAAGGAGGCAATTAGATGAACCGCTGGTCAAAAATTACAAAAATCAATGATGATGCAAATTACAACGGCGCGCTAGCCGTGACCGCACCGGACCAAGTGCTTTTTCGCCATACTCAAGGAATCGCGGATTATGCCACTGGCATGCCCTTCACATTTTCCACCACCAGCGGCATTGGCTCGGTCACCAAGCAGTTTCTCGCGACGGTAGTCTTGATGCTGGCGGAAGAAGGAAAAGTAACCTTGTCCGACAAGCTTTCCCAGTATCTGCCGGAGTATCGGTTTGCTGATCAAATCACCTTACGTCAACTGCTTAATATGGCCGCTGGTGTCCCAGATTATGTGGACGCAGTCGTTAAGCAAACCCTCGCTGGCCGAGTGTTATCGACCGATCCAGATGATGATCCCCAGATCAATCGCGCGGTGGGGGGAAACATCTCTCTGGTCCATGCCTTGGCGTCGATCAATCCCTTACCCCTGACATACACGCCAGGGACTAAGAGCCAGTATTCCAACTCAAACTATCTGCTGCTGGGCACAGTGGTGGAACGTGTCACCGGCCAAGGGTTGGCGCAGATTTTCCAACAACGCATTTTCTCTGTTCTGGGTATGACCCGCACTAAGCTGGGAACCCAATTTGCCCAGGCCGACAGCTACCTGAAGATTGATGGCCAGTTAGTCACACTGGGTCGCGGCCACCACATCGCCGGCGATGGCGGGTTAGTAACCACCATTGACGACCTCACCCGCTGGGCCCAGACGGTATTGCAACAGCGGTTCTTGCGGCCGACCACGTGGCAGGCGGCCATGACTTTGTACAAGGGTTTCTATGGCTTTGCCTGGTTGAAAAAGGGCAGCTGGTACTGGCACGGCGGCCGGGTGTTAGGCTATCAGGCAGACATTTATGTATCGCCGGAACGCGGCTTGGCCACCACGTGGTTATATAACGTCACGCCGGTGAATGACGCGCGCTTGGCAGCATGGTATCCGCAACGGGATGCGTGGCACGAGCAGTTGTAGATTTCCAACGCCACCGCCGGTTCTTTCTACGCCAAACTGCCAAAAATGGCGCAGATGACTAAAAAAAACGACATTCGATTTTTTCGGAGTGTCGTGTTTTTATTTCCGGGTCCCATTACCTTACATTATTGTAAGTCAGGCGATACATGGTTGTTAAAATTAAAAAAAGTGAAAAAATAGTCTACAAAGAATCAGAAAAACGATTTGAGGCGATCAACCCATGCGGCAAACTAAGTGGCACCAAATTAAAACGAAACCGTTAGCGTCCCTGGCATCCTTTTTAGGCGCCATCGCTTTTGCGGCCATTGTTATGCGCTTCCCCATCATTGCTTACATCGCTGGCATCGGGATAGCTCTAATTGCAATCAGCTTCGTTATCAAGATGACCAGAAAACAGTAGTTGCACACAGGCAAAGGGACCGGGACAGAAATCCGAGTCCTGATGGGTGTAGTGCCAATGCGGAGCAATCGGAGGTGACAGGTGGCTCAGCTGTGGAAACCACACCGCGCGCGGTTTTTGCGCGCGGATGTGGTTAGGCGTGTTTGAGACCGCGCACTTTGCGGGCTCAAACCGCCGTCACAGCTTGCTACGCCTGCGGCTACGCACTTGCTGCGCTTCGCAGCCACCTGTCACCGCAGATTGCGGAGCTTTGGCACGGCTCATCGGGGAGGTTTTTGTCCCAGTCCCTTGTATTGATCAGGCCTTTTTATATGTCGGTATTTTAAGAACTCACCACCGTACCAACTGCCGTGTAATGTCCCCTGCCGCACTGACCTGGATAATCGTCAGGTTCCCAAATACCGGAACATCATCCACGAAGTACAGTTGATAGCCCTTGGCCGTGTTCTGCTTTTGCCACACCACATAAGTCCGATTGCCTTGGCTGTCGGCCAGGCGCAAGGCGTAACAGAATTGCGGCGCCACCACACCCTTAGGATTCTCCGCCTGCCGGGCCGGTACCACACTGACACTGTGCCAGGTATCGGTGGGCGCAACGACTAGTCCGTGGAACGCTTCATCTTTAAAATCCTGGGTCAGCGTTAGCCGTTGCAGCGTGCTCATCTGATTATACCGAGCCGAATAAGGGCCGGTGGTCACAGTCCCGTTGGCCTCACCCACAAAGACATCCACCACTGGCCGACCGGTCCGTAACTGAGCTTGCCAGCGATCGCCGGCCTGTTTCACGTGAAACCGAGGGGCAAAATTCAACGGAATCGTCAACTGATGCTGCCCATGCGCTTGCCCGTGATCCAATGCGATCCAGGTGTGACTGGTCGCCAACCACACAAATTGGCGGGTAATTGTCGCCTTAGTGCCCTTTTCCGGGGCCACTTGATAAATGCTGGTAATGGCATCCGCGCCGTCTCCGTGCCAGGCCATGTTGGCCAGTGGTGTCCCCAGGGTTTGATATTCCCAACTGGCAATGGGGACATCATAATCCTGACCATCAATCATCACCGTATTGTGGGCCGCCGCCGCTTTAATGGCGTGCCGCTCTTCCCCGTCCACATAGGTATACCGGCCGGGATCAATCAATACGGGCTGGCCTTTAATAATCAAGTCGAAATGGCCCAGATTCACATGACCATGACCACTGCCAATATTGCCGTTAATGACGTGCCAATAATCGGCATTCTTGTTCCACGTGGAACGGCCAAAGTAGTTGCCGCTGACCGGACTATCTAACGTCAATGGTAACTCAACGCCGCCACTATACCCGGCATAGCGATTAAAGGACAACCGCTGATTGGCAATGGCAACCAACTGATAATCCACATGCAATGGTAGCTTTTCTGTGACCGAAGTAATTTGACCAACCATCATATTGGCCGTCTGGATTAGTTCATCAATGCGGACAGCATCGGTATCCCCTAGCTGCAACAAGGTCCCCGCTGGCGTCAGGTAATACGGCGCCATTCGCCGCATGGCCGCAATCTTTTGCGCAATGAGCAGCGGTAACTCCCGCCGATACCGGCCAAATGCGTATTGCACGGCCAAAAGGTCCCGCCAGACTTCGATAAAGTACAATGGCGATTGTTCCCAATGACTGCCATCATCAGCGATCTGTAACGCGCACATCGTCTCCAACTGCTGCAAGCACCATGTCATGTCCACTTCCGCAATCGTTTTTTGCTGAAGCGTGCCGTAAACCAGCGGCCCTGTGACGATCAGGACGCCCCAATTGGATAATAAGTAGCGGTCGATAAAATGCGTTCGTAAATAGGCCATCTGTGCCTGCACTGCGTCTCGAATTTTGGCTTCGTCCGTCGCATTCAAAAAATCCTGTTTGCGCAATACCTGCACCACCGGCGCCCAATTCATTAATCGAATGCCGGTATCAATCGTCCGCCATGTCTCTGGGTGAGCCAAGTTTTGATCAATCCAGTCAAAAATTAAAGTCCGGGCATCCGTCAGATAGCGCGGGTCCTTTTGCGCCTGGGCGGCAAACATCAAATCCATGAGGTATCCTTGCCGTTTCAACACATACAGCCACTCCGGATCACCATTGGGCGAATGCTGCCAGGTAATGGGATCCATGTGGTAAGACTCATGGGTCGGTTCCATATTGTAGGGATCGTCAAATAAGAAATCCCGCTGCAATATCCGGTTGGCCCGGACAATTGCTTCGGTGGGATCAAGTAATCCTTCCTGAATTAAAAACCGCATTTTATCGCCGTTGGTCGTTTTTTCTGCCACTTTCAAACTCCCCTTTCACACTGTAAACACACGCTGATTTTGCGGCAGCCAATGATTGTCGCTGTAACTTCGCAGCCGCAAAGTGACGGTGTTACCCTGGACTCTCACCTGGTAGGCATCGCCATGCCCCGGTTGACCGTAATCCGCCCGAACAAACGAAGGGCAATCCACCACGTACCCATACGCTTCGGGATACACCTTAATCATGTCCCGGCCATTATGCACATGCCCGGTGAAGATGACGGTACGCGGATATTGCCGCAAAATATCCTTCAGTGCCATCTCTGCATTGAAGTGCGGATCTGGATCCTGGGCGGGATTGTAAATCCGGTCCAAAGCAATATGGTCTGCTGTCCCCGTAAAGGTCTGGTGGATAATAAGCAATGTGGGGCGCTGCGGGTCCTGATGCGCGGCCAACTGCGTCTGCACCCATGCCAACTGCTCCCGTGAAAGATAGACATTGTCCTTCAAGTCTTTTTCAGTATTCATAATGATGAAATGATATCCTCGGACAAAGGTGTCCCAATATAATCGCTGGGCCGACGCCGCCCCATCCATATACTGACCATTGTATCGCCAATACTGTTGTTTAAATGCCGTCTCCGTTTTTTGCCAGCGCACATCATGATTCCCTAGGGCCACGATCGGCCGGGCCATATGATATTCCTGCAGCGACTGGAAAAAGTCGCGATAGGCAAATTCTTCCCCGTGATCCGTGAAATCACCGGGAACGACGAATGCATCTGCCAACGGATCAAGATATTGAATATCCTGTAACGCGGTGACAAATCGCCTATTTTCTGGTTTCTCTAGATCCTGGCCATTGGTATGGACATCACTCAAGACGTCGAAAGTCAGATCAGCGCCTTGATCATCCTGCAAAAACTCTTGCAGTAGTCCGAGATTACGGGTATACCGTTCATCATCTTTACCCCGTAATTTCTGATTTTGATTGATTAGTTTCTATAAATGATCCCGCTGCGCGGGCGACCATGTGCGCGCCTGCAACATCGTCTGAATTTCTGTTAAAGTCGTTGTTTCTCCCACCTTTTGCAAGTGACATCACGCACATAGTATAACCTAGATATTTACTGAAATCAGAAAAAAATACAGAAAAGGCGACCGTTGCTGGTCGCTTTTCTGTACTCTGCTGTTAAAGAAGCTGGTCGTGTTGTTGAACTTGCTGCCCTTGACGCTTAAATACATTCAACGCTCCGTAGGCTTCTGTGCCATCAAACCAATACAGCTTCCGCCCGACAATCGTGTTTTCCGGTTGCAATGTCACCAAGTAATTGGTGCCGTCTTGCAAATCCACACGAATGCCCCAGGCCAATTGAGGCGCTGCTGGCTTATCTTCACCGGACTGTCGCGGGGCCACGACTTGCATCCCTTGATAGTTCACTGTTGGGGCAAACACTGTCGCCGTAATACCGAAATTGGTAAACTCCGTGCTGGTTTCTAACCGCGTCAAATGCTGCAGATCGTTATACTGCGGCGAATACAGTGTCTGACTGGGCCACGCGTCTGGCGTCGTAGTCGCTAATATGACATCTTGACCTAAGACAAAGTGATCATCTTGTTGTGTCACTCCGCGGTCCGGGGCCACTTGCCAGTAATGGTGCCATTCATGGGTACCGGCCGCGTGGACCGTATCAATGGCAAGCCATACCTGAGCGGCTGCCAAGCTTACCCAATACCGGGTTACCACGGCCGGCACGGTACCAGATTGATCCAAGTAGGTCATTTTCACTAACCGACCATCTGAACCAAATTGCACGACTTCGTTACTCACGGGCGTCGAGACATATTGATACTTCCACGAATCATGAGGCAAACTGAACGGCCGGGCATCTAAAAGTTGGGTGTTATGAGCCGCCGGTGACTTCAAGAAGCGCCGTTCTGTGCCATCCACATAGGTGTAACGACCAGGATCAACGATCACATCATGCCCATTGATCACAAGATCCACATGGCCCAACGCGGCGTGACCGTGACCGCTGCCGAGACTGCCATTATAGGTATGCCAGTAATCTGCATCCGTCGACCAGTGTGAACGCCACATCGTGTTTCCCGATACTGGTGCCACTAATTCGCGAGGCAGTTCAGCCTGGCCGTCAGCTGGATCCGGCCATTGTTCGTGGGCCATTTCCAGCAACACATAATCATAGATCGGATCCAGCTGCTGTTGCAGTGCACTGGGCAAATTCAGGATGGCCGCTGACGCATTATAAAGACTGTCAATGCGGATAGCATCCGTATCACCCTGTTGCAGCAAAGTCCCATCTGGTTTCAAATCATGGACAATCCCCCGATGCATCGCCGCGGCCTTTTCTCGCACAATCGCGGCCACCGGCACATCATGGGCTTGTTGAGCCGCGATGACTGCTAAGGTACTGCGCCAAACTTCCAGCAGATACAGCGGTGATTGTTCCCACTGGAGTCCTTGGCCATCCACTTGCAGGTCCAACTCGGTCTCAAAACGTGCTTGCGCCCACTCGACGACAGCCCGCTCGATCACCCGGGGAAAGGCTGCCGCATAAGTGAGAATGCCCGTGGTAATGAGGACACCCCAATTACTGATATCGAATTTTTCCGTGTAATTATCGTGGAGATATTCTGCCTGGGCCACCACCGCGGCTTCGATCCGATGCCGTTCCGTGGCGTTCAACTGGCCGTTTGCCACCAACGCGGTGACCACGCTGGTCCAATTCAACAGTCGAATCCCGGTATCAATCGTCCGCCAAGTCGAAGGATCGTCGAGATTATGGTCAATCCAGGAAAACAGCAGTGCTTTCATCCGTTGCTGATAATCCTGGTTACCAGTCTCTTCGTAGGCCTCTAACAAGTCCAGCAAATACTCTTGCCGTTTGAGCATATATAGCCATTCTGGATCACCATTCGGCGTGTGGTGCCAATCCAATGTCTCTTCAGTATAGGTGACTTGGGTCGGTTCCATGGCGTAGGGACTATCAAACAGATACTGATGCTGTAAGAGCCGATCAGCATTTGCCCGCGCGTTAGGACTTAGATGGTGTTGTTGTGCCAGATGTTGAATGTACTGGGGCCATGTGGCCATTATTTGCCGCCTCCTTCTCCACTGCGATGATGCCCATCCGTTTCACCGTAATGGTCACCCCAGCAGCAATTGTGAGTTGCACGTCATCACTGGTCAATTCTTTGATTTTTCCGACGATGCCGTCCGCCAAGACGACTTGATCGCCAGCCTTCAGTTTGGCATGGACTTCATCGAATTTCGCCGCCTGTTTGCGCATCGCCCCGCGGCGAGCTAACGGAATCAAAACCAAGTACAGCACCACCAAAACGGCCAGTAAGACCAGCAGCAAAATCTTCCACAAATCCATGATTAGATCCCTTCTCCCGCGTCATCCGGCGCCGCATTATCATTTTCGGCCAAATCATCCAAGACTGGATTGCGCAACGGTAACAGTTGAATCAAACCCTTGGCTTCTTTCAGGCTGTTTTTTAAAATGCCATCAATTTTTTCTGGCGTCACCATGCCAGCTTGGCACTGGGCGTATAAATCCAAAATCAGATTCACCGGCGCACTGGAAATAATGTACTGATTGGGTTTGTTCTTGTCCAAAATCAAGCGGGCCGTAATCTGATGCGGCGCCCCACCGGTCATATCGGCAAACACAATGGCATCATCATTTTCATCCAAGAATGTATCAATGTCCTTGGTAAATTGTTCGTGGGTGGTATTTTCATCTAAATTAAACGCATGCAGATTATCCGTCGTACCCGCCAACAACTTCAAGGCAGACATCACACCCTCCGGATATCGGCCATGGCCGACGATCGCTAACTGATAAGTCATGTTAAAAACTCCTTTGTATTCATGATAGTGTCAAACAAAAAAGGGACGGAAACAAAAGCGTGAATCGCGACGTTACCAGTGCCAATGCGGAGCAATCGGAGGTGAAATGGGGCTCAGTGGTGGAAACAGCAATAATCTTGGCCGGTTTTGCCAAGATTATATGCTGTTAGGCGACTTTGAGACCGCGTTCCTCAGCGGGCTCAAAGCGCCGTCACCACGTTCCAGCCCCATTTCACCGGAGATTGCGCAGCACTTGGCACGGCAAGGAGCGATGGCTTTTGGTTCCAGTCCCGGAAAATTTTATTACTTCAAGACACCCAGGACCGATAATAGAACACCGGCCACAAAGAGCAGCAACACAATCTTATAAATCGTCCACTTCTTCTTCGTAATCAACCAGTAGACGAAATACGTCAACAAGATCGGCAGCATGAACGGCATGATCTTATCCAAGATCGTTTGCACAGAAACCACTTGCTGCTTGCCCTTAATGACCTGCGTATATTGCCAAGCCAGGTTGATCTTCACGAAGGAAACCGACAAACCGGCAATCACCGTTAAACCAATCGTACTGGCCAATGTCGCAATTGCAGCCATCCGGTCGGACAATGTATCAATGATACTTGTCCCAACTTTCCAGCCCAGATAACCCATTAAAATCCGGACACCGAACGTGATCCCGAATAGGCAGAGAATGAACGGAATCGGCGCCCAGGTCATGCCTTGCAACGCCAGTGAGGCGAAGATGGAGGAAAACAGCGGCGCCAACCCAAACTGGGATAACGCGTCCCCAATACCGGCCAATGGCCCCATCAAGGCAAACTTGATTGCCCGAGTGTCGTCTTCGTTTTGACCGCTGTCATACATGGCCAACATAATACTGGAAACAAATGGATAAGGTTGCGGGTTGGTGTTGTAGAATTCCAAGTTGGAAATGGCCACCCGTTTGAATTCTTTCTCGTCGTCCTTATAAATCTTGCGCAGTTGGGGGAAGATCGAGTTCAATACCCCAGTTCCCTGCATGGTGCCGTAGTTTTGCCCGTTTTGCAGCACGTAGGACCGCAGGATTGAATTTACATAGTCTTTCTTGTTTAATACTGGTTCGCGACTAGATGCCATCTTCAATACCCCCTTCTTCGTTGCTATTGCCATCGTTGCCACCATCGCCAGAATCGTTGTGGTCTGACGGCTTCTTAGCGTTGTAATAGTTATTGAAGGCTAAGACGGCACCGGCAAAGGCCAAACCAATAACCGGAATCTTCAGATAAGCCGTGCAGATATAGCCCAAGATAAGCGCTGGAATGTACTCTTTTTTAACCATGGTAGAAATAATCAAAGCGAACCCAACGGCTGGCAATAATCCACCGGCCACGCTCAAACCGTTAATCAACCACTTGGGAATGATCTCAACGAAAGTTTGTAATGCATTAGTGCTGAGCGTTGCGACAAAGCCAAAGACAAAGGCGAAGAGGATAAAGCCAATCAAAGTGGTATTGGCCAAGAAATGAAATCTGCGATATTTTCCTTCTTCAATCGCTTTACGTGCCCACGTAATATTGTTCGAGTTTACCGAGAAAATAAAGGTGATCACGAACGGAATTAAAATAGCAAATGGATAGGACAGCGATAAAGCAGCATTCGGCGTTAAATTTTTAATGGAAATGGCCATAATCGTACCGACCACCCCTGGGCCCAATGGATTCGGCGGTGTGGAACCACCAGGGCCGACGCCAAAGCCCATGAAGGCTAGTTCAGCGGTCGCGCCAAAAATCACGGCAGTCTGTAAGTCGCCCAGGATTAGGCCAATCCCGAAGGATATGAATAATGCCCGGTTGGTATAAGTGCCCCATACCTGTCCGGCAAAACAGAAGGCCGCCCAAAGGCCCACTAACAGGGCTTGGACAATGGAATAAGTCATAATGTTAGTCTCCCCTCAATCAATGCGTCGTGACATAGTCGTTCAAATCAAAGTCTGAACCGACATCGTTACCCAACGGTGTGGTCCGGGTATTCATATTGGTATGATACTTTTCACGCAGTTCCTTGAGGGCTGCCAAATCTTCTGCCCCAACGGAAATGAAGTTGGTCAGTTTGGTATAGCCCTCTTTCATGTGGATATTACCCACATTCAATTCTTTTACCGGCACCCCACCTTGCGCCAACCGCAGGACATCTTCAGCGGTTTTCACAATAATGAAAATCGTCTGCCGCGGTGATGCCTTGAAGATCTTGTCGATGGTCTCTTGAATCGAGAAGAACCGAATCCCGATGGATGCTGGAATCAATGACTTCATCAACTGTTGTTGAATATGGCTCGTCGCCACTTCATCATTGGCGACAATAACCAAGTTAACCCCCAAGTTTGAAATCCATAATCGGCCTTGGCCGTGAATCAATCGTTCATCCAAACGAATTGCTTTGATATTTGGTTCTGTCATGATCTATTCCTCCATTTTCTACCAGTACAATTGCCAGTCTTTATAAAAGCGAAGTAATGCTTCCATGTAGAAGTAATCACCCCACAAGTTGCCTTCATCCACCCCGTGGCTGGAATGCCAGGAGTACACCCCGTGCAGCAGCAACGGTTCACCCGTACCGCCATCCACCGGAGCGGCATAATGCGTGATCAAGGCGTGCAAGCTGGCGTGCATCGCTGCCCGATACACCGGCTTATCTGGGTCGGCTTCCGGCAAATACTTCAACATCTCGTGCATCCCGCAGATGGCAATGGCCGCGGCCGATGAATCCCGACTTTGATCACTGCCGTCGCCAAAGATCAAGTCCCAATAGGGCACATCATCTTGGGGCAGGCGGTTCAGGTAAAAGTTGGTGACGGCCTTGAACTGGGCAAAAGCCTGCGCATCATGGGTGTCGTAATAGTGCAGCGCCGTGCCATAGATGGCCCAGGCTTGGCCGCGGGCCCAGTCGGAGTCATCGGAATATCCTTGACGCGTGGCCCCGCGCAACGGCTTCCCTGCATCATCGAAGTAATAGGTGTGGTAAGTCGAACCATCATCCCGAAACACGGTACTGGTGGCGGTTTGATAATGGCGATCGGCCACTTCGGCGTAATGAGCATCCCCGGTGACGTTGGTTGCCCAGTAAAGTAACGGAATATTCAAGAGTGCGTCCACAATCAATCGGTTTTCATTAGTGGCACCCTTTTGTCCCCAGGCCTGAATGAAGCCGCCTTTTTCATTGAACCGGGTGAGGAGCTGATCAGCGGCCGCGACCCCTGCAGCTTTTGCCGTTTCATTACCAGTTAATTTGTAAGCGCTGACAGTTGACGGTGAGTAGAGAAATCCTAAATCGTGATGGTCTACCGAAATCTTCTGATCGATTCGCTTTGCAAAGCTGTCTACATTCTTTTCGGCCAGCTCGCGGTACTTCACATCACCGGTGTATTCATAGGCGAGCCATAATAGACCAGTCCAGAACCCATTGGTCCATTCCGTATTCTGCATCGCAGTATAGCGGTTATTCACAGTGGACGGTTCCGGAAAATTCTCACCGAACACCCTAATATTTAAGTCAATATGCTGAACGGCTTGGTCCAAAGCAGCGGTAATTTCTTTATCGTCAACGATGCCACTGTTAAAGAAACGATGACCATTCTCCAGCTTTTCGATGTGCATGACCTTACGCTTCATCAGAATCGGTCCCCCATGCTTCAAATTCGATCAACGCCGGGAATGGCGAGTCATCATCAGCCTTAATGAGATGATCAAACGTTAACCCGGTAATCCCCTTCTTTTGTACTGAGAAGGACTGCGGCGCAGCGCTCTTATTAAAGTTGAGTAATACCTTCGTCCCGTCGGAAAAAGTGACAGTGCCCTGGGTCCAATAACTGTCGTGGGGAAAATCTGCCCGCAGAACCACGGTTAACTGGGTGAGATCCACCGGTCGACCAAAACTCAACGAGAATGCGGCTTGCGGATCTTGATTGATACCCCAAGATTGATAAGGAAAAGCCCCGTGATGATCATTCAACGTATACCCATCGATCGCATTACGCGCGGCAAAAGTAGGATCATGCCGGGTCTCGATATTCGCAAATGCATGGGGATAAGCACCAGTGTCATCCGCTTGATCGTAAGTATTGCGGGCCAAGTTGCGGACTTCTACCTGTTCTTGGTGCACGGCCGGCCAGACTCTGAGCAAATGTTCTTGCCCTGCAAAGGCCTGCTCTGGATAAATGGATTCTTTATCTGGGGCCGTCACCCGCAGGAAATCTGTTGGCACGCGATAGCGCCAAGGACTCTTGGTGAAATACACCAGGCTGGGGGCCAAGGCGGCATCCAGCTGCACCCAATAGGATTGATTCAATTCTGTCGGATCAAATTCAATGACAATTTCGTCCCCTGCTTCATAGGTATGGGAGAGTAATAGGAAACTGCCGGTGCCGGATACTGGTCCGACTTTGCGCACCGTTGCACCAGTGGTACTTAGGCTAATCTTCACGATCCGTCCTCCTAGTTTATTATTTGGACACTTTGTTATCACTTTTACAACAGCATGATAACGCTTAGATTTCCCAGTGTCAACAACCTTGTTATGATTTCTCAAACCCAATGTAATCACTATCATTGCCGTTATCTCAATAACAATCGGCGAAAATAGCGCTTGCTTTCCTGACGTTGATTGTACTAAACTGATGTTGCAGTTTCTACATGATAAACAATTCAAGATTGCGAGGAAACGTTCATGGATACACAAGAGAGCCAGCCGAAATTATATGGATCAGTGCTGATCAAGGCCAAGGAAATTATGGACTACCTATTAATGCAGCCCAAGAGTCCTACCCTAGCCGAATTAAGCCGGGGACTGAATTCATCAAAATCGACCACGTTAAAAATACTAAAAACCATGGAACACCTGGGCTTCGTTCGCCGGGAAGAAGAAACGAAACGTTATGTCCTGGGAACGCAATTGATCCCATACGCCACCAAAGCCATTAGCAGCTTCGATATCGCCAATGTGGCCCAACCTTACTTAGAAAAACTGCGGGACGAAACTGGCGAGACCATCAATCTGGGTATCCCCGTTAATCAACGAATCGTGCTCGTCAGCAAGCTCGAAAGCTCCAACTCCATCCGCCTGCAATCCACCATCGGCGGCAGTATGAATATGTATTCCTCCGCAATGGGCAAGGCTGTACTGGCTACCTATTCGGCCGACCAACTAAAGCGTTTCTTGGACACCACCGATTTGCGCCCAGTCACCCAAAATACAATTACCAATCAAAACGAATTGCGCCACGATTTAAAGCTCATTCAGGAAGTGGGCGTCGCTGTCGATAACGAAGAAAACGAGCCAGAAGCCTTTTGCCTGGGGGCAGTCTTGAAAAAGGATACTCAGTTGTATGGCGCATTCAGCATTAGTACGCCCAAGTACCGGATGACACCAGAACGGCGCGCTGGTTTTATTCGCATGCTGCTAAATACCCAACATGAAATTCAAGAGGCGATCTAGCATCTGCACAAACAAAATCATTTTTGTTCTTGCATTTATGTTGGAACCGTTTTATATTAGAGATGTACGGAAAATAGGAAATACCATTTCTTATAAAGAAACTAACAGGAGGTAATCAGATTGACTTTTCAGATGGTAACTCGGTATGCCCACGCACCGGAAGATATTCAACACTATGACACCAGTAAGCTGCGGGAAGAATTCCTGATGGGTAAGCTCTTTAACCCGGGGGACATTTTACTCACTTATACTTACAACGACCGCATGATCTTTGGCGGGGTCACCCCGACCACGGAACCTTTGGAAATTAAGCTGTCCAAGGAACTGGGTGTCGACTTCTTCCTGCAGCGGCGGGAACTGGGCGTCATCAACATCGGCGGTAAAGGCAGTATCACGATCAACGGCCAAACCGAAGAGATGGTCAAGCAAGACGGCTACTACATCGGGATGGGCACGGAACACGTGGTCTTTGCTTCGGCAGATGCCAATGATCCGGCGAAGTTCTATGTGGTCTCCACCCCAGCTCACAAGACCTATCCCAACAAGAAGCTGCCGTTTGCCAATGCACTGGCGAAGCCGATCGGCGACCAGAACCACATGAACAAGCGGGTCATTTATAAATATATTGATGCATCGCAAATGGACACTTGTCAGCTGCAAATGGGTTATACCGTGCTGGAACCTGGTTCTTCCTGGAACACCATGCCGGCTCATACCCACGCCCGCCGGATGGAAACGTATATGTACTTCGATTTCACCGACCCAGATGCCCGGGTATTCCACTTCTTGGGCAAGCCGGATGAAAGCCGCCATATCGTATTAAGTCCAGAACAAGCAGTCGTGAACCCCAGCTGGTCCATCCACTGTGGTGTGGGCACCAGCAGCTATTCCTTCATCTGGGCAATGTGTGGCGAAAACCAGACCTATGATGATATGGATCAAGTACCCATGAGTGAATTGCGTTAATTAACCAGCCACCATTACGATCAATCTTTGATCACTGAAAGGAAGTTTTTGCATTATGGCTATCGAACAATCGCCGGAAGAAATTAAGCAGCACGAAGCCGAACTGGATCATTTCAAAATGACCCAGTTCCACTTGGATGGCAAAGTGGCCATCGTCACGGGTGGCAACACTGGCTTAGGCCAAGGTTACGCCGTGGCCTTGGCGGAAGCCGGCGCGGACATTTTCATTCCTACTTACGGCAAAGCAGAATGGGATAACACCCGGCGCTTGATCGAGAAGCGCGGCCGCAAGGTGGAATTCATGGATGTGAACCTGACTGAACCAGGCATCAGCGACAAGATTATCGCTGAAGCGGTGGGGAAGATGGGCCACATCGACATCTTGGTCAACAATGCCGGGACCATCCGCCGGAATCCGTTACTGGAATCTAAAGACAAGGACTGGGACGACGTCATTGGCATTAACCTGACAGCGGTTTACCATATGTCACTGTCCGCAGCTAAGGTTTTTGCTAAACAAAAGTCTGGCAAGATCATCAATATCGGTTCCATGCTGTCCTTCCAAGGTGGTAAGTTCATTCCGTCTTACACGGCTGCGAAACATGGTGTGGCTGGTTTGACTAAAGCCTTTGCCAGTGAACTGGGTGCTTATAACATTCAAGTCAACGCCATTGCACCGGGCTACATCAAGACGGCTAACA
>NZ_AZEC01000080.1 GCF_001435585.1 Schleiferilactobacillus perolens DSM 12744
CGGACGACAGCGACTGTTAATGAAGCACTAACTAAGTTCCTAACCACTTTTAATGGTCCGGTGCACAGCTTTACTGTGGACCGTGGCACTGAGTTTAGTGGGCTAGTATCACTTGAATCACAATATGGTATTAAGACCTATTACTGCCATGCTTATACGCCAGCTGAACGTGGTAGTAATGAACGCTTTAATCGGAATTTACGTTATTTTTATCCTAAAGGGACTCGTTTTGAGCACATTAGTGCTCAAGATTTAACGACGACGTTACTCCAAATTAACCAGCGACCGCTTAAAATACTCGACTGGCAAACACCGTATCAGGTTATGCTGACAAATTTGTCCAAAAATTCGGATTAAATTTGCAATCTACCAA
>NZ_AZEC01000081.1 GCF_001435585.1 Schleiferilactobacillus perolens DSM 12744
GGTAACAAATTTTGAATAACGGTACTGTAAAATCTGTAAATCTAAACTGAAATCATTATTTTGATGTCAGGAGTAATTAGGATGGACGAAAAGAAAGTATTAAAACCAATTAATGAAGTGCTTGCTGATCCTTGGCAAGTTGATATTCAAGAATTGTTTGAAGCTTCTGTCAATGAACCTGACGAGATTAAAAAGAATTTGTATGATTCCTTATACACTTATATTTTGCAAAAAAGACAAGAAGATATTATTAATCGTCCTGGCTTCGTTATTTAACCCTCTAAAAGCCTGCTGAGGGCTTTTTTCTTTGCTTTGGTATAAATGTATATGAATGGTCTTAAAATCGCTAGAA
>NZ_AZEC01000082.1 GCF_001435585.1 Schleiferilactobacillus perolens DSM 12744
GCAAGCCTTGAGCAGGGCTTCTAAGCCAACCTTTTTGCACTCTGATATGGGTTCACAATACACCAGTATTGCTTATGAAGGCCTGTTAAAGCGGCACCTGATTAGGCATTCATATTCCAAACAAGGTTATCCATATGATAACGGTCCGCTCGAAGCTTTCCATTCGCTACTTAAACGAGAATTTATTTTTCAAACACGTTTTACTAGTTTTGAGGACTTAGTCCTCAGAGTTGAAAATTACATTAACTGGTATAACACCGAAAGAATTAGGATAAACGGCTAATTTTTTTAGTACCAAAACTTGACGTAGGAGCA
>NZ_AZEC01000083.1 GCF_001435585.1 Schleiferilactobacillus perolens DSM 12744
AGATTGCGCAGCACTTGGCACGGCAGGCAAGCAAAAAAAACCGGCCTGTGCATGAGCAGGCCGGTTCAGGTTCAAAGGAAGAAGATTTTGTATCCAGATGTTCTGAAATTAACGCACCAAGTAGCCGCCATCCACTGGAATAATAGCCCCATTGATATAATCAGACGCATCCGATGCCAAGAAGACAGAGATGCCCATCAGTTCATAAGGCTCCGCCCAGTGGCCAGCCGGAATCCGATCCAAGATTTCCTGGTTCCGAGCCGGATCTTTACGAATCGGAGCGGTGTTAGCCGTCT
>NZ_AZEC01000084.1 GCF_001435585.1 Schleiferilactobacillus perolens DSM 12744
GTCATCTTGCCGCCATAGCTGTCTGCGGTTTTGACATGCCCGCACCGCGAACAGCGCTGAGTCGACGGGAAGAAACGATCGGCGATCACCACGTGGCGATGCTGCCAAGCGGCCTTGTCTTCAATCGCTGTGCGTAATCGGCGAAAGAGGCTGCGCTGCAGACCCTTGACTTTGTTTTTGCCCATTTTCATGGCGCGGACGTTGAGGTCTTCCAGACAAATCACTGGATAATCTCTGACAACCTGGTGGCTAAATTTGTGGATCAAATCATCCTGCAAAGCATTCACCTGCTGA
>NZ_AZEC01000085.1 GCF_001435585.1 Schleiferilactobacillus perolens DSM 12744
ATACCAGTAGGAGATGGCGTTTTAGTCCAAAGTAACCAGTAATAATAGACGGTTTCCCATTTAGGAAAATCGCTGGGTAAATCACGCCAAACGCACCCATTTTTCAAGGTATAAAGCAGGGCACAAAAGATATCATATAAATCAACCTTTCTTGGCTTAGTCCGCTTACGTATGCCTTCTAGATCTGTCCGGATTAGTTCAAATTGTTCACGAGAGATGTCGCTACTATAATGGTGTGCAAAGCTTTTCATGGATTAAAAACTCCTGTTTTTGATTTAATTT
>NZ_AZEC01000086.1 GCF_001435585.1 Schleiferilactobacillus perolens DSM 12744
CAGGTTCGAGCCCTGTAGCCTCCATTGAGTCGTTAGCTCAGTTGGTAGAGCATCTGACTTTTAATCAGAGGGTCGACAGTTCGAGACTGTCACGACTCATTGACCTTGTCGCGGGTATGGCGGAATTGGCAGACGCGCTAGATTTAGGTTCTAGTGTCCGTAGGACGTATGGGTTCAAGTCCCGTTACCCGCATGTGTCAAATGAGAAAAACAATTTTGCCGACTTAGCTCAGTTGGTAGAGCATCTGATTTGTAATCAGAGGGT
>NZ_AZEC01000087.1 GCF_001435585.1 Schleiferilactobacillus perolens DSM 12744
CCGCGAATGGTGTTCAGGGACAACTGCGCCCAGTTGTCCAGCACTGACCAGTCGCGGTTGAACACCAAATCGACCTGCGGTCGTTTGAAGTGGATCGGATACCACAAGTCCGTCAGGTCTTTAGCCCGTTCTTTGACCCATTCGCCAGTATCGGGATTCGTCCAACCCCAGGCTTTCTGGTGCTGCTGAGTATTCAAAGCCTTATACTGAGCGGCCACAGTGCGCGTAGTGGACTGCGCCATTTGCGCTTTCAGATACAG
>NZ_AZEC01000088.1 GCF_001435585.1 Schleiferilactobacillus perolens DSM 12744
GCCCACGACCGAGTTCAGGCGGTCTTCGCTTCCTTTCGGTAGTTTGGTGGGCAACGAACGGAGTGTGGAGGATTTGAACCCCCGAACGATTTATCGTTACCTGTTTAGTAGACAGGCACCATCAGCCAGGCTCGGACAACACTCCATATGGCATCAGACAAGCTCACAGTCCCATGATTAAATATCACGTTCGGCCTAGGTGTGTCTCCGATATGCCATTAATATCACTGGTCAGGATTTGCACCTGACATGATG
>NZ_AZEC01000089.1 GCF_001435585.1 Schleiferilactobacillus perolens DSM 12744
TGATTGCTCACGAATTTAAACTAGCTACTAAATCTATTTATAATTGGCTAAATCAGGGGAGAATTGGTTTCTCCTTGAATGATCTACCTGAACATGGCGTACGCCAACGGCGTAACGTTGACCAACGATCCAAATATAATCAATCTTTGGGGCGATCAATTGAACAGCGTCCCATGATGATTAATCAACGTAATCGCATCGGCGATTTTGAACTAGATACAGTCGTTGGTCCTCGTGGGCATAGTAAGGCA
>NZ_AZEC01000009.1 GCF_001435585.1 Schleiferilactobacillus perolens DSM 12744
GTCTAACAATTATGGGGCACTTCAGCCAAAATGCGGGTCTTTTTTCATCTCTCAATAACATCAGGACTCTCCCAACAATGCCACTTTCCTCCCGTCATTCTGGTGTCCTTTCACGCTGCCAAATGTGATACACTGGCGATGTAACCATATAGGAAAGGTGGATGTTTCGTGCCTGATAAAACGAATGCGACTGATGTTAAAACGACAGACGATCTGGCGTTTTTGACACCAGGCGAAGTCTTTGATCGTGTGGACTCCAAGCCCCAGGGCCTGAGTAGTACCGAGGCTGAACAAAGACAAACAAAGTACGGCAAAAATCAAATTGAAGGTAAGAAAGGCGAACCCCTTTGGATTAAGTTCTTAAAGAACTTCATCAGCACCATGGCGATCTTGCTTTGGGCTGGCGGTGCCGTGGCATTCTTCTCTGGCACACCTGAATTAGGGATCGCCATTTGGTTGGTCAACATCATTAATGGGTTGTTCAGTTTCTTCCAGGAAAGCAAGGCCAGTAAAGCGACCGATGCTTTGAAGAAGATGCTGCCGACCTATTCTCGGGTGATCCGGGACGGCACCGAGCAACAGATCAACGCCATTGATTTGGTACCCGGCGACGTGATGTTAGTGGAAGAAGGGGACCGAATTTCTGCGGATGCCCGGTTGCTGGAGATGACCGACTTGCAGGTCAACCAGTCAGCGCTAACTGGTGAATCGAACCCGGTACGCAAGAGCCCTGATCAAATCGTGGACAAAGACCTTTCTCGCTTTGAGTTGAAGAACATGATCTTCGCCGGGACCACGGTATCCAGTGGTAACGGTAAAGCAGTCGTTTCCGCTATTGGAATGCAGACTGAATTCGGGAAAATCGCTAATTTGACCCAGGGAATGAAGGAAGAAAAGAGTCCGCTGGAGAAGGAACTGGACAAGTTGACTAAGCAAGTATCGATTATTGCCGTCAGCATTGGGGTCCTGTTCTTCTTTGGTGCGTGGTTGTTTGTCCAACAGCCGGTTGCTTCCGCTTTTATCTTCTCTCTGGGGATGATCGTGGCATTTATTCCAGAAGGTTTGCTCCCGACGGTCACGCTGTCACTGGCCATGGCCGTGCAGCGGATGGCGAAGGAACACGCCTTGATGAAGTCCTTGAACGCTGTGGAAACGCTGGGTTCAACGTCGGTTATCTGTTCGGATAAGACGGGGACATTGACCCAGAACGAAATGACGGTTAACCATGTGTGGCTGCCTGGTGGTGAGTATTTGGTCAATGGCCAAGGGTATGCACCTAAGGGCGATGTGACGCTGAATGGTAAGACTGTGACTTTCCGGGACTCCAGCGACTTGGAGTTGACTCTTTCGGCGGCGACGCTCTGTTCGAATGCCCGGATTTTACCGCCGGACGATGAACATCCCCGCTACACGGTCTTAGGTGATCCTACCGAAGCCTGTTTAGGCGTGGCGGCGCAGAAGGCTAAGATTGATATTGATCAATTGATCAAAGACGATCCCCGGATTCGGGAACTGCCTTTTGATTCCAATCGTAAACGGATGACTACCATTCATAATGTCAAAACACCGATTGATGGCAACAAGCGGATCGCTTTTGTGAAAGGCGCGCCGAAAGAAACTGTTGAACTGTGTGCGACGACCCGGGAAAATGGCCAAGTGCGACCGTTAACGGATGATGATCGTAAAAAGATTATGGCAGCTAACGACGATTATGCTCGCAAAGGCTTGCGGGTGTTGGCCGTTGCTTATCGGCCACTGGATCACGCTGATGGTATTCCGAAGTCAATGACCCAATATACGCCTGAAATTATTGAAAAAGATATGATCTTCTTGGGTCTGTGCGTCATGGCTGATCCGCCCCGGGTGGAAGTCGCTGCGGCAGTCAAAAAATGTCGCGAAGCCAATATCCGGATCATCATGATTACCGGGGACTATGGTCTGACTGCCGAAAGTATTGCCAAACGGATCGGAATCGTGGAAGGTGAAAACCCGCGGGTCGTGACCGGTTTTGAATTGGGCAAAATGTCCGACGATGAATTGAAGAAGGCCTTGGCCGACGAAATCATCTTCGCTCGGGTAGCCCCAGAACAGAAGTATCGGGTCGTCACCAACCTGCAAGAGATGGGTAAAGTCGTGGCCGTCACTGGTGACGGGGTCAATGATGCTCCGGCTCTGAAGAAAGCCGATATCGGTGTCGCCATGGGGATTACAGGAACTGATGTGGCTAAAGAGGCCGCTGATATGATCTTGACCGATGATAACTTTGCTTCCATTGTCCATGCCGTGGAAGAAGGGCGGGCGGTCTTTGATAATATCCGTAAATTCTTGACATACATTTTCAACTCCAACATGGCTGAGGCTGTACCGTCAGCGTTCTTCCTCTTTTCTCGCGGATTAATCGCCTTGCCGTTGACCGTGATGCAGATTCTGTCCATTGACTTAGGGACTGATATGCTGCCGGCCTTGGGCTTGGGGACTGAATTACCTGAACCGGGTATCATGGAGCGGCCGCCACGAAAGCATAACGAAAGCCTACTGACCAAGGGTATCGTCGTCAAGGCGTTCTTCTGGTATGGCATGTTGGAAGCTGTTTTGGCTATGGTGGCTTATTTCTACGCCAACTGGAACCACACCGGTTTCATGGGACCGTTAGCCAGTTCCGGCATTATTTACCGGCAGGCGACGACGATGACGCTGGGCGCAATCATTTTCAGTCAGATTGGGAACGCCTTGAATGGACGAACCAACCGCGAGTCAATCTTTAAGGTGGGTATTTTTAAGAACAAACTGGTCAACATCGGGATTGTTTTCGAGATGTGCTTGTTCGCCGTCTTGTCCTATACGCCGTTCTTACAAGGCTTGTTCAATACTGCCCCGCTGGCACCAACGGACTGGATCTATTTGGTCTGCTGCCCGTTCATCGTGGTGGGGATCGAAGAAACGCGGAAAGCGTGGTTGCGGCATCGTGATCGCGAACATGGAAAAGGAGGAGAATTAGCATGAAGATCATCATTGTAGGGTGCGGTCGGTTAGGCTCCGGCTTAGCCACCACCCTGGCGGACGAAGGCAATACGATCACCGTCGTTTGTTCCGAAGAAAAGAAGTTTCGGCGGTTGCCGGCTGATTTCAAGGGGACCAAGATCTTAGGCATCGAATTCGATAAAGACATCCTGGAAAAGGCTGGCATTGAGCGGGCGGATAGTCTGATTTCCTGTACAGAAAGCGATGAGACCAACGCCTTGGTGGCCCGAATTGCCCGGAATTATTACCGGGTACCGCGGGTCATTGCCCGGTTGTACGACTCCCGGAAGGTGGATCTGTACAACGCGCTGGGCATTCAAATTATTGCCACGACGCGTTGGGGGATTGCTCGCGCCAAGGAACTATTGACGTTCTCCCATTTGGAAAATGTGATGAGTATCGGCAACACACCGGTGGAAATCGTTCGGATCACGGTGTCCAGCATGATGGCTGGCCAATCAATTCGGGATTTATTCCCAGTGACTGAAGTGCAGCCAGTGGCGATCTCCCGGGGAAACCAGTCGTTCATTCCGACCCGGACCACGACCCTAGAAGCGGGGGATATTTTGTACCTGTCCGCACTCGGGGATACGTTGGAACAAGTGAAACGAACACTGGACCTGTAAGGAGGGAGAAACGTTATGCGTACAATTATTGTGGGCGGCGGCCAAGTTGGTTCATACGTTGCCCGGATTTTGATTGATGCCGGGCGCGATGTCCGGGTCGTGGAATACCGTGAGAAACCGTTACAGGCATTGAAGACCGAGTTGCCGCCAGAAGTGGTCATCAATGGTGATGGTGCTGATCCCAAGGTGCTCGAACAAGCCGGGATCAACGACGCGGATGTGGTCGCTGCAGTGACTGGGGCCGATGAAATCAACTTGGTGTGTTCCACCATTGCTAAGTTTGAATTCGGCGTCGACAAGGTCATTGCCCGGATCAACAATCCTAAGAACACTTGGTTATTTACTGAGGAAATGGGTGTTGATGTGCGGGTTTCCCAAGCCTATTTGATTGCCAATGTGATTACGGATCAGATCGACTTCTCCAACTTGACGACCTTGATGCGTTTGAACCGCGGAAATAATGCCATTGTGCAAATCACTGTGGGCGATGGGGCCAAAGCCGATGGGATCAAATTGAAGGATCTCACCTTGCCAGAAGGGACAATCGTGATCAATGTCCGTCGCGGTGAGGCCAACTTGGTACCCGGTGCCGAAACTGTCATTACGAAGGGCGATTCGGTCTTGGTTTACACGAAGACCACCAACGAGGAAGAAATTAACAGCATCTTCCGGTAGAAAGCAGGCGATGGGATGCGGGTAGCGTTTAGTACCGATGTGCACTACGACGTGAACCACCTCGATGCCCGAACTTATTTTTCCCAGCAAAAAGAGTATTTGGTCCAGCACGATATCGGTGTGTACGTAATTGGCGGGGATATTTTCAATAATTTTCAGGAAACTGTCCGCTACGTGCACGATTTCCAGGCTTATCTGGGCGATGAGGTCCGTTTGTATTTTATTGCCGGCAACCACGATATGGTCAAGAATGTCACATATTCGGAGTTGGAGACTCTTCAGGATCCGGCCTATCTGCATCATCGGGTGGTTTCTTTACCGGGCACCGATTATACGCTAGTGGGTAATAACGGTTGGTACGATTATTCGTTGGCGCCAGCGGAGCTGGATAAGACGGCGAAAGATTTCAATCGCTGGAAAAAAGCGTTTTGGATTGATTCCGCCATTGATTCACCACTCAGTGATGCCGACCGGATGGCCCGGGTCTTGGACCAAGTACGGATGGATTTGCACACGGTGGCCGCGCAAGGAAAAAAAGCGTTGTTTGTGACGCATTTTGTCCCGCGGCGGGATTTCCTGATTTACGCCGCTGACCGGCCCTATTGGAATATGGCCACCGCATTGATGGGCAGCAGTCACTTGGGTGATTTATTGGCAGCATCCCCCGTCGTGGATACCGTGGTGTTTGGTCATTTACATCACCGCGATGCGCCGCTGATGATTGGTGATCAGCTTTATTTACACACCCCTCTAGGGTATGGGCTAAAGCGGGCTTGGGAATGGCAGACATCAGATTTTATGACTGAATGGCGCCACACGTTGATGATTCGGGACTTATCTGAAAAATCTGCGTCATAAGCTTGCAATGGTTCCTGATTTTCGGTATTATATTTATCGTTGATTGCGTAAGCATCGGCGATGATATGGAGGAGTAGCGAAGAGGCTAAACGCGGCGGACTGTAAATCCGCTCCTTCGGGTTCAAAGGTTCGAATCCTTTCTCCTCCACTTCATTGGGATATAGCCAAGCGGTAAGGCAACAGGTTTTGATCCTGTCGTGCGCTGGTTCGAATCCAGCTATCCCAATAAGAGAGCACGCAGCAAATCGATTAGGTCACCTAAAATAAGTGCCCCGGATGTGAATCACATCCGGGGTCTTATTTTATAGTGGCCTGGTTTGCAGAACTCGTTTAAGTTGGATCGCAGATTCTGCCGATACAAATTCGTTGACCTGCCTTGGATAGCCGGTATACTGACGGCAGAAGGCGGGAGTGGAATGATTAATAAGCAGCGGTTCGTGTTTACTTTATCCATGAGCTTCGGTATGGCGACGATAATGAGTTTGCTGGGGAATGTCTTAGCCAAAGGATGGAACGCGGTGACGTTGACCAGTTGGTTTATTTGGTGGCTGCCCACCGTCACCATTGCTTTCACCTACAGTTGGTTTGTGGCGGCCAAAATCACCAATTTCTTAGTGGCCAAGGCGACTAAGAAACTGACGTCACCCACGGCGGTGTCTCGCCGCGCTGCAGGTGTCCGCAGCCGGATGATGCTATTACTCATGTATTCAGTCATGTCGACATTTGGCCTGCTGATCGGTGGCGCGTTCCAACACGTCCCATTCATGGCGTTACTCTGGATCTGGGCACGTTCATTGATCATCGCCATCATTGTTCGAGGACTGGTGGTTAAACCGTTGTCTTCATTTATTGTCGCGCATTTTTTCACCCCCAAGCAGGACTGAATCACTTGATTTGGTCTTTTTGTTTTGCCTCCCTTAGACCAATTCATGGTAGAATATTTTTATGACGTGATTGGAGTGTGGTGTACATGACTGAACCAGTACAAGCAAAAGATTTATTCGCAATCAAGACATTATCGCAACCCCAGGTGACGGACCATACCGTCTACTTTTTGGAAAACCGGGTGGATGAAGCCAGCAATACGTATCAGGCTGTCTTAAAGGGCTTAGACATGCGTAATCGGCACCAAACCGAGTTTGGTATCCCCGGTCAAAGTATCACCAAGTTTGCCTTGGCCCCCGATGAGACGGCGTTGCTTTACCTAGCGGCGGATAAGCAGAAAAAGGCCCAGATTTACATTCAACCATTAGCTGGCGGTTCGCCGTATGCCTTGACGGACTTACCGGATGGCGTGGACGACGCAGCGTGGAGCGGGGATAGTCAAGGGGTTTTCTTCACCAATACCAGCTATCCTAAGAAGACCCCGACCAAACTGCCCCAACCCAAGACCATTAGCCGTCTGCCTTTCTTAATGAACGGTCAAGGTGTGTTGCGTGAGGATGGCACCCATCATCTGCAATATCTGCCGATTACCGGCAAAATGCCTAAGACGTTGATTAGTCGGCCGGATGATTTCGGCTTGGACGCTGTCGACCCGTCTGGCCGGTTTCTGGCGCTGAGTGCCAGTCCCGATCCGTTTAATCCCAAAGATTTCCGTACTGGCACGTACTTATTTGAGATTGCCACCCAAAACCTCACCTGGATCACGGAGAGCCAGGAGCATGGGGAGTTTATTGCAGCAGATTTTAGTGAAGATGGTACCGGCCTGCTGCTGTGGGGTTCAGATAATCATCAGCCGAATATTGCTGAGAACCATATTTGGTATTACGACATTATGGAAAAGACCCTCACGGATACCGCAGTGGATCATCAGCTCGAAGAGGGTCCTGGTGAAGTGGCGGCGGATACGCAGCAAAAACTGTCCGGTCGCTGGGCGCAATACGTCACGGCCGATTATTTCCTTACCCAAGGGTTCAGTCATGGGCGGGTATCGCTTTATCAGGCCTCCACAGACGGCGAGCTCACCGAAGCGGTGGGCGGCGATCGCCACATCACCGATTACTTCGTCGGTGCGGATCAGCACACTGTGGTATATACGTATTCTGATTTCCAGACACCCAGCTGCTTAGCAGTTTATGATTTGATCACAGAGGATGAAAAGGACCTGTACAACCCGAATACGAGTTGGGAAAATCATCATGAATTGAGCGGTGCGGATGAGTTCACGTTCCAATCCGACGATGATGTGACGGTCGAGGGCTGGTATATGAAACCGACTGGCCAAGCGGCAGAAAAATCTCATCCGGCCATTCTTTATATTCACGGTGGTCCGTTGGCGGCTTATGGCTACACCTTTTTCCACGAAATGCAGGTGCTGACAAGTGCCGGTTACGGAGTCATTTTGATCAATCCCCGGGGCAGTCTGAGCTATGGTGAGGACTACGCTGCGGGTGTGATCGGGGCTTATGGTCAAGGCGACTATCGCGACTTGATGAACGGGCTGGACGAAGTGTTGAAGCAGGATAAGCACATTGATCCGAAGAAACTGTATGTTTGCGGCGGCAGTTACGGCGGCTTCATGACGAACTGGATCGAAACCCACACAGACCGCTTCGCTGCAGCGGTGACGATGCGTTCCATTTCTAACTGGGTCAGCATGTATGGCAACAGCGATATTGGCTACTTCTTCAACGCCTGGGAACTGCAGGGCAAGTGGTATGCGCCGATTGATTTGGACACATACTGGAAATTCTCCCCACTGGCGTATGTGGATCAGGCAAAAACACCAATTTTGATTTTGCACGGTGAGGAAGATCACCGTTGTCCGATTGGCCAAGGAGAAGAGTTCTACACCAGCTTGAAGTTGCATGACGTGGAAACGGAGTTTGTCCGCTACCCTGGTTCCAACCACGAGTTATCCCGTTCAGGTTTCCCCAATTTGCGAATCGACCGGATGACCAGAATTATGGACTGGTTTGGTAAGCACTAAACTTGGTAAGCATAAAATTGTGAATCACGATGGATATAGTGCCAATGCGGAGCAATCGGAGGTGGCAGGGGGCTCAAAGCGCCGTCACCACGTTCCAGCCCCCTGTCACCGGAGATTGCGTAGCTTTGGCACGGCTCGTTAGAACTATTCTTTGGGCCAACTCCAAATAGAAAGCAGGAAAATCGTTTGGTTAAAATTGGATTTATCGGCAGCGGCCACATGGTGACCGCAGAAATTATCGGGACATTGCATGCAGGCGTACCTGCGGACGATTTATTTGTCACTAGCCATACTCCCGCTCACTACCAGGCTGTCGCAAAACAATATGGCATTCACGGCGTGGCTAGTAATGCGGAAGTATTGCAGCAGGCGGACATCGTCGTTTTGGCGACGCCACCGGCGACGGCAGAACCGATTTTGAATAGTCTCGCAAATCAGTGGCGAGCAGGGCAGATCTTGGTCTCCGTCATTGGCAATGTCTCTGTGGCTGATTTGGTGCGTTTCAGCAAGACGCCGACACTACCCGTCGTGCGCTTGCTGCCAAACGTTAATGTCGCCACAGGCAGCGGCATGACGGCCTATGCGGTGAGTGATCAAGTTCATGATGCTGAGTTGGCCCAAGTCATGGACTGGCAAAAATCATTGGGTGAAATGATGGCCTTGCCAGAAGATCTGTTCAGCGCTTTCGTGGGTTTGGCTGGTTCTTCGCCGGCTTTTATCTTCGTGGCCATCGATATGTTGGCACGAATGGGTGTGAAGTACGGTATCCCGATGAAAGATGCCCGCAAAATTGCCGCTCAGGTCTTCAAGGGCAGTGCTGACCAGGT
The DNA here is from genome assembly GCF_001435585.1 of Schleiferilactobacillus perolens DSM 12744. GTDB lineage: Bacteria > Bacillota > Bacilli > Lactobacillales > Lactobacillaceae > Schleiferilactobacillus > Schleiferilactobacillus perolens. Next base: position 8,940 of record NZ_AZEC01000009.1, read on the forward strand.
TTTGGCCACTGGTACGAATCCTTGGGACCTGGCAGACGCGGTATCTTCACCCGGCGGCAGCACTGTTCGGGGCATGGTCGCGTTAGAAAGTTCTGGCTTCTTCGCCGGCTTGGCAGATGCTGTCAAGGCTACTGTGGAAAAGGATTAGCTTTTTCGGTCTATACCAGTTATGATAAGAAAGAATTAGCAACTTGTGCTAATATACATTCGATGAAGGGGAATTCTTGATGTCTGTAAAAGTTTTGAAACACGCTGCAATCTATACCGGAGAGGAATTTATCGCAGACGGTTACGTCCGTTTTGATGAACACGTTCTGGCGGTTGGGCCTGTCAACGAATACCATGCTCAGGCTGGTGATGAAGTGATCGACGCCGGGGGCCAAATTCTGGTGCCGGGCTTCATCGATGTCCATAGTCACGGCGGCTACGGTTTTGATGCGATGGATGGTGATCCAGACCAAATCAGTACCATGGCGACAAAAATGATGCGTAACGAAGGTGTGACCACACTTTTTGCCACGACAATGACTCAATCCACTGAGAATATTGATCACGCCATGCGTGGTGTCGCCCAAGCGGCGGAGCACAATCCGATTATTCAAGGTGTGCATCTGGAAGGTCCATTCATTTCCGCAATCTTTAAGGGGGCCCAACCAGAAGAATACATCAAGAACCCCAACGTCGAATTATTGGCCCAGTGGAATAAGCTTTCTGGCAACCGGGTGAAGTTAATCACCTATGCGCCGGAAGATCCTGGTTCTCAAGACTTTGAGGACTATTGCTTAAGTCATGGTATCGTGCCGTCCGTTGGTCACAGTAATGCGACCCGGGAACAGATGCTGCACAGCAAGGCGACCCACGTCACTCATTTATACAATGCGCAACGGGAATTCAAGCACCGCGAACCCGGTGTGACGGGTCATGCCATGTTGGAAGACAACATGTATGCCGAATTGATCTGTGACGGGTTCCATATCGTGCCGGATATGATCCGGTTAGCAGTGGAGCAAAAGGGCTTTAACCGCATTGAACTGGTGACCGACTCCATGCGGGCCAAGGGCATGCCCGAGGGTGAAAGCGAACTGGGCGGTCAAAAAGTTTTCGTCAAAGATAAACAAGCACGTTTAAGTGACGGTACGTTGGCCGGATCTGTTCTGCAGTTCAAGGACGCCTTTGTCAATGTCATGAAGTTCACCGGTGCTTCCATAGCGGATGCTGTGCAAATGGCCAGTGTCAATCAGGCGGTGGAATTCGGTTTGGACAGTAAAGGGACGATTGCACCAGGTAAAGATGCCGATATGAATCTGTTTGATCGGACTTTACAATTACAAAAGACTTTTAGCTTCGGCAAGGAATACACACCCGAAGTATAGTGGGGAGAAATCAACATGGAATCACCAGTGTACATTCAGATTCACAATCAGTTAAAGCGCGATATTGAAAGCGGCAAATGGCATGTGGGCGATCGGATTCCCGCTGAACGGGATTTGGCTTTGCAGTTTAGCGTCTCCCGGATGACATTGCGCCAGGCTATCCAAACTTTGGTGGACGAGGGAATTTTAGAACGGCGGGTTGGTTCAGGCACGTATGTGGCGAATCAAAAGGTTCAAGAAGTCGTTTCCGGTGTCACCAGTTTTACCGATATTATGCGGCGCCAGGGCAAAAAACCGTCCAGCAAGACAATTTCTTACCACTTCGCGACACCGTCCCTGAGTGAAATTGAGAAGCTGCACTTGTCCGGCGATAGTCCAGAAGTGTTGCGGATGGAACGGATCCGGTTTGCGGACGGCACTCCCATCAGCTTTGAAGTGGCTTCGATTCCCGCAGACATTGTGCAGGGATTAACCAAATCAGAAGTAACCGATTCTTTCTATCACGCGTTGGAAACCAAGGGCGGCTATAATATTGGCGGCGCCCAACAGACCGTGTCTGCAGATACGGCATCAGAACGCATTGCCGAATACTTGGATATCAAGCGTGGCGAGGCCATTTTGAAGCTGCGCCAAATCACTTTCCTCCAAGATGGCCAACCATTCGAATATGTGCGGACCCAATATGCCGGGGAACGGTTCGAATTCTATTTAGAACGTTAATTTTCTCTCTTTCACTGGTCAATCATTTGACAATCCGCCGCGCTCTTTGTTAACGTGAAGTTAGTTACAAAGTATGGTTACTGTCGAATCCTTTGGAGGAGATTTGTATGAACAGAAAGAAAGACCCTGACCCGCCGCCGGCCACCGCTCAAACTTGGCTGACTACCTGTGTCATTGGCGGTGTATTGATCGGGTTGTTGTTAGGCTTGGCCTTACATGACTGGGCCATGGGCATGCTAATCGGCGCTACAGTTGGCAGCGGCGGCGGACTAGCACTAGCAGATGCTGCCAAACAGCGAAAGCAAATATAACATTCCAAGCCCAGGCTAATTGCCTGGGCTTTTTCTGTCCCCACACACCGATGTGGTAAAATATATTCATTGTTTAAACCTGCAAAGTTTGATTTTGTGAGAAGTCAGAATGTAGGTGGATCTAGTGCCAATGCGGAGCAAGCGTAGGTGGCCTGGGGCTCAGCCGTCACAGCGTTCCAGCCCCAGGCCACCGAAGCTTGCGCAGCTTTGGCACGGCCAGTGACGACTGTTTACAAAATTGACTGAAAAGAAAAATGAGGAATAAAAATTTGGACACGATGTTTCACTACCCGGACGACAGCCTAGCGCTGCACACGGATTTGTACGAAATCAACATGATGCTCACCTATTGGGAAAAGAAAATCGATGACCGCCATGCGATCTTCGAACTCTATTACCGCACCAATCCCTTCGGTAGCGGCTATGCGGTGTTTGCCGGCCTCGAACGGATCGTCAACTATCTAAACAGCCTGCAGTTCACCGACAGTGACATTGCCTACCTGCAAAAAGTGGAAGATTACCCCGACGGCTTTCTCCAATACTTGAAGGAAATGCAGCTGTCGTTAACGATTCGGGCCCCTCGGGAAGGGGAGGTCGTTTTTGCCAACGAACCGTTAGTCCAGGTTGAAGGCCCACTGGCCCAATGCCAATTGGTGGAAACGGCATTGTTGAATATTGTCAATTATCAGACACTAGTCGCCACCAAGGCCTCCCGGATCAAGCTGGCTGTGGGTGATGACCCGTTACTGGAGTTCGGCGCCCGCCGTGCTCAGGAATTGGACGCTGCCCTTTGGGGCACCCGAGCGGCCTATATTGCCGGCTTTGATGCCACTAGTAATGTGCGTGCTGGCAAGCTATTTGACATTCCCATTAGCGGCACCCATGCCCATTCCCTGGTGCAAACGTATCGGAACGATTATCAAGCCTTCAAGGCTTACGCCGAGACCCACCGCGACTGTGTTTTCCTGGTGGATACCTACGACACGATCCGTAGTGGCGTGCCCAGTGCCATTCGGGTTGCCAAAGAAATGGGCGACAAGATCAATTTCCAGGGCGTTCGGATTGATTCTGGCGACATGGCGTATTTGTCTAAACGGGTCCGGGAACAATTGGACGATGCCGGATTCCCCAATGCAAAGATTTATGCCAGCAACGATTTGGATGAATATACCATCTTGAATTTAAAGATGCAGGATGCCAAAATCGACGTGTGGGGCGTAGGTACCAAGTTGATCACGGCATTTGACCAACCTGCTCTGGGAGCGGTTTACAAACTAGTTTCCATCCAGGATGCAGCTGGCATCATGCAGGATACCATCAAGCTATCCAACAATGCTGAAAAGGTCTCCACCCCGGGTAAAAAGCAGGTATGGCGGATTACCAATGATGATAAAGACGCCAAGTCAGAAGGGGACGTCATTACCCTTTTCCAGGAAGATCCGCGCCAATTGGATGAGCTGTACATGTTCCATCCGCAATATACGTATATCAACAAGACGGTGAAAAATTTCACGGCCCGCCCATTGCTCCATGAGATCTTCCATGCCGGTGAACAGTCCTATCAACTACCAGCGCTCAACGAAGTGCGCAATTACGCCAGCAAACAACTGACGGCGTTATGGCCGGAATATCGCCGCCATTTGAATCCGCAACAGTATCCGGTTGATTTGTCCCAGCGCCTATGGGATCACAAAATGAACTACATTCATGCGGTGCGCAATGCCGTAGCGAAAATGGGTAAGGAGAACTAGTTATGCGACCATTACAAAAAGAGATCATTGCTTATGAACACACCCAACCGACGATTGACCCAGAGAAAGAAGTGCGCCGGTCTGTCGACTTTTTGAAAGCGTACATGCAGCGCAATCCGGGGTTGACCACTTACGTATTGGGTATCTCTGGCGGTCAGGATTCGACACTGGCCGGTAAGCTCACCGAGATGGCGATGACAGAATTACGGGAAGAAACTGGCAATACGGCGTACCATTTCATCGCTGTTCGCTTGCCTTATGGTGAACAAGCAGATGAGCAAGACGCCATGGATGCCATTGCGTTTATGCAGGCGGATGAAACTTTCCGGGTGAACATTAAACCGGCCGTGGATGAATTAGTGGCTGCGGTGGAGAAGCATGGCTTGACCATTAGTGATTTCAACAAGGGCAATATCAAAGCCCGGGTGCGCATGACCGCCCAATATGCCATTGCGGGCAATCGGGCCGGCGTCGTTGTGGGAACAGACCATGCGGCGGAAAATATCACCGGTTTTTATACCAAGTACGGTGATGGAGCGGCAGATGTGACCCCGTTGTTCCGGTTGGATAAACGCCAAGGTAAGGCACTGCTGGAATTCTTGAACGCGCCTAAACACCTGTACACCAAGGCACCAACCGCTGATCTGGAAGACAACAAGCCTGGTTTACCGGACGAAAAAGCATTAGGTGTGCGTTATGATGACATTGACGACTATTTGGAAGGCCGCGATGTTTCCCCGCAGGCGGCGGAACGCATCGAAGGCTGGTGGCGCAAGACAGAACACAAGCGGCGTTTACCATATACGGTTTTTGATTTGGAATAGTTGTCACAATCCCCCACTTTCTGTATACTTATAGTTAGCAATAAGGGAGTAACAAACGGCCGAGCCGCCGTGACATGATCGTCAGCAAGATATTAAATCCGGTCATGTCTGAAACTGTGAGACTTATGTGCGAGTAATCCCCGCGTGTAGGTCTCTTTTTTTCTTCACCCGGGTGTGTGTGTTCCTAAACAAGAGGAGGAAATTATTAAATGGCAGAACCTGAAGCAAAGAAACAACAGCTTCAAGCAAAGTTTTATAACCAATCCATTGACGATGTGCGTAAAGCCTTAGATACATCGGTTGATGGTCTGACCCCCCAAGATGCTGATCAGCGCTTCCAGGAGTACGGTCCTAATGCTTTAGCTGAAGCTAAACGCAAGTCGATGTTGGCAAAATTCATCGACCAATTCAAAGACTTCATGATCATTGTCTTGCTGATTGCCGCATTAGTTTCCGGCTTTGTCGGGAAGGAATGGGCCGACGCCATTATTATCTTGGCTGTGGTTCTGATCAACGCCGTGATGGGTGTGATTCAGGAATCCAAGGCAGAAGAAGCCATTGATGCCTTACGGGAGATGTCCACCCCCGACGCCCATGTCCGGCGGGGCGGAGAAGTGCTGACGATCAAATCCGAAAACTTGGTCCCTGGGGATGTTGTGCTGCTGGAAGCGGGCGACATTGTCCCGGCGGATCTGCGCTTAACGGATGCTGCTTCCCTTAAAATCGAAGAATCAGCGTTAACCGGTGAATCCGTCCCTGTCGACAAAACCGTGGATACATTGAGCGGCGATGATGTCGGTATTGGGGACCGGACCAATATGGCCTACATGAACGCTAACGTCACTTATGGCCGCGGTGAAGGGGTCGTCGTCGGGACCGGGATGAACACCGAAGTGGGCCGGATCGCGGGCATGATCAACAGTGCTGAAGAGACGTCCACCCCATTACAGGTCAACCTGAACCAACTGGGTAAAATTCTCAGTATCTTAATTATTGTCATTGCGGCTATCATGTTCCTGGTGGGTATCTTCCTGCGGGGCCAAGGGCTGCTGGAAATGCTTTTGATATCCATCTCCTTAGCCGTCGCTGCTATTCCAGAAGGGCTGCCGGCCATCGTCACGATTATTTTGGCGCTGGGTACGCAAAAGATGGCCAAGCGGAATGCGCTGGTCCGTAAATTACCTGCTGTGGAAACTTTGGGCAGCACAGACATCATTGCGTCTGATAAAACGGGGACGTTGACGCAGAACAAAATGACCGTGGAACAAATGTACTATTGGGGTAAATTGCATCCGGCTAGTGATCCAATTGATGACAGCATCAGTGCGTTGGTGGATATGAATCTGGCCAACGATACCAAGATGCAGGGTGACGGCAAGCTGCTGGGCGATCCCACCGAAACGGCCTTAGTGCAATATGGTTTGGACAAAGGCTATGACGTTCGGGTTGCACTGGAAAAGGCGCCCCGGGTTACCGAAGTGCCGTTTGATTCGGAACGGAAATTAATGTCCACGATTCATAAATTAGCCGATGGCCGCTACCTGGTCGCGGTGAAGGGCGCACCGGACCAATTACTGGAACGGGCGACGCAGATTGAAATGGGCCAAGATGACATTCAACCACTGGACGCCGAGAAGAAGCAGGCCGTGCTGGCTGAAAACATGGCCTTGGCCAAACAAGCCATGCGGGTACTGGGAATGGCATACAAGTATATTGATGCCATTCCGGCCACAGTGGATTCGCAAACCGTGGAAAACGATCTGATCTTTTCTGGTTTAGTCGCTATGATCGACCCGGAACGGCCAGAAGCTGCTCAGGCTGTGGCGGAAGCCAAGAGTGCGGGTATTCGGCCAATCATGATCACTGGGGACCACCAAGTCACTGCCGAGGCCATTGCCGGTCGGTTAGGCATTATTCAACCGGGTGACGATGCCGCCGTCTTAACGGGTGCCCAGTTGGACGACATGAGCGACAAGGACTTTGAAAAGAATGTCTCGAAATATTCCGTCTATGCCCGGGTTTCACCGGAGCATAAAGTACGGATCGTAAAAGCTTGGCAAAAACGTGGTAAAGTCGTCGCTATGACTGGGGACGGGGTCAATGATGCCCCAGCCTTGAAATCGGCGGATATTGGGATCGGTATGGGCATCACTGGGACCGAAGTTTCCAAGGGTGCATCTGATATGGTCTTGGCGGACGACAACTTTGCGACCATCGTGGTAGCCGTAGAAGAAGGCCGGAAAGTCTTTGCCAATATCCAAAAGGCCATTCAGTACCTGCTTTCTGCAAACCTCGGTGAAGTGTTGACCCTGTTCATGATGACCATGATGGGCTGGGACGTATTGAAGCCTGTGCAGCTGCTCTGGATCAACTTAGTCACTGATACTTTCCCGGCGATTGCCTTGGGGGTTGAACCCACTGAACCGGGAATCATGAAGCGCAAACCGCGGGGGCGGAATTCTAATTTCTTCTCCGGCGGTGTTGCCAGTTCTGTGATTTATCAAGGGATTCTTGAAGGCGCCTTGACACTTGGTGTTTATCTCTTCGGGATTCTGCATCCTGTGCATACCACCACTGGTGATATCCACGCGGATGCGTTAACGATGGCCTATGCCACTTTAGCTTTAATTCAGTTGTTCCACGCGTTCAATGTGAAATCCATTCACCAGTCACTCTTCAAGGTGGGGGCGTTCCGGAATAAAGCCTTCAACTGGGCGATTCTGGTGTCCACGGTGTTGGTTGCGGTGACCATTGTGGTGCCCGGATTCAATGGCCTCTTCCATGTCCGGGAACTGGACCTGTATCAGTGGCTGACTGTATTATCCGCTGGGGTGGCCATGCTGGTTATTGTGGAAATCGTTAAATTTGTTCAGCGCCGTATGGGTAAACAATAATTGCCCACAGTAATGAACAAGGAAATTAATTAGGAGGTCAAGGTCATGGTAAAGGCACAACAAAAATTTTTACTCTATGCAAAGACCATCAATGATTTGGTGGATGGCATGACATCACTGCAAGAGAAAATGGATCCAGATTTTCAGACAGTGAAAAATGCGATCACTGAAGATGCGGTAAAAGAGATGCCCGAAGACAAGTACATGAAGATCATTGAGAACTTTACTAAGGGAACCGATGGCTATCGCGACTTGCTGGCCACGTTGCAAAAGAGCACTGTGCCGGCCCGCTTAATGGGCAATCACCATTTGTTGATGACCGCCTTCCGAGATTTTATTGCCGGTTGCCAGGCGATGATTGACAGTATGCACGATGATCGTACGATCGACGTGGCGGCTTTTGATGATGCCGAGAAGGCGCAGGATAAGGCCACGGATGAGATCGGCAAGTATCTGGGCCGGGTCAATCAGCTTGTGTAAAAAAGTTTTTCTTAGTGCTTGACTTCACTTGGTGAGCATGGCATACTCAGAAACATAAGAAAACGGAAAGAGAGTGAATCCTATGTTGTTCATCAATGTCACTAAAATGAATAGTTCGTGGCAAAGCCGGCATTGATGGGACGTGCAACATAATACGTCCTGTCGAAAGATACAGGACGTATCGATGCTGGGTTCGCTTTTGGCTGCCGCATGGATGCGTAAAAACATCAATGCGGCTTTTTTATTCCTCTGAATTTTGGCGGGGTCGCATTGAGCGGCGCCGTCTTTTTGAATATTAGGAGGAGAGTTTAGCATGAAGCGTATGTTAGCAATGATTGGCGCGTTACTGGTCTTTCTCGGGGTGGCCTTTTTCACCACCGGGAAACAGGTGACTCCCAAAGCCAAGATTCCTACGGTGGGAATTTTGCAATTAATGAGTCACCCGGCCTTAGATCAAATTCATAAAGGTATTGTAGCCGGATTAAAAGAATCTGGCTATACCCAGGGGAAAAACTTGAAGATTGTTTTCCGTAACGCGGAAAACGACCAAAGTAATCTAAAGACGATGAGTCAAACGTTGGTGGAACGGGCTGATAGCGATGTGGTGGTTGGTATTGCGACGCCATCGGCCCAGGCTTTGGCAAATACCACCAAGACGACCCCAATCGTGCTTGGCGCGGTGACCGATCCCGTGGGGGCAAAATTAGTGAAAAGCATTACACATCCTGGCGGCAACATTAGCGGGGTGTCTGATCCTGCACCAATCAATAAGCAACTGGCCCTAATTCACGAGTTGATGCCCAAGCTGAAGACCATCGGGGTCATTTCCACTCTGAGTGATGATTCTGCCCAAGCCGATGTCAATCGCTTCACGAAGCTGGTGAAACAATATGGTTGGACCGTGAAGAAGTATAACGTCAGCTCCACTAATGACGTGAATCAGGTCGCTCAAACGATGGTCAACCAAGTGGACGCGGTCTGGGTGCCGACGGACAACACCATTGCCAGTGCGATGCAAACGCTGGTCAACGTCGCAGACACCAAGAACGTGCCCATCTTCCCGACCGTGGATACGATGGTCAAAGATGGCGGATTGGCGACGATGTCGTTGAACCAATTTGATCTAGGTGTTCGGGCGGGGCGGATGGCAGCCAAGGTCTTGAAGGGCACGGCCAAGCTGGCGACAACCCCCATCGACGACAAGACCCGGTCAGATTTGGTCATTAACTTGAAGCAAGCCAAACGGATTGGCTTCACCATTCCGCAAAAGCTGATTGATCAAGCCAAGAAGAACGGAGAGGTGATTCAATAATGAGTATTATCGTATCAGCCATGGGGCAAGGATTATTATGGAGTATTTTAGGCATTGGATTGTTTCTTACGTTCCGGGTCCTGGATTTCCCGGATATGACCGTGGAGGGCAGTTTCCCGCTGGGGGCCTGTGTCAGTGTGGCGGCCATTACCCGCGGTGTGGATCCCGTGCTGAGTCTGCTATTGGCGTTTGGGGCCGGCATGCTGGCGGGTTTAGCGACAGGCCTGCTGTACACCAAGGGCAAGGTGCCGGTACTGCTCGCTGGAATATTGGTGATGACGGCGCTCTATTCGGTCAACCAGCACATTCTGGGCCGGGCCAACCTGTCATTGCTTAACCAGCCGAATTTGTTCAACAACACATTCTTGAAATCATTACCGCCATACTTTGACAGTGTCTTAGTTGGCACTGGCGCCATCATTGTGATTGCAATATTGCTGATGTGGTTCCTGCAAACCAACCTTGGGCAGGCTTTCATTGCCACCGGAGATAACGAGATCATGGCGCAATCACTAGGGATTCATACTGATTTTGAAAAGAATATGGGTCTGATGGTCGCTAATGGTCTGGTTGGCCTGGCCGGCGGTTTGATTGCTCAAAACAATGGATACGCCGATGTGAACCAAGGGATCGGGGTCATCGTCATTGGGCTAGCGGCCATCATCATCGGCGAAGTGGTGTTTGGCGAATTGACGTTGAACCAGCGGTTAGTCGCCACTGTACTCGGTAGTATTTTGTATCGATTCGTCCTGCTAATCGTGCTCGGATTGGGTTTCGGCGATGTCGACTTGAAGCTGATCTCCGCAGTTGTATTGGCCATTATGTTGATGGTGCCGACGGTGGAAGCCAAAGTGCGGTTGCAGCACGCGTTGAAAAAAGGATTAGGGCAAGAGGTGGAAAATCATGAGTGAAGCAGCCGTATCGTTAACTAATGTCAGTGTGACCGTGCATCAACAAAACCAAAGCAAGACGATCTTGCAAAATATGAATCTCACGATTGCGCCCCAAGACTTTATCACTGTGCTAGGGACCAATGGGGCCGGCAAGTCGACGCTGTTCAACGCCATTGCCGGCAACCTGTCCGCCAGCGGTACGATTACATTTGCGGGTAAGAATGTCACGGCGTTGAATGCCATTCAACGGGCCAAGTACATCAGTCGGGTCTTTCAAGACCCCAAGATGGGGACCGCTGGGCGGATGAGTGTGGCAGAAAACTTGGTGTTGGCACAACATCGCGGCGAGCGGCGCACATTGCGCGGCCGCCGGCTGGAAGCCCAGCGGGACCAGTTGAAAGAAGAGACGGCGCAATTCGGCAACGGCTTGGACCAACTGCTGGATAGTCCCACCGAGACCTTGTCCGGTGGACAGCGGCAATCACTGAGCCTGCTGATGGCGGTGCAAAAGGATCCGGCGTTGCTGTTGTTGGACGAGCACACGGCAGCATTGGACCCACACACCAGTGCACAGTTGATGGCTCTGACGGACAAAATCATCAAGGAGCGGAAACTTACTGCGCTGATGATCACCCACCGGATGGATGACGCTTTGCAGTATGGCAATCGGCTCATCGTTCTAGACAATGGTCGGTTGCGGGCGGATTATAACGCTGCGGAAAAGAAGAATCTAAAACGGGAAGATTTGTTAGAGTTCTTTGATTAAATATTTCCCGGGAAATATGGCACAAAAAATAAACGCGGGCAAGAAGGTGAATAGTCACCTTCTTGCCCGCGTTTATGCGTCCTTATTCGTAGCGGAGGGCTTCGATTGGATTGAGCTTAGCAGCTTTGCGGGCGGGGTAGATACCGAAGAAAATACCGACCGCGCTGGCAAAGACGAGGACTAAAACAATGGCTTGCCAGGTGATCGTGGCAGTGATCGCCAGAGCGGCAGCGACTGATTCGGCCACGATGATGCCCAGCATTAAACCGATAATACCGCCAATCAAGGAGAGAATGACCGCTTCAGTTAAGAACTGGATCATAATGTCCCGTGTCGTGGCACCCAGAGCTTTACGGGTACCGATTTCCCGGGTCCGTTCCGTCACGGAGACCAGCATAATATTCATCACACCGATCCCGCCGACAACCAAGGCAATGGCTGCCACGGCGGCAATAAATTCAACGAATAGTGTCAAGACATTATCCACTTGATCCAGCGCCGAAAGATAATTACGGGCTGTATATAACTGCTGACCGACTACATCATGACGGGTTTCAAGCAGACGTACCGTGTTTTGTGAGACAGCCGTGATATCGTTACGCGAACGAGCCTTGATGGTCACATCGGTGATACCGCCTGCATTGATACTGACGAGTTTCATCGTGGAATAGGGGATGGCCACATAAACTGGGAAACTGTTGCGGCGTACTGCACCCTGAAATTTATCGGCAGTGCTCTTGGTGACCCCAATAATCCGGACACTGATGCTGGTGGTACGGCTGCGCAATGTCATCATTTTGCCAACGATATTCGTTTGATTGTTGAATAGAGATTTGGCCCCATCCGCCGAAATTACTGCTACCGGTGCAGATTCATCATAATCCGCCTGAGTAAAGTAACGGCCGGACACCAAACTCGGGTCCATCACGTTACTGGTCCGTTGTAAGTCTGGACTGCCGCCGAAGATCAGCGCCGTCTTTTCATCGCCACTAGCTGCCGCAAAGCCAGAAAGGGTGTAATTCGGAGAAATCGCAGTGACTCGGTCATCGGTGTTTTTGATGGCTTGCAGGTCCTGATCCGTGATTTGTTCATCGTTACTGGCATTGTTGGAGACGCTTAAAGAAACTGTGGTTGCCCCGAGATCATTGAAGGTACCGGTGATGCGGGTCGTTGCCCCGTTCCCGATCGCTAGAATGGCGATGACGGCAGCAATCCCAATGATGTTTCCCAGCATGGTGAGGAAAGAACGCATCTTGTTGGCCCGAATCGCATCCAGCGCCATTTTGAAACTTTCCAGCAAGGTCATGAGGACACCTCCTGGGAAAAGAGTTGGGGTGGGTTGGCGACTGGCTCATCTTTTTGTACAATACCGTCGCGGAAGGACACAATCCGTTTTGCATATTGGGCAATATCGGGCTCGTGGGTGACCATGACGATGGTCGTCCCCGCGGCGTTCAATTCTTGAAATATCCGTACGATTTCCAGTGATGTGTGACTGTCCAAATTTCCCGTGGGTTCATCAGCCATGATGACTGCTGGGCGGTTCACAATGGCCCGAGCAATCGCGACTCGCTGCATTTGCCCACCAGAAATTTCATTGGGTTGATGATCCACTCGATCCCCCAGGCCGACCTGCGTCAAAGCGTCTGCCGCCCGATCTTTTCGCTCACCGCGGCCAATGCCGGCGTAAACCATGGGCAGGGCGACGTTTTCCAGCAACGTCATCCGCGGCATGAGATTGAAGGATTGAAATACGAAACCAATTTCTTTATTGCGCACATGGGCCCGTTGATTTTCGTTCAAATGGGTGACGTCTTGGTTGTTTAAGGTGTAGACACCCGCATCAAAATTATCCAGTAGTCCCATGATGTTCATCATCGTCGATTTGCCGGAACCAGAGGGACCCATGATTGCTAAAAACTCACCCGTGTTAACGGTCAGATTGACATCTTTCAAAACGTGCAGTGTTTCATCTCCGGTGCGGTACGTTTTAACGATGTGGGTCAAACTAATCAGACTCATTTCGCCGTCACCGCACTTCCATTCTTTAGACTCGTGCTGGGGGACAAAATAATCACGTCTCCGGCAGCTAATCCTTCGCTGACAGCGATACGGGTATTCGATTGGAGTCCAGTGGTGATTGATGTCTGGCGAGCTTTGCCCTTAACCACGCGGAATACCAACGGATGATTGTTCCGATCGTAAGTGATCGCTTCTTGGGGAATGGTCAAAGCGTTTTTGGCCGAATCCACGGTAATCGTGACATCAATATCGAATCCCGGGACCAAATTCGTTGGTTGTTTGGTGAAAGTCACCTGGGCCGCCCGGGTCGGGGTGGAAGCGCCAGTGGCACTCGTCGTGGTGGTGGCTGTGGGCGCCACACTGGCCACTTGCCCAGTGTCCGTCTGATTCAAATAAGTTAGCTTCGCCCTTTGTCCCTTTTTCACTTGGGCGGATTCTGATTTTGTCAGAGACAATTGGACTCGTAAGTCGCTCAAATTCGCGATCGTGATGGCGGCCTTGCCCGCAGCAGCACTATTATCAGTTTGACCAGCTTGAATATTCACCGCTGTCACCGTACCCGCTTGGGTCGCTGTGAGATTAGTTGTGCGGTTGTACGTGGCGAGGACCTGTCCCTGGTTCACGGTGTCACCTACTTGGACATTGACGGCCGTGACCACGCCACTGCCGGACAAGTTCGCTTGCTGCGTCGGAATAATCGTCCCCGTGGTCGCTACGGTGGCGGTAATGTTTTGGCGGGCCGCTTTGGCGGTGGTGACAGTCACCGCAGTGTTTCGTCGACCAGCAAAGAAGACACTCCAACCAATTAAGCCAACGACTAATAAACCAACCACGATGGCTGTGATGCGTTTCCAAGTCATTACTTTTGCCCCTTTCGTATACTGTTAGTTTAGTCAACTTTGAGTGTAAGAGCACGCATTTGGCTTATTGTGCGAAGTCTAGAGTTGACCGAAAATAAAAAATCCCATCAAACCGGCTGCGAAAGCTGATCTGATGGGACTAATCTGTATTCTATGATGCGGGCGAGAAGACTCGAACTTCCATGACCAATATTGGTCACAAGATCCTTAATCTTGCGCGTCTGCCATTCCGCCACGCCCGCAAAAAACGTCCTTAAACAGTTTATCACGAAGTAAGAACGCGATTCAAGCCCTTTTTGCTGGTCAGGCGCTAATTTGCGTCATTTTCACCTGCGTACCGACCAACTGTAAATGGTGATGGCACCGGCCGCATACATAACGGCGGGTGTCAATTTTGCGTTGGCGGGGATATTTGGTGTGGCAATTTGGGCATTCATAGAGATAATTCACTGTTTTGTCCGCCCGGGGCGGCATTGGCGGGGCAAATCGACTGCCGCCACTAGCCGCTAAATACTGTTTGAAGTCCGCATCTTTGTGTTGATACCCACGTTTTTGCAAATGCAGATGGTAATGGCATAACTCATGTTTGATCACACCCAGCAGTTCCGCTGCGCCGTAATACTGCAATAGGCGGGGGTTGATTTCAATATCGTGATCACGCAACCGGTAGCGGCCGCCGGTCGTGCGTAACCGCCGATTAAAGACAGCTTGGTGCAAAAAAGGGCGGTGGAAGGTATGGAGTGAAACTTCCTGCACCAACGCCGTCAGTTCTTGGTCTGTTTGGGGTAATTGCACCACAGTGAAACCCGCTTTCTGTCTTAATAATAGGGCTTATTTTAACAATTTATTAAACACTCCGCAACGAATTGCAACTGATGCTAGATTTCTAATGTGTTCGCGCATCATCTGTCCAGAGGCGCATGATTGAGAGCGCAAAGAGATGATGCGCGATTTTGCCTAAAAATTGTATTTCTTTTTTACGTTGGTGAAGCGAGGGATTTTGTTAAATCTGACGCTGCTATACAGCGCTTAGAAACAAGACGGCTATCGGTTCCCATTATATGGGGAATCAATGGCCGTGTTTTATTGGTTTTGAAAATAAATGATGTGGTATTTGGCTTCCTGATGAACTTTGCCAGCGCCTAAGTCAGCCCGTTATGCTGGGAGTGTAGAGATGAGCAAGTCGTGTACACAGCAACATGAAAGGAGGCCGCTCATGAACTCCAGACGATTGATCGGGTTAGGTTTTTGGACCGTTTTGATTGCGTTATTCAGCGGATTGATCCAATCGCCAGTGGCCCACGCGGAAACTGAAAGTGAATGGCACGAACACACATATAAAGCCACATTCAAATCACGACCCTTCATCTCGGATATTCGAATGAAGAATGCCGGCGATGAGTCCAACATCTTTCTTTACAATGTGGTGCTGTCCGGCGACCACAGTGCGGATGGTGCCGATACGGAAGGCGCGATGGCGATTCAAGGGAACAGCACGATCCCGGCTACCAACCGATACGGCAATGGTAACACCAATTTTAACTATGCAGGTTTTTTTAATGGCAGCGGCGGCGGATCGAACGATGTAGAGAGCCATCCGCTGACGGATCAACATCGAATCGCATTATTAATGGGTGGTGAGATCCACAAGTACGGCGAAGGCGGCCATGCGTTGGTCAGTGGTCAGGCGGGACAAGGTCAGAATAATGGATACTTCGTGGTCCGGCACCAAGCAGTTAAAGACTTGAACTCTTGGCTGCAGAATGGGACAAATCCGGTTCGGGCCAATGGCCGGGTCTACCACACGGACGAAGGCGATGCGCCTAAAATGGATGACATTTTTGCTCGAATTTTTGCCACGCAAGGGATGGTAGAAGACGAGCTGACCCGCTTAGTTGGCGATAATAAAGGCAAACCATACACCGTAGATGGCATAGAACAAACAGTGAGCTCATTTTGGGGCTGGGGTGGCGACGATTCGATGGATGTTCCAATCCACCAATCGACCGAAGACGCCGGCACCTTGATTATCCATGTGCCAGCTCGGCCAGGAACGGACACGGCTTATATTCCTGGACTGCATAAGAATAATCCGGCGGTGAATGATCCAGCCGTGAAACGAATCATTATCACGACCGACCAGCCTAAGGTAGTTGCTCGGGATACTAACGCGGGTGACAAGAGTCAGAAAGTGGCTGGAAAAACGATTTATTGGCTGCCCAAAGCGACGCAAGTCACGAATTACGCACTGGAAAAAACGGCGGAGGCACCCTATGTTCCGCCCGTGAACAATTCTGCCGTGAATAATTACAACCAGGCGTATTTTGACCCGATGGACTGTTATGGAACCGCCCTCTCTGGGTCGATGATCGCACCGCTAGCCACAGTTGCGTGGTCTGGCGCCCACATTAACGGTTATTTATGGACTAAGAACTTTCAACAAAGCGGCGGTGCTGAAGCCCATAACTTTTACACGCCGCCACTGGAAACGCTCGTTGATTTTCTGTTGGGTGTGAACAAATCTAATTCCGAAGATCAGATCATGTTGGCGGACGCAGATTTTATTATGTATCGGGTCTTGGATGGTAAAACGGAATACTTGGCTCAAACTAGTCCAGAAAAGTGGACTAGTCAGCGCAACGAAGCACAAACCCTGACCACGGATAGTCATGGTCAGATTCGGGTGCGTTTGCGCGAGCAAAAGGATAAAAAATATCAATATTACTTCCACGAGACTAAAGCGCCGCCCGGATTTGAACAACCCGCGCCAGATAATGCCCATGAAGTGGCGCCTGGTAGTGAACAGTTAATTGCCAACATCGCAGAGGTGACTAACAAACCCGTGACGGGTCAGTCGGTTGGTTTTCATAAGACCAATCAATTTGATCATCCATTAGTGGGAATGAGTTTCACGCTGACTAGCACTACTGATCCCACAAAGCATTTCACAGCAGTCAGCAATGACGAAGGGTTTGTTGAGTTCAATGGGGTCACTGAAGGGGAATACCGATTAGTCGAAAAGACCCAGAACACGGTGGGTCCCACAGAATGGCTAGTCGAGATCGTAGTTAAAGATGGGCAAGCAATCTTGCAGTTTAAGGATACTGGTCAATCAGTGCAGAAGATTGTGAATAGGAAATTACTCTCCCTGCGATTGAGAAAAGTCGATGAGAACAATGCGCTGTTGGTAGGTGCGAAGTTCCGCCTGCAAGGGCCAAACGGTTACGACAAAACGGTACCCGATGATGAACATTCTGTAGGTACATTCGTATTTCCCCGCTTAGCACCCGGCAAATACACATTGACGGAAATTGAAGCACCGGCTGGTTATGAGTTATTGAAGGAACCGATCACGATTGTGGTGACGGAGGACATGAAGACCATTACCGCAGATGGCAAGCCGCTCCAGGCCAATCAGTTGGTGTTTGGTCACACGATCCAGAATCGTCCCGTCGTGAGCGGGTTGCCAGCAACCGGTGGGTGGGGCCAAACGACTTGGTATCTGATTGCGGGTAGTTTTGCATTTGCCGCTCTGAATGTGGGGATTGGCTATTATGTCCAAGGCAGAAAGGGGCGACGATCATGAAAAAGTATCACTGGATGCAAACGCTATTGTTGAGTCTGCTGCTGCCGCTCCTTTTGGCACCCAACTTATTCTTGCACAACACGCATGCGGCAGACACCGAGACTGTCGAAATTGTCATGCACAAACGTGTGTATCGGGATGTTCGTTCACCAGAAGATGTGTGGTACGTCAATGATGGTTTGTTGATATCTGATCCGAACCACAAGTTGCTGAGTAAAACATCTGGATTGAATGGCGCCAATTTCCACATCTTTGATTTATCTGCAGAGTATGCCCGGGTCAAAAAAGATTGGGAACCATCTGCCCATGATAATCAACCATTCAGTGATCAACTGTTCATTGATCTTTATCGGGATAAGCCTCGGCGCCAGACACTTACTTGGGCAAAAAAGGAATTGCCATTAGTGGCGACAGTGAAGACAAAATCGGACGACGCGCTTGGTGAAGATGGGATTGCTCGATTCAATGTAACCCAGGGGGCGGTCAAGAACAAAAAAGTGTATTTGATTCTGGAAGATCAGCTTGATCCATCAATGGGACTCAATATCGACATGACCCAAAAGACATCGCCCATTGTGATGATCTTGCCTATGATGCATCCCTCAGAGGAATCTGCGTTAAATCAGATCCATATTTATCCAAAAAACGCGGCTTACGTGCGGGACCCGTATTTCTTCAAGTTTGGCAAGCAGGTCAATGGCGAAGAGATTCGTCTGGCAGGAGCCAAGTTTGTCCTCTATCAGTTAATTAACAATCAAAAACGGTATTTACAACTCGGAGCTGAAAACGACTTGGGTAACCGCTGGGTGACATCCAGCGATCCATTGAATGACGAGCGGGTGGACAAGTTCACTTCGGACAAGGACGGATTAGTCAATATGGGTCAACGGTTCCTTTCTGCGGGCACTTATTACTTTGAAGAAGTACAAACGGTGAACGGCTACGATCTGGATGCTTCGGCGAAAGGTATCAAAGTGGAAGTTCCAGAAGAATGGCGGGATGAATCAGGGACCTTTTTACCCGTTATGGTCAATGGTCAGCCGCTAATGGAATTGATTTCCGGGAAAGTACCAGAAGAAGCCATGCAGCAAGCCAAGCCGCGGGTTTACAACACGCAGCAGGGCAGCAAGCCGCCAAGTACCCCTGGTAAACCCACGCCGGTGAACAGCGTGAAACCCACCGGCAGATCAAGCACTGCCAAAGGGTGGTTGCCGCAAACAGGCACAGTAAAGACCATGGCAACAATTGTGGGATTCGTCTTAATTTTCGTTGCCGCCATCATTTATTGGCGGAATCGTCGCAACCGGAAAAATAATTTGTTTCCAATTTCAACGTTATGCCGGTGAAATTGGAAATATCTGACAAAACGGCAGAATAACTAACAAATCACAATGAAGTTATCCCTGTCAGAGCGGGAATCGCGAGGTACCGCAACATTCCCACTGAAAATATTCACCGCAGTTTTCAAACATTGCGGACTTGTGAAGCAACTCGCTATGCTGAAAGAGTAAGAGAGAAGAGCTAAGAGAATCAAAGGAGGCGGCAATGATGAAACAGCGAAAATGGTTGCGCTTGGTCATGTTGGTGACGCTGGTACTGCCCTTATTGGGATCGATGCTTGGCGGGCTAACCCAAGGTGTACGCGCGGCGACAGCGGATAGCACAGTGGATATTACATTACACAAGAAGGCATTTGATAAGATGCCTGAATTAATCGAGAACACCGGGGAAGAGATGGACGAGTTTAAAGATGCCACCCCGTTAGACGGTGTTGAATTTCAGGTATACAACATCACGAAAGAATTCCGTGCCAGTTTAAGCGGTGGCCCCGATCAAGGGGAGACGATGAAGACTTTCATTCAACGCAAAATGAAGGAATTTGTGGCTTCTCATGGCACTGAAGCTGAAATGGATCCCAAAGATTTGGTTGGCACTCAAACTACTGCCAATGGCGGATTAGCAAAGTTTGCTGACTTACCAGCATTTAAAGACGGTCAGCATCAAGTCTACGTTTTCTATGAAACCCAGTCACCTGAAAACGTGAAGGGTAAAGCTGCTCCGATGATTGTCGTTCTGCCAATCTTGAAGGGTGAAAAAGAACTCACCGATATTCATCTTTATCCGAAAAACGAGATTCAGCCTGGCTTCAATAAAGAGATGGTGGGTTCAGAGGGTGAAGCAAGTTCGGCGGTGAAGGACATCGAAGTAGGTAAGCAAGTTCAATACTACCTGGAATTCACGATGCCCCTTGAAATTGGCAAGACTTACCAAAAAGATGATCAGACACATACCACCTATCACGCATTTCAGTTCGACGATGAGGTCAATAAACCAGGGTTATCTTTTGTGAGTCTAGACAAAATTGTCTTAACAGAAGCACCAGAGCAAGATTTGAAATTGACTGATCACTATACTTTCACCCCGAAAAATAAATTGGGCGAGGAAACGGAGACTGGCTTAGCCGGTTTTGATCTGAAATTTAAATTCAGTGGTGATGCCGAGGATAAGACAAGTCAAGATGCAGCGAATGCGCTGGCACCCTATGCAGGGAAGAAAGTTCGAATCTATTACACCCTGCAAGTGAATCAATTTGCAACACCAGATGTGGCCATGAAAAACGGTGCCACTTGGAAATGGGATCACAAAGGCACCGAAGGTTCGATAAAAGACGATGCCCCGCAACTAACCACCGGGGGTAAGAAGTTCCTCAAAGTCGACGGCGCCAACGACAAGAATTTCTTGAAAGATGCCGAATTCGTTCTGACAAAAGGAACCGGTGCAGATCTGCGATATGCTCAGTTCACCGAAGATGCTGATGGCGAGAAACCATTGGCCACTTATGATGTAACAACAGCGAAATATGTTAAGTGGATCACTGACAAGGAAAAAGCCACTAAGCTAGTTTCCAACGACAAGGGTGAAATCGAAGTTCGCGGATTAGAATACGGCGAATACAACTTGGTGGAAACCAAAGCACCAGACGGCTTCAACTTATTGGATAAGCCAGTTGAATTCAAAGTTGCGCTGAACTCTTGGAGTGACGCGGGTCAACTGACCACCATCAAGAACATCCCCGAAGGTGGTTTGCCATCCACTGGCGGCCCTGGGATCATCATGTTCCTGCTGGCTGGTTTCCTGGTAATGTGTGGCGGGATTGTATGGTACAAATTTCGGGCACAACCGGCGAAGGCGTAATTCACTTAAATAAGATTGACAGGCAAGGGGCGGTCGGGAGATCGGCCCTTGTCGTCGTTTTGAAGGAGGTGGTGAGAGATGAGCCGGATTGGTCGACAGATGCAGGCCCGGAAACGGGCGTATCGGGTCAAAATGATTATCGTTTGTTTGGCAACCGGATTGTTTTTGGCACTCTATATTCCCGCACTCTTGAGTGCGTTAGGAAGTGTCGCGACAGTGAGGGCAGGCGCTGCCCAAGTGAGTGGACAACAGAGTGCTGCCAAATCCGGGGAAGTGCTCGTCCCCACCTTGAATCTCGCCCTGCCGCTATTTCCTGAAACGAACGAGAAAACATTGAGTCTAGGCGCCACGCTTTGGCGCAGTCAAAATCAAATGAGCGGTACCGCTGGCACTCGACCGGTGATTACCGCGCATAGTGGCGTGACAAATCATCAAGGCTTTGACCGGTTAGACGAATTGCAAACTGGCGACCACTTCGTCGTTTCCTGGGCGGGCAAACGAACCACTTATGCGGTGATTAAAAAAGAAGTGGTCAAACCGCAAGCTGTGCGTAAGACTCAACCACGGGCTGGCCAAGCATTGGCGACTTTAGTCACCTGTACGCCCTATATGGTGAATACTCACCGGTTGTTAGTCACTGGAAAACGCGTCCGGACTGGGGGAGAGAAGGCTGCCGTGCAAGTGCACCAGGTATATACCACTAATCGGCGGCGCCTTTTGCGGTTGATCATTATCGGCATGAGCGGTGTGATCTTGTTTGGCATGATAGTCGCAACTTTGAGCTGGCAGATGAAGAAAGGTGGCGGCAGCCATGAAAGCAAACACTAAAGCTCCGAAGCGGCGTGGCGGCATTGCATTGCTCATTGTGGTAGTGGGCATTCTGATCTTTAGTTATCCTTTCTACGTAAATGCCCTCAACGGCTTCTTGGATGATTGGCAGCAGCAACAATATGCCCGGGAAGCCGCTACTCAAAGGAAAAAGCAAGAGAGAAAGATGGGCCAACATAATCAGAAGATCGCGAAAGATGGTCTGCAAACAGGAGTCGATCCGTTTCGGGGGGAGGCGAGCGATGAACGAACCCGAGATTATTTAGCCGAACACTTCCTTGGCACGGTGACGATTCCCAAGCTGCGGTCGACAGTCAATTTGTTTGATCGTACCACGGCTTGGTTGTTAGAACGGGGAGCCAGTGTGGTGCCTGGGACATCAATGCCCACTGGACAAAAAAATACCCATGCGCTGCTCTCTGCCCATAGTGGGTTGCCACAACGACAATTATTCACCGGGCTGGACCGTTTAGAGCACGGGGACACCTTCGTGCTGACGATACAAGGTAAAAAGCGGGCGTATCGCATATTTCGGCGGCAAGTGGTATTACCAAACAAGCAGAACACCATTCAGTTATCGGAAAAAGAAGAGCGTGTGACCCTGATGACCTGCACACCGTATATGATTAATTCCCACCGGCTTTTATTAACTGGGCGGCGGGTACCGCTGACCCCGGCGATTAAACGATCGGTGAATGCCGCCCAGGGCTGGCGTTGGTTGGTGTGGTGGGGGTGGGCTTCATTTATTCTATTGTTGGCGGCGCTACTGATTATCGTTGGCCATCGGTGGTATCGACAGCGCAAGCAACCGGTTCAAAGTATTCACTCTCCAACACCCCGGTATGTTAAAGTAGACTCATCACAAGTTGGAGGATAAATCATGCGTAAGTTTTCCACTTTTCAAATTACGTTGATGAGTTTGCTCATCGCATTGTTGGTGATTCAAACCTACGTCCCAATCACGATTTTTCCAGGCGCACCCACGATCACCGTGGGCCACATTATTGTGGCGATTGGAGCAATTCTGCTTGGTCCCAGTGGCGGGCTGGTTCTGGGGACTGTCTGGGGCGGGTTGTCATTGCTGCGAGCGTTCACCGCGCCGCCGTCCCCATTGTCTGTGCTATTGTTTACCAATCCAGTGATTGCCCTCGTCCCGCGAATGGTCGTGGGGTGGAGTGTCGGCTGGCTCTACCAAAAGTTTCAAAAGCGCATACGGATACCGGCTTTGCTGGCCAGTATCACCGCATTTATTGGCACTTTTTTGAATACTGGGCTGGTGGTGCTGTTCACCTACTTGTTCTTCGTGAAGAATCCCACCATCTTGCTCCGTGATTTTGGCCAGGCCAGCAGTACCACGGGCTTGTTCTGGTTAATTACGATTATGCTGGGAGCCAACTTCATTACTGAAGCGGTCACAGCGGTGGTATTGACGCCACTCGTGGTCACGCCGATGCAGCGGATCGTGTCTCGCCGCCACAAATAAAAAAATCCAGATTATCCGCAAAATTGGATAATCTGGATTTTTTATGGCCAAGCCGCTTATTTCAATTCGGCAAGCAGTTCTTTACTTTGTTGACTGGCTGTGGTCAAGTTAGCCTGCATAATTTCCATTTGTTGGAAGAGGGCGCCGTAATACTGGCTGAAGCGGCCATTGGCGGTATCCAGGTCCTTCTCGTCATTCATATCAGCCGTATCGGCATAGAAGGACTGTTCCGCCTTAGTGAATTCATCCATGAATTGGCTGAAAGTCGTGTGATCTAAGCTGATGATCTTGAGGCTTTGACCCAGGTCTTGGATTTTTTCTGTGGGAAGATTCGGCGCTTTGGATTTGGCTAAAGTATTGAGGGTATCTTCGGCCGTGGTCAATTTTTTATAAGCGGCCGTTAATTTTGCGACGGCATCGGTGCGCGTGGTAAAGTTTTGGTAAACATCGCTTTGCTTGTTCTTTAATAAGTTTTCATTGGGTTTTTGTTTGTGCTCAGTGACGTAAAGCGATTGGCTCTTTTCCAAGCTATTCGTGATCGTGGTAATTTCGTTTCTCTGTTCCCGGATGGTACGATAAACAGTAGTGGCAGTGTTCTTGAGCTGAGCCTTGTCAGTCAAAGGCTTGGGCTCGCAGGCACTTAACCCGGCGAGAAGCAAAGTAAAGGCCATCCCCAAAAAGACAATTTTTCCCCAAAGTGTGTGGCGCATACCCTTTCCACTTCTTTCCAATTTCTGTTTAGCTCTATAATAACGTATATGACGGCAAGTGACTATGATTCGAGAGGTGATTTCAGTGCGGATTGGCATGCGAACGATCAAAACAGCTCTGGCGGCAACGGTGGCGATGGCCATCGCAGCGGCATTGGGTTTACATTATTGGACACTGGCCGGCATTTTAAGCATGATGACGATCGCGACGACCACCCGCGCCACGGTGCGTTTTGCCATCGTGCAGTCGGCGGCCACGGTGTTTGGCTTAGGACTCGCCTGGGGTCTTTTTACTTTGATTCCATATCCTGCCGTGGCGTTTGGTTTATGGCTGCTGGTGTATATTGCCTTAACCAACTTGGTGGGATTGCAAGATACCATGATCGGCAGTGCCGTGCTGGTTTTACCATTGCTCGTGGTCCAGCCCATTACGATTGCTATTTTACTTAATCAATTGGCGGTGTTGCTGATTGCGGCTTTGACTGGACTGGTCTTAAATTTGTTCATGCCCAATCTATCAGATCAAATTTCATTCCATGTGGCGTCAGTGGAGAAAGAGTTGATTGAAGTTCTCGGACAACAGGCCAATCTGTTGATGGCGGGTGAAGAAGGGGACGCGGCCAAACATACAGTGTGGGAGCATCTGAGCAATTTGAA
This sequence comes from Schleiferilactobacillus perolens DSM 12744, assembly GCF_001435585.1. Classification (GTDB taxonomy): domain Bacteria; phylum Bacillota; class Bacilli; order Lactobacillales; family Lactobacillaceae; genus Schleiferilactobacillus; species Schleiferilactobacillus perolens. Next base: position 33,605 of record NZ_AZEC01000009.1, read on the forward strand.
GCAAGCCATTAACGAAGGAACATCTTGGACGGCACGGCATCAAGATAATCAGCTCTTCGATGATAATGAGTATTACGAGGCGTATTTTGAAATGCGGAACAATCAATACGAATTGCTGCGCCAGATGCAGCTGCTATTGGACGAACGCGTCGCCCAGATGCCGCAACGCCAGCAAATTGGTCGGCTCATTGCCGCATTGATCAAGCAAGATCGGAAAAAGAATAATCCTGTCCCAGCATCTTTGACGGCCATGGAACGACTGCAGGAGGACTTATCCGCGATGAGTCTGCCAGATACCCGGGAGCAATTTTTCCAACAGGCTTCCGCTACGGCTTACCTTGTTTTTTTGCGGCAGATGGTGCGCTTGAAAGACGCTTTTGATAAGATCGTGGCCAGTCAGAATCGGTAGGCGAAAACCCGCGAAAGTATTGGCTTCCTTCTACCTCTTAAGACTTTATTAAAGGGCTTTCCACTTTACAGAGCTGGGCGGTTCATGATAATATAACAGTGTACTTTTTGAATGGTTAAGGTTCGAATGTTTTCAAAGACTTTCTTCCAGTACCAAACAAAAGATGCACAATTTTTTACCAATCAAGGAGGAAGTTCTCATGGAACATGGAACTGTCAAATGGTTTAACGCTGAAAAAGGTTATGGCTTCATTACTCGCGAAGATGGTAGCGATGTATTCGTTCACTTCTCTGCAATTCAAGGCGACGGTTACAAGACCCTCGAAGAAGGCCAAGGCGTCACTTTTGATGTAGAACAAAGCGATCGTGGACCTCAAGCTGTCAACGTTGTAAAAGACTAATTTTTGACACATGCCCAAAGAACAGGGGAGCTGTACGGCTCCTCTTTTTTTGGCGAAAATTTACCATTGCATCTTCACATTTAGCTGCAAAATGGGCATGATAGTGATATCAGGTCATTGAGGAGTGAAATTTTTGCTAGAAGAATTGACGGGCGATTGGCAGCTGTATCGAGCACTGTTTCTACTGGCGGATGAAGATCAAAAGATGTTGGCCCAGTATATCGATCGATCTGACCGGTGGCTGTGGAGGGTGAATGGTACGGTGATTGGCGTGGCGGCGGTTTTACCGCGCAACCCTTATGAGGGGGAATTGATGGCCATTGCGATCACCCCGGCTGGCCAAAATCGCGGTGCTGGCAGTGCGTTCCTCCAAGCTTTATTGACTAACTACCGTCAACGCGGCTGGTGGACTTTGAGCGTGGGCACCGGCGACACCGGACCGCAGCAGTTACATTTTTATTTGCAAAATGGTTTCCGCTTCGACCATGTCCGCCCTTATTTCTTTAAGCAGTATGAAACACCTATTCAGGATGAATGGGGCCAGCTGCGCGATATGGTGGTTCTCAAGCAGTTATTGAAGCCATTGCCGCAATGGCGGCTGCCTGTCCCGACGACGAAGTGGCAACCGGTGGCAGATGATCCCCAGCAGCGGCCGGCACCGGTGGCAACCAGTGATGGGACGCCTGGATGGTCTTTGCTGCCCATCAAGACACCCGCGCCGCTAACTGTCGTCGGGGCGGTGTTTGATTTTGCACTGACTCAATGGTCGGCGATCTTGGTGCCGCGCGGATATTCGTTACCTGCCGATACAAATTTGCAGGCGTTGTGGTATTATCATCACCCACAACAACCGGCTATCGTGGTCCCGGCAATCTATTTTGAACAATAATAAAACCCCGAACGCTGCCAGCCTGCAGCATTCGGGGCTTTATTATTTCAAGCTGTCTTCGTGCAGCTTCGGAATCATCCAGGCGAGTACGATCACAGCCGCGACGGCTACCGCCACGGCAATGCCAAAGGCACTGTGTAGTGCGGTCAAGAAGACTTGGTTTTGGCCTGTCGGATACGTGGTGACCCGGTGGCCAAGTTGTTGCGACATGACCCCAAACAGGACGCTGGTGGAAGCCGCTGTTCCACTGACCATGCCCAGGTTTCTCGCCAACGCGTTAAACGATCCGGTAATACCCAAATCAGTTTTGGGCACCACGGACATGACGATATCGCCTAGTGGAGATTGGAAAAGACCTGTCCCCATGCCCAAGAGGATGGTCGCTGCGATATATAACACCATGCCGCCGGAAAGGGGTAAAAACAAGTAGAGAATGTCTGCCAGTCCAACCAAAGCTGCGCCAAACAGTCCGACCAACGCAGTGTTGATGCGATCGGCCAGGTAACCGCCCAGCGGGGCAAAGAAGACCATGGTAAGCGGATAGAGCGTGAGCAGCGCACCAGCAACACCGGCCGGTAAGCGCAGCGTATCTTCCAGGTAAAACGGCATCAGCACAGTCATGAAGAACTGGACCACGAACACCAAATAAACAGCGGCCACGCCTCCAGAGAAAAGTTTATTTTTAAAGATGCGTAATGGCAGCAATGGATCGTGGACTTTATTTTCAATGACGAAGAACAAAAGCAGCGCAATGACTGCGACAATTAGCATACCCAGGACAAAAAGGCTAAAACCTTGTTGTTGTGATAGGTTTAATCCCCAAAAACCAGCGCCAATGAAGACGGCTTGAGCAATGAAGCCCCACCAGTCGACTGAGCCGCCTGTGGTTTCCGGACCGGTGTGCATCAACCGCAAGGCGGCGATGAGGGCGATAATACCAATGGGGACATTGATCCAGAAAATGACTGGCCAAGAGGTAATTGCCAAGATCAATCCGCCTAAGCCCGGTCCCGCCACTGCGCCTAGGGCAACAAAGGTACCGACCATGCCCATGGCGCGACCGCGTTCGGCAATGGGAAACGATGCAGTGACGATCCCGTACGTGTTTGCGAGGGTCATGGCACCGCCCACTGCCTGAACGAACCGGCCCAGCAATAAGAAATTAAATCCGAGCGGCGTACCAGACATTGCAGATCCAAGGACGAATACAAAGGTGCCCAGTTTGAAGATGTTTTGTTTTCCCCACAAGTCGCCCAATTTGCCGAACAACAGGAGTAGGGCGCTGAGCACAATCAGATATAGGGAAACAACCCATTCCATTTGGCTAGCGGGCACATTTAAGTTTTTGGTCATGACCGGAATGGCGATATTGACGATGGATGAATCTAGGTTGGACATGAAGGCGAAGATGCCTAGGATGATAATCACGGCCCAGCGGTGCGGGTCGAGTGTGGTTTGTGATGATGCTGGTGATTGCATAGTGATCGACCTCCCTGTAACTCGCGATCATTATGCACCCGGGGCGGTGAAAATGCTTGGATCGTGCTTATAAAAGCAGAGGGCGCAGCGCCCCGGGTAGGCCCCGACCGCTAAGAACGGCCTGGGGCGCGGAGCCCGTTTATGGCGGCTATGGCAGAGGCTTCCCCAGCCGTGTCAATGCTGCGCAATCTCCGGTGGCAGGTGGTGGCGACGCGCAGCTAGTGCGTCGCCGAAGGCGAAGCTAGCTGTGACGGCGGTTTGAGCCCCCTGCCACCCCCGATTGCTCCGCATTGACACTGGATCCCGCACGTTTCGAAACCCTTCGTCAGAGTAGTACTAAAAGCTAATCCTGAAACGCACTTTAGTCCTCAAACGGATAGAGATAACCCCATTGCCGGCGCATGGCAGTCATGGCGGTCATGACGTCTTTGGTCCATTGCCAATCCTCGCGGCTGGCGCCGGGGTCGGCACACGCTTCGGCAAAATCGGCCAGTTCATAGGCCATGGCTTTCTTGGTTTCACCGGCAGTGATTGTTGTCGATTGTTTTTCTAGATTCGTAAACACGGCGGCCTGCGCCCGCGGGTATTCCATGATGGTGAGGGTGCCACGGGTGGTGGCAACGCTGATTTGCTTAGGCAAACGGCCGTAGAAGCTGAGTGACATATTGGTCAGAATACCATAGTCATTGGCAAAACTGGCGACGGAGCGATCGTCGATGCTGGTCGGACCTAATTTCATCGTGGTGTTTAGCAATTTCGGGGCATCGGGTTGGAACATCCGGGCAGCACTTAACGCATAAACTCCGATATCAAGCAACGCGCCGCCAGCCAATTGAGGGTCCAGTAAGCGGGAGTGGGGGTCGGTGCGGGAATTGTTGGAGCCAAACATCACATCAATGACCCGGACATCACCGAAAACACCAGCCTCTTGCATAGCGCGCAATTGTGCGTAAAGGGGCATGTGGTAAATTGTCTGGGCTTCCATGACAACTTTGCCAGTTTGCTTGGCCAGTGCTTCAACTTCATGGAGTTCATGACTGTTCATGACAATGGCCTTTTCACAAAGCACATGCTTGCCAGCCTTGAGTGCCGCCATGATTTCTTCAAAATGGAAACGGTGGGGCGTGGCGATGTAGACCGCATCCACTGCGGGATCAGCCAAAGCATCTGGATAATTACCGTAACTTTTTGGAATCTTGTATTGTGCCGCAAAATCTTGGGCCTTCTTGAGATTGCGCGAAGCCGCCCCATAAATTGTGACTCCCTCCGTGCCTTGGGTATCTTGCGCGAAAGCGTGGGCAATGCCGCCTAAACCGAGAATTGCTATATTCAAAGTGTCTGCCATAACCAGTCATCCCTTCAGAAATCCTTTATTTTTTCTTGGTACAATCAAACTAAGTCAATCGTAGCAAATCATTAGGTAAGTGAAAACATTTTCTCGGTTTTAGTTTGTTACAATTAATTGTGATTAAGAAAGTGAGATGTTGTTGTTGGCCAAAAATAAGCGCCGGCGTGTGGGAAATCACCAAAAACATGGTATTTCCGCAGTGTTAGCCTATACAGTTTTGACATTGTTAGTGGCCTGCGGTCTGGTCGTCGGCGGCGCCATGTGGTATAGCCAGCACCAACAAGCAGAATATGCGGCCCGGATTGAGGCTGAAAAAGTGGCGGATGAAAAGCGTAAGCAGGCGTTCATCGCCAAAGTTGCGCCGACTGCCCAATCGCTGTACAAGACCTACCATATTTTCCCCAGTATCACAATTGCCCAGGCAATTTTAGAATCCAATTGGGGCGAGAGCTCACTTTCGGCGGATTATAACAACCTTTTTGGGGTAAAAGGGTCGGATCCAAATAATACGAAAGAAATGACCACGCAAGAATACGTGAACGGCGAGTGGCAAACCATCAAAGCCCGTTTCCGGGTATACGCCTCATATGCCCAGTCCATCACCGACCACGCCGCATTGTTTACCCGTGGTACGACTTGGAATGCCAAGCAGTATGAGCACGTGCTCGCCGCCAAGGATTACAAAACCCAAGCTCAAGCTCTACAAAGTGACGGCTACGCGACGGACCCAGATTATGCGAGTAAAATTATTCAGATTATTGAGAAGTATGGGTTGACTAAGTATGACAGCGTGACGACGGGGAGTTGATCGTAGCCTTTTGGTAGACCGACAGTGTTTTACACTTCAAGAAAACGAGTGCCAATGCGGAGCAATCGTAGGGAAAATGTGGCTCAGCTGTGGAAACCACACAGCGCGGCGATCTTCCGCGCTGATGTGGTTAGGCGTCTNGAAAATGTGGCTCAGCTGTGGAAACCACACAGCGCGGCGATCTTCCGCGCTGATGTGGTTAGGCGTCTTGAAGACCGCGCACTTTGCGGGCTTCAAGCGCCGTCACAGCGTTCCAGCCACATTTTCCCGGAGATTGCGCAGCCTTGGTACGGCTGGAGTGGGTTGGCTTGTCATGGCTCGCGGAAACGGGCTCAGCGCCCCAGGAGCTAGGGGCCAAGAGCCAAGGCACATAAAACCTGAGTGCGGGTTTTCTGCGCCTTGGCTCTTGGCCCTACGCTCCTGACCGGGGCGCTTCGCCCTCTGGCCTTTCACCCCACCACTTTTCGTGATATTCTAATAGTTAATTTCTACTCACTTTTTCCATTTATTGTTCGTAATTTAAGGAGGGCTTTTTGTAATGAAGTTGCTGGAACAAAAGATCCGCTCAAACGGTCAGGTATTACCCGGTGATGTACTTAAAGTAGACAGTTTTCTTAATCACCAGGTCGATCCTGAGCTGATGTCAGAAGTTGGTAAAGAGTTCAAACGGCACTTTGCGGACGCCCCAGTGACAAAGATTCTGACAGTGGAATCTTCGGGAATTGCTCCGGCAGTGTTCACTGGATACGAATTCAAAGTGCCGGTAGTCTTCGCTCGTAAACACAAAAGCGTGACATTAAAGGATGATATGTACACATCAGTCGTTTATTCCTATACCAAGAAAGTCAGCAACCACATTAGTATTGCCCGCAAGTTTCTCAGTGCCGACGATTCTGTTTTGATCATTGATGACTTCTTAGCCAACGGTCAGGCCGTCGAAGGATTGATCGACATTATTAACCAGGCTGGTGCTAAACTGCTCGGTGTCGGTATCGTCATCGAGAAGACCTTCCAAAAGGGGCGTCAACTTCTCGATAAGCGGGATATTCCAGTGTATTCACTGGCCCGAATCAAAGCATTTGAAAACGGCCAAGTGGTCTTCACAGAAGAGCAGGAGAAGTCCGATGGCACAAACGTCAAATAATCCGGACATTGCAGAAGTACCCCAAGGTCAAGCCGCCGTACTCGGTTTGCAACACTTGTTGGCCATGTACTCGGGTTCTGTCTTAGTACCGCTATTAATTGGGAGTGCGATGGGTTTTTCGGCCAGTCAAATGACCTACCTTGTGTCCATTGATATTTTCATGTGCGGGGTCGCCACCTTACTCCAGGTGCGAACGAACCGGTTCTTCGGTATTGGCCTGCCCGTTATTCTCGGGTGTGCCATTCAAGCCGTGGAACCGTTGAAGCTGATTGGCCAGCGCTTCACCATTGGCACGATGTATGGTGCTATCATTTCCGCCGGCATTTTTGTTTTCCTGATTGCTGGCGCCTTTGCTAAACTCAAACGATTCTTTCCACCGTTAGTCACTGGGACTGTAATCACTGTGATTGGTTTGTCCTTGATTCCTGTGGCGTTTCAAAATCTGGGTGGCGGCAATTTGACCGCCAAGACTTTTGGCGACGGTAAGAATCTGATGCTTGGTTTCTTGACCGCACTGATCATCTTGGCCGTCAATGTCTGGGCCAAGGGCTTCTTTCATAGTATTGCGGTACTGGTTGGCTTGGTGATCGGTACAGTGGTCGCTGGGTTCATGGGAATGGTTTCTTTGACGCCGGTTATGACCGCGGATTGGTTCCATTTCCCTCAGTTCAGTTACTTTGGCACCCCGCATTTTGAATGGTCCTCCATCCTCACGATGATTTTGGTATCATTGGTTTCCATGGTGGAATCCACAGGAGTATATTTTGCGCTGGGAGATATCACGGAACGCCAAATCGGGTCCGAGGATCTGAAAAAGGGGTATCGCGCGGAAGGGCTAGCTATTATTTTAGGCGGCTTATTCAACACTTTCCCATACACGGCATTTTCTCAAAATGTGGGATTGGTGCAACTTTCAGGAATTAAGACGAGACGGCCGATTTATTGGGCGGCTGGTTTCTTGATCCTGCTGGGATTATTACCGAAAGTCGGTGCGTTAGCGACGATCATTCCGGCACCTGTACTCGGCGGGGCGATGCTGGTGATGTTTGGGATGGTCGCCATGCAGGGGGTCCGGATGCTGCAACAGGTGGACTTTACCCAGGATCACAATTTGCTTGTCGCCGCGGTTTCCATTGGTTTAGGCCTGGGCGTCACCGTGACACCCACGATTTTCCAAGCGCTGCCCAAGACGTTACAATTACTATTGGGTAACGGGATCGTGATTGCCACGATCTCATCAGTTTTGCTCAATACGATTTTTCAGCATCAGCAGCATCAATCACTGGCCGAAACAGCTGGATTGAATGAGGCGGCGGATGGTGAGAAGGGAGAAAACGCAGAGAAATGACTTTTATCGCCCCGAATCAAACCATTGGCATCATCGGCGGCGGGATTGATAGCTATACATTAACACTCGCCGCGCGTCAGATGGGATTGCATCCAGCAGTCTTGACAGCGACGGCCACGGATCCCGCACTGGCCGCCGCTGATTTTGCCTTGTTCGGAGATTTGACGAATCCCTTGCCATTTTCTGATTTGGCGGACATGAGTCAAGTGATCGTGTACGCTGATGAGAATATTAATAGTGACTTATTGGCCAACATGACCGACCGCCAGCATCTGCCCCAGGGTACCGACATCCTGAATATTACCCAGGATCGGTACATGGAAAAGGTGTTTTTTGAGGATCAAAATTTGAATACAGCCCCCTATGCGATGGTCGTGAATTTGGATGATGTGCGCCGGGAAATTGAATCCATTGGCTATCCTGCTGTACTCAAACCAACGCAAAAGGGACTCGGTCCAAAGAAACAGCGTATTTTATATAATGAGAACGATGTGGAGGCGGCTGCCGATTATTTTGATGGGGCAACGGCCATTTTAGAGTCCTGGGTACCCAAGACTAAGGAACTGTCCGTAGTGGTGGTCAAAACCAGTACTGGCGAGACGACTGTCTATCCGACGATCGAAAATATTTATAGTCAAAACCATCAACTGCAGGCGTCAATTTTACCGGCCCGGATCGATGCAGAAACCAACCAAGAAATTCGCCGCATTGCTAAGGTGCTGGCCGACAAATTACATTATGTTGGGGTGTTTGGCGTGACATATTTCCTGACTGCTGCCGGGGTACTGTATGTGGCTCGGGTATTTCCTGGTCCCCGGGGTAACGCCAATGTGTTGGAATATACGACTGGTTATTCCGCGTATGAACTGCACATGCGTGCGGTGTGCGACTGGTCGATTCCGGAACCGAAGCTGGATCGGGCAGGGGTGACAGTGACGATTTCACCGGCCACCCTGGCTAAGGCCATTCAATTGATTCGCACTCAGCCAAACACGCACTTTAGTTTTTATCCCCAACGCGGGGATTTGCCGGATGATGCCCCGATTGGGTTCGCGTCATTCACTGCCTGGGAATTAGAAACCGTCATTGCCCGCGTCGAAGCGTTGGGTATTTGGCATGTCGAAGATAAGGAGAAAAAAAGCGATGATTGACCGTTATACCCGTCCAGAGATGAGTCGAATTTGGACCGATGATGCTAAGTACGACGCCTGGTTGGCAGTCGAGAAACTGGCCGTCCAGGCGTGGTCACAGCTTGGTGAGATTCCCGCCGCCGATGCGGCAGCCGTCACGAAGAATGCAAAAGTCGACGCTAAAGAGGTCGCACGGCTGGAAAAAATCACGCGGCATGACGTCGTGGCTTTTACCCGTGCTGTTTCTGAATCATTAGGTGCGGAACGCAAATGGGTGCACTACGGGTTAACGTCCACCGATGTGGTGGATACGGCGTATGGGTATTTACTCAAACAAGCCAACGCAATCCTGCGTCGGGACTTACGTGATCTGCGCGATGTGGTGGCGGCCAAGGCTAAAGAGTACAAATACACAGTCATGATTGGCCGGACCCATGGCGTCCACGCCGAACCGACCACATTTGGGCTGGTGCTGGCTAACTGGTATGCAGAAATCCAGCGGGACATCGAACGGTTTGACCATGCCGCAGCTGGTGTGGAAGCTGGCAAGATTTCTGGAGCCGTTGGTACTTTCGCCAATACACCGCCCGCAGTAGAAGCTTATGTCACGGAGCATCTCGGCATTCGCGCGCAGGATATTTCGACACAAGTTCTACCTCGGGATCTGCATGCAGAATATGTGGGTGTGATGGCGATTATCGCTACTTCCATCGAACGGTTTGCTTTGGAAATCCGCCATTTGCAGCGGACGGAAGTACGGGAAGTAGAAGAATACTTTGCGGCGGGACAAAAGGGTTCTTCCGCTATGCCCCACAAACGCAATCCCATCGGTTCCGAAAACGTGACTGGGTTGGCCCGGGTAATTCGCGGACACGCACTCACTGCTTTGGAAGATGTGCCTTTGTGGCATGAAAGAGATATTTCCCACTCCTCCGCAGAACGGATCATCCTTCCTGATACCACGGAAGCACTGGATTACATGCTGCACCGGTTCACGACGATTGTCCGTGAGCTGACCGTCTTTCCGTATAAGATGAAGGCCGACTTGAATATTACCCACGGTTTGATTTATTCTCAACGGGTACTGTTGGCGTTGATTGAGACCGGTATGAGCCGGGAAGCAGCCTATGATTTGGTCCAACCCAAGACAGCCCAGGCTTGGGATGAACAGCGTTCCTTCCGAACGTTATTGGAGGCTGACCCTAAGATTACGGATCGCCTGAGCAAGGATGATTTAGACGCTGCCTTTGACTATCACTGGCATTTGCGCCATGTGGATGATATCTTCCAACGGTTAGGGTTAGACAATTAAGCGCACCATCAATTAATGTAAGTGGGAACGGCATCTGGCAGTTGACGGGTGCCGTTCTGTCATAGTAGAGGAGAAATGTGTTTTCATGGCGGACGATTTACTAGCGAAACTGAACAACAAACAAGCGGAAGCAGTCAAAGCAACTGAAGGACCCGTGCTCATTATGGCCGGCGCCGGTTCAGGGAAGACCCGCGTACTCACCCACCGAGTGGCTTACTTGATTGAGGATAAGGGCATCAAACCCTGGCATATTTTGGCAATCACTTTTACGAATAAAGCGGCCAAGGAAATGAAGGAACGAGTTGGGCGGCTGCTGGGCGAACACGGTGCGGATGTGTGGGTATCCACTTTCCACGCCCTGTGTGTCCGGATTTTACGCCGGGAAGCGGACGCCATCGGCTATTCTCGTTCGTTCACGATTGCGGACAGCGGCGAACAGCTTACGATGGTAAAACGATTACTGCGGGAAGCCAACATTGATCCCAAGCAATACGATCCCAAGGCAATTTTGGGATCTATTTCCAACGCTAAGAACGATCTGATTGGACCGCAAGAATTTGAAAAGAGCGCCGTTTCACCTTTTGAAAAAATTGCGGCGCGCATCTACAAAGATTATCAACAACAGCTGCACCTTAACCAGGCCATGGACTTTGACGATCTGATCATGCAAACGATCCGATTGTTCAAGATTGCTCCGAACGTGTTGGCTTATTATCAAGATAAATTCCAATACATTCACGTGGACGAATATCAGGATACCAACGAGGCTCAATATCAGTTAGTGAGTATGCTGGCTGCCAAGTCCCGTAATATTTGTGTGGTAGGGGATGCTGACCAGAGCATTTACGGCTGGCGAGGCGCGAACATTGAGAACATCATGAATTTTGAGAAGGATTATCCCGACGCCCAAACAATTCTTCTGGAACAAAACTATCGCTCCACAAAAACGATTCTCCAGGCGGCCAATGCCGTGATCGGCAATAACGAAAATCGGCAGCCAAAGAAATTGTGGACTGATAATGAAGAGGGCGAGCCAATCGAATACTATCGCGGCCAAAGCGAAAAGGACGAGGCTTATTTTGTGGTCCGCAAGATTCAAGATTTGATGGGTGAAAGCCATTACCATTATGGTGATTTCGCTGTGCTTTATCGGACCAACGCCCAATCCCGGGTGCTGGAGGAAACGCTGCTCAAATCCAATATCCCCTATAAGATCGTTGGCGGCAACCGGTTCTATGATCGGAAAGAAATCCGTGACGTATTGGCGTATATTCGTTTGCTGGTCAATCCTGCCGATGACATGAGCCTGCAGCGGATCATTAATGTGCCTAAACGCGGTGTTGGCGCGGGTTCTTTAGATAAATTGCGGCAGTTTGCGGATGAGCACGATATGACTTTACTGGAAGCCGCCGCCGTAGTTCAACAATCCCCTGTATCCGGGCGAGCCGTACGCGGCATTCAGCAGTTTACGCAACTTTACGCCAAGCTCAACGACATGAAGAAAGACGCCACGGTCTCGCAAATTGCGCAGGCCATCTTGGACGATAGCGGCTACACGGCTGAACTGAAAGCGGCCAAGACGGATGAAGCCCAGAGCCGCCTGGAAAACTTGCAGGAATTCTTATCGGTGACCAACGAGTTTGACACCAACTATGAACCGGAAAGTGAAGACAGCGACATGCTTACTGACTTTGCGGCGAATATTGCATTGCTGTCTGATCAAGACGATATTGCGGAAGAAGAAACGCAAGTGACGCTGATGACTCTGCACGCCGCTAAAGGCTTGGAGTTTCCCGTGGTCTTCATGATTGGGATGGAAGAAAACCTCTTCCCGTTATCCCGAGCGGCCATGGATGAAAGTGAGTTGGAAGAAGAACGGCGCCTGGCATATGTTGGGATTACCCGCGCGCAAAAGAAGCTGTTTTTGACCAACGCGTATTCCCGGATGTTATACGGGCGCACGAACAGCAACCCGGAATCGCGGTTTGTGGCTGAGATTCCGGACGACCTGCTGCAAAGCGACAATATCTTACAGGCGGCGGCACCAGCTTCCGCCAGCGGTAGTGAGCTGCCTTTTGCGCGGCGGCGGGATCAACGGGCGCAAGCGACGACATTTGGCGGCGGTACCTATGTGGGTCATCGGGATAAGGGTCAGTTCAAAGTGACCAAAGTTTCTGGCCAACCAAAGACTGCCGCAGCGGCCACCAGTTCCTGGTCCGTGGGCGATAAAGTCAGCCACAAAGCCTGGGGGATTGGCACCGTGGTGGCGGTGGAGGGTAAACAGGATGATTTGACCTTGACCATTGCCTTTCCCAAGGTGGGCATTAAGAAGCTTTTGGTCGCTTTTGCCCCGATTCAAAAGGTACAATAAAAGGGTAAGTGTGAAGGAGGAATCGGGACATGGCGTTGGCCAAACCAGTGGATCAATATTCAGAAGCAGAGGCCACAAAAGCCCTTGCTGACTTGCGGGCACGGATTAATCAATATCGGGAAGCCTACTATACGAAAGACGCACCGCTAGTAGAAGACTATGTGTACGATGCGGCCTACGAAGATTTGCAGGCATTGGAGAAACAGTTTCCCCAGCTGGTGACACCGGATTCTCCCACCCAATTGGTGGGGGATGTCACGCTGCCAGGCTTCACCAAAGTGCGGCACGATATTCCAATGTTATCCATGGGAGATGTTTTTTCATATGACGAGTTAAAAGCCTTCGTGACCCGCTTGGACGACAATGTGGGTGAAACAGTGGCGTATAATGCCGAGTTGAAAATTGACGGTTTGGCGTTGTCCCTCGTTTATCAACAAGGGCGGCTGGTGGAAGCCTCCACCCGGGGCGATGGAGTGATCGGGGAAGATGTGACCCGCAATATCAAAACCATCAAGGCGGTGCCGCAAAAATTGCCGCAACCTTTAGACGTGGAAGTCCGGGGCGAGTGTTACATGCCAGTTTCATCATTCGCCAAGTTGAATGAAGCCCGGGAAAGTCGGGGAGAACCGATTTTTGCCAATCCCCGCAATGCTGCCGCTGGCTCTTTACGTCAGTTAAACCCGCGGATCACTAAAGAACGAGATCTGTCGGTGTGGCTCTATACCATCGTCAACGCGCAAAACTATGGCATCACCACCCAAGCCGATGCTTTACGGACATTGTCCGAGTGGGGTTTCCCAGTGAATCCCAATGGTCGGGTGTGCCGCAGCGTGGAAGATATCGATCAATATATTTCTGAAATGACCCCGCAGCGGCAAACGTTGGATTATGGCATTGACGGCATCGTCTTGAAGGTTAATGACTTGGATCTCCAGGCCCAATTGGGTAATACCGTGAAAGTGCCCCGGTGGGAAATTGCGTACAAATTCCCGCCAGAAATGGCCCATACCATTATCCGGGACATTACTTGGACGGTGGGCCGTACCGGTGTAGTGACACCCACTGCAGTGATGGATCCGGTCCAACTGGCCGGAACCACCGTGGCCCGAGCGACGTTGCACAATGTGGACATGCTCAAGGAAAAGGATGTGCGGATTGGGGACACCGTAGAGCTCTTTAAAGCCGGGGACATCATTCCGGAAGTGGCGCGGGTCATTACCGATAAACGGCCCAAAGACGCGGCCCCATACCAACCGCCGACTAATTGTCCCTCCTGTGGGCAACCGCTGGTGCACCTGATGGACGAAGTGGCGCTGCGTTGTGTCAATCCCAAGTGCCCGGCCCAAATCACCGAGGGCTTGACCCATTTTGCTTCCCGGGACGCCATGGATATCACGGGCTTGGGGCCGAAGGTCGTCGCTAGTCTTTATGCGCACAAGCTAGTCAGCGATGTGGCTGATTTATATCGGTTGACTGCGGACGACTTGGCCGAACTGCCCGGTTTCAAGGAGAAGTCCATTAGTAATTTGTTAAATGCGATTGCCAGCAGTCGACAGAATTCTCTGGAACGGTTATTGTTTGGGTTAGGGATTGACCATGTCGGCGCGAAAGCAGCCCAATTGATTGCTCAACAATTTGGCACCATGACGGCCCTGATGAAGGCCGATGCCGAAGCAATTACGGCGATTAAATCGATTGGGCCGACGATTGGGCAAAGCATGACCGCTTTTTTTGCTAACCCAGGAGCTCAAAGCCTGGTCCAGGAATTAACAGACGTTGGCGTAAACATGACCTATACCGGGCCTGCCGCGGCCGCAGAAGCAGCAGCGGATTCGCCGTTTAATGGACAAACGGTGGTAATCACGGGCAAGTTCGATCACTTTTCCCGGAAGGAATTGACCGATCGCTTGACCGCATTAGGCGCTCATGTGACCACTTCGGTATCGAAGAGTACCAATATGGTCGTAGCCGGGGCTGATCCCGGCAGTAAACTAACCAAAGCCAATACGTTGGGTGTGTCCGTGATTGATCCAGATACCTTGGCCGAGATGTTAAAAGAAAGTCAAACGGAGTGAATGATGTGATGTGGAAACGGAGTTTGGCGCTATTCGCCGTTGCTTTATTATTAGTCCTTGGTGGATGCGGCCAATTGACCAACAGTTCATCGACTGCCAGCACGGGAACGACCAGTAATCGGAAGGTGCAAACGACTGGCAATTACAGTACCACCGGATACAACAGTGTGGTTACCGAAGGACACTATAAAACCAGTGCCGCTCGGGGAGTGGCGGCCGATTATGCCAACAATGCCCTGGACGTAAAGGGTATGGAAACTGGTTTAATGCAGTTATCCCAAGATGTCTTTTCCCCCAATAAATATACCTTCCAAGAGGGTCAATACATTTCGGCAGCCAATGTCAAAAATTGGTTAGGTCGAAAGAGTAAAAGCAACGCCACGGGATTAAATCCCGAGGCCAATGGGTCAACTGATCCAGACAAACGAGTGCCGGAATATTTAGGCACGATGGTGGAACAGGACTACATGACGGGTTCCGGCAGTAAGCTTAGTCTAGGTGGGATCAGCATTGCACTGGGCATGAATGCCGTGGATTATTATCAAAAAGAGCAATACGGCGCCACGTTCCAAACCAAGGTCAACAAAGACAAGCAACTGCAAGAGGGTAAGACCATGGCACAAGAAATTGTGGATCGCCTACGCGCCAAGAACAACGTTGGCAACGTGCCGATTTTTGTGACGATTTATTCATTGGCTGAACAGGACAGTTTGGTGTCCGGTTCGTTCATTGCCAAAGCCACAGCCACTGGCAAAACGATCGATAAGTGGGATAGCGTGGATCAACAATCTGGTGTATTACCCACTGTTAACAATCAAAAGCCAATTAACTCAGCGGACGCTACAGCGTTTAACAATTTCAAAACACAAGTACAAAACTTCTTCCCGAATCTCTCCGGCGTGACCGCCAGTGTCCATTACCTGGATGGTGCCTTAACCCAAATGACGGTCAACATTCAGACCCAGTTCTACGGGCAAACAGAGATCATGAGTTTCACCAACTATGTCGCATCCGTAGCCAACAAACTCCTGCCCGGCAACGCGCCCATTCAAATCATCGTATCCAGCGTGAACACGACCCAGGCATTAATTACCCGCAATAGCGGCGAAAAAGAGTTCACGACGAATGTGCTGCAGAATTATTAATCTCACTTTGAAGAGCAAGGCTGTCATGGTCTTGCTTTTTTTTGCGTCTGACCAAAAATCTAGGACTATCCGCGGATCTAGTGCCATTGCGGAGATTGCGCAGCTTTGGCACGGCAGTCCCCAAACCCAAACCCCAAAGTATGCTAAAATGAAGCATGAGATTTTCGAGCAGACGGCGATGCGGCAAGCTTTTCCACATCTCCGCTGACTCGCGGGAAAGGATGAAGTGCATGATCGATCGTGACCAAGTGGCCCACGTGGCGGGATTAGCGAAATTACAATTCACTGACCAAGAACTCACCGCGTTCACCAAACAAATGGAAGACATTATGGCAATGGCAGACCAGTTGAATGAAGTGGATGTGGGCGACACCACCCCGTTGTATCAAGTCACCGATTTGAAGAACGTTTTCCGGGAAGACAAACCAGTGCTGTGGCAAACCCGGGATCAATTACTGGAGAATGTGCCGGAGAAGCAAAACGGCTTGATCAAGGTTCCTTCAATTTTGGATAACGGGGAGGGCGAAGCGTGAGCACGGATTACTTAAAGACTGACATCACGAGTCTCCACGATGATCTAGTCAACAAAAAAACGACTGCTGCACAATTGGCGGCGGATACATTGGCAGCTATTGACAGCAAGGACAAAAAAACGAATGCGTTCATTACTGTGGCACCTGAAGTGGCTGAAAAACAGGCAGCGGCAGCGGACGAAAAGGGGATTGGTGCGGCTGACACACTGGCTGGCATTCCCATTGCGTTGAAAGACAACATCATTACCAACGGCGTGAAGACGACCGCCGCCAGCAAGATTTTGAATAACTTTATTCCAGTCTATGACGCCACCGTGGCGACGCGTTTGCAACAAGCCGGTGCGGTATTGGTTGGCAAGACCAACCTGGACGAGTTCGCCATGGGTTCTTCCACGGAAAACTCTCACTATGGGAACACCCATAATGCCTGGGCACTGGACCGGGTGCCGGGCGGTTCGTCTGGTGGTTCGGCGGCAGCGGTCGCAGCTGGTGAAGTCGTCGCCGCCCTGGGTTCCGATACGGGTGGTTCAATTCGCCAGCCGGCAGCGTTCAATGGCATCTTCGGGATCAAGCCGACTTACGGTCGCGTATCCCGGTGGGGGTTGATTGCTTTTGGTTCTTCTTTGGACCAAATTGGGGTATTGACTCGGCGTGTCAAGGATTCCGCCATTGTATTACAACAGATTGCTGGTCATGATGATAATGATGACACCAGCTTGCCGGATCCTGTACCGGATTATTTGGCGGCTCTGGACGGTAATATCAAGGGCATGCGCATCGCTATTCCGGAAGAATATCTGGGTGAAGGTGTCGCTCAAGGTGTTCGGGATGTGATCGAAAAAGCCGTGGATACCTTGAAGAAATTAGGTGCCACCGTCGATACCGTTAGCTTGCCGCACACGAAATATGCGGTACCGACCTACTATCTGATTGCTTCCTCTGAGGCTAGTTCGAATTTGCAACGGTTTGACGGTATTCGTTATGGTTACCGGGCCGAAGATGTGAAGAACTTGGAAGATGTCTATGTGCGC
This sequence comes from Schleiferilactobacillus perolens DSM 12744, assembly GCF_001435585.1. Lineage (GTDB taxonomy): Bacteria > Bacillota > Bacilli > Lactobacillales > Lactobacillaceae > Schleiferilactobacillus > Schleiferilactobacillus perolens. The sequence continues at coordinate 51,027 of NZ_AZEC01000009.1, forward strand.
AGCCGGTCTGAAGGTTTTGGCGATGAAGTCAAACGGCGGATCATGTTAGGAACGTTCTCCCTGTCGGCTGGTTTTTATGATGCCTACTTCAATAAAGCGGCTAAAGTGCGCCACTTGATCCAAGATGACTTTACCAATGTATTTGCGGATTACGATTTAATCGTGGGTCCCACTACGCCGACACCGGCCTTTAAGATTGGTGAAAAGGTCGATGACCCCGTCACGATGTATATGAATGACATCCTGACGATTCCAGCAAACTTAGCCGGTATTCCAGCGGCCTCCGTACCCGCTGGACTAGTTGATGGTTTGCCTGTGGGTTTGCAACTAATGGCGAAGCCTTTAGGCGAAGCCACAATCTTTAAGACTGCCGATGCTTTTGAACGGACGACGGAATTCTATAAACAAGTACCGACAGCAATGAAGGGAGACAACTAGGATGAATTTTGAAACCACGATCGGTCTGGAAGTCCATGTGGAATTAAAGACGAAAACCAAAATGTTTTCTCCCTCACCGGTATCTTACGGAGCCAAGCCCAACACCAATGTGAACGTCATTGACTTTGGCTTTCCCGGTGTTTTGCCGCGGGTAAATCACAATGCCTATCGCTTAGGCATCATGGTCGCCCTGGCGCTGCATGCCCAAGTGACTCGGGACACCCATTTTGACCGTAAAAACTATTTCTATCCCGACAATCCCAAGGCTTATCAGATTACTCAGCAAGAGAAGCCGCTGGCTACCAATGGGTGGATCGAAATCAATGTGCACGGTAAAAAGAAAAAAATCGGCATTCACGAAATGCACGTTGAAGAAGATGCCGGTAAAAATACCCATGGTGACTCCGGTTATTCCTATGTGGATTTAAACCGGCAAGGTACCCCGTTGATTGAAATTGTGTCGGAACCAGACATTGCTTCGCCTGAAGAGGCTTATGCGTATTTGGAACAGTTACGGCAAATCATTCAGTTTACCGGGGCGTCCGATGTCAAAATGGAAGAAGGTTCTATGCGGGTGGACACGAATATTTCCATTCACCCCGCGGGAACCGATAAATTTGGCGTCAAGGCCGAATTGAAGAATCTGAACTCCTTTGCGCATGTCCGAGACGGCCTAGCCTTTGAGGCCAAACGGCAGGCTGAAGTATTGATGGCCGGCGGCAAAGTTCGCCAGGAGACTCGGCGGTTTGATGAACCCACAGGAACGACTATCCTGATGCGGGTGAAGGAAGGTTCCGATGACTATCGTTACTTCCCAGAACCAGATATTCCGCCTTTCCATATCGCCCAATCCTGGATTGATGAAATAGCCAGTGAAATTCCAGAGATGCCCAGCAAGCGTCGTGAGCGGTATATCAACGACTTTGGTATTCCAGAATATGATGCCGGCGTACTGACTGCCACCAAGGAAATGTCTGATTTCTTTGATGAAACAGTGAAAGACGGTGCTGATGCTAAATTGGCCGCTAACTGGTTGATGGGGAACGTGAACGCGTATTTGAATGATCAACAAGTTGATTTGCCGGATACCAAACTGACTCCGGCTAACTTGGCCACGATGATTAAGCTGATCGTGGACGGCACCATCAGTTCTAAAATTGCCAAGAAGGTCTTCCAAGAAACCATTACGAACGGCAGCGAACCTAAGGCCTGGGTAGAACAAAAGGGTCTGGTTCAACAATCTGATCCAGCTGTGCTCACGCCGATCATTACGAAGGTCTTGGATGATAATAGTCAGTCCATCGAAGACTTCAAGAATGGTAAAGATCGCGCGGTCGGCTTCTTAGTGGGACAAATCATGAAGCAAACCCACGGGCAGGCCAATCCGCAAGTGGTCAACAAGATTTTGATGACGGAATTGAAGAAACGGTAAACACTGAAGTTTAAATTAGTGGTTACTGGTGAAAAACACACAAAGGATTGAATGATTATGGTAAAGCGGGCGCGTTTAATCTATAACCCGGTCTCGGGTCATGAGATTATGGAACGCAACGTGGCGGGTGTCCTGTCTGTCCTGGAGGATGCCGGGTACGAAAGCAGCACCTTCCGCACGCGACCCCAAGAGGGATCAACGGAAGCAGAAGCGGCCCGGGTGGCTGAGGCCGGCTTCGACTTAATTGTCGCAGCAGGCGGCGATGGGACCATTAACGAGGTCGTTAATGGCATCGCTGGGTTGCCCAAGCGGCCCATGTTAGGCATCATTCCGGTGGGCACCACCAACGACTACGCCCGGGCATTGAAGATTCCGCGGGAAGACCCGGTGGGTGCAGCCAAGGTAATTGCCAAGGGTGAACACATCGGTGTTGATATCGGGAGGGCCAATGATACCTATTTCGTGAACATTGCCGGTGGCGGCAATATGATGGACCTCACCTATGAGGTCCAATCCGATGTGAAGTCGGCACTGGGATATTTAGCTTATCTCTTAAAGGGGGCAGAAATGCTTCCCCGGATGCGGCCAATTCCAATGCATCTGGCTTATGACGATGGCGAGTACGATGGCGAGGCGTCCATGTTCTTCCTGAGTCTCACTAATTCCGTTGGCGGCTTGGAAACAATCGCACCGGATGCGGTACTGGGCGATGGTCAATTCACGTTGATGATCGTCAAGACAGCGAATTTGGTGGAAATTGTCCAATTACTAACGATGGTTCTTACCGGCGGTCGGCATGTCAATGATGACCGGATTATCTACACCCAGACCAGACACTTAGATGTGGCCGCGCCCCATGGCGAGCAGTTGAAAGTGAATTTAGATGGGGAGTATGGCGGCGATGCCCCGATGCACTTCGTCAACTTGAAGCAGCACATCCAGGCATTTGCCAATGTGGCCGATATTCCCGACGAGGCAATTGCGACTCAAGAGGCAAAGAAAAAGCTGATTGAGACCGCAAGAACCCTCAAGGATCCCGATCAGGAAGTCAATTCTGATAAAAATAAGTAAAGATGGTGGGCTGGGACAAAAGTTCGAATCCTGATGTATCCAGTGCCAATGCGAAGCAATCGTAGGCTGAATGAGGCTCAGCTGTGGAAACAGCACAGTGGGCCGGTTTCACTGATGCTGTTAGGCGTCTTTGAAACCGCGCACTTTGCGGGTTCAAAGCGCCGTCACAGCGTTCCAGCCTCATTCAGCCGGAGATTGCGCAGCTTTGGCACGGCGCGTCGGCGATGACTTTTGTCCCAGCCTTGTTTGTAAAAAGAAGGGAAATATGACTTTGGCAAAAACAATCGTACCAGTGCACCGTGGTGATCAATTGACCAGCACCGTGACCGATCTCACTTATGAAGGCATGGGCGTCGTCAAACAAGATGGTTATCCACTGTTTGTCGAAAACGCGTTGCCAGGTGAGGAAGTCACAGTCCAGGTGACGAAGACGAACAAGCAATATGGCTTTGCTCAGTTGGTGAAACGGCTGACGAGCAGTCCAGATCGCGTCGAAGGGGAGTTTACCGATTATCTCCAAACCGGTATTGCCCCGTTGGCACATCTGAAATATGCGGCACAATTGAAATTTAAACAACAACAAGTCGAACATCTTTTTGCCGCGCAGCATCTGGCTGTCAAAGTGCTGCCGACACTGCCTAGCCCCGTCCAAACAGGTTATCGCAACAAGGCGCAGATTCCAGTCCAAATGATTGACGGCGAGTTAACGACTGGTTTTTATCGCAAACGCAGCCATCGATTGGTACCGATGACTGATTTCTTCATTCAGGATCCACGGATCGATGAAATCATCGTGACGGTCCGAGATATTCTACGGGACCTAGACATTGCTGCTTATGATGAACGGACTCATCGCGGGGTTGTACGCCATATTATGGTACGGCGGGGACGAGCGACGGGTGAAGTGATGGTGGTCCTGGTCGTGACCAAGGTTGTTCCAGCATTGCGCCAAGCTGCCGATCTGATCAAGGCCAATGTCACTGATTTGACGACGTTGCTGTGGAACGTCAATAGCGAGAATACCAATGTCATTTTAAGTGACAAGAATCAAATGATCAGTGGCCCTGGTTATATCGAAGACAAGATTGGGGAGCGGCGGTTCAAGATTTCGCCCCAGTCCTTCTTCCAAATTAACTCGACCCAAACACCGCGGTTGTACCATATTGCCCAAGAACTGGCGGAGTTCACCGGCAAAGAAACCGTGATTGATGCGTATTCTGGGATTGGAACCATTGGGTTGACGATCGCCGCGCAGGTCAAGCATGTATACGGCATGGAAGTTGTTCCGGCCGCCGTCAAAGATGCGCAAGCCAATGCCCATTTGAACCATGTGGATAATGCGGAATACACCGTGGGGACAGCAGAGGCGGTCTTGCCGCGTTGGCAAAAGGCGGGGATCAAAGCCGATGTCTGTATTGTCGACCCGCCGCGGAAGGGCTTAGCTTCGTCATTCATTGATGTCTTGAAAGAAATGAATGTGCCGCGAATCATTTATGTGAGCTGCAACCCAGCAACCTTGGCACGGGATTTGGTGCATTTTCAAGATTTGGGATACGCCATTACCAGTCCCACCCAAGTGGTGGATATGTTTCCACAAACGCCGCACATTGAAAGTGTGACGCGGTTAGATCTGCAAGAAAAATAGGTAGGTGATTCAACTTGCGGCGTCCCGCACCAATTTATGCGAATTCTTTTCGCCGCCATTGGGGCTGGTGGTTATTGGTTATTGGTGGTGTGCTGCTCGCCGGTTGGCTATTATGGCGGCACTTGGCACCGGTATCGCTGACCACTGGCGAATATCCAGTGAATGGTACCTTTGTCAGTCAAACCGACGGGAGCGTGGATTTTCCCACAATAAAAGAGACGGGGGCCAAGTTTGTCTATGTGCATGCAGCCCAGGGAGCCAGTTATCAAGACGATCGGGTCACAGAAAATATGGCCAGTGCCCAGGGTGCAGGTTTGGCCGTGGGGGTGGAACATGCGCTCAGTTTCGATACGACTCCTGAAGCCCAGTTGGCTAATTTACAAAAAGCGGTTGGTAACCAGTGGGGGACACTGCCCGTGGTGGTGAGTCTCAGTCTTTACGGGGATTATGAATCCACCCCGCCAAACCAAACGCGGGTGCTGACAGTATTGACGGCGATGCAAACGGGATTACAAAAAAACGGGCGATCCATGATCGTCCGCACCTCCAGTACATTAGCTAAAAAATATGGCTTGAAGCAACATTTCAACCTCTGGATCACAGATCAACAGGAGACGCAAAACCGAGTCTTGTTTTTCCGCAGAGGTAATTTCCCCCACAATACTGCCTTACCCCTTATCACGTTTAACGGCAACAGCCATGACTGGCGTCAACAGTTTGGCACTACGCTTGTTGATTAGAATGCGCCGCAGCGGCGGTGATTGGATAGTCCAAGTTGCTGGATTCGTCATAGATGCTGACCGGACCATGACCGTTTGTGTGGACCACCAATTGGTACCCAAAGTGATCCAAAAAGGTCAACGCATTGGCATCCAAACCGGTGATATGACCAGGAATTTCCTGACCGTCGATTTGAATGGTGAGGTCCGGCGCAATCTGAAGCAGATGATTGTGGTGGGTCTTGGTATCTAAAAACGACCAGCTCCCAATAAAATGCTGGGCATAATCTGGTGCCGGTGCCTTAACTGTGCGCCTTTTGGGCACAAGGTGACGAACCGCATGTTTCAAGTTCGTCAAGATATTCAACGACCGCATCACTGACCCTCCTTCTTAAATTCATCATACCATGCTTTTGTTGCAGAGGGCTTACAAAAGAACACAGGACCATTAAAGAAAGGATGTTTACGATGTTAGGAATTGCAACGATTGGCACAAGCTTCATTACCGGCGCCTTTATTCAAGCCGTTCAAGCAGAACCGCTGACCAAAATGGTGGCGGTTTATTCGCGGACCCAGGCCCATGGTGAACAATTAGTGCAGTCGGCCGGTGCGGCCGATGTGCCGGTGAAAACCAGTTTGGCTGAGGTGTTGGCGGATCCGGCGGTGGACATTGTTTACATTGCATCCCCCAACTCCCTTCATTTCCAACAAACCAGAGCTGCGTTATTGGCGGGTAAACATGTCATCACGGAGAAACCAGCATTCACCAACCCTGCCCAGTTCGCAGAAATTGAGCGAATTTTAAACAGCCGGCCAACGCAATATTATTTTGAGGCGGCCAGGCACATTCACACGCCGAATTTCAAGCGCCTGCAACAGGCGCTTGAGGGTCACCAAGTGTCTGGGGCGGCATTCAGTTATGCCAAATACTCCAGCCGATATGATGCCTTGTTAGCGGGGCAAACGCCAAACATCTTCAGTCCGCGCTTTGCGGGCGGAGCGCTGCAGGATCTGGGGGTTTATCTGGTGTACGCTGCCGTGGCGCTGTTCGGCAAACCATTAGCAGCGCATTACTTACCGACTATGTTGGAGAGCGGGGTCGATGGTGGCGGTATCGGTCGGCTGGATTACAACGGTTTTAATGTGGTGTTGCGACCGGATAAAACAGTTGAGAGCCGCTTGCCTTCTGAAATCTATTTAGGCAAAGATACGCTTTGGACAGAAAATATTGCTGAATTGCCATCAGTGCGTTTGTATCACGGTAACGGTGAGGATTATACAGACTTGGGTACTGCGCAACCAGCCAATGGCATGGGGCCAGAACTGCATGATTTTGCCACCATCATTCAAGATAAAGACCGCTCGCGCTTCGCCGACTTATTGCAGTTGTCAGCGCGGGTGAATGAAGTGTTGTTTGCCATGCGTCAAGACGCCGGGATTCAGTTCCCAGTCAATGTAGAGGCGGTGCCCATAGATGAATAGTGCAGTGACGACATTATGGGAAGAAGCGGGATTTCCCGAGCAAACGGTGATTCAGCGGGCTGTGAGCGATCCGTTACTGGCGGGGCAATCAGTGGTTGGTATTGCCCCCACAGGTTCGGGCAAGACCTTGGCCTACGGTATACCTGTATTGACTCGGCTGGTCCCTAATCTTGGCCCGCAATTATTGATTATTGTGCCTGCCCAAGAGTTAGCAATCCAAATTCGGGATGTGTTGACCCCCTTGGCGCACCGTTTGAATCTCGGTGTATTGGGTTTGATCGGCAGCGCCAACCGCCAACGCCAGATTGATCGGTTAAAAGGCAAACCCGCCGTGATTGTCGCGACATTAGGCCGCCTAGCGGATTTGATCGACGAACGCAAGCTACGGTTAGTTGATATTAAGACAGTGATCGTGGATGAGTTTGATTCCTTCGAAACAGAGGACATCACCACGATTCGCCATATGCGGCAAGATGGTTTGCTGGCGGGGGCTAATTTAGGCCTTTTTTCTGCTACCCGCAACGATGACGACATCGCTGCGTTCCGAGAATTTTGGCCGGACCTGCAAGTCTTCGACGAAATAAAGACGGATGATACCCGTGGTCCAGTGACCCATTACCTGCTAGATCGGCAGTTTGAAGGAAAAGTGCAATTCTTAGAACGCTTGGGTCGAGAAAAGCACCAGCGGGTATTTGTGTTTTTTAATCATAAACACATTATGCAGAAAGTGGCCGGCAGCTTGCGCTTTACCCATGTGCCCTATAGTTTACTGGCGACAGATGGCCGGCAGGTACAACGGGCCGAAGCGTTGGGAGACTTTCGACGCGGCCGGACAAATTTATTGCTGACTACCGATGTGGCTGCCCGGGGCCTGGATGTCGCCGATGTCACCGCCGTGGTAAATTTTGAATTGCCAAACAATATCACCACGTATATTCATCGTACTGGGCGCACAGGACGAATGGGTGAGTCTGGTACCGTCTACAATATGGGCAATGACCATGATCTACGGGATTTGCGACATTTGTTGGGTGATTCGGTCACACTGGTGGCGGAGAAGCCTCTGGTCAAGAAGCGCGAGCAGGATGATGAAACCAATGATGAAAACACCCCAAGCACTGATTCGCACGACCGGGCCCGTACGCGACCCGCAAGTGACAAAATGCCCGCCCGTAAGCCAACGGCCGCAAAAAGTCACAACAAACGGAAACAGCGTTGGCGAAACAAGAAAAATGTCGGAAAACATTGGTGATTGACTCTTGCTGACACCGTGAAACCTTTATGAAAACATCGGGTTTTCCCAAAAGGAACATGTTACATTTTTAGAAATGGCGCGGTGTCAGGCATCTGGTCTAGACCAAAGTTGTTATTTTCAGAAACCCTGAATTCGTTCCCAAAAGCAGGGTAAATGCTGGTATTATTATTGATGGGCGTTTTTCCACTGTGTTATGCTTGATGAGTGGGAAAGGTTCAAACAAAATGGAGGTGCACACAATGGCTGACGAAAACGATAACATGGAAGCTGTTATGGGTCTGATTATCAACGGTGGTAACGCCAAGAGCAGTTCAATGGAAGCAATCATGGCTGCCAAGAAAGGCGACTTCACGACTGCTGATGCCAAGCTCAAAGAAGCAGATAACTTTTTGACGGACGCTCATAACGCCCAAACCGGGATGTTGACAGAAGAAGCCAAGGGTAATCATGTGAAGGTCACATTACTGATGGTACATTCACAAGACCATATTATGAATGCCATCACATTCCGTGATTTGGCTGGCGAAATTGTTGATTTATACAAACAACTCGACAAAAAAGCCGACAAATAATTATTCTAGAACAACGAACGTCACTGTTCGTTGATCGCGTGTGATGAACACTGGTCATTGGCTGAGTACTCCGGGGAGAGCAGACAATGGGTGTCCCAGTGCTGATCCACCATCAATTCGTCTGATCGCCTATCTTTATTATTTGGTAGGTTCAGAAACAACAGAATAAGGGCCACTAATGGGGGAGTGGTCTAAGCGGTGCGGTTAAATGTCGCGCATGCTGGACATTTTTAGCGCACTGCTTAGCCATGAACACATTAGTGGTCTTTGTTTTGCCAAAAATTGCGGCAATCGGGCAAATTTAGTCCGGTTGTTGAGGAGAAACAAGGAGGAAAAATCATGAATGGACTTATCCGCTGGCTAGAGAAATATGTCGTGCCAGTCGCAACGAAGATTGGCTCAATTCGCTGGTTAGTTGCCTTGCGTGACGCATTTATCGCGACGATGCCAGCTACCATGGCTGGTTCTGTTGCCCTGATCTTAAACACATTTGTGCGGGACATTCCTAATCAAATGGGCTGGACAGGAATTCCAAAAGCAATGGAATGGCTCATTGGCATTAACGGCCAAGTATAGGCTGGGACGATTGCCGTCATTGGACTTATTTTTGCCGGTACTCTGGGCTATCATTTAGCTAAACAATATGGGGTTGAGCCTTTATCTGGGCTCATTGTGACATTGGGTTCCTTCCTAATGGCATTAACTCAAGCAGCCACTGTTACGACCGCATTACCGCGGGCAATTACCGGGGCTGCCGCCAAAACGTTGACTGAAGCGGGGGCGGTGTTATCCACTGTCAAAGATCCAGCCACCGGTAAGATGGTGCACAACATGGCCACGACTGGTTGGGGGTTCTTCAACTTCAATGGTCACTTTGGTTCCCAAGGGCTCTTCACGGCCATGATCGTCGGTGGTGTCGCCGGGGCAATCTTCATCTTCTTAATGAAGAAAGACCTGACGATCAAGATGCCTGACGGTGTGCCGCCTGCAGTGACCCAAGCATTCGCGGCGATTATTCCCGCTACTGCTGCATTCTACGTCGTTGGTATCTTTACTTGGGCATTCACTAAACTGACCAGCATGGCATTCGTTGACTGGGTGGCTAAAGCCATTCAGGAACCATTGCTGCACGCTTCTCAGGGTTACGGCATGGTATTGTTGCTAACTTTACTGGTACAAATTTTCTGGTTCTTTGGTATTCATGGGACCAACGTATTGGGACCGATTTTGGATGCTATTTGGTTAACTGCGCAGTACCAAAATATCAACACTGCAGCAGCTAATCCAGGTGCTAAGCTGCCATACTTGTGGACTCGGACATCTTTCGACCTGTATGCATGGATGGGTGGCGCAGGCAGTACTTTAATCCTGTTGATTTGTATCTTTATCTTCTCCAAGCGGCCGGATGAACGTGCAGTGGCGAAATTAGCCATTGCGCCAGGCGTATTCAACATCAACGAACCAGTGATGTTTGGTTTGCCGATTGTCTTGAATGCGATTTACTTCATTCCATTCGTATTGGCTCCCGCAGTCATGGTTTCCATTGCATACTTTGCAGTGACCCACGGCTTAGTGGCACCAATTAAGAACCAAGTCGTTTGGAATATTCCGCCGTTGTTCAACTCATTCTTGGCCACTGCCGACTGGCGGGCACCAGTATTGCAGTTGGTGAACTTTGCCGTTGGCTTCCTGATTTGGGCGCCGTTCGTTATTGCTTCTAATCGAATTAAGCCGGATCAAGTGGACTAAATCGCTAACACTGCAAATGTTTTGATATAATGAGGGTTGGGACAGATGTCCCGACCCTTATTCTACTTATTGACTATATAGAAAGCAGGTAATTAAATGATTTTCTTAAATGCACCGATTCAACAGGACCAAATTATTGCGTTATTGGATGACCAAACCGTCAACGGGATTCACTACAAGCTGAAGTCCAAGAATGGTATGAAGCTGGTCTTCGACACAGACGCTGAAGATTTGGCCGCTGCGGCAGCAAATGCCAAGAAGGCCATTAAGGCTGAAAAGTGGGGTTCCGTGCTCTTCTTCCAAGCTGGCGTTGAAAAGTAATGCGGAAACGCAGCTTGTTCGTCATGAGCTTGGGCTTTTTGATGATTGTCTTTAGCCCGCTTTATGGCTCGGATACCCACCTGAATTATTGGTGGCTGGGCGGCGGCGCGTTTGTCGTGGCCATCGGGGTCTATGATCTCGTGGCCAGTCGACGCGAGGCCAAACAGAAGGAAGCACACGGAAAGGAGCACCACGACGATGGAGATCACTAAAACGCTGGCGGTGCCCGCACCGTACTTGTGGCACAAGATCTTGGAATCGGTTTTGTTTGATGCACGCAAGGCCACGGGTAAACCGTTACGGGAAAATCAATTGGCCGGGTTAACCTACACGAAAACATTTGCCAATCACCAGAAGGCGACGTTGCAGATTATGGACCTGGTTCCCAACGAACGGTATGAATACCAGACCCGGACGGACAAAAACACGTACACGGTCACCTATGCGCTCACAGCGGTAGACAATGAGCATACGAGTTTGACCTATACGGAAGATATGGGTTCTAAGGGGGGGCTGCAAGCGGCCAATGACATGCTGACCAGTCTTTTACTTGGCTGGGGACGCAAGCGCAATTTCAAAAAGATGCTGGCCAAGATGGAAGAAGAGTACCATGCGGACGATCAATCCGCCGCGCAGTAAGTCTTTACAAATTAGTTTTGCTTCTTTATAGTGGAGAAGCATGTGCTTGTAGCTCAGCTGGATAGAGCAACGGTTTCCTAAACCGTCGGTCGAGAGTTCGAACCTCTTCAAGCACAGTTATAAGCGTTTGGCACAATCGCAATCAGTCCTGGTAACCAGGGCTGGTTTTTTATTTTGTCACAATAACCAACTGAATTGTTTCGATTATTGTTATCAAAACGATAAGAAAGGGTGTTGACCATTTCCTCTCCACTATGCGAATATAAGTTTAATCAGTTTGGAAGGAGAGACCCACAATGAAATCAATTAAAGTTGGCGACAATGTTCACTGCCCTGCCACCGGTAATATGGAATATCCATTCCACGCCCGGGTGTTAAAACGGTACGAGAACAGCTATCTGGTACAAATCGTCGCATTCGACCCCCGCGACCGCTGGAATGTCCAGGAATTAGTGGGCCGCACGGTGATTTCTAAGCGCGCTTGTCAGCGCTTAAAGTACGAAGCTGCTGCCCCCAAAACATACATGGCTTATGGGTATTGATTCGATCCGTAAAAGGTGATATAACTTCTATTTGTGATTAGTAAAGAAGTGGTAAAGATCGTGTCACGTTTTGGGGACGCGTGCTTTACATGGTTGTACATAGGCAGAGTGTCTGCCTGTCATTTCACCATCTAGACGAGATGGATATTAATTAGGTTGACGAAGAGTCAATCGACTAGGAGGTAGCGTCATGTTGTTTGGTGGTCGCGTTCAGGATTATCAGGTCACTGGATTTTTCCAGGACAGTACTGGGCGTCCCGTTTCTGAAGAACGGATTTGTCACAATATGTCAAAGAAGGAAGCCAAGATGGATATGCAGATGTACATTTTACGAGCATATTCAAACACCATTAATCTCGATCGACCGATTAAGATTAATTGCTCCCCAGTGACCAAGTCCCGCGTGGCAGACTACTAATAAGCAGAGGGCATCCTCGCAGCAGTCAGAGATAAATAACAAGCAAACGGCACTAATCTCTCGCGGATCAGTACCGTTTTTTTAGTCTTTTCAAAGTGTGCTCGCTTTCTCCATTGCGGTGCATGATGTAGAATGAAGACATGGAGAAGGGAGATTAAGCCATGGCAGCAGAAAAAATCGGTGTGGGCGATAAAGTAACAGTACGTAAAAGTGTTGACGTCCCCATGAGCTTCAAAGGAACGGTCATGAAGGTTTACACCAATTCGGCGTTGATCAGTATTGATTCCTACCAACAGGCGGATCAAAATATTGTGACTGACTTGAAGGATAAGACGATCATCAATTTCAAACACATTCGGGTGACTAAAAGTGCCCCGAAAAAACCTGTTGAGGATGAAGAATCTGGAGACGGGGACACAGCAAAGAAGGATTCGAAGAGCACTAAGTGAACAGTGCGGGATTGTAAACCAAGCGCATTGGTTCAAGTTGATTTTCGCTTTATCAGTGGAAACGTACGCTGATAAAGCTTTTTTTGTGGTGAAAAATAGGATAAACTAGCCAACATGGAGTGAAAAGACGAGGTGTTGCCGAGTCGTTCCAATTCCCAGGACTGAAAGGAAGTTTGTTATGGTCAAGTTGGTGTTATTGCGTCATGGTGAAAGTGCAGCTAACCAGCAAAATACATATACCGGGTGGACGGATGTGCCGCTGACGGCTAAGGGCCGGCAACAGGCCGCTCTCGCGGGAAAGCAGTTAGCCACTTTGAATTATCAATACACCGCTGTCCACACGTCTATTTTGCAACGGGCGATTGTGACAGCCAATATTGTGATGGACGAAATTAACCAACTTTACCTGCCGATTCATAAGTCTTGGCGGCTTAACGAACGGCACTATGGCGCTTTGCGCGGATTGAACAAGGATTATACGCGGAAGCTGTTTGGTAAGGCCCAGGTGGCTAAATGGCGGCGGGGATTCACGGATATTCCGCCGTTGCTTGCCCACACGGAGCACAAGCCGATGTATGCCCGTTACCCGGTTTCTATCCTAACCCGGGGCGAATCACTGTCGATGGCTTGGGAACGCGTGGCGCCCTACTATTGGGACGAGATCGTGCCGCATTTGCGAGCGGGGGAGAATCAGTTGATTGTGGCGCATGGGAGTACTTTGCGGGCGTTGATTAAATATTTGGATCAGATCAATGACGAGGATATTAACAATGTGGAAGTGGGGAATGGTGTGCCGATTATTTACACGCTGGATGAGCATCTAGCTGTTGTGGATAAGGAGATCATGGACGACTGATGTTGGTTGGTGCCTACCCGCCGTGCCAACGCTCCACAAGCTGCGGTGGCAGGGGGCTGGAACGTGGTGACGGCGCTTTGAGCCCGCTGAGGGGCGCGGTCTCAAAGTCGCCTAACTGCATATAAACCTGGCCAAGTGCAGGCCAGGTTTATTGCAGTTCCCACCACTGAGCCCCCTGCCACCTTCGCTTGCTCCGCATTGGCACTAGATACGGCGTTATACCGTTCAATTTGCTTTCAAGCATAGAAAAACGCACGCTGAATCTCTTTTGGAGATTGGCGTGCGTTTTTCGTACGGGTAATCAACTAATTCTCTGTTTCGTCGTCCTCAATTTCTTCGTCGGGATTTGGTTTGTGCCGGCGGCTGAGTTTGAGCATGGCATACGAGATCTTGCCTAGGATCAACGGCACGTGTTCGGTGATGACATCGGCGTATTCTAGACCGAACCAAGTGGCCGGGGTAACGGTGAAGCGTTGAATGGCTAAGCGGGTTTGGATAATCATCCGTTCCCAGGTCGGAATCTGCGTTTCTGGTGATAGTTCTTCTTGGATTAACACGAAGGAGAAGTCACCGACGTTACGATCGGGGATCGTGGTGTACCGTTGCGGCTGGCGGGGAAGTTCGCCCCGGGCCATCATTTCATTAATGATTTGGCGGAGGAAAACATTGACCCGTTGGGACATTCGGAAGCCCAAATAGAGTTGGACATTAACCATAAAGTCGGTTCCGTATGTTTCCGTGGTGTACTCAGTTGTGTAGGGTTCATCGGTGACGTTGACGGTAACAAACCAGTACACTTGCGCTCGTTTTGGTCGTTTATCCAAAATGGAATACAAGATGTCTTTGTTGACCCGATTACCATCCTGCACCTTGGTCATATACACCAAGTTGGTCGTGAAAGTGGGGTAGTCCCCATCATCCCGCAGACTGGCCAGTTGATTTTTATATGCCAGTAACGAAACGGTGTCGGATCTGAATGTGTCTTGGTTTTTGAGTTGGTCGCCATAGTACCAGACAAACATGATCGTCAGTAAAATTGCTGCAATCAGAGCAGTGACATAACCACCATGGGCAAATTTCACGGCGCTGGAGATGAAGAAGATCACTTCAATACTGCCAAAGAACAGCAACATTAAACCGGCTAGGCCAGAGTTGACTTTCTTGCTGCGCAGCCAAGTGAAGAGCAGGATTGTGGTCATCAGCATGGTGATCGTGATGGCCAAGCCATAAGCGGCTTCCATATGGGCAGAAGTTTGAAAATAGAAGACAATGGCAATACACACGGCCCACAATACCCAATTGACCACCGGAATATATAATTGGCCCTTTTGGTTTGTGGGATAAGAAATGTTCAATCGAGGCAAAATCTTCAGCTTGATTGCTTCGGAAACTAGCGTGTAGCTGCCGGAAATTAGCGCTTGAGACGCAATGATAGCGGCCATGGTGGCAATTAAAATACCAAACAGGCGCAGCCAGTCCGGCATCATTTCAAAGAAGGGATTGAAGTCGGCCATCTTTTGATAGACTTGCGACGTATTATTCTGATGAATCCACACTGCTTGACCCATGTAATTGAGGACTAAACAGAGGTTGACATACGGCCAAGAACCATAGACATTGCGCCGACCGACATGGCCCATATCTGAATACAACGCCTCTGCCCCAGTAGTGGCTAGGAAAATACTCCCTAGAATGAAGATCCCGTTCTTGTTTTCAGGGGACACCAGCAGATGAATGGCGTAGTACGGATTCAATGCGCGCAGAATGCTTAGATCCTGCAGTGTGGCTAGTAAGCCCAATACGCCAATGAACGTGAACCAAATAAACATAATCGGCCCGAAGGCTTTCCCAATCAATTGCGTACCAAAACGTTGAATCACGAACAGCACAGTAAGGATAATGATCGTGGTGAAAATTACCTGGTGCTGGGACGTGATCCAAACGCTGGGTCCGACGGCGATCCCTTTCAACCCTTCAATGGCTGTGGTGACAGTCACGGCAGGTGTTAACATACCGTCAGCCAACAGGGTGGCGCCGCCGATCATAGCGGGAATGATTAGCCACTTGGCTCGTTTGCGGACCAAGGTATAAAGTGCAAAGATACCGCCTTCGCCGTTGTTATCAGCGCGCAGGGCAATAAAGACGTATTTGACAGTGGTGATTAAGAAAAGAGTCCAAAAGACCAGCGACACACTGCCCACCACAAAGTCATCGGAGACGTGGGTAATACCGCCGTTGCCTTCGATGATAGACTTCATTACGTAGAGTGGCGAAGTCCCAATATCACCGTAGACCACACCCAGTGTGACGAGCAGGCCGCCAATGGATAGTCGGCTCAGGGCCTTTTCCTTGTCCTTGAGACCGGCCGCTTTGTTTTTCACGATTACACACCCCAATATCTAAGAGTTATTGACGCTAGTGTACCATAGGCTAAGGCCAAGCGACAGCAATCCTGGGCTTGCCACAGCATGGTTTCACAGCGAAAAAAAGAGGCTGGGAAAATATATCCCAGCCCCACTAGAATTAGTTGCTTACAGTGCTAATGCACCCATTGGATCCCAAGGTGCTA
Organism: Schleiferilactobacillus perolens DSM 12744; assembly: GCF_001435585.1. Classification (GTDB taxonomy): domain Bacteria; phylum Bacillota; class Bacilli; order Lactobacillales; family Lactobacillaceae; genus Schleiferilactobacillus; species Schleiferilactobacillus perolens. The sequence continues at coordinate 67,184 of NZ_AZEC01000009.1, forward strand.
AGACTTTGGGTTGATCAAATTCTGCTTCGAAGGCTTGCTTTAAGTCTGCGGATAAGAATTTTTTGTTGATGACAACTTGGTAGACAAATTGATCGAACCACTTGTCACTCATGACGAAGTAGCCCTTTTCACCGACTTTGTCGCCCCAAGAGTTTTCAACTTTCCACTTGGTGGGTTTGCCATTGACCAGATCGACACCAGTTAATACCATGGCGTGGGTCATCAATGATTCGCCGTAATCCAAGCGTTGGGCCTTAGTCATGGACAGATCCACATCGAAGAGGTCGTCGACATGATAGAAATCAGTATCCATGATCCCCTTTTGCCGTTCGGAACTCTTGCCGACATCAGAACCAAACCAGACTGTTTCGCCAGCTTGTAATTGTTTAACGGCTAATTCCTTGAATGTATCAATATCCAAGTTGAAGTGCCGAACCTGACGACCGCCAACCACGTTACCTAAGAATTCAACGGTGTAATCATGCTTGTATGGCTTGTCATCTGTCGGGGAGTTGATGATGGAGATGTAATCCGGTGTATTCCAGCCCACATACTTCCGGAAGAAAGTTTGGGGAGTCAATTCCGTATCCCGGGTATATTCGCCATCGTCGTTCTTGTATTCCCAGTCGAACTTAGTCGGGGGATTGCCCAGGCTGTAAACCAAGATACGATAAACTTCGCTCAGCATCTTATCTTTGGTATCTTGCACTTGGGTATCGTCGGCGCCTTCGTTGATAATCTTGCGTAATTCAACGGCGTCAGCACGTAACTTCAGGTTTAACGTAGCGTTGAGTTCGTTGGATTTGGAAGAGTTGTAAGTTTCAGGCATGACACTCTTAGGCACTACGCCGTATTTTTCAATCAAAGCCATCAACATATCCCATTGGCCGCCATCTTGTTGCGGTGTGGCTAATAAGAAGTCCACTTTCCGATCGCCTAAAGGTAAAGCGGCGGTTGTGATGATGTTTTCATAGAACCAGTTGGATTTTTCAAACTTGTCCCAGAAGTTGGTGTAGTTTTGTGAAAGCTCAAAACCCTTCAACTTATACTGACTTTGGATAGGGTGGCGCATTGTGTTTAATGCGGCAAACATCCAGCAACGGCCAGATTGTTTCTGGTTAGCAACCGAACCGGTGTCAATTTCAACTGAAAAGACGGGGTCCATTGCCACTTGACTGGCCATGTTTTCACTAGAAGCTAAAATACCGTTTTTCATCACAGTATTCTGTAAAGCACCGGATTTCGGTGTGTGTGCAACTACATCTTGGTACCCAGCAATATCCTGGGCGGTAATTTCTTTTGCCAAAAGAGTGACCTCCTTGAAAAAAATCTGATATGCGTCCGGCCTTTCTCACAAAATAAGAATGCCAATAGACATGATTCCATCTTACCCGCAAAGGGCAATGTTGACAACCGGTGGCCGGTTAGCTTAGAGCGTCCCAGGCGGGCAAAATGGTTGGTTGACCTTGCCATGCTTTGTTTTCTGCAGCATTCATGTATTTAGTGGGAATAACCGCTTCGTAGACGTAGGCATCGAACCAGGCGTCATCCATGGTAAAATAGCCTTTGTGACCGTTCTTATCGCCCCAGGAGTTCTCCACCTTCCATTTGGTGGGCTGGTCGTTGATGAGATCCACCCCCGTCAGTGTCATGGCGTGGGATACTGAACCCTGTCCAGTATCCAGACGCAGGGCTTTGTCCCGGTTGACGTGAATGCTGAATAGGTCGTCCGTATTGTAGAGATTGCCGGATAAAGCACCGGCGACGCGGTCCATATTTTCCAGCACATCACAGCCAAACCAAATCGGGGTATTGTCTTTGAGTAGTTGGATACACAACGCCTTCAACCGATCCGGCGCCACATTGAGCAGTCGCACAGGCGTCCCGCCGACAACATTGCCTTGGGTGTCCACGGTGTATAGCGTGTTTACCGCCTTGTCATTTTGGGGACTACTGGCAAAACAGGCGTAATCCGCTAGGTTTTGTTTGAATTCCTGCTGTAAAAACGCCTGGGGCGTGGTATGCATGGTGTGATACTGCTGATTATCGTCCCGGTATGTATAAGTGAATTCCTTAGGCGGTTCACCGAAGGCATAGGCCGTGATCCGATACACCGCAGTCATGAATTTTTGCTTTTGGGCATCAATGGCAGCAGTGCTGGCACCGTCTTGGATCATTTGACGCAACATGATCGCGTCTTTGCGCAACTTGGTGTTCAGAACACTCGAGTATTGGGCGGTGGCTTCTGAGCTGGTGGTTTCCGGCATCACGCTCTTTGGCACGACCCCGTATTTTTGGGTGATCGCCACTGCGTAAGACCATTGACCGCCATCATCATCCGGAGCAGCAAAGAGCTTAGCCACTTTCCGATCCGTGCGTGGAAGTTTCGCGCTCGAAATAATTTGCTCATAAAACCAATTGGCTTTTTCTAAGCGATCATAGAAGGAGTCGTAATTTTGGGACAACTCGAAGTCTTTGACCTGATGGGTCCGGGCAAACTCGTGGCGCAGCATGTTTAAAGCCGCAAACAGCCAGCAGCGGCCAGAGTGTTTCTGGTTGCTAACCGCCCCGGTGTTGATCTCGACAGAAAAAACGGGATCAAGGGCAGTCGCACTGGTGTGATTATAACTGGCAGCATAAATGCCATTTTTTTGGACCGCCCCGGCCAAGGCTGAGACAGCTGGCTGGGCCTGGGTTTGCTGAGCAAAATTGGCAATTTGCTCGGCGGTAATTGTTTTCGACATTTAATCAACTCCTAATGTGAATAAAACTAGCCTAATACAAACAAATCAACGGTGCAAGATACCGTGGTGAGAAAGAAGGATGGGATCGTGGCTACTTTAGGTGACGTGGCAGCAAAAGCCCATGTGTCCAAGATGACCGTATCCCGAGTGATCAATCACCCCGAGAAGGTGACCCGAGAGTTACGGGAACTGGTTTATGCCGCTATGAGCGAGCTGAATTATCAACCAAACATCGCCGCCAAAGCACTGGCCAATAATCGGACCCAGATCGTGAAACTCTTTATTTTAGAAAAGATGGACACGGTGGAGCCCTATTATATGAGTTTACTGGCCGGGTTAGCGGATGCTTTAGATGAGAAAAACTACGCACTGCAATTGGTCACCAAGAATAGCTTAGAGGTGGGGAATTGTGACGGGTATGTGGTGACTGGGATGCGAAATAAGGACTATGGGTGGTTGGAAACTGTTGAAAAGCCCATCGTATTATATGGCGAAAATCAAATGGGCTTTGATTATGTCGATACCGACAATCTCCTGGGACTGCGGACGAGTACGAATTATGCTTTTACTTGCGGGTACACGACAGTCGTTTTTGTGGGCATCAATTTGCCCGACTCCTTTGCCGAATCCAGAGAAAAAGGGTACACATTGGCGATGGCGGCCCACCATGCCCCGCCTATTATTTATCGAGTGGATAATCGCTCTCACATTTCGGATGATTTGATTACCAAGCATTTTACAAAATTTCCAAAGAATGTTTGCTTTGTGTGCGCCTCAGATCGCTTGGCGATTGGCGTGGAACGGGCCATTCAACGTCAGGGCGGCAAAATTCCGGAGGACTATGGGGTGATCGGATTTGATGGCGTCTTTTTGGATCGGATCGGTTCGCCGCAACTGACCACCATCCGTCAGCCTGTCCAGAAGATGGGTTACGAAACCGGCCGGATGGTGCTGCGTAAGATAGAGGAAAACGGTTCGCCCCAGGGACATGAAGTTTTTGTTTCCACCTTGGTCCCCCGAGGGACCACTCGGGCACCAAAATCTTTACCCGCCAAATAATGCCTTGTGTTACCGATAACATGGGTCTAACCAATTGCCTTTGCACACGCTTTCGCTTAAGGTGAATGCAGTGAGCAAGAGAGGGGCATGACGCATGGCAGCATGGTACGACCAAGCCATTATTTATCAGGTGTATCCCAAAAGTTTTAAAGACAGCAACGGTGATGGTATCGGTGATTTGACCGGTATTACTGAGAAGCTAGATTATTTTACACAACTCGGTGTGAACACCCTTTGGTTGAATCCAATTTTTCGATCTCCGCAAGTGGATAACGGGTATGACGTATCCGACTTTTATGCCATTGATCCGCAACTGGGGACTTTGGCCGATTTCAAAGCATTGATCGAGGCCGCTCATCGCCGCGGCTTGCGGATCGTGCTGGACATGGTGTTAAACCACACATCGGATCAGCACCCATGGTTTCAAGGCGCCCTGCAAGGGCCAAAGAATCCTTACTATAATTATTACATTTGGGCCCACGGTGCTGACGGTCAGTTGCCGAATAATTGGGGCTCGTTTTTTGGCGGCAGCGTGTGGGCTCAGCACCCCACCGTGGCGGATCGCTATTATTTTCATCTATTTGAAAGACGGATGCCGGATTTAAATTGGCACAATCCTCAAGTGCGGCAAGAGATGACTAAGGTGGCCAATTACTGGGCGGATCTGGGCATTGACGGGCTGCGGTTGGATGCATTCATTCATTTGGCGAAGGCTGATCTGCATCAAAATTATCCGAGTGATGGTGCAGATCCAGTCGTGGCAGAAGGTATGTTTGCTAACTTGCCAGCTGTTCAGCCGTATTTGGCCGAATTTGTCGCTGGGGTGAAAGCAAACCACCCGGATCTATTTATTTTGGGCGAAGCGGCCAGCGCCACGGTGAATTTGGCCGCAGACTATACGCGACCGGCCGCCAACATGGCGGATGCGGTTATTTCCTTCCGATACTTTCCCACGAAACCACGGGCCAAAAGAGATGCCGTGCCGGCGGATTATCAACCCCAAAGGCTGGATTGGCTGGCCTTTCGGCAAGTCATGACTGATTGGCAGCAAACACTATTGCCGCCGCGGCGGCTCACACTTTACTGGGGAAATCATGATATGGCTCGGGTGGCGACCCGCATGGGCAGTCACCGTTATCCCCAACAATCAGCAAAGTCCTTAGCCACTTTGATGTATCTCCAACGCGGTTTGCCAGTACTGTATTACGGCGATGAATTGGGCCTAAGCAATGGCACCTTGGCCAGCCTAGCCGCGTTTGGCGATCCCACAGTGACAGCCTTTGCCAATGCGGCGAAGGCCGCCGGGTGGTCATCAGAGCGGATTTTAGAAAATGTCAATGCCACCCATAAATTGACTGCCCGGGCGCCATTGCCGTGGTCAGACGACATTGGTCACGGCTTTTCGAAAGTGGCCCCGTGGTTGGCAGTGAGTCAGGATGGCACACCGGTCAGCAAGCAAATGGCGGACCCCGACAGTGTATGGCACCATTACCAGCAACTGTTTGCGTTGAAACAAACGCCGCTTTTTACCCGCGGTAATTGGCAATTGCAAAATTGGGCTCCGTGGTTGTATGCATATACGCGCACGCTGGGTGTGGAAACTGCTTTGGTCGTGGTCAATATTAGTGATACGCGGCACACCGTGACAGTACCCCGTGCCTGGGCCCAGGCACCTGTCCAGCAATTAACGGTAGGTGCCGTGCACCAAACGGCGGCGGAGTTGACGCTCGGCCCATGGAGTAGTGCGGTTTTAACAATTAAGAAGGGGAGTAAATAACCTATGGAAAAAGCAGCAATCTATCATCGCCCGGAAAGCGAGTACGCCAGTCTTTATACGACTGATGAATTGCGTTTACGTCTGCGGACCAAACGAAATGACATCGCCCAGGTGGACTGTTTATGGGGGGATCCCTACAGTCAAGTGAAGCGGGACGGTGAAAGTGAGTGGGGCTACGAACGGACTCCTATGCAGATTATTGCACGGACGGATGTGTATGATTATTGGGGCGTGGCAGTGAGCATTGCCACTCATCGGCTGCAATACGGGTTTGAATTAACGGATACGGCCAAGAAACCCGCGACGATTGGCTACGGTGACCAGGGATTTTTCCCAGGCACGCCAGAAGGGATTAAACACGCGTCCATGTTCCGGTTGCCATATTTTCACGACATCGATCGCATCAAAGCGCCTGAGTGGGTATCGAACACAGTATGGTATCAGATTTTTCCAGAGCGGTTTGCGAATGGTGATCCCACGAATGATCCGGCAGGGACGCTGCCTTGGGCCAGTAAGGAACATCCTGGCCGGACTGACTTTTACGGCGGCGATTTGCAAGGGGTCCTCGACCATCTCGATTATTTAAAGAAGCTAGGAATCAACGGTCTGTATTTCTGTCCCATCTTCAAGGCCTATTCCAATCATAAGTACGATACCATTGATTATTTGGAAGTTGACCCCGACTTTGGCGATAAGAATTTATTCCGTGAAGTGGTCGAAGCTGCCCACAAGCGGGGGATGAAAGTTATGCTGGACGCTGTCTTCAATCACATTGGCGATCAATCCTATCAGTGGCAAGATGTTTTGGCTAAAGGTCAGGATTCGCGGTTTGCGGATTGGTTCCATGTCCATTCTTTCCCTGCGCGTTATGAAAAGACGGATGACTTTGAAGAAGCCAAAAACATCACTTACGATACGTTTGCGAACACGCCCCACATGCCGAAGTTAAATACCGCCAACCCAGAGGTTCAGGAGTATTTGCTGACAGTAGCCAAGTATTGGATCGAGAACTTTGATATTGACGCATGGCGGCTGGATGTCGCCAACGAAGTGGATCACCATTTCTGGCGCAAATTTGCCGAGGTATGTCATGCAGCTAAACCGGAATTCTATATCCTAGGTGAAGTGTGGCATTCATCTCAGCCGTGGCTGCAAGGGGATCAATTTTCCGCTGTAATGAATTATGCCTACACCGATTTGATCAAAGAAGGAGTGGTCAAGAAGAACATTACTCCCACCCACATGGTGGATTCGCTGAATCAGCAACAGATGCTCTACGCGGATCAAACCACCGAAGTAATGTTTAATGTCTTGGATTCCCACGACACCCCGCGCTTGCTCACAGAATGTGCCGACGATGCGGATTTAATGCGTCAGGCTGAGGCCTTCACGTATTTGCAGAAGGGTTCGCCATGTGTCTATTATGGCGATGAAGTCGGCATTGACGGGCACGAAGACCCCGATTGCCGCAAATGTATGATTTGGGATCCCAAGAAACAAAATCAAGACATGCTGAAGTTCTTCCAGCAACTGATTGCACTGCGGAAGGAGTACGCTGCAGTCATCAGTAAAGGAACGACCGATTGGCGGACAGTGGCCGACATCACCGGACTGGTCCACTTAGTCCGCAAACATCGCGGCATTCATTTGCACGGCGTCTTTAATTTCGGCGAGAAACCGGTAGCAATAAAGCATGTGCACAAAACAGACATCTTGATGAAACAAGGAGTGGACGAAAAGAAATTGGCGCCCAATGGTTTTCTGATTTATGTGAAAAAATAATGTAAGCAATCTGCAAGCACCCGTTTCAGTTTTGATTGGTTGAACCGGGTGCTTTTGTCATATCAATAGATGGATTACCGACACGGCGGCCTTGATGACACTTTTTGAGTAAGCCATCTTGTTACCGGTATCATTGGTAAATCGCTTGCAAACCATCCTGTGGGTTGTGATAATGAATGCGTGTTCAAGAAATGATTCAGTGATTCATTGTTTCAGAACTTCTGCTTTGAGGGCATTGACACACGTGATCAGATTAACAAGCTGCTCAAATGTGCCGCTTTAAAAGCACAAGATATTTTGAGTTAACGACAACCCGTTCCGTCAATTCTCAATTATTGAACGGTATGTCGGACTCGCAGGAGGAATTATCAATGAAGTTATGGAAAAAAGTCGCAGTTGCCGGTACGACACTTTTGGCCGCAGTCGCGTTGGTGGCTTGTTCCGGTGGTTCAAGTTCATCAAGTACAGCTTCGAGTAAGTCAGGTAGTGTCTCAGGAAGCGTTAGTCTTTGGGTAGACACCACACAGGTGCCGTTTTACAAGACAATTGTTAAGAATTTCAATAAGAAATATCCCGATATCAAGGTTAAGCTGACTCAGAGTCCCAACGGCTCAGCCAATGCCAAGACCGATGTCGGTAAAGACCCCGCCAAAGCAGCTGATGTCTTTGAAGTCCCGAATGATCAATTGGGCCAATTAGCCGAATCAGGCTACATCAATCCATTATCTCCTGCTGCTGAAAAGACTGTAAAAGCCAACAACACGTCTGTGTCTGTAGACGGTGTCACTTGGAAAGGTAAAATGTATGCCTTCCCATTTGCCGAACAGGCCCAAACAATTTACTACAACAAATCGAAGTTAACTGCTGAAGATGTGAAGTCTTGGGACACATTAACCTCAAAGGGTGTGTTGGCCACGGACTTCTCTAACTCTTATAACTTCTATCCCGTCATGTTCTCCGCCGGCACCGAACTCTTTGGTAAAGATGGTGAAACGTTGAAGGGCACGACAGCCAACACTGAACAAGGTGTTAATGCGCTTAAGTGGTTAGCCGCACAAAAGAGCAACAAGGGGGTTATGCAAACCTCTAATGCTTTGAATCAACTCAAATCTGGTCATGCCCAAGCCATCATCGACGGTCCTTGGGATGCCGCGAACTTGAAGAAGATCTTAGGCGACAACTATGCTGTGGCCCCTTATCCAACGATCAATATCGGTGGTGAACAGAAGCAGATGCAAGCCTTCCTAGGGATTGAAGCCTTCGCTGTGAATTCACACACGGATGCCAAGAACCAAAAGGCGGCTGCTGCGCTAGCAGAATTCATCACGAACAAACAATCGCAATTGATTGTGTATGAAGAATCTGGTCAGATTCCGACAGACAAAGCCACGCAAGCCAGCGACAAGGTAGCCAGTGATCCAGTGGCCAAGGCCGTCATGGTCATGTCCAAGCCAGGGTACTCCACCTTAATGCCGAAGATGCCGCAAATGGCGACCTTCTGGGATGCCGCGACACCGTTGATCAATGGTGCTTATACAGGTTCTGTTAAGGAAGCACAATATACGACGAAGCTTGATGCCTTCGTAAAACGGATTTCTAAAGCAAACTAACTAGTTGTCAAAAGGGGTGGGCAAGTGCCTCACCCTTTTTGTTTCAGTGAAAAAGAAGGGGAAGCTTATGTTTAAGAGAAAAGATAAAAAACCGCCAAAAGCCACCTATAAAGAGGTTTGGTCCAAGGGCGGCTGGGCATCGAAGCTTTCGTTTTTCCTAATGGGTGTCAGTAGCCTCAAAAATCGCCAATGGGTGCGGGGGATTGCGTATCTTGCCATTGAAATTGCGTTCTTTGCTTGGTTTGTGATGAACGGCATTTCAGCCCTCAGTATGCTGAGTAATTTAGGGGCCATTAAGAAAAAGCAGCTGGTGTTTGATAAACAGGAGGGTGTGTACATCACTAAGCTCCCGGATAATTCAGTCACGATTCTGTTGTTCGGTGTGTTGGCCGTATTGCTCTTGTTGGGCATAATCTTCTTGTATGTGACCAACTTGCGCGCCACCAAGAAATTGTATATCGATAATCGCGACGGCGAACATGTGGAAACGAACATGGAACAATTGAAGTCCTTGTTTGACAGCCGGTTGCACACGACTTTGATGACGATTCCAATTATTGGGATTTTAGCCTTCACGGTGCTGCCCACGTTGTACATGATCTCCATGGCTTTCACCAATTATGATTCGAAACACTCCATCGGGTTTTCCTGGACGGGCTTTCAGGCGTTTGGTAATGTCCTGAGCGGTGACTTAGCCGGGACCTTCTTCCCAGTCTTGGGTTGGACATTGGTTTGGGCCGTGTGTGCCACCGCCACCACCTTCTTCTTTGGGGTGTTGCTGGCGATGCTGATTGAATCGAAGGGAATCAAGTTTAAGGGTGTTTGGCGGACACTATTCGTCATTGTCTACGCTGTCCCGCAATTCGTTTCCTTGCTGCTAATGGCCCAATTCCTGGATCCCCAGGGGCCCTTAAACAACATCCTGATGAACTGGGGCTTGATTGCCCACCCGATCAACTTTATTGGTGCATCTGCCAGCCCGTTGGTGGCGCGAATTACCGTTATCGTAGTCAACATGTGGATCGGTATCCCAGTATCGATGCTGGTTTCCACAGCGATTATTCAGAATTTACCACAGGATCAAATTGAAGCAGCACGGATGGATGGGGCCAATGCCTTGCAAGTATTCCGTTCAATCACTTTTCCGCAGATACTTTTCGTGATGGCACCTTCCTTGATTCAACAATTTATTGGAAATATTAATAACTTCAACGTCATTTATCTGTTGACGGGTGGTTACCCAATGAACAACAACTACGTCGGTGCCGGCGATACGGACTTGCTGGTCACCTGGTTGTATAACTTGGTCTTCGGACAAACTCAGCGATACAACGCTTCAGCCGTGTTAGGCATTTTAATCTTCATTCTGAGCGCGGTGTTCTCACTGGCGGCGTATCGTCGGACGAATGCATTTAAGGAGGGCTGATCATTATGAAATCATATAAAGTACAGCGGCGCCTGTCCTTAACGTTCCGGTACCTGCTGCTTGTCGTGTTGGCAGTGATCTGGCTGGTGCCAATTCTTTGGATTATCCTGGCCAGCTTCTCGTATAATGACACTGGCTTTGTGTCCACGTTTTGGCCAGAAAAATTCACGATTCAAAACTACGTGGGAATTTTAAATAGCAGCCAGTTCCCATTCTTGGACTGGATGCGCAACACCTTCATCGTGGCGGTCATTTCGATGGTGTTATCGACATTTGTGACGATCTCGGTGGCTTATGCTTTATCGCGGCTGCGTTTCCGCTTCCGCAAACCATTTTTACAGATTGCCCTAGTTCTGGGAATGTTCCCCGGTTTTATGTCCATGATTGCGTTGTATTACATTCTTAAGAGCTTCAATATGCTCAACTTAGGCGGCTTAGTGCTGGTTTATGTCGGTGGTGCGGGCCTTGGGTTCTACATTGCCAAAGGGTTCTTTGATACGATTCCTCGTTCTATGGATGAAGCGGCAATCATCGATGGTGCTACGCGCTGGCAAGTCTTTATCCATATTGGACTGCCCATGTCTCGGCCAATGATCGTCTACACTGCCTTGATGGCCTTTATCGGTCCATGGATCGACTTCATCTTTTCCGGGATCATCCTGTCATCTTCGGGCAATGCCCGCACCTACACGATCGCTTATGGGTTATACAATATGCTGCACAGTACGAAGGGCTCCTCGACGACTTATTTCACCCAGTTCATTGCCGGGTGTGTGGTGATTGCCATTCCAATCACGATCTTGTTCGTTATCATGCAGAAGTTCTATGTGAATGGGATTACTGCGGGAGCTGATAAGGGTTAATGTGATTTCGCTAACCGCGCTTTCTATTCAGTTTGGATTCTGGTAAAACCAAAAGCAGAGAGTGGTTAACGAGGAGGATTTTTCATGGATTTTGGCAGTGTTTTTCCATTTAATTATTTGACGGCTATTATTTCTCCAAAGAAGACATTCACACACCGGCATGATATGGGTTGGTGGAAAATGATGTTGATTTGGATTGTATTGCTGATGCTGATGATCGTTCCGATTCCAGCGTATTATGGCCGTCAGGAACAAGTGAACATGGATATTTTATTGCCAAAAACCGCCCAAGCGATTGATTCAACGGGGGCACAGCGGGGGCTGGCCACTGCTTTTCAAAGTAAAACCTCCCGCCGCGTGGTGCTTTATCGGGATCGCCAGGTTATTATTGGACAAAATCTGAGTAAGACGCAGGCAAAATCACGGCCGGTCAGTATCACTGTCCAGCCCAAGTATTTCGCGCTGCTGGAAGATAAAGCGGCGTTTCGCGTACCACGGCGCACTCATATTCCATATCGGTCGGTGACTCAGTATTTAAATCGCCAATGGTACGCGCAAAACAAAAGTTTGGTAACGATGTATTTTGTCACGTTGTTCGGTGGTATTAGTTTTGTCGTGATGTTGCTGTTGTGGTTGGGCCTGGCTTTCTTGCTCTGGCTATCTCGCTTCAACCATGCCAGCAGTGTGCGGCGGTTTAAAGAGAGTGCCAATCTGGTTTTGAACACGATGGGCGGCGGTGCCGTAGTGGCCTGTCTGGTGGGATTAGTTCACTTTCAATTTGGCTTTTCGTTGGTGATTTTGGTTCTCTGGACGATCATCATGATCAGCATTATGTTTTGGCAAACCCGTCTGAATGACGGCTATGTTGCCACGGGAAGGATGCAAACGTATGACTAAACGATTATTCGACATCGACCCTTGGCTGATTCGTACCCACACGCTGGCCAAGGACGATATCCGGCTTCAAGAAAGCCTGACAGCCATTGGCAACGGTTATATGGGATTACGGGGTAACTTCGAGGAAGGTTATTCCGGCGACAGCTTGCGGGGAACGTATTATGGCGGGATCTGGTTCCCAGACAAGACCCGCGTGGGCTGGTGGAAAAACGGTTATCCAGAATATTTTGGCAAAGCCATTAATGGTCCGGATTTCATTAGTATGCCGCTCACGATCAATAATGTGGCCATTGATTTAGCCAAAACACCGTTTCATGATTTTGATTTGCGCTTGGATATGCACAATGGGGTATTGCACCGAGAGTTTGTCGTGGATCTTCCTGAGTCTGTTCAGGTGAAGCTGAGTTTTGACCGGTTTATGAGCAACGCGGTGAAGCAGGCTGCTATGATCAAAATGACGGCCACCGTGCTCTCCGGTCAGGCGGACATTCGGGTGACTTCTCGCCTGGACAGCAATGTGCATAATGAAGACAGTAACTACGAAGAAATGTTTTGGCAGGAGTTGGGCCAGCATGCGGACAGCAACGGCGCCAGTACATTGAGCGTGACCACCAAGCCAAATCCATTCGGTGTGCCACAGTTCAGTCTGACGCTGGGAATGCAAAATGTGCTGAAGTCTCCAGCTCCGGAGACTCGGACAGCCGAAGAGAGCAGTCTGCTGGTGCAAGAGGATCTTGCTTGGCACCTGGCCACGGGTGAAAGCAGTACCCTGACAAAATATGTGACGGTAGTGTCCTCCCGGGATGTGCCGACTGAAAAACAGGTGTCAGCGATCAATGACTTGTTAAAGGAGGTCATGGATCAAGGGTATGATGCGTTGTTGGCAGCGCAAAATCGGATTTGGGCAGAACGCTGGCAAATGGCCGATGTGCTGATTGACGGTGATGACGCGGCTCAGCAAGGGATTCGCTACAATGTCTTCCAATTGTTCATGACTTATTACGGGGACGACGCCCGGCTAAACATTGGACCCAAGGGCTTCACTGGTGAAAAGTACGGGGGTGCCACTTATTGGGACACCGAAGCATACATTGTCCCGATGTACTTATCCGTGACGCCGTCGCGGGTTGTCCGGCAGTTGCTGGAATATCGTTACAATCAATTGGCGGGGGCGTACCACAATGCCCAGCAGTTAGATCTCAAGGGGGCACTATTCCCCATGGTCACTTTTGATGGCATTGAATCCCACAACGAATGGGAAATCACCTTCGAAGAAATTCACCGGAATGGAGCAATTGCCCACGCCATTGCCCAATATACGGACTACACCGGCGACCATAGCTATGTGGATGACCATGGTATGGCAGTGCTAGTCGGTATTTCCCGCTTCTGGGCGGACCGGGTATTCTTCTCCAAGCGTAAGGGCATGTACATGATTCATGGTGTGACTGGACCGAACGAATACGAGAATAACGTGAACAACAACTGGTACACCAATACGATGGCTACTTGGACCCTGCGGTATACTCTGAAGATGTTGCCGGAAGCCACTGCTGAACGGCTGGCTGAATTGGCAGTCACGGATGAAGAAAAAGCGCACTGGCAAGACATCATCGACCGGATGTATTATCCCCACGATGATGAATTGGGCATTTTTGTTCAAAACGATACCTTCCTGGATAAAGATATCCGATCGGCCAGTACGATTCCTGCCAACCAACGACCAATCAATCAGCACTGGTCCTGGGATCGAATTCTGCGCAGTCCGTTCATTAAGCAAGCCGATGTGTTGCAGGGCATTTATTTCTTGAATGATGAATATACGCAGGAACAAAAGGAACGCAACTTTGATTTCTATGAGCCGTTGACAGTTCATGAATCGTCCCTGTCCGCAAGTATTCACGCAATTTTGGCAGCCGAACTGGGAAAAGAAGAAAAAGCGGTTGACTTGTATCAACGGACTGCGCGGTTGGATCTGGACAACTACAACAACGATACTGATGACGGATTGCATATCACCTCCATGAGTGGCAGTTGGTTGGCCATTGTCCAAGGCTTTGCCGGAATGCGCCAACATGCAGACAAATTGTCCTTTAAACCATTTTTGCCGAAACAATGGACGAAGTATCAGTTCGCGGTCAATTATCGTGACCGAATTATCCAAATCACCGTGACTGCCGCTGGGACAGAATTACGCCTGCTCAAAGGGGCAGCACTGACCGTATGGTTATATGACCAACCGGTGGCGTTAGCGGCGGCTGATTAATGATGCAGTACAGTTGACATAGCGCAAGGGAGTGGATGAATTGTTAAAAGGATTTGTGTTTGATTTAGATGGAATTATTACGGATACGGCCAAATATCATTATGCGGCATGGAAACGGGTGGCCCAGGATGAACTTGGGATCACGATCAATCCGGCGGTGAACGAACATTTGAAGGGCGTTTCCCGGATGGATTCATTGAATGTGATTTTGAAGTTTGGGCACAAAGAAAATGCATACACCGATACGGAAAAAGCTGAATTTGCATCTGAGAAAAACGATTTATACAAATCACTTATTCAGCAGATGACACCAGATGATATTTTGCCTGGGATTGCGGATTTCTTGAAAGCCATCACGGCCAAAGGTTATCCAATGGCTCTGGCTTCCGCATCTCGAAATGCCCCGTTCATTATAGATCGGTTGCAGTTGGCCGAATACTTTTCCGCAATTGTCGATCCGGCGACGTTGACGAAGGGCAAGCCAGACCCAGAGATTTTTGAACGAGCGGCTGATTTGATTCATTTGCCCTATGCTGAAACCGTGGGAATCGAAGATGCAGTGGCCGGTATTGAAGGCATTCAAGCCGCGGGTATGTTCGCTGTGGGCGTCGGTTCACCCGATGTGTTGGGAAAAGCAGACCTACTTTTTCCGGATACGGCACATTTGAATTTGGCGCAGATTGAAACAGCATTTAACGCCGCCAGAAAGTAACCAAACAAATCCATTTTGAGATCGGGACAAAAGTCATTGTTCTGGTCTCTTTTTGTCACATTTCCCTCTAGTTATTACCGAACATTTGGAGTAAAGTAATGTAAATATTCTGTAAAATGGCGAAGGAGAAGTGGGAATGCATGATTTGACGCGGGGTCCAATCCTCAAACAAATTATTTGGTTTACAATACCGTTGCTTATTGGCAATATTTTCCAACAGATGTACACGGTGATCGATACGCTGATCGTAGGCCGGACGATTTCAGTACAAGCACTAGCCGCGGTGGGGTCCACGGGTAGCTTATTTATGTTGATCATTGGTTTTGCACAATCCACGACGGCTGGACTAGCAATTGTAACAGCGCAGCGTTATGGGTCTGGTGATTTGCGCGGGGTGAAAAAGTCGTTCGCCGCGTCAATCATCATTTCACTGGTGATTTCGGCAGTCTTGACGGCCCTCAGCCTGACTTTTACCATGCCGCTGTTGCGCTTGATGCAGACCCCTGCAGATATTATTCAGGATGCCGCCAGCTTCATTTCGGTTTTGTTCGGTGGTATCGTGATTGCTGTGTTCTACAATTTGTTTGCCAACATGCTGCGGGCGCTGGGTGATTCCAGAACACCGTTAATTTTCCTTATCATTGCGTGTATCGTGAACATTGCCCTGGATTTTTGGTTCATTCTGGGCTTTCACATGGGTGTGGCCGGTGCTGGGTATGCCTCTTTGACTGCGCAAGGTTTGTCCGCAGTGATGAGTGGTTGGTATATTTGGCATAAGGTACCCGAACTGGTTTTGCGGCGTAAAGACTTTCGTGATTTAGGAAAAGAAATTGTGCCGCACATCCGTATTGGTTTACCGATGGGCTTTCAAGCCTCAATTATTTCTGTGGGTTCATTGATTATCCAGATCATGCTGAATACGTTGGGGTCTCAAGCGGTGGCCGCGTATACCGCGTCTGCGCGAATTGACGGACTGGCCACGATGCCGGCGATGTCTTTTGGCATCACCATGGCCACCTTCGCCGCCCAAAACCTGGGGGCGCGGAAATATGATCGGATCCGGCAAGGAGTGACCAAAGCACTCATTACCTCGGTGTCCGTTTCCGTCGTCTTAGGTACGGGCATCATTTTATTGGGTAAACCGTTGGTGAATATGTTTGTCGGGACTCACCAACCGGCTGTGACCAACATGGCTCAGATCTATTTCCACTTCAATTCCAGCATGTACTTCTTACTCGCCATTTTGTTCATCGTCCGTTACACCTTACAGGGTCTGGGCCAAAGTATGGTACCGACGATGGCCGGGATTATGGAGTTGGTCATGCGGACTTTCGCTGGATTGATTCTGGTGCAAATGTTTGGTTTTGCCGGAGCCTCAGCGGCAAATCCGCTGGCTTGGTTGGGTTCATTGATGGTGTTGATTAGTTCATATGTCCGCACCATGCGCCGGTTGAAGAATTTAGCCGCGAATCCGCAACAGCTGGCAGAAGTCAAAGTGACTGGACAAGCGCCACAACGGTTGCGCTCAGAGCCGTAAATCGCGTAATTCGCTACACAAAATCCGCCAATTTTTGGATTGGTGGATTTTTTGTGTCCGATGCTTTCTTTTTTGCATACATATTAGGTGCAAGGAGGTGAGCGCGTGGAAGTGGCAAAGGACTTGATTGCACCGGCGATCAATGCTCGGGTGTCAGATATTTATATTCGACCAGTGACGCAGGGATATGCGGTGATATGGCGGCAAGCCGGGGATTTGGTGACGGCTTCGCGGCTGTCGCAGTACTCAGGGCAGCAAGTCATCAATGCGTTAAAATACCTGGCTGCCTTAGATGTCAGCGAAACCCGCCGCCCCCAAAGCGGCATGTGGCGCTATAACCCCCAAGTGAATATTCGGGTAGCGACGGTAGGGGATTATCTGGAGCGGGAAAGCGGGGTTTTGCGGATTCTTTATCCGCTGGCCAGTCAGCCAAACCTCTTCTTCCCAAGCCAATTCGATACGCTTTGTCGTTTAGCGCAGCAACGTGGATTAATTGCTTTTGCTGGGCCAATGGGTTCTGGCAAAACGACTTTGATGTACCACGTGGCTGCCCAGCTCGCCCGTCAAGGAATGGTGATGGCCATTGAAGACCCGGTAGAAATTGCCCATCCGGCCATCAAACAAATTCAAGTCAATGATACGGCGCAAATGAGTTATCCCGTATTACTCAAAGCCGCTTTGCGGGAACGGCCCGATTTATTGATTATTGGGGAAGTGCGGGACGCGGCCACAGCCCAACTCGCATTTGAAGCAGCACTCAGCGGCCATAGTGTGTTCACGACTATCCATGCTCGGACTACGGGCGGGATTGTCGGACGCTTGCGGCAAATGGGACTGCCAGAAGCCGTGCTGGCTAATAGCTTGAGCGCCTTGATTTATCAACGTCTGATTCCCCAGAGCACGGGGCCCCCGGCGTTGCTCTGCGATATTGGGGCACAGGACACATTGACTAAGCTGATCAGTACGCCGCAGCAATGCTTTGTGGCTTGGCAGCAATCATTGCGGTATTTATACGAACATGGCCGGATCACGGGGGAAACGGCGGCGAGGTTTCAATATGGTTAATTGGGGAAAACGCGGTAAAAGGATTAAGTATCAGCAAGAGACTTTTTTTATCATGCAAGTGGGCAAAATGCTGCGGCATGGATTGACCCTGCCGTTGGCAATTGATTACATTGCTCGCACTCAACCGGAGTTAAAACAAGCCGCTCGCCGCTTGGGCCATTTACTGGCGGCGGGGCAAAGTTTGGCAGCTGGTATGAAACGAACTGGTTTTTCTGCGCCTTTGTGTGATCAAGTGGCCATGGCCCAAGCCAATGGCCAGCTCAGTACGTTTCTGATCCGGTTAGGTCAATTCCAGCAAGGACAGCACAAACGTGTGCAAAAGCTACAACGGGCGTGTCTGTATCCCGTGTTCTTACTAGGCTTTGTGGGCATTATCTTGATCGTTGTGCGGCTGGTCATTCGTCCGCAATTTGCGGCGCTGGGTCTGTCTGGGGAGACCGATTACAGCCGGTGGCTGACAACGATCTTTGCGCTGGTCGTACTCAGCACAGCATTCATCGGCTGGCTCTTTTATCGCCGCTGGCACGCACCGATGAATGGTCCGCGGGTGCAGGCCCTAATGCGCTGGCCGGTGGTGGGTAAAATCTACCGCAGTCATGTGTATCACACGTTGCTTTATGATCTCAGCATGTTGCTGGGGAATGGCTGGACCATGAAGGAAATCGTTACCCTGCAACAATCTTTTGGCGTGGGATCACTCGTGGCAGCCATGCTCCATGATATGGAGAGCCAATTTGCTGAGGGCGCCGGCTTTGACGAAATTGTCACTGGGTTAGTTTATTTTCCACCGGAAGTGAGCGGTTTACTGGCTCAGGGGAGTGGGACGGAAGAACTTGCCCAGGAGCTGCAAGTGTTGGCAGATGCGTATTATGAAGCGATGCTGCAGCAGATCGACCGTTTGATCACGCGTGTCCAGCCAATTTGTTTCTTGCTGGTGGGACTGGCGGTGCTATGTATATACGGAGAATTGCTTATGCCGATTTATGGGCAGATGGATATTATTCAGTGAAAGAAATTGGAGGAATGAGTCATGATGACATTTGTTTTGAACCAATGGCGGAAACGGCGGAAAAAGAAAGCGTTTACACTTTTGGAAATGCTGCTCGTGCTGTTCATTATCGCCGCGCTGCTGTTACTCGTGTTGCCGAACTTAATTGCGCAGCAGGACCATGTGAATGCGAAGACGGATAAGGCTTTTCAGACGATGCTGCAGAATCAGGTTGTGTTGTATCAGTCAGATAATAACGGAAAGATTCCTACGAAATGGGATGAACTTGGTGACGGTAAAGGAAAAGATGATTATTTGTCCCAAGATCAAATCAATAAGGCAACAGAAAAATTTGAAATTGTTGGCGGAGAAGTTGTTCCGAGGAAAGCTGAAGCCGCGTCTTCAAGCAGCAATGCATAGGCCAGCCTTCACCCTACTGGAAGCGCTAATCGTGGTGGTTTGTATTTGTGGAGTGGCATTACTGGCAGTTCCCCGCGTCCAACAACTCGGTGAATCCATCACCATGCGCAGTTTCATCGATCGTTTCAAAACCACTTATGAACAATACGAGAATCGAGCGCGCCTATTGGATCGACGCTACCTGGCTAAGAACAACATTGGCGGCAAACAAATCAGTTTTGGTACGATTGGCGGTCATGAACAGACCATTCTACAAGTTCCATCAGAAATGTCGGTGACTGTTCCTGCGCAAGAATTAAACATTACAGCGAAGCGGATTGATCCAGCGACGTGGACTTTTAATCATCATCAATTGAATCAGAAAATCGTGGTGACAATTCAGTTCGGATGGGGGAGATTACGTGAAGAGAAAGCGACCAGCATTCCTGCTCGTTGAGGCAACGGTTGCCACCACTGTGTTAGTCACCCTGCTGCTCACGTATTTTGGCATAACGACCCAGTTGAACCACCAGCTGATAGCGGCCCAGGACACTGCCAGCGCCAATTTATTGTTATTGACGGCATTGCGCCAGCGAGGAAATAGCAGTCTGCAATTGGATGGTGATTGTTACTCGGCAAATTGGCAAGATCACAGGGTCACACTAATCAGCCCAAATGATGGGGTGTGTTGGCAATGGGAGTGAGCAGGCGAGCCTTTACTTTAGTCGAAACATTAGTGAGCTTGCTAGTGGTGTTGGTTTTTTGTCAGTTGGCTGCTGTGGTGATTCATCACTGTGTGGTCAGTCGGCAAAGCGGTGAGCTAGCGGCGGATCGATTTGAATGGTATCTAGCTAGCCAGCAACTACAAGAATATTTGCATAACAAGCGGATTGTCGGCATTCAAGCCGGGGCGTATGGTAATAATCTTGTATTCGATGACCATACCCAGTTCCAGAAACGACTTAATTTCTACCGCAATAAGAAGGTATCTAAACGCTGGATGCTTCGCAAAACCAATTCCGATGGTAGCGGCCACGAACCGATCATGACTGGCCTGATCAACTATGGCAACTTCATCATCATCAACTCCCGCCTGATCCGTCTGCAAGTGCGTTTACCAGCCAAAACAACAAGAGAGGGTGTATTGTATGAGTTGGATATTCCAGTGGCCAAAGCACCCGCGCCGGGCCATGATATTGCCCACGGCGATGATTCTCGGGACGCTCTTGATAAGCGTGCTGGGGTTGCTTACCATTCAGGGCGTCCAACGGGTCCAGACATGGCACGAGCTGCATCGCGAGCAGCACTTTCAAGCCGCTTTCCTGATCGCTAAACATGCAGTGGCAGATGGATCTGTCCGTGGTCGCGTGATATTTGGTCCAAACCAATCGGCCACATGGGAACTTAATAAAAGCGCTTCAGGTTTACTTGACGACCAGCGGCGCATCCTTGTCCGACTTGTCCCCACTGGTGAGGAAAAGAGCAAACCGATTGCCACGATTTTTTAATTAATCGTTTACATCCCCGCTGCTCTGCGTTTTTACTTGAAACAAAATATTGGTGAACGACAGGGATAATGTTACAATATCCCTGTCGTATTTTTCTATTTTTAAGGAGTGTTATTTTGGCTGAAGTCGATACGGTACAACAGATTTTTGCCCCATTGGACGACGCTGTGACCACCTTGAGTGCGGCGCTGAAGGTATCTTACTTGGATGCCCTGACAGAAGAATTGGACAACTTAAATAATCGGGACGTGCATGTGGAAAACGGTGCACCAAATCAAGAGGTTGTGCAGCATCTCACTGACCTGGCTGCCCAATATGAACAAGCGAAGACTCGCGGCGGTCTCACCCCCACCCAAACGGCTATTCAGTTGGCTATTGTGAAGGGAATGCGCGCCGACAAAACCGACGCTAACTTAATGATCACGCCGGAGGCTATCGGTACCTTGGTGGCGGCCGTCGCCGATGTTATTTTGCAGGGGGCACCCAGCACAACGATCTTGGATCCAAGCGTGGGGACGGGGAACCTGTTACTCACGGTGATGCGCCAGCTGCCGCAAAAGACGGCTCAAGAGCGCCACGGTTACGGTGTCGACAATAATGAAGAGTTGCTGGCGTTGGCCGATGGTTTTGCGCAGCAGCTCGGTGAACATGTGGAGTGGTTCCATCAAGATGGGATCGCCCCATTGGTGGTGCCGCCGGTCGATCTGGTGGTCAATGAGCCTCCGGTCGGATATTATCCGTTGGATGAAGTGGCCAAGGATTACGCCACCCATGCGGCCACTGGCCATTCCTTTGCCCATCACCTTTTTATTGAGCAGGGGATGCGGACAGTTGCTCCTGGTGGCTTCGGCTTTTTCATTGTTCCCACAGAAATCTTCAATACCCAAGAGGCATCTTCACTAACCGCCTGGATGGCGCAACAAACGTACATCCAAGCGTTGTTGGAATTGCCAGATACACTATTTCAGGACAGTAAATTGGGCAAATCCATTCTGGTTTTACAAAAACATGGTGGTGCTGCGCAGCAGGCAAAACAAATTTTGCTGGCAGGAATCCCGAATCCGTTGGCACATGCAGAACTGGCTGGTTTCATTCAAAATGTGAAAGACTGGCGGAAAGATAATATTCAAGTAAATAAATAATTGGCAACACATCAAAAATCTAGCGGCGTACCGCGAGTGAATGTTGGAGGGCTTGAAAATGAAGGTATTGGCTGTAAACACTGGTAGTTCCACCCTGAAGTGGAAATTATATGAGATGCCAGCAGAAAAAGTAATTGCAGAAGGGATGGTCGATCGGATGGGGTTGTCCGACTCGATCTTTACCGTGAAGTATAATGGTGAAAAGACTCAGCAGATTGGCGATATTCCCAATGCCAATATTGCTGTGGCTAAACTCATGAATACTTTAACCGAGCAAAAAATCATCCAAAGCTTTCATGAAATTGCGGGAATTGGTCACCGAATTGTCGCCGGGGGAGAAGTTTTCCGAGATTCCACATTGATGACCAAAGATAATATCGCCAAAGTCCGCCAATTATCGGATTTTGCGCCATTGCACAACCCGGTGGAGGCTGGCGGCATCGAAGCCTTTGCCCAAATCTTACCGGATACACCGCAAGTGGGCGTGTTTGATACGTCATTCCATGCGTCCATGCCCATGGAGAACTTCTTGTACAGTATTCCCATTGACTACTACCGGAAGTATGGTGCGCGAAAATACGGTGCCCACGGGACCAGTCATCGTTACGTATCTGCTCGGGCGGCGCAAATGTTGGGTGTACCGTTGTCCAGCCTCAAGATGATTACCCTGCATATGGGCAGTGGGGTGTCCCTCACGGCAATTAAGGGCGGTAAGTCTATTGATACATCCATGGGCTTCACACCGTTAGCGGGGGTTACCATGTCGACTCGGTCTGGGGATATTGATGCCTCGTTAGTCGCTTATTTGATGGACAAGATGAAGATCACGAATCCAGAAGACATGATTAACATATTGAACACGAAGTCTGGTATCCTGGGATTGTCTGAATTGTCACCGGATATGCGTGATTTAGAGAAGACGATCCACACCCGGCCAGAATCCAAGCTAGCCATTGACGTCTTTGTCAATCGTATTGTGAAATACATTGGTTCTTACATCGCCATCATGGGTGGTCTGGATGCCATGGTCTTCACCGCCGGAATTGGTGAGGGCGATATCGTGATGCGGGAACGGATCGCCAAGCATTTTGACTACTTGGGGTTGAAAGTGGATCCGGAACGAAATAACATTCGCAGTCAGGACCGAATCATTTCCACTGACGATTCCAAGGTGAAGGTGCTGCTAGTACCGACGAATGAAGAGTTGATGATTGCCCGGGATACTGTGCGGGTGGCTCATTTAGCAGAATAAATAAGGGGGCTCTGGGGTGTAAACCTTGGGGCTTTGTTATTACTGGAGGAAAATTTTGACAGTTTTATTTATCATTGTATTTGCTGCATTGCTGCTTGTGGTGGTATTGGAACGCCGCGCGTTGGTCATTAAAGCGCGGCGACGCTGGGGCTTCACAATCATTTTGTGGATAGTGGCCGCGGGTGTCGGGATTTTACCCTGGTGGCAGCGGGGCAGCACCGACTATCTGATCAGTGGGCTGTTCACCGCAGGCGTCTTGATTTTGCTCACGATTTGGCGACAAGGACTGGCTCCCTTTGCCGTGATCAATGGCATTTTGGCAACTCGGGCCTATTCTGCGTTAACCAGTTACACGCTGACGCCGGACAAGGATTTTGTGGTAATCACTTTTTATAGTGGGACGATGCGGGTCACGCGGTTGAATCTCTTGGCGGATGAAACTACCGTTCGCCAATTTCTCAATAAATATGCAGAAAACATCCATTCTTTGGCAGAGGCGCCCAGTGCCGAGTAAACAGTAAACTGGAAAAACCAGGTGGGGACAGTTAAAATAGAACTTATGTGCCCAAATGTATGAAGCGAGGTGATCGATTATGGCACGTCATCGACGTCATATCCAACATATCGGCCAACTGATCCCGGCTGATCGGATACGGCAATACATTGCCCATACTCAATTGGATGATTTGCAATTTCTACAACAATTAATCGACGAACGCACCCAAGAACTTTTAGCGGAAGAAGGGGCTAACGAATTTCCGGCATTTGCCCGGTTAGCGCAAACCCGCTTGGATCAATTAACCACTCTCAGAAAATTGATTGATCATGATCAGCACCACGGATATTTTGCCAAACATATGACGGAACCGGGCTTCTTTCATAATTATTTGCGAGATTATCCCACTGATCCAGTTTTTTCAGCCATTCATGAGTTATGGCACATTGAAGAACAGCTGCGTGTGATGCAGGCCGCGATTGGACCGATTATTCAGTGGCAGCGGCGCATTCGCCACGCAGGGTTCACGATTAATAAAACCCGTCATTCCCAGCGCAGTCTCAGTGTATACCTCTATATCCCAATTCGTGAGGCAGAGGCTTTCACGATTGTCTTTGGCCGCAATTTTGATATTCCGCGGTTTGAGGATATGATTAGTCATCGACCCAGTGATCCGGAATTTAGTGTGCGGCTATCCGATCATGTGACGGGAGTGTATTATAATCAAAAGGAACAGGCACAACGCCGTTACCGTGAGGCAGATATTGACATTTATGTGTGAAAATGTGGTTTTCATTTAGGAAGAGGTTGATTATGACGGAAGAACGGGCGCTATTTATCATCTTCGGCGGGTCGGGCGATTTGGCCCAGCGGAAGCTCTATCCGGCATTGTATGGTCTGTATTTTCAAGGCCGGTTGGCAAAACACTTTGCAGTAATTGGTACCGCACGCCGGCCATGGACCGACGATCATTATCATGAAGTGGTGAAACAGTCCCTGGTCGGCGCTCCCGGCAGTGCCCATCAAAAGACTGAATTTGCTGAACATTTCTACTATCAATCCCATGATGTCACTGACGCTGCCCATTACGTGACATTGCAAAAGCTGGCGAGCAAGCTTAACTTGCAATACCAGCTGGATGGCAACCGCATCTTCTATATGGCGATGGCGCCGCGGTTCTTTGCGACAATCGCAGAGCACGTGAAGTCAGAACAACTGCTTTCTCCGGATGGCTATAACCGGTTAATCGTGGAAAAGCCTTTTGGCCGTGATTATGCCAGTGCTAAGCAGTTGAACGACGATATTTCCCAAGCCTTCTCAGAAGAACAAATTTATCGGATTGATCACTACTTAGGCAAAGAAATGGTCCAAGATATCATGCCACTGCGCTTTACCAACCCATTCTTAGAAAACGTCTGGTCCAATCAGTTCATCGATAACATTCAGATCACGCTGGCTGAAGATATTGGGGTCGAAGAGCGGGCCGGATACTACGAAACTGCTGGCGCTTTACGGGACATGGTGCAAAATCATATTTTCCAAATCATTGCGATGTTGACGATGGAGAAACCGAGTCGGTATGATGCGACGGCCATTCATGAGGCTAAGCGGGCTGTTTTGGCTGCGATCAAACCATACACTCCCGCCCAAGTCCACACCAATTTTGTCCGCGGCCAATATGTGGGCGGCGATAATCTAGGCTTGTCATATCGGGAAGAGGACAATATTGCGGCAGATTCCACCGTGGAAACCTATGTGGCTGGTCGGGTGGATATTGATAACGATCGCTGGCGCGGGGTACCGATTTACTTACGGACGGGTAAAAAGATGCCCGCCAAGACCTCGCGGATCGACATCGTCTTTAAACCGACTAAAGATAATATTTTGCCGACGACCGGCAACGCACCGGTGCGCGCGAACGTGGTGACCCTCATTATTGAGCCGGATACTGGGATGCATATTACGCTGAACGGTAAAGAAATCGGCGTCAGTGATGCGGTGAGTCCGTTCACTCTGGATCATGCGCTGGATAAGGATGAACTCGCCAAGGCGCCAGAAGCGTATCAACGATTGCTCTTGAATATCTTAGAGGGCAACAAGTTGACGTTCACCCATTGGGATGAACTGGCCGCCAGTTGGCATTTCATTGATGCAGTCCGGAACGTCTGGGATAACGATAAGGCCGACGGATTGGCCTTTTATCCCAGTGAGACGATGGGACCGAAGCAAGCCGACGAACTGCTCAGTCGTGATTATCGGACTTGGATTTGGCAAGGAAAGTAATTGATGGGGTTAACGAGCGCGGAACGGCCTTAACGGCTGTCCCGCGTTTTCGCTAACCCAGACGGAAAGGAGGGGTTGTGGATGCTGGGCCGGTTACCACTGATCAATCATACGCAACGGCGAATCATCCATGTCGATATGGATGCGTTCTATGCCTCGGTGGAGGAACGGGAGCATCCGGAGTTTGTGGGTCGGCCCTTGGTGATTGCCCGCAATCCCCATCAGACACATGGCAAAGGCGTTGTGACCACTGCTAATTATGTGGCCCGGCAGTTCGGCGTCCATTCGGCGATGCCGGCCCAGACGGCCGCTCAATTATTGGCTGGGGAGCCGGTCATTTGGCAACCGCCTAACTTTCCACTATATCGGTCTGTCTCAGATCAAATTCACGAGATCATGCATCAAGTGACGCCATTCATTGAACCGTTGGCGTTGGATGAGGCTTATTTGGATGTCACAGCGCGCCACGGCGATTGGCCAGCGGCCGTGCAGGCGGCGGCGTATCTGCAGCGGACGATTCGCCAACAAACCCGGTTAACCTGTTCCGTCGGTATTTCATACAACAAATATTTAGCTAAATTGGCCTCGGATTATCGTAAGCCTTTTGGTCGTACGATTATCACACCCGAGGCGGCGAACCAATTTCTGGATCAATTGCCAATTCGTAAATTTCAGGGTGTGGGCGAAAAAACTGCGCCGCGGCTGGCTGCCATGGGGATTACCAACGGCGAGGGTCTGCGTGTACTGACGTTGACTCAATTGACGGATCAATTTGGTAAATTTGGCTATATGCTGTATCGCCGCGTCCGGGGTGTAGACGATCGCCCTGTCGCCTATGCCCGGGAGCGTAAATCAATTGGTAAAGAACGTACCTTTGCGCCGTTCCTCACCTCCGATGAGGCGTGCACGCGCCGCATTACCGCGCTGGCTAATGAAGTCGCTTCACTGTTACAAACGAAACAACGTAAGGGCAGTACCATCACGATTAAGATGCGCAACGGCGAGTTTGACACGGTAACTAAACGCACCACGCTGCTAGAACCAACCCAAGATGCCCAGTTGATCACCAGTACGGCCCTGCAGTTGTGGGAAAAATACGGGACGGGGATGCTGCCAGCAGGTATTCGGCTTTTGGGTGTGACTGTTTCCGGATTAGTGCCGGTCACGATGGAAAATATGATTTTGCCGATTTTCGATGACTAATCTTACTGCCGGTACAGTGCGTTTAGCCGGGCGTATCGCAGTCTATGGTATACTGATGGTCAGAATGGATGGGGTTGGACGTGGCGACAAAACACGAAAAAATAATTCAATACATCGCGGATACGGATATCGGGCAAAAAATATCGGTCCGGTCCGTCGCTCGGCAAATGGGCGTCTCTGAAGGGACGGCTTATCGGGCAATTAAGTCGGCTGAAGCGGACGGACTGGTGGCCACGGTTCCGCGGGTCGGTACGATTCGCGTGGAAAAAACAATCCGGGGGGATATCCAGAATCTGACTTTCGGTGATATTCAAAAGGTCATTGACGGCACCCTTTTTGGCGGAGAAGCCGGACTGAGCCATCGGCTCGACCGATTTGTCATCGGCGCCATGACCACCGAAGCGATGAAGGATTATGTGACCCCGGGCGCATTATTAATTGTCGGTAATCGGGAAGACGCGCAGCTGATGGCCCTGTCCACCGGCGCGGGGGTGCTCATTACCGGGGGCTTCAATGCCAGTCCCGCTGTGGTGGCCGCCGCAGACAAGGCGGCGCTGCCGTTGTTGGGGTCTAATTATGATAGTTTTACCGTGGCCACGATTATCAACCGGGCCATTTCTGACCAACAAATCAAGAAAGAGATCGTCACGGTGGGGGATGCCTATATCCCCATTGCAGAGACGGCTTATCTGCGTCAGGATGAAACGGTCAGCCGCTATCGGCAATTGGCTAAGGCAGTGAAACATTCTCGTTTTCCTATTGTGGCCCGGGATATGCGAGTCGTCGGGGTGATTAGTGCTAAGGATGTGCTGAGTGCATCTGGCGAGTCAACTCTTGAACGGGTCATGACCAAGAATCCGATCACCGTCCGGAAAGAAATGAGCGCCGCATCGGTGTCTCATATCATGGCTTGGAATAGTATTGAACTGATTCCGGTAGTGGATCCGGAATTTCATTTGATGGGAATTGTGACCCGTACCGACATCATGCGCAATCTTCCGGTTCCCGGCCATCAAAGCGAAGGAGCCAACACTTTCTTCGACGTCATTCACGCCAGTTTGCGGCCGGATAATGACGATCGCCGTTGGCAAACGGTGGTGTCCCCGCAGATGACCAATTCTTTAGGCACCATCGCTGTGGGTATTTTGTCGGAAATGATCACCGAGGTTGCCCAGGACTATCTCAAACTGAATTATCAAAAGCGTTCGCTGATTGAACAAGTGACTGTGAATTATTTGAAACTGATCCAACTCGAACACAAAGTCGTGATCGTGCCCCAACTACTGGATTTGGGCCGACGTTCGGCAAAATTAGAAATTACCGTGACCGCTGAGCATGTCCTTAGCGCTAAAGCATTTGTTGTTTGTCAAATTTTGGAGGAAGAATAACGTATGACAGTTAATGACACCACATTGCATCAGATTATTGCAGCAATCGAAGCACACGATACAATTATCATTCATCGACACGAGCATCCAGATCCAGATGCCTTGGGTTCTCAAGGTGGTTTAGCAGAAATGCTGAAACAATCATTTCCCACTAAGCATGTCTTTGTCGTTGGCCATGAAGTGGGTAATTTGGGCTGGTTGAATGAGATGGACACGGTGCTCGATGAGCAATACCAAGATGCTTTGGTGATCGTCACCGATACGGCGAATACACCGCGGATTGATGATACCCGGTTCAATAAGGGTAATGAATTGATCAAAATTGACCACCATCCCAATGATGATCCTTATGGGGACATCACCTATGTAGACACAGATGCTTCTAGTGCCTCAGAAATCATTGTGGATCTATTCCATGCGGGCGATAATGTTTTGCAACTTAATGGCGCCGCCGCCCGGCTGTTATACGCTGGTATCGTCGGCGATACGGGGCGCTTCCTTTATCCGGCTACCACGACCAAGACGTTTGCCGCCGCGGGGGAATTGATCGGCTATGACTTTTCTGCAGCGGCGGTTTCTCGGCGGATGAACGAGATCACGTTAGCCCAAGCCAAGCTGCAAAGTTACGTATTCAATCATCTGCAAGTGGACGACAACGGGGCGGCCTGGGTGACGATTCCTTTGGTCACCCTCAAAGAACTGGGTATTAACCAGGATTCCGCCTCTGCCGCAGTTTCCACGCCGGGCCGGTTAGGCGATGTCGTGGCCTGGCTGGAATTTATTGAGAACCCAGAAGGTCCTTACCGCGTCCATTTGCGTTCCAAGGGACCTGTCATTAACGAATTGGCCAAGTCTCACAATGGTGGCGGTCATCCCCTGGCCAGCGGGGCAAAAGCCGCCAACGAAGCTGAGATGGCCGCCATGGTAAAAGAACTGCAGGCAATTGTCGCCGCTTGGCAGCATTGATTATTGGCCGAGTACAGAGAGGAGTACTTTAATGCGTGATTTTAAACAGTATAATTTTCCAGACTTCCTGAATAAGGCCTTGGCTGCAATTCATTTCACCACTCCCACGGATGCCCAAACGGCGTTATTACCGCCGATCTTGGCCGGTAAAGATGTCATTGGGCAAGCAGAGACTGGCAGTGGTAAGACCCATGCGTTCTTACTGCCGATTTTAGCGGCTATTGATCCCACCAACTACACCACCCAAGCGGTCATTACGGCTCCCAGTCGAGAGCTGGCCGAACAGTTGCGGGATGCCGCGGAACAATTGGTCAGCGAACAAGATCCCCAGGTCCGCATCCTATTGGCCGTCGGCGGGACGGATAAAGAGCGATTGGTAGAGAAAATCGAACACCGTCAACCACAATTGATTATCGGGACTCCTGGCCGGTTGCTGGACATGATTCAAAACCATGTCCTTCAGGTGCAAAACAATCGCTTCTTTGTTGTGGATGAAGCTGATATGTCGTTGGACATGGGTTTCTTAAAAGATGTGGATGCCATTGCCTCAGCCATGCCGCCCAAGTTACAGATGATGGTCTTTTCGGCGACTTTACCTGAACGGCTGCAGCCATTTCTACGAAAATATATGCATCAGCCGGAGACGGTCACAGTATCTCAAAAATCCGTGATTGCTCCGAATATTAAGAATATTCTGCTGGCCACCAAGGGCCGTGACCATAACAAGATCGTTTTTGATCTGCTGCACATTGGCCAGCCATTCTTAGCTTTAGTCTTTGCCAATACTAAGGAACGGGTGGATGAACTCACCGCGTACTTGCAAAAGCAGGGAATGAAAGTGGCTAAAATCCACGGGGATTTGCCGCCCCGGGAACGGCGCCGGACGATGAAAGAAGTTCGCGACTTGCAGTATCAATATGTGGTCGCCACTGACTTAGCTGCCCGGGGGATCGATGTGCCCGGGGTGTCATTAGTCATCAACGATGATTTCCCCGTTGACCCGGAGTTCTTCATTCACCGGGTGGGCCGGACGGGGCGTAATGGTTTGCCAGGGACGGCCGTCTCTTTGTATGACCCCAATCAAGAACATGTGGTGGCGCAAATTGAAGGGATGGGTATTTCGTTCATTCCGCAGGACTTGGTTAATGGTCAACTCGTCGATTCCTATGACCGTAACCGCCGCCGCGATCGGCGGGCCACAGGTCCGGACATTGATCCCAGCATTAAGGGACTGGTGGCCAAAGAGAAGAAGAAACGGATGCCCGGCTATAAAAAGAAGATCCGGACGGCTATCGAAAAAGATCGCCGGCGGAAACGTAAAATTGCCCGTAGGGAGGCTCGTCGGTCATGATCAATCCGCAGCAGTTGAATCGGCCCAGCTGGAATCAATTGACTGGGAAAGAACAGCACTTACTGTTTACTCAAATATTGCGATATTTTGTGAATCCCTTGCTGCCCACGACCGATATTGCACCGGTACGATTCACTGTTCAAGGCCAAAGTTTTGCTTCGCAAACGGCCATTATCGCTGGCCAACGATACATCTTTGTACCCGGTCAAAGCCAGGTGCAATTAGGTTATCAGGTGACTGGCAAAGAAGTTTTGACACCGCGCCTGTGGGACGACAGCGAAGTTGTCCTGGAGCATCCTGATTTACCCACGATTCCACTGACTACGAATGCACAGCGGGAACGTTACTTAACCGATTTCACCACATCACCGCGGGTGGTCGACATTCCGCCACTCTTAGTCAGTCAACAGCCGTTGCCTGTCAGTCAGCGCAGCATCGGGTTGTACACCCCGGCCACAGGAGACTTTTCTGGCGATATGACCACCTTCAAGATGGTCCGTCAGGCAGCGGGGGATGACTTGAAGCGGGCTCCCCGGTCCATCGTGACACCAGATTTTTCAGTTTTCTTCGTACCGACAGCGGTGCTTGATCAGTATCAAGTCCGCATTGATCAGCAACTCACTCCGATGGCCTTGACCCGTCAGCTAGCGCGCCAAGGTTTCAGCGTGTTGGCACCGGATGAATACGAATACGTCGTGGGCGCTGGTGCGGCCACACTGTTTCCGTGGGGGAATGCCGGCTTAGCACAACTGCCTACTGCTTTACCCAATCGGTTTGGCATCCGTTTTTCCGCGCGCCAATACACGGCGGAAATGACCACTGACCCATTAGTCTGGCGGGGCGGTTGGCCAGTTTCTGGGGACCAAAAAATGGCCGCGGTCCAACTGCCATTTTCAGCCTTCTATGATAGCGGCAGACTCCCTGGATTGGGTGATTTGCCTGTTCCGCAACAGGTCTATCATCAGGTCGTCCGGGTCACCTTTGAGGATGAACGTTAACTTTTTTACCATTATTTGACAATAAGCCATCGTCCTTTTTACAGGAACGGTGTATCCTTAGCAATGGTAAAAAGTAGTCGGTTATTGATGGGCCGACGGACTAATCGGCCATTCCTCAAAGGAGTTATTTTTGATGGTGACAAAGATTTTTGGGCACCGCGGTTATCCTGCGCGCTTTGCAGAAAACAGTCTGGAAGGTTTTCGGTATGTTTCCAGCCACGGTATTGATGGGATCGAAACAGATGTACAGCGTACCGCTGATGGTCATTTGGTCATTATCCATGATGAAACCATTGATCGCACCACGGATGGAACGGGTTATGTGAAGGACATGAACCTAGCTGAACTGCAGTCTTTCCATCAAGCCAACGGCGAACCCATTCCCACGCTGCAACAATTCATGGATAGCTTGGGGCATTGGCATGGTGAGATTAACATCGAATTTAAGACGGGTAAAGTGCGTTACGCGGGCATTGAGCAAGCCACGCAAAAAGCTGTAGAAGAGGCTGGTCGGACAGATGAAGTGGTTTATTCCTCTTTTAATCCAGACAGCTTAGTGGCTTTGCACGCCGTCGCTCCCCACCAGCCGGTGGCCCTGTTGGCCAAAACAGCTGATCCTGAGCGGTTGGCCAACTTGGGTGATGTGTTATCCGCACTGCATTTGGAAGAATGCACAAAGAATGCAGTGTTGCCTGAGCGGATTTGGACGGTGAATGATCCCTGGCAGATGCGGGCATTGTTCCAAGAGCCCAAAGTCGTGGGTATCATCACCGACAAATTTGAAGAGGCCGTGGCCCTTCGTTCACGTCAAAACGTGCGCCAAACCGCATAGCATTGCGCGGTGATAAGCAGCGTGGTATACTTCTTTTGTTTGGGACATACAAGTGAGTGGCAGTACTGAAGAGAGTCTCTGGATGGTGAGAAGAGATGTGCTGCGCAACCTGTGCTACCCGATGCAGTGATTGAAGACAATTAAATTGATAAATAAGTGGTAAACGACAAAACATCGTTGCAATCAAGGTGGTACCGCGTGAAAGCGCCCTTGAACGCAATGATGTTTTTTTACCATCAGGAGGTTGGCTTAACGTGAAAGAAATGACAAGTGGGCAAGTACGGCAAACGTTTTTGGACTTTTGGCAGTCCAAGGGACATGATGTGGAGCCTTCTGCATCACTGATTCCAAAAGACGATCCGACCTTGTTATGGATCAACTCCGGTGTCGCTACACTGAAGAAGTATTTTGATGGCACCGTCATTCCCAAGAATCCGCGAATCACGAATGCACAGAAAAGTATCCGGACCAATGATATTGAGAATGTCGGTAAAACTGCCCGACATCAAACGTTTTTTGAAATGCTCGGCAACTTTTCTGTTGGCGATTATTTCAAAAAAGAAGTGATTCCTTGGGCTTGGGAATTATTAACCAGCCCAGAATGGTTTGGCTTTGATCCTGACCGTCTTTATATGACGGTTTATCCGAAGGACACGGATACGTACAAGTTGTGGCAGTCAGTCGGGGTTAAGAAAGATCATTTGGTCTTAGCAGAGGATAACTTCTGGGATATTGGTGAAGGTCCCAGCGGTCCCGACTCGGAGATATTTTACGATCGGGGTCAAGGTTACAATAACGTCGCCGAAGATGATCCAGAAAATTATCCTGGTGGCGAAAATGAACGATATCTGGAAATCTGGAATATTGTGTTCTCCGAATTTAACCACTTGCCAGATGGCCGTTACGTCGAACAACCGCATAAAAACATTGATACCGGTATGGGATTAGAACGGGTCGTATCGATCTTCCAGGATGCCAAAACCAATTTTGAAACTGACTTGTTCATGCCCATGATTCAAGAGGCTGAGAAACTGAGCGGCAAAAAATATGGCGCCAATGAGAAAGACGATGTCAGCTTCAAAATCATTTCTGACCACGCCCGGGCCGTCACCTTTGCCATTGGCGATGGTGCGATGCCCTCCAATGAAGGACGCGGTTATGTCTTACGCCGGTTGATTCGGCGCGCCGTTTTGAATGGTAAAAAGCTCGGTATCGACAAGCCCTTCTTATATCAATTAGTCCCAGTCGTGGGCGAAGTGATGAAGAGTTACTATCCCGAGCCATTGGACCAAAAGGACTTCATTGCCCACATCATTAAGGGTGAAGAGGAACGGTTCCAAGCCACATTAAATGATGGTTTGGATATTCTGGACGGCCGTATTGCGACGCTGAAAAAGAGCGGCAAAACAGTGTTCCCTGGCGAAGATGCCTTCAAACTTTTTGATACGTATGGCTTCCCTGTAGAATTGACGGTGGAATCGGCCGCTGATGAGGGCCTGCATGTGGATATGAAGGGCTTTAAGGCTGCCATGCAGGCCCAGAAGGAACGGGCCCGTAATGCTCGTAAAGACGTGAATTCCATGGGTTCCCAGAACAAGCTGCTGATGGACATCAAAGATGAAAGTCAATTTACCGGCTACGATGAATTGACCACTACGGGCGCCAATTTAACGCATCTCATCATTCAGACTACTCAGGGCGATCAGGAAGTGGACCAAGAAGTTGCCGCCGTGACCAGTGGTCAAGCTGAACTGCTCTTTGACAAAACCCCGTTTTATGCAGAGATGGGTGGTCAGGTAGCGGATAAGGGGACGATTGAAGACGATCAGGGTCATGTTGTGGCCAAGGTCACAGATGTACAACACGCCCCCAATGGGCAAAACTTGCATTTCGTGGATGTCGTTGGGAATATCCAGGCTCACCACGCATATACCTTGAAGGTAGATCGGCCGTTCCGGTTGGCAGTGCGGAAGAATCATACCGCCACTCATTTACTGGATCAAGCGTTGCGCGAAGTACTTGGCGCGCACACCCATCAAGCTGGTTCTTTAGTTGAACCAGACTACTTGCGCTTTGACTTTAACCACCAAGGGCAAGTGACACTTGCGGAATTGCAAAAATTGGAAGATATTGTCAATGCCAAGATTTTTGCTGAAATTCCGGTGAAGACAACCGAAACTGATTTAGAAACTGCTAAAAAAATGGGCGCCATTGCCCTGTTCACTGACAAGTACGTTGACCGGGTCCGGGTCGTCAACATCGGTGACTGGTCAATTGAGCTGTGTGGCGGGACTCACGTCAAGAACACGGCGGAGTTAGGACTCTTCAAAATCACTTCCGAATCTGCCATTGGTGCGGGGGTACGACGGATTGAAGCCGTGACTTCCCAGGCTGCGGTGCAATACTTCGATCAGCAGCTGCACCTACTGACCCAAACAGCCAAGATCGTGAAGGCCAACCAATTACAGGATACGCCGGATCGGGTTGCCCAATTGCAAAAGGATGCCCGGGAAACAGAGAAGGAATTGGCAGCGTTGCAGGCTAAATTGGCTGCTCAACAGGCTAATTCAGTCTTCGATCACCCTGTCGAAGTTGATGGATTGCAAGTCATTGCTGCTCAAGTCAACGTTGACGGCATGGGTGCGTTACGGCAAATGGTTGATCAATGGAAGAGCAAGCAAGCGTCGGATGTCTTAGTTTTGGCGACTGCCGCTAACGGTAAAGCGAACTTAATTGCTGCCGCCAGCGATGCTGCCCAACAGCAAGGTGTTAAGGCTGGTAACTTGATCAAAGCGATTGCCCCGATTATCGGTGGCGGTGGCGGCGGTCGGCCAGATATGGCCCAAGCTGGTGGTAAACAACCAGACAAGATTCAAGATGCCCTAGCCGCCGTCAAGGATGTTTTGGTGAAAGAAAAATAAATCCAGGGAACGCTTACGTTCTTTGACTTTTGCTTGACCATCACAGAAGCTTAGCGGCTTGGATAGTTGTCTTTTGCTGTGTGATTCGTTAGAATGGTTTGTGATTCACAACTGGGATGAGACCCGGTTGAGGTTTTCGAAAAGAGGGGTGCCTTATGAGTTCGCTCGATAAAACAATGCATTTTAGTTTCGCGGAAGATCAGAGTAAAAATGTCCGGGAAACTTTGCAAACTGTATACAAAGCCTTAGAAGAGAAGGGTTATAACCCAATCAATCAAATCGTGGGCTACTTACTGTCTGGGGATCCGGCGTATATTCCACGATATAATGATGCCCGAACGCTTATTGGAAAACATGAGCGGGACGAAATCATCGAAGAACTGGTACGCACGTATCTCCACCAAGAGTTGAAGTAATGCGATTACTTGGCTTAGATGTGGGGTCCAAAACTGTCGGTGTCGCGATTAGCGACGAATTGGGCTGGACTGCACAAGGGGTAGAGATTATTCCAATTGATGAAAAGCGCAATCAATTTGGTCTCAAACGAGTCGCAGAATTGGTCGAAGAGTTGCATGTGACCGGTTTTGTGCTGGGCTTTCCCAAGAATATGAATAATTCCATTGGTGAGCGGACAGAGAAGTCAAAGGCTTATGGTGATCGGCTGGCCGAGATGTTTCATTTGCCAGTGGATTACATTGACGAGCGTTTGACCACTGTCGAAGCGGAACGGATGCTCACTGAACAAGCGGATACTTCCCGAAAAAAAAGAAAAAAAGTAATTGATAAATTAGCCGCTGTTTTGATATTGCAAAACTATCTCGATGCAGGCGGCCGGTTGACTAAATCGGCAGAATAAAGGAGACAATTATGGCAGATAAAAACCAAATTCACGACGGTGATTCTTTTTCCGATGATCAACGTCAGATCACTCTGGTGGATGATCAAGGCAATGAAGAACTTTTCGAAATTCTCTTCACGTTTGACTCTGAAGATTATGGCAAGTCCTATGTATTGCTGTATCCAGCAGGTGCCAAGACGGATGAAGAAATCGAGATTCAAGCATTCTCCTTTACGCCAGACGAAGATGGCTTTGCCACTTCCGGTGACTTGTACCCCATCGAAGATGACGACGAGTGGGATATGGTCGAAGAAGTCCTAAATACTTTTATGGCGGACAATGAAGACTAATTAGCCAGTCAAAATGCGGCTGGGACAACAGTCTGAATCTTGATGCGGCAGGTGCCAATACACGGCCACGCCCATCAGCGATGACTTTTGCCCCAGCCCCTTTTTGAGATTATCAAAAGAAACTCGACCAGAGCTCTGAGTTGAATGGATGTAGTGCCAATGCGGAGCAATCGTAGGCTGAAATGGGCTCAGCTGTGGAAACGTCACAGCTTGCTACGCCTGCGGCTACGCACTTGCTGCGCTTCGCAGCCCATTTCAGCCGGAGATTGCGCAGCTTTGGCACGGGTCCGCCAGTTTCTTGCCACATAGTCTTGTGCTAAACTGTTTGTAAAATATCGTATTATGTTGAGAGGAGCAATTTTCCCTGTGGCTGAGGATAAGCGACGCTACAAAGCAACAATAGGCAATAAGACGTATACGATCGTTGGTCCCGGCAGCGATGAATTTATGGCGACAGTGACCGCCATACTGAATGAGCAGCTGACGACGATTCATTCGCTGGCCCCTCAATTGTCTGAAGCCGAGGCGGCCATTCTTTTGGCCTTCAACACCGTTTCGGATGACATCAAGTTGAAAGAACAGGTCAAGCAGTTACAAGACCAAAAAGACGACCACGATGCTGCTCAATCACCCAAAGATTCTGAAACGACAGATGATTAACAGTCAGCGACTATCGAAGGCTCAAGTGTCTACGTCGTAACTCGTTTGGAGTGGAAATTGTTCATGTTAAGTGTGCTGTTGTTTCTTCTTTTATTGTATGGCATATATGGTGGTGCGCGGCGCGGCGTCTATCTGCAGGCGTGCTATACAGTGGGCTATTTGTTAGCCGGCATTGTGGCCATGCTAGGATACCGTGCCTTGGGTCCGCATTTAGATCTGTGGATTCCGTATCCTTCTGCCAGTATGCAAAGCTTTTTTGCATTCTTTATCACCAAAGTGGGGCTGGATTTAGACCAGCCTTATTACAATGCGTGCGCATTCCTCATTATCTTCGCTGTGGGATGGCTGGTGGTGCGCTGTGTGATGTTGTGGTTTACGCCGCTTCAATTCATGCCAGTACCGAACACTTGGAACAGTGTGGGCGGGATGGTATTGGGCTTTTTGTCCCAGTACACTTTCCTGTTTATCGTGGTGTACTTCGTGGCGTTAATCCCCATTGACGGCATGCAGCATGCATTATCCCACTCACTGATGAGTCGGATGCTAATGGGCACTCCGGGTTTAAGTCAGCTGTTTACCCATCTGTGGGTCGGCCAAATTTAAAGAATGCACATGAGCAGGGGCGAAAAGCGCCTGCTTTTCGTATCTCGATAATTTAACAAGAGAGGCTGCGACGAAAATGCAGTCCCTGATGAAAATAGTGCCAATGCAAAGCGATCGGAGACTGAATGGGCTCAGCTGCGGAAACCACACAGCGGTCCCACCCATGCAACCGGAGATTGCGTCGCTTTGGCACGGCTCGTAGGAGGTAATTTTATGCATTCGCGTGTTTTAGCCACGCTGGATTATCCGGACGTTTTGCAACAGTTAGCCGGGTATACCGTATCCGCTCGCGGCAAGGCCTTAGCCTTAGCCCTCAAACCAGTGGATACTACCGGTGCCGTCCAGGAACTCATTGACCAAACTGTTGATGCAGCCAACATATTGCGGCTGCAAGGTGGGATGCCCATTGCCAAAACTGTGGACATTACTCCCCATATTAAGCGGCTTGAAATCGGTGCGACATTAAACGGTACAGAATTGGCCCAAATCGGGCGTGTCCTAGCTGTCGCCGCCGCAATGAAGTCTTTCTTTGCTGATTTTGCTGAGAACGCTGCGACGCCGTTACGCACATTAGGTGATGTGGTCGATCAATTGACCGACTTGCCAGCAGTGACGCGGGCGTTGAACCGGGCTTTGGATGAAGATGGTACGGTTTTAGATACTGCCAGCAGCCAGTTGCAGGGTATTCGCATCGCCATGCGGCAAACTGAAGGACAAGTCCGCAGCAAGTTGGAAAACTATACCCGCGGCAAGGATTCAAAGTACCTGACCGAACCAATTATTACGTTGCGCGACGATCGCTATGTGATTCCGGTAAAAGCTGAAGCGAAGAACCGTTTCGGCGGAATTGTCCATGATCAAAGTGCCAGTGGTCAGACATTCTATATTGAACCCCAGGCTGTTTTGGAATTGAACAATCGTCTGCGCCAGTTACAGATTGATGAAAAACGTGAAATTGAACGAATTTTAGCCGAGTTGGCGGAGATGATTGCACCATATAGCAAGCAGATTGCCACTAATGCCAATCTTTTAGCAGAGTTGGATTTGATTAATGCTAAAGCCCGTTATGCCCGAGAAATTAAAGCGACAGAACCAATCGTCGACGCGGACCGGCACGTGGATTTAATCCAAGCGCGGCACCCGTTGATTGATCCGCAGAAAGTGGTCCCTAATGATATCTATTTAGGGAAAGACTTCCATACCATCGTCGTTACCGGCCCCAACACGGGTGGTAAAACCATTACGTTGAAGACATTGGGCTTGTTAGAGCTGATGGCGCAATCGGGTCTGTTCATTCCAGCTCAGGAAGAAAGTCATATTGCGATTTATGATGAAATCTTGGCAGACATTGGCGATGAACAGTCCATTGAGCAGAGTCTCTCCACTTTCTCTGGCCACATGAAGAACATCATTAACATTCTGCAGGTCGCCACCAAGTCCAGCCTGGTGCTGTTTGATGAACTGGGTGCCGGGACAGACCCCCAAGAAGGGGCGAGCCTGGCCATTGCTGTGTTGGATTACTTGGGTGCGATGGGCCCAGATGTAGTCGCGACGACCCATTATCCAGAATTGAAAGTTTACGGATACAATACCCCGCAAACGATCAATGCGAGTATGGAATTTGACATTACGACGTTGCAACCAACCTATCATCTATTGATCGGGGTGCCTGGCCGATCTAACGCCTTTGATATTGCAGCTCGATTGGGTTTGAACGAAGAAATTGTTGATCGGGCCAAACAGTTGCTGGACGGTGAGAGCCAGAATCTCAATGAAATGATCGGCGATTTGGAAAATCAACGCAAAGCTGCTGAAACGGAGTACCACGAACTGCGGCGACAGTTAGACGAAGCCACCACGCTGCATAAACAGCTGAATGACGCGTTCGAAGAATTCCTACAGGAACGCGCCAGCCAACTGCAGAAGTCTCAGAAAAAAGCAGATGAGTTGGTTAGCCAAGCCCAGGACAAGGCGGACAAGATCATTGCGGACCTGCGCCAAGCCCAACTGACTGGCGGCACCACGGCGGTCAAGGAAGATAAACTCATTGCCGCCCGGACCGCTTTGAAGGATTTGCACAGTCACACGCCCAGCCCGAGCAACAATCGTATTTTGCGCCGGGAAAAGAAGAAGCAGGCACTCAAAGCCGGCGACGACGTCCAAGTTGCCAGTTACGGGACTACCGGGGTACTACTAAAAAAGTCGGATGACACGCATTGGGAAGTACAAATGGGTATCTTGAAAATGAAAGTCCCCCAAGATGAATTGACGAAGGTCAAGGCTCCGGAGGATACTGAACCTAAGCGGCACATTGTGAATGTGTCTAACCGCGGCCCAGCTATTTCACCCACGCTGGATTTGCGAGGCAAGCGTTACGAAGAAGCGATGCATGAATTAGATCAGTACATGGATGCGGCATTGTTGGCGAATTATCCAACGGTGACGATCATCCACGGTAAGGGCACTGGTGCAATTCGCAATGGTGTTCAGGAGTATCTCAAACGGCACCGCCAGATTAAGAGTTTCAAATACGCACCACCGGAAGCCGGCGGTGACGGGGCAACACTGGTTGTATTTAAGTAAATGAGTTTTCTGCTGACAAAAAGTAAGCAGAAGTGTTGAATGCGACCGTCAGGTTTGCTATACTATTGTAAGTAAATGAAAGGGAGTGACACCTTGGTAAAAGCGATTACAGATAAGACTTTTGCTCAAGAGACCGATCACGGCGTTGTCTTGACCGATTTCTGGGCCACCTGGTGTGGACCGTGCCGGATGCAGGGACCGGTGATTGAGAAGTTGGCTGATGAAAACGATCAGGTGAAATTCACGAAGATGGATGTGGATGAAAATCCTGATACACCGAAGGAATTCGGCATCATGGCGATTCCGACATTGATCGTCAAAAAGGATGGCAAGGTCGTTGAACAACTGGTCGGCTATCAATCCAAGGAACAACTGAGCGCAACGCTGGCAAAGTACACCGACTAATACTGCTCGGTTAATCCCAGTTAAAAACAAAATTTCTAGGCATCAGTCCTCTTGTGGGACTGGTGCCTTTTTTGTGGTTTTGATCGGTCTTTTTGCTACCCATCTTTTCGTGAAAAATGTTATGGTTAATATGAAAGCGTGGCGGCAGGCGTGCCCAAATTGCCTAACAGTTTTGTTAGCCTTAAGAAAGGGCCTCACGCTAGCAATTTATGAAACCCAACTTTATAATTGGTTGTGTTAATGAAAGGACGGAACGCACGATGAAGGCACGTTGGCTGGCATTATGGCACCGACCGGTATTTCAATTTGTGGTGAAAACCATTTTTTATTTTGTCATCATCTTGGTGCTGACTTACCTATACAACTATAGTGGGGTCAACAACAGTAAGTTCATTTACAACGAATTTTGACACAGGGGGAGGAAGAGGCACAACACGTGCTTCGTAAGCAATGATCGATAACATTATCAAACAAATCGACAGAATCGCTCAAGCCCACCCGGAACGGTTGAGCTATACCTATGAAGATCACACTTATACGTTTGGCGATTTGGCCCAGGCTTCAGATCGGGTGGCTCATTTTCTGCAAGCCCAGGATTTGCCAGCTAAGGCACCCGTCATCATCTATGGTGAACAGACTTTTGCAATGGTGGCGTCGTTTCTAGGGGCGGTCAAGGCTGGACATGGGTATATTCCGATTGATACCCATTCGCCCAATGAGCGAATCATTCAGATTCATGATGTGGCGAAACCGGCCGCAATTCTAGCAACGGATGATCTACCGGTGAACTTCCCCGATTTGCCCATCTACACACCGGACAAACTCTCTGCAATTCGGGAGAACGGTGATACTGATTATGACCACAGCCAATCGGTAAGTGGTGACGATACTTTTTACATCATTTTCACCTCCGGTACAACCGGTGTGCCTAAAGGGGTCCAGATCAGTCACACCAATTTACTCAGTTATGTAAACTGGGCGATCAGCGATTTTGATTTACCGGAAGGCATTCGCTGTTTGTCTCAGGCACCGTATTCATTTGATTTGTCGGTGATGGATCTTTATCCCAGCTGGGCTTTAGGTGGTAACTTAGTCGCGTTGCCTAAGCGCACCACGGACAACTTCATGCTGCTTTTCAAGGCCTTACCAGGTCTTAAATTGCAGGAATGGGTATCCACACCGTCATTTATCGAAATCTGTTTACTGGATCCAAACTTTTCCGCAAAGAACTATCCTGACTTACGTTATTTCCTGTTCTGCGGTGAAGAATTAACCGTCAAGACGGCCAATACATTAATGGCCCGGTTCCCCGAGGCCAAGATCTTTAACACATATGGACCCACAGAAACGACTGTGGCCGTCACTGCGGTTGAGATTACGCACGCAATTACGGCCGAATACGACCGGTTGCCAATCGGTTATGCCAAAGCGGACACCAAGATTTATGCGGTGGATCAAAAGGGTGCACGAGTGGCCCCGGGGACGCTGGGTGAATTGATCATTGAGGGCCCCAGTGTGTCTAAGGGTTACTTGAATAACCCGGAGAAAACCAAGAAGGCTTTCTTCCAAGATGGCCAGTATTCGGCATACCGTTCAGGCGATTTAGGTTTTGTGGATGCAAACGGCTTGATTTTCTATCGCGGGCGGACAGATTTCCAAGTGAAATTACATGGATTCCGGATTGAGCTGGAAGATGTGGATCACGCCTTGGACGCATTGAGCGGCGTGAAGCAGGCCAGTGTGGTGCCAAAGTACAACAATGTCCACAAGGTCAGTCAACTAGTGGCATTCGTGGTACCCACGAAGCAGCCGGATGATGCTGGCGCCTATGTGGCAGATTTGAAGGAGCAGCTGACAAAAACGGCCATGAGTTATATGATTCCGCAACGCATTGAAGTGAAGCAAAAATTGCCTTTGACGGTAAATGGTAAGATCGACCGTAAAGCATTGATTGCTGAGGTTAATCCAGCATGATCAATTTACAGCCTTATGAAAATCCTGGTTACTTCATTCTGTTGATGGTCGCCCTCTTACCGGCGATTATCATCCGCCTTTACGGTCACCGGTCCCATTGGTATGAGACGGTGGTGTCTTTCATCTTCCTGTTTTTGATGTTTGATGGGAAGGATTGGCATCAGGGGGTGGCGCTCATTGGCTACACGATTCTCCAATATGCCGTCATTTCGTTATACACCCGATACCGGACAAAGGAAAAATCACCGAATAAATTTGGCCCGTTTTGTTGGGCGGTGATTCTTTCAATAGCCCCCTTGGTGGTCGTTAAGTTTACGCCGCTGTTCAATAATGGCCAATCCAGTATCATTGGTTTCCTGGGAATTTCTTACCTGACCTTTAAATCCGTCGGGATGATTATGGAAACTCGGGATGGCGCCATTAAAGAGTTCCATCCGGTGAAGTTCTTGCAGTTCCTATTGTTCATGCCGACAATTTCTTCCGGGCCAATTGATCGCTATCGGCGTTTTGAAAAAGACTATGATCGCACATTGACTTCAGAACAATATACGGACCTGTTAGGCAAGGGAATTGAACGGTTGTTTCTGGGGTTCGCTTATAAGTTTATCATCGGCTATTTCTTTGGCACGATGTGGCTGCCCCAAGTGCAACGGATGGCGATGCAGTCCCGGGGCGGTTTCTTGGATTTGTCCTGGCCGCTGGTCGGGGTCATGTATTGTTACAGTGCCTATCTGTTCTTTGATTTTGCGGGATACAGTCTTTTCGCAATGGGTATTTCCAATGTGATGGGTGTGGAAACACCGCGTAACTTTAACTATCCGTGGATTTCCCGCAACATTAAGGATTTTTGGAATCGTTGGCATATGACGCTGTCATTTTGGTTCCGGGATTATATCTATATGCGCTTCGTATTCTTTATCATGAAGCACAGACTGATTAAGAATCGAGTCACGATTGCCAATTTGGGGTATTTACTTCTGTTCCTGATTATGGGCATCTGGCATGGCGAGACCTGGTACTATATTGTATATGGTATCTTCCATGCCACTGTGATGATTCTGACTGATGCATGGTTGCGATTTAAGAAGAAACACAAGGATTGGTTCCCGAGTAATGCGTTCACCCGGGTGATGGCAATTCTAATGACCGCAAACACGGTATGTTTCAGTTTCCTGATTTTCTCAGGCTTCTTAGACCGGCTTTGGTTCCATTAGAGACGGTAATGACAAGGCGTCGCAACTAGGCGGCTTTAAATAATTTTTGGAGGGATACAATTATGGCAGACGATAATACAAAAAATACAGTATTGGACATTTTGAGTGATTTAACTGGTTCCGATGAAGTGAAAGACAACTTGGACACCAATTTGTTTACCACGGGATTATTGGATTCCATGGGGACAGTCCAGTTGTTGTTGGAATTGCAATCTCAACTCGACGTGAACGTCCCAGTTTCAGAGTTTGACCGTACGCAATGGGATACGCCGAATAAGATCATTGCCAAGGTCGAACAGATGCAGCAATGAAACTCTTCAAACGGTTGTGGCTGATTTTTGGACCGATTCTCATCGCAATGCTCGGCGTCGTTGCGTTGCTGTTTTGGCCTGGAAATTACGGCTATGCGAACCAAGCGACAGTGGACAAGGCGGCGATTTCCTTATCACCGAATGTGTTCAAAGGCTCCTTGATGAAGCGCGAGGCATTCAAAGAGAATTACGTACCCTTCATCGGTTCTTCGGAGCTGTCCCGAATGGATCCTTTCCATCCCACTGTCTTAGCTGAAAAATACAATCGAAATTATCGTCCGTTCCTGTTGGGGTCTGCCGGCACCCAGTCGCTGACTCACTTCTTCTCCCTGCAAACAG
This sequence comes from Schleiferilactobacillus perolens DSM 12744, assembly GCF_001435585.1. Taxonomy (GTDB): domain Bacteria; phylum Bacillota; class Bacilli; order Lactobacillales; family Lactobacillaceae; genus Schleiferilactobacillus; species Schleiferilactobacillus perolens. Next base: position 111,926 of record NZ_AZEC01000009.1, read on the forward strand.
TGGGCAAGGAATTAACTGGTAAGAAGGCTGTCGTGATCGTGTCTCCCCAATGGTTTGTCCAACGAGGGATTCAACGCAACATGTTCAGTTACTATTATTCCAACTTACAGACGAATAATTTTTTGGAACATGCTAATCCGAAGGACCCAATGGCGCAATACGCAGCCAGCCGATTGCTGGAATTACCTTCTGGATCGTCGAATACGACCCTCACTGAGGCAATTATCCGAATCAAAGCGGGCATTCCATTGACGGCATATCAAAAAGAGTATTTGAAGCTGTCGGAGCGCTTGTATGACCATGAGGACGGATTGTTCAGCCGATTGTTTTTGCGCAACAACGAACCGACGATTAATAAGGGTTTGGAAAGCTTGCCATCTCAGTATGATCCGCAGACCTTGGATGACCTAGCCACCCAGTTAGGGAAAGGGGAGACCACGAACAACCAGTTCGGGATCGAAAACCATTTCTATTCCACCCGAGTTAAACCGATGCTGGCTAAGCTGAAGAATTCTCAGACCCACTACAATTATGAATACGGTCCGGAATATTCTGACTTCGAGTTGTTATTGCAGTTTATGGCGCGACACAAGATGAAGCCGCTGTTTGTGATTCCGCCCGTCAATTCTAAGTGGGCGCAATACACGGGGCTTTCAGAGAACATGCTTGATAATTTTGACCGGAAGATCCAATATCAATTGCGGTCTCAAGGGTTTGACCAAATCGTGGACATGACTTATGTGGGTGATGAACCTTACTTCATGCAAGATACGATCCATTTAGGTTGGCGTGGTTGGTTGCAACTGGATTCTTCAGTCGCACCTTACTTATCCAAGAAGGTTAAGACACCGGAATACAAGATTAACAAGAGTTTCTATACGACCAAGTGGCAAAAAACCGATCCATCGAAGGTCCCTGACCTCCGGTAATATCGATTATTGCGACAAAAAGATCCGCTCTGTGAAGTGCAACAAAAAAGTTAGAC
>NZ_AZEC01000090.1 GCF_001435585.1 Schleiferilactobacillus perolens DSM 12744
AAAAACAGGCGATACTTTGATTGTCACTAAGTTGGATCGGTTTGCGCGGAACACACGCGAGGCCTTAGCCATTATCCAAGAGTTGTTTAAAGAAAATGTCAAAGTCAACATTTTGAATATGGGCTTAATTGACAATACGCCGACTGGCCAATTAGTCTTTACAATATTTAGCGCCTTTGCGCAGTTTGAACGCGATATGATTGTCACGCGCACACAAGAAGGTAAATTGTATGCCAAGCAACATGATCC
>NZ_AZEC01000091.1 GCF_001435585.1 Schleiferilactobacillus perolens DSM 12744
AGCAGATACGTCACGAATATTGCTTGAACAAATAGACATTTTGAAGGGCGAACTTGAACGAAAGAACGATCAATTAGATAAAATGCAGTCATTACTTGACCAGCAACAACAACTCAACTTGTCTACCAACCGTCAAAATGAAAAGCTACTCGATACCACTACGAACAACACCCCTTCACAGGACGATAGGCCTCTGCAAAACGACGATACAGACGTTTTAAAACCTACCGAGGGTAAT
>NZ_AZEC01000092.1 GCF_001435585.1 Schleiferilactobacillus perolens DSM 12744
TGATTGCTCACGAATTTAAACTAGCGACTAAATCAATTTATAATTGGTTAAATCAAGGGAAAATTGAGTTTTCTTTAAATGATTTGCCTGAACATGGCGTGCGCCAACGGCGTAACCTTGACCAACGTTCTAAATATAATCAATCATTAGGACGGTCAATTGAACAGCGACCCATCGTGGTTAATCGACGTAATCGCATCGGTGATTTTGAATTAGATACAATTGTTGGCCCC
>NZ_AZEC01000093.1 GCF_001435585.1 Schleiferilactobacillus perolens DSM 12744
CGAACCTTGGTGGTCTTTATTTGAATAAGTGCTTGTGCTAGTAATTACCGTTTAGATATTGGCCACTAAAGAAGCAAAGAAAAACATATATAGGACAAAAATAGCAATCGAAATAATAAATTGGACTATTCCTGCTCGGTTTCAAGTCGCTTGCACGGCCTTGAATGTCTCGACATCTTGATAATCACCTTTTTGCCAGGCCCATTCATTCCCCTTAAAACCAACCACAAAA
>NZ_AZEC01000094.1 GCF_001435585.1 Schleiferilactobacillus perolens DSM 12744
ATCAATATCCTCACCGCCTACAATGACGAAACCGGCGAAACGGAGTTTGTCAGCGGTAATAAGCTGCTCACCAGACGCCGTTGCGGAAAGCAGCAGCGCAAGCACCTGCAACAGAAGCAAACTCCGGCGGCTCGGCAGCGGCTCAAGAAAATCGGTCATCGAGAAAACGGTTGGGTGACGAATATGAATCACCAGCTTACTAAGGCACTCCTTGACTACTATGGGCCGGG
>NZ_AZEC01000095.1 GCF_001435585.1 Schleiferilactobacillus perolens DSM 12744
TTTGAATCTAGTTATTTAACCCAACTTTTCACAGGAAAGACTACTGACGCAATCAACTATCCGCCCATCCCAACCATTGTCTTTACCTCACCACAAATCGCACAGGTTGGTATGAGCGTCGAAGAAGCTCAGCAAAATCCTGATTACACCATTAAAACTAATCATCTTCCTGACGGATGGTTCCGCCAAGTTGATAAGGAAACAATTGGTGATAACACCTTGATTTAC
>NZ_AZEC01000096.1 GCF_001435585.1 Schleiferilactobacillus perolens DSM 12744
AACCATCAAGGTCTTTACTGGTGTTACCACACAATCCATTAGAAAGAAGGACCTTGATGAGCACCACTATTTTATCATTCCAGAACCGTGTTGTCATTGAAACGCTTCATAATGAAGGACGTTCCTTGCGATACATCGCTAACTACTTAGGCTTTAGTAAGACCACCATCTTTAACGAACTTCACCGGCTAAATAGTGAGTACCAGGCTGGGCTAGCGCAAAC
>NZ_AZEC01000097.1 GCF_001435585.1 Schleiferilactobacillus perolens DSM 12744
TCAATAGCTATAAGACAATTGTTAATCAGTAAAGGAATAGTAAGGACTAGTTCTGATACTAGCCGTTGTTAACTCTGCCTGAGGGCGTGCCCGAAGTCTTCCTAACCGTGGGCTTGATTTTGACCTTAGCAACGACCCACGGGAGGCGCAGTTAGATGTGAGCGTGGGATTCCCTCACTCCTTTTTGAGTGAGGGGGGATTGGGGACGACGTTACGTCCCC
>NZ_AZEC01000098.1 GCF_001435585.1 Schleiferilactobacillus perolens DSM 12744
TGAATAGCCGATAATTCGTCTTGAGTGCAGATCCATGATGGTTGATAAGTAACACCAGCCATTACGCTTCGTTTGAATATAGGTCATATCAGCGGTCCATTTTTGATTTAAACCAGTGGTCGAGAAATCCTGCTTAAGCAAGTTGGGACGCTGTTCAACCTTGGTTTTGGAAGCCGAAGCCGCTTTCCATTTATTGACGGTAACGGAGTGG
>NZ_AZEC01000099.1 GCF_001435585.1 Schleiferilactobacillus perolens DSM 12744
GCCGACACATGGAGCTTCAATCCATTGCTCTACCAACTGAGCTACCGAGCCAAAACGGTCCCAACCGGATTTGAACCGGTGATCTCCTGCGTGACAGGCAGGCGTGATAACCCCTACACCATGGGACCAATTGCGGGAGTAGGATTTGAACCTACGACCTTTGGGTTATGAGCCCAACGAGCTACCAGACTGCTCCATCCCGCGATAA